>NZ_CM155261.1:0-1457500 GCF_056680015.1 Sphingomonas sp. BL2
TTGGGGCGTCGCCAAGTGGTAAGGCAGCGGCTTTTGATGCCGCCATGCGCAGGTTCGAACCCTGCCGCCCCAGCCATTCCTTACTAAACCGGTGTTGTAGCTTAATTCTCAGCGCTTTCGCTCCACTGGCAAACGAGTGTGCTATCTGGAGGGGCTCCGCGGAAGGCGACCGCCTGCGTCGTACTTCAACAGTCTATCGCTGCGATCACATAAGCGGGCGCCTAGATGACGCCGTATGTATCAGACGCTGAGTTCCACCCGGTTTCTGCCCGCATGCTTGGCCGCGTATAGCGCAGCGTCGGCGCGGGCGTAGAGCGCGTCATAATCCTCGTCTGCCCGCATTTCGGCGATGCCGAAGCTGGCAGTGATCTGGATCGCGGCGTCTTCGACGGTAACGACGGCGTCGCTGAGTGCGTACCGTATTCGGTCGGCGAGCAGATGTGCGCCCGCCGCGGTGGTGTGCGGCATCAGCAACGCGAATTCCTCCCCACCGATTCGGCCAAGGTGGTCGCTCAGGCGCACATGCTGGCGCAGTATCTGCCCGGCTGCAGCTAGCACGGCATCGCCGCCAGGGTGGCCCCACGTGTCGTTGACGTGCTTGAAATCGTCCAGGTCGAGCACTGCCAGGCTCAACGGAAGGTCATGGCGACCGGCAAGCTGGATCAGTTCGCCCGTGCGATCGAGGAAGTGACGGCGGCTGGCACACCCCGTGAGGGTATCGACCTGCGCCAGTTGGGTCAGACGTTCGTTGGCGGCGCTGAGATCGCTGGTCCTGTCGACGATCTGGCGTTCTAGCTCCCGCTGTCGCCGGCGGAGATGCGCCGTCCGCCAGCGGACGAGCACGACGATCGTGAGCGCGCATAGCGTGACCAGCAGCAGGCGGAACCATAGGCGTTGGTGCCAAGCCGGCAGCACGCGGAGCCGTAATGGCATCGTGCGCTCGGTCCACACTCCCTCGCGATCCGAGGCGCGCAGCCGCAGCGTGTAGTCGCCTGGTGGCAGGTTCGTGTACGTCGCGAGCCGACGCGTGGCATCCGTCTCCGTCCACCGGACGTCGAACCCTTCAAGCCGGTAGGCAAATCTATTCTGCTCGGGAGTCATGAAGTCGAGCGCCGAGAACTCGACCGTCAGTCTGTTCGCTTCGGGTGTCAGGACGAGCTGAGCAGGCGTGCCGATCTCGTTGTAAGGTCCGACTGGCACCGGGACTCCGCCGACGCGCAGATCGGTGATGACGATGCGGGGCACTAAGCGCGAGACCAGTGCTTTACCGGGCCGGACGATCGTGAAGCCGTCCTTGGCGCCAAACAACACTTCACCAGCGGAAGTAGTGGCGCGGGCGCCGACGAAGTAATCCCTCAGCACGGCGCCATCGGCTGGCTTCATCGCGTGGATCGACAGGCTGTGGGGGTCGATCCGGGCCAGCCCGTCGTCGGTACCGGCCCAAAGCGTGCCTCTGCCATCGAGCGCCAGGCTGTCGACATTGAGATGGGGAAGTCCCTCGGACAATCCGAAACGGCGGAAGCGCAGTCGTCCTTGCGCGTCCCGCCCTGCTGACACGGCAAGACCTCCACCGACCGTACCGACCCAAAGTCGTCCCGCGCGATCGAGTTGCAACGCCGCCACGAACCCCGCCGGCAGTCCGCGCGGATCATTCGGGTCCGGCTTTAACGTTTCGACTCGGTGTGTGGACAGGTCGAAGCGGTTGAGGCCATCGCGAGTGCCGACCCACAGATCCTGTCCAACGCCGCGGGCAAGGACGCTGACATGCAGATTCGTCAACTTAGCTGCATCCGAGGGCGCGAAGACGATCCGGTTTGTCGTGCCGGCGCGCTGGCCTGGCACGACGCCCCACAAGCCTTCAAATTCGCTACCGATCCACAATACGCCCGTGTCATATAGCAGTGCGTTGACCGCGAAGTCGACGTCATGACCCTTGAGCTTGAGCAACCGGACGGTGCGCGCTGCGAGAGTCGACACGTACAGGCCTCGACGCGTGCCGATATAGACTTCCCCGCGGTCTCCCTCGGCCATGGCGAACACGGTCTCCCACGGGAGAGATCGGTCCGGCTGGGTGCGGCTTGGTCGGAGCGCCGCGATCCGGCCGCGTCGGGGATCGATGACGTCGATCCCCCCGTCCATGTAGCCCAGCCATATGTGACCATCGCGCGTGGTGAGGATCGACATGACATCGCTGGCGCTCAACGCGCCCGGTCGCTGCTGCGCCCCGTAGATAGTGGTGATCAACCCGGAATTCGGCGGGTGATAGCTGAGTCCCCCCGTCCCCCCGACCCACATGCCACCTGTCTTGTCGCGTAGCAGAGCCCAGACATCATCGTGCGCAAGACTGGTCGGCACGGTGCGATCGTGTTGAATAACCGTCGCCAAGCCCGACCGCGTGTCGATCGACAGGATACCCGAACCGCGGAGTGCCGCCCATATCTGATGAGGACCAGCCGTTCGGATTGCCGAGATCGAGGTTTGCATAAGGTCGCCGTCAGTGCCTATCCGGCGAGGGGCATCGTTCTGCCGGTTGATCACGAACAGTCCATTGCGGACCGTACCAATCCAGAGGCGACCGCGGTCATCCTCGAACAATGCCGATACACTTAGCGTATTGGTGGCCATCACCACGGGTGTAAAAACGGATGCCCCGACGTCTTGGCGTGCCAATCCCGTTGCGGTGCCCACCCAGAGCGCGCCCGTTCGAGCACGCAGTACCGCTTGGATCCGACCATTGGGCAGTCCCTGCATCCCGCCGCGCAAGATGCTGACCTGTTTCGCGCGCGCATCGAGGCGGCGCAGCGCGTCGTCGGTCCTGATCCAGAGACCTCCACTGCCATCGTCGACGATAGCGCCGATCTGAATCTGGGCCGCGCCGCTGCCCAGTGCAACGGTATCGAAGCGATCGTGGACAGGATCATACCGTGCAAGGTGACCGGAGAGCGTTCCTATCCAGAGACGACCGGCCGTATCGAAATGCAAAGTCTGGACCCAATTGTCGGGCAAGCCTCCGCGAATGCTCTGGTTGGTGGCGTACGCCTTGAACCGATAACCGTCCCACCGTGCCAGACCGCCTTGGGTACCGATCCAGATAAACCCGTCACCTCCTTGCGCGAGCGCGGTTACGACAGGGTGCGGGATACCCTGATCGCGGCCGTAGTTCCGGAACACAGTGGATGCGAGACCGGTCCAGCGGTCGGCCGCGCCCACCGGGATGACGGTAAACGCGCATAACATCCCGCAGGCGAGCCAACTGACCACCGCAGGGCGCAACCAATCGAAGCCGCGCGACGGGGTCCTAAGTCTCGCATTTCTAAATCGCCCGATCGAAATCTTTTCGCGGGGTAAGCAGATGACCATTGGAAGTAGGTAACGATAAAAACGTTAACAAGGTAATTACTATTTGAGCGATTGTTGAACCGATCCAATCGACGATCCAAAACCCGTCAGTAGCAATCATCTTTAATCTAAAAATTAAGCGATATATTTCACCTATAACAGCCTTAATTTCTCTACCCCAGCAGGGACTGGGTCGCCGCCATCCGGAGATTGGTAAGGCTGTACGGCTTCCCCACGATCGGTATATCGGCGAATTCGGACGCCAGACCGGGGCGTTCATCGTAACCACTGGCAAAGAAGAACGCGATCGACGCGCTGGAGAGACGGCGTGCCAGAGGGGCGCTGTTGAGATCGCCTATGCCGATATCGAGCATGACGATGTCGACGCCGCCGCGATCGATCACTTTCTCGGCCCCGATCAGATCGGCCGCGATCTCGACCTTCGCGGCACCGAGTTGATGAAGCAAGTCCTCCGCCTCGAGCGCCACGATCATGTTATCCTCGAGCAGGAGCACGGATAGTCCGGCCAGAGGGCGCTCCGATGGCGAGTCGGACGATGCCGTTCCGATCGGGATTGCTACCAGCAATTCGGCCTCGGCCACGACGTGCGCCGCGGGGACGAAGAAGTCGGCTTCGAACCCTGCGGGCGGATAGCGGGTCCGTGCGAGACCTTGCAGGTCGAACGGGATCATGCGTTCGATGATGACCGAACCGAACCCTCGCTCCCTTGGCTCGGAGGGCGTCGGACCCTGGCGCTCGCGCCACGCCATGCGCACGCCGTCGCAATCGTTGGTGATGTGGAGCTCGACCGTCCCGCTGGTCGAGAACGCACCGTGCTTGACGCTGTTCGTGACGAGTTCGTGGATGACGAGCGCCAATGTCGCCAGCGCCTGCGCGTCGAACCGAACGGCGGGTCCGAACATCTGAAACCGATCGCGCCGGGTCGGTACGAACGCGGCGATCTCGTCGTCCAGCAACGCGATCAGCGTGCCGGAGACGCCATCGCCCCGTGTCGCGTGATCGTGCGCGCGCGCCAAGGCCTGGACGCGACCGCCAAGCGCCGCGACGTAATCCTCGGTGCCGATACCGTCGATTGCGGTCTGCCCGATCAAGCCGCGGATCAGCGTCAGGATGTTGCGGACCCGGTGGTTGAGTTCGGCGATCACCATGTCCTGTCGCGCAGACCCTTGCTCGGCGTGATTGGTCTTGGTCACCAGCAGATTCAGAAGGATGCGGTCGAATGCCGTGCGGATCATCTCCGCGGCACGGCAATCGCCATCGGTGAACGACAAAGACTGACCGAGGTTGCCACGTACGAACGGACTGAAACTGGTTCTGGGATGCGGCAAGCTCGCTGCGTTGTGTGGTTCGCCTATGTCGACGACGACGACAGGATCTGGATCGCCACCCCAGCGCTTCTCTTCGACGCGCACCTGCCGGAACAACAATAGATAGTCGCGAGGCGACCGGGCGATGGGAATGGCGAGCACGCCCGCCGCTCGCTCTGAATGGCCAAGACAGTCCGTCGCGAAGACGCGGTCGATATCCGCTCCGTCAAGCCTTTCGACCAGCGTCATGATCGCAGCCTTGTCGGGCACTGTCCCGGCAGTGGAGAGCGCGCCGTTGTTCGTCAGCGCAATGCCGTCGCAGGCTATGACCTTCGCAATGGTCGTGCTCAACCACGTGGGATCGGCCAGCCGCGTCGGGTCTGTCGATATCGCAACCGCGATTTCGTCGGTCGCGATACGGTTGCGCGTATCGTCCGCGGCGGCGCTGGCATGCAGCCGGTTCTCCAGCGTCAGCGAGAACATCGCGCCGAAGAGTTCGGCGGCGCTGCGCATGACGAAACTCGGCAGCCGCGGCGTGAAATGGTGGCAGGCGAACAGGCCCCAGAGCGTGTTGTCTATGATGATCGAGATCGACAAGGAGGCCGCGACGCCCATGTTCCGCAGATACTCGATATGGACCGGCGATACCGCGCGGGTCACTGCCAGTGTCAGGTCGAGTGGCGGCGGCGGCGCAGTCCGGCCCGAGCCCGACGAGACCAGTGGGACGGGCGCCGCGGCGACGTTCGCGATGATCCGGAACGGGTTGCGGAGATACAGGCTTTGCGCCTGGCTGGGGATGTCGGTCGCGGGGAAGTGCAGTCCCAGCAGTGGACCGACATCGGCCTTTGCGGACTCGGCGATCACCTGCCCGGTACCGTCGTCGTCGATTCTATAGATGAGCGCGCGGTCGAAGCCGGTGATCGCGCGGACTTGGCGCGCGGCATCGATGTAGAGCGAATCGACCGTAGCCTGCGACTGAACTTGCCCCATCATCGAACGCACCAGGGTCGCCGCACTGGCCGGCTGGTCGCTCCCGCAGGGCTCGCCTTCGATGATCAGTAGATTGCCGCTCAGGTGAAAGGCCAGGTCGTAAAGATCTCCCCCCGGCCTCAAGCGCAAACCAAAGATCCGGTCGATCCCCCGGCCGGCGCCTGGCATCGCAGCGCGGTATCGCAGGTGATGCATCGCCGGCTGCGGGATCACGCGGTCGAGAAGCATCCCGATCGCGGACTGGACCTCCATCCCGAGAAACTGGGACAGGTTCGCCGATGCCCTCTCGATCACCCAGTTGTTGGTGACCGCAAGCAGAAAGCCGAAACTCTGGATGCGTTCGGGAAACGTGATCGGTTCGCGCTCGCAATCCGCGTGCATCTCGCAATTATCCCCATCCCTCGGATTTTATTGAAGTATCGATCTACACATTCGGCAATATTCAAGACTCCGTTTGGTCATCATCCGACGGATTTCCCGGATAGCCAACATCAAGATCGACTACGGACTAGTACGTAAGGGGCATTACCTAAGTTGCCATACGTACTTTAACTTCGATTAGATTGGTTGGATGTAGGAACAGGTGGGGTTGGGCGATCGACAAGACGCATCCATCCCGAGATCGAAACACGGAATATCTGCAACTCTGACAGCGGCACATTCCAAGGGGTCCTATGAGCGTCATCGACAGAATGGATATGCTATCGCGGCCCAGCCCGAGCGCGCTGGCACAACGTTGGAGCGTGGCCTGGTTCGAACTCGACGCGCAGGCGAGGCTGGTGCTCGACGATGCCCTGCGGCTGCAGCGAACGAACCAAGCAGGACAGCGATTGCTCGATGTCGGCATGGTCGCCCCGCATGTCGGCCACCGCCTGCGCTTTGCCGAACCTGCGTCCAATCGATTGTTCCAGCAGCAGGCGGCGCTCGCGCTGTCGCGCGACGAGGCGGTGGCAGCGTTGATCCTGCCTTTCGGCGTATCGCGGTGGGTCGCGGTAACTATCCTCAAGACAATCGTCGAGGGATCCTGGGTGTTGCTGGTCACGCTCGACGATATCAGTTCGCGCGCGCTGATCGACGCAAGCATAGCGGGCGCGATGTTCGGCCTGACGCCGTCCGAACTGCCGGTGTTCCAGGGGGTGGCCGACGCGGTTTGCCCGAAGGAGATATCGCGTACGCTCAACATCTCCGTGAACACGGTACGCGCCCATCTGCGGTCGATCTATGCAAAGATGAATGTCAGCGGGGCACCCCAGGCGCAAAGAATAGCCTTGTCACTGTCGGTGCATGTTCAACGCAAAATGCATCATAGTGATAGTCAATCAGACCTATTCAACTGAACGATTTATGAACGATGGCTAGTGTGTAGACAAATACCATCGGCAATCCAGTCGATCAACAGCACGGGAATTCATCATGATCGGACTTAAGGTTCTCTCCATCGCCATCGTTGCTTCGACCGCATTCGCAGGTATTGCCAGCGCTACCTCGTTGACCTCGACGGGCACGATCGTGCCGGTCTGCAAAGTCGACACGACCGCGCGTTCGTTCGATCCTTCGCACCAGACATTGCAGAACATCGCTGGCGTGCTGGTCACCTGCAACAAGGCCGGCAACAAGGCGATCACCGTAGATGCCGTGAACGGCTATTTTTCAGGCCCATCCGGGTCGCAGGTCCACTACAATTTGACGCTCGATCTCGACGGCAACCTTCTGCCGTTCAACAACGTCAACATGACCAGCGCGGCGATTACGTCGGGTATCGGCGCACCGGATGCGACCGTCGCCAACGGCCTGCCCGGCAATTTCTCGGTCACGCTGCAGTCGCTGCCCTTCCTTGCCGGTTCTTACACTGAGAGCTGGGATGTGACGGTCGGCTGATTCTACTGGGGTGGACGCTGCAATCCGGTGGCGTCCACCTCTTTTTTTTCCGGGGGGAAACATCGTGCTGAGAACATCGCGTCGCGTCATCGCCAGCCTCGCTCTTACGGCCCTCACCTCGACGCTGGCCTTCGCCTACGGCGTACAGCCGATGATCTACACGCTGACGCCTAGCGGCGCGCGATCGACTGCCCGGATCACGGTGACCAATACCCGTGCCGAAGTCCTCAACGTCGAACTCCAGCCGTTCTCGGTTGCGGTCGACGAAGCCGGCAAGCGGGCCTTTACCCCGGCGCCCAATGATTTCCTGATCTTCCCGCCACAAGCCAGCATCGCCGGCGACAAGTCGCAGCTGATGCAGGTCCGGTATGTCGGTGCGCCGACGATGGACAAGGGCAAGGTCTTCGTCCTCCGCGTGAAGCAAACCAATTCCACCGAGATGGTCAAGCAAGACGCCACGTCCGCGATGCAGAGCCACCTGGGGATGTCGCTCAATTTCAACACTACCGCGATCGTCCAGCCGGACTCGCTGAAGCCCGCTTTGGCGATGACCGGCGATCTCGTGATTGGAAAGGACGGCGTGCTGCACGGACGAATGACCAACAGCGGCGCCGGTGTCGCGGACCTGACATTGTACAGTTGGCAATTGAAACGCGGTGACAAGGTCGAACCGCTCGCGCTCGACCAGATCCGCTACGGCGAAGCCGTATTCGTGATGCCTGGCGCGTCGCGTGAAATATCTCTTGTCGACACGATCAAGGGACCCGCCCAGCTTATCATCGGCGCTTTTCCGGAGGAGCGAGGTGGCCGCGGGCTATGACCGCGCACGACGGTCCCCTCGGCATGCCCGACGGCACCTAAGGCGATCCGCGGCCTGCCTCTGCGCGCTGTCCTACGGTTCGGCCGCAGGCGCAGCCGTCTTCCCGTTCGCGACGCTGGACGTCGCCTTGCTAATCGCGGCCGACGATGCCGTCGCTGGCGCCGGCGAGGCCCGGCAGGAGAACGGGCGCGTCCCCCCCACCCTCCCCCAGGATATCCGGCCTGCGATACCGCCGCCCTCGGCAGTATCGTCCCCAACGGCACCCCCGCTGGTGACACCGCCGCTGGTTCCACGTGGCCTTGTCGACCTCGACGCGCCGTTGCTCGTGAACGGGCGTCTGGTTGGTGAGATCGGCGTTCGCGTCGATACGGCGGGCAATGGCGATATCGACGCCGTCCGCCTGTTGGCGCTGCTCGGTCCCAGCATCGACGCCACGCTGTTCGCCAAGCTGAAGGCAAAAGTCGGACCGGCTCTCCGGGCACGCTTCGACGCGCTCGACGTCCCGCCGATCAGTGTCCGCTACGATCCGGCGACGCTTGAGGTCGCCGTTACCGTGCCGGCGAGCGCGCTCGCGCTCCAGTCGCTCAGCATGCGCGGCGACGTTCGTCCCGATCCGTCGCGATACATGCAGCAGGCACGGCTTGCGGGCGGTGTCGGGTTGGCGATCGATCAGGGATTTATCGACAGCGGGCCCGACCGCGGACGGTCGCCGTTGCGCGTGACGGCGGACGGGTTCGTCACGTTCGGCGCGTTTCCCGGCGTTACCCTCCGGTCGGGCGGTGTCCTCGCCGAGCATGACGGCGGGCATTACGGGTTCGATCGAGCGGTTACGCGGCTGACCTATGACGATTTCGACTCGGCCATCCGCTACGCCGCGGGAGAACTGACGCCGCGCATCACGGGCTTCCAGGGCAGCAACACGATCCTCGGCATCGCGGTTGCGCGCGACTATCAGGGGATTCGGCCGTTCGAGAATATCCGTCCCTCGGGGCGCGGCGGCGTGACGCTCGACCGGCCATCGACGATCATCGTCGAGACCAACGGCGTCGAGACGCGCCGCCTGCGCCTCGATCCGGGCCGCTATCAGCTGACCGATCTGTCGTCGCAGTTCGGCGCGAACGACGTCCGGCTGATCGTCGAGGACGATCTTGGCCGTCACGAGGTGGCATCGGCAGCCTTCTTTACCGCGACCGCGATGCTGGCGGGCGGGCTCACCGATTTCGGCGCCGCGCTCGGACGACAGGAGAATGGCGAACGCCACTATGGCGGTCCGATGACCGCGACCGGCTATATCCGGCACGGCTTCGCCAACCGCTTCACGCTCGGCACGGGCGGGCAATATGCGGACGGTAACTGGCAGGTCAGCGGGGAAGGCGTGGTCGGCACGCCGATCGGGCTGTTCCGTGCCCAGGCCAGCACCAGCCGGTTCGACGGAAAGCAGGGCACCGCGTTCAGCATAGACTGGCTCCAGACGCTGACGCTCGACCGAGACACCTGGAATTTCACGGTCCTGTCGAGCCGCTACAGCAAGGACTTCTCGTCGCCCTTCGATCGCGACGGACGGATCAACGACGAGCGCTGGCATGTTGATGCCCGCGCCGACTGGCGACGCGGCAATTACGGTCTCGCCGCGATCGCAAGCTACGGCAGCACGCGCAGCAACACCGGACGGCAGGGCCTCGACCTGAACGGCTATCTCACGCGCGGTCGCTTCGTCTGGACGGCCACCCTGGGTGTCGAGCGCAACCTGCCGGGCGGCTGGCATCCGCAAGGCCTGCTCGGCCTGTCGATGCGCACCGGGCGACGCGATACGATCGCGGCACGAGTCGACACCCGCCAGAATACCGGGGTGATCGAGGCCAGCCGGAGCCCGATCGACCAGGTCGGCGACCTGTCGGGCCGGATCCAGCTCGGTCGCAGCGACGAGCGTGCGGGCGTATCCGGCGATGCGCGCTATTTCGGCAACCGGTTCATCGCGTCGATCGAGCAGGACCTTCAATATTCCCGCTCGCCGACCGGCATCGGCGCGCGCGAAACGCGGCTGCGGGCATCGACCTTTCTCGGTTTTGCCGACGGCAAGGTCTCGATCGGTCGCCCCGGCGTCGGCAATTTCGCGATCTTCGATCGACACGCCACGCTCGACGGCGCGGCCGTCACGATCAAGGACGAGGCGGGGTACGTGGTCGGACGACAGGATTGGCTTGGCGCGCCGCTGGTGCCGCTCAACCGGGTGTTCAGCCCGATCCTCGACATCTACGACGTCGACCCGCTGCCCGCCGGCTATGATCTGGGCGACGGGCAATTGCTCGCATTTCCGGGCTCCGCGTCGGGCTACCGAGTCGCGGTCGGATCGGCGGCGTCGCGGATCGCGATGGGGTTCATCGTCACCGCCAGCGGGCCGGTGTCGAGCTACTCCGGCGTCATCGAGAAGATCGGCGACCAGTCGTTCGGCAAACGGCCGATCTTCACCAACGACGCGGGCCGGTTCGCAGCCGACCATCTCTCGCCCGGCCGCTACCGCGTGACGATCGAAACCGTGGCCACGGTCGAGTTCGCCGTCCCAGAACTCTCGAAGGGAATAGTCGATGTCGGTACGCTTCATGCAGTCCGCCTTTAGCCGCTGGCTTCCCGGCGCCGCGATCGTGCTGGGGTTGGCGATGCCCGTCACCGCGTTCGCGTGCGATGTCCGGATCGGCACGCTGGTCGCGAGCCCCATCGCCTACGACCCGTTCGGCATGACCCCCGGCGAGGGTTCGCTGCGAACGACGGTCGATCTGGTCGAGGGTACGGATTGCGAGGCGACCGTCGCACTGGTCGACGATGCGTCGGCGCCGTTGCGCACGATCCGGTTCGGCGACGCGACACGGCCGCTCGTGTACCGGATCGAAGTGCAACCCGGCGACGGCGTAGTGGCGGGGCTTTCCCCCGACCTGTCGACCGTCCGCCTGACGACCGCGCGACCGCGCGTCACGATCGTCTGGAGGCTGCTGGTCGACCAGGATACGGTGATCGCGGCGGGTGAATATTCCCGGATCGTCCAGGCGATGCTCAGGACGCCCGATGCTGCCGACGCTTTCTCCGCGCGATCGACGATCGTCTTGCGCAGCATCGCCCGCGCCCAGGCGAACTTCGCGGGTACGAGCAGTGGTTTTGCCAGCGGAACGTCGGCGCAGGCGATCGATCTCGGCACGCTCACCACCGGCGAACAGCGCACCGCGATGCTTCAGGTTCGGGCAAACACCGTCGCGCATCTGCTCGTCGTATCGGCGAACACGGGTCATCTGGTCGGCAGCGACTCCGGCCAGGCCCGTATCCCCTACGGCCTTGCGATCGACGGAACACCCGTCGACCTGTCGGGGCCATCGTCGCGCACGATCGCCCCGCCGTTGACGATCGACGGCGTCGCGCTCGAACTCCGCATCACCGTCGGCGAGGTGGCAGGCATGCCGTCAGGGCGTTACAGCGATACGATCACGATCGACGTGTCGCCCTGATCTCCGGGGTTCCGACGACCGGTTCCTCCGCCGACGTGTCGTCGCGCCGCCGATTTGCCGTTCCCGGCGAAAGCCCCAACTTCAGCCGAACCCAGTCGGTCGGTTTCTTGGAGTGAAGCTTCACCGCGAGATTGGCGCGGTACACCTCGACCGTCCGGTGGCTGATCGCCAACCGCTTCGCGATCTCCTTGTTGGACAGGCCATCGATCAGCCCTTCGAACACGTTGCGCTCGCGCGGTGTCAGCGACGCCAACTGATCGACGCCCGCGCGATCCGCGGTCGTGGTCTGCAACTCCCGATCCAGGCTATCGAACCCTTCCGCCAACGCCGCGAGCAGATGCGATGCATCGAAAGGGCGTGCAAGAAACTGGATCGACGCCACCTTCATCGCCTCGATCACGGTTGCCACGTCGAGTGTGTCCCCCAGCAGGATCAACGACAACGGCGGCGATCGAGCACTCTCTAGCCGCGCAAGGGCGAGTTGCGCGAGTTGCACCGCGCTTGCTTTCACGACGACGCACCCCGGCTCGATATTTTCGATGTCGCGTACGAATTCGTCGAAATCGGGGATGCTTATGATAGTGTAATTCGCATTGCCTAGAACAAACCTGGATATCTCCTTGAACGTTTGGCCGCTTCTCTCGCCAACGATAAAGATACACTGTACGCGGCGTCGATTGCTCGAATCCACCCTGCATTCTCCCGGTTGCGCGCTGCTACTTCTTGGAGGTAGCATTCACGTCCGCTAACCATGCGCTTCAAACGCGAGTGATCATAACGAATTACAGATTATGTCCGTGAATTCGGGCTCATGGTAAAGACTTTGTAAATAATTGCAGCTCCCCCACGCATACGCCACCCAGTTCATGGCCACGTTTCTTGTATGACCGTCGATCGATGAGTGCGCAGAAGTGATTGAACGGTAGCAAATGCGAGAAGAACGCTTCCTCCAGAGCGCTGCCACAAAACGTACCGAGCCACTTATCCGAAGCATAAAATGCCCCGTCGACAAGGCGGCTTCAAATATAAATATTCGGTATGCGGTTGGATTGAACCGGCCGACATCAACTGGCGATGGCCGAGCTTCGGCCGGAAAACTCAATGGTTGCGATTGCGGTGGCGGGCAGCCCTGCCGGTTGCCCCGCAGTGGTTGGAACGGTTGTCGCGCGGAAAGCTTTCGGTTGGGATGTAGAACCCGAATCATGGTTTACGTGTACGGCACTAAGTCGTTCTAGGCCCTGTTATTTACGCGAGGTACATCAGCGACGTAACGCGATATCGGTTTTTTCTTACGCCCCTCACCCGCCAGTCATTTATTAGATATCGCGTTGAGCTAGACCCGATGACACGAACGGTGGTTAGCCACGGCTTGCTCGTCCGGCACATGGCGCCTTGGGCAATAAAAACCAGACGATATCCGATCGAATGCCAATCCCCCTCTCGACATGATTATCTGAAATGGTACCGTCACGTTTTCCTCGTATAGGGACGGGGACAGGGGGAAATTTTCGCATGGCTGGTAAGTTTGCGACGTGGTCTGTTCGGCCACGTCTCGTGTCGTTTGCGTTCGGTACGAGCGTTCTTGCCATTGCTGCGGCTGCTTCGCCAGCCGCAGCGCAGTGCGCCCCGGATCCGACAACGGTCGGCGGCACGACCATCTGCAGTGGAATCGATTTGTCTGGGCTTGCCGTTCCGACCAACGGGACACGTGTGGTCGTCGAAAAGGGCGCTACTGTTTTTGGGGGAAATGGCGCTGGGGGGATCGAGACATCTGGTTCGACGTCCACATTGATGGTCGGGGGGACGGTCTCAGGTGGGGCCAGGCCGGGGATCGTCGTCACCACCGCGAATTCCTATTTCGGGTATCTCGGCCCGTGCGACCCCTATGCGGGCGCGAGCGTCATCGTCTGCGGTCCGCCCTACGGCACCGTCTATCCCGCCAACAGCACCGCTATAACCGTTACCGCCGACGGCACCGTCAGCGGCAGTTCGGCGATCCGGTTGCAGGCAAATCCCAACAATGCCGCCGGCCTCCTGACAGCGACGATCGTCAACGCAGGCACGCTGACCGCCACCACCGGCCCTGCCCTGGTCGCGGACACGGGCGCATATTTCACGCAGATCACCAATCAGGCCGGGGGCACGATCGCCGGCATCACGGGCGTCACCCGCGCGATCGACAATGCCGGGACGATCGATCGCGGCATCGTCGTCGGCACCCCCGCCAACTTCGCCCCCGCCACGTTCGTCACGAACGCGGGCGCGATCAACGGTGGTATCAGCGGCGCGATCCAGCAGGTCCGCAACAGCGGCACGATCACGGCCGGTTCCGCCTCCGCGATCGCCGCGAACCCCGTATCGACGTACCAGTATCTGCAGATCGTCAACAGCGGCGCGATCACGTCCAATGCTAGCACCGCGACCCTCGCATCGGCCGGCGGCATGATCGTCGAGAACAGCGGCCGGATCGTCAATGCCGGCAGCGGTGCCGCGATCGAGGCCAACGGGTTCTTCAGCGTCACCAACGCCGCCGGCGCAACGATCGGCAGCGCAGGACCGATCGCGATCCGGAGCGCCGGCACGCTCAATCTCGTCAACGCAGGCACCATCAACGGGTCCGTCGTGGCAGGCGGCAACGCCAATCAGTACAGCGCGATCGATATCGCCAAGGGCATGATCAACGGCGACCTGCTGCTCGGCGCCAGCAACGATACCGTCACCGCACGGTTCGACATCGCCGCCGGCCGGATCGGCGGCGTGAGCGGCACCATCGACGCCGGCGGCGGGATCGATACGCTTAAACTGGGCATCGACGGCAACACGACGCTGGGCGCCGGGACGATCCCGTCGAGCTTCGAACAGCTCGGGTTGAACCTTACCGACGCCAATGTGACGCTCGCCGACGGCGTCCGGCTGCCCAATGGACTGACCGCGACGGGTACGGGCAGCATCACGAATGCCGCCACGCTGGCGACCACCGGCCAGGCGATCACGATGTCGGCCCGCTATCCCGGCACGCTGTCGCTGACCAACATCGGTGCGATCACCGCCAACGTCACCAACAGCTATGGCGCGGCGGTGTCGGTCTATAATGGCGAATTGACCAACAGCGGCACGATCACGGCGATCGGCGGCAGCGGGGCCAGCGTCACCAATTACAATGGTCCGACCGCCATCACCAACACGGGCACGATCATCGCATCGGGCTATGGCGCGCTGGTCTATTCGGGCGCGCTGGCGAACAGTGGTACGATCCGCTCGACCGGCAACATCGGCGCAATCATCAGCGGATCGCAGTCGAACGAGACCCCATCGACCAACAGCGGCCTGATCCAGGGCGCGACCAGCGGCGTCTCGCTGTCGTACGGACGCTTCGTCAATACCGGGGTTATCACCGGCGGCGCGAACGGTGACGGCGTGGGCGTCGACATCACTTATTACGGGATCGTCGACAATCAGGCAGGCGGCACGATCTCGGGCGCGACCGGAATCAGCGGACGCAACGGCTATGGCAGCATCGTCCTGAACGGCGGCACGATCAACGGCGGCGTCCAGTTCGCGAGTACTTCCTATTACGATCAATCGGCGGACATCTTCGTCGATACCGGCGGCACGGTTAACGGCGCGATCCAGTTCGGCGGCGGCGACGACCTGCTCGTCACCGATCTGGTTCAGCCGACCGGCCGCGCGCTGGCCGGCGCGACCGGCGGCATTACCGGGGGTGATGGCTTCGACAGCATCGTGTACCGCGTCGGCGCCGATGCGGCGGCGCAGGTCACGATACCCGCGGCGTTCGAGGGCGTGGGCTATGAACTGGCGAACAATGCCGCGCTGACGCTGATTGCGGCACGCCCGCTGACCACGACGATGATCGTGTCGGGCACCGGTACCGTGGACGTGACCGCCGATATCAGCCTGGCGGGTCGAACGCTGATCGACATGACGGCGCCGACGCTGGCGCGACGGCTCGGCGATCTCGACGCGCCGGCAAACGATCTTGCCGTGATCAGTCGCGGCACGCTGACCGGATCGGCAGACGACCGGGTCTTCTACGATCCAACCTATGCGGTGAAGGCCGGATCAGGCCGGTTCGAGAACGCCGGGACGATCAACATGACGGGAGCCCGGTCGGCTGACTATTATTATTATTATTCATCCGGCGCGATCATCGGCAGCGGCACCGTCGTCAACTCGGGGACGATCAACCTCGCGGGTGGCGCATACGGCATCAACGCCCCGACCGTCGTCAACTCGGGCACGATCTCCGGGGCGACCGGTTCGAGCAGCAGCGGCATCCTGAACGTCCGCACGCTGGAGAACAGTGGCACGATCGTCACCGACGCCGTCGCGGTATCGGCCGATTATTATTACGGTGAACCCAATCGGGTCGTGAATACCGGACGGATCGAGAGCCGGCGCGATACCGCCTTGTCGCTTAATGGCCGCACCGACGTGCTGAACGATACGGGCGGAGTCATCAGCGGGGCAGCGCAGGCGATCCTCGGCTATGACAGCACCGTCCTCAACCGTGGTACGATCGTCGGCTACGTCTATCTCGGCAGCGATCTGCAATATGGCACCACCTCGACCTATGTCGCCGACGGCGGCACGCTCGCCGGTTCGCTCATTTTCGGCGGGGGCAACGACGTCTTCGTGCAGACCGGCGCGGAGACGGGCGTCTCGGGCCTGATCGACGGCGATGACGGAACCGATGCGGTGATCCTGCAGCGCGTTGGCGCCGGCAAGTTCACCGGCGCAGTCAATTTCGAGACGCTAGCAGTCAATGCCGGGATCTGGACGCTGACCGGCGCGCAGACCTATTCGAGCGGCATGACGATCGCCGCGGGGGCCACCGCGATCGGCAGCGGCGCCGTCCTGAACGGTCGGATCGCCAACGCCGGTGCGCTGGTGTTCGACCAGACCGCGAACACCGGCTTCACCGGTACGGTCACGGGCGCAGGCAGCGTCACGAAGGCCGGAGCGGGCGTTCTGACCCTCGGGACGCAAGCCTATACGGGTGCTACCAACGTCACCGGCGGCACGCTTGCCCTGGCCGGTACGCTTGCCAGCACCGTCTATACGGTCGGCGCAGGCGCAACGTTGACGAGCGCGAACGCCACGACGATCGCCGCGACCGGACCGACGCTGTCGGTCGTGAACGCGGGAACGATCGCCAACACCAACGCCAGCGGCCGCGCGATCAACGTCGCGGGCAGCGTGGCCGGCACGAACGGCGTCCGCACGATCGCGATCGTCAACGCGGAGGGTGGCCTGATTACCAGCGCCGACGACGCGATCCGGATCAACGTCAACCCGACCGGCGGCAGCATTCGGATCGACAATGCCGGTACGATCCAGACCACGGCCGGTGGCCAGGCGATCGATTTCGACGCGGTCGCCTCCGGTGCGGCGTCGATTGTGATCAACAACTATGCGACGGGCATCATCCGATCGTTCGGTCAGGATGCGATCCGGCCGGGCCAGGGTGCGATTGTCACCAATGCCGGTTTGATCCGCTCCGATGGCGCACCCAACAACAGCTATGACGGGATCGACTGGCAGGCGAAGTCGGGCATCGTGACCAACCTCGCGACCGGCACGATCTCCGGTCTGCGTCACGGCATCACCAGCGATACAGCGGTCGACGTCACCAATTACGGCCTGATCCAGGGGCGTAACGGCTCCGGCGTCGGATCGGATGGCACCGGTACCGTCACCAACTACGGCACGATCACCGGCGCCTGGGACGGCGTCGCGATCAATGGCGACGGGGACGGCGTCGATATCGACCTGATCGGCACGGTTCGCAACTTCGGCACGATCCGCGGGCTGAGCGCGAACGGGGTCGACTCCGGCGGCCAACCCAACGGTGCCGAGGGCATCGCGATGGGCGGCGGCCGGATCGAGAACGCAGCGGGCGCGATCATCGCGGGTGCCGCGCGCGGGATCCTGATCGACAATGGCTCGGCCGGCAGCGCCTATGGCGCGACCACGATCGTCAACGCCGGCACGATCCAGGGCGGCACGGGCGCAGCGGTCACCTTCGTCGGCACGTTCGACGATATGATCGTCAATTCCGGCAGCATCGTCGGCGGCAGCAACGGACTGGCGATCGATTTCGGCGCAGGCAACGATACACTCGCGCTGTTGCCGGGTTCGTCGATCACCGGTCGCGTCGATGGCGGCACGGGCACCGACCAGGTGGTACTCGCGGGAACCGGCACGGGCAGCTTCGCAGGGGCCGTCAATTTCGAACGCCTCGATATCGTCTCGGGCAACTGGTCGTTGACTGCTGCGTCCAGCTTCGCGAACGGGACGGGCATCGCCTCGGGGGCCATACTGAACGGTACCACCACGACGCTGACCGGCAGTATCGCGAACGCCGGAACGGTGCGGATCGACCAGACCGGCGACGGTGTGTTCGGCGCGACGCTCGGCGGCACGGGCGCACTCGTCAAGGCCGGCACCGGCAACCTCACGATCGGCAACCAGTTCGGCTTCACCGGCTCGACCAGCGTCCAGGCAGGACGCCTTACGCTGGCGGGCACGCTGCCATCGGCGGTGACGGTCCAGTCAGGCGGGACGCTGGGCGGCAACGGCACGATCGCCAGCGCGATCATCGCCAACGGCGGGACGATCGCACCCGGCAACAGCATCGGTACGATCACGATCGCCGGCAATCTCGTCCAGCAATCGGGCTCGATCTACGCGGCCGAGATCGCGCCAGGCGGTCTGTCGGATCGGATCGTGGTCGGCGGTACCGCCACGTTGCAATCGGGCGCGCGACTTGCGATCACCGGGACCGCGGGAACGATCGGCACTCGCTACACGCTGCTGACCGCCGCCGGTGGCGTGACCGGCAGCTATGCCGTCACCCAGTCGACCGCCGGCGGCACCGAACTACGGCTCGGCTATACCGGCAATGCGGTGTTCGCCGATGTCGCGCGCACAAGCGCGGGCCTGATCGGCGTTGCCCGTACAGATAACCAGCGGGCCGTCGCCCCAGCCCTTGCCGCGCTTGGCATCGGCAATGCGGCCTATGCGGCGCTGACACTGGTCCCCGACGCCGACACCGTCGCCGGCGCGTTCGATACGCTCACCGGTGAAGTTCACGCCTCGCTGCGGACCGCGATGGTTCGCGATGCGCAGGTCGTCCAGAACGCAGCCCTGTCGCGCACACTCGGCGGCGACCAGCCGAGTGGCCTGTGGGGGACGCTGCTCGCCAACAGCGGCAACGACGATCGCACCGCCGATACGGGCGCGGTCGACCGCGATACGATCGGCGGCGTCGGGGGCTTCGACGTTGCCGCGGGCGGTGGCCGGATCGGCATCGCCGGCGGCTATACCCGTACCAAGCTGGCGATCGATACGCGGGCGAGCACCGCCCGGTCGAAGACGATCCACGTACTGGGCTATGCCGGTGGCGACTATGGTGCGGTCAGGGTTCGCGCCGGAGTCGGGTATGGCTGGACCGACAATCGCACCGAGCGATCGGTCAGCTTCCCCGGGTTCGCCGATCGCCTGCGCGCCGATTATGACGGCGATACGTTCCACAGCTTCGCCGAGGCCGGGTATGCGATTCCGTTGGGTGGCGGCAGCGTCCAGCCGTTCGCCGGCTTCCAGGCGTTCCGCGTCCATACCGACGGGATCGCGGAAGCAGGCGGCGCGACCGCGCTGACCGTAGCAGCGCGAACCGAATCCTTCGCGTTCGCCAGCGCCGGCTTCCGGTTCGACACGCCGATCGTAGAGGGTCTGTCGGCGCGTGGCGTCAGCGCCTGGCAGCGCCGCGTCGACGGTGCCGCACCGACCAGCATGGCTCGGTTCAGCGCCGGCACGTCGACCTTCGACATCGCCGGGGTCCCCTTGTCGCGCGATGCGATGACCGCGGGGCTCGATCTCGTCTGGGCCCCGAGCGCGACGATCCGGGTGACGTCGGGCTATGCCGGACTGATCGGCAATCGCGGCACGGACAGCACGTTCAAGCTGACCGCCAGCATCGGCTTCTGATCGCAGGGAATGGTGTGGCGGAACCGCCGCACCATTCCCTCGACAGGCCAAACGTCCTGCATCCGCTTGCCGCGGATTGGCGAGGCGCTAAGCAGGGGCAACCGCTGTCCTGCCGGAGCCCCCCATGCGTCTTACCGTCACCGCCGCCCTTCTCGTCGCGACCGCCGCGCCTGCGTCCGCGCAGACGCTCCATCAATATGGCGGGCTTGCGCTGTCGCCCGCGGGCGATCGCACCGCGACCGTCGAGAGCAGCAGCGCGCATGGTGTCATAACGCTCCGCAACGTCACCGACGGGCGCGTTCTGCGGACGATCGATCCGTGCGCGACGTGCAGCTATGCTGGGCTCACGTTTGCCCCAAATGGCGACCTGGTGTTCCTGATCCGCGACACCGCGGCGGGCAACGTCCGGCTAACCTATGCCGATGCCAAGGCGACACGCACCGTCGCGACCATCGCCGGTATCGCGCAGACTCCGCGCGTGTCGCCCGACGGCAAGCGGATCGCGCTGCTGGTGACGCTAGGCGCCGCCAAGGAATCGGGCGCGACGCAGGCCGGCGTTCGGATGATCGGCGAGATCGGCGAGAAGAGCGACGAACAACGCCTCGCCGTGTTCGACATCGCCAAGGCGACGACGACCGTGACGCCGCTCTCGCCTGCGGGTCGCTATGTCTATGAATATGACTGGACGCCCGACGGCCGCGGGTTCGTCGCGACGACCGCGCTCGGCAATGGCGACAACAACTGGTGGGTCGCGACGCTCGACGCGATCGACGCGCAGACCGGCGCGGTCCGCTCGATCGCCAAGCCGACGACGCAGATCAACCAGCCGCGCGTGTCTCCCGATGGCCGCACCGTCGCCTATGTCGGCGGCCTGATGAGCGATTTCGGCTCGATCGGCGGCGACGTCTTCACGATCGCGCTGGAGGGCGGCACCCCGCGCAACGTCACCGCCGGCGCCAAGTCGACGGTGACGACGATCGCCTGGACCCGCGGTGGCCTGCGCACGGTGACGCTGGCCGGCGACCAGATGCAGTTCGGCACGCTCACCCCCGGGCAGCCGGTCGTGCCGGGGTTTGCCAAGCCGGCAAGCTCGAGCGCAGGCGATGGCCGCGCGGTGTTCTCCGCGGACGGGCGGATCGCCGCCGCCGTGGTCCAGGATTACGAGCACGCACCGGCCATCTACGCAGGGCCGCTCACCCCCCAGGGACAGGGCGTGAAGCAGATCACGCACGACAACGACGCGATGCCCGCGCTTGCCGCAGCGCGGAGCATCAGTTGGAAGAACGAGGGCTTCGACGTCCAGGGCTGGCTGCTCGCCCCCCGCCCCACCTCGGGCACCGCACCAACCGGCAAGGCGCCGATGATCACGATCGTCCACGGCGGCCCGTCGGCGGCCTCGACGCCCAGCTATCTCTATCCGACCTCGCTCAACGCCGCTTTGGTCAAGGCAGGCTATTACGTCTTCCTGCCCAATCCGCGCGGCAGCTACGGCCAGGGCGAGGCATTCACCGCCGCGAACAAGCGTGACTTCGGCGGTGGCGACCTGCGCGACGTGCTGGCCGGCGTCGATGCGGTCGAACGCGTCGCGCCGGTCGACGACAAGCGCCTCGGCCTCGGCGGGTGCAGCTATGGCGGGTTCATGGCGATGTGGGCCAACACGCAGACCAACCGCTTCAAGGGCATCGTCGCCGGCGCCGGCCTGTCGAACTGGGTCAGCTATTACGGCACCAACGGCATCGACCAGTGGCTGCTGCCGTTCTTCGGCACGTCGATGTACGACGACATGAAGGCGTATGAGGACGTCTCCGCGATCTATCATGCGAAGACCGCGCGGACGCCGACGTTCATCTATGTCGGCGAGCGCGATATCGAGGTGCCGCCGACCCAGTCGATCGAATGGTGGCACGCACTGAAGGATCAGAACGTCCCCGTCAGCCTGGTGATCTATCCCGACGCCGGCCACTGCGTGACGGGCCCCGAACAGTCTGCAGACGTCCGGCAGCGGTCGATCGCGTGGTTCGACAAATACGTGAAGAACGCAAAGTAGCGTCTGGGCGGCCGGGGGGCTTCGGGCTAGGCAGGCGCATGCCGCAGAACCGTTATTACCAGGGTCCCCCGTCCGACCATTTCGATGGTCTTCGGTTCTTCAATCCGGGGCAGGCGCCGACCGACCGCGGCCTGAAAGACGTGCTGCGGTGGAAGCTGGCGAGCGGCGTCGCGAAATGGCCGCGCTCGGTACCGGTCACGCCGGCCAAGCCCGACGCGAGCGTCGACGGGATTCGCGTCACGATGATCGGGCACGCCTCGATGCTGATCCAGGTGGCGGGGCTCAACATCCTGACCGACCCGATCTGGTCGGAGCGCGCGAGTCCCGTCTCGTTCGCCGGGCCAAAGCGCGTCGCGGCGCCCGGCATCGCTTTCGACGACCTGCCGCCGATCGACGTCGTCCTCATCAGCCATTGCCATTACGACCATTTCGACGTCGCCACTTTGCGCAGGCTTCAGGTGGCTCATGCGCCCCTGTTCGTCCTCCCGCTCGGCAACGATACGATCCTGCGCGCCGCGGTGCCCAAAGCCAGATGCGTCGTCGGCGACTGGTGGGATCGCCTGCCGGTTGGCGACGGCATCGCCACCACGATCACCCCTGCCTATCACTGGGCGAACCGCTGGCCGAGCGACGTCCGGATGGCGCTATGGGCAGGGCACTGGCTCGACACGCCCGCCGGAGCGATCTGGTTTGCGGGCGATACCGCGTACGGCAATGGCGCGATCTTCGGCCAGATCCGCGAGCGTCTCGGCGCGCCCGACGTCGCGCTGATCCCGATCGGCGCCTACGCCCCGCGCTGGTTCATGGCCGGGCAGCATGTCGATCCGGCCGAGGCGGTACGCATCTTCGGCGAGGTCGACGCGAAACGGGCGCTCGGCATCCATTGGGGCACGTTCCAGCTGACCGACGAAGCACGCGACGCGCCGCAAATCGCGCTGGCCGAGGCGCTGGACGCAGCGACGATACCCCGCGAAAAGTTTGTCGCGGCACCACCCGGCGGCGTCTTCGATTTCGGCTGATCGACGGTTGGCCGAACTGAGAAACCGAGAAATCTGCCGCTAATGTGAGCCCATCCAACGGTCCAAACGTTATCCACCGATGACAGTACGAACTTTACGGATGCAGCTCGCTTCGGGTTGCATGCCGGTCCTGGCTCTGGCGCTCGGTGGATTTGCTCGCGCGCCGAAGCCCATCGTCCCAACAAAGGCCATCGCGGAAGGCCAGCCCCGCACCGCGTCGAAGTCGGCACCAAAGGCAGTTGGCAAGGCCACTTCGACCAAGGCCGCTTGGACCGCGGCAAACATCGCGGCCTTCGATCAAATCCTTGCCGACCGTGCGCGCCAAGGCCTCGATCGGGTCGAGTTCCTACCCGCACCCGCCGATGGCGCCCCGCCCGTCGACGATGCCGCGCGAACCAAGGCCGCACTCGATTATGCCGGCGCGCTCGCACAGGGCCGCGTCGACCCCGCCTCGCTGCATCAGATCTACACGCTGCCCCGCCCCAAGGTCGACCTTACCACCGGGCTGTCGCGGGCGCTCGCCAAGGGCGACCTCGTCGCCTGGTTCGACGGTCTCGCGCCGCAGGATGCCGAGTACAAGCAACTCTCAGAAGCGTATCTCGCGTTCAGCGCCAAGGCGTCGACCGCGACGCCGGTGCAGGCGATACCCTCCGGCGTCATCCGCGTCGGCAACCGCGACGCGCGTGTCGCCACGATCGTCGAGCAGCTAGCTGAGAGCGGATATCTTCCCTCGTCGACCGACCCGCTCGCCATAGCGCCCGTACCGACGCCCATTTCGCCGACGGCGACCACGCCGACGACCGCGACTTCAATGATCTACACGCAGGCGATGGCCGAGGCGCTGAAAGGGCTGCAGACCGACTACGGCATCGCCGCAGACGGCGTGGTCGGACCCGAGACGTTGAAGGTACTGAACCTTGGTGCGGGCGATCGTGCTCGCGCGCTGGCGGTCGGGCTCGAACGGCGGCGATGGCTGGCGCGAACGCCGCCGCCCACGCGGATCGACGTCAACACCGCCGCCGCACAGCTTCGCTACTACCGCGACGGCACGATGATCGATCAGCGCAAGGTGATCGTCGGCGAACCCGGCCGCGAGACGCCGGCGCTGTCGTCACCGATCTATCGTCTGGTTGCCAATCCTACCTGGACCGTGCCCAAATCGATCCAGAACGGCGAGATGGCCAATGTCGGCGAGGAGTATCTCACCGCGCACAACATGGTCGTCCGAGATGGCTGGATCGTCCAGCAGCCGGGGCCGAGCAACGCGCTAGGCATGGTCAAGTTCGACATGGCGAACGATCAGGCGATCTACCTGCACGACACCTCCGCGCCGGGCTTGTTCGATCGCAGCCAGCGTCATCTGAGCCACGGCTGCGTTCGCGTCGAGGATGCGCTTGGGTTCGCGCGGATCCTCGCGGAGGACGAAGGCGTCGGCGAGGCGTGGCAGACGGCGCAGGATTCGGGGGAGACAAGCTTCGTCCCCCTGCCCCGCCGCATTCCGGTCCGGCTGCTGTACCACAACGTCTATGTCGACTACGCCGGCAAGGTCGCGTTTCGGACCGATCCTTACGGCTGGAACGATCCGATCGCGGAGCAACTCGGCTTCGCCAAGGCATCCGCCAAACGGGCCGAGGCGCAGGCGATCGATATCGGGCCCTAAGGAGCTTTCGGCGTTGCGGGCATCGCGAACGTCTTCGACAACCCGTGGTACAGCTTCTCGCGGCAGACCCATTGGCTGGCCGCATCGGCGATGAACGCGGTCGCGAACATCGGCAGCATCAGTCCGCGGCTGGCGGTCGTCTCCGACAGGATGATGACGGCGGTCAGCGGCGCGCGGACGACACCCGCGAAATACGCGACCATCCCCAGGATCACGATCGCGCTCGCGGGTTCGCCGGGAAACACTTCGCGAAGCAAATTGCCGACACCCGCCCCGACCGCGAGCGACGGCGCGAAAATCCCGCCCGGCAACCCCGCGATCGCGGTCGCGGCGGTCGCCACGAACTTGGCGGGTCCGAACCACAACGGCGCATCGACACCGACGATCATCGCGCGCGCCGCGGAATAGCCGGTTCCCCAGGTCAGGCCGGTGAACACGCCCAGCACCGCGACGACGGCGCCGCACGCCCCAGCGAACTTCACCGGGTTGGCGCGGGTCCAGGTCGTCATGCGGTTGCGGCTCTGCGCCATCGCCAGCAGCGTGCGGGAAAACAGACCGCCCGCCATCCCGCCGGCGATCCCGGCGACCGGCGCTACCAGCAGCGCCGACAGCAACGGCATATGCGCGCCGATCGCGCCGAAATAGATGTAGTCGCCCTGCACCGACTGCGCGACCATCCCGGCGATGACGATCGCGGCGAGGACCAGCAGCGTCACGCGCTGCTCATACGCCGATGCCAGTTCCTCGATCGCGAACAACAACCCGGCGAGCGGCGTGTTGAACGCGGCTGCGACACCCGCCGCGCCACCGGCGATCAGCACGCCGCCCCGCAACGGTACGCGGACCAGCCGGTGCGTCGCGCCCATCACCGCTGCGGCAAGCTGCACGGTCGGCCCCTCGCGCCCGACCGACGCACCGCCCAGCACTGCGCCGATCGTCAGCACGGCCTTGGCGGCGACGGTGCGCGGCGAGATCAGCGTCCGCGTCGCCTCGTTCGGATCGGCCTGTGCCGCGATCACCTGCGGAATACCCGATCCCCGCGCGAACGGCGCGTACCGCCGCGTCAGCCAGACCAGCGCCATGAACGTCAGCGGCGTCGTCAACAGCGGCAGCCAGTGCCAGCTCTGCGCGTAACCGGCGAACACCCCCGCCGCCCAGTCCGCCGCTTTGGCGAACAGCGTCGCGACGACGCCGATCAGGATCGCCCCCGTCAGGATCGCCGCACGAGTGCGGAACTGCACGGACCGCGGCCCCCGTGCACGCAGCAACGCACGGTACCGCGACGGCGTCCAGCGTTTCGCCGGCATAAGATGATCGAAGAGCCCAGGCATGATGTCGATCTAGTTCATGCCGCCCGCCACGTCACCCGCCCAGTCACCCACCAGCCTCACCCGCCTGCGACTTGGCGGCGCGCAGGCCTTAGCGGCCCGGTAAGCGATTGACATCGTCCCGATATCTAACAACGATAGCGCTATCACAAAAATATAATGAGGATGCTTCGTGGACATTACACGGCGGGACGGACTGGGCATGCTGGCGGGGCTGGCGGCTGCCGGCGCTGCGGCGAATGCTCAGGCGCGATCGATCCTGCGCCCGACGGGAGCCGACGGGAGCCTGCAATCGCTGGCAGCAGCCAAGGGCATGCGCCTCGGCTCCTGTTTCGCGTGGAGCGAACCCGGCGCGGACCGCGGCTCGTTCGCCAATCCGGCCTATGCGAGACTGCTCAAGCGCGACTGCGGGCTGCTGGTTCCCGAGAACGAGATGAAGTGGCAGGCGCTCCGCCCCAGCGCCACGACCTTCGACTTCGCGCGGTTCGACGCGATGATGGCATGGGCCGATGCCAACGCGCTGCCCGTACGCGGCCACAACCTCTTGTGGCACCAGCCGAAATGGATGCCGAAATGGGAAGAGAGCCACGATTTCGGCGCGACGCCTGCGCGTGCGGCGGAACAGTTGCTCGTCCGGCACATCACCACGGTATGCCAGCGCTATGGCACGCGTATCCGCAGCTACGACGTGGTCAACGAGGCGGTCACCCCTGCCGACGGCACTCTGTACACGACCGCCCTGTCCCGCGCCCTCGGCAGCCCCGAGGCGACGCTCGACCTTGCCTTCCACACGGCGCGCACCGCAGCACCGCACGCGCAACTCGTCTATAACGACTATATGAGCTGGGAACCGGGCAACGCACAGCACCGCGCCGGCGTCGTCAAGCTGCTGGAAGGGTTCAAGGCGCGCGGCGTTCCGGTCGACGCACTCGGCGTCCAGTCGCACCTCGTCACGCAAGGCACCGACACCCGCGCCACGATCGCCGCGCTCGAAGGCGAATGGCGCCGTTTCATCGATGCCGTCACCGCGATGGGCTATGCCATCGTCATCACCGAACTCGACGTCCGCGACAATAATCTCCCCGCCGAGGTCGCCACACGCGACCAAGGCGTGGCCGACTTCACACGCGGCTATCTAGACCTGATGTTCGCCTACCCGGCGCTGAAGGACGTGCTGTTGTGGGGCATCACCGACCGCTACAGCTGGATCGAGGGTTTCGAGCCGCGCAAGGACAAGGCTCGCCGCCGCCCCTGCCCATACGACGCCGCATTCGCCGCCAAGCCGATGCACGCCGCAATCGCCGCTGCCTTCACCGCAGCGGCACCGCGCGGCTAGCAATTCCCACGACAATCAAGACTGCCTCTAACGCGCCGCAGCCGCCATTTCGGCGTTGCGGCGTTCGGAGGCGGCAAGCGTCGCGGTAAGCAGTGCTACCAGGGCATCGTCGCGGTCGAGGACGTTCAGGCCCTCGCGAGTCGATCCGCCGGGGCTGGCGACGCGGTCGGCGAGTATGCCGGGCGATACGTCCGCCTCGGCCGCCATGATCGCAGAACCCTCCAGCGTGGCGATAGCGAGACGCGCCGCCTGGTCCGTCGGCAGCCCGAGCGCTGCACCCGCCCTGGCGAGCGCATCGGCGAATCGGAACACGAACCCGGGGCCGGATCCGGCAAGCGCGGTCACGGCATCGAAATGCGCTTCGTCGGCGATCCATTCGTAATGACCGAGCGGCGCTGCGAACGCTTCCGCCGCCGCGATCGCCTCTTCCGACGCACCAGCGGTGTAGAGCGAAGTCACGCCCTTGCCGATCGCCACCGGAAGGTTGGGCATCGCGCGGACGATCGTGTCAGCCGCGAACCGCTGGGAGAGCGCCGCGTGGTCGACACCGGCGAGGATCGATAGGAGCAGCTGCGGCTTGCCTCGCATGGGCGCCAGCAAAGCCTGCGCGGCATCGATCTGCTGCGGCTTCAGCGCGAGCATCACCGTCGCGGGCGACTCTTCGTCGGGAAGCGCGGTCAGCGAACGGACACCTTCGGGCGCCCCCTGCCCGCTCCGCGTGATCACCGTAACGGTCGCCGGCTCGAGCCCGGCGGCGATCCACTGCCGCAGCATCGCCCCGCCCATGTTGCCGCAACCAATCAGCCACAGCGGACCTGCCGGAAAGCTCATGCCTCGCCGTGCGTTTCGATTAGTGCCGCGGCGATCGCTTCCTTGGGGCTCTTCCCGCCCCACAGCACGAACTGGAACACGGGGTAGAAGCGCTCGCACTCCTCGATCGCCGATTCGACCAGCAGTTCCGCCGCGTCGAGCGACATCGTGCCGTCGTCTCCGCCGTCGACCATCGCCGCGTGCCGGAACAGCAAGATGCCGCTCGACGACCAGAGTTCGAAGTGGCCGATCCAGAGCTGTTCGTTGACCAGCCCGATCGTCTCGTACACGGCCTGGCGCCGCTCGTCGGGCACCTTGATGTCGGGAAAAGCGAGGAATTGCAGGACGCTATCGTCTTCGCGCCACAGCGCGCGCAGTTCGTAGGTCGCCCAGCTTCCCTTGACGGTCGCGACGATCTCGTCGTCGTGACGCTCATGCTCCCAGCCATGCGCAGCGTAATAGCTCTCGAGCATGTCGATCGGGGCGGCGTCTTCGTGGTCGTGGTCGGCGTGTTCAAGCATCATAGGGTCCTGGCGGTCCTTATCGCACGACAAAGGGTGCCGAGGCAAAAACGCCCCGACAACCCCATCGGCCCCAATTCTGCGGAAAACTGTGGAAAAGTCAGTCGACCGACGCCCCGAGCGGTGCATTTACCGTCGATTGTGCGGCAAACTTGGCTTCGAGCGCATCGAGCCGGGCCTTCAACGCATCGTTCTCGTCGCGCGCGGCCGACGCCATCGCCTTCACGGCGTCGAACTCTTCGCGACTGACGAAGTCGAGCCCGCCAAGCCATTCGCGCGCGCGTTCCCGTGCACCGGAACCGGCTTCGCGACCGACGCCCGCAAGCGTACCGGCAGCACCGTTCAAGACCTTGACGATATCGTCGAACACGCGGTTTTCGGACTGCATTGCTTCAAAATCCCAAAGACTGTCGCAGTGACTGTTACAGTGACTGCTGCGTCACAGCATTTGGGACGTATGCGGCGCGGGTGCAAGGGTTTCGGCTTCGGGGTTCAACTGCCCGATGCTGAACGCGAGCACGCCGGCAAAGCTGATCCACACCATGTACGGCACCATCAGCCACGCCGCGGCGGGGCGGATGCGCGCGAATACAAAGGTCGCGGCGATCGACAGCGCCAGCATCGCGACGATCACCAGTACCGACAGCCCGATCTTGTGCGCGCCGAAGAACATCGGTGTCCAGGCGAGGTTGAGCAGGAACTGGCCAACGAACAGCGCGACGGCCAGCCCGCGCAACCGAGCGCCGCGCGCGTTGAGGATCATAGCGAGCGCGAGCCCGATCAGGATGTAGAGCGTGGTCCAAACGACCGGGAACACCCAGCCGGGCGGGTTCAGCGCAGGCTTTGCGAGCGCCATGTACCACGCATTCTCGCTGCCGACGCTGACCGATCGGCCGGACAGGAAGCCTAGCAAAAGGATCAGGGGCACGGTCACGACCGCCCAGCGGAGGAACGACATCCTCAACTGGCCCTTCGAAGCGATACCGCCCACACAAATCCTTCCGCCTCTACGCGCGCTCGTCCTGGCGCGCATTTTGCGATCGGTAAACCGAGTTTGGTGGATAATCGTTCCGCTAGTGGTTCATTCCGGCACGCTACCTCCCCACGCCGTCATCCTGACGAAAGTCAGGACCCAGGATACCGAACGCACCCCGCGTGGCTCTGGGTCCTGATTTTCGTCAGGATGACGGGGGCGTTTCGGGATCGTTTGGCACGTCCGAGGTCCGCTGTTCCACCGTCGAACTCTCGCCATGCAAAGCAGCAATCAGGAACTCGACATTACCCTCAGGCCCCGTGATCGGACTCTCGACCACGCCGACCACGCTCCACCCCTGCCCCGTCAACCACGCCGCGACCTCGTCGCAGACGCGCTGGTGGATCGCGGTATCGCGGACGACACCGCCCTTCCCCACTTCGCCGCGTCCCGCCTCGAACTGCGGCTTCACCAGCGCCATCAGCCTCGCGTCGGGCTTGGCAAAGGACATCGGCCGCTCCAGCACCTTGGCCAAGCCGATAAAGCTCGCGTCGCAGACGATCAGGTCGATCGGCTCGGGGATATGCGCGGACGTGAGGATACGCGCGCTGGTTTGCTCGTGGACGATGACGCGCTCATCCTGCCGGAGCGACCAGGCAAGTTGGTTGGTGCCACTATCGACCGCGTAGACCTTCGCCGCGCCGTTCTTCAGCATGACGTCGGTAAAGCCGCCGGTCGACGAGCCGACGTCGATCGCGACCGCGCCGGCCACGTCCCAGCCGAAATGCGCGAGGCCGTGCGCCAGCTTGATCCCCCCGCGCGAGACCCAGGGATGATCACGACCGCGCACGTCGAGTTGCACGTCGTCCGCGAGCGTCTGCCCCGGCTTGTCGACCTTCTTCGTCCCCGCAAACACGAGGCCCGCCATTATCAGCGCCTGCGCCCGTGTGCGCGACTCGACGAGGCCTCTGTCGACCAGCATCTGGTCCGCGCGTATCTTTGCCATGAGCGTGCGTATCGCCGCCGGGTCCGACTACCGCAAGCTGCCTTCCTTTTGCCGCAATGTCATTGCCCATTCGATTAGTAGGATTAAGTTGAAGACATGGGATCGTGACCGGATGGCGTGCCCTAGAGCGTCCTTCGGCCACGCTCCCGACCTCGAAGAACGAGGTTTTGGAGAAGGAGAAGCGCTGTGGGTTCTTTCGCACCGTATGATTCCGTCCAGCCGACGATCCTGACCGTGCCCGGCCTTGGTGGATCGGGTCCTTCACACTGGCAGACGTTATGGGAAGAGGCGCGGCCCGACACGGTCCGCGTCGAGCTCGGCATGTGGAACACGCCGCACCGCAACGCCTGGGTGACGCGACTCGATGAGGCGATCCGGCAGGCACAGGCACCGGTGATCCTCGCTGCACACAGCCTCGGGTGCCTCGCGGTGGCATGGTGGGCCGAACTCAGCCCGCAGCCTTATGGCTGGCCAGTGGCGGGCGCACTGCTGGTGGCGCCGGCGGACGTCGATCGCGGCGGCGCGCAGGCCGAGCTGAAGGGCTTCTCGCCGACTCCGCGAACGCCGCTGCCGTTCCCGTCGATCGTGGTGGCGAGCAGCGACGACCCCTGGGTCACGCCCGAGCGCGCGCACAGCATGGCGGCAGACTGGGGCAGCCACTTCGTCGACGCCGGGCCGCAAGGGCATTTGAATGCCGCGAGTGGGATCGGCTGGTGGCGTGAAGGGCAGGATCTGCTCGAGCGCGTCATCGCGGCAAGTGGTGATGGTCGAGGGCAAGCTCTACCGCCAAGCAAAGCGCGGTCGATCCTTGCGGTAAGCGCTACAGACGCCGCGCAAACGCACTACTTGGGCGGGTGAAGTTGATCAAAATACACCACCCCGGCGAAGGCCGGGGCCCAGTTGGGGGACGTCACTAACGGAGCGCTACCCTCGATTACTAAGGCCTTACCAACTGGGCCCCGGCCTTCGCCGGGGTGGCGTGTGGGGCTGGCGGTTCACGAAATCCGCGTACCGTTCTCATCGAACAGTTCCGGATTAGCCGCCTGCTCGGCCTTCGCCGCAGCCAGCCCACCCCGCATCCGCCGCCACATCGCAATATTCAACGACACCATCACGACCATCGCCAGAACGATGATCACAAGACCCTTGGTCGGCCCGGTCATGCGCGCGCTTCGGCGACCCCGCCCGAATTGTGGCGGAGCGCCTTGAGCACGGTATCCACCAGCGCAGTCGCGTCGAGCCCGGCCTCGGCATACTGGACTTCGGGCTTGTCCTGGTCCTGGTACACATCGGGCAAACGCAGCGTACGCAGCTTCAGCCCGCCATCGATCAACCCCTCGTCAGACGCCATCGTCAGCACGTGCGCGCCAAAACCACCGACCGAGTTCTCCTCGATCGTCACCGCGACTTCGTGCGTCGTGAGCAGCTTGCGGATCAGATCGACGTCGAGCGGCTTGGCGAAGCGGAGATCCGCTACCGTCGTGCTCAGCCCCTTGGCCTCGAGAACCTCCGCGGCCTTGAGCGCTTCCTCGAGACGCGTGCCGAGCGACAGGATCGCGATCTTCTTGCCCTCGCGCACGACGCGCCCCTTGCCGATCTCCAGCAGTTGCGGAGTCTCGGGCAGCGCGACGCCGGTGCCGTTGCCGCGCGGATAGCGCACCGCGATCGGGCCGGTGTCGTACTGCGCCGCGGTATGCGTCATGTGGACGAGTTCCGCCTCGTCCGCCGCCGCCATCACGACGAAGTTCGGCAGCGTCGCGAGGTACGTGACATCGAACGAGCCGGCATGAGTCGCACCGTCCGCACCAACGAGCCCCGCGCGGTCGATCGCGAAGCGGACCGGCAGGTTCTGGATCGCGACGTCATGCACGACCTGGTCGTACGCGCGCTGGAGGAACGTCGAGTAGATCGCGCAGAACGGCCGCATGCCCTGCGCGGCGAGGCCGGCGGCGAAGGTGACGCCGTGCTGTTCGGCAATGCCGACGTCGAAGAACCGGTCGGGATACGCCTTGGCGAACGCGTCGAGCCCGGTGCCCGAAGGCATCGCCGCGGTGATCGCGCAGATCCGCGGGTCGTTGGCGGCCTCGGCGACGAGCTGCGCGCCGAACACGTTCTGGTATTGCGGCGGGCCTGGGGGCGCCTTGGTCTGGACGCCCGAGATCACGTCGAACTTCTGGACGCCGTGATACTTGTCCGCGGCGGCCTCGGCGGGGCCGTAGCCCTTGCCCTTCTTGGTGACGACGTGGACGAGGATCGGGCCCTCCTCGGCATCGCGGACATTCTCGAGCACCGGGATCAAGTGTTCGAGGTTATGCCCGTCGATCGGACCGACATAATAGAAGCCGAGCTCCTCGAACAACGTGCCGCCCATCGTCATGCCGCGCGCGAACTCATCGGTCTTGCGCATGCCGCTGGCAATCGGCCGTGGCAGCCGCTTGGCGAGTTTCCGAGCAAGGTCGCGGAAGCCGAGGAACTCGCGACTCGACACGATCCGGCTAAGATACGCCGACAGCCCGCCGACCGGTGGAGCGATCGACATATCGTTGTCGTTGAGGATCACGACCAGCCGGTTGCCCGCCTGCGCGGCGTTGTTCATCGCCTCGTACGCCATGCCCGCGGACATCGCGCCATCGCCAATTACCGCGATGCCCTTGCCGGGGGTGCCTGCAATCTTGTTGGCGATCGCAAAGCCCAGCGCTGCCGAGATCGACGTCGACGAATGCGCCGCGCCGAACGGGTCGTATTCGCTCTCGCTACGCTTGGTGAACCCGCTAAGCCCCCCGCCCTGCCGCAGCGTGCGAATCCGATCGCGGCGTCCCGTCAGGATCTTGTGCGGATAGCATTGGTGACCGACGTCCCATACGAGGCGGTCGCGCGGGGTATCGAAGACATAGTGGATCGCGGTGGTCAGCTCTACCACGCCGAGCCCCGAGCCGAGATGCCCGCCGGTGGTGCCGACCGCGGAAATCGTCTCGGTACGCAGTTCGTCGGCGAGTTGGCGGAGCTGGTCCGGGCGCAGCTTGCGGAGGTCGTCGGGCGTCGAAACGGTGTCGAGCAGCGGTGTCGAGGGAAGGTCGGCCATCGGACGGGCTTAATGCAGCGCGCGTATCGTGTCGATTGTTACCGTGTCTTGACGTAGCATTCGCACTGGAATCGCTCGGAAAGTGCACAATTATGAACTTTACGCACCGTGTTGCTCGTGAGGCGGATATTCCGGCGATTTCCGCGCTGATGGCCCGCGCGATCGGAGCGTTGCAGGGGGACTTCCTCACGCCGACTCAGATCAAGGCGAGCCGCGCGGTGATGGGGCTCGATACGCAGTTGATAGCGGACGGGACGTATCTGCTAGTCGAGGCGAAGGGTCGGCTGGCCGGATGTGGCGGCTGGAGTCGGCGCGCGACGCTCTATGGGGGCGATCACAGCACGGCGTTGCGCGATGCGGCGTTGCTCGATCCGGCGCGCGATGCGGCACGCATCCGCGCGATGTATACCGATCCGGATTTTACGCGGCGGGGTGTCGGGCGGCTGGTGTTGTCGGTTTGCGAGGCCGCAGCGCGAGAGGCCGGGTTTGCGCGAGCGGAAATGATGGCGACGCTGGCCGGCGAGCCGCTGTACCGGGCCTGCGGGTATCTGCCGATCGAGCGGATCGAGACCCCGGGGGACGTGCCTGTGCCGATGGTCCGGATGGGGAAGGATCTGGGGTAAAACCGAGCCAGTAGCGCAGCAGCCACCCCTCCCTGGAAGGGAGGGGCCGGGGGTGGGTCGGCTTCCGGATCAGGTGGTACTGGCCAAAACGAACCGACCCACCCCTACCCCTCCCTTCCAGGGAGGGACGGCCGATCACGAAGGTAAGCGTGTGGGGTAAGCTTCTACTTCGCTTCGCAGTCCGCACATCGCCCGCGGACTTCGATCACCGGGCGAACCGGGGAGAAGCCCGCCGCCTCAGCCGCGTTGCGAACGCCCTTGGTGATCGTGTCGTTATCGAGATGCGTGGTCTGGCCGCACGAGTCGCAGACCAGGAAGATGCAGTCGTGCAGGCAATCCGGGTGCGCGTTGGCGACATAGGCATTGGCGCTCTCGACTCGCCGAGCGAGGTTCGCGCCGACGAAAAGGTCGAGGATGCGATACACGCTGTTCGCCGCGACCCGGCGACCTTCGGCTTTCGAGACGGCTTCGGCGATATCGTACGCAGATGCCGGCTTCTCGAAGCTGGCCAGTGCCGCGAATACGCTGGCGCGCATCGTCGTCCATTGCTCGCCAGCCTTTTCAAGCGTCGTCTGTGCTGCGACGGTGAGATCGGCGCCCTGCGGTTCGGTGTGGTTGTGAGCGTGCGCCATGCTGGATGAAGTAGGATGCCGGAAGGGTTCCAGCAACCCGCTCAGCTTTCCGCGCGACGGTTGAGATCGTGGCCGAATGCGAGCAGGCCGACGCCGACGATCGTCCACAACGTCTCGCCGCCACCGCTGTCGTGCGGCAGCGTCATCGCGCCCGCCATGATGCCGAGCCCGAGCGCACCCATCGCGGCAGGCATCATATAGCCGTGATTGAGCACGCCGCGGCCGAGCGCGAGCGCGCCAAGGCCGATCGCGATCGTCAGGCCGACTTCGTGGAAGATCGGGTCGAGCAGGAACCCGCCGGCCGTCGACATCAGCGCAACGAGTACTGAGGTCGCCAGGCAATGCACCATGCACAGGCCGGACAGGCCGATCGCGTAGCGATCGAGACCGGCGAAGCGGTGGGTATGCGTGGCCGAGGGCGTCATCGTTCTTCGGATATAGATGGGTGGTTGAAAGGATACAACATTACATTGCAGATTTTGTTGGCTGCTGGGGTGGTTTTTCGTCGCCGTCCAGCAAGGCCCTGACCATGCAACGTCGCGCCCTCCTCACTTGTTTCCCCGCGAAGGCGGGGACCCAGCCTGGGCTCCCGCCTTCGCGGGAGAACAAGGAGGTAGCGTGCTGCGGCTACTGGAGTCTCGGCCCTCGATCGCCCCCAGCAACATGAAGCAACGCCGCACCACGAACCGATGGCGCCTCACCTCGCAAACCACTATCTCCTCACCATGCTTCAACCCAGCGCCGCCTTCCTCACCAAAGCCCGTCCTCGTTCCGTCGCCCTGTGGCTGTTCACGGTCGCCGGCCTGATCGTCGCGATGGTCGTCATCGGCGGGATTACGCGGCTGACCGAGTCGGGGCTGTCGATCACGCAGTGGAAGCCGATCAGCGGGATCATCCCGCCGCTCAACGACGCGCAGTGGCAGGCCGAGTTTGCCGCCTACAAGCGCATCCCCGAATACGCCGCCTTCAACGCCGACATGACCGTGTCCGGGTTCAAGGCGATCTTCTTCTGGGAATACCTCCACCGGCTATGGGGCCGCGTGATCGGCCTCGTGTTTGCGGTGCCGCTGATCTGGTTCGCGGTGCGCAAGCGAATCCCGGTCGGCTATGGCTGGCGGTTGTCGGCTCTGCTGGCGCTTGGCGCGTTCCAGGGCGCGATCGGCTGGTGGATGGTCGCCTCCGGACTGTCGGTGCGCACCGACGTCAGCCACATCCGTCTCGCCGTCCACCTGCTGACCGCACTGACGATCCTCGCCGGGATCGTCTGGACCGCGCTCGACCTGATGGCGCTGCACCGAAATCCGCTCGCCGCGCCTGCCCGCCTCGCGCCGGTTGCGATCCTCGCGCTCGCGCTGCTGTTCGTGCAGCTGGTCTACGGCGCCTTCACCGCCGGACTCGACGCCGGCTATGCCTTCGCGAGTTGGCCGCTAATGGGCGACGGGCTGTTCCCTGCCGACGTGCCGATGGTGAACCCCGCCTGGAGCAACGCGGTCGACAACCCGATCGTCGTGCAGTTCATCCACCGCTGGTTCGCGTTTGCCGCCGCCGCCGGGCTCATCTGGCTGGCGATCAAGGCGACCAAGACCGGCAGCAGTGCAGGCTTCTTCGTCGTTGGCCTCGTCACGCTACAGATCATGCTGGGCATCGCGACGCTGATGACCGGCGTACAGATCGACGTCGCGGTCGCGCACCAGGGTAACGCCGCACTCCTCCTGATCGCCGCGATGTTCGCCGCCCACGCAGTCGGCACCGCACCCCGCCTGAATCAACGGGGCTACAAGCAGCGGGTATAATAATACCCGTCAGGAAACCGGCGGAAAGCTTGACTTGAAGCCCCCCTTTCAGCATTAGGCCGGCATTCGCGCTGCGGGGCCTCCCCTTGGTGCGCTTGCATTCAATCTGGAAGGTCTAACGCCCATGAAGGCGCTCATGAAGACCACCAAGTCGGCGAAGCCGGCAGAGGTGGACAAGCAGTGGCATATCGTCGACGCGGAAGGTCTCGTCGTCGGCCGAGCCGCATCGATCATCGCCAACGTCCTGCGCGGCAAGCACAAGGTGTCGTTCACCCCGCATGTCGATTGCGGTGACAACGTTGTCGTGATCAACGCCGACAAGATCCGCTTCACCGGCAACAAGGCCGCGAAGAAGATTTATTACAAGCACACCGGTTATGCCGGCGGCATCAAGGGCATCACTGCCGCCAAGGTCCTCGACGGCCGCTTCCCGGAGCGCGTTCTCGAAAAGGCTGTCGAGCGCATGATCCCGCGCGGCCCGCTGGGTCGTGAGCAGATGCGCAACCTGCGTATCTTCAAGGGCACCGAGCATCCGCACGAGGCACAGAACCCTGCCGTGCTCGACATCGGCAGCATGAACCGCAAGAACAAGGTGGGCGCATAATGTCCGACAACCGCCAGTCGCTCGCCGATCTCGCGAGCCTGACCAACCAGCCCGCGCCGGCTGCCCCCGCCGAGCAGGCTCTGCCGACCAGCGAAGGCGATATCGCAGCGCCGGTCTCGAACGAGCCCGTCCGCGAGCCGATGCCGCTGCGCGAGCAGATCCTCGACAAGCAGGGCCGCGCCTATGCGACCGGCCGTCGCAAGGACGCCGTCGCCCGCGTCTGGGTCAAGCCCGGCACCGGCAAGATCACGATCAACGGTCGTGACCAGGAAGTGTATTTCGCACGTCCGACGCTGCGTCTCGTCATCAACCAAGTGTTCGGGATCACCGAGCGCGAAGGTCAGTACGACGTAGTCTGCACCGTCAAGGGTGGTGGCCTTTCGGGCCAGGCCGGCGCGGTCAAGCACGGCATCAGCCAGGCGCTGACCCGCTTCGAGCCGGTGCTGCGCGCATCGGTGAAGGCAGCAGGCTTCCTGACCCGCGACAGCCGCGTCGTCGAGCGCAAGAAGTACGGCAAGGCGAAGGCCCGTCGCAGCTTCCAGTTCTCGAAGCGCTAATCTCGCTTTCAGTATCTGCGTATCAGAAGGGCGGTCCGGCAACGGGCCGCCCTTTCTCGTTTTGGGGTACAGCGTGATGACGCCAGGGTGAAAGCTGCAACGAACCCCAAACCCCAACGATCTCCCCTCCCTGGAAGGGAGGGATTGGGGGTGGGTCGGCCAGCTTCAGCCCCAACGGTCGGACATGCGGAAGCCGACCCACCCCCTGCCCCTCCCTTCCAGTGAGGGGAGCCTGTTGGAGTTGGCGCGCAGCGTGACTATTGCAGATGCCACGGCGGTCGAACTTGTCGAACGTTGATGTTCCCGCCAGATACGAAAGCGCGTCGAAGCCGCAGCGGCGCGGCCGTTTCTTGTTCTCCCGTGAAGGCGGGAGCACAGTCTGGGTCCCCGCCTTCGCGGGGAAACAATCGACGCCTTACCCCAACGCCGCGATGATTTCTTCAAGCGAGGCGTTGCGGATTTCACGCCGCTCGAACTCGTCGAGCATCGCGGTCCACCATGCATGAACTCGCTTCAGATCCGCCGCGTCGCGAACGTAAGGCGTGTGACCCGGGACCAAAGACGGCGAGTGGAAGGACAGGTTGAGCAACCGCAGACCTTCGCCAGCCGCCACCGCGACGGCCTCCAGAGCATCGGCGATCGGCATGTCCTCGGGCGTCAGCGCGATACGGGACAACAGGCGCGCGCGAGCGAAGAGGCCCCTGCCCTTCGGAATGCGTCCGAGTGCCCGGTACAAATGCGCCCCACCCCGTCGCGCACCGCCCGTGAAGACCGTGGTCAGCGGCAACTCGACGATCCCCTCTGCGCGATAGGCGCCGGCGTCGGCCATCGAGAAGTCGGGGCCTCCCTCGGCACTGTAATCGTAGCCGGGACGAACCGAGCTATCGATTCGGTAACCCAGCCTGGCGAGCAGCGCAAAACTATTGGGACCGATACCGTAGCGGCCGGCGCGATAGGCGCGCGGGCTGCGGCCGAATGCGGTCGTAATGGCCCGGGTCAGCGTTTCGAGCTTGGCGGCTTCCGACGCGCGCGGCAGGTTGCCAGCGTAACTCGATCCCGGCGGCGCGCTGTCCGGGAACGGCGGATTGACCCAGGCATGGAGCTGCGTGCCGATCTCCGACCGTCCGTCTTCAAGGGCACGCCTGAGTATCGCGACGGCCGCCGGATCGGTAGCGATCGGATAGTCGACCATGCAGGACAGCCCGACGCCCCGTTCGGCAAACCGGCGATGCGCCTCTAGAAAGGCCGCCATCGCGGTCGTCGCTCGGTTGCGGCGATCCAGCGGGGCGTTCCAGTCGAATTCCTCTTCGACGTCCACGAAGACGGTGAAGCGCGTGCCGAATGCCTCGGGCCATACCACGCGTTGTGCGTCGGTCGGGCGCGGGGGGCGATACGTCACCGCTGTTCGTCGGCGGTCCGCTCCGCATCGACAATATCCGCGGCCGGAAGCTGAAGGGTCAGGCGGTCGGCGCCGATCGTCAGCACGCCGCCCAGTTCGACCGCGAGGTTCTGTGCCAGCCGCAACGCGAACCCGGTCCCGAGCAAGGGCGCGCCATCGCCGTCGCTCTCATGTTCGGCATCGATGCTCAGCAGGACATCGGTGGCGTGTGCGGCGAGCGCGGCGGGTCGGTCGAACTCGATCGTTACCGTCTCGGCGACCGGCCGCACGACCACGCCGAGCTGCTCGCCTTTCCGCCCGGCCGAAACCAGCGCGGCGAGCAACCGGCCGATCAACCGTTCGACCGCACGGTCGTCGCCGCGAATGTCGCAGTCGCCTGCCGGCATCGCCACGCCCAGGCTCGCACCACGCAGCGTCGCGAGCGGCTGAAGATCCCGCACGACCCGGTCAAGCAACGCACGAACCGGCACCGTCGTGGGGCGCAGGTCGAGCGCACGCCCTTCGATCCGCGCGGCAGTATCGAGATCGTCGATCGCCGCGAGCAGGTCGCCGGCCTGCGTGCGGATCGTGGTCGCACGGTCGCGGTAGGTCGGCGATACCGGACCGAGCAACTGCGTCTCGATCAGCTCCGCGAACCCAGCGATCGCATTGGTCGGCGTGCGCAGTTCGTGAACGAGCTGGCGGAGCGAGTCGGACACCGGTGACGAGACGCGAACCGGCTCGGCCGTCTCGTCGCGACGAGGGCGGCGCGCGGTACCGCGGAAGCCGATGAAGCGACCCGACGCATGTTCGAACGCGGGCACGCCCGAAAGCCGCCACGATCCGAACGCGTCGGACAGGCCGCCTACTTCAAGCCGCGCATCGCCGAACCGGGAGCGGCGGCGAAACGCGCCTGCCGCGACTCCGTCGAGATGCGCCTCGCCCTGCTGCGCGGCATAGGCGAGCGACACGCCGACCAGTGCCGAGCGCGCGACGCCGTCGACCATCCGGATGATCCCTTGCGAGTCGGTCTCGAAGCGGAAACCCTCGATTTCAGCAGCCGCGGGCGCGAGCGTAGCAGCATCGACGGTACGGTCGCGATTGAACGCCTCGATCCGCGCGACGAGGTCGGAAATCTCGAACCGGTCCGCCGGTGCTGGTTCAGCCGGCTCGACGACAGTCGGCTCGGTCTCGACTAGCTTGGCGTGGCGAAACGCCTCGGCGACGAACGGCAGCCCGCGTGCGACCGCGCCGAGCGCCATGAACGGGGTTTCGCTGAGCGGCGCGGCGTAGAGGGACAGCTCGGGAATGTCGGCGGGAGCCGGTTTGGAAACCTCCGCGATCAATGCTTCGACGATCGGCGCCTTTTTGGTGGGCGCCGGTTCGGGTGCGACCGGCTCCGGCGCGACCGGTTCAGCCTCGACCACCTCCACGCCAACCGGCGCTTCGGGTTGCGGCAACACGAAGTCGGTCGGACCGAAGCTCTGCAACCCACGCTGGACCTCGGCGGGCAGATCACGTCGATGGCGCAGCACGGATCGGCTCGGCGGTGTCAGTCGCGGGAGAAGCGCGAGCCAGTCGTCCGGCTCCAGCGTGGCAGTCCGCAACACCGGCGCGGCGATCGCCAGAACGTCCTCCGCGAAGAACCCGACGAGCCGCGCATCGGGCTTGGCAAACGCCAGCGCCCGCGCACTCGCAGCCCGTACCTCGACTGGTACCGCCTGCCGCAACAGCCGCAACCGCGCGATCGCCGGCTCGTCGACCACCGCACGACCGCGTCCCATCAGGTCGACCAACTGCCGCCATGCCGATTGCGCACCGAAATCGGTGGCCATGTCGGCGGCAAGGATCGTCTTCAGGCTATCGTCGAACCGCACATCGTTCCCCGGCTTCAGCGGGCTTAGCACGCTCTCCGTACCGATTCCTTAACGCGCGCGGCGATGCGAAGGAACAACCCATTTCGGTAGGCAATGGCCTTCGTCGCATTGTGGGACAATTGCGTTTCGCCGCAACAATCTTATCGCTATGAGGAATGAATCGCTTGGTTTGCGATGCCCATCAGGAGTTGCGTGTAATGAGTTTTGACCGGATCGATCGTCAGATCCTGTCGCTGCTGCAGGCCGACGGTCGGATGACCAATGTCGACCTGGCCGACCAGGTGGGCCTTACCGCACCGCCCTGCCTCCGCCGCGTCCGTGCGCTCGAGGAAGCGGGTGCCATTCGTGGCTATCACGCCGATCTCGATGCCAGCCGCCTGGGCTTCCCGATCACCGTCTTCGCGATGGTGTCGCTGCGCAGCCAGGCCGAGCACGACCTTGCCGCGTTCGAGCATCACATCGCCGACATTCCCGAAATCCGCGAATGCCACATGCTCAACGGCGAGATCGACTTCATCCTGAAGATCGTCGCCGCTGACCTCAAGAGTTTCCAGGAAATCTTAACGACCCACCTGACGCCGGCGCCGAACGTGGCCAGCGTGAAGACGTCGCTGACGATCCGGACCGCGAAGGCGCTGTCGGGCATCCCGGTGGTGGTCGACTAATCTTCTCCTCGATCCTCCCCCGCAAGGGGGGGGCGGCGAAGGCGACGGAGGATACGAAACAGCGGTTCTCCCTTACCTCCCCCTCCGTCTGGCAAGCACTAGCCACATCCCCCTTACGGGGGAGGATTGAGGGGTTGGATAACTTTCGCCCCTCCCTTCTAGAGAGAGGCGTTCGGACGCCGCGCTTGGCTAACGATACCCCAAACAAAAACGGGGCGGCATTGCTGCCGCCCCGCTTCCCAATTCAAGACGCCGTGGCTTACGCCGCCGGTGCGCCGAGCCAAGTCGTCCACAGACCGGCAACGTCGGCCTTGGGCGAAGCCTTGACCGCGGAGAACGCCGTCGCAGCACCCGCCTTGTCACCCGACCGCGCGAGCGCGATCCCGAGGTGCAGATTCACGTCGTCGGCATCGACACCGCCCTTGGTCAGCGCCAGACGATACAGCTCGATCGACTTGGCGTAGTTGTTTTGGCCAAGATAGGCATCGGCCGTACCCGCGGCGAGCTTGCCGTTGGGCGCCGCCGCAGCCCGCTTCTCAAGACCCGACAAGGGACCATCGTTGGCGATGTTCTTGCTCGCGTCCGCCAGCAGGCCCTTGGCCATCGTGTTCGACGCCGGGATCTTGCCCGCAGCGAGGCCTTCCTTGATCACTGCCTGCGCTTCGCTCGGCAGGCCGCGACGGTTCACGCTGTCGGCATACTGGAGATAGTCGGTCTGATCGGCGAGCGAATTGGTCGCACGCATCAGGCGGAACACGTCGACCTTCTGTGCCTCGTCGAGCGGGATCAGCGCGTTTGCCTGGATGCCCGACAGGATCAGCACGTCACGCCAGTTCTTTGCCGACGGATATGCCGCGATCCACTTCTTCAGCCACGCCATCGTGTCGGCGTTGCGCTTGGCGGCGTAGGACTTGGCGATCGCGTACCGGTAATATTCCTCCGGCGCCTTCTGGCCCGACGCCGTCATCTGCGTGATGCTCGAGTCCAGGTCGGCGGTCGCGCCGGCGACATCGCCGCTGTCCATCTTCGCCTTGATGATCTGCAACGGCAGGTTCGGATCGGTGTAGCCAAGCTCCTTCGCCTTGGCGAAATACTGGAGCGCGATCGGGTACTGCTTGCCATTGAACGCGAGCGCACCGCGGCGATAGGCGTAGCGACCGCGGTCGGCGGCCGGCGTCGCCGGGTTGGCGATCAGCGCGTCGAGCGGCTTTGCCAGCGTCGTCTCGTTCATCGGTGCGTTCGGGTTGGCGGTCTGCGCGGCAACCAGCTTATCACTCTCAAGCTGATAGCGGAGCGCGGCACCGATATATTTCTCGTAGTCGGTCTTGGCGGCGGCATCGATCTGGTCGATCGCGGTCTGTGCGCCGGCATAGTCCTTGGCGGCCAGCGCGGTCTGCGCAGCAATGCCGGGCTTCTGGACTTCGGGGCTCAGCTTCATTGCCGGCGCCTCTTCGGCCTTTTTGTCTTTAGCGAACGCAGGCGCCGACAGCGCGAGGCCGCTCGTGCCGGTGGCAAACGCCGCAATCAGTGCAAGCTTGGAAATGGTCTTCATGCGGAAACTCTCCCTCTGCGTCGGCCCGATAACGTAAGTGGCGCGCGACGACGCTATATGATCCGCCATGCATACGTTCAAGCGAGCGGCTTGGATCCCGCGGATGTAAGATTGCGGGTGAACGTCGATTGAACGCGCCGTCGGCCGTCGCTAGATCGCGCGCATGATCGCTGTCCTATCGCCCGCCAAAACGCTCGATTACGAGAGCGCGCTGCCCAAGCTCGAGCCTACCGCACCGCGCTTTGCCGACGAGGCGAAGACGCTGGCGCATGCCGCCGCGCACCTGACGCAGAAGAAGCTGTCGGAACTGATGCATATCTCGCCCGCGCTGGCGAAGCTGAACGCGGAACGGTTCCGCGATTTCGACACGCTGCCCGAGCGGCCGGCGATGTTCGCGTTCGCCGGCGACGTCTATACCGGGCTCGAGGCCAAGACGCTCGACGAGGCGGCGGTGGATTACGCGCAGGATCACGTGCGGATGCTGTCGGGACTGTACGGCCTGTTGCGACCGCTCGACCTGATGCGGCCCTACCGGCTGGAGATGGGTACACGCTGGGCGCCGCGGAAGACGAAGCTGACCGACTGGTGGGGGGACAGGATCGCCAAGCTGCTCGCCGACGACGTCGAGGCGGAGGGGTCGGGGACGATCCTCAACCTCGCGAGCCAGGAATATTGGGCGGCGGCGGATGGGAAACTGCCCAAGTCGATCCGCGTCGTCGCGATCGATTTCCGCGAGGGCGAGGCGCAGAAGTTCGTCAGCTTCCACGCGAAGAAGGCTCGCGGCATGGTCGCCCGGTGGCTGGTCGAACACCGCGTCGACGACATCGAGGGGATCAAGGGGTTCGACAGCGACGGCTACGCGTATGACGCGGCGGGCAGCAGCGACGCGCAGTTCCGGTTCTTGCGCAAGTGAGCAGCGCGGTCGTCATCGGTGTGTCGGGTGGGATCGGCAAGGCGCTTGAGGAAGCGCTGATCGAGGAAGGGGCTTTCGACAAGGTCTACGGGTTCGCGCGATCGGATAGCGGCGATCGGCATCTCGATTTGGAAGACGAGGCTAGCATTGCGGCGGCGGCCTTGCGGGTCGGGTCCCCGACGCTGGTGGTAGTGGCGACCGGTTTGCTGCACGACGGCGACAAGGGCCCGGAAAAGGCGATGCGCGAGCTCGATCCGGCGTGGATGGCGCGCAACTTTGCGATCAACGCGATCGGCCCGGCGCTGGTGGCGAAGTACTTTTTGCCGACGATGCCCAAAGCGGGGCGGATCGTGTTCGCTGTGCTCTCGGCGCGCGTGGGGAGCATCGGCGATAACAAGCTCGGCGGCTGGTATGGCTATCGCGCGTCGAAGGCGGCGCTCAACCAGTTGGTGAAGACGATCTCGATCGAGGACAAGCGCCGCAATTCGAGCGGGATCGTCGTCGGCCTGCATCCGGGCACGGTCGACACCGGCCTGTCGAAGCCGTTCCAGGGTAACGTCACCCCCGGCAACCTGTTCAAGCCGGACCGCGCGGCGGTGCAGTTGCTCGACGTCATCGACGGCCTGCGCGCACCGGACAGCGGTAAGCTGTTCGCCTGGGATGGTGCCGAGGTCACGCCTTAGAAACCTGCAATCCTCCCCCGCCAGGGGGAGGTGGCTGGCGCTTGCCGGTCGGAGGGGGAGGAAAGGGCAACCTCTATTCCGTGTCCTCCCCCTCCGTCGCCGTTGGCGCCACCTCCCCCTGGCGGGGGAGGATCGTCGACGTCCGTAACCCGATCCATGACGCCGATTTCACCTCGCTGCCACACTCCGTTCAGGTCCTCCGGCGCAGTCTCTCCGCATCGTCCACCAAGGCCGAAACGAGAGGATACCCGCATGATCAAGTCCCTCCCCCTCGCGATCCTCGCCGCCGCGACGCTGCTGTCCGGCACCGCAGCCGTCGCCGCGACGCAGGCGCAGACCATGACGGCCAAGCCGAAGACCGTCGCGACGCACACCACCACGACCAAGACGACCACGCCGATGGGCAACACCAAGGTCGCCAAGCGCACGACCACCGTCGCCAAGGGCCGCATGGTCACCGCCAAGCTCGCGAACGGCAAGACCGTCACGTACAATTGCTCGCTCGCCGGCAACAAGACCAAGACCGCCTGCAAATAACCCCGAATTAACGATGAAACCTTGCTCCCTCGCGTGCGTACGCGTGCGCGGGGGTAGTAAGGTGCCCCCCCCTCGGCTAAGGTATGTCATCATACCGCAACAAGCCGAAAGCGTTCAGATTTGACCGACGAGACCATACTCGCCGAACCCCAGGGCGGCGAGCCCGCCGGCATCGCTACGATCTCGATCGTCGACGAGATGAAGTCGAGCTATCTCGACTATGCGATGAGCGTCATCGTCGCGCGCGCGCTGCCCGACGTCCGCGACGGCCTGAAGCCCGTCCACCGCCGCATCCTGTACGGCGCGCACGAGAGCGGCTTCGTCGCCGGCAAGCCCTACCGCAAGTCCGCGCGCATCGTCGGTGACGTGATGGGTAAATACCATCCGCACGGCGACAGCTCGATCTACGACGCGTTGGCCCGCATGACCCAGGACTGGTCGATGCGCGTGCCGCTGATCGACGGCCAGGGCAACTTCGGCTCGATGGATCCCGATCCGCCCGCGGCGATGCGCTACACCGAGGCGCGTCTCGGCAAGGTCGCGAACGCGCTGCTCGGCGATCTCGACAAGGACACGGTCGACTTCACGCCCAACTATGACGGCTCGGAGCGCGAGCCTTCGGTGTTGCCGGCACGCTTCCCGAATCTGCTGGTCAACGGCGCGGGCGGCATCGCGGTCGGCATGGCGACCAACATCCCGCCGCACAATCTTGGCGAAGTCATCGCCGCGTGCCTCGCCTACATGGACAATGGCGCGATCACGACCGAGGAACTGTTCGAGATCGTCCCCGGTCCCGACTTCCCGACCGGCGCGATCATCCTCGGCCGTGCGGGCGCCAAGTCCGCCTACGAGACCGGCCGCGGCTCGATCATCGTCCGCTCGCGGCACATCGTCGAGGAGGGCAAGGGCGACCGTCGCTCGATCGTCCTTACCGAGATCCCGTTCCAGACCGGCAAGAACGGCCTGGTCGAGAAGATCGCCGAAGCCGCCAAGGACAAGCGGATCGAAGGCGTCAGCGACATCCGCGACGAATCGAGCCGCATGGGCGTCCGCATCGTCATCGACCTGAAGCGCGACGCGACCGTCGACGTGGTGCTTAACCAGCTCTGGCGGCACACCCCGGCGCAGTCGAGCTTCCCTGCCAACATGCTGGCGATCCGCGGCGGCCGCCCGGAACTGCTCAACCTTCGCGATATCATCGGCGCGTTCATCACCTTCCGCGAGCAGGTCATCACCCGCCGCTCGAAGTTCGAACTCGCCAAGGCACGCGAGCGCGCGCATCTGTTGCTCGGCCTCGTCATCGCGGTCACCAACCTCGACGAAGTCGTCAAGATCATCCGCGGCTCGTCGAGCCCGGCCGAAGCGCGCGGCAAGCTGCTCGCACGCGAATGGCCGGTCGAGGAGATCGCGCCGTACATCGCACTGGTCGAAGCAGTCGAGGACAAGCAGGCCGACGGCATCTACAAGCTGTCCGAGCCGCAGGTCCGCGCGATCCTCGATCTTCGCCTGCACCGCCTCACGCTGCTCGGCCGCGACGAGATCGGCGACGAGCTGAAGGCGCTGGCCGCGACGATCGGCGAGCTGCTCCACATCCTCGGCGACCGCGCGAAGCTGTACGAAGTGATGCGCGGCGAGCTGATCGCGATCCGCGACGAATTCGCCACGCCGCGCCGCTCCGAGATCGCCGCCGCCGCCAACGGCATCGACGACGAGGACCTGATCGAGCGCGAGGACATGGTCGTCACCGTGACCATGCAGGGCTATATCAAGCGCACCAGCCTCGACACGTTCCGCGCGCAGGCGCGTGGCGGCAAGGGTCGCGCGGGCATGTCGACGAAGGACGAGGACGTCGTCACCGAGCTGTTCGTCACCTCGACGCACACCCCGGTGCTGTTCTTCTCGAACCTCGGCAAGGTGTATCGCTACAAGGTCTGGCGCCTGCCCGAGGGTGGCCCCGCCACGCGTGGTCGGCCGATGATCAACCTGCTGCCGCTGGCGCCGGGCGAGACGATCTCGACCGTCCTCCCGCTGCCGGAGGATCTCAGCGAGTGGAGCCGCCTGCACGTGATGTTCGCGACGCAGCGCGGTCTCGTCCGCCGCAACGCGATGGACGCGTTCACCAACGTGCCGTCGAACGGCAAGATCGCGATGCGCTTCGAAGAGGGTTCGGAGGACAAGCTGATCGGCGTCGCGCTGCTCAGCGAGCATGACGACGTGCTGCTCGCGACCAAGCTCGGCAAGGCGATCCGCTTTGCCGGCGACGACGTTCGCGAGTTCCAGAGCCGGACGTCGACCGGCGTGCGTGGCGTGACGCTCAAGGGCGACGACGAGGTCATCTCGTTGTCGGTCCTGCACCGTGTCGGCGCGACGCCCGAGGAGCGCGAGACTTACCTCAAGTTCGCACCGTGGAAGGGCGAGCGCGAGGGCGATCACGGCATGGGGTCGGACCGTTACAACGACCTCAAGGACCGCGAGCAATTCATCCTGACGGTCTGCGAGAACGGCTACGGCAAGCTGTCGAGCGCCTATGACTATCGCCGCACCGGTCGCGGCGGTCAGGGCATCACCAACATCGACAACATCGCGCGCAACGGCCCCGTCGTGGCGAGCTTCGCCGCGGCGAAGGGCCATCAGCTGATGCTGGTGACCAATCAGGCGAAACTGATCCGCACGACACTCGCGTCGCTCCGCGTCATCAGCCGCAACTCGGCGGGCGTGAAGCTGTTCGACGTGGCGAAGGGCGAACATGTCGTCTCCGCCGCACGGATCGAGGAAACCGAGGAAGACGCCGAGATCAACCTGGCGGACGCCGTGCCGGAGCTCGCTCCGGATACGGGCGCGACGATCGGCGAGGACGACGCAGCGGGCCCGGAGGACGGCGAATGAGCCGCGATCCGATCGCGTACAAGGTGCTGACGGGGGAGCAGCTGGCGACTCTGGAAAGCGGGAGCTTTGTGGGTGCGCCGGTGGATGTGGCCGACGGCTATATCCACCTTTCGACCGCCGAGCAGCTGACGGAGACGGTCGACAAGCACTTCGCCGGTCAGTCGGACCTGCACGTCGCGGCGATCGATCTCGAAGCGCTCGGCGACGACGTGAAGTGGGAAGAGTCGCGTGGGGGGCAGCTGTTCCCGCACATCTATGGCGGCCCGTTGCTGCTGGAAGTCGTGCTGTCCTACGGCCCCCTGGAACGCGACGAAGCCGGCAAGGTGAAGCTCCCCGTCGCGGGCTGAACCTTACCGAAAGCTTGTTCTCCCGCGAAGGCGGGAGCCCAGACTGGACTCCCGCCTTCGCGGGAGAACAAGGAGCGGGAGTTGCCGCTCGATTATGGCGTAGCGCTGTGAATTATCGGTGCGGTATCAGCCGCGGCGGTAGTATTTTGCTCCACCGCCGAACCATCAGTTGCGCGCGCCGTCCTCCACCAAGGCACCACCCCGGCGAAGGCCGGGGCCCAGTTGGAAAGCTCGGCGTAACGGAGGGATGCGCTTCGTTAGCTAGCTTCCCCAATTGGGCCCCGGCCTTCGCCGGGGTGGAAAGTCTACGGGACGCGGCATCCCTCACCCAGCCGCAAACGCAGCCCGCACGAACCGCGCACAAGCCTCAGGCGCAGTGATCGGGATCATATGCCCGCCCTCGATCGTGTCGATCTTAGCCCCCGGAATAATCGCCGCAGTCCGGTGCCCATTCCACGCCGGGTCAAGAATCGCATCCTGCCGCCCGAACAATATCCGCACCGGCAAACCGATCTCCGCATACCGCGCGACCATCGCCGTCACATCGTCGTTCGCCCCAGCCAGATCAGCCGCCGCCGCCGCGATCGCGATCGGCCGTGCCGACAGCGCACCACCGCCCCGCGTTATGAAATCCTCCGGCACAGCCTCGGGCGCAAACACGCCTTCCAGCGTCTTCTTCGCGGTCAACCGGCTGAGCGGCGTCCCCAGCACCTGCGCGAACGCCAGACGCGCACCCGACGGGATCCGCGCCAATCCGCGGAAACTCTCCGGCACCTGCTCCAACGGCTGCGTCAGCGGCGCGATCAGCGCGAGCGCGCGAACCAGATGCGGATGGTCGAGCCCGACCGCGAGGCTCAGCGCACCGCCCAGCGAATGCCCGACCAGCAACGGCCGATCGAGCCCGAGCTTCTGAATGAAGTCGGCGATGATCGCACCCTGCCCGATGATCCCCGGCATAGCCCCCGTCGCGGTCGAATAGCCCGACCCCGGCCGATCGACGACGATCACGCGATACTCGTCCCTCAGCAGGTCGACGAGCGCATAGCTGAAATTGCGCAACTGCCCGGCGAGCCCGTGGACCATGACGATCGCCGGCCCGCTGCCGACGTCGATGTAGTGCAGCCGAGCGCCCGCCACGTCGAGAAAGCGTCCTTCCGCCGGCACCAGGTCCTCGGCGCGCCGCGCGACGCGGCTCGAATAGAGCGACAGCCCGATCCCCGATACCGCCGCCAGCAGCGCCCCGCCGATCAATCGCTTGCCCGTCCGCTTCATAGCCATCTCCTTCAAATCCTTAGTGCGCTGAACGCCCGGCCTTGTCCAAAGTCGCAGCCGCCCACGCAGGGAACCCGTTACAGCCACCAAACGTCCGACCCGCGAAGGAGATGCGCCGGTGGATCCACAGGCTCGAACGATACTCGACACGATCAAGACACTCGCCCCGGATGCCGATCCGCACGCCAACGATGCGCGGTGGCTCGCCGACTTCCGCTACCAGACGGCGCTGCTGAAGACCTTCTCTGGCGATCCGGAACCGGTTCACGCGATCACGCACCTCATGCTGCCGTCCGAGTCCGGCTCGCTGACCGTCCGGCTCTATCGCCCGAAACCCGGCCCATTGCCGCTCCTGCTGCACATCCACGGCGGCGGGGCGATCGCCGGGTCGATCGTCGGCCACGACCCGGCGTTGCGCGCGCTGGCGAACCGGACCGGCTGGCTGGTCGCCGCCCCCGCCTATCGCCTCGCGCCCGAACACCGCTTCCCCGCGCAACTCGACGATAGCTGGACCGCGTTGCAAGGCATCGTCGCGCAAGCCGATGCGCTGGACATCGACCCGTCGCGCGTCGTCGTCTCCGGAGACAGTATAGGTGGTACGCTCGCGACCGCCCTCGCCTCCCGCGCAGCATCCGAAGGCGGACCAGCGCTACACGGCCAGATCCTGCTCTACCCGAACACCGACCTACGCCGCGATACCGCCTACCCGTCGCGGAAAAGCGAAGACGGCAACATCATCGATGCGAAGTCCTTGGAGCGCCAGATCGACCTGTACCTGGGCTCCGATGCAGACCGCACCAACCCCCACGCGTCACCCATCCTGGCAGACGACCTCACTGCCCTGCCCCAGACGCTGCTCTTAACCTGCGAGAACGACCCGCTACGCGACGAGGGCGAAGCCTATGGCCAGCGCCTGCGCGACGCAGGCGTCACGGTCGACCACGACCGGTTCGACGGCATGATCCACGCCTTCCTGCAAATGGGCGAAAGACTGGACGCGACCGACCGGCTGCTCGATCGCATCGCCCACTGGCTCGACGCCCGATGCTAGGAAAAATGGTGCACCCAGAGCGATTCGAACGCCCGACCCTCAGATTCGTAGTCTGATGCTCTATCCAGCTGAGCTATGGGTGCATCGCCGTCCCGTGACCGGTTCGACAAGCCCGCCGTGAAGCGGAAAATCCTGGTGCACCCAGAGCGATTCGAACGCCCGACCCTCAGATTCGTAGTCTGATGCTCTATCCAGCTGAGCTATGGGTGCACTGGAGGGGCGCTGATAGCAGGCATTTTCGGGGGCGCAAGGGTTTGCCGCGATAAAGTTGTGTCGCGCGGCGCGGACGCATAGAGCGGCGGGCATGAAACTCGCCGCTCCGCTCCGCTCGCTGTCGCTCTTCGCCCTGCTCGCGGCGTCCGCGTGCAGCAAGGATACCACCGCCTATCCGTCGCTCGGCCTGCGCCCAGTCGAGAAGCTCGGATTCGCCGAGCCCGAGGTGAAGACGGCGGTGGCCGCGCCCGATCCGGCGCTCGATGCCGATATCCGGACGATTTCGGGCAAGCTCGATGCGATCGCCACCGGCTTCACGCGTGACGCAGCCAAAACCGAAGCCCTCGCCCGGACCGCACGCGGCGGCGCCGTCGGCAGCGACGCGTGGCTAGCCGCGCAGACCGCCCTTGCCGGACTCGACGACTGGCGCGCGCAATCCTCCGCACTGGTGACCGACATAGAACAACGCGCCACCGACCGCGCCGCCAAGCTGCAAGCGGACTATCCGGCCTTGGCCGCGATCCGCGACAAGGCACAGGCGGAAAACGATCGCCAAGGCGCCACGATCACGCGCATCCAGGCAAGCCTTCCGGCCGCCTGACAGACCTGTGATCCTCCCCCGCCAGGGGGAGTTGGCGCCAAAGGCGACGGAGGGGGAGGACACGGAACGGCGGTTTCCCTTACCGCCCCCTCCGTCTGGCAAGCGCCAGCCACCTCCCCCTGGCGGGGGAGGATCAGGAGGCTAGAACCCCTTCAGCAACGGCAGGATCGTCGAATAATCGTCGGTCCAAGCGGTGAAGCCCTTGCGCGGCACCAGCGGCGCCCATTCGGGATCACCCGACCGCAACTTGGCAATTGCACGCGGATCGCGCGACAACGCCACCCAGTCCGACGCCGATGCCCGATCGACAAGCAAGCTCGACGGACGGTATTTCAGCTCGACCGCAGTCCATCCACCCTCGCGCGCCGCCGCCGCGATCACCGGTTCCAGATCAATGAACCGGTTGGAAATATGCACCAGCAAGAGGCCGCGCGGCGACAGCACGCGGCCATAGGTCGCGAACGCCTCGCGCGTCATCAGGTGCATAGGCACCGAGTCCGATGAGAACGCATCGAGCGCGAGCAGGTCGAGACTATCCGCCGCATCATGCGCGAGCGCGATCCGCGCATCGCCCATCCGGATCTCCGACTTGGGCAGGCACCGCGACAGATAGGTGAACTGCCCGGTATCCCGCGCGATCCGCACCACCGCCGGGTCGATCTCGTAGAACCGCCAGCGCTGCCCCGGCCGCGCATAGCAGGACAGCGTCCCCGTCCCGAGCCCGACCACGCCGATCCGCGCCTGCGGCCCGTATAGCGCGGGCGCGGCTTGCATCGCCTGCCCGACGCCCGATCCTGCCGCGTAATAGGCCGTCGGCGTCCGCTCGCGCTCAGGCGAACCGCGCAACTGGATGCCGTGCACCGTCGTCCCATGATCGAGTTCGCGCGTGCCGCCGTTCGGCCCCGGCTCGTCTCGTACGGTGTAGACGCCGAAATAGCTCCGCACCCGCGCGCCCGGATCGAGCGAGAACTCGAGCGACCGATACCCACCGAACAGTACCAGCGCCCCCGCCAGCACGACCATGTACGGCCGCCGCGCGCCGATCGCGACGAAGCCGATCGCGGCGATCACCAGGAACACGAGCCCCTGCCGCCCCTCGCCGAACACGCCATCGGGATTGCCGATCCGCAACCCGGTAAGGATGACCAACGCCACGACGATCGCGAGCAGCGCGACGTGTTTCGCCGGCCCCCTGCCCATCCACAGCGCGCGGAACCGCCCAAACAGATAGATTTGCGGCACCAGCGCGCCCGCCGCGAGGATCAGCAGCGGGTACTCATACGTCCAGTCGAACACGACCGGCGCCACCAGCGCAGCGAACACGCCACCAAGCGCACCACCAACCGACATCGCGAGATAGAAGCCGGTCAGCCGATCCGGCGCCGGCCGCTTGCGATACAGCGCGGTGTGCAGCGCGACGGAGATCATGAACAGCAGCACCAGCGCGATCCCCGCGCTGAAGAACGGCCGTTCGCTCACCCCACCCATGATGACCCCGCCGAACAGCAGGATCGTGATCGGCGCGATCCGCGTGAGCAGGTCGGCCAGCCAGCGATCGTTCGCAAACGCCACGCTGAAGCTGAGCAGGTACAACCCAAGCGGGATCACCCACAGCAGCGGCATCGCGACGATATCGGTGGTGATGTAGGTCGACGTCGCCAGCATCATCCCCGACGGCACGAGCGCCAGCGCGATCCAATGCGCGATCCGCCGCGCGCCCGGCGGCGCGCTGGTTGCGGCGACATGATCGACCGCCGCGGTCTTGGGCAGGCGCGTGGCGCAGGCGAGCACCAGCACGATCAGCAGCAGATACCCACCGCTCCACAACAGGCTCTGGCCGTGCACCGCCATCAGCGGCTCGACCAGCAACGGGTACGCGATCAGCCCCGCGAAACTGCCGAGATTGGACGCGGCATACAGCGCATACGGATCGCCGCCGCCACTCGCCGCACTGAACCAGCGCTGGATCAACGGCGCCTGCGCGGAGACCGCAAAGAACAACGGCCCTATCGACAGCCCGAGTAGCCACGGCACCCACAAGGCCGGCAACGCATCCGCGGGCAGGTCCATCGCGATCAACCCGATCGGCAACCACAGTGCCGCGACGATCAGCACGCCAAGGTGGATCGCCGCCTGCGCCCGCGGCCGCACTCGGCCGAGCCAATGCGCATACGCATAGCCCGCGAGCAGCAACGCCTGGTACACCAGCATTGCCGAGTTCCACACCGCCGGCGCGCCCCCCAGCCGCGGCAACGCCATCCGCGCCACCATCGGCTGGACGAGGAACAACAGGAACGATCCGGTCAGGATCGTCGCCACGAACATCGTCCGGCACCAGCGCGCCATCAGGGGCCGCACTTCCATCGCAACGGTGTCAGACATAAGCGGGACGGTCGATCCGGTAGAGGATGTGGCGGCGAAGGCGGTCATCTTCGGCGAGCTTCGGGTGATCGAAATCGCCATCGACCACGCGGGTCATCCCGAGCCGCTCCATGAGCGCACGGCTGGCCGTGTTTGGGGGGACGGTGATCGCCCAGACCGTCGGCAAGTCCATCTCGTGCCACCCCCAGGCGAGGGAAGCCTCCGCTGCCTCCCGCGCATAGCCCTGTCCCCATTCGCTCTGCCCGCACCAGCCGATGAACGCGCCGGTATCCCGTCGTTCGAGCGCCCAGAAGCAAGCGCCGTAGTCGGCGAACATCGCCTTCTGGCGTGCCACCACCGCAGCGGACTCTGCCGGCGTCGGCGCCGGCCCGAGATACGCCATCACTGCCGGATCGGCGCACATCGCATGATGCAAGGCGGCATCGTCATCACGCCAGCCGCGCAAGATCAGCCGTTCGGTCTCGATCATCCGCCGAGCAATTGCGCCGCATGTGCCGCGTGATAGGTCAGCACGCCCGAGCAGCCGGCGCGCTTGAACGACATCAGCGTCTCGAGCACCATCACGTCGCGCTCCGCCGCGCCAGCTGCGACGGCGTGCTCGATCATCGCGTATTCGCCCGACACCTGGTACGCGAACACCGGCACCTCGAACGCTTGGCGGACGCGGACGATGATGTCGAGATACGGCAGGCCGGGCTTGACCATCACCGTGTCGGCGCCCTCCGCCAGGTCCATCGCGACCTCGCGCAGCGCTTCCTCGGCGTTGGCATTGTCCATCTGGTACGTCTTCTTGTCGCCCTTGAGCAGCCCGCGCGAGCCGACCGCATCGCGGAACGGCCCGTAGAACGCGCTCGCGTACTTGGCGGCGTAGGACATGATCTGGACGTTATGGTGCGACTCCGCCTCGAGCGCGCTGCGGATCATGCCGATCCGCCCGTCCATCATGTCCGACGGCGCGATGATGTCGGCGCCCGCATTCGCCTGGTTGAGCGCCTGCGCGACGAGCATCTCGGCGGTCGTGTCGTTGACGACATAGCCGGCCGCGTCGACCAGCCCGTCATGGCCGTGGCTCGTGTACGGATCGAGCGCGACGTCGGTCAGCACGCCGACCTCGGGCACCGCATCCTTCAATGCGCGGATCGCCTGGCACATGAGGTTGTCCGGGTTGAGCGCCTCGCGACCGTCCTCGGTCCGACGGTCGACCTGCGTGTACGGGAACAGCGCGATGCACGGGATGCCGAGGTCGCGCGCCTCGCGGCCACGCGCGACGATCCCGTCGACCGACCAGCGCGACACGCCCGGCAGGCTGGCGATCGGTTGCTCGACGCCGGCTCCTTCGGTGACGAACAGCGGCCAGATCAGGTCGGCGGGCGTCAGCACGGTCTCGGCATGGAGGCGGCGGCTCCAGGCGGAGGCGCGGGTGCGACGGAGGCGAAGCGCGGGATAGCTTGCGGTCATGGCGGGGCTTTGCGGGATGCGCGCGGACGGATCAAGCGTTACGCAAGAGCGTTACGGGTGCGAAACCGCATGCCGTGCGTTGGGGGCCTTATGTCGAACGATACGATCACGTCCGCGGCGCTCGTCGTCAACGCCAAGTCGCGCAAAGGGCAGAAGCTGTTCAAGCGCGCCTGTGCGGCGATGTCGGGGCTACCTTATGAGGTCGACGCGCACGCGGTCGAGGACCCGAAGGATCTGGAGGCGACGGTGCTGCGGGCGCTCGCGAAGAAGCCCGACCTGCTGATCCTGGGCGGCGGCGACGGCACGGTGAGCGGACTGGTCGACCTGATGGTTGGTCACGACGTGATCCTCGGCGTGCTGCCGCTCGGCACCGCCAACAGCTTCGCGCGCACGCTCGGCATTCCGCTGAATATCGAGGGCGCGGTGGAGGTGATCCGCACCGGCAAGCCGCGCCGGATTGATCTCGGCATGATCGACGGCGATTATTTCGCGAACTGCGCGGCGATGGGCATCAGCCCGAAGATCGCCGAGACGGTCCCGCACGGGCTGAAGAAGGTCTTCGGCAAGGTCGGCTATCTGGCGTGGGCGACGTATCAATACATGCGCTTCCGCCCGTTCACGCTGATCGTCGGCGAAGGCCCGACCGCAGTGAAGATCCGCGTCGTCGAGGTGCGGATCTCGAACGGGCCGTATCATGGCGGCACCGAACTGGTCGACGCTGCGGCAGTCGATTCGGGCGAGATCGTGGTGCAGGCGGTGATGGGCCACGTGAAGCGGCGACTCGTGCAGAACTGGTATGCCAGCGTGTTCCGGCTCGAGTCACGCCACGAGAAAGTGCGCGATTTTCGGGGGAAGAGCCTGAAGATCAACACCATCCCGCCGCTGCCGATCTCGATCGACGGCGAAGTGCTGGCGAAGACTCCGGTGACGGCGAAGGTCGCCGCGGGGATCATCCGGGTGATGGCGCCGGCCTGAGAGCGAAGGTCAGCCCCCGCCACCTTGTTCTCCCGCGAAGGCGGGAGCCCAGTCTGGGTCCCCGCCTTCGCGGGGAAACAATTTAGTGGAGGGGTGACCCATCCTCGCACCACCCCGGCGAAGGCCGGGGCCCAATTGGAAAGGCCGGAGTAGCTGCTGGCGGTCCTACGTTAGCAACGTTCCCCAATTGGGCCCCGGCCTTCGCCGGGGTGGAATTGAGTGGTTGCGTTACTTCACCCTACGAACCGTCAAAATCTTAACCGGCGCAGCGATCATCTGCCCCTTCATCACGCCAACCCCAGCAGTCGGCGAAGTCGGCGCAGCAAGAATCCGCTTCACCACATCCATCCCCTCGACAACATGCCCGAACGCCGCGAACCCAGCCGTATCCCCACTCCCCGCCGGATTCGCATCCAGCGACAACACCGGCCCGACCGTGATGAAGAAATCCGCCGTAGCGCTCCCCGGCGCAAACCGTGCCATCGAGATCGTCGCGTCGACATGCGACAGCCCGGTCTGGCTGGTCGGCTCATGCTTCACCGGCGGCAGCAACCGCTTAACCTCGCCTTGCGGCCCGCCCTGGATCAACCCCGCGTCCGCCCCGAGCTTCATCGCGCGGTAAAACGTCACCCCGTCGAGCCGCTTCTGGTCGACATAGCGCAGGAAGTTCGCGGTCGTCAGCGGCGCGCGCTCCTTCTCCAGCGCCAGCGTGATCGGCCCCTCGCTCGTCGTCAGTACGATCGAGACGGTCGCCGGCGCAACGGGCGGCGACGCCGGCGGAGCCTCCTGCGCCGAGACGGAAGCGGCGCCGAGAACGGCAAGAGCGAGCGTGACGAATCTGGAGATCATCCGCCACGCTACCGCCTCCACCCCTCGCTGTCAGCACCCCCGCGACACGATATTGCGCGCGGCAAAGTTTTGCTTGGGTTTGCACGCCCGTGCGCAATGCGTATCCGGTGGGCGATGACCGATCTCGCCATTCTCTACGAGCACCCGCTCTGGTTCGAACCGCTGTTCGCCGCCCTCGATCGCCGTGGCGTCGACTTCTCGCGCGCCAAACCCGACGGCTTCTGGAACCCCGCCGACCAGAGCGCCCCCGCCCCCGTCGTCTTCAACCGCATCGCGATGTCGAGCTTCCTGCGCAACGATGAGCATCCGATCTTCGACACGATGGCGATGCTCGATCGCTGGCGCCGCACCGGCGCGCGCGTGATCAACGGCACCGACGTTCTCGCGATCGACGCCTCCAAGGCCCGGCAATTGTCGCTGATCGCCTCGCTCGGTCTCGCGATCCCTGAGACGCGTGTCGTCCACCGCGCCGCCGACGTCGCCCCCGCCGCACAGACGCTCCGCTTCCCGCTGGTCGTGAAGGCGAACATTGGCGGATCAGGCGCAGGCATCATCCGCTTCGACAGCCTCGAAGAACTGCGCACCGCCGTGGCAGATGCCGGCCTGCCAAGCAGCGTAGACGGCGTGCTGCTGGTCCAGGAATACGTCCCCGTCCGCGACGGCGCGATCACCCGGATCGAGACGCTAGACCGCAAGTGCCTCTACGCGATCGAGGTCGCGGGCGGCGGCGCGTTCGATCTCTGCCCCGCGGATGCGTGCGTCGTCCCCGGCTCCGGCGTCAGGATGGCCGCGGTCGAGCCCTGGCAAACCTTGAAGGATGCCGCCGAAGCGATCGCCCGCGCGGTCGATCTCGACGTCGGCGGCGTGGAAGTCATGATCGACGACCGCGACGGCGTCGCGCGCTTCTACGACATCAACGCACTGTCGAACTTCGTCGCCAAGCCATTGGATGTGCTCGGCTGGGATCCGCACGACCGCCTCGTCGATTACCTGATCGAACAGATCGAAAAGGCCCGCTGATGCGCTATGGTTACTGGACTCCCGTCTTCGGCGGCTGGCTTCGCAACGTCCCCGACGAGGGGATGGAGGCGAGCTGGGCCTACACCAAGGCGCTGACGCAGAATGCCGAGCGCTGGGGCTATGACCTGACGCTGATCGCCGAGCTGAATCTCAACGATATCAAGGGCATCGAACAGCCAGCGCTCGACGCATGGTCGACCGCGGCGGCGCTGGCGGCGGTGACCGACAGCATCGAGCTGATGGTCGCGGTCCGCCCGAACTTCCACCACCCCGCGCTGTTCGCCAAGGCGGCGGCGAACATCGACCGCATTTCGGGTGGCCGCCTCGCGCTCAACGTCGTGTCATCCTGGTGGGCGGACGAGGCCAAGCAATACGGCCTCCAGTTCGATCAGCACGACGATCGCTACGCGCGCACCGCCGAGTGGCTGACCGTGGTCGACGGGCTGTGGACGCAGGAGCGCTTCGACTTCGCGGGCCAGTTCTACACCACGCAGCAAGCGATCTGCTCGCCCAAGCCCGCCAAGCGCCCAACCGTCTATGCCGGCGGCGAGAGCGAGAAGGCCAAGGCGATGATCGCGGCGCAGTGCGACGCCTACGTCATGCACGGTGACCCAGCCGACGCGATCGCGCCGAAGATCGCCGACATGGCGGCGCGACGCGAGGCGGCTGGCGGCGCGCCGATGCAATACGGCATGGCCGCCTACGCGATCGTCCGCGACAGCGAGGCGGAGGCCAAGCGCGAGCTCGACCGCATCACCAGCGTCACCGAACTCCCCGCAGGCTACGCGAACTTCGACCAGTGGCTGTCGGGCACGCAGCTCGAACGCGAACTCAAGATCCAGGAATACTCCGTCTCCAACCGCGGCCTGCGCCCCAACCTGGTCGGCACGCCCGAACAACTGAAGGAGCGTGTCGCCGAATACGAGGCGGCCGGTCTCGACCTGCTGCTGCTCCAGATGAGCCCGCAGGCCGAGGAAATGGAGCGGTTCGCCGCGCAGGTCATGGGCACCGCATGATCCGCCTAACTGACGTCGTTAAAACCTACCCGGCAAGCGACGCGGCTGCCCTCGACGGCGTATCGCTGGAAATCCCGGCGCGCGGCGTATTTGGCGTCATCGGCCAGTCCGGCGCAGGCAAGTCGACGCTGATCCGCCTGATCAACGAGCTCGAACGCCCGACTTCGGGCCGGGTCGAAGTCGATGGTGTCGACGTAGCCGCGTTGTCGGCGGCGGACCTGCGCGCGCTACGCCGCCGGATCGGCATGATCTTCCAGAACTTCGGCCTACTATCGTCGCGCACGGTCGCGGCAAACGTCGCGTTCCCGCTGGCGCTCGCCGGCGTATCCAAAGCCGAGCGCGAGACGAAAGTCGCCGCGCTGCTCGACCGCGTAGGCCTCGCCGATCACGCCACCAAATACCCCGCTCAACTCTCCGGCGGCCAGAAGCAGCGCGTCGGCATAGCCCGCGCGCTCGCCACCGACCCCGACATCCTGCTCTGTGACGAAGCGACCAGCGCACTCGATCCCGAAACCACCCGCTCGGTCCTCACCCTCCTCCGCGAGCTCAACCGAGACCTCGGCCTGACGATCGTCCTGATCACGCACGAAATGGACGTCGTCCGCTACGTCTGCGACCGCGTCGCCGTCCTCGAGCGCGGCCGCATCGTCGAGACCGGCGACGTCACCGACATCTTCGCCAACGCCACTCACCCCGCGACGCAGCGCATGCTGGCGGCGCTGGCGGCATGAGCTTCTTCGCCAACATCGACTGGTCGGACATCGGCCAGGCCTGCCTCGACACGCTGATCATGCTCGGCGGATCGCTGATCCTGACGATCGCGTTCGGCCTCCCGCTCGGCGTCCTGCTCTACCTCACCGACCGGGGCCGGCTGTCGCAGAACCGCGTCGCCAACGCCGTGCTCGGGATCATCGTCAACATCCTCCGCTCGGTCCCGTTCATCATCCTGCTGATCGTGATGATCCCGCTAACCGTCATGCTCGTCGGCACCTCGTTAGGCGTCGCCGGCGCGATCCCGCCGCTCGTCGTCGGCGCAGCGCCCTTCTATGCGCGGCTCGTCGAGGGATCGCTGAAGGAAGTCGACCGCACCACGATCGAGGCGGTGCAGGCGATGGGCGCCACCACGCGCCAGATCGTCACCGGCGCGCTGATCCCCGAGGCGCTCCCCGGGCTGATCGCCGGCGCCACCGTCACCGCGGTCGCGCTCGTCTCGTTCACCGCGATGGCGGGCGTCGTCGGCGCGGGTGGGCTCGGCGATCTCGCGATCCGCTTCGGCTATCAGCGCTTCCAGACCGACGTCATGGTCGTCACCGTCGTGCTGCTGGTCGTACTCGTCCAGATCATCCAATATGCCGGCGACGCGCTCGCCCGCCACTTCACCCGCCGCTAGGAACTGCCATGAACCGCCGCATTTTGCTCGCCTCGTTCTCGCTGCTCGCGCTCGCCGCCTGCGGAGGCGCCAAGACCAACGACGGCAAGACGCTGACCGTCGCCGCGACCGCAGTGCCGCATGCCGAGATTCTCGAGTCGATCAAGCCGACGCTCGCCAAGGAAGGCGTCGACCTCCAGATCCGCGTCTTCAACGACTACGTCCAGCCCAACCTCCAGGTCGAGCAGAAGCAGATCGACGTCAGCTATTTCGAGACCAAGCCGTATCTCGACGAGTTCAACGCCTCGCGCGGCACACATCTGGTGACCTATGCCGGCGTCCATGTCGAACCGCTCGGCGCCTATTCGCGCAAGTGGAAGTCGATCGCGCAGATCCCCAACGGCGCGACCGTCGCGATCCCCAACGAGCCGAGCAACGGTGGCCGCGCGCTGCTGCTGCTCCAGAAGGCCGGGCTGATCACGCTCAAGAACCCGACCAATCCGCTGTCGAGCCTCAACGATATCGCCACCAACCCGAAGAACCTGCAATTCAAGGAACTGGAGGGCGCCACCCTGCCGCGCACGCTCGGCGAGGTCGATCTCGCGCTGATCAACACCAACTACGCGCTCGACGCGAAGCTCAACCCGGTCCGCGACGCGCTCGCGATCGAGGACAAGAACAGCCCCTACGTCAATTTCGTCGTCGGCCTGCCCGGTGGCGAGAAGGACCCACGCGTTGTGAAACTGATCGCCGCGCTGCGCAGCCCGGCGACCAAGACCTTCATCGAGCAGCATTATCGGGGTGCGGTCCTCCCGGCGTTCTGATACCGGCGCGAGCCTAGTCCGCGTAATCCTCGAGGCTCCATGACGGTCGTCGCCGCGTATCTCTATCGCCATGGCGAGCGCGTCCGCGCGGTCTCGATCGACGAGAAGGTCGATTGCCCCGCGGATCGTTCGGAGTTCGTCTGGATCGGCATCTGCGACCCGACCGACGCCGAGATGCGGACGCTGAAGGACCAGTATAACCTCCACCCGCTGGCGGTGGAGGACGCGATCAAGGCGGACCAACTACCCAAGGTCGACGTCTATGGCGACCAGCTGTTCGTCGTCGCCCGCACCGCGCAACTCGAAGACGACAAGATCGCGTACGGCGAAACCGCGATTTTCGTCGGCCACAGCCACATCATCAGCGTCCGCCACGGCTCGGCACGGTCGCACAAGGCACTGCGCGAACAGCTCGAAGCTGCGCCGACGCTGTTGATCAACGGCGTCGATTACGTCCTCCACGCGATCCTCGATTACGTCGTCGACGGCTATCTTCCGATCGTCGAGAGCATCGAGGACGAGGTGCTGGCGATGGAACAACGCACGATCGACGCATTCCTAGGCCGCGACGAAATTGTCCGTATCTTTGGTCTGAGACGCGAAATGATCCGCTTCCAGCGTATTCTAGGGCCAATGGGCGAGGTCGCCAGCAAGATCGTCCGCCTCGACCTCCCCTGCATCGACACCGAGGCAAAACCCTATTTCAGCGACGTGCTCGACCACGTCCGCCGCGTCCAGACGATGGTCGAGGGCCTGCGCGAAGTGCTGACGTCGGTGTTCGAATTCAGCAACCTGCTCGAACAACAACGCACCGGCGCAATCACCCGCCAACTCGCCGCCTGGGCCGCGATCCTCGCCGTCCCCACCGCGATCGCGGGGATCTACGGCATGAACTTCGAGAACATGCCCGAGCTGAAGACGGAGTACGGGTATTACGTCGTGCTGGGCGTGATCGCGGTGGTCTGCTCCGGGCTGTACGTGAAGTTCAAGCAGGCGAAGTGGCTGTAGCGGGGACCTAGCTTAGCTTGTTTCCCCGCGAAGGCGGGGACCCAGACTGGGCTCCCGCCTTCGCGGGAGAACAAGAGAGCGGCCGGGACACATGCCAAAGCTCATCCTCCGGCCGGCTCCCGCTCAAACCTTGACGAGCATCTTCCCCGTATTCCCACCCGAGAACAGCCCAAGAAACGCATCCGGCATCGTCTCGAGCCCCTCGTGCACCGTTTCCTGCCGCTTCAGCGTCCCCGCCGCCAGCATCCCGCCCATGTCCTTGTAGAACTCCTCGGCGCGATTCATGTAATCGCTGACGATGAACCCGCGGATCTGAACCCGGTTGCCGATCAACCGCGCGAGGTATTTCAACTGCGTCGCCGCGCCGCTGTTGTACACGTCGATCATCCCGCACACCGCAAACCGAGCATGCATGTTCGCATGCGCCAGCGCCGCGTCGAGATGCTCGCCGCCGACATTGTCGAAATATACGTCGATGCCCTTAGACGCCGCTTGGCCCAGCGCCTTCACCACCGGCACGTCGCTCTTGTAGTCGATGACCGCATCCGCCCCGAGCGACTTCACCCAGGCGCATTTCTCCGCGCCGCCGGCCGAGCCGATCACCGTCATGCCCTTGGCCTTGGCGACCTGCACGACGGTAGAACCGACCGCGCCCGCTGCGGCCGACACGAACACCGTGTCGCCAGCCTTCGCCTCGGCAACCTGGAGCAGGCCGAAATACCCCGTCATCCCCGGCATGCCGAGCTGACCCAGGAATGCCTGCGGAGGCACGTCGAGCGCAGGCAGCTTCTGCACCTGTGCGGCCGGCACCACCGCCTCGTCGCGCCAGCCTGCCATGTGCAGGACCATGTCGCCGACCTTGATGCCGTCGTCGTTGCTCTCGACCACTTCGCCGACCGCACCGCCCTGCATCGCTTCGCCCAGCGAGAACGGTGGGACATAGCTCTTCACGTCGTTCATCCGCCCGCGCATGTACGGGTCGACCGACAGCCAGCGATTGGCGATCCGCACCTCGCCGGCGCCGAGCGTCGCCTGGTCGAGATCGATCATGGCGAAGTCGGTATGCTTCGGCATGCCTTGCGGACGTGCCTTCAGGCTCCATGCACGGGCCATAACTTGCTCCTGTCTTGATTATTCGTGTTGCGGGTATGGCGAAACGCACACCCAACGCAACCTGCAAAAAGGCCCGGACGTTTCCGCCCGGGCCCCTCTCCGGCCGGCGTCATGCGACGCCAGCCAACGCTTTCCACCAGTTAGTACGTGGTCGAACCCGACTTGCCGAGCGTGTCCGACGTCGTGCCGGTGGTGCCGCCGGTCGTGGTGCTGCCGGTGGTCGTGCCGGTACCCGATGCCGTGCCGGTCGCCGTGCTGCCCGTCTGCGTGCTGCCCGTCTGCGAGCTCGAAGAATAACCGCTTGTGCTGGCATCCTTCTTGTCGCCGCCCGTGCGATCGCCGTACTCGAACATCGCCGAGTTGCGCTCTTCTTCCTTCCACGCCGACTTGGCTTCATCGGCCGACTTCGACAACGTGACCTTGCCATCGACGGTCTTGATCCAGCGCGACGGGATCGAGTGGTGCACGCCGCCCGCATCGCGGTCGTTCTTGGTCAGCAGAATCCGGTCGCCCTTCACCTTGTCGACCGTGCCGACATGGCTGCCATCCGAACCGACGACTTCCATATGCTCGGTGACCTGCGACAGCGAACTGCGCTGGCCCTGGCGCTCATTGCGCCACGACGAGAACTCGTTCTCGAACTTCGAGCGGTTCTCGTTGCGATACTCGTCATAGTCACGGTCGAGCGCTGCGATCTGCGTGCTGCGCCAGCTATGGTAATGGTCGTCGTGCGTGTTCGACGCGCGATTGCCGAACGCACGGTTGTCCGAGTTGCCATAGGACCGCTCGTCATAGCGTGCATCGGCTTCGCGGCGGCGCTCGGCCTCGTCGTCACCGAACCACGAGCGAACTTCGTCGCCTGCACGCGCGATGAACCCGCGATCGTCATAGTCATAGCCCTGTGGCTGACGACCATAGTCACGCCCCTCGTTTCGGCTGCCGCCGCGCGAAGAGTTGCGGTTGTCGTCATCGGCATCGCGGTTGCGACCTACGTCCTCGAAGCGGCGACCGTCCGATGCATAGCTGCCGTGATATTCGGTATCGCCCGAACCCTGGCTGCGCTGGCCGTAGGACTGCTGGCCATAGCCCTGTCCAGACCGCTGCTGACCGTAACCCTGCTGGCCGTTACCCTGCTGGCCATAACCCTGCTGCCCGTAACCCTGGCTCGATCCCTGGCCGTAGCGCGACTGCCCGTAGCGATCGCCGCCCGATGGCTGCGAGCGGTCATTGTGGCCGCCATAATAGTCACGACCGCCCTGCTCGCGACCATATTGATCGCCGCGTCCCTGGTCGTCACGCCCCTGATATCCCTGACCACGGCCGCTGCGGTTGTCGTCGCGATCATATTCGCCGGCGGCTTCGTATTCACGCGCGCTGGAACGGCCATAGCCGCCACCGTCTGCGCGGAAATCGCGACCATAATCGTTCGAGTTCGGCCGACCGTAATAGTCGCCCGACTGGCGATCTCGGGTGTTGCGTTCGTAGACCATAGGAACCTCCTAATTGCTGTCCTGCGGCTGCCGGCCCCGTCGATTGCGGGGTCGTACATTCCGAGGACTACAAGCGCCAAACTGGCGGAATGTTCCTGCGATTGCGGCAGCTTGACGGCGACACGACGCTGCGTTGCGACGACGCGCCGGAGGGAAGTTCGAGCCGTCTCACCAACCCGGTTGCAAGGCCCAAATCGAGCCGCTAAGCCACTGATCCTGGCCTATGGCCAACCGCGCGGGGCCGTAGCTCAGATGGGAGAGCGCTGCAATCGCACTGCAGAGGTCAGGGGTTCGATTCCCCTCGGCTCCACCACGCGCAACCGGTTGAGATCAGCATCGTTTGCGGACGTAGGCCGCAGCGAGCAAAGCTATGCTGGTATCACCGCATTCGCATGAAAAGAGAGAGCGCGCTGCGGGCGCTGTCCGCGAAATAGTCGTAGATTGCACGTGAGACCTCGGCGATGACCGGCTGGCGATCGCGGCCGCCCCGCGCGAACACCGCGACAGCCACGCGACGGCCGTCCGGCATGGTGATGAACCCGACGTCGTTGGTGATACCGTCGAGCGTGCCGGTCTTGTCCTCGACCCGGGTGCCGGCGGGAAGCAGCGCGCGGATCCGCCGCGTGCCCGTCTGGCAACGGCTCATCAGTTCGAGCAGGAAAACACGGCTCTGCGCCGTCAGAACGGTACCGTTGTCGAGCTTGTTCAACAATGTGACCATGGCAACGGGCGTGGCGACATCCTTGCTATCGGCAAGGTGTCCGCGTTCTCGCAGCAACTGAGCGATGGTCCGGTCCATCCGGATGCCGGATATCTTCTGCGACCACAGCCATTGCTGGATAGCGGCGGGGCCGCCGAGTGCGGCGAGCAACTGGTCGGTTGCCTGGTTGTCGCTGCGGACGATCATCAATTCCAGGACTCTGGCGGCGGGGCGGCCGACGATCATGTCGCCGAGAGTCCGTCGCCCCTGATCGACCTCGCCGAGATAGGCGGCGGCGATCGCGAGCTTGACCGTGCTCGCCATCGGGAAGGGGATATCGCCATTGATCGAAACGGTCGCGCCATCGCGAAGGTCGAGGGCGGCGATGCCATAGTTGCCCGAGCGTTCGGCCACTAGCACGTTGAGCACACGCTGAAGTTCGGCATGGTCGAGGGGACTCGAGGATGCCGGAGTCGCGACCAGCAAGCTTGCCGCGACGCTCGACAGCAACAGACAGGAAAACCGGGGTGCGCGCATCAGTCGTCCTTGCGTGGCGTCGATCGGTAATGGGATCATGCTAGACCGAAAAACCTGAACACATCGTGTCGCATGCCCGCGACGTATCGACAACGACGGATCGCGGACGATCAGCCGTCAATGCGGTCGGCCAGGACGGTCGAATTGCGCCTGCGGACCGGCGGCCGCTCCCCGCCCGGGCACTTTACGATCCGCGCGGCGCCGGCCTAGCATGCGGCATGGACGAATTGACCCTCAGCATAGTCGGCATCGACTTCCCCAATGCGGACAAGAGCAAGAGCAACCGGCGGATGGAGGTGATGCTGTGTACGCCTGGCGAACCGGTCGAGCTTCGACGCGAACCGAAGAACCCGCATGATGCCAATGCGGTCGCGGTGTTCAGCCTGCGCGGCGTGCAGATGGGCTATGTCTCCGCCGAGCGCGCGCCGTACATCGGCCGGCGCATGCAGCAGGAGGACTATGCGGTCGTTTTCCAGGCGATGGCAGGCAATATGGGGTATGTCCGGATTCGGTTTGGGGGAGACAGTCCGACCTTGCCGGAGCCGATCGAGCACGTCCCGCCCTCGCGGCAGGCATCCTTCGATCCAGACGCCTTCTACCCCGATCCCGAAGGCCCCGAATGGGGCGCCTGATCCGCGTCAGATCGCCTGCGCGCTGACGGTCCGCCCGGTGGCTTCCAGATCACGCGTCAGGTCCGCGAGGCAGCGGTCCACCAGCGCCTCGTCCGAACTTCGCACCACGAAGTTCGCGCCCGTCTTGCCGTCGCGAAAGAACGGGTAGCTCCCGATCGCGACGCCCTCATGCGTCTTCTCCGCGTCGCGCAGGATGTCCGCGACCTCGCTCTCTGCCACCCAGCACCCGATCGTCTTCGACACCACCGGGCGTCCGCCCTCGAGCGTACCCGTCAGTGCGTCGAGCATCCCTGCAGTAATGTGCGGCACGCCCGCCATGATGAAGATGTTGCCGATCTTGATCCCCGGCGCGCCTGACACCTTGTTGTCGATCAGGTCCGCCCCGACCGGCACCCGCGCCATCCGTGCGCGCGCTTCGGTCAGCCCGCCGCGCGTCGCGTAATACGCCTCGAGCACCGCCATCGCGCGCGGATGATGCTCGACCGCGACGCCTAGCGCCTCGGCGATCGCGTCCACCGTGATGTCGTCGTGAGTCGGCCCGATCCCGCCGGTCGTGAATAGGTAATCGTTGCGCGCGCGCAGGACGTTGACCGCCTCGACGATCGCCTCGGTCTTGTCGGCGACCACGCGCACTTCGGCGAGGCGGATGCCCTGCACGTTGAGCCAGGCCGCGATCTGCGCGACGTTCTTGTCCTGCGTGCGGCCCGACAGGATCTCGTCGCCGATGATCGTCAGCGCGGCCGTCCAGATGCGTTCTTGTGCCGGGTCTTGGGTCATGCCCCTCGCATAGCCTCGCAAAACCGCGCCCGCCACGCTATATCGCGCGACATGACCGAATATGTAACCGTCACCTCGGACCAGCCCGACGCGCGCACCGGCGCCATCAAGCTGCACGGCCCGGCCGCCTTCGAAGGCATGATGAAGGCGGGCCGGCTCGCGGCCGAGACGCTCGACATGATCATCCCGCACATGGTGCCGGGTGTTACCACCGCCGAGATCGACCGGCTGATCTACGACTTCATCGTCGCGGGCGGCGGCGTCCCCGCGACGCTCGGCTATCGCGGCTACACGCACAGCGTCTGCATCTCGATCAACCACGTCGTCTGCCACGGCATCCCGAGCGAGAAGACGCTGAAATCGGGCGATATCGTCAATGTCGACGTCACGCCATTGCTCGACGGCTGGCACGGCGACACGAGCCGCATGTACCTGATCGGCGACGTACCCATCAAGGCGCGCCGCCTCGTCGAAGTCACCTACGAGTGCCTGATGATCGGCATCGAGCACGCCAAGCCCGGCAACCGCATGGGCGACGTCGCCAACGCGATCCAGCGCCATGCCGAGAAGCACCGCTACGGCGTAGTCCGCGATTTCTGCGGACACGGCGTCGGTCGCCTGTTCCACGACGCCCCCGAAGTCGTCCATGTCGGCAAGCCCGGCACCGGCCCCGAGCTCCGCCCCGGCATGATCTTCACGATCGAGCCGATGATCAACATCGGCCGCCCCGACGTGAAGCTGCTCGACGACGGCTGGACGGCGGTCACGCGCGACCGTTCGCTGTCAGCGCAGTTCGAGCATTCGATCGGCATTACCGAGACTGGATGTGACATCTTCACGCTCAGCCCCAAGGGCTACACGCAGCCGCCGTACGGTTGATACGGCGATCCGCGGGCGTGGCAAACCGCGGCTCTGCCCTATGGCCGATCATTCACCGCGGCACTCTCTCCCCACCGTCATCCTGACGAAAGTCAGGACTCAGAGCTACAAGACTCCGCACTCGGTTACCCTGGATCCTGACTTTCGTCAGGATGACGGGATCTGGAGGGGCCCGACCCGGCACATGGCAACGAACGACGCTTTCGTTTAGATCAACCTGCGCCGCGCCCATGCGAAGGAGTTGCGCCGTCATGGTTGGTGATACCCCGGAAATCCTATTCGACGATGACAATCCCGAATGGACCGAAGCCGATTTCGCGCGGGCACGGCCGATCGAAGACCTCCCGGAATTGGCAGCGGCCTTTCCGAACGGCAGTAAGTCGCACGGCCGGCCAAAGGGCTCCGTAACCTCAGGCAAGTCGCTCGTATCCCTGCGGCTAGACAACGACGTGCTCGAAAGGTTTCGCGCGAGCGGACCCGGTTGGCAGTCGCGGATCAACGAAACGTTGCGCGCCGCCAAGCCATAATCGGGGTAATTACGGTCCCAAACCACATTGTCGTGGTTCGCACAGGTGACGGACGCCCCCCACCCCGCTAAAGCCCGCCCCATGACCGAGATCACACCGCAGATCGTCGCCGACCACGGCCTGTCCCCCGAAGAATATGAGCGCGTCCTCCGCGCCATCGGCCGCGAGCCGAACATGGTCGAGCTCGGCATCTTCTCGGTGATGTGGTCCGAGCATTGCAGCTACAAATCCAGCAAGATCCACCTGATGAAGCTGCCCACCAAGGGCCCGCGCGTCATCTGCGGCCCGGGCGAGAACGCCGGCGTCGTCGATATCGGCGACAACCAGGCGGCGATCTTCAAGATGGAGAGCCACAACCACCCCTCCTACATCGAGCCGTACCAGGGTGCTGCGACCGGCGTCGGCGGCATCCTGCGCGACGTCTTCACGATGGGCGCGCGGCCGATCGCCAACCTCAACGCGCTGCGCTTCGGCCGCCCCGATCACCCCAAGATGCGCCACCTGATCTCGGGCGTGGTCCACGGCATCGGCGGCTACGGCAATTGCGTCGGCGTGCCGACCGTCGGCGGCGAAGTGAACTTCCACTCGGCGTATGACGGCAACATCCTGGTTAACGCGATGACCGTCGGGATCGCCGACCAGGACAAGATCTTCTATTCGGCCGCGAGTGGCATCGGCAATCCGATCGTCTATGTCGGCAGCAAGACCGGCCGCGACGGCATCCACGGCGCGACGATGGCCTCGGCCGATTTCGGCGAGGATTCGGACGCCAAGCGCCCGACCGTCCAGGTCGGCGATCCGTTCACCGAGAAGCTGCTGATCGAAGCCTGCCTCGAGTTGATGGCCACCGACGTCATCGTCGCGATCCAGGACATGGGCGCTGCGGGCCTCACCTCGTCCGCGGTCGAGATGGCGTCGAAGGGCGGCGTTGGCATCGAGCTGACGATGGACGACGTGCCACAGCGCGAGACCGGCATGACGCCGTACGAGATGATGCTCTCGGAATCGCAGGAGCGCATGCTGATGGTCCTCAAGCCCGGTCGCGAAGCCGAGGCCGAGGCGATCTTCAAGAAGTGGGAGCTCGATTTCGCGGTGATCGGCCGCGTCACCGACACCGGCCGCATGGTGCTGACGTTCAAGGGCGAGACCGTCTGCGACATCCCGCTCGGGCCGCTCGCCGACGAAGCGCCGCTCTACGATCGCCCGCACGTCCCGACGCCGAAGCCTGCGCCGCTCGCCAACGCGCCGCACAGCAGCGACATCGCCGCCGACCTGCTGACGCTGATGGGCTCGCCGGACGTCGCCTCGCGCCGCTGGATCTGGGAGCAGTACGACCACATGGTCGGCGCCGACACGGTGCAGCGCCCCGGTGGCGACGCCGCGGTCGTCCGCGTCCACGGCACGCAGAAAGCGCTGGCGATGACCACCGACTGCACGCCACGTTACTGTTTCGCCGACCCGGTCGAGGGCGGCAAGCAGGCGGTCGCCGAAGCCTGGCGCAACCTCACGGCCGTCGGCGCGCTGCCCCTCGCTGTCACCAACTGCCTAAACTTCGCCAACCCGCAGCGCCCCGAGATCATGGGCCAGATCGTCGGCTGCCTCGAAGGCATGAGCGACGCCTGCATCGCGCTCGACTTCCCGATCGTCTCGGGCAACGTCTCGCTTTACAATGAATCGAAGGCGACCGGCGGCGGTTCGGCGATCCTGCCGACCCCGGCGATCGGCGCGATCGGCTTGCTCGCCGACTGGCAGAAGAACGCGACAATCGCGTTCAAGGGCTCGGGCGACATCATCCTCGCGGTCGGCACGCGCGGCGGCCATCTCGGCCAGTCGCTCTGGCTGCGCGAATGCCACGGCCGCGAACAGCTCGACGCCGGCCCGCCCCCGCCGGTTGATCTCGCCGCCGAACGCCGCGTCGGCGACCTAATCCGCGAAGCGATCGCGCTGGGCCAACTGACCGCGGTCCACGACGTCTCCGACGGCGGCATCGCCGTGACGCTCGCCGAGATGGCGCTCGCCGGCGGCATCGGCGCGATGATCGACCGGAAGCAACCGTTCGACTGCGCCCGCTCGTTTTTCGCGGAGGACCAGGGCGTCTACATCGTCACGGTCGACGACCATTCGCTGCTCGACTTCCTCGGTGCGGCACACGCCGCCGACGTCGAGGCCGAACCCCTGGGTCGCACCGGCGGCAAGCGCCTGATCTTCGAACGCCCCGACCGCGACGACGTGATCGCGCTCGACACACTGCGGACCGCGCACGAGGGGTTCTTCCCGAAGCTGATGGGCGTAAATGCGGCGCTGGCTTGATGGATTCGAGCGCGGGCGAACTGGGACGCAGCCTGCTGCTGGCTACCGGCTACCGCTGCTTGCCACTGCCTGCCACTGCCTGCCCCCACGAGCGCCACCCCGGCGAAGGCCGGGGCCCAGTTGGGAAGGCCAAGGTAACGGAGCACCGCGCTCATCATCGCCTCTCCCCAACTGGGCCCCGGCCTCCGCCGGGGCGGTGGATTGCGAGCGGGAATAGCTATAAAACACAGAATGTTTCCCCGCGAAGGCGGGGACCCAGACTGGGCTCCCGCCTTCGCGGGAGAACAAGGTTGCAAGAGATGTCGTCGGACTAGGCGTCGCCGCCCACAACCCGGGATCCCAGCGAAAGCCGGAATCTCTCGCATCGGGCCAAAGCGCTCGCCAACAAAGAATGCCCCGGCTTCCGCTAGGGTAACGGGAGAGGCGGAGCAGCTCGGAGGACAACAGGCGATGTGCGGCAAGGCATCGCGCAGAAACGACAGGCGGCGGAGTTCACCGACCAGCTGACGGATCCACCAAAACGACACGGCACACTACCTAAGATACCCGTCAAACCGCCCTGTCCTACACCACCCCGATATGCCAGCGTCGAACCATGACCGAAGCATTACCATCCTACCGCGCTACCAAGACGCCGAGCCCGAACCCAAGCGTCGATCAAGCACCGCCCAAGTCCGTCCGACCCACCCAACACCGACCACTCTTACAGTGCAGCCAAACGCGACCACGTCATGGCTCACCCCCTGTAACGCCCCCACGAAATACTGCGCCAGCGCCTGCACTTTGTGCACTTCCGGCATTTCGCATGACCCCCGCCCCCTCCAAAATGCCCATTCCCGACATCCTTGACGGCACCGACGCGACGACCATCACCGACGTCGAAAGCCCCGCATTCCAACCAGCGCAACGCTCCCGCGAAATACTGCGCGAGCGTCTGCACTTTGTGCACTTCTGGCATTTCGCATGACCCCCGGCCCCTCCAAAATGGCCACGCCCGACGTCCTCCTCGAGGCCGACGCCACGACGATTACCGACGTCGAAAGCCCCGCATTCCAACCAGCGCAACGCTCTCGCAAAATGCTGCACCAGCGGCTGCACTTCGTGCACTTCCGGCGTTCCGCATGACCCCCGCCCCCACCAGAATCGCCACGCTCGACCTCATCCGAGGCGTCGCCGTCATGGGCATTCTCGCCTCAAACATCGCCGCATTCGGCTTCCCAGAATTCGCCTACATGACCCCCGCCTCGATGGGTCCACCGAGCACGCCCGACCTGCTCGCCTGGACCACGACCTTCATCGTCATCGACGGCAAGATGCGCGGGCTGTTCTCGTTCCTGTTCGGCGCGTCGATGCTGCTGGTCATCGACCGGGCGGAGGCGAATGGCGAAGACCCCGCGACCGTCCACCTGCGCCGCATGGCGTGGCTGTTCGTGTTCGGCACCGCGCATCTGTACCTGCTCTGGTGGGGCGACATCCTCGCGCACTACGCACTGGTCGGCGCGATCGCGTACATGTTCGCGCGGTTGCCGGTGCGCTGGCTGATCGGCGTCGGGCTCGCCTGCATCGCGTTCCAGACGGTCGAGCTGACGACCCTCGTCGCCTACACGTTCGACCTGCACGGCGCCGCGCACCGGCCGGGCGCAACGGCGCGCGTAATGACGAACTGGCAGCTGTTGGCGGATCAATTCGGCCAGCCCTCCCGCGCCTCCGTCACCCGCGAACTCGCGATCGGTCGTGGCGGATGGCGCGATTTGGTCGCGTGGCGCTGGACGCACGCCGCTGGGCCGATCACGTCGCTGACCGCCACTGGTCCGGAGACGCTAGGCTTCATGCTGTTCGGCATGGCGGGGCTGCGATCGGGGTTCCTGACGGGGGAATGGTCGCGGCGACGCTACACGGTGATTGCGGTCGTCGGGATCGGGATCGGCTGGATCGGCTATGCGGCCATCGCGGCGTTCGACATCGGCCACGGGTTCGACGCGCGCTATGTAGCGCTGTCGTGGCTCGCGCTCGCAACCCCGCTTCGGCCGATGACGATCATGGGGTACGCCGCGGCAATCATCCTGCTCGCACTGCGCGGCGGCTGGTTGACGACGCGAGTCGCGGCGGCAGGTCGAATGGCGTTCTCAAACTATCTCGGTACGACCGTCCTCTGCACCACCCTGTTCTACGGGTACGGGCTCGGGCTGTACGGCACATTGTCGCGAGCCCAGCTATACCTCGTCGTCGTGCCGATCTGGCTGCTGATGCTACTCTGGTCGAAGCCGTGGCTCGACCGCTTCCGCTATGGTCCGCTCGAATGGCTATGGCGCAGCCTCTCCCGCTTCGCGTGGCAGCCGATGCGCGGTTCGGCATTCACGGCCAGCCGATGACGCTATTTGCGAATAAGACGCAAAAGGCCTTGCGAGTGGTTCGCATTATCCGTATCCCCTGCTTACAGCTAGGGAGTTCCCATGGTCGTCTGCGTTTGCAATGCCATACGAGAATCCGACGTTCGCAACTGCGCACGCGGCGGTTGCACTACACCGTGCCAGGCCTTCCGCTCGATGGGTCGGAAACCGAAATGTGGCCAGTGCACGTCGATAGCGCGAGCGATTATCGACGAGGAACGCGCCGCTGCATAAGCGTCGCAACAGCTAGAAAAGCCCGGAAAACCGCCATTTTTGGGGGTTGTGCTAATCTGTGTCAGCCCGCTACATGCTCCTTAGAGGTGACGGAGATATGGCCATGCGCGGCGACCCCCAAGTAATCGAATTCCTGAACGAGGCGCTCAAGAACGAGCTGACCGCGGTCAATCAATATTGGCTCCATTACCGGATGCTCGAGCATTGGGGCGTCTACAAGCTCGCCCAGTACGAGCGGATGGAATCGATCGACGAGATGAAGCACGCCGACTGGTTGTCGGAGCGCATCCTGTTCCTCGATGGCCTGCCCAACTTCCAGTTGCTCGGCCGCCTCCGCATCGGCGAGACCGTCGAGGAGGTCCTGAAGTCGGATCTGGCGCTCGAAGTCGAGGCCACCGTCCAGCTCAAGGGCGCGATCGCGTATTGCGAAGAGGTCAAGGACTATATCAGCCGCGACCTGTTCGCCCGCATCCTCGCCAGCGAGGAAGAGCATGTCGACACGCTAGAGCGGCAGTTCGAGATGATCGCGCGGATGGGTATCCACAACTACATCCAGCTCAACTCGATCTCGGAGCATGATTCGCCCAAGGCGGGCGCGGCTCCGTATCTGAAGGGCTGATTCACCCCCCTGTCATCTCGCTGAAAGGTGAGATGGCAGGGCTGCATTGTCCGCCAGTCTGGCGATGAATTTATTCCCCGCCGAACCCGGTCGGCACGGCGCGACGACCAAACCCACCGCCCGCAACGGGCTTGCGCACTGCGACCGGATTGGCCTCGCGCTCCAGCAGCGTCAGCGTCTCGACGAACAGCGGCCGCAACCGAACGATATGCTCCAGCGCCTCGTCGGGTGTGTCTTGCATTTCCAGGCAATCGCGCGCAATCGCTTCGATCGCCTCCGCGAGATCGGCAAGCGGCTCCGCCCCGAACTGCCGCGCTTCACCCTTGAGCGTATGCGCAGGGATCACCATCGCCGCAGCATTGAGCGCGCGCATCGCCGCCTCGATCGCAGCAACCGACTTCACGCCGTCCTCACGAAAATATCCGAGGATGCGGCCAAATCCCGCGCCCAGTTCGTTGCGCGCCTGCACGAACGCGGGCCAATTGATCAGGGTGCTTCCCTCGAACGCCACTGTCGCCTTCTCCCGTTAAGCAAATAGCGCCATGAAGGTCAGAGCCGTATCATACATAACCTAGGTAAACACAGTGTTGAAAAACTAACGACAAGTTACGACAAAGACTGAAATAGATACATCCAAAACGATTTCTATTGTTGCATTGGCGGACGCCGCGACCGCCGCGAGTTCGGTCGGGGCTTGAGGGTCATCCGCTATCACCTCGACGCGGGTCGCACCGTCGCGCAACGCGCGGGCAAGCCGCACCGCAGGCCAAGGACAACGCATGCCCCTGGCGTCGATACGGACCACGCCCGACACCCCGCCTAGTGGCCGCCGCCGCCCTTGCCGTCGTCGTACGGATTCTTCGGCGCGCGGAACATCAGTCGCACCGGCACCGCGCCGAAGCCAAGATCCTTGCGCATCGAATTGACCAGATACCGCTCATAGCTAGCCGGCAACTGATCGACGCGCGTGCCGAAGATGACGAAGCTGGGCGGACGCGTCTTGACCTGCGTGACGTAGCGCATCTTGATCCGCTTGCCGCCCGGAGCCGGTGGCGGAGTCGCCTCGATTGCGCGCTCGAACCAGCGATTCAGTTCGCCGGTGCCGACGCGCTTCGACCATGCATCACGCGTGTCGAAGCAGGCCTGGAGCAACTGGTCGATGCCCTTGCCGGTCGCCCCGGACACGGTCATCACCGTGACGCCCTTGACCTGCGACAGTCCGTCTTCGAGCGCGCGCTTGACGCCGTTGAACAGCGAGGATGCGCTCTCGGCGATGTCCCATTTGTTGAGCGCGATGACGAGTGCGCGGCCCTCCTGCAGCACCTTGTCGGCGATGCGGAGATCCTGTGCCTCTAGCCCCAACGTCGCGTCGAGCAGCAGCACCACGACCTCGGCGAAGTCGACCGCATGCAGCGCGTCCTCGACCGACATCTTCTCGAGCTTGTCCTGCACCTTGGCGCGCTTGCGCATGCCCGCGGTGTCGATCAGGCGCACCTTCCGCGCCTCGCCGCCGGTCGGATGCCAGTCGTAATCGACGCTTATCGAATCGCGCGTGATGCCGGCCTCAGGGCCGGTGATCATGCGGTCTTCGCCGAGGATGCGATTGACCAAGGTCGACTTGCCCGCATTCGGGCGACCGACGATCGCGAGCTTAAGCGGGCCTTCATATTCGTTGTCGGGCTGTTCCTCGGGCGGCTCTTCCTTGCCTTCGAGAAGCGGAAGCAAGCCTTCGAACAGGTCGCCCATACCTTCGCCGTGCTCGGCCGACAGTTGGACCGGGTCGCCGAAGCCTAGTGCGAGCGATTCGAGAATACCGTCTTCGCCTGCGCGACCTTCGGCCTTGTTGGCAACGAGAAGGACGGGAACGTCGGCGGTGCGCAGCCAGCGCGCGATCTCTTCGTCGAGCGGGACGATGCCGGCGCGCGCGTCGAACAGGAACAGCGCGACATCGGCTTGTTCGACGGCGGCTTCGGTCTGCTGGCGCATGCGGCCGGGCAGAGTCTGCGCGTCGTGGTCTTCATAGCCAGCGGTGTCGATGATGCGGAATTCGAGCCCGATCAGCGACGCATCGCCTTCACGGCGGTCACGCGTGACGCCGGGGCGATCGTCGACCAGCGCGAGCTTCTTGCCGACGAGGCGGTTGAAAAGAGTCGACTTGCCGACATTTGGGCGGCCGACGATCGCGACCACGGGGAGTTTGGACATGGCGTGCCCTTAGCGCGGGAACGCGCTGGCGTCACTAGATCCCTCGCCCCTCTGGGGAGAGGGAGGGAGGAGCCTTAGGCGACGGAAGGGTGAGGGGGAGTTGGGATCCGCGATCCGAGCCTCACGCCCCTCACCCTTCCCACCCGCTTCGCGTGCGGGCCCCTTCCCTCTCCCCAGCGGGGAGAGGGAGCAGACATTACCTATACGCGGTGACCTTGCCCTTCTGGTCGAGCGTGTAGAGCGTCGAGTTCGCCACGATCGGTGGCAGCGAGAACGGCGTCTTGGTCTCGATCGTCGAACTCACCGTACCGTCCGTCGGCGAGACGAAATTGATCTCCCCGCGCGAGTTGGTCAGGACGAGGCGGTTGCCGGCCAGGATCGGACCGAACCACGTGACCGCGTTGCTACGCTTCTTCTCGTTCTGAAACCGCTTCAACTGGGCGATCCAGCGTGCCTTGCCGTTCGAGCGCGACAGGCAGACCAGACGCGCGTCGTCGGTGATGACGAACAGCCACTCGCCCGCGATCCACGGGGTCGAGATACCCGCGAAGTTCTGCTCCCACAGACGCTGTCCGGTCGACAGTTCGAGTGCGACCATGCGGCCGCCCTGCCCAACCGCATAGACGCGGCCGCCATCGATGACCGGTGCGGCGTCGATGTCCGACAGGCTCGACACCGACGTCGTGATCGAGGTGCGGGACAGCGCGTCCTGCCACAAAATTCGGCCGTTCTCGTAGCGATACGCGCTGAGTTCGCCGCTGGAGAAGCCGGCGACCACCGTCCCCTGGCTCACGGCGGGTGCCGCGACGCCGAACACGCCCTGTGTTTCGAGCGTGCCGGACTGGACCCACTGGACCTTGCCGTCGGTCTGGTTGAGCGAGAAGACCTGGTTGTCCTGCGTGAGTACATAGACCGCGCCGTTAGCGACCGTCGGCGAACCACGCAGCGGCGCGCCAGGCTTGGCGCGCCAGAGGATCTTGCCGTCCGCCGCGCTCATGGCAACCACGTCGCCGACGCCGTCGGTGGCGTAAAGCTTGCCGTCGTCATAGCTGACGCCGCCGCCGAAGCGCGCCGCCTTGTTGAGCTTGCCCTCGGTGATCCCCGCGCTCCACAGCGCGGCGCCGGTATCGGCGGTGAAGGCATGGATGGTCGCTGTGACATCGGTGACGAACAACTTGCCGTCGGCAACGACCGGAGCAGCGCCGAGACGCTCGCGGTTCGAGCCACCGTCGATCCCGGCCTGCCAGAGACGCTTGGGCTGGTCGCCGAGCGCGAGCTGGCCCATCGACTTGGCAGGGTTTCCGCCGGGCTGTGCCCAGGCATCGTTGACCGCAGGGGCCGGCAACAGGACCTGGACGTCGGCGATCGTCTTGTCGGTCTCGACCTCGTTTTCAGAAACCAGGATCGAAACGCGGTCGCCTACCGTCGGCGTCTTCTTGTTGCCGCCGCCCTTGAAAATCCCGCAACCGCTGAGCGCCACCAGCGCGGCGACGGCGACCGTCACCCGATATGTCTTCATCATTGCGCCTTGGTATCCTCGTTTGATGCAGCCGGAGTGATCACCCTGGCAGTAGCGCCCGTGCTGGCAACAGCGTCCACACCCAGTACGCCAGCCATCTGAACCGCGCGTTGACGGATCGTCTCGGGCACGCCGGTATCGCGCGCGACCTGGCCGAACATGGTCCCTGCCTGCTGGCGCTGGTTCATGCGCAGATACGAGATCGCAACCATCTCGCCCGCGCTGCCGAGCCACGGACCACCGGGCACGGCCAGCGGACGAAGCCGCTCAACGACGACCTGCGGCTTCAGCGTGTCGAACTCGGCCGAGGTCTGGCGAACCAGCGCGAGATCGCGGAACGGCTTTGCAAGCGACGTATCGGCAGCGATCGAACCGAGCTTGGCAGCCGCCCCCTTCAGGTCGTCCTTCTGGAGAAGGACGTCGGCCTGCGTGAACAGCGCGAGTGCGCGGTAGCCGTCGCGGTTCGACTTGGCGAGTTCGGCGAGCGGCTTCGACGCGGCCGCGGCGTTGTTAGCGCCGAGCGAATCGTAAGCGGCCTGAAGCTGCTCGCCCTCGACACCAGCAGCCTCGCCATTGTGATGCTGCCAGTAGAGGAAACCGGCGAGAGCCGCGAGTGCGGCGACGACGCCGACCACGACCCATTTGCCCCAGTTCGTCCAGAACCCGGCGAGCTGGTCGCGTCGGAGTTCTTCGTCGACCTCACGCAGGAATGCTTGATCGGTTTTCGGCGGGAGGGCCAAGGAATGCTCCGGAAATAGTGAGGGGGTGGGCGGCGCGGACCTTAGCCGCGCCGGAACCGAAACGGAAGCGGATCAATCCTTGGGCGCGTAGACTTGCTCTGCGCCCGGAAACGCGCGCGCGCGAACGTCGTCCGCATAGGTTTGCGTCGCGGACGAAATCGTGTCGGCGATGTCGGCGAACCGCTTCACGAACTTCGCGGTCCGGTCGAACATCCCGAGCATGTCCTCGGTCACCAGAACCTGACCGTCGCACTGCGCCGATGCACCGATGCCGATCGTCGGACAGGCGATCGAGTTGGTGATCTCGATCGCGATTGGCTCGACCACGCCTTCGATCACGAGCGAGAACGCACCTGCCTCGGCGATGCTCTGCGCGTCGGCGACGATCTTGGCGGCTTCCTCGGGCGTACGACCGCGAGCACCGTAGCCGCCGAGCACGTTGACCGCCTGTGGGGTGAGGCCGACATGGCCCATCACCGGAATACCACGCTCGGTCAGGAACTTGACGGTCGGCGCCATTGCGGTGCCGCCTTCGAGCTTCACCGCCGCCGCGCCGGTCTGCTTGAGCAAGAACGCCGCGCTCTCGAACGCCTTTTCAGGCGACGCTTCGTAGCTGCCGAACGGCATGTCGATCACGACCACCGCATGATAGCTGCCCCGCAACACCGCCGCGCCGTGCGCCGCCATCATGTCCAGCGTTACGGGTACCGTCGATGGCAGGCCGTAAATCACCTGCCCCAGGCTGTCGCCGACCAGCAGCATGTCGCAATGCGGGTCGAGCAACTGCGCCGTGCGAACCGTGTAGGCGGTGAGCATGACGAGCGGCGTCTTGCCCTTCTGGCGGCGGATCGCGGGGATCGTCAGGTGCTTGAGCGGCGCGGGCGTCGGGTTGGCGCGACTCGTCGCGGTGTCGAGGGTGTAGGTCGTGGACATGGCGGCGCTAATAGCGTGCGGCGTCACGCTCGCCCAGTGTCGTGCGCGTCATACTGCCCAACCCTTCAGCCGGGCGTGGCCGACGAACCAGAGCGTGAACGCCGCGACCGCAATGATGACGAAGGGCAGGCCCAGCGTCTCGCTTGCGCCCTTGCGAGCGACGATGTCGGTCGAGGCGAACAGCCAGCCAAACTGTGCGATCGTCGCCACCAGCGATGTGATCAGGAACGGACGCGCACTGGCACGCCGCATGAACAGCAGCACCGCGCCGATCAGGCCGGTCAGGACTGCAACGGCAAACAGCGGGTCATACCAGTTGGGCAGCGCCGCATAGAGCGCGCGGTCATAGGCGCTGGACTGCCCCATCGCGTCCGCGCCGAGCCTAAGCTGTTGCAGGCACATGAAACATCCGACGAGCCCCCAGAGAACGATCACGCCTGTCGTCATGCGAAACCACAAGGGCCCCTGTCGTACGAAGAACATGTCGCCGCCCCTGCCAGTTTATCGGCAACAGACTGCGCGCAGTGGAGGCTACGCGCAAGAGCATGCGGCCATACGGCAAGATGTCTCGGATCCGGATCCGGAGGGACATCGGGAGCTTCCGACTGCGACGTCCCTCCGGGCCGTAATTAACCCCTATCGCACCCAACCTGAACGCGTCGTGACGAAACACGTGTCGCGATCAGAACGATCGCGACACGGTCAGGCCGTAGGTACGCGGATCGCCGGGCTGTCCGACGACCAAGCCGGTGCTGCCGGACTGGAGCGCGAGCACTTCGTAGTAGTTGTGGTCGAACGCGTTACGCAGCCAGCCGAACACGTTCCAGCTGTCCTTCGCCTTGAATCCCAAGCGGAAGTTGCTGAGCGCATAGCCCTTGATGTCGGTATAGAGCGAGCGAGACGGGTTCGACGAGAACGTCGAACGGTAGCTGCCGTCATAGCCGAGATACATCTGACCATCGACGCCGCCGATCGTGGCCGGCAAATCGTATTCGGCGCCGTAGGAGAAAGCCCATTTCGACACGCCGGGCAGGCGCTGACCGGAGATGTCGCAGTTGGCCGGGCTGACCGTCCCCGTCCCTGCCGGACCTGGCAGGCTCGTCGCCGTCGGGGCAGACCCTCCGGATAGCTCAGGCGGGCAAGGCGCGTCGACGAACTTCACGTATTTCGCGTCCGTATAGGCCCCATTGGCGTAGACGCTGAACCGGTCGGTGGGGCGGAAGGCCGAATCGAACTCCAGACCACGAGTCCGCACCTTGCCGGCATTGGCGAGATAGCCGCGCAACACGCCGAGCTGCCCGTTGGTGACGGTCGCCTGGTAATCGCTGATCTCGGTCCAGAAGCCGGCGAGGTTGAGCGTCAATCGACGATCGAGAAACTGCGTCTTGAGGCCGAGTTCGTAGTGATTGACCTTCTCGGGTTTCACCGTGGCGGCCGACAGGATCGGATTGTTGCTACCGTCGAGCGGCAGGCCGGACAGGTTGATCCCGCCGGATTTGTAGCTCCGCGCGTAGGTCGCATAAGCGTGGATGTCGGAGGTCACGGTGTAGGCCGCCGTGATGTCGCCCGACAGGTTCCAGTTGTCGAAATCGGGCCGGTAGCTCTGCGGCGCGAGCACACCGCGCTGGTCGTTGAATCTTGCCTCACCGGTGACGAGTTCGCCTGCGCCGGTCGTCACGACCGAGACATAGTCACCCTTCTTCTTGTCGTAGTTGAGGCGCAGGCCCGGCGTGATCTGGAACCGGTCGCTCACGTTCCAGGTCAGCTTGCCGAACAGCGCCGCGCTGGTGTTCTTGAAGCCGATCGTGTTGCGCGCGGTCAGGCCGTTCAGCGTCGCCGGATTCTTCCCGCCCGTGCTGGTCGGGTTGAGCAGGAATGCGCTTGCCGCGGGCCCCTGGACCTGAAGCCCTTGCGTATCGATCGTCTGGTAGAAGTAGAACGCGCCAAGCACGTAATCGAGCGTGTGCTTGCCGTTCGAGGCGATTCGCAGCTCCTGGCTGTACTGCGTCTGCTGCGACGGATTGGCGGACACGGTGGTGATCGGTAAGCCAATGAAGTCGCGATCGTTCGACGGATCCCAGTGCCAGAACCGCCACGCGCTGACCGAGGTGATCGTGGCCGCGCCCAAATCCAGATTGCCGAGCAGCGATACGCCGCCCAGTTCCTGCTTCGCACGCAACGGCGTGTCGACATCGGTCACCCGGTCGAACGCATTGGTCGACGGTACTACATAGCCCTGTGCGGCGGCGAGCGCGGCATATTGCCGGATCAGCGGCCGCTGCGTTGCGCCGGTGCGGACGTAATATTGCACGCAGCAATCGGGGTTCTGCTGGCCGTAATCCCCCGACAGGGCGAAATCGAGCGTCTCGGTCGGCTTCCAGTATAGCTGTCCGCGGACGCTCTTGTTGTCCTGCGCGTTGAGGTTCTTGCCGGTCACGACGTTGTGGATCGTGCCGTCGCGCTCGGTCACCGAGGCAGACAGCCGGATCGCGAGCTTGTCGGGGATCAGCGGGCCTGACACCGACGCCTTGGCCTGAATAAACTGATAGTTGCCCGTCGTGAGTTCGATCCGCGCCTCCGGCGTGAAGCTGGGTTTGCGGGTCGTGATGTTGATCGCGCCGGCGGTGGTGTTCTTGCCGTACAGCGTGCCCTGGGGTCCGCGGAGGACCTCGATCCGCTCGGTATCGGTAAAGTCGAACGTCGCCGAGGCGATTCGGCTGTAATAGACCTGGTCGACATAAATGCCGACGCCCTGCTCGATCCCGTCGTTGGTCAGGCCAAACGGTGCGCCTAGGCCGCGGATGTTGGCAGCGGAATTGCGCGGGTTGGTCGAGTAGAATTGCAGCGTCGGCTGAAGCTGCGTCAGGCGGCTCACGTTGTACGCGCCAGTCTCGGCGAGCGCGGTGCCGCCGATGACCGACATCGCGATGGGGACGGTCTGAATCGTCTCCGCGCGACGACGCGCGGTGACGACGACATCGCCGCCACCACCCTGCTGCTGGTTGCCTAGGCGACCGTTGGCCTGTGCGTCAGCCTGCTCGCCAGCGGCCGTCTGCGGCGGAACGGCCGGCGTTGATACGGTAGCGGCCTGACCGGCAAGCAACAGCGCAAGCGTAAGCGACATGAATGTTTTCCCCTGAACCTTGCCGCGCAAAGTCTAGTAATTCAGGGGATATTCAATGCGAGCATGTCTTGGGTGGCGGAAAGCACGACTTGTCTCCCTCCTCCGCGGGGGAGGAAGCGTTGTTCAGACCAGGCGGCTCTGCTTAACGGCGGCTTCGATAAAGCTCGCGAACAGCGGATGCGGGTCGAACGGCTTGGACTTCAGCTCAGGATGGAACTGGACGCCAACGAACCAGGGGTGGTCGGGACGTTCGACGATCTCGGGCAGCGTGCCGTCGGGGGACATGCCCGAGAAGACAAGGCCGCCCTGTTCGAGCGCTTCCTTGTACCCGGTGTTGACCTCGTAACGGTGACGATGGCGCTCCGAAATCTCGGTACCGCCATAGATAGAGGCCACCACGCTGTTGCCCGTGAGCTTCGCGTCATAGGCGCCGAGCCGCATCGTGCCGCCCATGTCGCCTTCCGCTGCACGCGTTTCGAGACCTTCGCGCCCCATCCATTCGGTGATCATGCCGACCACCGGCTCGTCGGTCGGGCCGAACTCGGTCGACGAAGCATTCGGGATGCCGGCGAGATCGCGGGCACCCTCGACGCAGGCCATTTGCATACCGAAGCAGATTCCGAAATACGGGATCTTCCGCTCACGCGCGAACTTGACCGAGGCGATCTTGCCTTCCGCACCACGCTCGCCGAACGCGCCGGGGACGAGGATCGCGTCGCACGGCTCGAGCTGACCCGCGATGTCGCTTTCGGCGTTCTCGAACAGCTCGGCGTCGATCCAGCGGACGTTGACCTTCACGCGATTCGCGATGCCGCCATGGACCAGCGCCTCGTTCAGCGACTTGTACGCGTCCTGGAGCCCGACATATTTGCCGACCACGCCGATCGTGACTTCGCCCTGAGGATTGGTCAGGCGGTCCATGATCTCGGTCCAGCGCGACAGGTCGGGTGCCTCGGCGGGTTCGATCCCGAACGCGCGGAGAACTTCGATGTCGAGTCCTTCGCCGTGATACTGAAGCGGCACCGCGTAGATGCTCTTCGCGTCGAGCGCGGGAATGACGGCGCTGGCGGGGACGTTGCAGAACAGCGCGATCTTGGCGCGCTCCGACGGCGGCAGGGGATGTTCGCAGCGACAGACCAGCACGTCGGGCTGCACGCCGAGCGCGGCGAGTTCGCGGACCGAATGCTGAGTCGGCTTGGTCTTCAGTTCGCCGGCGGCGGCGATGTACGGGACCAGAGTCACGTGAATGCTGATCGCGTTGCCGCGACCTTCCTCATTCTTGAGCTGGCGGATCGCCTCGATGAACGGGAGCGATTCGATATCGCCGACGGTGCCGCCGATCTCGCACAGGACGAAATCGATGTCGTCGGTCTCGGCACGTGCGAACGCCTTGATCGCGTCGGTGACGTGCGGGATGACCTGCACGGTGGCGCCGAGATAATCGCCGCGACGCTCGCGCGTGATGATCTGCTGATAGATGCGCCCCGAGGTGACGTTGTCCGACTGGCGCGACGGAACGCCGGTGAAGCGCTCGTAATGGCCGAGGTCGAGATCGGTCTCCGCGCCGTCGTCGGTGACGTAGACCTCGCCGTGCTGATACGGCGACATCGTGCCGGGATCGACGTTCAGATACGGATCGAACTTCCGAATCCTGACGGTATACCCGCGTGCCTGGAGGAGAGCGGCAAGCGATGCCGCCATGAGACCTTTACCGAGCGACGAAACCACGCCCCCGGTGATGAAAATGTACCGAGCCATGGGAAGAGTCTCGTAGCGTGTGTTGGGGACGAACGACAAGAGCCCCGCGGATCACGCGAGGGTCTTTTATCGGCGAATGGAGTGTTTAGTTGGCTAGCGGGACCGCGCCGTTGTCGGCCGGCTTGGTCGTGCCGGCGGGGACGCCAGCATTCTCGGCGCCACCGGCGAACGGAGCCGCATCACCCTTGGGCTGCGCGGTCGGAACGGCCGTTGCCGCCGCCGGGGTACGCGCCAGCGACGTGTCGATCGTGGTGGTGCGGTGATTCGCCGCGAGGACCGCGAGCAGGATCGAGAACAGCACGAACATCGTCGCGAGAACGCCGGTCGCGCGGGTCAGGAAATCGGCCGCGCCGCGTGCCGACATCAGGCCCGACGGACTGCCGCCCATGCCCAGACCGCCGCCTTCCGAGCGCTGCATGAGGATCACCGTGACGAGGGCGGCCGCGATGATCGCGTGGATGACGAGCAGAAAGGCGAACATTGCGCGGAAAACCCCGGAACTTTTGCGAAGGCGCGCACATAGGCGACGTCGCGGTTTCGATCAACCGGGCGATCGACCGTGGCGCTGCCTCCGCATATCGCAAGGCAATCGCAAAACTACGGAAACATGACGTCCGGGCGGCGTTGAGACCCCGTAATGACGCTCATGACTGGGTATCGTGCACATAAATTCAGATGGCGGATCAACGCTGTGGCATCAATGGCAGCCAATACCTTATCGACCTGGATGACCGCTCTGGTGGATTATGTCCGCTCGGGTGAACCCGATCTGACCAATCGTCAGATGGCGCTTCTTCTGCTCGTTTATCTCAAACCGGGTCCACATACGGTGCGCGGCCTGGCCCGTGCGCTCAACGTATCGAAGCCGGTCGTTACGCGCGCCTTGAACAGATTGGGTGCCCTCGGCTATCTGCGCCGGCAACGCGACGATAGCGACAAGCGCAACATCTTCGTCGCGCGCACGACCGAAGGGGCAGATTTTCTTGAAGAGTTTGGGCAATTCATCGGCGACGGCCCCGCCCCTGCCGGCACTGGCAACGGATCTGGCGGCCGCGCAGCCGCTCACGCTTGAGCCATTCGACGACCAGGCCCGTACGAGCTTTTCGCTGACGGGCCGCTCGGTCGACCTCGACCCGCGCACCCATGCCGTTCGCCGCGATATCGCCGACATTCGTCTCGCCGAATACGTATTCGCTCCACACTATGCCGTGCCGATGATACGGCCCGTCGCGCGCACAGCTTTGTTGCGCAGCGGACGAGACGAAGCGAGCGATACGATGGTCGACCTCAACCCTGGCGACAGTTTCGAAGTGCTGGAGATTGCTGGCGTTTCCGCATGGGGCGTCGCCCGCCCGAGCGGGCTGGTCGGCTATGTCGCTGCAGAAGCGCTCGACCTTTCGGCGAACGACGCGGCATGACCACGGTCTTCATCGACGGCGCCGTCGGCACCACGGGCCTCGAGATCCGCGAACGGCTCGCCGGGCGGACCGACATCACGCTGGCGCTGCTGCCTGAGGATCGGCGCAAGGATCCGGCGGCACGGCGCGAGGCGCTGAACGATGCCGATTTCGTCATCCTGTGCCTGCCGGACGGGGCGTCGCGCGAAGCCGTCACGCTGATCGACAATGCGCGCACCCGCGTCATCGACGCATCGAGCGCGCACCGGGTCGCTGCCGGCTGGACCTACGGCTTCCCCGAGCTGCCGGGCCAGGCGGATAAGGTCGCGACCGCGATGCGCGTGTCGAACCCCGGCTGCTATCCCACCGGTTTCCTCGCGCTCGTCGCGCCTCTGGTCGCGGCCGGTCTCATACACGCCGACCTCCCGCTGAGCGTCAACGCGACCTCGGGTTATTCGGGTGGCGGCAAGGCGATGATCGCGGCGTTCGAGAATGGCGAACCGGCGACAGCCTTCCGCGCCTACGCGCTAGGTCTCGCGCACAAGCATATCGCAGAGATGACGCAACATGCGGGCCTAACGCACGCGCCGATCTTCGCGCCTGCCGTGGCGAACACCTACCGCGGCATGGTCGTCGAAGTGCCGTTGCATCTCCACGCCCTGCCCGGCCGGCCCACGCTTGCGGCGATCGAAGACGTATTGCGCGCTGCGTTCAATGGCTCGAAGCTCGTCTCGGTTGCTCCCGGCGATATCGGCTCGGTCGATATCGAGGAGAATGCAGGGACCGACCGGCTGACGCTGCGCGTCTGCGGCAACGATGCGGTCGGTCATGCGCGGCTGGTCGCGACGCTCGACAATCTGGGCAAGGGCGCCGGCGGTGCCGCGGTCCAGAACCTGAACATCATGGCCGGGGTCGATCCCGTAGCCGGCCTCGTTTTCTAGGACCGGCGTTTTCCGCCCGGTCCATCGCCACATCCAGGAGCTTCCATGCACCGTAATCCCGTAGCCAAGCTGCTCCTGTTCGGCGCGACCGGCGATCTCGCGCAGCGCATGCTGCTGCCGTCGCTCTATGGCCTGCACGCCGACGGGCTGCTGCCCGAGGAACTGACGATCACCGGCGCCGCGCGTCACGAGCATGACGACAAGGATTACCGCAAGTTCGCCAAGAAGGCGCTCGACGAGTTCCTGCCCGAGGATCGCAAGGACGAAGGCGCGATCGGGACGTTCCTCGACCGGATCTTCTACCAGCCGACCGACCTGTCCGATCCGGCGAGTTTCCAGCCGCTGGCGGACAAGATCGGCGATATCTCCGGCGGGCTGGCGATCTACCTGTCGACCGCGCCGTCGCTGTTCGAAGCCGCGATCGAGGGGCTGCACAAGGTTGGGCTTGCTGGCGAGACAGTGCGCGTCGGGCTGGAGAAGCCGCTCGGCTACGACCTGGAGACGAGCCGCGAGATCAACGACTCGGTGGCGAAGGCTTTTCCGGAGGACCGGACCTATCGGATCGATCATTATCTCGGCAAGGAAACCGTCCAGAACATCCTTGCGCTGCGCTTCGGCAATTCGTTCTTCGAGCCGGTGTGGAACGCGCAGGGGATCGACAACGTCCAGATCACGATCTCCGAGACGGTCGGGCTCGAAGAGCGCGCGGGCTATTACGAGACCGCGGGTGCGTTGCGCGACATGGTCGCCAACCACATGCTCCAGCTGCTCGCGCTGATCGCGATGGAGCCCCCCGCGCGCTTCGAGGGCACCGACGTCCGCGACGAGAAGTCGAAGGTGTTCCGCTCGCTGCGCATGATCAAGCCTGAAGAAGTCCCGAACGTCACCGTCACCGGCCAGTATGGCGAAGGCGCGGTGAAGGGGAAGTTCGTCAAGAGCTACTCGGACGAACTCGGCCAGCCTTCGACCACCGAGACGTTCGTCGCAATCAAGGCGCATGTCGACAATTGGCGCTGGCAGGGCGTGCCGTTCTACCTGCGCACCGGCAAGCGCATGGCGACGCGCCGTAGCGAGATCGCGATCCAGTTCAAGGCGGTACCGCACTCGATGTTCGCGGGACGCGGCGGGCTGCTCCAGCCCAACATGCTGATCATCCGCCTTCAGCCGGAGGAATATATTCAGCTGCTGGTGATGGCGAAGGAACCGGGTCTCGACCGCGAGGGCGTCCGCCTGCGCGAAGTGCCGCTGAACCTCAGCATGGATGCCGAGTTCGCCGGGTCGCGTCGGCGGATCGCGTATGAGCGGCTTCTGCTCGACCTGATCGAGGGCGACCAGACGCTGTTCGTGCGCCGTGACGAGGTCGAGGCGCAATGGACCTGGATCGACGCGATCCGCGAGGGCTGGAAGGCCAACGCGATGAAGCCCAAGAGCTATGCGTCGGGCAGCTGGGGTCCATCCGCCGCGATCGCGCTGACCGAGCGCGATGGCGTGACCTGGCAGGACGACTGAGTTTGGTTTCTCCCGTTCGTCCCGAGTAGCCTTCGAGCGAAGTCGAGAAGGCGTATCGAGGGATCGGCCGGAGTGTGGCACTGTACCTCGATACGGGCTCTCGGCTTCGATCGATCCCTACTCGGCACGAACGGCATTTTTGACAGCAATTTTCTGAGTGAGTTGAAGTTTATGACCGAAATCGAATGGTGGGAATATGACGACGCGGGCGAGCTCGCCAACGCAGTCGCAGGCGATATCCAGTTCGTCATCGAGAGCGCGCTCGACGCGCGTGGCTCGGCGGTGATCGCGCTGGCGGGCGGCAAGACGCCGTTCGCCGCGTACGAGAAGCTTGCCCAGGCAAAGCTCGACTGGAAGAAGGTCACGATCATCCCGGGCGACGAGCGTATCGTAAAGCTCGGCGATCCGCTGTCGAACGTTACTTCGCTGGCGAAGATCTTCCTCCCCAAGGGCGCGCGCGTGAAGCCGATCGTTCCCGAGGCGATGTCGGACTACAAGGCGGCCGGTCGTTCGGCGGATGCGCTGATGCAGGACCTGCACTGGCCGCTCGACTTCTGCCTGCTCGGTATGGGTGGCGACGGGCACACTGCGTCGATCTTCCCCGGCCCCGATTATGACGAAGCGCTGAGCGGTCCCAAGGAACGTCGTGCGCTCGGCGTGATGCCAGATCCGCTCCCGCCCGAGGCACCGCTGGCGCGCGTGACGTTGTCGGCGGCGGCGATCGCGTCGTCGAAGGCGCTGATGATCATGATCACCGGCGACGCGAAGAAGAAGGTGCTCGAGCAGGCGATCGAACAGGGGCCGTCGTCGTCCTATCCGATCGGCCGCGTACTGGCCGAGGTCGAGCTGCCGGTCGACGTGCACTGGGCGCCGTGACGATGCTCAACGCCGTCGTCTCCGCGGTCACCGACCGGATCATCGAGCGCTCGCGTGGCAGCCGCGCCGCCTATCTCGCGCTGATCAAGCGCGAGGCGGCGGCGCAGGTCCGGCGTCCCGGCCTCGGCTGCGCGAACCTCGCGCACGCCTATGCCGGGACCGAGGAAGACCGCGACGCGATGAAGGCCGATGCCGGCATGAACATCGGCATCGTCACCGCGTATAACGACATGCTGTCGGCTCACGCCGTCTACTACCGCTATCCGGAACTGATGAAGATCTGGGCACGCGAGGCCGGTGCAACCGCGCAGGTCGCGGGCGGCGTGCCGGCGATGTGCGACGGCGTGACGCAAGGGTATCCGGGCATGGAGCTGTCGCTGTTCAGCCGCGACACGATCGCGCTGAGCACGGCGATTGCACTGAGCCACGGCACGTTCGAAGGCGCGGCGCTGCTCGGCATCTGCGACAAGATCGTGCCGGGCCTGCTGATGGGCGCGCTCCGCTTCGGGCATCTGCCGATGGTGCTGATCCCCGGCGGGCCGATGCCGACCGGGTTGCCCAACAAGGCGAAGGCCGCGGTTCGCGAGAAATTCGCCGAGGGGCTGGTCGGGCGCGACGAGCTGCTCGAAGCCGAGATCGGCGCGTATCATTCGAAGGGGACGTGCACCTTCTACGGCACCGCCAACACCAACCAGATGATGATGGAGGTGATGGGCCTCCACATGCCGGGCGCGGCGTTCGTCAATCCGGGCACGAAGCTGCGGCAGGAACTGACGCGGGCGGCGGTGCACCGGTTGGCGAAGATCGGCGCGCGGGGCGATTCGTATCGGCCGCTCGGGCACTGCGTCGACGAGAAGGCGATCGTGAACGCCGCGGTCGGCCTGCTCGCGACGGGGGGCTCGACCAACCATCTGCTCCACGTCCCCGCAATCGCTCGCGCGGCGGGGATCATCATCGACTGGGAGGATTTCGACCGCCTTTCCTGCGCGGTGCCGCTGATCGCGCGCGTGTATCCCAATGGCTCAGCGGACGTGAACGCGTTCGAGGCTGCCGGGGGCATGCCCTACGTGATCCGCGAGCTGCTCGGCGAAGGCCTGCTGCACGGCGATATCATGACGATCGTTGGCGAAGATCTTTCGGCCTATACGAAGACCGCGGTTGTCGAGGGCGATACGCTCGGCTGGCGCGATACGCCGGACAGCGGCGACGAGACGATCCTGCGCCCTGCCACCGCGCCGTTCTCGCCGGATGGCGGGATGCGAATCCTCGCGGGCAATATCGGCCGCGCGTGCATCAAGGTGTCCGCGGTCGAGCGCGAGCGCTGGATCGTCGAGGCGCCCGCGATGGTGTTCGACGACCAGCTCGACGTGATCGAGGCGTTCAAGCGCGGCGAGTTGGAGAAGGACGTCGTCGTCGTCGTCCGCTTCCAAGGGCCGCGCGCGAACGGCATGCCGGAGTTGCACAAGCTAACCCCGCCGTTGGGGGTGTTGCAGAATCGCGGGTTCAAGGTGGCGCTGGTCACCGATGGGCGGATGTCGGGTGCGAGCGGCAAGGTCCCGTGCGCGATCCATTGCTCGCCGGAGGCGCTGCTCGATGGTGCGATCGGGTTGATTCGCGATGGCGACATGATCCGGGTGGATGCGGTCAACGGTACGCTGGACGCGCTGGTCGACGCGGACGTGTGGGCGACGCGCGAGATGGTCGCGGTTCCGCCACCGGTTAGCGGGATGGGCCGCGAGCTGTTCGGCATGTTCCGTGGGCTTGCCGACGAGGCGGAGAAGGGTGCGTCGGCGATGCTGGCTGGGGCTGGGCTTTAGATCCCTACCTACCGTTCGTCCTGAGCGAAGTCGAAGGACATTGCTCCAAGCGAGCGGTCCTTCGACTTCGCTCAGGACGAACGGATGCAAAGATATCGAGGATCGGGAGAGACGAATGGAAATCGTAGCGGCAGATATCGGCGGGACGCATGCGCGCTTCGCGATCGCCGAGGTCGAGAACGGCCGCGTCGTTTCGCTCGGCGAGCCGGCGACGCTGAAGACCGCGGACCACGCGTCGCTCCAGACCGCGTACCAGGCGTTCGAGGCTGGCCTCGGTCGCCCCCTCCCCCGTGCGCTCGCGATCGCGGTCGCGTCGCCGGTCGCGAACGACGTCATCCGCCTCACCAACAACCCATGGATCATCCGCAAGTCGCTGATCACCGAGCGCCTGAAGGCCGACCAGTGGGTGGTCGTCAACGATTTTGGCGCGGTCGGCCATGCCGTCGCACAGGTGCCGAGCAGCGACTTCATCCATCTCTGCGGCCCCGATACGCCGCTGCCGTCCGAGGGCATCACGACGATTTGCGGCCCCGGCACCGGGCTCGGCGTCGCGCAGCTGCTGCGACGCAAGGACGGCTATCAGGTCCTTGAGACCGAAGGCGGTCATATGGACTTCGCCCCGCTCGACGGGATCGAGGATGCGCTGCTGAAGCGGCTGCGAAAGACGTTCACGCGAGTATCCGCCGAGCGCGTCGTTGCTGGACCCGGCATCGTCGCGATTTACGAGACGCTTGCCGCGCTGGAGGGCCGCGCGGTCCCCAGCCATGATGACAAGACGATCTGGACCGAGGCGATCGACGGGACCGATTCGATCGCGCTCGCGGCGCTCGACCGATTCTGCCTCGCACTCGGCGCGGTTGCGGGCGATCTCGCGTTGGCGCAAGGCGCGAAGGCCGTCGTGATCGCAGGCGGGCTCGGCTTCCGAATCAAGGATCGCCTGATCCGCTCGGGCTTCGACCAGCGCTTCGTCGCCAAGGGTCGTTTCCAGGGTATGATGGCGGCAATGCCCGTCAAGCTCATCACCCATCCCCAGCCCGGCCTGTTCGGCGCCGCGGCCGCCTTCGCACAGGAACACACCCAATGACCGCAACCCCCTCGCCCACTATCGCAGACATCATGCAGACCAGCGCCGTCATTCCGGTGCTGGTAATCGAGGACGCCGCGCTCGCCCGCCCGCTCGCCGAGGCGCTGGTTGCCGGCGGCCTGCGCGTGCTCGAGGTGACGCTGCGCACCGGCGCCGCGCTGGAGGCCATCGCTGAGATGAAGAAGGTGCCCGGCGCAATCGTCGGCGCAGGTACCGTCGTCAACACGCAGCAGTTCGCGCAGGTCCGCGATGCGGGGGCGGAGTTCATCGTCTCGCCGGGGCTGACCGAACGACTCGCCACGCCGATCATCGAGAGCGGCATTCCGTTCCTGCCGGGGATCGCCAATGCGGCGGACATCATGACCGGGCTCGACCTGGGGCTGACGCACTTCAAGTTCTTCCCGGCGGAGGCGAATGGCGGGTTGAAGGCGCTCAAGGCTCTGGCCGCGCCGTTCTATCAGTGCAGCTTCTGCCCGACCGGCGGGATTACCGAGGCGAGCGCTCCTGAGTGGCTGGCGTTCAAGCCCGTGCTCTGCGTCGGTGGTAGCTGGGTGACCGGCGGGACGATGGCCGAAATCGAGATCAAGGCGCGCGCGGCTAACGCTCTGCGGGGATAACTCCTCCCCGGCACGGGGAGGGGGACCGCGACGCGTAGCGGCGGGGTGGAGGGGGAGCGCCACGAGCGTACCGCCTGCCGTAGTTGCCACTGCTGGTACGCTCGCGGTGAGCCCCCTCCACCATCCTGCGGATGGTCCCCCTCCCCGTTCCGGGGAGGATTACATCTCGCCGCGGGCTTTGCGGATGGCGTACCATTTCTTCACGTTGGCATTGTGTTCGGCCAGCGTGTTCGCGAACACGTGGCCGCCGGTGCCGTCTGCTACGAAATAGAGCGCCTGGGTCTGCGCCGGGTCGAGCACCGCGTCGATCGAGGCGCGGCCGGGGTTGGCGATCGGGCCGACCGGCAGCCCCGCTTCGGCATAGGTGTTGTAGCCGTTCTTCGCATGCAGTTCCGACCGCAAGATGCGGCGGCCCAGCGGGCGGCCCTTGGTGATCGGGTAGATCACGGTGGGGTCGGCTTGGAGCGGCATGCCGTTGCGCAGTCGATTGCCGTAAACCGCGGCGACGGTGCGGCGTTCGGAGGGCTTGCCGGTTTCCTTCTCGACGATCGAGGCTAGGATGATCGCCTGTTCAGGAGTCGTCACCGCGATGCCGGGCTTGCGCGCGGCCCAGGCGGTGGCGAGGTAGGTCTTCAGCGCCGCCTGCATCCTCGTGACGACCGATGCGCGGGTGTCACCGGCCTGGAAGGCGTAGCTGTCGGGGAGAATCGAGCCTTCCGCCGGAACGGGCACGGTGCCGGTCAGGCCGTCCGCCTTCGCCAGCGCGTCGTGGACCAAGACCGAGGGATAGCCTTCGGGGACGACGACGAGGCGCTGGAGGACCTTGCCGCCCTGCATCAGCTTGAGGATGTCGGACTGGCTGGCGTGCGGCGCAATGCGGTATTCGCCCGCCTTGATCGGATCGCCCGAGCCGAAGACCCGCGCATACAAGCGGAAGCGGCGGGCCGAGGGGATCGCACCGGCCTTTTCGAGTTCGGTGGCAGCGCCGGCCAGCGTGCTGCCTTCGCCGATCTGTACGGTCAGCGTGCGCGGTGCCGGGCCTGCCCCGCCCCAGCCTTGGACGACCAGGAACAGCGCGACGACGGCCGCCAGGCCTAAGACGAGTCCGAAACAGCCGACCTTGCGCATCACTACCTCTTGTTCTCCCGCGAAGGCGGGAGCCCAGTCTGGGCCCCCGCCTTCGCGGGGGAACAAACTTATTTAGCGGACCTTGGTCATTACCAGCGAAGCATTCGTGCCACCGAAGCCGAACGAGTTGTTCAGCACCGCGCGGACTTCGCGCTTCTTGGCGACATGCGGGACAAGGTCGACCCCCACGCAGCTGTCGCTCGGATTGTCGAGGTTCAGCGTCGGCGGGACGATCTGGTCGCGCAGCGCGAGGATGCAGAAGATGCTCTCGACCGCGCCGGCACCGCCAAGCAGATGCCCGATCGCGGACTTGGTCGACGACATCGACAGACCCGAGATCGCATCGCCGAACAGGCGACGCACAGCACCGAGCTCGAGCTCGTCGCCCAGCGGCGTCGAAGTGCCGTGCGCGTTGATGTAGTCGATGTCCTCCAGCTTGAGGCCCGACTTCCGAATCGCCATCTGCATCGAGCGGAACGCACCGTCGCCCTCGGGATGCGGTGCGGTCACGTGATACGCGTCGCCCGACAGACCGTAGCCGATCACCTCGGCATACATCTTCGCGCCACGTGCCTTGGCGTGCTCGTATTCCTCGAGCACCAGCACGCCGGCGCCCTCGCCCATAACGAAGCCGTCGCGGTCCTTGTCATAGGGACGGGAGGCCTTCTCGGGCGAATCGTTGAAATTGGTCGACAGCGCGCGGGCCTGTGCGAACCCGGCGATGCCGAGCGGGCAGACGGTGCCCTCCGCGCCGCCCGCGAGCATCACGTCGGCGTCGTCCATCGCGATCATCCGCGCGGCGTCGCCGATCGCGTGCGCGCCGGTCGAGCAGGCGGTAACGACCGCATGATTCGGACCGCGCAGACCGTATTTGATCGAGACCTGGCCCGAGATCAGGTTGATCAGACGGCCATGGACGAAATGCGGCGAGACGCGACGCGGGCCTTTGGTGTGGAGGACGATCGATTCGCTCTCGATACCCGGCAGGCCGCCGATGCCCGAGCCGATCGACACGCCGGCACGCCAGCTCTCTTCGAGCGTCATCTCGGTCAGACCTGCGTCTTCCAGAGCCTGCCCTGCGGCGTCGATGCCATAGATGATGAACGGATCGACCTGGCGCTGGACCTTGTGGTCGACACGCTTGGCGGGATCGAAGCCATATTCGTGGTCGGCCGGCTTCACCTCGCAGGCGATGCGGCACACCTGATCCGACGCGTCGAAGCGCGTGATCGGGCCCGCACCCGACTTGCCGGCGAGGATATTCGCCCAGGCCGTTTCAACATCCGCCCCCAGGGGGGTGACCAGGCCTAGCCCGGTTACGACGACACGCCGCATGGCTTCAAACTCCGTCTGCTCTCAAAACGAAACGGCTCCCCGCCCTCTTTGCCCAAGGACGGGGAGCCGCTCAAATCACACCCTTCAGGGCAGGTCCAAAGGTTTGAACCCTAGACCCTGATCAGGCCTTGTGCTCGTCGATGTAGGTGATCGCGTCCTTGACGGTCGCAATCTTCTCGGCGGCATCATCGGGAATCTCGACACCGAACTCTTCCTCGAACGCCATGACGAGTTCGACGATGTCGAGGCTGTCTGCGCCCAGGTCGTCGATGAAGCTCGCGTCCTCGGTCACCTTGTCGGCTTCGACGCCGAGATGCTCGACGACGATCTTCTTCACGCGGTCAGCTGTCTCGCTCATGGTAGTTCCCTCTTCAAATCTGGGGGTTTTCGGTATTTCCTGAACGCACCTAGAACGCGGCAGTTCAGCGCGCAAGTTCAGATCATCGCCATCCCGCCGTTCACGTGCACGGTTTGTCCCGTGACGTACCCGGCTTCACGGCTAGCGAGGTACACGATCGCCGCGCCGATGTCTGCGCCTTCGCCTAGGCGGCCGGCGGGAATCTTTGCGGTGAGCGCGGTCTTCTGAGCCTCGGGCAGCGCGTCGGTCATCGGCGAGGTGATGAAACCGGGCGCGACGCAGTTGACGGTGATGCCCCGGCTGGCGAGTTCCTGCGCCATCGATTTCGACATGCCGATCAGGCCCGCCTTCGATGCGGCGTAGTTGGCCTGGCCGGGATTGCCGGTGACGCCGACGATCGAGGTGACCGAGATCATCCGGCCGAACCTTGCCTTCATCATCGGCTTGGCGGCGGCGCGCATGAGGCGGAACGCGGCTTCGAGATTGACGCGGATGACGCTGTCCCACTCGTCGTCCTTCATCCGCATCGCGAGATTGTCGCGGGTGACGCCGGCGTTGTTGACGAGGATATCTAGCTTGCCGAGCTTTTCCACTGCCTGTGGGACGAGCGCGTCGACGGCAGCGGCGTCGGAGAGGTTGCAGGGGAGTGCGACATGGTCACTACCAAGGCTCGCGCGGAAGGCTTCGAGCTTGTCGGCATTGGAACCGGACACGGTCAGGCGCGCGCCTTGGGCGGCCAGGGCCTTGGCGATCTCGGACCCAATCCCGCCGGATGCCCCGGTGACGAGGGCGGTCATGCCTGTGAGGTCGAACATTTTAGTCTCCAGATTCAAGAAATTTGTTCGCGCTGAGGCGCTGAGGCGCTGAGAGGATAGTGATTGTTGACGAGCCGGCGGACGCCCTCCTTGAGCGTCTCGCCACCGAAGTTGATGAGCAGCCCGACCGGCTGCTTGGTCAATCTGAGATAGGTTAGCAGTTGCTTGGCATGCACCGGGCTCAGCTGATCGATGGATTTGATCTCGAGGATCAGTCGCTCGTCCACCAACAGATCGATACGGAAGGCGGCAGCAAAACACATTCCTTCAAACTCGATGTCTACCGGACGCTGTCGTTCCACGCGATATCCCATCGCGGTGAGCTTGCCCGCCAAGACGGTTTCATAAACGCTTTCGAGCAGTCCCGGTCCCAGGTCTCGGTGGATGCGGATCGCGACATCAATGACGTTGCCAGTGATCCGATCGATATCCACCATCGCAATCTCCTCTGCGCCTCCGCGCCTCTGCGCGAACCACTCTTACTCTACAAACTCCGAACAAGCGCTTCGATGTCGTCCATCGTGATGACGCTGGTCGTCTCAACGTCGGGGGTGATGCGCTTGACCATTGGGCTGAGGACCTTGCCGCCGAACTCAACGAAGTGGCCGACGCCCGCCGCGTGCATCGCGAGGACCGATTCGCGCCAGCGGACCATGCCGGTAACCTGTTGCACCAGCAGGTGACGGATCACGCCGGGATCGGCGACGGCGACCGCGTCGACATTGGCAAAGACCGGGACCAAGGGCGCGCGGAGGTCGGCGTCCAGGAGGGCTGCTTCCATGGCTTCGGCGGCGGGCTGCATCAGGGGGCAGTGGAAGGGGGCGGAGACGGGCAACAATATCCCGCGCTTGGCGCCTAGGTCCTTGGCCAGCGTGATCGCCTTTTCGATGGCGCGGCGGTGGCCGGAGATGACGACCTGCGACGGGTCGTTGTCGTTGGCGACGGTGCAGATCAGCTCGGGGCCGCCCTCCGCCAGGATCGCGTCGACCGCGGCGCCGGCGATCAACTGCGCCTTTTCGAGGTCGGTACCGAGTAACGCGGCCATCGCGCCCTCGCCTACCGGGACCGCCGCCTGCATCGCGCGGCCGCGAAGTTTCAGGAGCCGCGCGGTGGTCGACAGGTCGAGCGCACCGGCGGCACACAGGGCGGTATATTCGCCAAGGCTGTGACCCGCGACGTAATCGGCCTTGTCGGCAAGGCGGAGGCCGCCTTCCTTCTCAGCCACACGCAATGTCGCGATCGCATTCGCCATGATCGCTGGTTGCGCGTTCTCGGTAAGGAGCAGGTCGTCCGCCGGCCCTTCGCTCATCAGGCGGAACAGGTGCTGGCCGAGCGCCTCGTCGACTTCGGCGAAGACCTCGCGGGCGGTGGCACTGGCGTCGGCGAGCGCCTTGCCCATGCCGACAGACTGGCTCCCCTGGCCGGGGAAGATGAACGCGCGCATGGCCTCTCCTCTGTGTTGGGTCTTCGTTTGAGCGCGGGGCCTATAAAGGTGCGCGTCGAGTTGCAACCTGAACGAACCACGCGGCCTTGCGACAATATGCGACCATTTCGCCGACCTTGCGACAAGCGCCTGCGACAATCGGCTCCCAGATTATGGAGGACGCCGCAGCAACGGCGCCGTGTTTCAACGGGAGATTATCATGAAGACGTTCATCCTCAGCGCGCTCGCCGCCACCCTCGTCGCCAGCCCGCTGCTCGCCGCAGCGCCTGCCGAAGCGCAGCAGCGTCGCGAAATCACCACCGTGCGCCACAACGACAACGGCCGCACCGTCGTCACCAAGCGCACCGTCGTCCGTACGCCGCAGTATCGCAACTGGCGCACCGGCCAGCGCTTCGATCGTCGCCAGGCGCAGAACTACCGGGTGATCACGACGTATCGCAACTATCGCCTCGCACCCCCGCCCCGCGCGCATCAGTGGGTTCGCTCGGGTCGTGACGCGATCCTGATCGACGGTCGCGGCAACGTGGTCCAGGTTCGTGGCGGCGCGTTCCGGTAAACGGACCAGTAAACCTGAACACCTTGCCTTTCCCCGATAAACGGGTAAGGCCCTCTGCAACCGGGGTGAGAGATTCGCGTCTCTCGCCCCTGTTTGCATTCTAGACGCCGTTTTCTAAGACGACAGCCGGAGGGGTGCACGCATGGGGCGTGTATCAGCGATCGGCCAAGACGAAGGACAAGACATGGCTCTTTACGAGCACGTGTTCCTTGCGCGCCAGGATCTGGCACAAGCGCAGGTGGACGCACTGGCGGAAATCGCCACCAAGATCGTGAACGACAACGAAGGTCGGGTCGTAAAGACCGAGAACTGGGGCCTGCGTTCGCTGGCGTACAAAATCGCCAAGAACCGCAAGGCGCACTATGTCATGCTCGAGATCGATGCCCCGGGCAGCGTGATCGCAGAGCTGGAGCGCCAGACCCAGATCAACGAAGACATCATCCGTTACATGACGGTCAAGGTCGATACCCTCGAAGAGGGCCCGACCGTGATGATGCGCAAGCAGGATCGTGACCGCGAGCGTCGTGGCGACCGTGAAGGTGGCCGTGAGGGCCGTCCCGATCGTGGCGATCGTCCGGACCGTGGTCCCCGTCGTGACCGCGAAGAGGGAGCTGAATAATCATGGCACGTCCATTCTTCCGCCGCCGCAAGAGCTGCCCGTTCTCCGCCAAAGACGCTCCCCGGATCGACTATAAGGACGTCCGGTTGCTGCAGGGCTTCGTGTCCGAGCGTGGCAAGATCGTCCCGTCGCGTATCACTTCGGTGGCCGCAAAGAAGCAGCGCGAACTGGCCCAGGCCATCAAGCGTGCGCGTCATCTGGGCTTGCTGCCCTACATCGTTAAGTAAGGAGCGCCCACATGGACGTCATTCTGCTTGAGCGCGTCGAAAAGCTTGGTGCTATCGGCGACGTGGTGAAGGTCAAGGACGGTTACGCGCGTAACTTCCTGCTTCCCAACAAGAAGGCGCTTCGTTCGAACGAAGCCAACCGCAAGGTGTTCGAGTCGAACCGTGCGAAGATCGAATCGGACAACGCATCGCGTCGCAGCGATGCCGAGACCGAAGCGAAGACCTTCAACGACGCGACCGTGACCCTGATCCGTCAGGCGTCGAACACCGGCCAGCTCTACGGTTCGGTCGCGGTTCGCGATCTTGTCGATGCGCTGGTGGCCGACGGTCACAAGGTCGGCAAGTCGGCGATCGTGCTCGACAAGCCGATCAAGGCGATCGGTGTCTACACCGTCAAGGTATCGCTGCACCCCGAGGTGTCGGTGGCCGTCAAGGTCAACGTCGCCCGTTCGCCTGAAGAGGCCGAGATGCAGGCTTCGGGCGTCGACGTGATGTCGTCGATGTTCGAGCGCGACGAGGCTGGCTTCGTCGAGGATTACGATCCGAACGCAGAGCCCGGCGCGACCGCCGAAGCACCGCGCGATCAGGAGGACGAAGCGCAGGGTTGATCCCTTCGCTTCCCTTCTAGCCGATACAGAAAGGCCCGCCCGGAGTGATCCGGGCGGGCCTTTTTTTTTGTGTCTGCGCGACAGGCGTCAGGGGCAGGTTACGCAGGCGCCGATCATTGCTGCGAAGGGGATGAGGGCGCAGAGGATGGGGACTAGGTGTTTCATGACCGGGTGACTCTTGGGGGTGTTATCCGGTTAATGCGCAGGGTCGGGAAAGGTTGCCGTGAGATGAACGAATTTTGTACCGATCGGTTTTTTGTGCGGAAGAACGCTACTTCCGCACCACCCCGGCGGAGGCCGGGGCCCAGTTGGGAAAGCTAGAGTAACGGATCGCAGCGTCCATCATCCGTGTCCCCCAACTGGGCCCCGGCCTGCGCCGGGGTGGTGGTACGGGGAGGTCAGCTTTCGACGTTTTCCGGCTTCTCGATCAGCGCGGGCCCCTCACCTAGCGCCAGTGCGTCGACCGAGGACACGTCCTCCAGATCTCGCGCACCCGTTTCGATGTTGAGGTCGCGAAACTTGCGGCCGGTTACCATCAGGCGGCCGTTGAACGAGTTGGTGAAGCCGTTGAAGTTCTTCACCGCGCTGTTGAGGCCGACGCCTACCTTGCGGAGATCGTCGGCCACCTTGGCAAGGCGATCGTGCATTTCCTTGCCGAGTTCGCCGATCTTGCGCGCCTCGTTGGCGAGTTTCTCCTGGCGCCAGACTGCGGCGACCGTGCGGGCGATCGCGATCAGGTTCGTTGGCGTTGCCAGCAGCACGCGCTTCTCGAACGCGAAATCCCAGAGCGTCGGGTCGTGTTCGAGCGCGGCGGACAGGAAATGTTCGCCGGGGACGAACATGATGACGTAGTCGGGGGTGTCGGCGAACTGGCTCCAATAGGCCTTGTTGCCGAGGCCGTTGACGTGCGCGCGCATGGAGGCCGCATGGGCGGCCAAGCCGATCAGGCGCTCGGCGTCGTCGACCGCGCCGAAGGCGTCCTGGTACGCGTTGAGCGAGACCTTTGCGTCGATCACCAACGCGCGACCGCCGGGGACGCGAATGATCGCGTCGGGGCGAAGGCGGGCGCCGTCGTCGCCTACCGCGACCGAAACCTCGGTCTGGAAGTCGGTGTGTTCGCTGAGACCGCAGGTTTCGAGGACGTTCTTCAACTGTTGTTCGCCCCAGCGGCCGCGGGACTTGGGGGCGTTGCGGAGCGAGTTGACGAGTTTGGCGGCTTCGGTCGAGACCTTTTCCTGGCCGAGCCGCATCTGTTCGATCTGGCCCTTGAGGTCGCCGAATGCGTCGCGGCGCTCGGCTTCTACCTTCGCGACGCCCTCTTCGTAGCGTTGCAGGCGATCGCTGACAGGTTGCAGCATCGACTTTAGGTTGAGGCCGGCGGACTCTTCCGACTGGCGGAAGCGGGCGTCGGCGCGTTCGAGGAAGGTCTTCTGCGCGTCGCTGAGCAGCTTGTTGGCGACGTCGCCGAACTGCGCGGCCATGACGTCCTTCGCCTCGCGGAGTTCGAGCAGGCGCGCTTCGAACGCCTCGCCTTGTGCTTTCAGCGTGGCGATTTCGGTGCGGGCGGCGTCGCGGTCGGTGCGGATCGTGGCGAGGTCGAGGCGCAGGCGATCGGTGTCGGTGGCGCGCTCGGCGTTCTGCGCGCGGAGGGTGGCGAGGTCCTGCATCGCGGCGTTGCGTTCGCGTTCTACGGCATCGCGGGCGGTGCGGATGAGGTCGGCGTCGGCGACCTTGGTTTGGGCGACGGCAAGTTCGCTGGCGAGGGTGGCGGCTCGGCGGGAGGCCAGGAGCCAGCCCAGGAGGATGCCGGCGGCTAGCGCGAGGACGGCGATGATGGCGAACTCAGCCATTCTGCGCGGCCGAAACTGGAGTGAAGTATAGGAAGTGCAGACGCTGGCGCAGCATTTCCTCGCGAGGAGATGGGGGCGTTAGCGGGCGGGTTTGGGGAGCGAATGGGGACGTCATGCTTGGAACATACGTCGAACGGTTGATGTAGGACAATCGGAATATTGTTCTGCCGTGGTGGCGGGGGTCCAGGGTTATAAGCGGTAGCGCTCGTGGTCCTGGGCCCCCGCCTTCGCGAGGGAACTAGAAAGGGGGCGCCACGACACCCTCGCCGAATAGCACCACCCCGGCGGAGGCCGGGGTCCAATTGGAAAGGTCGCGGTAACGGAGGAATGCGCTCAGTTGGCGATGTCCCCCAATTGGGCCCCGGCCTTCGCCGGGGTGGTAGCGTGTTGGGTGAACGGGTGCCCACCCTCAAGCGCTCGCGCTCATGCTTGTGGTCGCCCCGGCCCCTCAGCCCAGCTTGCGCTGCTTCGCCAGCTTCTTCATGACCATGTCCCGCTTCAGCCGGCTGATGTGGTCGATGAACAATACGCCGTCCAGGTGGTCGATCTCGTGCTGCATGCAGGTCGACAGCAATCCGTCGAAATCCTCCTCATGCGCAGCACCGGTCTCGTCGAGCCACTTCACGCGGCACCGCGCCGGGCGCGCGACTTCGGCATACTGCTCGGGGATCGAGAGGCAGCCCTCGTTGTAGGTGGAGACCTCGTCGCTGACCGACAGGATCTCGGCGTTGATGTAGGCCTTGGGGTTCTTGATCGGCTTGTCGTCCTCGTCCTTCTCCTCCTGGAGATCGATGACAAGGACGCGCTGCTGTACACCGACCTGGGTCGCGGCGAGGCCGATGCCGTTGAAGTCGTACATCGTCTCGATCATGTCGGCGACGAGCGTGCGGATGGAGTCGTCGACCGTTTCCACCGGCTCGGCGACGAGACGCAGGCGGGGATCGGGGACTTCGAGAACGGTCATGACGGTCATCCTGCGCAGCTAGGTTCCGCGCAGGGGTGCGTCAAGGACTTGGCTCAAGCCATTGGCCGCCTTGCCCTTAGTGCCTGCGCCAACGTGCCCTCGTCGAGATAGTCGAGTTCGCCGCCGACCGGCAGGCCGTGTGCGAGTTGGGTGACCCGCACGGGGAAGCGTTCGATGCGCTCGGCGATGTAGTGCGCGGTGGTCTGGCCTTCGAGCGTGGCGTTCATCGCGAGGACGACTTCGTCGATACCGCCGGCTTCGATGCGGCGGACGAGGCTGTCGATGCTGAGGTCCTCGGGCCGGATGCCTTCGAGCGCGGACAGGCGGCCGCCAAGGACGTGGAAGCGGCCGGGGAACAGCCGCGAGCGGTCGAGCGCCCAGAGATCGGCGACTTCCTCGACGACGCACAGCGAGCGCTGATCGCGGCGCGGGTCGGCACAGATCGCGCAGGGGTTGGTGGTGTCGACGTTGCCGCAGGTCGAGCAGTTCTCCAGCCGCTCGTCGACCGCGGTCAGCGCCTCGCGCAACGGCCCCAGCGCCGCGTCGCGCTTCTTGAGCAGATGCAGCACGGCGCGACGTGCGGACCGGGGGCCGAGGCCGGGGAGCCGGGCCAGCGCCTGCGTCAGCGCCTCGATCTCGGGGGATGCCATAGGGAACAGATAGGGGGTTGCGCGGCTCCCCGCCAGCGTGTTCGAGAGGGCCATGCGGATCATCTTCATGGGAACGCCGGACTTCGCGGTACCGGTGCTGGAGGCCCTCGTCGCGGCGGGGCATGACGTGGCAGCGGCATATTGCCAGCCGGCCCGGCCAGGGGGGCGGCGCGGGCGCGAGCTGGTGCCGTCGCCGGTGCAGCTTCGGGCGGAGGCGCTGGGGATCGAGGTGCGGACGCCGGTGTCGTTCAAGGCGTCGTTGCCGGAGGGGCTGGAAGCTCGCGAGGCGTTTGCGGCTTTGGGCGCGGATGTGGCGGTAGTGGCCGCTTATGGTCTTATTCTGCCGCGCGCGGTGCTGGAGGCGCCGCGGTTCGGGTGCCTCAACGTGCATGGGTCGCTGTTGCCGCGGTGGCGCGGGGCGGCGCCGGTGCAGCGCGCTATCCTCGCAGGCGATGCCGAGACGGGCGTCGGGATCATGCAGATGGAGGCGGGGCTGGATACAGGGCCGGTTCGGCTGGAGGGACGGACGCCGATCGTTGGGAAGACTGCGGGGGATCTGACGTCCGAGCTTTCCGCGATGGGGGCTCGGTTGATGGTCGAGGTGCTGGCCGATCTCGACGCCTACCCTGCCCGGCCGCAGCCCGCGGAGGGCGTTACCTATGCCGCCAAGATCGACAAGGCGGAGGCGCGGATCGATTTCGAGCGGTCGGCGGTCGAGGTGGAGCGGCTGGTGCGGGCGATGAACCCGGCGCCGGGAGCTTGGTTCGAGCATGCGGGGGAGCGGATCAAGGTGCTGGCGGCGGATGTGCTGCCGTTCTCGTTTCTTGGGTGCGAGGGGCTTACGGTCAATGCCGAGCTGACGATCGGGTGTGGTGACGGGGCGATCCGGCCGACTTTGGTGCAGCGGGCGGGGCGCGGCGTGACGTCGGCCACTGAATTGCTGCGTGGGTTTGCGATCCCGTCGGGGACTCAGCTTTGACGCGGTTCGCGTTGACGGTGGAGTTCGACGGGCGGCCGTTCATGGGCTGGCAGCGGCAGAAGCATGGGCCGAGCGTGCAGGCAGCGCTGGAGGCTGCGGTGCTGAAGATGACCGGCGAGACCGCGTCGGTGCAGGCGGCGGGGCGGACCGATGCGGGCGTCCACGGCATGGCGATGCGCGCGCATGTCGATATCGCGAAGCCGCTGGCGGCGTTTCGGTTGATGGAGGGGCTGAATGCCTTGGTGAAGCCGGCGCCGGTGTCGGTGCTGGCGTGCGAGGTGGTCGACGACGATTGGCATGCGCGGTTTTCGTGTGTCGGGCGGTCGTATGAGTATCGGATCGTCAATCGGCGATCGCCGCTGACGTTCGAGGCGGGGCTGGCGTGGCAGGTGCCGCAGTTGCTGGATGCGGACGCGATGGCGGAGGCTGCGGGGGCGCTGGTCGGGCGGCATGACTTCACGACGTTTCGGTCGGCGCATTGCCAGGCGGATAGTCCGGTGCGGACTTTGGACCGGCTTGAGGTGGTGCGCGAGGGGGAGCGGCTGTTCGTCTACGCGGCCGCGCGGTCGTTCCTGCACCATCAGGTGCGGTCTATGGTCGGGTGCCTGGCGCTGGTGGGTATGGGGCGTTGGGCGGTTGGCGATGTTGCGGCTGCGCTCGAGGCGAAGGATCGCGCGATGCTGGGGCTCAATGCGCCGCCCGATGGATTGTTCTTCGTGAGTGCGGTTTACCCACCCCCGTCATCCCGGACTTGATCCGGGATCCAGGGTTACAGGGCGCGGCATTGGTGGCTCTAGATCCAGACTTTCGTCAGGATGACGGCTGGGGAGCGTTGCGGACGAACTTCGCGGCGAGTTCGACATGCGTCGACCAGCGGAACTGGCCGACCGGCTGGACCCAGTCGATCCGCCAGCCGGCGTCACACAGCTCCTTGGCATCCCGCGCGAAACTGGCTGGATTGCACGAGACATAGGCGATCACCGGCGTCTTGCACTCGGCCAGCGCAGTTGCCTGTTCGCGCGCGCCCGAACGTGGCGGATCGATCACCACCGCGTCGAACCGGTCGAGTTCGGCCACCGTCAGCGGCCGGCGATAGAGATCGCGGTGCTCCGGGTAGACGGGCCGCTGAGTGCGGTGCGCGGCGGCCTTCAGCGAGCCAAGTGCGTCGCGCGCGCCTTCGGCGGCATAGACCTTGGCGGGGATCGCCAGCGTGAAGGTGCCGAGCCCGGCGAACAGGTCGGCAACCGTCGCGGGCTTGCCGATCGCTTCGAGCACGGCGGCGGTGAGCGCGGCCTCGCCATCGGGTGTGGCCTGCAGGAACGACGCGGGCGGCAGGGGTACGGGCACGCCGCCGAGCGTGATCGTGACCGCGTCCGGCTCCCAGCGCGTCTCGGGGCCGAGGCCGTCGTCGAACGCCACGCGGGCGATCTTGTGGTCTTCGCAGAATTTCGTAAGCGCTTCGGCGGCCGGCAGGCCTTCGGGCGCGAACCCGGTGATCAGGATGTCCGCGCCCTGGTCGGCGAGCGTCAGGTGTATGTCCGCACGGCGGCGGAAGTTGAGGCGCTTGAGCAGCTGGCGGAGCGGCTGGACGAGCGCGAACAGCCGCGGATCGAGGATCCAGCATTCCTTGATGTCGACGATCGTGTGCGCCTTCTCCGCGGTGAAGCCGAGCGTGATCTTGCCGCCCTTGGCCTCGGCGTGGAGCGTCGCGCGGCGGCGGCTGCGTTCGGGGGAGATGTGGGGGTCGCGGATCGGGGCGGACAGGTCCTGACCGTCGAGCGCGGAGGCGATGCGGTCGGTGACGAACTCGGCATAGGCTTGGTCGTCGAGATGCTGGAGCTGGCAGCCGCCGCAAGTCGGGAAATGGACGCAGGGGGGAGTCTGGTGGTGCGGGCCGGGGATTACCGTGCCGTCGGCGGCGAGCGTGTCGCCGGGCGCCGAGAAGGCGGCGTGGCGGCCGTCGGCGGTCATGCCGTCGCCACGCGCCGCGACGCGGACGATGGTGTCGATATTCGGTTCAGAGGTCGAGTCAGTGGTCATAGCGACGCTCTGGCGGACCGGAGCGCTTCCGCCAAGTCGTCGGCGATGAACGCAGGCCCCAATCGGCGGGCAGCGTCACCGTGGAGCCACACTCCGGCGGAGGCTGCGTCGAGCGGATCGAGCTTGGCGGCAAGCATCGCGCCGATCGCGCCGGCGAGGACGTCGCCGGTGCCGGCGGTGGAGAGCCAGTCGCTGGCCCCTTGCGCGATGCGGACGCGCCCGTCGGGGGCGGCGATGACGGTGTCGGCACCTTTGGAGACGACGATGGCGTTGGCGCGGGCCGCGGCGTCGCGGGCTCGGGTGATCTTGTCGGTGTCGGATTCGCCGAAGAGCGCGTCGAACTCGCCTGCATGGGGGGTGAGGACTACGGGGGCTTTCAGCGCCTTGATCCGGTCGGGGTCGAGCAGGCGGAGGGCGTCGCCATCGATGATCAGCGGGTGGCCCGAGATCAGCGCGGCTCCGAGGCGGCTCTTGGCGGTATCGTCGCGACCGAGGCCAGGGCCGATCACGAGTGCGCCGATGCGATCGTTGGCAAGCGCGTGATCGGAAAACGGCATGCGAACGAGCGCGTGCGGGGGGCCTTCGCTGTCGCCGAGCAGGGTCACGTAGCCAGCGCCGGCATGCATAGCGGCGAGCGCTGCGAGGTCGGCGGCACCGGACATGGTGCCTGCGACGATCGCGACCATGCCTCGTGTGTATTTGTTCGAGTCCGGGCCGGGGGTTCGGAGGATTGGGACCTCGAGGACTTCGGCCTTGCTGACGGTGGGGACGCCGATGTTGAGGAGACGAATCTGGCCGCAATAGCGCGCGGCAGGTTGAAGGAGGTGCGCTGGTTTTACCGCGCCGAGCGCGAGGGTGAGGTCGAAGACGGGCGGCGTGCTGAGCGCCTTGCCTGTGTCCGTGCCAAGGCCACTGGGCAGGTCGACCGCGATGCTTAGCTGCGCGGCGTTCGCGAGGGAATGGAGACACTCGACCACAGACCGTTCCCCCGCGGACGCGGGGGCCCAGGATAGGCCGCTAGGTGAGCCCTCGGAACTTAGCTGGGCCCCCGCGTCCGCGGGGGAACTGCTTGAATGGGGAACCGAGTCGAGCGGGCGGGTCAGGCCGGTGCCGAACAGCGCGTCTACGAGGATCGGCGCGGGTTTCGCCTCCGCCAGCGTTTCGACCAGGCCTAGCCACCCTGCCCTAGCCGACTTCGCCGCGTCCGTCCTGGGTTCCGACAGCGCCGCGACCCTGACCGTAATGCCCATTTCCGCCAACACGCGGGCCGCGACATAGCCGTCGCCACCGTTGTTGCCGGGGCCGCAGAGGATCAGGACTTCGTTTGCGCCAGCCAGTCGGCGAACGGCGCCCGCGATCGCGGTGCCGGCGCGGTCCATCAGCGTCTCCACCGAGACTGCGGTGGCGATCACCGCATCCTCCGCCGCGCGCATTTCGGCGGCGGTAAGGACCGGCTGGCCTTCGATTCGGATCATGAGGGGTTCGTCGTACCCTTGACGGTGGCCGGGAGGCGGTAGCGGTTACCGCCGAGCGCGACCTCGATGCCGTCCGTGCCCGTGATCGTGATCTTCGCCACCTCGGCGCCGTCCGCCGCGATCACGCCGCGACCGTCCTGCGTTACCAGCAACCGGCGGAAGGCTCCATCGGGATGGCGGATCGTCAGGATCAGGCCGTTCTCCCCCTGTGCCTGCTCGATCGTGCAAATCGACGCGAACGCGACGTTACCCTGCGCGCAGGCGATACGGCTGTCCCCAGCGGTTTCGGTGCGCTGCTTTGCCTCGACCTGTTCGCTGCTCGGCTGCCCCCGCCCGCACGCTGATAGCGGGAGCGAGAGAAGCAGGGCAACCGTCGGTATTCTCTTAGATATCAGCGTAGACATGGGTTTCGGCTGCCGCTCCAGGGTGCGTGACGGCACCCTTGTACGCGGGGCCTACGGTCTTCGCATAGCGCCAGAGTGCGCCCGAGCCGTAATCGTTGGTGCGCGGCACCCACGCGGCGCGGCGGTCTGCTATGACGTTTTCGGGAACATCAAGGTCGATCGTGCCGGCCTCCGCGTCGATGTGGATGATGTCGCCGTTCTCGACCAGCGCGATCGGGCCGCCGTCCGCTGCTTCGGGGCCGACATGGCCGATGCAGAAGCCGCGCGTGCCGCCCGAGAACCGCCCGTCGGTGATCAGCGCAACGCTTTCGCCCATGCCGAGGCCGTAGAGCGCGGCGGTGGTCGACAGCATCTCGCGCATGCCGGGGCCGCCCTTGGGGCCTTCGTAGCGGATGACGATGACTTCGCCTTCGTTGATCTCGCGCTTCTCGACCGCGGCGAAGGTGTCCTCCTCGCAATCGAACACGCGCGCCGGGCCCGAGAACTGGAGGCGGTGCATGCCCGCAACCTTCACGATAGCGCCGTCGGGGGCGAGGCTACCGCGTAAGCCCACGACGCCGCCGGTCGGGGTCAGCGGGGTCTTGATGTCGTAGATGACCTTCTGGTCGGGGTTCCACGTCACCTGGTCGATGTTCTCGCCCAGCGACTTGCCCGTCACCGTCAGGCAATCGCCGTTGAGGAACCCGCCGGCGAGCATCGTCTTCATGAGCATGTAGACGCCGCCGGCCTCGTACATGTCCTTCGCCACGTACTTCCCACCGGGCTTGAGGTCCGCGATGTAAGGCGTTGTCTTGAATATCTCTGCGACGTCGAACAGGTCGAACTCGATGCCCGCCTCGGAGGCCATCGCGGGGAGATGCAGCGCGGCATTGGTCGAGCCGCCGGTCGCGGCGACGACGCGCGCGGCGTTGATGAACGCCTCGCGCGTGCAGATGTCGCGCGGGCGGATGTTGTCGGCGAGGCACTCCATGACCTGCGCACCGGCCGCCACCGCAATCTGTTCGCGCGTGGTGTAAGGTGCGGGCACCATGTTGCTGTTCGGGATCGACAAACCGATCGCCTCGGCGACGCAGGCCATCGTGTTCGCGGTGTACTGGCCGCCGCACGCGCCGTGGCCAGGACAAGCCACCTTCTCGATCGCATGGACTTCGGACAGCGGGCACGCCCCCGCGGCGTATTTGCCGACGATCTCGAACACGTCGACGACGGTGACGTCGCGGTCCTGGTAGCGGCCCGGCAGGATCGAGCCGCCATAGACGAACACCGACGGGATGTTGAGGCGGAGCATCGCCATCATCATCCCCGGAAGCGACTTGTCGCAGCCCGCGAACCCGACGAGCGCGTCGTAGCAATGGCCGCGGACCGAGAGTTCGACCGAGTCGGCGATGACTTCGCGGCTCACGAGGCTGGCCTTCATGCCCTGATGGCCCATCGCGATGCCGTCTGTGACGGTGATCGTGTTGAAGCGGCGCGGCATGCCGCCGCCCTGGATGACGCCGGCCTGCGCGGCGTCGGCCTGCGCGTCGAGCGTGGTGTTGCAGGGCGCGGAGTTGTTGCCGGCGGACGCGAGCGCGACGAACGGGCGCGCGATCTGCTCCTCGTCGAGGCCCATCGCGTAGTAATAGCTGCGGTGCGGGGCGCGTTCTGGGCCGACGGAGACATGGCGGCTCGGTAGACGCGATTTATCGAATGTGCGGGTCATGGCGAACGCCTATGTCGCGGGAGAGGGTATTTACGCAAGAGAGTTGCGTCGATTTTTGATCGAGCGGGACCGCTTCAATCTCGTCATCCCCGCGCAGGCGGAGATCCAGAACGGCAACGGTTCACGATCTTGTTAGTGAGGACTGCCAATATGGGTTCCCGCCTTCGCGGGAATGACGAGGCTTAGCGGGACTACTCCCCTCCCTGGAAGGGAGGGGGGCAGAAGGGGGGCGCCTGGCGCTCTATCGATTAGTATCAGAGGCCTTCGAGGGCCTTCGCTACACCGTCCATGGTGAAGGGCTTCTGCAACCGTGGGCGGTCGCGAAATTCCGGGGCGACTCCATCGTCGCCGCCGCCGGTCGCGAACACGAACGGGACGCCTCTTGCCGCCAATGCCTCGGCGACTGCGGTGCTCTTCTCGCCGCCACGCAGGTTCACGTCGAGGATCGCGCCATCTACGCCACCTTCTTCGATCCGCTTCAAGGCATCGGCGACGGTATCGACCGAGCCCGCGACTCCCTTGTCCAATACCTCGAGGAAATCCTCCAGCATCATGGCGATCAACGGTTCGTCCTCGACGATGAGGATCTGTTGGGTAGCGGTCATATTTCTCGCATAGTCGGGATTGTTACGACTTGCCAACATCTTGTTCGAGTCAGCGTGCGGCAAGCACGTCTCGTGCCGCTTCAGCTAATTCCTGCACCGAGAACGGCTTGGGCAGGAACGCGACGTTGTCTAGATCGATCGACTTGCGCAGCTGCTCCTCGGCATAGCCCGACATGAACAGGATCGGCAGATCGGGGAATTTCTCGCGCGCATGGCGGACCATCGTCGGGCCGTCCATCTGCGGCATGACGACGTCGCTGATGAGCAGGTCGGGGCGGCCGTGTTTCTCCAGCACTTCCAGCGCGATCTCGCCGTTTTCAGCGGTCAGCACTGTGTACCCCTGCCGCGTGAGCGCGCGCTCGGCGACGGCGCGGACCATGTCCTCGTCCTCGACAAGAAGGATCGTGCCCGTGCCCCACAGGTCGACCGGCTTCGGCGCGGGCTTGATGACCACGGGACGAGTCGCGGCGGGGGCGGAGTGGACCGGCAGGTACATCGAAAAGGTCGCGCCCTGCCCCGGCTTGCTGTCGGCGAAGATGTAGCCGCCGGACTGCTTGACGATGCCGTAGACGGTGGAAAGGCCGAGCCCGGTGCCTTTGCCGAATTCCTTGGTGGTGAAGAACGGCTCGAAGATCTTGGGGAGCACGTCGGGCGGGATACCGGTGCCCGTGTCCTGGACGATCAGCGCGGTGTAGTCGGCGACGGGCAGGATGTCGGACGCCATCTCGCGCACTTCGGATGCGGGAACGGCACGCGTCGTGATCGTCAGCACGCCGCCGCCGCGCGCGTTCGCCGAGACGATCGCGTCGCGCGCGTTGACCGCGAGATTGACCACGACCTGCTCCAGCTGGCCTGGATCGGCGCGGACGGGGCCGAGATTGCGGCCGTGCGTCATGTCGAGGCGGACGTTCTCGCCCATCAGCCGCTTGAGCAGGTTGGAGACCTCCGAGACGACATCGGGGAGCTGGAGGATCTGCGGGCGGAGCGTCTGCTGGCGCGAGAAGGCGAGCAGTTGGCGTGTCAGGCTGGCGGCGCGGTTCGAATTGGTGCGGACCTGCTGGATGTCGTCGTAATCGCTGTCGCCCGGCGAATGGCGCATCAGCATCAGGTCGCAGTGACCGATGATCGCGGTCAGGATGTTGTTGAAATCATGCGCGACGCCGCCCGCGAGCTGGCCGACCGCCTGCATCTTGGTGGCCTGCGCCACCTCGCGCTTGAGGCGGCTTTCCTCGCTATTGTCCTTGAGGCTGAGCAGGACGGCCGCGTCGCCGAGCCCGCGCGCGCCGGCGATCGTCAGCGCGACCGGCTCGTCCGGGTGATCCTTGAGGCGGACGGCCATGTCGGCGGAGTGCGTCGCGCCGTTCGCGAACTTGCGGATCGCGTCGGCGACCGCGGCCTTGTCCTCGCGGACGACGAGGTCGCCTGGATAGAGCGGTGGCGCGACCGAGTTGACGCCGGCGGCGCGCAGGAACGAGTCGTTCATCTGCAGGAAGCGCCCGTCGCGGTCGACCAGCGCCATGCCGAACGGCATCATGCTGACGAGGCTGCGGACGTGCGCGGAAGCGCTGGCACCGAGCGCGGGCGCGTTCTCCTCCTCGTCGAGCAGCGCGACCAGCACGGGGGCGTCGTCGCCGTCGAGGAACGGGATCTGGAGGACGCGGAGTGGCGTGCCTTCGAGGCCCTCGCGTTCGAAGCGGACGAGACCGCGGCTGTCGGTGATGAGGAAGCGGGCGAAATCGCGACCTTCGATCGTATCGTATTCGTCGCCGCATGCACGCGCGCGCAGCACGCGATTGGCGGTGCGGACGCGGCCGTCGGGCGAGAGCAACGCCGCCATGATGCCGCTGCCGCCGAGCCGGTCTCCGGTCGCGCCGGTCAGCAGCGCGGCAAGCGTTTCGGCGAGGTCGTGTTCCTGTGCGGTGACGAAACGCCAGACGAGCATGTCGGCATCGTCGCCGGCGCGCGCGATCTGCGCGGACAGGCAGACGTTGCGGGCGTTGAGACGGTCGACCTGCGCGGTACCGTCGCGCCACGCGGAGCGGCCGGCGTCGGCAAGTGCCGCGTTGCCGGCTTCGTCGAGCGGCAGGCCGGGGGGCGTCGGGAAGCCTTCGAACAGCGCTTCGTAGGCGTCGTTCGCGCAGACGAGGCGCCCGGCGCGGTCGGTGATCGCGAGGGCGTCGGTGCCGGCTTCGGCGACGGTGCGGGTGAGGTCCCAGTCGACCGGGCGCGGCGCGTCCTTGGCGACCGGATTGAGCAGGCGCCACGCGATCAGCGCGCCGATGACGATGACGGCGGCGGCGAAGAACCCGGCGGCGGCAATCCAGCTGCCGACGAGCAACAGCACGATCGCCGCGGCGGCTACGCCCGAGGCGATGGCGACGAATGCTGCGTTGCGGGCGGGGGTGGGTAAAGCGAGCGATGCCATTGCGGGGAGTCATCCGCTGTTGCGGGGTTAGGCGTCAAGCGGGTTGCGGTGGTGTTGCCGTGGTTACTCGTATCGCAGGCGACGTTCGCTAGGAGAAATCGCCACCCCGGCGGAGGCCGGGGCCCAGTTGGAGAGGTGGTAATAACGATGTGCCGACCGTCGTCAGCAACGTCCCCCAACTGAGCCCCGGCCTTCACCGGGGTGGTCGTCGTGGATGGGGTCCGTAGGTCACTCCCCTGCCGTTCCCTCGCGGAGGCGGGGGTCCAGGGTTGCGGGTGGTAGCGTTTTTGATGCTGGGCCCCCGCTTTCGCGGGGGAACGGGGGTGTCACCGCCCGGCGAACGACGGCGGTTTTCTGCTCCCCTCCCTGGAAGGGAGGGGTTGGGGGTGGGTCGGCCCGTTGGTGGACGATGCCCTCCCCAAGCGGCCGACCCACCCCCTGCCCCTCCCTTTCAGGGAGGGGGGATCGTTGGGGGTTGGGCTGCCTTGAGCGCTTTCCTCAGAAAGACGCGCCCAGTTTCCGCTCCCCCCGCTATCCGAGGGAAACCCTTACCAGATCCGAACGCGCTGCTCCGGCGTCAGGTACAGCTTCTGCCCCGGCGTCGGCTTGTAGGCCGCGTACCAGGGGTCGAGGTTCCGCACGACCCACGCGCGCTGCTGCGACGGCGAGTGAGGATCGGTCAGCAAGCGGTTACGAAGGTTGGCTTCCCGGTAGTTGCGACGCCACACCTGCGCCCAGCCGAGGTAGAAGCGCTGGTCGCCGGTGAACCCGTCGAGGACGGGCGCGGTCTTGCCTCCCAATGACGTGTGGTACGCGTCGTACGCGACAGTGAGGCCGGCGAGATCGGCGATGTTCTCGCCCATCGTCAGCTGGCCCTTCACGTGCATGCCGGGCAGCGGTTCGTACGCGTCATACTGCGCGCCGAGCTTGCCGGTGAGCGCCTTGAAGCCGGCGATGTCCTTGGCCGTCCACCAGTCGGTGAGCTGGCCCTTCGCATCGTATTTCGAGCCCTGGTCGTCAAAATGATGGCTCAGTTCGTGGCCGATCACCGCGCCGATGCCGCCGTAATTGACCGCGTCGTCGGCCTTCGGATCGAAGAACGGCGGCTGCAGGATCGCGGCGGGGAAGACGATCTCGACCATGCCGAAATTGGCATAGGCGTTCACCGTCATCGGCGTCATGCCCCATTCCCAACGCTGCAAGGGCTTGCCGAGCTTGGAGATATTATCCTGGTGCTGCCATTCGTTCGCGCGCCATTCGTTGCCGAACGCATCGCCCGAGGTGATCGTCAGGCCGGAGAAATCCTTCCACTGGCTTGGATAGCCGATCTTCGGCGTGAAGGCGGCAAGCTTGGCGTGCGCCTTGACCTTGGTCTCGGGCGCCATCCATTCGAGCTTGTCGATCCGGCGGCCCATCGCGGCGAGCACGTTCTTAACGAGCTTATCGGCCGCGGCCTTGGTCTCGGGCGGGAAATACTGCGCGACGTAGAGCTTGCTGACCTCGTCATCGAGCGCGCCGGAGGTGAACTGGACGCCGCGCTTCCAGCGGGCCTCCTGCTCGGGCGTGCCGCCGAGGACGGTGCCGTAGAACGCGAACTGCTCGGCGTCGAACGCCTTGGGGAGGACGTCGGCATAGCCGTCGAGCGAGCGGAGGATCAGCTGGTCTTTCAGCACGCCGATCGGTGCGGTCGAGACGAGCTTGGCGATGCCGGTGATCGCCGAGGGCTGCGCCACGATGACGGTCGGGACGGGCGTGCCGATGCCCTTGAAGTAGGCCGCGAAATCGAAGCCGGGCGCGCGCTTGGCGAGGTCGGCGACGGTCATCTTGTTGTAGGTCTTGGTGGCGTCGCGGCTGTCGACGCGGGTCCAGCTGACCTTGGCGATCTCCGTCTCGAACGCGAGCAGTGCGGTGGCGCGGGCCTCGGCGTTGGGTTCGCCGGCGAGGGTGAGCATCTTGACGATGTGCGCGCGGTACGCGTTGCGCGCCTCGACCAGCTTGGCGTCGGCGCTGCGGTAGTAATCGCGGTCGGGCAGGCCGAGACCGGACTGGCCGAGCGATAGCGCGTATTGCTCAGGGAGCTTGTCGTCCTGGCCGACGCCGCCGCCGAACGGGCCGCCGATCCCGGCGCGGTCTGCTTCGGCGAGCAGGGCGGGGTAGCCAGCGTGGTCAGTCAGCGCGGCGATCTTGGAGAGCCACGGCTTGATTGGCGCGAGGCCCTTGCCCTCGATCGTGCCGGTGTCGAGGAACGTCGCGTACGCGCGGCCGATCTTCGAGTTCGGGTCCTTCGCGGCGGTGTCGAGAATGCCGCGGGTGCGCGTCTCGGACAGGTCGGAGAGGAGGTTGAACGAGCCGTAGTTCGACTTGTCGGCGGGGATCGGGGTGGTCTTGGACCAGTTGCCGTTGGCGAAGGTGTAGAAATCGTCGCCGGGCTGGACGGCCTTGTCCATGCCCTTCTCGTCGAAGCCGAACGTCCCGTATTGCGCACCGGTCGGGGCGGCTGCTGGCACGGTCGGCTCAGCCGTTTGCGAGATGGCGGCGGTGACGCCGGTGATGGCGGTTGCAGCGAGTAGGCCGGCGACGATGAAGGACTTCATGGGGTTCTCCTAGAATTTCGTTGGCACACACCCACCAACACCACCTCCCCGGCGGAGGCCGGGGTCCAGTTGGAAAGGTCTCGGTAATGGGGGACAGTCCGCCGTTACGTCTGTCCCCCAACTGGGCCCCGGCCTTCGCCGGGGTGGTGCAAGGTCGGGTATGCGACGGTGTAGTATTTACCAGATACGGACGCGGTTGGCGGGGGCGAGGTAGCTTTTCTCACCGGGCTTGGCGCCGAACGCGGCGTACCACGGGTCGAGGTTGCGGACCGTGAGGACGCGCTGGTGGCCGGGCGAATGCGGGTCGGACAGCAACGTCTGCTGGAGCGCGGCGTCGCGGAACTTGGTGCGCCAGACGCCGGCCCAGCCGTAGTAGAAACGCTGGTCGCCGGTCGTGCCGTCGATGATCGGCGCATGCCTGCCGCCGAGCGACTTGTGATACGCGTCGTACGCGACCGTCAGGCCGGCGAGATCGGCGATGTTCTCGCCGAGCGTCAGGCCGCCCTGGATGTGCTGGCCGGGAAGCGGTTCGTACGCGTCATACTGTTTCACGAGCGCATCGGTGAAGACCTTGAAGCGCGCGACATCCTGCGGCGTCCACCAGTCGGTGAGCTTGCCGTTGAGGTCGTATTTGCGGCCCTGGTCGTCGAAGTGGTGGCTGATCTCGTGGCCGATCACCGCGCCGATGCCACCGTAATTGACCGCCGGGTCCGCCTTCGGATCGAAGAATGGCGGCTGGAGGATCGCAGCCGGGAAGACGACCTCGTTCATCGTCGGGTTGGCATAGGCGTTGATCGTCATCGGCGTCATGAACCACTCGGCCCGATCGATCGGCTGGCCCAGCTTCTTCAGGTCGCGATCATATTCGAACGCGTTGGCGCGCGACACGTTACCGACGAGATCGCCGCGCTGGATCTGGAGCGCGGAATAGTCGCGCCACTTGTCCGGATAGCCGATCTTCGGGGTGAAGGCGGCAAGCTTGGCGAGCGCCTTGGTCTTGGTCTCGGGCGCCATCCATTCGAGGTTCCGGAGGCGCTCGCCCATCGCCGCGATGACGTTCTTGACGAGATCGTCGGCTGCGGCCTTCGACGCGGGCGGGAAATACTTCGCGACGTATTGCTGGCCGATCGCCTCGCCCATCGCGCCCGACACGGTCGAGACGCCGCGCTTCCAGCGGACCTGCTGCTCGGGCGTGCCGGAAAGCGTGGTGCCGTAGAACGCGAAGTTGGTCTTGTCGAAATCGCTCGACAGATACGGCGCGTACGAACGCAGCACCTTGAGCATCGCATAGTCCTGCAGGACGTTGACCGGCGTGTCGGCAAACACCTTCGCCTCGCCCGTCACCGCGCTCGGCTGTGCGACGAGATAGAACGGACGGCCGGTGACGCCCATCGCGGTCATGTACTGCGCCCAGGGGAAGCCCGGCGCCTTCGCGGCGAAGTCGGCGGCGGTCCATTTGTTGTAGGTCTTGTCGGCGTCGCGGCTCTCGATCCGCGTCCAGTGCGCCGTGGCGAGGCCCTTCTCCATATTGAAGACGGCGGCGGCGCGGGCGGCGGCGTTGGGCTCGCCGGCGAGCGTCAACATCCGCGTGAGATACGCCTCGTACGCGGTCCGGATGGTGGCGAGCTTGGCGTCGTCCTTGAGATAATAGTCGCGGTCGGGGAGACCAATGCCGCTCTGGCCGAGGCTGACGACATAGGTGGTCGGATCCTTGTCGTCCTGCTGCACGCCGACGCCGACGAGGCCACCGACGCCCATGCGCTGGAGCTTGGCGATCTCGGTGACGAGCGCGGTCTTGTCCCTGGTCGCCTTGAGCGCGGCGAGCATCGGCTTGACGGGCGTGGCGCCCTTCGCGTTGACCGCGGCCTCGTCCATGAAGCTGGAATAGAAATCGCCGACCTTGTCGCCAGGTGTCTTGGCGGAGACGTCGAGGATCGTGCGGGTGCGCTCGAGCGACAGGTCCTGGAGGACGTGGAACATGCCGTAGGACGAGCGATCGGCGGGGATCGGCGTGGTCTTTACCCAGCCGCCGTTCGCGTAATCGAAGAAGTCGGTGCCCGGCGTCACGCTGGTATCGCGGCCCGCCATGTCGAAGCCGAAATCGCCGATCTGCGGCTTGCTGGCGTCCTTGGCGGCGACGGGGCCCTTTGCCGCCTTGGCGAGGGTCGGCGATGGGGTGTTCGGCCCCGTTTGCGTCTGCGCGAAAGCCGATGCGGCGGACGCGAGCAGGATCACGGTAACAATCGACTTACGCATCAAGAACCTCGGAGAAAGATCTTCAGGATGCGGTGTGTTCTACGCCGATAGGACGGTCCGTCAATTCCAACCGGTGTCAAATGTTACGAAACATTACCGTGACGATTGTCGTGGCGGTGCCGCCACTTGCGCGCGATCCACAACCGCCAGCCGAGCGCGCTGAGCGCATAGCCGCCGACCGAACAGACGACCGTGATGACGAGCAGGCCAAGCGCGGTGGCGGGTCCCGCCTGCATCAGCCACGGAATCCATTCGGTCCGAGCCGCAGCGTCCGCGACGGGCTGGCCGGGGACATGCGCGTCGAGGCGGAGCAGCGACGAGCCGATCCAATAGCCTGCGATCCAGAGCGGCGGGGTGGTCAGCGGATTGGTGATGAAGGTGGTGAGCGCGGCGGTCGGCACATTAGCGCGGAACGGCAATGCGAAGATCGCCGCGACCGGCGTTTGCGCGACCGGGATCAGGATGCCCGCGACCATGCCCAGCGCAACACCGCGCGGGACCGATCGGCGAGTGAAACGCCACAACTCGGGCGCGAGCACGCGGTGCGCGACGGGACGGAGGAGACGGTTCTTCTCCATCGATTCGCGAGTCGGCAGATTGCGATGCGACCACGCCGCGAGACGCCCGAATATGCTCAAGACGATAGGGTCATCGACACCGGCGCCACGTCAGTTATCCGCGATCCCGCATGATCCGGCCCTGCTCGCGCTTCCAGTCCTGTTCCTTCACCGAATCGCGCTTGTCGTGGTTCTGCTTGCCCTTGGCGAGCGCCAGTTCGATCTTCGCACGGCCCTTTGAATTGAAGTAGATCATCAGCGGCACGAGCGTCATGCCCTGACGCGCGACCGCCCCGAACATCTTGTTGATCTCGCGCTCGTGGAGCAGCAATTTGCGCGGGCGCTTGGGCTCGTGGTTGAAGCGATTGCCGTGGCTGAATTCGGGGATGTTCGAATTCACCAGGACGACGTTCTTGCCCTTCACCTCGGCATAGGCCTCGGCGATCGAACCCTCGCCGCCGCGCAATGCCTTCACCTCGGTGCCGGTGAGCGCGATGCCCGCCTCGAACACCTGCTCGATATAATAATCATACCGCGCGCGCCGGTTCTCGGCGACGATCTTGGTCTTCTCGAAGGTCGGGGGTTTGGGACGTGCCATGGGACGCGCGATGTAGGAGGTCGGAGGGCTTAGGGGAAGCGCAGCCTTACGTTTCTTGACGCCCTCTTCTGGATCCTCCCCCGCCAGGGGGAGGTGGCACCGAAGGTGACGGAAGGGGAGGACCACACCACCGAAGTTACCCTTCCCTCCCCCTCCGTCTGGCAAGCGCCAGCCACCTCCCCCTGGCGGGGGAGAATCGTGATCCCGGCTCAGACTAGGCGCGCGCGCGCCAACGCTGCGTCGACGGCTGCGCGCGACGCGTCGCCCGCGGGGGTCATCGGCAAGCGGAGCGTCTCGGGGAAGCCCGCCCGCACCTTCGTCATCGCGTACTTCACCGGGCCGGGCGAGGCGTCGGTGAACAGCGCTTCGTGCAGGGGATAGAGCTTATCCTGATACGCCAGCGCCTTGACGAAATCGCCCGCCTGGCACGCCGCCTGAAACTCAGCGCACAGCTTCGGCGCGACGTTGGCGCTTACCGAGATGCAGCCGGTGCCGCCCATGACGTTGAACGCCAGCGCCATATCGTCATTGCCCGACAACTGGCAAAAGTCCGGCCCGCACGCCGCGCGGTGCTGAGAAACGCGGGCGAGGACGCCGCTCGCATCCTTCACCCCGACGAACACATCCGGAAACGCCGCGACGATCCGCGCGAGCGTGGCCGGCTGGATGTCGGTCACGGTCCGCGCGGGGACGTTGTAGAGGATGATCGGCAGCGGGGTCGTCTCGGCGAGCGCCTCGAAATGGCGGAAGATGCCCTCCTGCCCTGGCCGGTTGTAATACGGCGGCACCATCAGCGCCGCGTCCGCACCGGCCTCTTTCGCGGCGCGCAGGTTGGCGGACGCAACGCGCGTGTCGTTCGAGCCCGCACCGGCAATGACGGGGACGCGGCCCTTCGCCTGGTCGACGCAGACGCGGACGACGTGGAAATGCTCGTCGTACGACAAGGTCGCCGCCTCGCCGGTCGTCCCGCATGCGACCAGCCCCGACGAGCCCTCGACGATCTGCCATTCGATGAAGTCGCGATAGGCGGGTTCGTCGAAGCTGCCGTCGGCGGCGAACGGCGTGACGAGCGCCGGAATAGATCCTGAAAACATGCGGTGGCCTGCGGTCCTGTTGCGCCGGATGTCTTGCAAAATCCGGATTTCGTTCAGGACAGATACGGGTTCGGAGCGTATGCTGTCCACATGGTAGCATCGATGTTTAAAACGAGCCTTCTCCTTGCAGTCGTGGCGGGGACGGTCGCCGCGTCGGGAGGCGGGCAGCAGACGCTGGATCGCTACAGCACGCAATTGGCCAATATGGGCCCCAACACACAGCCGATGGCGACGGATGGCGCGATCGCCTCGACCATCGCGCAGTGGCGGGCGTTGCAGCAGACCGATGCGCTGCCGTTCGACAGCTATGCGGGCTTCCTGATGGCGCATCCGGGGTGGCCTAACGAGACGGCCAACCGGCGTGCAGCGGAGCGCAAGGCGGCGACCGGATCGCCGCCGAGCGTCGTCGCGTTTTTCCGTCGCTATCCGCCACAGTCCGCCTCGGGCGGCGTTGCCTATGCGCGGGCTTTGCAGGCGACCGGCGCGCGGGATCAGGCCTATGCGGCGGTGCGGACGGCGTGGCGGAGCGCCGGCCTGACGCCGACCGACGAGGCGATGGTCGTGTCGGGCTTTCCGGGTGCGCTGACGCCGGACGATCAGGATGCGCGGATGGATGCGCTGTTGTGGGCGGGCCAGACCGGCGCGGCGCAACGGCAACTGGTGTGGACGAGTGCGGCGCGGCGGCCGATCTTCGCGGCAAGGCTCGCGTTCCGGACGAATGCGCCGAACGCGTCGGATATCTCGGCCTCGACGCAGACACTGTATGCGAACGATGCGGGGTATGTCGCGGACCGGGCGCAGTGGTTGCGCAATTCGGGCGCCAGTCCGTCGGCGCGGGCGTGGTTGGCGCGGCCTCGGTCGCTCGTGACGCGTCCGGGGAATGCGGCCGAGTGGTACGAGGTGCTCGTCACCAACGCGAACGGCGCGGCGAACGACGGGCAGTACCAGGTCGCCTACGACATCGCGCGGCAGATCGACGACGCGTATCCGTTTGGCGCAGACATCGCGGCGAAATCCTATGCCGAGCGCGACGAATATACCAATCTCGCCTGGCTCGGCGGGCGCGTGGCGATGAAGCAGCTCGGGCGACCGGCGGACGCGATGACGCTGTTCGACCGTTACGCGCGCGGCTCGCGCTCGCCGCAGGTCCGGTCGAAGGGGTATTACTGGGCGGGTCGTGCGGCGGAGGCGGCCGGGTTGGCGCCTCAGGCGGCGGCGTTCTACGGCCAGGCGGCGGGGTACCGCGATCAATATTATGGGCAGCTGGCGAACGAGCGCACCGGACGAGCGCTGGTTGCGCCGCCGTCGGTTGCTTCGGTGGCGATCGATGCGGCGACGCGTGCGGCGTTCGATCGGCGCGAGACGGTGCGTGCGGTCAAGTTCCTCGGACAGATCGGCGACTGGCAGGACCAGACCGCGTTCGTCCGCCAGATCGCGGCGGATGCGACGACCGATACCGATCATTTGCTGGCCGCCGAACTGTCGAAGACGATCAACCGGCCGGACCTGGGCGTGATGGTCGGGCGGAGCGCGCTGGCGAACGGGCTCAGCGATTATTCCGCGGTCGGTTTCCCGATGGTGTCGGTGCCGGCGGGGTATGAGGACAACTGGACGATCATCCACGCGATCTCGCGCCAGGAGAGCCAGTTCGATCGTGCTGCGGTGAGCCACGCCGGCGCGCGCGGGCTGATGCAGCTGATGCCGGCGACCGCGCGCGAGCAGTCGGGGAAGATTGGCCTCGCGTATAATCAGGCGGCACTGACCACGGATCCGAACATGTCGATCATGCTGGGGTCGAGCTATTTCCAGCGGGTCTACGCCAATTACGGCAGTTATCCGCTGGCGGTGGCGGCGTATAATGCGGGCGGCGGCAACGTGAACAAATGGCTCCGCGCGAACGGCGATCCGCGGACGGGCGCTATCGACATGGTCGATTGGGTCGAGGCGATCCCGTACCAGGAGACGCGCAACTATGTGCAGCGCGTGCTGGAGAATGCGGTGGTGTACGACCTGATGAACCCCGCGCGGGCGAAGAGCCGGGGCGCGGCGCGATTGTCGTGGTATCTGGGGAAGAACCGACCGGGTTGAGCTGTTCTCCCGCGAAGGCGGGAGTCCAGACTGGGCTCCCGCCTTCGCGGGAGAACATGGTAGGCGAGCGCATGGATCGCCCCAACTACATAACCCCCGCCGGCTACGCCGTACTCCGCACCGAATACGAGCAACTCCTGTCGACCGAGCGCCCGGCCTTGGTTGAAGTTATCTCGTGGGCGGCAGGCAACGGCGACCGGTCCGAGAACGGCGATTACATCTACGGCCGCAAGCGCCTGCGCGAGATCGATCGCCGGCTCGGCTGGCTGTCGAAGCGGATGAAGGCGGCCAAGGTCGTCGACCCCGCCGCGCAGGAAGATCGCTCGCGCGTGTGGTTCGGCGCGTGCGTGACGGTCGCCGACGAGGATGACGTCGAGCGTGTGCTGACGCTGGTAGGCGACGACGAGACCGACGCGAGCAACGGGCGGATCGGCTGGAACTCGCCGTTCGCGCGCGCCTTGCGTGGTGCTGCGATCGGCGATGTGCGACGCGTGGATTTGCCCGCTGGGGAGCGCGAATATGAGGTGATGGCAATCGCCTACCCCTGACGTTGCGATCCTCCCCCGCAAGGGGGAGGTGGCTGGCGCTTGCCAGACGGAGGGGGAGGTAAGGGAAACCGCTGTTCCGTGTCCTCCGCCTCCGTCGCCTACGGTGCCACCTCCCCCTGGCGGGCGAGGATCGTGGGAGCGCGTCCCGTCAACGATCCGTTTCGATCTACGCGAATTGACCTCGACCCGCTCCCGTGTGACGTTTCGCCCACGCAACGACACTCGAGGATACCCCATGCCGATACCCGCCACCTGGTCCGCCCGCCTGCTCAGCGTCATGCGCATCGTCGTCGCGCTGGTGTTCTTCAGCCACGGCATCTCGAAGTTCTTCGGCCTGCCCCCCTTCCCGATGCCGATGAATCCGTTGCTGACGGTCGCCGGCGCGCTCGAAGTCGTTGGTGGCGGGCTGTTGATCATCGGCCTGTTCACGCGGCCGGTCGCGTTCGTGCTGTCGGGCATGTCGGCGGTCGCGTATTTCATGGCGCACATGCCACAGGGTCCCTTCCCGATCGCCAATGGCGGCGAGGCGGCGGTGCTCTACTGCTTCGTCTTCCTGTACCTTGCCGCCGCCGGTGGCGGTGTCTGGAGCGTGGACGCGCAGCGCGGGCGCGGCTAACCTTGCGCGCATGATCGATACCACAACGCGCAACGTCGCCCTCCTGATCGACGCGGACAATGCGTCCGCGGCGACCCTCGACCCGGTGCTGACCGTCCTTGCCGAGCTCGGCACGGTCAACGTCCGGCGTGTCTATGGCAACTGGTCGAAGCCCGCGCTGAAGGCGTGGAGCGACATGTCGATCAAGCACGGCATCGAGCCGCAGCAGCAGTTCGACCTGACCAAGGGCAAGAACGCGACCGACATGAAGATGACGATCGACGCGATGGACCTGCTGTTCCGCGGGCGCATCGACGGGTTCGGCATCATGTCGTCAGACAGCGATTTCATGCCGCTCGCGACGCGCATCCGGCAGGACGGCATCCCGGTGTACGGCTTCGGCACCAGCCGCACGCCGGAGGGTTTCCGCCAGGCGTGTACGCGGTTCATCGACGTCGGCGCGCTGAACGAGACGTCGCAGCCGATGCAGGTGCCCGCGCCCGCTCCGGTGGCTGGCGAGAAGCCCGCTACGCCGGCGCCGGTCGCTCGGCCGAAGACCGCGCAGCCTATCGACGAACAGGTGATCAAGCTCCTGATCGACGCGTACAATGCGGTGAAGCGCGACGAGAAGGGGTATGCCAGCGTCGCCGAACTCGGCCAGCTTGCGGGTAACCGGTCGAGCTTCGATGCACGCAATTACGGGTTCAATCGCCTGTCGGACCTGATCGAGACGATTCCGAACTTCCAGCACGAACGCCGCGAAGGTGGGCGCTCGTTCGTGAAGCGGCTCCGGTAGGCCCCTTCGACAACCACCATTGAGTGCATCACCCCGGCGAAGGCCGGGGCCCAATTGGAAAGGTCGTAGTAACGAAGCGCTGGCCTCTGCCACCGTCGTTCCCTAATTGGGCCCCGGCCTTCGCCGGGGTGGTAGTTTAGATCGAGCCCCTCACCCCGTAGGCTGCAACCGCCCGCCCGGCTCACTCATTCCGTGCGCCTGTTCCTCACTGTCGTCAGGCACCACCAGCGCGCCCTTCCGCCAATTTCCATAGCGATAATACCACGCCGCGATCGCCAGCGTCGCGAGCGATCCGAGCGGAAAGCTCCACCACAACGCATCCGCGCCGAGCCACGGCTTTGCCATCAACGCGAAGCCGATCCGCACCGGATACAGCGCGACGATCAGCGCGATCAGCGGCGCGATCACGGCTCCGTTCGCGCGGACGGTCGAGAACAGCACCATCGTCATCCCGAACAGGATGAAGTTCCAGCTCGCGATCAGCTGGATATGCCGCGCGATCGGCAGCGCGGGGCTCGAGCCACCGATAAACAGCGTCATCACCGGGCGATCGAACAGCAGCACGACTGCAACCATCGCACCGGTCAACGCTACGTTGAAGAGCAGACCATATTTCGTAATGTCACCGACCCGGTCCCACCGCCCCGCGCCGATATTCTGCGCCGCCATCGAACTAACCGCCGCGCCGATCGCTAGCGCGGGCATCTGGATATAGGTCCAGAGTTGCTGCGACACGGCATAGGCCGCCGCGGTGTCGACGCCGAGCCGGTTGACCAGCCCGACCATCGCGAGGCCGGCGGTCGACATGACGAGCATCTGCGCGCCCATCGGCAGGCCTTTCCGCACGATTGTCCCGGTCAGCGCGCGCTCGGGGATCAGGTAGCGGAGTTCGTTGCCGCGCAGCCGCAATGGCAGGTCGCGCTTGTAGATGTAGACGATCAGCCCGAGCAGCGAGACGTGGCTTGCGACCAAAGTCGCCATCGCCGAGCCGGCAATGCCCATCTGAGGGAACGGTCCGATACCGGCGATCAGCAACGGGTTGAGCCCGCTGTCGAGGATCGCGCTGAGCAGCATGAACCACAGCGGCGTCATCGAATCGCCGGTCCCGCGCAGTCCCATCATCAGCAAAACCATCATCATCGACGCGGGCAGGCCCAGGAAGATCACGCGGAGGTAGGCAAGCGCGAGCGGCATCGCGTCGCCGGGGGTGGCGAGCAGATGCAGTATCTCGGGCGCGAACACCCAGCCGAGCGCGGCGATCACGATCGCACCGCCGAGTACGAGACCGACGGCCGAGCCGAACGCGCGGCGTGCACCCTCAAGGTCGTGACGACCGAAGCTCTGCCCGACCAGGATCGTCGCGGCCATGCCGAAGCCGAACACCGCGCCGAAGGTGAGAAACATGATGATGTTGGCGTTCGACGTCGCCGCGAGTGCGCCCTCGCCGAGATAGCGGCCGACCCAGATCGCGTTGATCGAGCCGTTGAGCGACTGGAGGATGTTCGAACCGAGCGTCGGGAGCGCGAAGGCGAGCAGCGTGCGCCCGATGTGCCCGGTGGTAAGGTCGCGCTGGCCGGGTTTGCCGCGGGGGTGGTCGGGCTTTGCGCTGGATGGGTCCTGGGAAACGGTGCTGGCTTCGACGTCGGATGAAAGGTCGCTCACACAGTCTCTCCGTTAGGCCGAATTCGCTCCGGCAACCACCGGCGAACGGTCAGGCGCCCTGTCATGTCGACTGCCTAGCCGCGGAGTGAACTCCGGAACAAGCCGGTAGGTCCCCTGCCCCGAATAACTATGCCGCCCCGGCGTAGGCCGGGGTCCAATTGGAAAGGTCGCAGTAACGAAGCGCTGGCGTAGTTAGCGACGTCACCCGCTTGGACCCCGGCCTTCGCCGGGGGGGAGTAGGGGAACCGGCAGTGCTTATTTGAGGGTCGAAGGCTCCCTAGCCTATGCCGCCGGTTCGCCATCCCGGCGGAACCTGGGGTGACGGACTTCGGCAGGAGCGACGAGGTCTTCAAGCACTTGTTCTCCTCCCGCTCGCGGGAGGGGTCAGGGGAGGACGCGACGTACGTACTGGCGTCCGGCTTCTTGAGGCACGCCCCTCTCCCACCCCCTCCCCGCAGGCGGGAGGGGAGCAGGTTAGCCCAGGCGGCCGAGTGCCGCCTGCAATCGCGCAGCCTCGGCGGCCTTGTCGGCGTGGTCGGCCTTGGCCTTCTCGACCGCTTCGGGCTTGGCGCGTTCGACGAAGCTGGCGTTGCCGAGACGACCCGCCAGCGCGTCGCGCTCCTTCTCCGCCGCCGCGATCGCCTTGGTCAGGCGGGCGCGTTCGGAGTCTAGGTCGATCACGCCTTCGAGCGGCAGGACGAACGTCGCTTCGTCGACCACGACCTGCGCCGCGCCGCCGGTGGCTTCGCCGTCGGCATGCGTGACGCGGGCGAGACGCGCGAGCGCAGGCGCTTGGCGTTCGAGCCGCGCCAGCGTCACCGCGTTCGCATCACGGACGTGGAGCGGGAGGCGCGCGCCCGGCGGCACGTTCAGTTCATTCCGCGCGGTGCGGATTTCCTGAACCAGGCGGATCAGCCAGTCGACTTCCTTGCTCGCCTCGGGATCGAGCGCGCGAGCGTCAGCCATTGGCCATTGCGCGACGATCAGGTCGTGATCGCGCGGGCCCATCGCATGCCACAATTCTTCGGTGATGAACGGCATGAACGGGTGGAGCAGGACCAGGATCTGGTCGAGCACCCAGCCCGCGACCGCCTTCGATTCGTCATCAATGACACCACGCTCGTCGCCAACCATCTGCGGCTTGATCAGTTCGAGATACCAGTCGCAGAAGCGGCTCCACGCGAATTGGTAGATCGCGTTGGCGGCGCCGTCGAAGCGGTAATCGGCAAGCGCGAGGTCGACCGTCTGGACGGTCGCGATCGTCTCGGCGATGATCCACTTGTTGACCGCGAGGTCCGCGCGTGGTGCCTCCAAGGTCGTGCTGGCGACGATGCCGTTGGCTTGTGCGAACCGGGCGGCGTTCCACAGCTTGGTGGCGAAGTTGCGATAGCCCTCGACGCGCTTCTCATCCATCTTGATGTCGCGGCCCTGGCTCTCCATCGCCGCCATGAAGAAGCGCAGCGCGTCGGCGCCGTAGGTGTCGATCAGCCCGAGCGGGTTGACGACGTTGCCCTTCGACTTCGACATCTTCGCGCCGTCCGCCGCGCGGACGAGACCGTGCAGGTAGAGCGTGCGGAACGGCACGTCCTTCATGAAGTGCAGCCCCTGCATCATCATCCGCGCGTTCCAGAAGAACAGGATGTCGAAGCCGGAAATGAGCACGTCGTTCGGGTAGCGGCCGCCAAGCTGCTTCTGCTCCCTCTCCCCTGCGGGGAGAGGGTCGGGGTGAGGGGTCGTACCGGGCGCTGCGCTGCTTGGCTGCCCCTCACCCTGGCCCTCTCCCCGGAGGGGAGAGGGAACGGCACCCGCCTCGGGCCAGCCGAGTGTGGCGAAGGGCCAGAGGGCCGAGGAGAACCAAGTATCGAGCACGTCGGGGTCGCGCGTTAGCGTCACGCCCTCACCCGCAAGAGCCTGCGCTTCGGCCTCGGTCTCGGCCACGTACGGCGTACCGTCCGGACCGAACCACGCCGGAATCTGGTGTCCCCACCAAAGCTGCCGCGACACGCACCAAGGCTGGATGTTGTCCATCCAGTTGAAGAACGTCTTCTCCCAGGTCTTGGGGACGATATCGATCGCGCCGGTCTGGACCGCCTCGATCGCGGGCTGGGCGAGCGTCTTCGCGTCGACATACCATTGGTCGGTCAGCCACGGCTCGATCACCACGCCCGAGCGATCGCCATACGGCGTCTGGATCGTGCGCGGCTCGGCGTCGTGCTCTTCGCCGTCCTTGTCGACGTGCGCGATGAGGAAGCCTTCGTCCTTCAGCCGCGCGACGACGGCCTTCCGCGCCTCCGCGGTCGTCAGCCCGAGCAACTCGGCGGGGATCAGCCCGTCGGACACCTGGACGACGCGCGCCTTCGCATCAAGCATGTTGAGCATCGACCCGGCAGCCATCCCTGCCCGCTTGCCGACCTCGAAATCGTTGAAGTCGTGTCCCGGCGTGATTTTCACCGCGCCCGAGCCCAGCTCCGGATCGGCATGGTCGTCGGCGATGATCGGGATCAGGCGTCCGGTGATCGGCAGCTTCACCTGCTTGCCGATCAGCGCGGTGTAGCGTTCGTCGGAGGCGTTCACCGCCACCGCCATGTCGGCGAGCATCGTCTCGGGCCGCGTGGTCGCGACCTCGATGAAGCCCCCCTCTTGTCCAAGGGCGCCGTCCTCGAGCGGATAGCGCAGGTGCCAGAAGCTGCCCTTGATCTCGCGCGTCTCGACCTCGAGGTCGCTGATCGCGGTGCCGAGGCCCGGATCCCAGTTTACCAGGCGCTTGTCGCGGTAGAGCAGGCCCTGCTTGTGGAGGTCGACGAACACTTTCAGGACGGCCTTCGAAAAGCCCTCGTCCATCGTGAAGCGCTCGTTCGCCCAGTCCATCGAGCAGCCGAGCCGGCGGAGCTGCTGCGTGATCTCGCCGCCGCTCTCTTCCTTCCACGCCCAGACCTTCGCGACGAATTCCTCGCGCGTCAGGTCGGTGCGCTTCTGCGGGGGATTAAGCGCGCCCATCTGGCGCTCAACTACCATCTGCGTCGCGATGCCGGCGTGATCGGTGCCGACCACCCACAACGCATCCTTGCCCTTCAGGCGCGCATGACGGGTGAGGATATCCTGCAGCGTGTTGTCGAGCGCGTGCCCGATGTGCAGCGAGCCCGTGACGTTGGGCGGCGGGTTGACGATCGTCCACGGCTCGGCGTTCGGACGGTCGGGGCGGAACTGGCCGCTCGCCTCCCAATGCGCGTACCAGCGCGATTCGATGGAGGCCGGGTCGAAGGTTTTGGGAAGCTCGCTCATGCGTCGAGCCTTAGCGAGCGCGACGCGAGGAAACCAGCCTCGCATCCGCGCCCGTGTCTTGAGAGCCTAGGGCTGCTGGTTCATGATCTTCGCGATCTCGCGCGAGACCATGTCCTCGACCATGTTGGGAAGGTTGGCGTCGATCCACTCGCGCAGCATCGGGCGAAGCATTTCGCGCACCAGGCCCTCCAGCGTGCCGTCATTGCCTGTCTCGGGTTTTACCATCATCCGCGTCAACGCCTCGAGCGGCGCGCGCGTTGCAGCGGCGGTGTGGCGCGAGACGATCGGCTCGGCTGCGGCATCGGTGGCCGGCTGCGGCTTGGCACTCGGCGCAGGCTTGGGCGATGTCATCTGGGGGGTCATTTGCGGCGCGGCGTGGCGTGGTTCGGGCGGCGTATCGACGGCATTGAGCACCGGGGACTTGGGCGGGCGCGGCGTGCGATCGGGCATGGGGTCGCTCAGTTCGAGGATCTCGTCGTCGTGGTCGTCGTCGAAATAGGCCGGATCGAGATCGACCGGCGCGGACGTCGCGCGCGAAGGCCGACGCGAACGGCCGGGCGTATCGCCCTCTTCCGCGATGATGCGTTTGATCGACGAGAGGATTTCCTCCATCGACGGCTCGCCGCTGACATCCCCCATCCGGACCATCCCAAACCCCGTTGCCCCGCGCGCCCCTATTGGCGGCTCGGCGCGTCCTTACCTGTCGTCAAGGCGGGGTTCCTGTCAACCGGCGTATCGAGCAACGGGTCGTACTGCGCCTGAACCGTGGCGTTCTGCGCGGGCGTCTGCGCGGTGCGGGTGGCGACCGGCACGGGCTCGCCGTCGCCGCCGAAATCCCAGATCTTGTGGCGGACGCGGTTGTAGTTCGCGACCGGATCGTAGAGCACGCCGCCGTCGAGCCCAAGGTCGCGCGCCTCGGCCTGGCCCATCGCGGCCAGCAATGCGAAGCCCGCGACATACGCGTCGCGCCGCGCGGTGACGAGCGTCACCTGGCTGTTGAGCAATTCCTGCTCGGCGTTGAGGATGTCGAGGATCGTGCGCGTGCCGACGCTGTTCTCGGCGCGGACGCCTTCGAGGCTCAGCTTGTTGGCGTTGACCGCGGTTTCCGACGACTGGATCACCTGCTCCGACGATCGCCAGATGGCAAAGGCGGAACGCGCCTGAGCGATGACGTTGCGCTCGGTTGCGGTGACGTTCTCGATCGCGCGCGATTGGTACGCCTCGGCTTGGCGAACCTGTGCTGCGGGGCGCCCGCCCTGGAACAACGGCAACGTCAGCGACAGCCCGGCCTGCACCGCCTTGTTGGCGTTGGGGATCGTGTTGACGCCACTTGGCACCGATGCGATCGAACCAAGATAATTGGTGTAGCTCGCGCCACCCACTGCGCTGATCTGCGGGAGCCGGCTCGCGCGCGCGACGCCGACGTCATAGCGGGTCGCGTCCCGCTCCTTGGCGGCAGCGATCAGCACCGGGTTGTTGTCGATCGCGACGGTCACGGCGGAGGCGGGGCTGTCGGGCAAATGCGGCAACGTCGGCGGTGTATCTAGCGTGCCGGGCGGTGTTCCGACGAACTGGATATAGCTTTCGCGGCTGGATATCAGATTGGCTTGCGCGGACTGGAGTTGTGCGCGCGCCAGTGCGAGCCGCGCCTCGGACTGCGCCACGTCTGTGCGCGTCAGGTCGCCGACCTGGAAGCGATCGCGGCTGGCCTGGAGGTTGACGTCGAGCACGCGGACGTTCTGCGTGTTCAGGCCAACGATCGCCTCGTCGCGGATCACGTCCATGTACGCTGCGACGACGTTGGTGAACAAATCGGCTTCGGTACTACGAAGCGTCGCACGGCCTGCCTCGACGCGGGTCTTCGCCGCGGCAACCGAATTGCGGACCTGTCCGCCCTGGTACAGCGGCACCGACACGTTCGCCCGCGCCACCGCCTGGCGAGGCGGCGCGACGAAGCTGTTCTGTCCGGTGACAAGGAATTCGGTGAGATCGCCGGTCGCGTTTGCCGATGGCAGGCCCGACGCGCGGGCGATCGGCACATTCTCGTCGGTGGCGCGCAGGGTAGCCCGCTGGGCCGTGATCGTCGGGTTGGTGTTGTACGCCTTGACCAGCGCCTCTCGCAGCGTCTCCGCGTGGAGTGGTGCAGCGCTATACGTCAGCGCAACACTCAGGAGCAGACTGCGGAGAAGTGCGGCGCGGGCCATGGTTTTCTGCTCAGAACCGGAAGGGTTTGGGGGCGTCGAAGCCGGGCAGGCTCACGCATTCGACATCGACGAACGCCGAGAGCGCGAACCCGCCATCGGTCTTGCGGCCCGATGCGAGCCGGGTCAGTCCGCGCTCGGCGATCCCTGCCGTGACACGACCACCCGACTTGACCTGCGCGATCAACGCGTCGGGCACGGTCTCGATCGCCCCGTCGACGATCAGCACGTCATAAGGCGCGCCGGCAGAGTGGCCGTCCTGCATCGGTGCCTCGACGAGTTCGACGTTGCCGGTTCCGGCGAGTGCCTCGCGGGCGATCGCCAGCAAGGCAGGATCGCTCTCGACCGCGACGACCGAGCCGACGATCTCGGCCAGCACTGCGGCGGTGTAGCCGGTCGCAGCACCGATCAGCAGGACGCGGTCGGTCGCGGTCAGATAGGCTTCGGTGAGCAAACGGCCGGTCGCCATCGGCAGGTTGGCGTAACGCCCGCGTCCCAGTGGGATCGTCGCGTCGCGGTAGGCGAGCGCACGAACGTCGGCGGGCATGAATGCCTCGCGTGGCACGCGTGCCATCGCCGCGACGACACGCTGGTCGTTGACCGCGTTGGTGCGCAACTGGCTCGCCACCATCGTATGCCGCATTGCGTCGAACGTTACGGGAGCGGAGGACATCGCCGCCGCGGCAGACGGGTTGGACCCGCCGATGTCATGGGTCTCGGCTGCGAGCGAGGGAGTATCGAGAGTCGTCGTCGTCATGGCGCATCCTGTCGCACAACTGTTTTAGCCACGCAATACACTTGTTTCGGATCGCTCCGATATCGCGCGGCCGGATATGGTGCGTCTGTTATCGCGTGGGCACGGCGACGCCAAGCATCGGTTGATCGGATTTCGCCACGATCACTGCGGCTCTGTCATCGATGTGGGGGCACCAACCCGGGAACTGGGAGACGCCCCGCCCGCCCGTGTGACACCGAGATGCCGCGAACGGGGCGTCGAGGGCGCACGAGAAATCCCGGCAACACCTCTGCGCCCGTCCTTAGCACCCGATCGCGGAACCGTCCCGCGAAATGACCCGCTGTTGCGTCGCGCGGCTCGAGTCGCGCGGCAGCGCATCGCGAGCCGGCGCCTTTTCGATGTCGTGCAGCACCTGCGTCGGCGATCCCAGCACTGCGTTCCGCGCCTTGAGGCTTGCCTTCAGGAACGGCTTGGTCAGCGCCATGAACCGTCGCGGGGTCATTCCCAGGAAGGTCGCCGAATCGCGCAGGAAATGTGAGGCATCGAAATACGAGCGGTCGATCGTCGTATAATCCGCCTCGCCGCCGGCCATCATCAGCCGGACGAACGACCGCAGGAACCGTGCGCGCAAGAGGAGCATCTTGGGCGGGAACCCGAAATGGCGCACCGACAGGCGGCGCAGCGCGTGCGTCGGGATGTCGAGTTGTGCGGCGGCGGACGCGATGTCGGTAGGGCCGTCGGTCGCGAGTATCTCCATCAACTGCCGGATTTGCGGCGCATCGGCATGCGGCGCCCCAAGCCGCGCGAGCAACATCGAATCTAGGATGGGCGCGACGGCGGCATCATCCGGGGCGCCCTGCAAGGCAGCCACCAGGTCGCGTGTGAAGGCCTTGCCGAGCATGTCTTCCAGCGGCACGATGCGGTTGCGCAAATCGCCGGCCGATCGCCGAAACAATCGCGCCCATCCCAGCGCGCTGATCCCGAAGCCGATCATCACGCCGCCATGCGTCACTGCCTTCAACGCCTGGTTGGTCGGCCCGAACAGACTGGCCGCAGGCAGCGGGTCGTAGGTCCGCCGACCGATCGAGACCGCGATCGGCCCGGCATCGATCGCGATCCGCACGTTGGCGGTCGCCGGCAGGAACCAGTCCACCTGCCCCGCTTCGCTACCCGTGTCGGTTCGATAGACGTGATAGCCGGTGATATAGTCGGCGAGCGCGGCGGCGGGCCGGTCATACCGGATCGCCATGCCGGGCGGCATCGCAAACACCTCATCATCCACGCCCGTCGTATTCGTGCCGCCCGCAATCCTGTCCGTCCTCAAGCGCCCGCCCCCAAAGCTATTCGCGTCGTTGCATTTAACCTTAAGCAAAGACGCTTTCATGCGCGAGTCACGATACGGGTCCAAGCGCGTGGCACGATATTGCGGCCATCGCGCTAACGCCGGATGAACACCGTCTGCGACAACGCGACGCCGCTGCCCCGGCGGATTATTCCGCTGCGGACCGCAACTGCCGGTTGACCGCAGTGGAAAAACGAAGCATTTGCGCCGCCTTCACGCAATCGGGGCCCGATGGCGGAGTGGTGACGTAGAGGACTGCAAATCCTCGCACCCGGGTTCGATTCCCGGTCGGGCCTCCAGTGACTAAGCTGCTGATTTACGGCGCTTTAGTGAGACAATCTTACCCCCCCCTTACCTGCCCTCCCCTCAAGGGGCGTGTGTAGTTCCTGTGTAACTGCGTTCGGAATAGGCCGACTGAGTGCGTCGATTGCCGCATCGATATGCAGCCCGTGGACGTGCGTGTAGCGCAGGACCATCGCCAGCGTCTTATGCCCGCTGATACGCTGGATCGTCGGCAGGTCGACGCCAGCTTTCACCAGCCGCGTTATCGCCGTGTGGCGCATCGTGTGGGGCGTTACCTTGTCGGGGTCGAGCTGCGCGCGAATCACCGACCGAAGGAACGGCCGCGCCATGTTCGTCCGATGCCCGTGTTTCGCCTGCTTTTCAGCGTCGGAAATACCCACCCGTCCTGATCGTTTTCCATTCGGCGTTGGCGTTGCAGCGCGTCCGCGAGGGCCGCCGGGATAGGCTGCTCGCGCGGCCTTCGCCTCGGGAATGAATATGCGACGATTTGCAAAGTCGATCTGGTCGTATCGCACGGATAGTATCTCGCGGTGGCGCATCGCAGCGTTCAGCCTGAAAGCCACAAACAACCGCACACGGAGGTCCTGATCCCCGATCGGGCCCTGCATCAATGCCTGGCTCTGCTCGTCCGTTAGGATCGTGATCGTCTTGCGGCGCTCTGCGGCTTTCGGGATCGCCGGCACGTCGAGCGGTCGAAGACGAACGCCGAAGGCTACGTCAAATACGCCTACCAAAAGGGCTTAAAAGACAAGATCATCGGGCAGGAGCTGTAGCCCGTCCATGTCAGCGATCGACGCGCCGGTTGGTCGGCCCAGTTTACGGCGGTCCAATGAAAACGGGGCATCGCAGCGGAGAGGCGTCTTGGGAATGCTCAATCCGCTGCGATGTCACGATACTGTCACTTCCCTATACGGTAAGCAATCCTTCGTAAGTCCCAGTTTGAAGCAATGTCGCGACGAGCGCGTGTGACGAGCACGAAAATGATGCTCGCCGCGACGAACGCATTGTAGCCGCTAGTATTTGCGAAGGCACTCCGGGTTTTACCCTAGCGCCAACTGAGCGCCTCCGGCCGTTCCGCGGTCGCCGTAAGGCGCGCCGTGCCTTGAAGATAGGCACGGGGCCATGCCATCCTCAGCGCCCCGCCTGCTTCAGTCACCGGACACGCGGGGCGCTTATAACCTTATCAGTCCTATCGGATGCCGAAGCCCGCCGTGCTGCTCTCGCCGTCGTCGGTCCGCTCGCGGCCGGCCAGGATGTTCTCAAGTTCGGATAGCGAATGCGGCACGTCGATATGCTGTGCCCCTAGGAACAAGCGAGACCCCTCCCCTTCGGGTACCGCGTGGGTCAGCTTGTCGATGTCCACCAGCGCATTGCCTGCAGGCACTGTCTCGATCTGAACGAATCGCATTGTCTTCTCCAGTATCGCGTCCGACATTACGAACGCATCACGGGGTAACGAACCGCTGCACCCGAAAGCTGCGCTGCGCGTTGGAAGAGCGAGGAGATGATCATGATCGACGAACCAAAAACCGACGACGCGACCCCGGCCGAAGAGGCTGAGGAGATGGAAAAGGTGCAGGAGGACGCTGCCAAAGAGCGCGAAGAAAACGGCGGCTACCAGTAGGCTGGAACACCTCGTCAGCAACCCCACCGCAGAGGTGGCAGAGCGGTTGCTGACACTCCGACCGGTGACAAAGTAAGGCGAGATCATAGTGGCGAACGAGCCGAAGTGGCTGAGAGCGGCGCGGGCGAAACTGGGAACCAAGGAAGCGGCAGGATCGGCAAACAGCCCGACGATCCTCGGCTGGGCGAAGCGGCTCGGTACGAAGGTGCTGGGTATGATTTACAACGCAGATAGCGTCCCTTGGTGTGGCGTGTTCGTCGCGTACTGCCTGCAAGAAGACGGTATCGAACCGGCTACGATAGCCGTCCGCGCGACATCATGGGCAACATGGGGTAAAGCGCTTCGACCTGAACGCCTCGCTCCTGGCGCAGTGCTGGTATTCGAGCGGCCCGGTGGCGGTCATGTCGGCTTCTACGCCGGCGAAGACGCGAAAGCCTATCACGTCTTGGGCGGCAATCAGGGCGATGCGGTCACGATCGCGCGGGTCGCCAAGGAGCGGTGCATTGCTCGGCGGTGGCCGACCGGCCGCCCTGTGATCGGCAAGCCGGTGCAGATAGCGGCAAGCAAGCCGATCTCAAACGACGAAGCCTAGCGGATCCTTCGCAAGTGTATCTGTTCGATTCCGCCGCGACATCGCGTTCAAGGTTACCACGCCGCTAACCCTCAATATCGGGAACGATAGAAGTTCGGCGCTATCGGGCCAGCGGTGTCGAAGTGGGCGATCCCTGTCGCGGCAGGCAAGGTCCTGTTCCGCTTACCGCGACACTGCATGATCGGTCAGTCGGTCTCGCTCGTGCCACTGCCGTCGTCGGTAGACTTCCATTTGCCCTCGGCAACCTCGTCATCGTCGCCTTCGATCGCCTGTTCGTACGCCGCGCTTTCGTCCGCGATGCCGGCCTCGGCGCTCCTTTTTGCAGTTTCATTGAAGTCAGCTTCGCTTGGGTCGGTCTGCTTGCCGTCAGTCATGGTCCGCTCCTGCGGTGGAGCGGTTGGAACGTTGCGCGTATTGAGTTCCGGCCCCTCAGGTGTTCCGTAGGAATTGCTGGGATCTACGTCTGGCATACTGCTCTCCTGTTGGTTCGATGGATCAACGCGCTGACCACGAAGTCGTCTCGTGCAATCGGCTTTCGCCCCTTCTGTATGTCATTTCTCGGGGCCGCTTCGCGACGTGTCGAGGTCGATGTCCTCACCGGGGTTGCCACCGCCAGCACCCGACCCGCTGCCGTGGACCTCGCCAGTTTTGTTATCGATGTAGGCGCGCTTGCCTGCTTCCGGCGGGATGTCGCGACCGTCGGCAGGCTCGTCGGCACCCGCGCTGTGAGCGCCATCACGGTTCTGCAGGTGGCGTTCCGGTGCATGGTCGGAGCTGTCGTATTCGTCGCCGGAGTAGCCTTTGCCCTTGCCGAAGCCATCCGCGGTTCGATCCGCATCGCCGGACTTGATGCTGACGTTGTCGACGGGTTCGGGTGTGTCGCGTTCGGTCATCGAGATCTCCTTTGGTCTGGCACGTTCAACGCACAAGCTGACTTGCCGGGCGCGGATCCGTTAGCCAGCGCGTTGCCCATGAACAGCCATCAGCGCGAAAGCCTGCTGCCATGCGTCCTGCATCAAGCGGACAGCCAGTCGGATTCGGCATCATCGACTGCCGCAAACATGTCGCCCTCAGCCTGCATGGCGCTGAGATGTTTGCGCACGGTCTCCGGATCGCCGTCGCGGGGAAAGCGCCGATCAACGACAGCGCCGGCCGCCAATTGGCCAACGAGATCGCTTCGGTCTTTCTGCGCCATAAGCCACTGGCCAAACACTGGCTTCGGCTCCTGCTGGTCGTCATCGTGCTTGGTCATTCTCGCGTCCCTCGAATCGTTGGGCCGCCAATCGCATCACATTGACGTTCTTGCAATGTTCTTGCGAATCAGCGGGGATCGCGCCTAGCTAGGGACAGGCCACGACCGGCGATTCGATACTGACGGAGCAACGAAATGCAGCACGATCTGCGGCTGAGAGCGGCTGCCCGCGTGATATACGACAACGTCTATCCACCGGTTGATGCGGTGCAATTCAGCTTCGACGAGGCCGAACGGTTCGGAACTGCGGAGTACCGGCAGGCGGTCGGCGCTGCCCAGGAGGCGCGATCGGTTCTGGCTGCGCAGCACGACCAACTCCTCTTCGCCGCGATCCTATAGATCATGCGCTCGACCAACTCAGGCCGACCCGTCGTCGTCCCGCTGAACCGTCGCGATGAGGTGCTGCGGCTCCACGACGTCCCGTTCGAACTGGTGCCGTGCGAGGTGCCTTTCTTCCTCGTCCATACGCAAGCCGGGTTTCCGTCGCCTGCGCAGGACGACATGCAGGAACCGATCGACCTGGGCGCGTGGCTCGTCGAGCATCCGGCTGCGAGCTATATCATGCGCGTCGATGGCCGGTCCATGTCCGGTGCAGGAATCAACGACGGTGATCTCATCGTCGTGAACCGAGCCAAGAAGCCCAAGGCCGGCGCGATTGTCGTGGCGCTGGTGCATGGCGACCGGACCCTGAAGCGTCTGCGCTACGTCGACGGCCGTCACTGGCTCGTTCCCGAGGCCGAAGGGTTCGCGGACATACTGGTCGATGAGCATGTCGAGATATGGGGCACGGTCGTCGGCGTCGCGCGCAAGATGGCATGAGCACGCCGATCGCCCTGATCGACTGCAACAACTATTACGTCTCCTGCGAGCGCGCCTTCGATGCCAGCCTGGTCGGCGTGCCGGTCATCGTCCTGTCGAACAACGACGGATGTGCGATCGCCCGGTCGGCTGAGGCGAAGGCACTTGGGATCAAAATGGGCGATCCGATCCACCACCTGCGCGACAAGGTTCGGCAGCATGGCATCCAAGTTCGCTCGTCAAACTACGCCCTCTACGGTGACATGCAGCGCAGGGTAATAGCCGCCTGCGAGTCCTTCGCCCGCGACTTCGAAATATACTCGATCGACGAGACATTCTTGGACTTGGCGGGATTTGAGGGCCGGGATCTCGTTGCCCACGCCAATGCGATGCGTGCTCAAGTCCAGCTTTGGACGACGATCTCCACCTGCGTCGGCATCGCAGAAACCAAAACGCTGGCGAAGCTGGCGAACGCCGCTGCCAAAAAGGACCCCCAGTTCGAAGGCGTGGCCGATCTTCGCGACGACGATGTGCGCCGCGATGTGATGCACGCCTTCGCGGTCGGTGACGTGTGGGGCGTTGGCAGCGCCACCGCACGCAAGCTGACCGATCTTGGTATTCATACCGCCGGCGCGCTGCGTGAGATGCCTATGAAGCAGGCCCGCGCCGTCGGGACCGTCGTCCTCGAACGCCTAGTGGCCGAGCTGCGCGGTGTCCCGTCTAACGCCGTTGAATCGGTCGAGCCGCGGCGGAAGGGCATGGCGGTCACCCGATCGTTCGGGACGCCGATCTGCGACTTTGAGCGGATGATGGGCGCGCTGTCGCAATACGCGCTGCGAGCTGGCGAGAAACTGCGATCGCACGGGCTCGTCGCGGCCCGGCTGACCGTGTTCTTCCACACGAACAAGCACAAGCCCGACCGGCCCCAGTATGGGGCATCGCGTATGGTCACGCTGCACCCGATGACGAACGACAGCCTCGAACTCATCGCGGCGGCCAGGCGCGGCGCTGATAGGGTGTGGCGCGATGGCTACGCCTACACAAAGGCGGGCATCATGCTCGACGATCTGCTTCCCGAGAACGAGCGGCCGCGCACGCTGTTCGAGGAGGATACAGCCAAGCGGGACCGACTAATGGGGGCACTCGACACCATCAACGGCAGGTTCGGCACGTGGACTGCGGTGACGGCGTCGCAGGGGTTCAAGCGAGAGTGGAAGATGCGGTCGGAGATGCGGTCACCAGCATGGACGACCGACATCTCTGAGGTGCCGACAGTTCGAGCGTAGTCGCATTCCCTTCATGCGCCCGTTCACGACAGTGGTAGATCAATGACGCGAACAGCGATACGCTTCATCGCAGTTGTCCGGGGGCGGGCGCCAACGAGGGTGGGCTATGAAGAAACTCGCATCGCTAATGGGCCGATCGTTTCTCCTCGTCGCGGTAATCTACTTCGTCACCGTCACTACATCAGCGATCATTTTCGAGATTGCCGAGGGTAAATATGACGCGGTCGACTCATTCTGGTGGGCATTCACCACAGCGACAACCACGGGCTACGGCGACATCTACCCCGTGACGAAGACCGGTAGGGCGGTAGCGCTCTTCCTCATGCACTTCGGTCCAGGTTTCGCCTTCCCCATGATGACGGCGATCATGTCGGCCAAGCTGATCGTGGACAGCGATGCATTCACCCACGGTGAGCAGGAGCAGTTGAAGGAAGACATCGCGGCGATTCGGGGAATGATGACGCCGACCAAAGACGGGAGCTTTGCCGCTGCAGCCCGACTTGAGGCCGACATGCGGCGCTACCTGCACGATGAGGAGCCGACGCGTCGCGCCCAATGCCTTGATGAGTTTCGGCAGCGGCTGGCGCTGACACCCTGGGCGGAAGGTGAACAACATTCAGACAGCGGTAGATGAGACGAATTTTCCGGAGGGAGATGACAGCGTAACGGGATCTGCACGACGAAACCCGGCGTTAGAGTACGAAACTTAAAATTGAGATCGTATGCCCCACGCCAGCAATATCGTTCACTGCGACGGACCAAACAGCCCCCACGCGTTCGACGTCGTGCCCCTTCAACCGCGTAATGGCAGCCTGGATGCCATGTGCCCGGTCTGCAAGGGCCGCGGGCAGTGGAATACTGAGATCGATCTCGTCAGTTTCCGGTGCAGGCGAATGGCATGCGACCGGTGCCACGGCGCTGGCTGGGTCGAAACAGGTACCGATCCGATCGGCCTGCCTGACATTGAAGTTTCGCCGGAAGGGTATCCCCGTTGGACGATCCGCTTCGAACCCAGCGACACGAAGGTGGAGGTCGATCCGGCCCAACCTGGTCTGGCCAAAACCTGAGCGGGACCAAGGGGACCGTGCTTAGATCAGCCGAGGCGTCACCGTGCGCGTCGGGAATACCGGCCCCCGCACCGTCATTAGATCCGCCGGGTAAGGTCGCTGCAACGCCAGCACGTCGTCATAACTACCGTTCAACCACCGATCGTGATCGTCCGGCCGCAGGATTGTGATCATCGCCTTGGGGTGGATCGGTGCCACCAGTTCGTTCGCATCGCACGTGACCATCGCGAAGTAGCGCCGGTCACCGACCTGTCGCCAGAAGCCGGCGATCGTGAACACGGGCTGGTCGGTCACACCGAACCACATCTCCCCCTTGATCGGCTTCTTGCCGTCGCCAAGGTCGGTGGGCTCGCGCGCCCACTCGCAAAATTCCGTAAGCGGGATGAGGCAGCGGTTCGCTGGCTCGGTGACGAGCGAGCGCCATTGTGGGAGATGAAGTGTCCGGACGTTGGTCTGTGCAACTTTGCGACCAGCCTGCTTGGCCTGCCCCGCCAAGACGTCCCACTCCATCACGTCGAGCCCGCGGCGCTCACCTTCGTTCCGCACGACGTACGCCCGACCGAACGGGCGCAATTCCTTCGGGTCGAACCGGTTGTCCATGGGCTTATCGGCAAGCCAGTCTGCACCGAAGCGTTCGGTGATGGTCTCCGGCTCGCCGGCGAACCTTGCTCGATTACACATTAGAAGTTCACTCGACCGACAAGCGCGCCGATCGCGATCACGGCGCCAAGGATCGCCCAGCCCTCCCAGGTTCGCGGTGTCCATCCAATGCCTATGATCTTGGGCTGAAACCATTCTCGAGGGGGGTTCATGACGACTCCGATACTGGCGAGACCAATCGGACACGCCTTTCGCTGCCCGGCCCCGCGCAATACATGTCACAAACGGAGGACGCCAGCATGCCCGCGGACATCATGAAGGTAGATGACCAGGCCAAGATCGACCTGTTCCAGGAGATGATGCCCATCGTCATGCAGTACCTGGCGGCAAACTCGGCCGACCAAGAGCTGGTCGCCGACGACATCATCGACTTCTTCGCGCTTTCGATCGCGTCGGTCATCCAAAACGATACGAACCTGACGACGCCGCAGCTCCAGCGCAAAGGCATCGAGGCGGCCGGGAAGCACATAGCGCACTGGGTCCGGCTGCTAAAACTCGATCACGAACAACGGGGGGCATCGCTGCTGGCAATGACGATGGGTGCAGTCGCGACGGATGAAACGAAGCAGTAACGCTGCTGTGGAACGTAAGACAGCAGGTTCTAACATTAGGTGATGCCGACGACCTGACCTATGATCGTAAGATGAAACCCAGCAGGTTCATCTCGCATTACGAACGGCAGCTTGGGCGTCCGCTGACGGTAGGGGAGTTGGGCAGGGTCAACGAGGCTCGATCTACCAGCGCGGGCAAACGGGACGCCGTGAAAGCCATGCGGCAAGCCCTCCTGTCCCTGACACCGCAAGCCCGACCCGGGTACCGTGAAGTCGGTCCAGTATAACTGCACAATATTATACCTGTCGTGGTTTGCTCGACGCTCTACCGCGAGCTACCGGCACAGTATCATCGTGCGGCAGATCAACACGAATTAAAACCATACCGGCCCCGTTTCGATTACGCTTCGAGCAAGTTAGAGAATCAGGGCGGGGAAAGCTAACGTATGCCACTGTGGAACGAGAACGCGGTCGCCGTCGAACGTCGTGGCGACGAGTCTGTCATAATCGGTGAAGGCACGCTGGCGGCGCTGGTAGCTGGTCTACAGACGCTTCGGGCCGGCGCGTTGAATGGGGTGCGGGTATCTATGCCGGATCGGCGCGTTCCGCCATTTACCTTTGAAGGCCAAGGGCTCGTTGAGTTGCTGAAAGACGCCCGGCGCCCCGACGCGCGTCCTACGAAACTTCTTGCGCCTGTCGTGACATAGCGGCCGGCACCGCGGCACTCAGCGTGGGGAGATATGCGCCAATAACATTGCGGCTGGCCGACTGTTGAACCCTTTCATCGTCACAACTCCCGGCGATGTCACTTCCGCCCTGTGCCCGAAGGAGACGCGTCCTTACGGTTGGGCGAAGCGTCGCCGGGCCGAAACGCACGCCATTTACTAGTTCGGTGATCCCGTATCATCGGGATCCCACATCTGGCGCATTCGGATCGCCAATCTGATGTATCGTGCCAGACCTTCCCCTTCATTCGACGGTGGCAAATAAGCGAACAGAGTATCTTCATTGCGTTGGGCACGTAGGTCTTCAGTCCTGTCGGTAGGTTAGTTTTTTCTGACGCTTGTCCTTCGACAGCCACATCGTTGCCCACCAAAGCCCAGCTTCTCGCTTATGACGCTGCTGGCGGCGTTCTGACCTTTGTCGACGTGAACGAGATTTAAGCACTGAGCGCGTGCCGATCGACATCGCTGCCACTGCGGGAACGATCGCCAGGAACTCAAGCATGTAACGCTCCTAACCAGCAGATGCTCACCGCCTATAGTCCCGCACGCTGTAGGGCGAGGATTGCTTCCTCGCACCTGTCCCAAAAGAGGATGGACGCGTGTTCAAGAGTGCGGCCACATCCGAACAGACGCGACAATAGCGGAGAACGTCAGCCGTCATGACGTACTTGCGTACAAAGATTAATCGTATAGTTTTTAGCAAGAGGCAGGAGTCGAAGAATGAAATTTCTAGCAGCAGTTGCGCTGATCCTCGCGCCCACTGGGGTAAACGCCCAAACTTCGCAAGGCCCGGCCAAGGCGACCGACACGCCAGCCAAAGATAAGAAGATATGCCGGTCGTTGACGCCGACGGGCTCCTTTATGGCGACGCGCGTATGCAACACCGCCGCAGCCTGGCGCAAATTCGATGGCATTACTGCCGACGGCGCGCAACAGACCCGAGACGTGTATCGAATGACGACGACAGGCGTGCCACACTAAATCCATCCGGACGAGCAATCGCCCCTAGTGGGCCTGGTACAGGCATGGAGACCCACGATGAAAATCTTGATCGCAGTTGCATTGGTTATCAGCCCAGTCGCCGTGGGCGCTCAAAACTCGGATCAACCCGCCAAAAGCGTTGCAAAGCCGGAGAAGGAGAAGAAGATTTGCCGGTCGATGAACGCAACAGGCTCCTTCATGGCCACGCGGGTATGCAACACTGCTGCTGCTTGGCGCCAGTACGACGGGATCACGGCAGACGGTGCTCAACAGACCCGCGATACGTATCGGATGACTAGCGCTGGCACGCTGAACACCAAGCGGTAAGCCCCCGATCGGCGAGTGCCGCGTTCAGCTCGGCTATACCAGTGTCGAGCGCACACCTCTGAACCGCAATCGGATGAATCGTTGCCCGAATCCCTGCCGGTACCGACGTGTCCGTATAGCGGCGCCGGGACCATTGGTCGCTGATCCGCCATACGCCACGAAGCTGCTGGGTAGCCTCGCGTTATGTCAGCGAGCAAAGCACCGCGGACGCCAACCGCTCCAAGCTTGCGACAGACCCGTGCTGTGAACCGTAGCGTCCATACGAACGGGGAGCGCATTAGCCGGCCTAGTCGCCGATCTTCGTTCTGGTCCAGTTCGCCGCATCGTTCGACACGGCGAAAGGGCCGAGCTCGAAGTGCGCCCCGTTACAACTATGGCGGCGGATCCTGCCCATGCTCTGGCCGCAACATCTGCGTCGGACCGCGTGGTGGACGGTATTGCATCACTAGCGGCGGCAACAAGCGGTACGGGGTTTAGACCAGTCGGTTGGGCTAGTGCACGCGCCCGCAGCTTGGCGTAATTCCTGTGTAATCGTGCCCGGAATTACACGGGGGTTCAGGGAATGTCCCAAGCTAAGACAAGCCATGAAAAGCACGTCTGTCAAATGGCTTGGGAACCCCTCGGAATGTATGGGAACGCTAAGTACCAAGACTGCAAATCCTCGCACCCGGGTTCGATTCCCGGTCGGGCCTCCAGTGAATGCGCCGTCATCCGGCTCGGTTCGCGGAAATCAGATACAAATACCGGCTTGCTGCGATGGGAGCAGGACCAAAACGATGAGCGCTCTACAGACAGAGCGCCCACCTTTCATCATCTCGGAAGTTCCGACGGTTACGCCACCGCGACCTTGGTGCGCGTCGAACTATGGCCGCCCGCGCGGTAGAGTATGTCTGCCGCGTCTTCCGCGGTGATACCCGCCGCATTGGTATCGACCGAGAGGAAGACGCCGCCTTCGTTGATCCGCCCTTCGTAATAGCTCGCGTCGACCCGGCTTACGCCGTGATCGGTCATGACCTTTTCCAGGCCCCCCACCGCGCCACCAAGCGCGGCGCCGGTGATCGCGGCCCCGGGGATCGCGGCGGACGCGATCGCTCCGGCTGCGACGAGGGGGCCGACACCAGGGATCGCAAGCGCTGCGATGCCGAGCAGCGTGCCGATACCCGCGCCCGCGGCGACCTTGCCGACGAATTCCTGCGTATCGTTGCCAGTGCCATCGGTCGTCATGGTCTTGCCCTCGTGCTGCGCGACGATCGAAATCGCGGCGTCGTTCACGCCTGCGCTACGAAGGTCGGAGACGGCGCGCTCCGCGTCGGCGTGCGTGTCGAAAACCGCGGATACCAGGTTCGTGCTCATCATCGATCCAGTCGGAATAGAGGTGCAGATGGCCCTAAAAGCCATGCCACGGGCCGATCGTTCCCCAAAATGAGGGTTAGCGGCGCGGTAACCTAGAACCATGCGAGGCATTGTCCGTCCGCGAAGGCTGGCGTCGACACGACGAGGGCACGCTAACTGCTGCCTTTGGACTTTCGCCATTGGCGCATGGCATCGTCATACGTCCTGCGCTCGTTCTCGACGGTGGCTTCCACCGCACCGATGTCGTCGCGCTGTTGCTGTTCGAGGTGACGGCGTTCTCGTGCCAGCACGGCTTCCCGATCGACCAACGCCTTCATCTTGCGGTCGTACTCGGACTTCACCGCCGCCAGGGCGTCCTCGGCCGCTTCGAGTTCGGCGCTGCCCGGTTTCGGTTTCGGTTTCGGTTTCGGCGCAGGCTTCGGTTTGGACGCAGGCCGTGCCGGTGTCTCCGTCTTGGTTTTTCGAGAGCGTGTCGAGGCGGTTGCGTGATCCGTCCCCTCGTCCTCCTCCGACCGCGGCGCAGGGTCCGGCATCGACCGGATCTGTTCCGCCGTGGTCCCGCGGGAATGTTTGATGACGACGCCCGGTGACGCCAGCGGCTCGGCGGTCAAGGCCGGGTCCGTTACGCGCTCGGCGATACCGCGAGCGAACAGGTCCCGGTCGCTGCCCCAGGCCTCCAGGGCAGCTTTCTGGCTCGGCGCCGCCACATACGCGTCGTTGAACCCCGCGGGTGTCCGATAGACTTTCAATTTTTGCGCACGGGCCATGACGTCAGCTACCCCGAAGCGGAGGACTCAGGAAGACGTTCGGCAGCCTACCCGCTTCGAGTTGCACAATGGTCGAACGATACACGCTGTCGGCACACATCGGACCGCGTCGCTAACCGATGGGTTTGACGGAAACGGCTCGCTCGAGAAAAGGGAATAACGCGCGCGAGCCGCAGTCCGGATGGCCGGATACGGTCTTGGGACGTAGCCAGCGAAGAATTCATGCGCCTGCAAGCGTCCGGGATCAAGCGCTTTTTTGAACACGGAGTATGCCGACCCGCCTTGGTGACGAGCCAAAGATGGACGACGAGCCGACATACCCGCGCGTCAACCAACGGACGGGCGTGTCGGGTGCATAATCGCGACGTCTGGATGCCTTACGACGGACCTGACCACCAACGATGCACAACGATCAGATCAAAGCGTCGAGCAGGCCGATCAGCGGGCGATCGGCGGGCGGCATTGGCAGCGCGTGCATCTCGTTTGGCTTTACCCAGCGCAACGCGGTCGCTTCGAGCGCGCGCGGCACGCCGGTCCATTTCCGCGTGATGTAGAGCAACAACAGCAAATGGCGATCGCCGAGCGACGCGCTGGCGAACGTAGCGGGTGCGAGGCAGGCATGCGGCACGACGATCGCCAACTCCTCCTCCAGTTCGCGGATCAGGGCCGCCTCGGGAGTCTCGCCAGGCTCGACCTTCCCGCCGGGGAACTCCCAGAGACCCGCGAGCGATTTGCCCTCCGGACGTTGTTGCAGAAGCACGCGGCCTTCGAGGTCGACGAGCGCGGCCGCTACGACGGGCAGCAGCAACGGCGCCGCAAGCATCGGTCCCGATGCGGACGGATCGTTGGTCATTCCTTAATTTCCCCGCGGTTAGACCGGATCCATGAGCTCTATATCCGTCGCGACGCTTGCCGTCATCCGAACGATTCCGCGCGTGATGCGCGAAAGACGGGGGGCGACCGCAATCGAATATGGACTGATCGCTGCGCTGGTCGTGATCGCGCTGATCGCCAGTGCCACCGCACTCGGCACCTCGACGACCAGCCTGTGGAGCAACGTCAATACGAAGGTCGCCAACGCGCGCTAAGCCGCAAAAGAAACGACAGTCGCTTTAAACCTTTCTCAACCAACCACTTGTATCCCTTAACTCGCTGATCCGGTCCGTCCGGTGCAGCCGGGTGACACAGACGCAATCGAAACGATGGAGACCGGAATGAAGATGATCCGCAAGTTTTTTAAGGACAACAAGGGCGCGACCGCCATTGAATACGGCTTGATCGCCGCGCTGATCGCCGTTGCTGCCATCGCAGCGATGACGAACCTCGGCACGAGCGTGAGCGGCACGTTCAACCGGATCAGCGGCAAGCTGAACTCGACCGCTGGATAAGAGCAGCGCAATCTGATTACGTAGCTACGGCGGCAAAACCTGGTTTTGCCGCCGTAGTTTTTAACACCGCCTTAGACCTTGGCCGATCTCGGGTTTGACAGCTTTCAGAGACGCCCCATCTTCAAAAACTTGGCCTGACGCTCTCGGCGCAAGTCGGCGGGGGCAAGCGCTGCAAGTTCACCCAGCGCGGACGACAACGCGCCGCCGAGTGATTCGATCGCCGCGGTACGATCACGATGCGCGCCACCGAGCGGCTCAGTGACGATCCCGTCGATGACGCCGAACGCCAGCAGGTCCTGCGCGGTGATCCGCATCGCCTCAGCCGCTTCCGGCGCCTTGTCGGCGGTGCGCCACAGGATCGACGCGCAGCCTTCGGGGCTGATCACCGAATAGATCGCGTGTTCGAACATCAGTACGCGGTTGCCTGCGGCCAGCGCGACCGCGCCGCCCGAGCCGCCTTCGCCGACGATCGCCGAGACGATTGGGACACCGGCGTTGAGGCACGCTTCGGTCGAACGCGCGATCGCCTCCGCCTGGCCACGCTCTTCGGCCTGGATACCGGGGAACGCGCCGGAAGTGTCGACCAGAGTCACGATCGGCAGGCCGAATCGGTTGGCGAGTTCGACCAGGCGGATCGCTTTCCGGTATCCCTCGGGCTTGCCCATGCCGAAATTGTGGCGGAGGCGGCTCGCGGTGTCGTCGCCCTTTTCATGGCCGAGCACCATGATTTTCCGCCCACGGAACGTCGCGAAGCCGCCAATGATCGCCTGGTCGTCGCCGAAGGCGCGATCGCCGGCGAGCGGCACGAACTCGTCGAACAGCGCGGCGACGTAATCCTTGAAGTGCGGACGCTCGGGATGGCGGGCGACTTGCGTTTTCTGCCACGGCGTCAGGCGCGCGAACGTGTCCTTCAGCAGCTTGTCGGACTTCGCCTGCAAGCGGGCGATGTCGGCGGCAAGGTCGACGCTGCCTTCGGCGGCGGTGTCGCGGAGTTCGTCGATCCGGCCCTGAAGTTCGGCGATCGGTTTCTCGAAGTCGAGGAAGCTTGGCATCAGCGGCGGTTACGGCGCGAGATCGCTCGCGTCAACGCGGCGGCATATCCGCCAGAGGGTGACGCGTGTTGACGAGCTCCACGAGGCGGCTCGAATCGACGTGCGTGTAGATCTCGGTGGTGGCGATATCGGCGTGGCCGAGCATCGATTGCAGCGCGCGCAGATCCGCACCGCCGGCGAGCAGATGCGTGGCGAAGGCGTGACGCAGCACGTGCGGACTGACACGGTCGGGGGGGATGTCTGCCTCGGCGGCTATCGCCTTCACGAGTTGATACAGGCGGATACGCGAGAGATGGCCCTTGCCCGAGGGGAACAGCCAGAGTCGGTCGGTCGCGACATGGGTGCGCCAGACCGCGACGGCGGCGCGCGCTCGGTCGGAGATGGGGACGAGCCGCTCGCGCCCGCCCTTGCCGCGCAGGATCAGGAATGGGCGGTCGGGATGGACGGCGTTGCGCGGCAGGCTGACGAGTTCGGTCGCGCGCAAGCCGGATCCGTAAAGAAGTTCGAACAACGCGGATAACCGCAAATCGTTGGGGTCGAGCGGATCGCGGGCGGCGCGCTCGGCGATCGCGGCGAAAAGGCGGTCGACATCGGCGTGGCTGAGGATTTTCGGCAAGGTGCGTGCCGTGCCCGGCCGCGGGAGCGCCTTGCCGGGATCGTCCGCGCGGTGGCCTTCATCGGCGAGGAACGCGAAGAAGCGGCGGAGCGAGGCGGACTTTCGGCCCACGGTCGAGCGCGACAAGGCCGACCACCCGCTCGCAAGCTTGGCCAGCGCGTCGGCATCCGCGTCGGCCAATCCGCCTTCCAGCGCCTGCGAGGCAAGCGTCAGGTCGCTGCGATAAGCCGCCACCGTGTTCGCCGCGGCCCCGACCTCCGCAGTCATCATTTCCAAGAACCGATCGATCAGCGCGCGATCGCTGGCGTGGCTCACGCGCGCGCGATCGCCTCGGCCGCGATCATCCGCGCCTCGCCGTCGAGACCGACCCCGCGCAACGCGCCGACGATGCGGTACAGCGCTTCCGGGGGGATGTCCTTCCAGCTTGCCGCCTGCATGCCGACCGCCGCGAGCAGGACGACGGTCCCGGCCTGGCCGTCCCGCGCCGCGCGATCGAGCGCGCGGGTCCAGGCGTTGTCCGTACCGATGCGAACGCCAAGCGACTGTGCCGCACGCTCGATATCGCCCTGGTTGAGGCGACCAAGGCCTGCCAACCCTGCGAACAGCATGCGCTGCTTTAACGCCGAATCGCCTTCGCCACCGGTGTAGGAGGCAAGGTCGGAATAGCTGAGGCGGCGATACGCGTCGGGATCGCTAAGCATTATCATCGCCCAGGCGTCGCTGCCGGAGGGTACCGAGCCCAGCCAGCGCGCCGCGGTGCGATCGAGCCCCGCGGACAGCATCGAAGCGACCAGCAGATCGGCGTCGGCCTTGGCGAGATTGGGGTTCAACCGGGACGCCGCACGCGCCGTCAGCACCAGCCGCGCATAGTTCGGACGCGCGGTCGCGCCGCCCCACAACTGACGCAGCGCGGTGAGTCGCGAATCCGGATTGCGATCGGCATAGGCCGTCTGGAGATCGTTGGCGGTCGCGGTCGCGCCACTCTGCGTATCGTCGTCGGTCGCAGCCGCAGCGTAGAGATCGACGAGCGCGGCACTGGACAGCACCCCCTGCCCTGCCGCAGCCTCGGCCGGGGCCAGCCGATCGCCGAGCGCGACGGAAGGCGACAACGCCTGCCAGTATTTCACCTGTGGACCCGCGGTGCCGTACAGGTCGTCCGGCACGGTGACGCCGGTCGCCATCGCGAGCCCGAACCGCCACGCGGTCAGCCGATCGACGCCGTCCCATTCGATCGTCACGGCCTGACGCCCCTGCGCGCCGGCGCCGACGACTTTCTGCGCGAGCAGCAGGTCGACCCCGCTGGCGACATTGCGGCGCTTGGCGGTCGCGATCAGCGGGCTTGCCTGCGCGGGATTGCCCGACAGCCCGGCACACATCGCTTGCGCCATCGTCCAGCCGCGCGACGGGGCATAGCGCATCGCCCCCGTCACCAGCGGACACAGGCCCGCCGGATCGCCCGTCGCCAGCGCGGTGTTCATCGCGATCTGATAGAGTTTCGGCGTGTAATTGTCGGTGTCGACGTTCTGCGCGACCGCGCGCGCCGCGACCGATTCGCCCATCCGCAGCAACAGCCACGCGCGCTCGGCAGCGAAGTCCGCGCCGTTCGTGCGGCTGGGCGTGTCGACATGCGACACAAGCGCGCGCCGCAACAGGATCGACATCCAGCGCGACGGGAGCGGTGCACTCAGGCGGCGCATCAGCGTCTCGACATATTGGCCGTCCGCTTCACCGAACGCATCGGTATCGAGACCGCCTTCGCTCGCCGTGACCGGGCCGACCGTCGCGAGCGACCGACGCGCGGACGCCGGCATCTCGTACTGCGCGAGCACGGCCGGATCGACCGGCGCAGGCGTCGCGACGGGTGGCACCAGCGGCGCGTCGCCCGGCGTCGTCGGCGGCAGAGGCTGGATCATCGCGCCCGGTTGCGCGGGTGCCGGAGCCGGAGCAGTCGGTTGCGCGGGATCGGTTGGACGTGCCGCCTGCGTACCGGCAGGCGGCGTCGGTCGCGGTGCGGGCGCAGGCGTCGGTTCGCCGAACCCCGGCGGCAGGATCGATTCGGGCCGATCCTGCCCGATCGCCGGTGCCAGCGCGACCAAGGCTCCGACGGCAACCGCCGCCGCTAAGGATGCCTTAAGAGAGGTTCGCAAGCGTCACGGCCTTTTCGACGTGGCTCTGCGGACGCTCGGTCGCGCGGCCTGCCAACAGGAACAGGCCGCCGACCACGACCACAAGAACGACGACGACCGAGACGATGAAACGGGACATACGACGTAACCTTGTAGTGGACAGGGGTAGTGAACGGGGCAGAAAATCGCGCGCCAAGAGCTTTTGCCCTCGCGCGGAGCCGCTGTATAGCGCGGGCTACGATGTTGCAAAGCCACAACCCTTCCGGCGGACCTTCGGGCGGTCGCCGCCCTGCCCCGATCGATCGCCCGATCGTCCTCGTCGGGCTGATGGGCGTCGGCAAGACCACCGTCGGCCGCCGTCTCGCGCTGCGCATGAACCTGCCGTTCGTCGATGCCGACCACGAGATCGAGGCTGCGTCGGGGATGACCGTCGCGGAGATCTTCGCCAAATACGGCGAAGAGTATTTCCGCGATGGCGAGCGTCGCGTGATCGCGCGGCTGATCGACGGCACGCCCAAGATCATCGCGACCGGCGGCGGCGCGTTCATCAACGACGACACGCGGGCGCTGATTCTGCGCGATGCGGTGTCGGTGTGGCTCAGCGCGCATCCCGACATCCTGGTCGAGCGCGTGGGCCGGCGCGACACCCGCCCGCTGCTCCGGAACCGCGACGCGGGGAAAGTGCTTGCCGAACTGGCGCGCGTTCGCAACCCGATCTACGCGCAGGCGCACATTCACATTGTCAGCAACAAGACGCCGCACGAAGCGACCGTCGCCGCTATCCTGAGGGCGCTTGGCCGATGAAGACCGTTACCGTCGAACTGGGTGCGCGGACCTACCCGATCCATATCGAAGTGGAGATTCTGGCGCGGGCGGGTGAGTTCCTTACGCCGCTTGCAAAGGGCCGGCGGGTGGCGATCGTCACCGACGAAAATTTGTCGGTCCACCTCGCGACGTTGCAGGCTTCGCTGACCGCTGCGGGGATCGCATCGGAGGCGATTGTCCTCGCGCCGGGCGAGGGCAGCAAGAGCTGGGCGACGCTTGAATTTCTCTGCGACCGCCTGCTCGAACTCGGCGTCGAGCGCGGCGATCACGTCGTCGCGCTGGGTGGCGGCGTGATGGGGGACCTGGTCGGGTTCGCCTGCTCGATCCTCAAGCGCGGGTGCAACTTCGTCCAGATCCCGACGAGCCTGCTCGCGCAGGTCGACAGCTCGGTCGGCGGCAAGACCGCGATCAACACGAAGGCCGGGAAGAATTTGATCGGCGCGTTTCACCAGCCGGTGATGGTGCTGATCGATCCGCAGGTGCTCGACACGCTGCCGATCCGCGAGTTGCGAGCGGGCTATGCCGAGGTCGTGAAATACGGGCTGATCGACGACTTCGCGTTCTTCGAATGGTGCGAGGCGAATGGCGCCGCGTTGCTGAGCGGCGACATCGGCCTGCGCGAGTACGCGATCGCGCACAGCGTTTCGGCGAAGGCGCGGATCGTCGCGGCGGACGAGAATGAGACGAACGGGACACGCGCTCTGCTCAATCTCGGACATACGTTCGGCCATGCGCTGGAGGCGGAGACCGGGTTCTCGCAAGCGCTGATCCACGGCGAGGGTGTCGCGGCGGGTTGTTCGCTGGCGTTCGGGTTCTCGGCGTCGCAGGGGATTTGCTCGCGTCAGGACTCGGAGCGCGTCGCAGCGCACTGGCGGGACGTCGGGCTTCCCGACGGTCTGGCGGCTGCGAAAATCGGCGCGAGCGGCGCGCGGCTGGTCGATCACATGCGCCACGACAAGAAGATGGCGGCGGGCACCCTCCCCTTCCTGCTCGCGCGCGGGATCGGCCAGACGTATCTCGACAAGACGGTCGACCTCGCCGACGTCGAAACCTTCCTCGACGCGCAGCCCCGCTGATGCCCAACGGTGTCGCCAAGCAGAACCTGCCGACCAAGGTGTGCCCGGCGTGCGAACGCCCGTTCACGTGGCGCAAGAAATGGGCGCGGGACTGGGACAGCGTGATCTACTGCTCGGACGCGTGCCGGAAGAAGCGGTGATTGTGCGATCCTCCCCCGCCAGGGGGAGGTAGCTGGCACTTGCCAGACGGAGGGGGAGGAAAGCGATAACCGGTGATGCGCGTTCCTCCCCCTCCGTCACCTGCGGTGACACCTCCCCCTGGCGGGGGAGGATTTCTAAAACGGCTACGGGTCAGGGTCGGGCCGCACTCCACGCCAGCCACAGCCAGCCACCGATCAACAACGCCCCACCGATCGGCGTGATCGCGCCAAACCAGCGGGGCGCACCTAAGGCCATAGCGTACAACGTCAGCGCGAAGATCGCCGCACCGATCACGAACAGCCAAGCTGGCCCCCGCGCCTCCATTCGAATCGCGACCAGCGCCGCGACGACGTGGACGAGCTGATACTGCGCACCGGTCCTCAGCCACTCCGCCGCCGACCCACTCGCGCCATGCGCGCCAAACGCCCCCGCCGCGACCGCGATCGCGCCCGACAAGGCCGCAAGAATGGCAATGATCATTGCGTATCATTCCCCCAGGGAAAGCGTTTGGCGGTCTCGGCACGCGCCGCGCGCATGTCGCCGGAATCGATCTGCAACTGCAACCGCTCCTTGTCCCGCGCCCTGTATTGCTCCTCCGCGCGATCGATATCGGCCGGCGCAATCTCAAGCCCGCGCATGACCAGGCGCGCCATCTTCACCGCGGACTCCATCACTTCGCGCACAACCGCGGTCGCCGACGTGTTCTTCAACTTGACCAGCGCGCGGCGATCGAACGCGCGGACATAGATGGCAGCATCCGGGAAGGCCTCGTGCACGCCCTCGATCGTGTCGGGATCGAGTTGGTCGCCGTCCATGCAGAAGCAGATGATCTCCGCCTCCGACGCGCCCGCCTGCCGCAGCAGGTCGAGCCGCGTGCCGTCGCCGTAATAGACCTTGGCGCCGAACTCGCCGGCGATATCGATCATCTCGATATCGGTGTCGATCAGCGTCACCGGGATATCCTGCGCGAGCAGCATCTGGCCGACCGTCTGGCCGAACCGCCCATAGCCGACGATGATCGCGTTCGCGCCGTCGACCTTGGGGCCGTCGCGCTCCTGCCCCTCGGCGATCGGCTCGGTCCGGAAGCGCCGCGTGATGCCCATCAGGAACGGCGTCGTCGCCATCGACAGCGTGATGATCGCGCCGAACAGGCTGGCGGCCTGCGGCTCGATCAGCAGCCCCGCCTGCGCCTGCGCGAACAGCACGAAGCCGAACTCGCCGCCCTGGCTGAGCAGTAGCCCTAGCGCGAATGCCTGCCGCCACGTCATCTTGAACGCCATGCCGATCAGCATGATGACGCTGGTCTTGGTCGCGATCAGCGCGGCGGCCATCGCCATCACGAAGAACGGGCGTTCGGCGATCGCGTTGAGATCGAGCACCATGCCGACCGCGAGAAAAAACAGGCCGAGCAGTATCGAGCGGAACGGCTCGACATCGGCCTCGAGTTCATGCCGATACGGGCTGTCCGCGAGCATTACGCCAGCGATGAACGCGCCGAGCGCAGTCGACAGCCCGAGCCATTCCATGATCGCGGCGCTGGCGATGACCGTGAACAGGCCGGCGAACACGAACATCTCGCGCTCGCCGAGATTGCCGATCAGCCGGAAGAACGGACGCAACAGGAAGCGCCCTGCGACGACCAATCCGACGACCGCCAACACAGTATAGATCGCCAGCAGCCAGCCCGGAGGCGCGTTAGCGTCCGCAGGGTTGCGGCTCATCGCTGCGACGATCGTGATCAGCGGGACGATCGAGAGGTCCTGGAACAGTAGGATCGAGAACGCGCGTTCGCCGAACGGGGTGCGCATCCGCCCCGACGAGCGCAGCATCGGCAGCACCTGCGCGGTCGACGACAGCGCGAGCGGCAGGCCGAGCGCGAGCGCAGCGGGGAGCGAGAACTTCGCGCCGACCCAGACGATCGCGGTGATCGCGAGGCCACAGATCGCGACCTGGAGAAGGCCGAGACCGAAGATCTCCTCCTTCATCTTCCACAGCCGCGACGGGTTCAGTTCGAGCCCGACGATGAACAGCAGCAACGTGATGCCGAGTTCGGCGAACCCGAGCTTAGATTCCGCATCGCCGACTAGGCCGAGCACATGCGGCCCGACGACCGCGCCCGCGACCAGATACCCCAGCGTCGCACCGAGCCCGAGCCGGCGGAACAGCAGCACGAACATCAGCCCGAACCCGAGCAGTACGACGCCGTCGCGGAGCAGCGACGGCGACGTGCCCTCCGCCATCAGACTTTGGCCTTTGCAGCGGTATCGGCAGCTTCGGCAGCCGCTTCGAACGCGAGCCGGATCGAGGGGTGGCGCGCGGTGTAGTCGAGCGCGGGGGTGAAGATATCCATCCCCGGCCAATCCGGTGCATCGCCCTCACGCGCAAGCCACGCCGTCAGCGCGTCGCGCGCTGCGGCGAGTTCGGCGGGGGTGCGGCCGAGGATGTTCGACGCGAGAAGAGACGACGATGCCTGGCCTAGCGCGCAGGCGCGGACCAGCAGGCCGACCTCGCTGACCTTGCCCTCGTCGTCGACCGCGACGTCGATCGTCACACGGCTGCCGCAGATCGGCGAGCGTCGCTCTGCGGTCGCCATCGGCTCAAGCAGGCGTTCGTGATGCGGGATCGTCGCGGCAAGGCGCAAGATCTCGGCATTGTAAAGGGGCGCGCTCATGGCTTCGGCTCGCTTGCGTTATCGGATCGGGAAGGCGGCGTGGTTGCGCCGAAAACGGGTTTGCCGCGGCGGCGGCGGTCGACGAAATCGGCAATCCCCGCGCTCGTCGCGTTGAGCAGCGGGTAGGTCCGCGATGTCGTCATCCAGCCGGGCCGCCGCGACGGGCCGCCGCTCATCGTGTCCATGACGAGCGTCGCGAGCAGGAAGACGAGGCTGGCGAGGATTAGCCCCTTCAGCGCGCCGAACCCGAAGCCCAGCGCACGGTCGACCGGCCCAAGGATCGACGTCCGGGTCCGCGCACCGATCGCGTTGGCGACCAGCCGCCCGCCGATATACGTCACGCCGGTGATGATCGCGAACGCGAGCACCGCCGCGCCGCCGACCGTCCCGACCATCGGCGACAGCGCGGCGGCGAGCGGGATGTGGAACAGCTTCAACATCGCCACCATCGCCACCCAGGCGAACATCGACAGCACTTCGGTGACGAACCCGCGCACGAGCCCCAGCACCGCGGACCCTGCGACGGCGATCAGGACGACGATGTCTAGGGCGGTGAGGTTCATGGTCTCTGGAATAGGGACGCGCGGCGCGAACCGCTAGTGCGCGCGGCGACCGACGCGCTCTAGTGGTTCGAACCGAACACACCGTAGCGCTCGCACCACGCGGCGACTTCGTCCTGCAGATGCGCGGGCGCCGCCTCGCCCGAGAGGACGAAGCGGGCGACGTCGGTGTCGGGATGCATCAGCATCTTCTTCGACCCGTCGCTGAACCACACCGGGACAAGCTGGTTGCAGACGCTGTCGAGCACGGTGGCAGCCATGCCGTTCGCGATCGCGTTGCTGCCGGCGAGGACGCGGACGTTGATCGAGACGCCTTCGAGGCAGTTCTGCGGTTCCTTGACGAAATTGAGCGAGACGACAAGCCCGGACCGGTCGGGCCGCGCCTCGTCGGGCAGACCCGCGACCCGTCGCCAGGCGCAGAACCAGGTCCGGCAGATGCGCGGGCGAACCGCATGAATGCCGCACCCCTTATTGGAGAGGTGGATGCACGGCGTGCCCGCGGGTTTGCCGAACTCGGGGGTGTCCACGGTCAGTTCGGTGCAGCACGCGGTGCAATCGCCGCACGCTCGATCGGGCAGGATCGGCCCGAGCAGCGCGGTCTCCACGTCGGTATGGGGTTGCATCCGCGTGCGCGCGTCCATCGGGGTCGGGGTTTCACGCCGATCCACGGTTCAATTCCCTTCGGAATCCACCGTGAAGACCATCGGCTTGCCCCGCGACATCGGCTCCCATCCCGCGGCCAACGCCGCCCGCACGCCGCGAGAGATCGTCGCGTCGTCGATCTGGAGCCGCCCGCGCGGCAACCCCTTCAACAGGCGTTTCGGCGCGGGAAACTCGAGCAGGGCTTCGCGCTTGGCATCGTCCTGCAACAACGAGATCGTCATGCCCTTCCAGCCTTCGGCATCCGTGTGTTGCGGTTCGCGCTGGAGGTGCCAGTCGTATCGGGTGCCGTCGACCTCGACGGTACCGGTATTGCTTTTCGTGTTCGCCATGCCGGCGGCCATAGCATGGCTGTCGCGAGAGGCCATGCGTTCGGGGGTGGTGGATTGGCGGGACGCGGTGCCGTTGCGTGCGGTTTGATTAACCGGTGATCGAAAACACCCCACCGTCCCACCCCGGCGGAGGCCGGGGCCAAGTTGGAGAGGTCGCAGTAATTAAGCGTAGCGGTCGCCATCCGCGTCTCCCAACTGGGCCCCGGCCTCCGCCGGGGTGGGGCTCTTCTTGGGTCAAATCAGGCCCAACAATAAAAGGATGACAAGGCAAGCGACTTTAGAGCGCGAGTTAAGCGAGCGGATATCAACGGGCCGCCCACCCTGTCACGACGCTGCCTTGTTCTCCCGCGAAGGCGGGAGTCCAGTCTGGGTCCCCGCCTTCGCGGGGAAACAAGGTTTCGGGTGCCTAACCACGCCCCATCATGTGGTCGACGAACGACGCCAGCGTCTTGAACCCCGACAGTTTCATCCCGCTCTTCTCCCCCGTCATCGACGCCGGCACCAATGCGCGTTCGAAGCCGAGCTTGCTCGCTTCCTTCAACCGCAACGGACCATGCGCGACCGGGCGGATCTCGCCCGACAGCGCGACTTCGCCGAACGCCACCGCGTCGACTGGCACGGGCCGCTCCGACATCGCAGAGATCAACGCCGCCGCAACCGCCAGATCCGCCGCAGGGTCCTGCACCCGGTAACCGCCGGCGATGTTGAGATAGACTTCGGCATTGGAGAAACTCAGTCCGCACCGCGCCTCCAGTACTGCCAAGATCATCGCGAGCCGCCCCGAATCCCAGCCGACGACCGCACGCCTCGGTGTCGCACCCGACGCCAAGCGTACCGTCAACGCCTGGATCTCGACCAGCACCGGCCTTGTCCCCTCCAGCGCCGGAAACACCGTCGCCCCCGTCATCGCATCGTCGCGGTGCGTCAGGAACAGCGACGACGGATTGCCGACCTCCGCCAGCCCCTCGGTCTGCATCGAGAATACGCCGATCTCGTCGGTCCCGCCGAAGCGGTTCTTGATCGCGCGGAGGATGCGGTACTGGTGGCTACGCTCGCCCTCGAACGACAGCACCGTGTCGACCATATGCTCCAGCACGCGAGGGCCCGCGATGGAGCCGTCCTTCGTCACGTGCCCGACCAGCACCACCGCCGTCCCGCGCTCCTTGGCGAAGCGGATCAGCTCCTGCGCCGATGCACGGACCTGGCTGACGGTGCCGGGTGCGCCTTCGATCAGGTCAGAGTGCATCGTCTGGATCGAATCGATCACCAGCATCGCCGGCGGCTTGGTCTGCAACGTCGTCAGGATGTCGCGCGTCGAAGTCGCCGCCGCGAGCTGCACCGGTGCGTTGCCTAGCCCGAGCCGCCGCGCCCGCAACCTGACCTGGTCCGCCGCTTCCTCGCCCGAAACATATGCGACCGACTGGCCGGCGAGCGCCATCTTCGCCGCTGCCTGTAACAGCAGCGTCGACTTGCCAATGCCGGGGTCACCGCCGATCAGCGTCGCCGAACCCTCGACGAACCCACCGCCCAGCGCCCGATCGAGTTCGGCGATACCCGTCGCCATCCGGTCGGGCAGCTTGATCTCGGCATCGAGCCCGACGAGCTGGATCGCGCGGCCACCAGTCTGGAGATTGTGCTTCGAATGGAACGGCGTGGCGGCGGTGTTCGCCTCCTCGACCAGCGTGTTCCACTCGCTGCAGTCGCTGCATTGCCCAGCCCAGCGGGGCGATACCGATCCGCAGGCCTGACACACATAACGCTTCTGGGGTTTCGCCATACCGCCGATGTACGAGAACGATACGGGAACATCAATGGCTGGCGGCCAGTCTATGTTGCGGATTTAGTGGCGCTTGACGGCACACGGCGTTATCCGCGCGACGATGAATGCCACCGACCTGCGCGTTGCCCTGTTCAGCGGCAACTATAACTACGTTCGCGACGGCGCGAACCAGACGCTGAACTTGCTTGTCGGCCATCTGCTATCGAAGGGCGTGACGGTCCGCGTCTATTCGCCAACCAATTCAAATCCTGCATTTCCGCCTGTCGGCGACCTGGTTTCGGTTCCATCGCTACCGTTGCCTGCAGGCCGCGGCGAGTACAAGATGGCACGCGGGCTGCCGGCCGCGATCCGGCACGACTTGGACGCGTTCGCGCCGAACATCATCCACGTGTCGGCGCCCGATTTCCTGGGTCACCGCGCGGTCAGCTATGGCCGTCGCCGTGGTCTCGCGACGGTGGCGTCGTTCCATACGCGGTTCGAAACGTATTTTCGCTATTACAAGATGGCGTTCTTCGAGCCTGTGATGGTGAAGATCCTCAAGCGCTTCTACAACCGGGTCGACGAAGTGCTGGTGCCGGGGCGCGGCATGGCGGAGATCGTCCGCGACTGGGGCGTGACGACGCCGACCGCGATCTGGTCGCGCGGGGTGAACCACGATCGCTTCACGCCAACACGTCGCGATCTCGAATGGCGACGTGCGCACGGGATAGCGGACGGCGAGGTTGCGGTCGGGTTTCTTGGGCGACTGGTGAAGGAAAAGGGGCTCGACGTCTTCGCCGACGTGATCCGCGAGCTGGAGCAGCGCGGCGTGCCGCACAAGGTACTGGTAATCGGCAAGGGGCCGGCGCGCGAATGGTTTGCGAGCCGGGTGCCGGGCGCGGTGTTCGCGGGGTTCCAGTCGGGCGACGATCTCGGCCGCGCGGTCGCGTCGATGGACGTGTTCTTCAATCCGAGCGTGACCGAGACGTTCGGCAACGTGACGCTGGAGGCTATGGCGGCGGGAGTGCCGGTGGTTGCCGCGCGGGCGTCGGGCGCGGTGGGGCTGGTGGATGATGGCGTGACGGGATTTCTCGTGCCGCCGACCGATATCGCCGGGTATGCGGATGCTATCGGGCGGATCGTTTCGGAGCCGGGCCTGCGCGAAACGATGGGCTGGGCCGGGCACGACAAGGCCGCCGGGTATCTTTGGGATACGATCAACCAGACGGTGCTGGACACGTATCTCGAGGTAATGGCGCGGCGGGGTACCTAGGCCGAAATTTCTCAGTGCCGCCCGCGCGATCTTCCCCCGCCAGGGGGAGGTGGCGCCGTAGGTGACGGAGGGGGAGGACACGGAACAGCGGTTTCCCTTGCCTCCCCCTCCGTCTGGCAAGGGCCAGCCACCTCCCCCTTGCGGGGAGGATTTAGTCAGGGTGCCGTAGCCCAGTCGAACGTCAGTGGCGCTTCGCGGAAGGCGAAGCGGTCGAGGTGGCTCGATACCACCTCGCGCATCCGATCGACGTCCTCACCCTCCGGCACCGTCAGCGCGACGTCGAGCGTTTCGCTGTCCGCGCGCATCTCCAGCACGGCACCGTTCGGGAAGGCGATGCGGCCCTCCTCTTCCGAAAATGTGACCTCCATCTTGTGACTCCAGTGCTTGGCGAGCTGCTGGAGATACTTGCTCGCCGAATGCGTCGGCACGCGTGCGACCGAGACGCTCACTTCAAGCGCTCGATCTTCTGGGCCGCCTCGTCGAGCAACGCCGCAACTTCATGCAGCGTATCCTCGTTGACGTCCTCGCGCATCAGCCGGTGCTGGAGCACCTGCCGCAGATTGCCCATCGCCCGCCGGATCGGCGCACCATCGGTCCGCTCGGACTCCGCCCCGACCGCCGCCAGCCGCGCGAACAGGCCGTCCACCACGGTCGCATTCTCGGCCAGATGCGCGCGGCCCTCGTCGCTTGCCGCAAAGCGCTTCTTCGCGCCTTCGGACTGTTGCTCCTCGATCAGCCCCATCTCGTCGAGCATGCTGAGCGTCGGATAGACGACGCCCGGGCTCGGCGCATAGCCACCCCCGGTCAGCCCCTCGATCTCGCGGATCAGGTCGTAGCCGTGGCGCGGCGCGTCCGCGATCAGCTTCAGCATCACGAGCTTCAGCTCACCGCCATCGAACAGCCGCCGCCGACCACCAGGGCCGCCGCGTCCATGCCCATGTCGACCGTGGCCGTCGTGACCCGGCCGACCCCGTCCTTCGCCATCAGCCCGCGGGCCACCGGTCCAGGCTCCATATCCCATACCAAAACGCATTTGAGTGTTCTCCGATATATCTTCAATCATGAGTTGCGATATATCGCAGACTGTTTCTGGTTCAAGAGGTACGCGGCAATTTTTATGTCGTCTTCCCCTGTCATCCCCGCGGAGGCGGGGACCCAGACCCTCGAACCGAGCGAGCATGCATGCCGTCAGCCAGTATGGATCCCCGCCTTCGCGAGGATGACGACGCTTGTGACGATGACGATCCTTGGGAGGAAGACGGTACGTCTCGGGATGACGAGCGCGCTTGGATGGCCACGGATGGGCAAACCGGTCGCCCGCCCCTATCTTCCCCCCATGGCCGATCTCTTCGCGGGCTTCGAACCCGCCGCCCCCACCGAAACGCACCCCGAAAACGCGCCGCTCGCCGACCGCCTGCGCCCGCGGACGCTAAGCGAGGTGGTCGGGCAGGATCACATCACCGGCCCCGAAGGCGCGATCGGGCGGATGGTGTCGGCCGGCCGCCTGTCCTCGATCATCTTGTGGGGCCCGCCCGGCACCGGCAAGACCACCATCGCGCGGTTGCTCGCCGATGCGGTCGACCTGCGGTTCGTCGCGATCTCGGCGGTGTTCTCCGGCGTCGCGGACCTCAAGAAGTCGTTCGCCGAAGCACGCGAGCACGCCAAGATCGGCAAGCGCACCTTATTGTTCGTGGACGAGATCCACCGCTTCAACCGCGCGCAACAGGACGGTTTCCTGCCCTATGTCGAGGACGGCACGGTGACGCTGGTCGGCGCGACCACCGAGAACCCCTCGTTCGAACTCAACGCCGCCTTGCTCAGCCGCGCGCAGGTGCTGATCCTCGAACGCCTCGGTCGTGGCGCACTCGAACTGCTGCTTGACCGCGCCGAGACGGAGATGGAGCGCCCCCTGCCCCTCACCCCGCCCGCCAGGGACGCGCTGATCGCCAGCGCCGATGGCGACGGTCGCTTCCTGCTCAACCAGGCAGAGACGTTGTTCTCGGTGAACCTGCCCGAGCCGCTCGATCCCGCCGGGCTGTCGAACTTCCTGCAACGCCGCGTCGCGGTGTACGACAAGGATCGCGAGGGGCATTACAACCTCATTTCCGCGCTTCACAAATCGATCCGCGGCTCGGACCCGCAGGCCGCGCTCTATTATCTCGCGCGGATGCTGACTGCGGGCGAGGAACCGCTGTTCCTGCTCCGCCGGCTGACCCGCGCCGCGGTCGAGGATATCGGCCTCGCCGATCCGCAGGCGCTGGTCCAGTGCATCGCCGCCAAGGACACGTACGACTTTCTCGGCAGCCCCGAAGGCGAACTCGCGATCGCGCAGGCCTGCGTCTATCTCGCGACCGCACCCAAATCGAACGCGGTCTACAAGGCGCAGAAGGCGGCGTGGAAATCGGCGCGCGAGACAGGCTCGCTGATGCCCCCCGCGTCGATCCGCAACGCGCCGACCAAACTCATGCGCGATATCGGCTACGGCAAGGGCTATGCGTACGATCACGATGCGGAGGATGCGTTTTCAGGCTCGGATTACTGGCCCGACGAGATGAGCGCGCAGACCTTCTATACGCCCACCGAACGCGGGTTCGAGAAGCGCCTGTCGGAACGGCTTGCCTATTGGGACGGCCTGCGCGCCGAGAAGAATGGCTGAACCCCGCTTTACGCGGTTTGCGGCGATCGACTGGTCCGGCGCGCAAGGGCATCGGCACAAGGGTATTGCGGTCGCGGTCTGCGAGACAGGCGATGCGGCGCCGACCTTGCTCGCCCCGCCAGGTGCCAGCGCATGGTCTCGCGACGATGTCCTCGACTGGTTGCTCGACCAGGACATGCCGATGCTGATCGGGCTCGACCTCTCCCCCGCCTTCCCGTTCGTGGACAAAGGCGGATACTTTCCCGGCGCGCCCGACAGTCCGCCCGACGCCCGCGCCCTATGGAAGATGGTCGACGATGCCTCCGCAGCCGACCCGCATCTCGCGGTCTCCAGCCTGCTCACCGACCCGGAAATCCGCCGCCACTTCCGCCAACATCGCGATTGCGGCGACCTGTTCCCCGGTGGCGCCGGCCGGATGCGCGTCTGCGAGCACGGACAGCGCGCAATGGGCCTATCCCCGACGAGCTGTTTCAACCTCGTCGGCGCGGCGCAGGTCGGCAAGTCGAGCCTCACCGGGATGCGTGTGCTGCATAGGCTGGCCGGCCGCGTACCGGTCTGGCCGTTCGATCCGGTGCCGTCGCAAGGTCCGCTGATCGTCGAGATCTACACCACGATCGCCGCGCGCGCCGCCGGTATCCGCAAGGGGCTCAGCAAGATGCGCGACGGCAACTCGCTCGACACGGCACTCGCCAATCTCGGCAGCCAGCCGCACCAGCCGCTCCCTCGCTACGACGACCACGCCACCGACGCGATCCTCACCGCCGCGTGGCTCCGCGCCAACGCCGATCGCCCCGAACTCTGGCACCCGGCGGCGATGACATCGCATATCGCGCAAACCGAGGGCTGGACCTTCGGCGTATCTTGAAGCATTGGGCGATTACGCCTGACGCGAACGGGCCGGTTTAGCTCAGTTGGTAGAGCGCCAGTTTTGTAAACTGGATGTCGCGGGTTCGATTCCTGCAACCGGCACCATTTCGGACTGACCAGCGCGTGATGCACTTGGGGTTCAGCGTTACAGCATCCGCTCGACAGTAGGCAGCATTGCCGCGACCACGGCTGCAATCGCCTTCGCGTTCGGATGTACGCGATCCACCAGTACCATGTTCGCGTGACCCAACACGTCGGGTGGAAAGAAGGGCCAGACGGTCGCACCGTGTTCAGCAGCCAGCTTCGCGTGGATACCCAGATACGCCGCAGCCCTGTCGCGGATGAACGCCGGGGGATCGACGGTCGTCAGCAATACGGGAATGTCACAGCTGCTCAAGCTGAGCAGGATCTGCTCGAGCTGCGCCCTGGTACGCGCCGCAGGAACCTGTTGCAAAACATCGTTCGGCCCCACTTGAACGATGGCGAGTACCGGTCGCTGGTCTAGCCCGGACAACAGGCGGGGCAAGCGCCTCAGGACGTCAGCCGTGGTATCACCCGATACCCCGGCATTCACGACGCGCGCTGCGGGGATCGTCTTGCGGAGAGACGCCTGCAGTTGTGCCGGAAAACTATCGGCAGCCACCAGGCCGTAACCGGCGACTAGACTGTCGCCTATCGCCAAGATCAAGGGTCGTTCGGATGTCATGCGCTGCCGCGAGATAGGTCGTGTTCTACTCAATGTAAGGCGTTGCCTCACGACTGGGCCGAACCTTTGAGGTCGGCGCTCGTTGCTCAACGATGACACGCAGACGGACGTTGCAGCGCGCATGAGCGTATTCTTTACAGCCGACACGCATTTTGGCGATCATCGCACCATCAACATCTCACGACGACCGTTCGCCAACACGGCCGAGATGGACGGGGCGCTGGTCGAGCGCTGGAACGCCGTTGTCAGCCCGGACGACGTTGTGTGGCACCTGGGAGACATGGCACGTCGCCCGACGGATGTAGCCGAACTGCTGTCCCGACTGAACGGCATCAAGCACTTGCTGCGCGGCAACAACGATCCGGATGCCACCCTCGCCGCGGACGGCTGGGCAAGCGTGGGTGACTATGCCGAAATCGAGCTGCGCGGCCGCAAACTCGTCTTGTGCCATTATCCGTTTCGGAGCTGGAATGGGCAGCATCGCGGCGCGCTGAACCTTCACGGACACAGTCACGGAAGGTTGAAACCGGTGCCACGCCAGTTCGACGTTGGCGTCGACGGTCACGATTTTACGCCGGTCTCGCTCGACAGCCTGATCGGGCCGCCTTGATCGACGCTGGGCAAGCGACCGCGAGACAAGCCTGCGGTCGGTTTTACGGCCTGCCTTCTGCTGGAGAAGAAATAGGCCTCACCGAAACCATCATGACTGCGTCAGCGCTTGCCCGAAAGGGGGCCCGTACAGGACACGCTGACTGGCATATCCACCGTATTCGCAAACGCCGGCAGGGCCAAACTCGCCTAGCCCGACGAATGCGCCAGTCCGCATTCTTTCTTCATCAAAGCGTCGTCAAGCCAATCTTCGATCGCACCGGTGACCGCGTCCGGGTTCTCCAACATCAGCATGTGGCCGGCCTCCACGACGATCTCCGTCAGCGCCGTACAGTCCTCCCGCATCGGTTCGGCCAGGTCGCTATGGACCGTGTCGCACACCGTGTCCCAGGCGGCGTGGACGAAGAGCGCCGGCAGGTCGATCCGGCCGAACCCTGGTGCCTCGCGTGCGAAGGCCGCGTTGTCGGCATCGTTGAGGTACCAGGCATTCGCGCCATGGAAGCCCGATCGTTCGAAGGCGACGACGAACGCCTCGAACATCGCGTCGCTCATCATCGTTTCGTCCCGTGCCACCAACGGTGCGCGTCGCCCCGGGCCGAAGAAGCCACCCCGTGAGCGCAGGTCGGAGAACTTCGACGGCTGGCCGACGACCTCCGGCGACGTGCGCCGGAATGAGGCTGCGATCGTCGCGCGCACGTCGGCTTCCAGGGCATCGGCAGCGGGACCGGCATGCTCTCGATGATACAGCCAATAGTCGAACTGCCCTGCCGGATAGCGGTCGATCGGATAAAGCCGACGGTCGACGGTCGCGATCATGGTCTCGGCCGTGTTGCCACGCGCGAAGTACGGCACGCAGAGGGCCACTACCCCGCGGCACCGCTCGGGATGGTGGGCGGCGATCGACCATATGGGCGCGCAACCCCAATCATGCCCCACCCATATCGCGGGAGCCCCACCAAGCGCGTCGTGCAGTTCGACCAAGTCGCGCGTGATTTCCCGCACGGCATAGTCGCAGGTTCGCGTCGGCACCGACGCGCCACCATAACCACGCATGTCGGGAGCGACGCAACGCCAGCCCATCGCGGCGAAATGCTTGAGTTGGTGTTCCCAGATGATCCCGAGTTCGGGCCAGCCATGCGCAAAGATCATGAGCGGTCCATCAACCGGTCCGGCTTCGAGGAAGGCAGTCCGGTGCCGCGACGTCTGCACGATGCCGGAACGCGATGGATTGAAGGTCACGTCAGCGCCCCCGCGTCGCGATGAAGCGCCAGTCGGCCAACACGGCAAGGCGATGAGGCTTGGCCTCCCTGATATAGATGTCGCTCGTCAGGAGCCGGCGAAGATCGGCAAAGCGCGCGTATCGGACGATAGCGACCTCGTCCCAATTATCGCCCTGCCCTCCCAGAAGGGTGGCGACGCGTACGCCCGCATAAAGCAGTTCGGGGGTGATCCCGAGTTCCGCGCAAGCTCGACGGAAGCCGCCCACATACCCCTCGTGATAGCCGCTGCGGGAGTCCGACTTTGCGGCGGTGAAGTTGGCGGGATAATTCGGCGTGTCGCGGTAGCTGAGCAGGTTCACCATGACGACCGGACCGTCGCCAATCGCCTGCGCGGCATCGTTCAGGACCTTTTCGTCCAACTCCAGGTTCGTCTGCACACCCGTCCTCCTTGTTGATCAGGAGGATATCGCGCAACTGCCTCGCCTTCTGTAGCCACTGACGGCGCATCATGGAGTTGCCTTCGTGTCCACACCGCCCAACTTCCAGCGCCTCATCAACCTGCTGCATTTTGCGCGGGTGGTCGAAGCCGGATCGTTCGCAGAGGCAGCGAGGCGTGCCGGAACGACCACCTCCGCTCTATCCAAGGCCGTGTCGCGGTTCGAACAGATGCACGGGGTCCGGCTGCTCCATCGCAGCACGCACGCGCTCTCGCTGACACCGGAGGGAGAGCGCCTGCTCGACGGGACTCGCGATCTGCTGCGCGAAGCAGAGCGGCTCGAGGCGACGCTCGACCATGCCGCCGCAACCGGTTCGGGCGGGCGCGTGCGACTGAGCGCGCCGGCGCCATTGATTCGCGCACGGCTTGCCGCTCAGGTCCCCGCGCTCCTCCGCGCCAATCCCGATATCGAATTGGAGTTGAAGATCGACGACGGCACGCTCGATCTTGCTGCCGAGGGGATCGACGTCGCCATCCGGTACGGCGGGCCGCTGGCCGGGCAACCCGGCCTTGTCGCGACACCGCTCGGCAGCTTCCCGTGGATCCTGTGCGCGACGCGACGCTATGTGGACCTCATGGGAACGCCGCAATTGCCTGCGGATCTCGTCGACCACAAGCAGATCGGCTTTCGCGAGCCCGGGTCTGGCCGGTTGATGGCATGGCAGTTCGCGAACCCTGCCGATGGTTCGCCGGTCCGCCACCCGCCGCGGCCCAGGCTGGTGGTGGAAGACGTCGGGGCAATCTGGTCGCTGATGCGCTTGGGGGTGGGATTGGCGTGGCTGCCAGCGTGGGTAGGGCTGAAGGACCTGCGTGACGGACGCGTCGTCGAACTGCTCCGCGACTGGCGGGTCACGGAGACCGCGATCCATGCGGTTCGACTTGAACGCCGCCAGATTCCTCGCCGCATCCGCTCGCTTCTCAATGGCCTGCAAACGGTTGCGAGCCAATGGTCCTACCGCGACAGCTAGGCGGTCGGGCATCAGCATCGCCGACATGAAAAATCCCCCGCACCCGGAGGCACGGAGGATCATCATTCGGGGGCGATAGCGCGTGTCCCTCGACACGAGCCATGGTCAGGTCAACATCAGAACCGGACGGTCGCGCCCACGGCCAGGTTGCGGCCCAGCGAGTCGTAGCGCTGCGGGATCGTGTTCGTGCGCGCGAGGGCGACGTTGTACGAGTCCGGAACGATCGGCGCGCTCTTGTCGAGCAGGTTGTTGGCGATCAGGCGCAGCGAGAACTGCTTGTCGATCGCGAAGTTGAGCGCGAGGTCGAAATAGCTCTTCGGCGAAACCCGGTAGTAGCTGGTCCGCGCGCGCGCGTCCGTGCCACCGATCGCCGGATCACCCGAATTGTCCGCGTTGGTCAGCGACCCGACATAGCGCCAGTTGAACGAGGCGCTGAAGCCGCGGTCGAGCGTGGTGTACGTCGCGCGCAGGCCGTGCGACCATTTCGGGATCAGTTGGCCGCAACCGTTGCCGTAATACCCGGCGCAGTTGCGCTCCGGCTGGACCGGCGAGTCCTGGCCGCCCGCGAACGTCGTCAGCGACCCGTTGAAGTTCCAGTCGATCTTGCCGGCGCTGGCGAGGTCGAGCGTGTACTGTGCCTGGAAGTCGTAACCGCGTGCGATCGAAGTGTAATAGTTCGTCGTGCCCTGGCGGATGAAGCCGGTGGTGGGATTGCTCCCGGCCGTCGAATACAGCGTACCGGTGCCGGGATTGCGGACGATGCCCTGGCAGAAGAACGCGTCGCCGTTCGAACGCTGACAGCCATCGGTATAATAGCTGTAGTCGTTATACCCGAGCGAATCGTTGATCTTGATCTGGTAGCGATCGACCGAGAACACCAAGCCCTTCACAAACCGCGGCTTCACGATCAGGCCATAGGTCTGCGTGTAGGCGGTTTCCGGATCGGCGGTGTAGCCGCCCGAGCGTACCGTGCATGCCGCCGAGCCGTTCGGGGTGGTGCCGTTGCTGCACAGCAGAGTCTGGCTGCCGTAGAGCGCATCGGACAGGCCGGTTGCCCGACAGACATCACGCGAAGCGGTTGGTGCACCGTATTGGATCGTACCATTCGCATTTTTGACGGCAGTACCGTCGGCGTTCCGGACGACCGTCGGTGCGCAGAAATCGTTGAACGTGCCTGCGCCGCCCGACGCGAAATCGACGTTGGTCGCCTGACGGATTTCGGTCACCGTCGGTGCGCGCTGCGCCTTGTTGAACGAAGCGCGGAACGTCAGGTCGCTGACGGGGGCGTAGATGCCCTCGACCTTCCAGGTGTTGAACGTGCTCGGGTTGCTGCTGTACTTCGACACGCGGTAGCCGCCGTTAACCTGCAACAGGTCGGCGAAGCGCTTGTGCTCGACCAGCGGCGCCTGGACCTCGACGTTAGCCTCCCAGACGTCCTGCTTCAGGTAGCTGTCGGTGCCGCCCAGACCTGCTCGATACACGCTGTCGGCGGTCGATTTGAGCGTATCCTTGCGATATTCCGTGCCCAGCGCGATCGCGACGCCCTGCTCGGCGAACGGCGACTTGATCCCGTATTTGCCGAGGTCGCCGGTGACGTTGGCCTGCACGTCGTACAGCGTACCCGTGGTTGCCGACGTCCCTTGGTCATACAGATAATCGATCAGCGCGGGGTTGGTGTTGCCGGCGCTGAAGATATCGAAGGGAACGCAGGCGGCATCCGTCGTAGTGGCGCAGGTCGGGGCTGCGCGCGTGCCGCCGACGTTGATCGAGTTCTGCAGGTTGGCCGAGTTGACGAAGCTTGGTGAGTAATCCTGATGGTTGCGGGCGTAGACGCCGCCGACATCATAGGTCCACGCGCTGCCGACCTTCCCGCGAACGCCGCCGGTCAGGCGGACGCCGGTGTTCAGATAGGCGTCGGGCTGGTCGTTGCCCTCGCCGAGACGATAGCGGAGGTCGATCGGAACGGACGTCCCCGTACCTGCATTAGTGCCGCAAAGCGCGGCGGCCTGACCGCCCGAAAGGAACGGGTTGTTGCAGCTGACCTGAACCTTGCCGCCCGCGATTGCCGGATAATTGTTGTACGACTTGTCGCGGAACCAGATGCCCGATGCGTAGAGCTCTGCGTCGGGTGCGATGTCCAGGCTGACGAAGCCGCCTGCGTTCACGCGCTCGGAGGGGCGCTGGTATGCGTAGTTGCTGAAGTAGTTCGACGCATTGCCGACGCCTTGACCGTAAGGCACGAAGGCCCGCGTTCCGTTCGGATTATTGACGTACTGTGGCCCGAGCTGATTGCCCTTCGCGTCCAAAGGCGAAATGAGCCCGCTGGTCGAGCTGCTCGGCGTCAGGCCGCACGAAAGCGGCGCGTTCAGCGTCGCCTGCGTCAGGTAGCAGCCCGAGTTCGAGCGGGCCGACAACAGCACCTCGTCGGTATGCTTGTAGTTGACGAAGCCGTTGATCCGCAGCGCGCCGTCGAACAGCTTCTTGCCCGCGGTCAGCGTGACATCGGCACGACCGCCATCGTTGGTCAGGCCGCGTGGGCTGCTGAAGCCCGACGAACGCGCCAGCGACGACACGACCGTGTCCTTGTTGTTGTGGTTGTAGAAATTATAGTTGCCGTCGAGCTGGATGCCTTCGAAATCCTTCTTCAGGACGAAGTTGACGACGCCCGCGACCGCGTCCGACCCGTAGACCGACGAGGCGCCGCCGGTCAGCACGTCGACCCGCTCGAGCAGCGACGGCGGGATGATGCCGACGTCCTGGCCGTTCTGCGTGCCGAGGCGCTTGCCGTCGATCAGGACCAGCGTGCGCTCGAACCCGAGGCTGCGCAGCTTGATGCGCTGGCGACCGTCGGAGTCGTTATAGGTCTGCTGGCTGTCCGGCGCGATCTGCGGCAGGCGGTTCAGCACGTCCTCGACGTTGACCGCAGCCTGCGCGCGGATGTCCTGCGCGGTGACCGACGTGATCGGCGCCGCCGACGTCATGTTCGGACGCTGGATGCGCGATCCCGTCACGACGATCGTGTCGTCCTTCGGCGTGTCGCGATCGACAGCGGTGGTTGCGGTGGTGGCATCCGCCTCGACCTTGGCTTCGGCGGGCGTGCTCGCGGCAGCCTGGGCGGGCGTCACGGCCTGCGCGGGCACGTCCTGTGCGAAAGCCGTGGTAGCGGAAAACACGAGAGATCCGACGAGCGCGATCCGCGAAACAGAATGGCCGAAGTTCATACCTACCCCTAAAAAAGCCCGGTTGCGTGATAGCGCTATACCGGTTGCCCGTACTGGTTTGGTCAAAACACGTCGCCAGTCAATGCCGAAGCAATACCGGTCTAGAACATTTGCGTTGGAATGTTGCAAATCGGCGTCACTACTGGCGGTCGCCATCTCCTTGCGATAGCGTGCAGACAAGAACGCAAGGGGGATCTGATGCAGAACACGCGACGGTCGTTGCTCGCCGGCTTGGGCGGCCTGGGGATGATACCATTCGTAGCGACTCGGGCGACTGCCCGATCGGGTGCCGCGACGGACGCCCCGGCGACGGGTGCCATGGTCCTGTCGACCTGGGACTTCGGCGCCGCCGCCAACACGGTGGCCTTCGCGGAACTCGCCAAGGGCGGCTCGCTGATCGACGCGGTCGAGGCCGGCGCGATGGTACCCGAGGCGGATCCGACCAATCATAGCGTCGGCTATTCCGGCTATCCCGACCGCGACGGCCACGTCACGCTCGACGCGGTCATCATGGACGATGTCGGCGGGGTCGGTGCCGTCGCCGCGCTGGAGAACACGGTGCATGCGATCTCCGTCGCGCGTCGCGTCATGGAGCGGACGCCGCATACCTTCCTCGTCGGCGAAGGCGCGACACGGTTCGCGCGAGACCAGGGGTTTCCGCAACAGTCGCTGCTGACCCCGGAATCGGAAAAGGCATGGCGCGACTGGCTGAAGACCGCGAAATACCAACCCGAAGCCAATAGCGAGAACCGTATCACCCGCACACCCGGCGGCGCGCTCGACCATGACACGATCGGCCTGCTCGCACGCACGGCCGACGGGCGGATGGCGGGCGCCTGCACGACCTCCGGCATGGCGTTCAAGATGCGCGGCCGGGTCGGCGATTCGCCGCAGGTCGGGTCGGGCCTGTACGTCGAGGCAGGCGTCGGTGGTGCCACTTCGACCGGGCTTGGCGAAGAAGTGACTCGCGTCGCAGGCTCGGCGCGCGTCGTCGCGTCGATGCGCGGCGGGTCGACGCCGCAACAGGCGTGCGAAGAGGTCGTCCGCCATATCGCCAAGCTGCGCGGCGATGCGATCCGCGGTGTCCAGGTTGGCTTCCTCGCGCTCGACACGAAGGGCAATGTCGGCGCGTTCTGCCTGTTGCCGGGCTTTACCTATGCGGTCACCGACGCGCGCGGCAAGACGACGGTGCTGAAGGCGCGGTCGCTGTTCCAGGCGTGACCGTCGCGGAAGACATGGTGCGCGGCGCGCGAACGATGCTCGAAGTCTGCGTCGAGGATCTGCACGGTATCGACGCGGCGATCGCCGGCGGCGCGGACCGCATCGAACTGTGCGCGGCGCTCGGCGTCGGTGGGCTTACACCGCCCGCGTCGCTGATCCGGGCAGCGGCGGCGTCATCGGAGGTGTCCGGTGTACCCGTCCACCTCCTGGCCCGGCCACGTGAAGGCGGCTTCGTCTATACGCCGCGCGAGCAGGCGCTGATCGCCGACGACATTCGCACCGCGGCGGAAGCCGGATTGGCGGGGATCGTCATCGGCGCGCTCGATGCCGACCACCGGCTCGACGTGCCCGCCCTCGCCGCTTGGGTCGCCCATGCCCGATCGCTGGGCGATGCTCGCGGACGCCCACTCTCGCTGACGCTGCACCGTGCGTTCGATCTGTGTCGCGAAATGCCCGAAGCGCTCGAGTCCGCCGTCACGCTCGGCTTCGACCGGATCCTGACCTCGGGCGGCGCCCCGAAGGCGGTCGATGGCGTTGAGATGCTGACGGCATTGCACCGACAAGCCGCCGGTCGGATCATCGTGCTCGCGGGAAGCGGGGTCTCGCCGGAGACGTTGCCTGCGATCCTCGCGACCGGTGTCCGCGAAGTCCACGCCTCGTGTCGCGCGCCCATGACGACCGCCGCCGATCCAGCCGAACTACGCTTCGGCTTCGCCTCGCCGGGACGCGCAGCGACGAACCGCGACGCGGTAGAGCGACTGGCGAACATGGTGGCCGGACATCCGGCGCTTGAATAATACCAATCCATAACTTACTCAAACCGGTCTGGGTCGGGGGGCCTCTCGCTCCTCGCCGAACGCCAATCGAAGCGAGCCGCCATGCACGACGCCACCCCGCCTCCGCTAACACCGCCTCCCATCGCGGAAACCGCGACGCTGATGTTCCGCGAGGCTGCGGAATCGTCCGAGGCCGTCGCACGGATGCTCGCGACCAACGCCGCGGCGTTCGCGGCGCTCGGTGCGCGTCTTCGTAGCGCCCCGCCCGCGGTCGTCGTGACCTGCGCGCGCGGCTCGTCGGATCACTCGGCGGTGTACGGCAAGTATCTGATCTGGACGAAGACCGGCATTCCGGTCGCCGCCGCGGCGCCGTCGGTCGTGTCGATCTACGACGCACCGCTCGGTGCGCGGAACACGCTGTGCATCGCGGTATCGCAGAGCGGTCGCAGCCCCGACCTGCTCGCCGCGGTCGCTGCGCAGAAAGCCGCCGGCGCGCATGTCGTCGCATTCGTGAACGACGAGACTTCGCCGCTCGCCGAAACCGCCGACACGCTGATCCCGCTATGTGCCGGACCGGAAAAGTCGGTCGCGGCGACCAAATCCTACATCTGCTCGCTCGCCGCCTTCGCCGCGCTGACCGCCGAATGGGCCGACGAAGACGCATTGCGTAGCGCGGTCGCAGCCCTCCCCGCCGACCTCGCACGCGCCTGGGCGCTCGACTGGTCGGCCGCCGTCGCTCCGCTGCGCACCGCGACCAATTTGTTCGTGATCGCGCGCGGCATGGGCTTCGGCATCGCCAACGAGGCGGCGCTGAAGATGAAGGAAACCTGCGCGCTGCACGCCGAATCGTTCAGCTCGGCGGAAGTGCGCCACGGCCCGATGCAACTGGTCGAGGACGGCTTCCCGTTGCTCGCGCTCGCGACCTCCGACGCGGCCGGCGACGGCGTGCGCGATGCGGCGCGCGAGTTCGCCGAGCGTGGCGCAGGCGTGTTGCTCGCCGATGCCGGGCTCGACGGCAGCAGCGACGACGGCGTCCTGCCCGCGTTGAAAGCACACCCGGCGATCGAGCCGATCCTCATGATCCAGAGCTTCTATCGCATGGTCAACGCCCTCTCGCTCGCGCGCGGGTTCAACCCCGACGCACCGTCGCATCTCAGCAAGGTGACGCGCACGTTATGACGATCTTCCGGTTTTCGAATGGCCATGTGGTCACCCCCGCGGGCGTCCTGAACGGCGCGACGATCGTCGTCGAGGACGGTCGAATTGCGCAGATCGGCGACGCAACCTCTGATCAGGCTGTGGATCACGCAATCGATCTCGATGGCGGCTGGCTGATGCCCGGCTTCGTCGATACGCAGGTCAACGGCGGCGGCGGCGTGCTGTTCAACGACACGCCCACGGTCGAGGGCATCGCCGCGATCGGCGCGGCGCACCGGCCGTTCGGCACCACCGCGTTCCTGCCGACGCTGATCAGCGACACGCCCGACGTGATCGCGCTCGCGCTCGACGCGGTCGACGCAGCGATCCTCGCGGGCGTTCCTGGCGTCCTGGGTATCCATATCGAGGGCCCGGTGATCAGCCCGGCACGCAAGGGCATCCACGACCCAACGCGCTTCCAGGACCTCGACGACGACCTGCTCGCGCTGCTGACCCGCCCCCGTCTCGGCCGGGTCATGGTGACGCTCGCCCCCGAGCGCGTGACCGCGGCACAGATCGCGACGCTGACCGCCGCCGGCGTGCTCATCAGCATCGGCCATAGCGATGCGGATCACGCCACTGCGAGCGCCGGGATGGCCGCCGGGATCACCGGCGTGACGCATCTGTTCAACGCGATGTCGCCGTTGGTCCACCGCGCCCCGGGCGTGGTCGGCGCGGTGCTCGACGACCAGACGGTGTATTGCGGGATCATCGTCGACGGCTTCCATGTCGACGACGCGGTGCTGCGGATCGCGTTGCGCGCACGCCCGCACGACCGGTTCATGCTGGTATCCGACGCGATGCCATGCGTCGGCGCGGCCGAGAAGTCATTCGTGCTGCAGGGCCGCGAGATCCATGTCGAGAATGGCCGCTGTGTCGGTGTCGACGGCACGCTGGCGGGCTCCGATCTCGACATGGCGGGCGCGGTCCGCAACACCGTCGACCGGCTCGGCGTCGCGCCCGAGATCGCGGCAGCGATGGCGGCGACCTATCCGGCGGCGTTCCTGCGGCTGTCGCAGGAGCGCGGCACGTTGCAGGTCGGTCGCACCGCCGACTGGGTCGTGCTCACCCGCGACCTGCATCCGGTCGGCACATGGATCGGTGGGGCGAGCGCGGCCTGACCGCCTCCACCCTGCTTTTGCGCCCTTCCCTTTTGGTATCGAGAACGCACCCATGGCCTCCATCCTCCTGACCGCGCCGATGCAGGGCTGGGCAACGCCGATCGACGAAGTCCCCGACGCGGTGTTCTCGGAGCGGATGCTGGGTGACGGCGTCGCGATCGATCCGACCGGCGACTGTCTCTACGCTCCCTGCGCCGGCACGGTGCTGACGCTGTTGCCGAGCGGCCACGCGATCACGCTCGCCACGCCCGAGGGTGCGGAGATCCTGATCCATATCGGGCTCGACACGGTCGCGCTCGGCGGACGCGGGTTCAGCCCGTGCGTCGCAGTCGGCGACACGGTCGAGCGCGGTGCGCCGCTGATCCGCTTCGACCTCGATCTGCTGGTGCAAGAAGCCCGAGCGGTCGTCACGCCGATCGTCATCGTCAACCCCGACCGGTTCAGCATCGTCCACGCAGTCTCCGGCGAACTGGTCGCGGTCGGTGATCCGCTGGTGACGCTCGAACCCAGCGACGCGGTCGCACGCCGCGACACCACCCAGGACGGCACGACGCACACACGCACGGTCGTCGTTCCGCTCCCCCACGGTATCCACGCCCGCCCCGCCGCCCGCCTAGCCGCGACAGCCAAGCGCTTCGACGCCGACGTGACGCTCGCATCCGGCGACAAGACCGCCAACGTCCGCAGCCCGATCGCCCTGCTCGCCCTGGCGATCCGCTACAACGAGACGATCATCGTGACGGCAGCCGGCGCCGATGCCGCCACCGCCCTCGCCGCGATCTGCGACCTGATCGAGAGCGGCATGGACGAGCTCGCAGAAGCCCCCGCCCCCGCGCCAGTCGTCGCCCCCTCGCCAGCCCGCCCCGCAGTCGACGGCGCGTTGACCGGCGTCACAGCGGCACCCGGCCTGGCGATCGGCCGGGCACGCTGGTTCCGTCCCGCCGACATCGTCGTCCCCGAACAGGGCGAAGGCGTCGCCGCCGAGGAGGCACGCTTCGATGCGGCCGTCACGACGCTGTCGACCCGGTTCGCGGACCGCGCCCGCACCGCAACCGGTCCCGAACGCGCGATCGTCGAGGCGCATGCGGCCATGCTCGCCGATCCCATGCTCCACGAGACGACGCGCGGCGGCATCGCGCGCGGCGAGAGCGCCGGTCATGCGTGGCGGGCCGCGATCCGTCCGCAGGCCGACGCGTTACGCACCAGCACCGACCCGCGGCTCGCCGAGCGCGCCGACGACATGCTCGATCTCGAACGCCAGTTGCTCGCGCTGATCGCCGGGGTCGAGACAACGCCGCTGTCGTTCCCGCCCGACACGATCCTGCTCGCGGACGACCTGCTGCCGTCGCACGTCCTGTCGCTCGACCGCGCGAACATCGTCGGCTTCTGCGTCGAGCGGGGTGGTCCGACCTCGCACGTCGCGATCCTCGCCGCGACGATGGGCCTCCCCGCGCTGGTCGCGATCGGCGCGCCGTTGAACTCTGTAACCGACGACACGTCCGTGATCCTCGATGCCGGCGACGGCCTGTTGCGGATCGATCCCGACGCCGACACGCTCGTCGCCACGCAGGTCCGGATCGTCCAGGCGCAGGTCCGCCGCACCGAAGCCCTCGCGCGGGCGAGCGAACCCTGCCGCATGGCCGACGGTACCCGGATCGAGGCGTTCGCCAATCTCGGCGCGCTCGGCGATGCGCACCTCGCGGTCGAGAACGGCGCGGAAGGCTCGGGCCTGTTGCGCACCGAATTCCTATTCCTCGAACGCGATGCCGCGCCGACGGTCGCCGAACAGACCGCCGATTACCAGGCGATCGCCGACGCGCTCGACGGCCGCCCGCTGATCGTCCGACTGCTCGACATCGGTGGCGACAAGCCGGCGCCGTATCTGCCGATGGCGCCGGAAGAGAACCCCGCGCTAGGCCTGCGCGGCATCCGCGTCGGCCTCGCGCACCCGCAGATCCTGGAGGATCAGGTCCGTGCGATCCTTTCGGTAAAGCCCGCGGGGCAATGCCGGATCATGGTGCCGATGATCGCGAGCCTCGACGAACTGCGCGCCGTTCGCGCGGTGGTCGACCGCGTCGCCGCAGAGATCGGCATCGGCGACCACGTGCCCGTAGGCGTGATGATCGAGACTCCCGCCGCCGCCGTCACCGCCGACTTGATTGCCGCGGAGGCCGATTTCCTGTCGGTCGGGACCAACGACCTCACGCAGTACACGCTGGCGATGGACCGCGGCAACGCGGCGGTCGCGAGCGGGATCGACGGGCTGCACCCCGCCGTCCTCCGGCTGATCGCGCAGACCTGCAAGGGCGGCGCGGTGCATGGCCGCTGGACCGGCGTGTGCGGAGGGCTCGCGTCCGACCCGCTCGCCGTTCCCATCCTGATCGGGCTCGGCGTCACCGAACTCTCGTCCGCACCCGCGCTGGTGCCCGAGATCAAGGCGCTGGTCGCCACGCTGACGATGGAGGCGTGCCGCGCACATGCCGCCGCCGCGCTGCAATGCGGATCCGCCGCCGACGTCCGCTCGCTCGCCCGGGAGTTCACCGCATGAAATCGATCCTCGAAGCCCTCCAGCCGCTCGGCCGCGCGCTGATGCTGCCGATCGCGGTGCTGCCGATCGCCGGCCTGCTGCTCCGCCTCGGCCAGCCTGACCTGCTCGACATCGCCTTCCTGAGTGCGGCGGGCGACGCGATCTTCTCGCATCTCGGCCTGCTCTTCGCGATCGGCGTGGCAACTGGCTTCGCGCGCGACGGCAACGGCGCGGCGTGTCTCGCCGGGGTCGTCTGCTTCCTCGTCGCGACCGAGGGCGCCAAGGTCCTGCTGGTCATCCCGCCCGAGACGACCGCCGGATTGACCGGCGTCGGCGCCGACCTGGCGATCGCTGCATGGCGCGCTAAGTCCATCGCCCGGCTCGACGTGCCGATCGGCATCCTGTCGGGATTGGTGGGAGGCCTGTTCTACAATCGCTTCTCGACGATCAAGCTGCCGGAATATCTGGCGTTTTTCGGCGGCAGACGGTTCGTCCCGATCGCCAGCGGCGTCGCCGGCTTGGTGCTGGGTGGCGTGATCGGCTGGGGCTATGGCACGATCGGCACCGCGATCGACACGATGAGTCTGTCGATCGCCGGATCGGGATACGTCGGGCTGTTCCTGTTCGGACTGCTCAACCGCCTGCTGCTCGTGACCGGGCTGCATCACCTGATCAACAACATCATCTATTTCGTGATCGGCGATTTTCACGGCGTGAACGGCGACCTGCGACGTTTCTTCGCGGGCGATCCGACCGCAGGATCGTTCATGGCCGGCTTCTTCCCCGTCATGATGTTCGGCCTGCCCGCGGCCTGCCTTGCCATGTACCACGAAGCGCTGCCCGAACGCCGTCGCGCCGTAGGCGGGATGCTCGCCAGCCTCGCCCTTACCTCGGCCTTGACCGGCGTTACCGAGCCGATCGAGTTCAGCTTCATGTTCCTGGCGCCGGTCCTGTATGCGATCCATTCGGTTCTAACCGGATTGTCCGAAGTCATCATGGCGCTGCTTGGCGTGAAGCTCGGTTACGGCTTCTCGGCCGGGCTGCTCGATTACGTCCTGAACTACGGCAAGGCGACGCGGCCGTTGCTGCTGATCCCGGTCGGCCTGGCCTATGCCGCGATCTATTACGTCGTGTTCCGCTTCTTCATCCGTCGCTTCGACCTGAAGACGCCGGGTCGCGAGACCGACGTTGTCGCGGCGCCGACGACCGCAGCGCAGCCCGGCGGTCGTGGTGCGGCGTTCGCCCGTGCGCTCGGCGGGCCGGCGAACCTGACTACGGTCAGCGCCTGCACGACGCGTCTTCGCCTGATCGTGGTGGACCAGTCCGCGGTCGACGACGCCGCACTGAAGGCACTTGGCGCTCGCGGTATCCTGCGGCCGTCGAACTCCGCGCTCCAGGTCGTGCTCGGGCCGATCGCGGATGTGGTGTCGGTCGAGATCCGCGACGCGTTGGCCTTGGGCGAAGACCTCACCGTCGAACCGGCAGCGCAGGTCGCGGCGGATGCGATCACGCTGTCTTCGGCGACCGAAGCTGCGCTTGGCGGTGCAGCGAACGTCCTTGCCGCCAGCCGCCATACCGGGCGACTGCGCGTCGAGCTGGGCGATATCGCGCTGGCAGACGATGCGGCACTGGCGAAGCTCGGTGTCCGCGCGATAGCCCGCCCCGCGCCCGGCCAGCTTCACGTGCTGGCGACCGACGCGGTCCTGACGGCGCTGGCCCGGTAACCCGCTGATCCTCCCCCGCCAGGGGGAGGTGGCTGGCACTTGCCAGACGGAGGGGGAGGAAAGGGAAACGCCTGTTGCGCGTCCTCCCCCTCCGTCACCTTCGGCGACACCTCCCCCTGGCGGGGGAGGATTCAGTAAATTGCGGCGTCAGCGCGCTAGCGGTTCCAGCGACACAGGGCCAACGATACCGGAAACCCCGTCCGCGGCGGCTTCCACCACAAGCACGATCTGGCGCACGCCACCGCCCGCCGGCAACGCCGCCTCAAGCGGCCCCGCCTCCACCCCAGTCTTCGACGCGAGCCGCTGGCCATCCACCCACAGCTCCGCCTTGCCCGCGATCGCGGCAAAGCGGATTGTGCCGCCCTCTACACCGATCCGCCGCCACGGCGTCACGCTCGCGCGGTACAGCCGCCAACGCCCCTCCGCCGCAGCCTGGACCGGCGTGCCGCTCCGCACGAACGCCCAACTGTTATTATCCCCATCGATCGGCGCCAGCCCAGGATCCGGCCGCGCAGCGAAAGCCGGCGAGCGACGCCATTCCCGGATCGCCTGCTCACCATAGGTCGCAGCCATCTGCGCCCGCGGTACGATCGCGGCCCGGTCGATCACCAGCCGCGCCGGCTTCAATCCCGGCGCAGTCGCGGTCATCACGATCCGCCCTCGGCCCGTTCCCGCCTGCACGATGACCTGCGCCAGCCCGTTGAACAGCGACCGCGCATTGCCCTTCTCCGGCTCGTGGCTGTTCGGATCGCCATTACCGACACCGATGATCGCCGCGCCCTCGACCGAGAACTGCGTCGGCAGGTTCGCAGTCGGTACGTGACGCCCGGCGGCATCGATCGCGTCGATCGTCACCGGCTGCGTATCCTCGTCGTCGCCCGCCATCACGGTCCGCGCCGGCGTCAGCCGCAAAGCGACCGGCTTGCCCACGGTCTCGTGCGCGGCCATCGCGACAACCTTGCCGCCGCGCATCGCGACAACTTCGATCCGCCCCGGCGCATAGGCCACGCTGAACTCGTTGCCCATGATCCGGTCGACCGCCTGCTCGCCGACCTTCCGGCCGTTCAACCGCAACTCGACGCGCTCGGCATTGCTCATCACCAGCACCACGACTGGCTGCCCCTCGCGTCCCGGCCAAGTCCAGTGCGGCGTAAGACTGACGGCCGCAGCATCATCGACCCAGTGCGCACGATGAATATCGAACGCAGTCTTCGGGAACCCGCACAGGTCGAGGATGCCGAAGAAGCTCGAGATCGTCGGCCATTCGTGCGGCGTCGGCTCGCCGTGATAATCGAACCCGGTCCACACGAACCCGCCCGCGACGAACGGGCGGTCGGCGATCTTCTTCCATGTCGCGCGGTGCGTATCGCCCCAGCTTGCCGCCTCGACGTCGTAGGACGACTGGACATGCGCGGCAGGATCGCTCGCGAACGCGCCGCGCGTTTCATAGGCGCTGGTATCCTCCGAGCTCGTCATCGGCTTGGTCGGGTTGAGCTGGTGGAAGCGGTCGTAGTCGCCCTGATAATAGTTGAAGCCGACCACGTCGAAAATGCTCGACACGTTGATCGGATCGAAGAACGCGCCGTTCATCGCGCCCGTCACCGGTCGGCTGTCGTCGAGCGCATGCGCCGCGTGCGCCATCCGCCGCAGCATCTCGACACCCGCCTCGGTGCCCTGCATCGGCTCCTCGTTGAACACCGACCACAGGATCACGCTCGGGTGGTTGCGGTCGCGGCGGACCATCCATTCGAGCTGCGCCATGTAATCGGGTGCCGGATTGAACTGGCGGTTCTCGTCCATGACGACGAAGCCCATCGCGTCGCACAGGTCGAGCAGCTCGGCGGCCGGCGCGTTGTGCGAACAGCGGATCGCGTTGCAGCCCATCGCCTTCAGCCGCTCCAGCCGCCAGCGCAGCAGCGCATCGGGGATCGCGGTGCCGACCCCGGCATGATCCTGATGCAGGCACACGCCCTTCAGCTTCACCGACCGGTCGTTGAGCAGGAAGCCGCGATCCGCATCGAACCGGATCGTGCGGAAGCCGACCGGAATCCGTCGCTCGTCGACGATCGCCCCGTCGCGCAGGACGTGCGTCACCACGGTATAGAGCGTCGGAGTCTCGATCGACCAAAGGCGCGGCGCAGGCATGGCCAGCGTCACCATCGCGGTCGCGCGTTCGAGCGGCAGGACCGTCGCAGCCGCCTGCGCGCCCGCCACGCGCTTGCCCTCGGGATCGAGCAGCGCGACGTCCACCGTCACGCCGACCGACGCGCGATCGATGCTGCCGAGTTTCACTTCGACCGGCACGCTCCACGCGCCATTCTCGGTGCGCCTCGGATCGCAGTGCACGCCGTCCGTCACGATCGCCACCGGCGCACGGCGGATCAGCCACGCATGGCGATAGATTCCCGCGCCTTCGTACCACCAGCCCTCCATCGCCTGCGCGTCGACGCGCACCGCGATCACGTTGAGGTCGTCGCCGAACCGCGCGAACGGCGTCAGGTCGATCTCGACGCTGTTGTACGCCGACCAGTTGTGCGCGACGACGCTGCCGTTGACCCAGACCGTCGCGTTGGTCGCGATCCCGTCGAACTGCAGCCCGATCGTCTTGCCGCGGTCCGCCGGATCGAGCCGCAGCGTTCGCCGGTACCAGCCGATACCGCGTGCACGGAAGCCCTGCGACACGCTTGCGGTCTTCACGAACGGCTGCGCGGAGGCCCAGTCATGCGGCAACCGAACCGACTGCCAGTCGGAATCGTCATACGCCATCGCCGCGGCACCGAGTGCGTTGCCCGCCTTGACGCTGAGATAGGTCGCGTTGTGACCTTCGGGCGGTGGTGCGATCACGTCGCCCTCGTGGAACAGCCACCCGCGCTCGATCAGCGTCCGCGACGGATCCTGCACCAGCGCGGGCGACGGCAAGGTCCGCGTCGGCTGCGGCATCGGCAGCGCACCAGCACCGCGCTGTTTCGCTACGCTCGCCGCGAACCCGACCTCGATCGGCCCCACGACCAGAGAAGCACCGGCGCCCGCCGTGCCAACAAGAAGCTCACGTCGGTTCATCGAATGCTCTCGGTAAAGGTCAGATATCGGCGAGTTCGGCGACGAAGTCGTACGCATCGCCGCGGTAATAGGAGCGCGTGAACTCCGCGGCCCGGCCATCGCGCAGGAAACCGCGGCGCTCGATCAGCAGCCCGGCATGGCCCGCGTCGACGCCCAGCATCCGCGCATGCTCGCCCCCGAACGGCACCGCACGCAGGCGTTGCAGCGCGCGTACCGGCCGGCTCCCCGCGTTCTCGAGCGCGGTGTAGAGCGAGTCATCGACCACCTCGACCGACGGCAGGCAATATCCCGCGATGGTCGAGAATTCGAGCGCCATCGCCTCTTCGTCGGCATAGCGGATGCGGTTAAAGCGGAACACCGCCGCCCCCGGCGACAACCCCAGCGCCATCGCCTCCTCCGGGTTCACCTGCCCCGCCGAGCGCGAGATCCAGCTGCTGCTCGACGTGCGGCCTCGCGCCGCCATGTCCTCGCTGAACGACGACAGCTTCGAGAAGCTCTTCTCGACGCGTCCGGCGACGAACGTCCCCGCGCCGCGCCTGCGCGTGAGCAGCCCCTCCTCGACCAGTCCGCCGATCGCCTTGCGCACGGTGATCCGCGATACGTCGTACTCGATCGCGAGATCGCGCTCGGCCGGGATCGCATTGCCTTGTACCAACAGCTTCTCGCCGATCGCGTTGCGGATCAGTTCCTGCAACTGGAGGTAGAGCGGCGATGGATTTCCCTTGCGAAAGCGTCCGATGTCATCGGAAAACGCCATGTATTCCCCCTCCGACCGGCAGCTCAAAGCGAGCCTTGCCGCGTCCCTTATGGTAGCGTAGCCAAGGACCGCGTGGTCGGCAACCAGACTAAATCCATGGGCCATATTGGTATGTCCCCTGACCGCCCAACGTCCGATCTCCTGTCAGAGCGGCACAAGCTTGCTGTCAAATGACGGGGTTGTGTCTGGACTTATATTGGTTACATTCCTCGACCAGCGGCCGTCAGGAGCCGATACAGGGAGCAGTCGACATGCGTGCAACCGCGAACCGAAATGCCGGGCGCTTGCTGACGGCAACGGCGCTGCTTCCCGCCGCTCTCTGCGCGATCCCTGCCCAGGCGCAGGACCGCCTGCCGCTGGTACCGCAACCTTCCGCAATCACCCGTACCGCCGGCAGCTTCACGATCGCCAACGGTGCGACAATCACCGCCGATCCTTCCGACGCCGGTGCCGCCGCCGCAGCGCGCCTGCTTATCGCGCATGTGAAGACCGAACGTGGGCTCGCTCTCCGGACGTCGCCGAACGGCAATATCCGTTTCGTTCGCGACGCCGCGATCAAGGGCGCCGAACCGTACCGGCTGACCGTCGACGCGTCCGGCGTGAAGATCACTGCGTCGGGCGACGCCGGGCTTCTCTACGGAGCGATGACGCTGGCCCAACTCATCAGCCCCGATCGCGCGTTCGGCCAACCCGTGCGCATCCCCGCCGTGACGATCGACGACGCCCCCCGCTTCGGCTGGCGCGGGCTGATGGTCGACACCGCACGGCATTTCCAGTCGCTGCCGTCGATCTACGCGATCGTCGACCAGATGGCGTCGGTGAAGCTCAACACGCTGCACCTGCACCTGTCTGACGACCAGGGCTGGCGGTTCGAGGTGAAGGCGTATCCGAAGCTCACCGAGATCGGCAGCATGCGCACCAGCCCCTCGACCGGCGAAGCGCCCGGCACGCGCGTCGGCGGTTTCTACACGCAGGACGAACTGCGCAAGCTGGTCGCCTACGCCGCCGAACGCGGCATCGTGATCGTCCCCGAGATCGACCTGCCCGGCCATGCGCAGGCACTCGTCGCGGCCTATCCCGAGCTCGGCGTGATCGGCGACACGCCGCGCGTCAGCAACGCATGGGGCGTCAACCCGTACCTCTTCAACCCCGGCCCCAAGGGCATCGCCTTCGTCAAGACGGTGCTCGACGAACTGATGGCGGTGTTCCCCGGCACCTATATCCATCTCGGCGGCGACGAGGCGGTCAAGGACCAGTGGGAACGCAGTCCCGAGGTCCAGGCGCAGATGGCGAAGCTCGGCATCAAGGACGAGAACGGCCTGCAAAGCTGGATGATCGACCAGTTCGGCACCTATCTGGCCAGCAAGAAGCGTCGCCTGATCGGCTGGGACGAAATCCTCGAAGGCGGCCTGCCCGCATCCGCTTCGGTGATGTCATGGCGCGGCGAGAAGGGCGCGGTCGATGCCGCGAACCAGAACCACGACGTCGTGCTGTCGCCCGCACCGACGCTGTATTTCGACAATCTGCAAAGCGATCGCCGCGACGAACCACCCGGCCGCCTCGCAATCCAGTCGCTCGCAACGGTCTACAATTACGAGCCGATGCCGACGGGCATCTCGGCGGACAAGGCGCAGCACGTGCTCGGCGCGCAGGCCAATCTGTGGAGCGAATACATCGTCACGCCGTACCAGATGCAGCACCTGATCTTCCCGCGCGCCGCTGCGCTCGCGGAGATCACGTGGTCGGGCAAGGACAAGCGCGACTTCACCGGCTTCCTCGACCGGGTCCAGCCGCAGATTCAGCGCTGGCGGAAGTCGGGGTTGGAGGTCGCGGACAGCGCGTTCGCAGTCGGCTACACGCTCGAGGGCACGCCCGGCGATGCGCTCCGCACGAACAAGGCAAAGGTCGTGCTCGCCACGCAAGCGCCGTACGGCACGATCCGCTACACGCTCGACGGCAAGGTGCCGACCGCGCGCTCGACCGCCTACACCGCACCGCTGTCGGTCAAACCCGGCGTGTCGATCCGCGCTGCCGCGTTCGATGCGAGTGGCCAGCCGGTCGCAGAACCTCGCCTGTTCGAGACCGGGCGCCAGGCCCTCCTGACCCGCACCGCGTCCGACATGATCGCCTGCCCTGCCGGTTCGCTCATCCTCCGCCTACCGCTGACCTCCGAGGCACAGACCAACGCGCCGGTGTTCAACGCCGACATCTTCGATACCTGCACCGCCTACCCCGCCGCGCCGATGGACGTCGCCAAGGGGTTCACGATCGATATCGCCCGCCTGCCGCGCAACTGGGGCCTCGCGCACGACGTCACCAAGGTCCGCCAGCATTACAACGTGACCCCGCACGGCGAATTGCTCGTGCTGGTCGGCTGCACCGTGAAGGGCGCGAAACCGGTGATCGCCGGCACCTTCCCGCTGCCCGATCCGAAGACCGCGCCGACCCGCTTCAGCGTCAAGGGGACGTTGCCGACGATCGCCGGAGACCGCGACATCTGCCTCCAATTCACCTCCCCCACGTCCGACCCGTTCTACGCGGTCGAGCGCATGACCCTGTCGGAGACACGCTGATGCGTCGCTGGTTCATCCTTCCCCTGATCGCGCTCGCCGCGCCCGCCTTCGCCTCGCCCAAGACCGTCGTGCCGCTCGACGGCGCGTGGCAGGTGCGGATCGATCCGACCGACACCGCCGCGATCGCCGCGCACAAGCGCGAGGCCACGTGGCTGCCGGCGGCCGTCCCCGGATCGGTGCAGCAGGACCTGATCGCGGCGCACCGTGTGCCCGATCCGTTCAAGGGTACCAACGAGGCGGCGATCCAGTGGGCCGGGCTGACCAAATGGCAGTTCCGTCGCGTGTTCGACGTCACCCCGGCGATGATGCAGCGCAATCACCTCGACCTCGTGTTCGACGGGCTCGACACGTTCGCGACGGTCAGCGTCAACGGCACGGTCCTGCTGACCACCGACAACGCGCACCGGCGCTGGCGCGTGGATGCGCAGCCGGTGCTGAAGGTCGGACGCAACGAGGTGCTGGTGACGATCGCCTCGCCGATCCGCCCCCTCCAGCCGATGGTGCTCGCCGAGAAGAACCCGCTGCCCGGCGAATATGACAGCGCGTTCGGCGATGAGCCCAAGGGCAAGCAGACCTCGCCCTATATCCGCAAACCCAAATACAATTATGGCTGGGACTGGGGTCCCCGCATCGTCAACACCGGCATCTGGCGACCGGTGCGGCTGGAGATCTGGGACGACGCGCGGATCGACACGCTGCGGGTCGACCAGGAGGCGCTGACGCCGACCGAGGCGCGGCTGACGGCAAAGCTCGACATCGCCGTCGAGACGCCCGGCGTCGCGACGATCCGCGCCGCGGTTACCGGACCGGACGGCAAGACGGTCTCGGTCGACCGGACGGTGACGCTCGTCAAGGGCACCAACGCGGTCTCGATCCCGCTGGCGATCGCGGATCCCAAGCGCTGGCAGCCGGTCGGCTATGGCGCGCAGCCGCTCTACACCGTCACCGCCTCGCTGGGCGGCGCGGAGCCCACGCCCGAGGATAGCGTGACCAAGCGGATCGGCCTGCGCACGGTCGAACTGATCCGCAAGGACGGCAGTTTCGGGTTCAAGGTCAACGGCACGCCGATCTTCGCCAAGGGCGCGAACATCATCCCGTTCGACAGTTTCCCGGCGCGCGTCACCCCCGCCTATATGGAGACGATCCTGAAGGGCGCGCGCGACGCCAACATGAACATGGTCCGTATCTGGGGCGGCGGGACCTATCTGGACGACGCGTTCTACGACATCGCCGACCGGATGGGCCTGATGGTGTGGCAGGACTTCATGTTCGGCGGCAGCGTCACGCCGCCCGACGCCGCCTTCCGCGAGAACGTCCGGATCGAGGCCGAGGAACAGGTCGCGCGGATCGGATCGCATCCCTCCGTCGTGCTGTGGGCCGGCGGCAACGAGGTCCTGTCGGGCTGGGAGAACTGGTCCGACCGGAAGGCGTTCAAGAAGGCGGTCGGTGCCGACGAGCAGGAACGCATCGGCGCCGGCATGGCCGTGCTGTTCGACCGCGTGCTGCGCGAAGCCGTGACGCGCAACGCCCCCGGCACGCCCTATTGGCCGGGTTCGCCATCCACCAATTACGAGGGCCCCGTCGACACCGACAAGGACGGCGACCGTCACTTCTGGGACGTCTGGTCGGGCTCCAAGCCGGTCGAGAACTATCTCGACAGCTGCCCGCGCTTCATGTCCGAATATGGCTTCCAGGCGATGCCGGACCTGTCGACGATCCGCGAATTCGCCGGCAAGGGCACGCTCGCCGCGGACAGCCCGGTGATGAAGGCACACCAGAAGTTCCTCGCCGGCGAAGGCAATGAGCGGCTGATGATGTACCTGCGGGATCGGTTGCGTCCCGCACGCGATTTTGCCGATCTCGTCTACCTCACGCAGGTCAACCAGGCCGAGGCGATCCGCATCGCCGCCTCGCATCACCGCGCCTGTCGCCCGGTGACGATGGGCTCGCTCTACTGGCAGTTGAACGACGTCTGGCCCTCGATCAGCTGGGCGAGCATCGATCATGCCGGCCGGTGGAAGCTGCTCAACTACGCCGCCCGGCGGTTCTTCGCGCCGCAAGCGATCGTCGCCGAGCGCAAGGACGGCGCGACGCGTATCTCGCTCATCTCCGACGCGACCACGCTGGTCGACTCCCGCTGGCGGGTCCGGACGATGACGATGGACGGCAAGGTGTTGAAGGACACCACCGCCGCGCTGATGCTCGAGCCGCTATCGTCGAGGCTGGTCGCGACGCTGTCCGACGACGCGCTGTTCGGGACCGCCGCACCCACCGGCAGCTACGCGGTGGCCGATCTGCAGCTCGATAACGGCGGCACGAGCCGGGCGATCATCGAACGTGCCCTGCCCAAGGACATGGCGTACCCCGACCCCGGCCTTAGCGTTCGCTGGACCGGCACTAACGTGAAGATTACCGCGACCAACCTCGCCCGCGCGGTGATGCTCGATTTCGGTGCGGTCGCCGCGCAACCGTCCGACGACGGCTTCGACCTGCTGCCGGGCGAGAGCGTCACCATCCACGTCGTCTCCGACGTCTCCGCCGCCACGTTGCGCAAGGCGCTTACACTGAGGACCCTCGCCCGATGATCTGGCTCCTGCTCGCGTCCGCCGACCCGGTGGCGACCGCTGTCGCGCAAATGTCGCTCGAACAAAAGGCGGCGCAGTTGCAGAGCACCGTGCCCGCCGATCCGAAAGCCGGCCTGCCCGCGTACGACTGGTGGAACGAGGGGCTCCACGGTCTCGCGCGCAATGGCCACGCGACCGTCTTCCCGCAGGCAATCGGCATGGCCGCGACCTGGGATACCGCGCTGGTCGCGAAGATCGGCGACGTCGTCGCGACCGAGGCGCGCGCGCGCTTCAACGTGCAGGACGTCGGCGCGAACCGCAAGATCTACGAGGGGCTGACGATCTGGTCGCCCAACATCAACATCTTCCGCGATCCACGCTGGGGCCGCGGCCAGGAAACCTATGGCGAAGACCCGTATCTGACCGGCCGCCTCGGCGTTGCGTTCATCGGCGGGTTGCAGGGCCCAGACCCGCTCCACCCCAAGGTCATCGCCACCCCGAAGCACTTCGCGGTGCACAGCGGCCCCGAAGCCGGGCGCGACAGCTTTGACGTTGATCCCAGCCCCTATGACCTGGAGGCGACCTACTTCCCCGCGTTCCGGCTAGCCGTCACCGAGGGCAAGGCGCAGTCGCTGATGTGCGCGTACAACTCGATCCACGGCGTCCCCGCCTGTGCATCGTCGGCGTTGATGATCGACCGGCTGCGGCGCGACTGGGGGTTCAAGGGCTTCACCGTGTCGGACTGCGACGCGGTGTCGAACATCAGCCTCTACCACCATTACCGCCTCGACGCCGCGGGCGCCGCCGCCGCCGCGATACGAGGCGGCACCGACCTCAATTGCGGCAGCGCCTATGCCGCCCTCCCCGCCGCGGTTCGCCAGGGCCTCGTCACCGAAGCCGAAGTCGACACTGCGCTGATCCGCGCGCTCGAAGCCCGCCGCGCGCTCGGCACCGTGTTCGGCGCGGCCAATCCGTGGCGCAGCATCGGCACCGACCAGGTCGACACCCCTGCCCACCGTGCGCTCGCGCTCGACGCCGCGCGGAAATCGATCGTCCTGCTCAAGAACGACGCCAACCGCCTGCCGCTGAAACCCGGCAGCCGGATCGCGGTAATCGGCGCGGACGCCGACGATCTCGGCGTGCTGCAAGGCAATTACCACGGCACCGCGGTCGCCCCCGTCACCCCGCTGGAGGGCATCCGCAAGCAGTTCGGCGCCGCCAACGTCCGCTATGCGCAGGGCTCGTCGCTCGCCGACGGTGCGGCCGTACCCGTCCCCGAAACCGTTTTCGCCGGCGGCCTGAAGACCGAGTATTTCGCCGCGCAGGCGGGCGTCGGCGCACCGACCCTGACGCGCACCGATCGCCACATCGACATCGACCACAACCGCGCGAGCCCCGCCCCCGGTCTCGCCAAGACGTTCGGCGTGCGCTGGACCGGAACCTTCACGCCCCCCGCCGCCGGCATTTATCCGCTGGTCGTCGACGTCCCCGCCTGCTGGAAGGATTGCGTGACTCACGACGCCGTCCGGCTCTGGATCGGCGACCGTCAGCTTTCCGCAGGCGAGGTCAAGAAAGGCCGCGTCGAGGTCACGCTCACCAGCGACGGCAAGCCCGTCCCGTTCCGCCTCGAACTCGATCACCGCAGCGACGACGAAGGCGTCCGCCTGCTCTGGAGCCCCCCCGCACAGCCGTTGCTCGACCAGGCGGTCGCCACCGCGCGCGACGCCGACGTGATCGTCGCCGTGATGGGCCTGTCGCCCGATCTCGAAGGCGAAGCACTCTCGGTCAGCGTCCCCGGCTTCGTCGGCGGCGACCGCACCGACATCGGCCTGCCTCCAGCGCAGGTCCGCCTGCTCGAAGCATTGAAGGCCACCGGCAAGCCCATCGTCCTCGTCCTCACCAGCGGAAGCGCGGTCGCGGTCGATCCGGCATCGGCCGATGCGATCCTCGCCGCCTGGTATCCCGGCCAGGCCGGCGGCACCGCGATCGCCGAGACGCTGGCCGGGCTCAACAACCCGTCGGGCCGCCTCCCCGTCACCTTCTACAAGACCACCGGCGACCTCCCCGCCTTCACCGACTACACGATGAAGGAGCGCACCTACCGCTACTTCACCGGCACGCCGCTCTGGGGCTTCGGCCACGGCCTGAGCTACACGAACTTCGCCTACGCCGCGACCAGGCCCACGCTTAGCGTCGCCGCTGGACGGCCGCTCACCGTCAGCGCCAAGCTGTCCAACGCAGGCAATCGCGTCGGCGAAGAAGTCGTCCAGGCCTACCTAGTTGCGCCCGCAGCCAAGGCCGGCGGTTCGACCACCCCCGTCCTCCAACGCCAGCTCGTCGGCTTCGGCCGCGTCGCGCTGAAGCCCGGCCAATCGCGCACCGTGCCGCTCACGATCGATCCCCGCTCGATGAGCAGCGTCGCACGCGACGGCACGCGGACGATCGTCCCCGGCGCCTACCGCCTCTATATCGGCGGCGGCCAGCCCGGTGACGGCGCGGGCCAGTGGAACGACCTGACGATCACCGGCACGACGGTGGAGTTGCCTAAGTGAGCGCCGCGAACATGGACCGCCGCACCGTCATGGCGGGCGGCGTCGCCGGGGGCCTCGCGCTCGTCGGCACACCCGCCTTCGCCGCCCGCCCCTCGCTGCCGAGCAAGCGCCCAGCGCTCGCCGACCGCAACTTCACCAGCCGCTCGGTCGAACGCGAGATCGCGCGTGTCTCCGCCCGGATCGGCGACCCGAAGCTCCGCTGGATGTTCGGTAACTGCTACCCGAACACGCTCGACACCACCGTCCGCATGTCGACCGTCGGCGGCGCGCCCGACGCGTTCGTCATCACCGGCGACATCCCGTGCCTCTGGCTCCGCGATAGCTCCGCGCAGCTTCGCCCCTATCTCCATCTCGTCCGCGAGGACCCGGCGCTGCGCACGCTGTTCCGCGGCCTGATCGCGCGCCAGTCGCGCTCGATCCTGATCGACCCCTACGCCAACGCGTTCATGGAAAGCCCGACCGCGAAGACCGACCTAAGCTGGGCGCTGAAGGACCAGACCGAGATGAAACCCGGCGTCGCGGAGCGCAAATGGGAAATCGACTCGCTCTGCTATCCGATGCGGCTCGCCTACGGCTATTGGCAGGCGACGCGCGACGCGACGCCGTTCGACGCTACCTGGGCCGAGGCCGCCCGCGCCAGCATCCGCACCTACCGCGAGCAACAGCGCAAGGACGGTCGCGGCCCCTACAGCTTCCTGCGATCCTCGAACCGCAACACCGAGACGATGGCGCTGGAAGGCTGGGGCAACCCCGCCAAGCCCAACGGCCTGATCCAGTGCGGCTTCCGCCCCTCCGACGACGCCTGCGTCTACCCCTATCTGATCCCATCCAACCTGTTCGCGGTCACCACCCTGCGCGAACTCGCGGTCGTCGCGAACGAAGCGCGCCACGACACCGCGCTCGCCGCCGATGCCACCGCGCTGGCGAACGAAGTCGAGGCGGCGCTCGTCGCGCACGGCCGGATGCGCCTGCGCGATGGCAGCGAGGTTTGGGCTTTCGAAGTCGACGGCTTCGGCAACGCGGTCTTCATGGACGACGCCAACGTGCCGTCGCTTTCCGCGCTGGCGTATATGGGCTGCGTCCCCGCCACCGATCCGCTCTGGCGCCGCACCGCGCAAGCCGCCTGGAGCGACGCCAACCCGTATTTCTTCAAGGGCACCAAGGCCGAGGGGATCGGCGGACCGCATGTCGGGCTCGGCCAGATCTGGCCGATGTCGCTGATCGTCCGTGCGCTGGCGGGTGCCGACGACGCAACCGTCCGCGCGTGCCTGCGGATGCTGCGCGACACGGATGCCGACACCGGCTTCATCCACGAGGCGTTCGACAAGGACGATCCCGCCAAGTTCACCCGCTCCTGGTTCGCTTGGGCGAACGGCCTGTTCGGCGAACTGATCGTTCAGCTGGCGAACACCCGCCCCGCACTATTGGCGAGCGCACTATGAAGATCACCCGGCGCGCCCTGCTCGGCTCCAGCGGTGCGCTGGCCATCACCGGCGCGATGCCCGCCGCCGCACGGTCCACAAAGGCCGCGCCCAATCTCTGGATCGGCACCGGCGGCGACGGCCATACCTATCCCGGCGCGACTATGCCGTTCGGGATGGTCCAGGTCAGCCCCGACACCGATACCGAGAATTGGGCGAACTGCTCCGGGTATCATCACGGCGACCCGACCATGATGGGCTTCTCGCACACGCATCTGTCGGGCACCGGTATCGCCGACCTGATGGACGTGCTCGTCGTCCCCGGTCGCGGCGCGGTCAAGCTGTTGCCCGGCGCACCCGACAAGCGCGGCGAAGGCTATCGCCAGACCTATACGCAGGAAGTCACTGAGCCCGGCTATTACGCCGTCACGCTCGGCAACGGCGTCCGCTCCGAACTGACCGCGGAGACGCGCGTCGGGTGGCAGCGTCACCATTTCCCCGCCGGCCCCGGCCATCTCTTGGTCGATCTCGGCAACTACCGCGACAGCCGCCCCGGCGAAGGCCCGCTGATCGACGAGAGCCGGATCGAGCTCGATACCGACGGCACGCTCACCGGTAGCCGCCGCACGTTCCGCTGGGCAAAGGGCCGCCGCATCCATTTCGCGATGCACGTGTCGCCAAAGCCCGACCGGATCACGCTCTACGCCGACACGCAGAGCGTCAACGGCGCGATCGTCACCGCCGACCGCGTCCGCGCGGTGCTGCATTACGATAACGCCGGCGCCGCGCCGATCGTCGTCCGCACCGCCGTCTCCGCGGTCGACATGGCCGGCGCGCGCACCAACCTCGCCGCGTCCTATTTCCGCGAGTTCGACGTCGCGCGACGCCAGGCGATCCGGAATTGGGCCGACACGCTGAAGGTTGTGAAGGTCGAGGGCGGCACCGACGACGCCCGCGTCATCATGACCACCGCGCTCTATCACGCGATGATCGCGCCGACGCTCTTCTCCGACGTCGACGGCCGCTATGTCGGGCTCGATCGCGAGATCCACAGCGTGCCCGCAGGCGAACAGGCGTACAGCACCTATTCGACCTGGGACACGTATCGCACGCTTCACCCGCTGCTGACCTTGGTCGCACCCGATCGCGCGAAATCGCTGGTCCGCGACCTGATCCGCCAGACGCAGCAAAGCGCGTACGGCCCGCCCTGCTGGCCGCTCCAGGGAGTCGAGACCGGCACGATGATCGGCTCGCACTCGGTCGCGATCATGGCGGAAGCCGCTGCGAAGGGTATCGACGCCGACTATGCCGCGGCATGGCCCGTGATCCGAATGCGCGCATTCGATCCGGCCGCCCCCGACCTGGTCAACAGCCGCGCGCGGGGCAAGTACATCGAACGCGGCTATCTCCCCGCGGACGTCGTCGACGAGTCGGTCAGCCGAACGCAGGAATACGCCTACGACGACTGGGCGATGGCCACGCTCGCGCAGAAGGCCGGCGCGAAAGACGACGCCGATCGCCTGCGTCTCCGCAGCCGCAACTACCGTAACGTGCTCGATCCCGCGATCGGCCTCGCGCGACCAAAGCTCGCCGACGGCAGTTGGCTGACGCCCTACGACCCGATCCAGCTCGGCCATACCAAGCGCTATCGCGATTTCACCGAAGCGAACGGCTGGCAGACCACGTTCCTGAACCAGCACGATCTCTATGGCCAGATCGCGCATTTCGGCGGCGACGCGAAGTTTGCCGCAAGGCTCGACGCGCTGTTCGCCGCACCGTCGACGCTACCCAAGGACGCGCCGCCCGACATCTCCGGGCTGCTCGGCCAATATGCGCACGGCAACGAGCCCGACCAGCACGTGCCGTATCTCTACGCCTATGTCGGCCAGCCGTGGAAGACGCAGGCGTTGGTCCGCAAGCTGTTCGACACGATGTACCGCAACGCGCCCGACGGGATCATCGGCAACGACGATTGCGGCCAGATGAGCGCGTGGTTCGTGATGTCCGCACTCGGCTTCTATCCGGTCGATCCGGTCGCGGCGGTGTACGTGTTCGGCTCTCCGCTGTTCACCCACGCCGAAGTCCGCGTCGGCAAGGGTCGCAAGCTGGTCGTCGAAGCCCCCGGAAACCGCGCCGACACGCCCTATGTCGCGGCGGTCCAGTGGAACGGCAAACCATGGACCAAAAGCTGGATATCGCATGCCGATCTCGCGGCGGGCGGCACGCTCCGCTTCGCCATGTCCGCCACGCCGAACCCTGCATTCGGCGCGAAGCTCGTCGACCGACCGCCCTCGTTCGGCCAGCCCGCTGCCTGAGCCTCTCCCGGAGACGATGATGACCGAAGTTTCCCGCCGCCTGCTGCTCGCCTCGGGCCTTGCCGCCACCGCCACGCCCGCGATCGGTGCCGGCCGCGAAACCGCGCCGAAGCCCTGGGGTGCGACGCCCTCGAAGCGGCAGCTCGCGTGGCACGCACGCGAGCAATATGCGTTCGTCCATTTCTCGATCAACACCTTCACCGATCGCGAATGGGGCTATGGCGACGAGGATCCGAAGCTCTTCGACCCGACCGACTTCTCGCCCGACCAGATCGTTGCGGCTGCAAAAGCAGGCGGCATGCGCGGCATCATCCTGACCGCCAAGCATCATGACGGCTTCTGCCTCTGGCCGACGATGCTGACCGAACACTGCATCCGCAACAGCCCCTACAAGGACGGCAAGGGCGACATCGTCGGCGAAATGGAGCGCGCCACCCGTCGTGCCGGGCTCGATTTCGGCCTCTATCTCTCGCCCTGGGATCGCAACCACGCCGAATATGGTCGCCCGGCCTATGTCGAGTATTTCCGCAAGCAGGTGGTCGAGCTCTGCACGCGCTACGGCACGCTGTTCGAATTCTGGTTCGACGGTGCGAACGGTGGCGATGGCTATTACGGCGGCGCACGCGACACGCGGAAGATCGATGCACCGAAATATTATAACTGGCCGTCGATCGTCGCGCTGGTCCACCAGTATCAGCCGATGGCCTGCACCTTCGACCCACTCGGCGCGGACCTGCGCTGGGTCGGGAACGAGGACGGCGTCGCCGGTGATCCGTGCTGGCCGACGATGCCGAACCATCCCTATGTCCAGTCCGAGGGTAATTCCGGCGTGCGCGGTGCGGCGCTCTGGTGGCCCGCCGAGACCGACGTCTCGATCCGGCCCGGCTGGTTCTACCACGCCGACGAAGATTCGAAGGTCAAGACGCCCGCGCGCCTGATCAAGCTCCACGACGAGTCGGTCGGTCGCGGCACCAACCTCAACCTCAACCTGCCGCCCGACCGCCGCGGTCGCCTCGCCGACATCGACGTCGAGACGCTGAAGTCGTTCGGCACGGCGCAGGCCGCGACCTTCGCCACCGATCTCGCAAAGGGTGCGGTCGCATCGGCCAGCCACGTTCGCGGGAAGACCTATGCGGCCAGCACGGTGCTCGACGGCAACCGCGACACCTACTGGTCGACGCCCGACGCCGTTACCAACCCGACGCTGACGCTCGACCTCCCGCCGGGTCGATCGTTCGACCTCATCCGCCTCCGCGAGTATCTCCCGCTCGGCATCCGCGTGACCCGGTTCGCGATCGACGCCGAGATCGGCGGACAATGGCGCAAGCTCGCCGAGCATTCGGGGATCGGCCCGCAACGCATCGTCCGCCTGGACACGCCGATCGCCCCCCGCCGCCTCCGCCTGCGCATCCTCGAAGGCACCGCCTGCCCCGCGATCAGCGAAGTCGCGCTCTTCCGTCAGGTCGCACCCGCGCCCGTCGCCCCGGTCCGGAACACCGACACGACGACCGTCGTCACCAGCCGCTGGTCGATCGTCACCGCCACTGCGCCGGGTGCCAAGGCGCTACTCGACGACGACAGCGCGACTGCCTGGACCCTGCCCGCGCCTGCGCCCGGCACACCCGCCTCGGTCACGATCGACCTCGCCGCGACCGAGACGCTTGCCGGCTTCGTCCTGGTCCCGTCGCGCGCGGTGATGGCGAACACCGCCCCGCCGAAAGGCTACCTGGTCGAGGCGAGCACCGACGGCAAGACCTGGCAGGAGATCGCCAAGGGCGAACTCCCCAACATCGCCTACGCCCTCGCCGCGCAGCGTATCGCCTTCGCCCGACCGACCTTAGCGCGCTACCTGCGCTTCTCGTTCGCCGAAACCGCGATTCCCGCACAACGACTGGCGATCGCCGGCCTCGGCGCGTTCAGGCCGAAACCAGGCGCATTGTAACGGGCATAGGTATATTCGCTGCCACCCTGCCGCCGCAGAAGGAGAATCCAGATGACCGCCTATGTCGTATTCGTGCGCAACGAAGTCACCGATCCCGAAGAGATGAAGCAATACCAGGCCAAGGCACCCCTGGCCCGCGAAGGCCGCACGCTGAAGCCCCTGGCGTTCTACGGCGCGGTCGAGACGCTCGAAGGTCAGGCTGTCGAGGGCGCCGTGATCCTCGAATTCCCCGACGTGGCCGAGGCGCACGCCTGGTATGACAGCCCGGCCTATCAGGACGCGCTGCAGCACCGCCTCAAGGGTGCCGACTACCGCGTGTTCGTGATCGAGGGGCTCCCCGGCTAACATAGGGCCTACCGATCCCCGGCTGGCGCGCCCAACCTGTACGCCAGCCAACAACCCCGTTCAGGAACGATGTCTCTCAAAAGCCGTATCAACGGCGCATCCCGATTGTCGGGTTCGAGAGGACATCTCATGAAGTTTACGCATCTCATCGCTGCCGGGTTGGCCTTCGCGACACTCGGCCTCGGCGCCGCCGCCCCCGCAGAGGCTCAGCGCGGATACAGCCAGCAGTATCGCGACAACGATCATCGCGGCGACCACCGCGACCATCGTGGCGACCGCCGCGATTATCGCCACAACGACCATCGCGGCGATCGTCATGACGACCGCCGCTGGCGTGGTCGCGATCACGATCGTCGCAACTGGAACAACAACCGCCGCTGCCGCACCGAATGGCGCCACAACCGCCGCGTGCAAATCTGCCGCTGATAATTCTTGAAATCGAGTGGGCGGTGGCGCGATGCTGCCGCCCACTCTCGTTGTGACCTTTTAGAAGGATCCGGATCATGAAGCGTTTTCTCGGTACGGCTGCACTGATTGCCGCTACCTGCCTCTCCGCCGCCACCCCCGCGCTCGCGCAGTCGCAGGCCGACGACGCGCGCTTCGCCGCCGCCCAATCGCGCCTCGACAGCGAATTGCAGATCTTCCGCCAGGAATTCGATCGCTACCAGTCGGTCCGCGGCAACCGCGGCGGCTACGCGCCACAGGGCGGCTATCGCACCGCGCCCGATCGCAGCGGCGGCTATCAGGAAGCGTATCCGGACGAGCGCGACGAAGGTAACTACGACCCATCACGCTACTACCGTGCAGGTCCGAACTACCAGGAGCGCACGCTGTCTACCAACGACCGCGTCTATGCGGGCCAGGACGGCAAATATTACTGCAAGCGCAACGACGGCACGACCGGGCTGATCATCGGCGCGGCCGGTGGCGGTATCCTCGGCAACGTGATCGACGGCGGTCGTTCGCGGATCGTCGGCTCGCTGCTCGGTGCAGCGGCAGGTGGGCTCGCCGGGCGTGCAGTGGACCAGAACAACAGCCAGGTTCGCTGCCGCTGATCGACGATCGATTCTCCCCCGCAAGGGGGAGGTGGCGCCGAAGGTGACGGAGGGGGAGGACACGGAACCGAGGTTTCCCCTTCCTCCCCCTCCGTCAGGCGATGCCTGCCACCTCCCCCTGGCGGGGGAGGATCACAGGTTTTACTTCGCCACTCCGACCAGCTTCTGCGTGAAATACGTCATCTGCAACGCCTGCAACCGAGCCCCCTGCTCGATATCCGCATCACCCGAATGGCCACCCGCCGTATCCTCATAATACAGATACGGCAGCCCATATTCCTTCAACCGCGCCGCGAACTTCCGCGCATGCTGCGGCCCGACGCGGTCGTCCTTGGTCGTCGTCCAGATGTACGGCTCCGGATACGCGACGCCCTTCTTTATGTTCTGATACGGCGAGATCGTCTCGAGGAACGCCTTCTCCGCCGGCACCGTCACCGAGCCATATTCGTCGACCCACGACGCCCCTGCCGCGATCCCCTCGTACCGAATCATGTCGAGCAGCGGCACCTGGATCGTCACAGCCTTCCACAAATCCGGATGCTGGTTGAACTCGACGCCCATCAGCAACCCGCCATTCGACCCGCCATAGATCCCCAGCTTGGCCGGGCTCGTCAGCTTCCGCGCGAACAGGTCCTTCGCGACCGCAGCGAAATCGTCGTAGATCACCTGCCGCTTCGTCTTGCGCCCGGCATCATGCCATTTCGGCCCGAACTCGCCGCCGCCACGGATGTTGGCGAGAACGTACGACCCGCCCCGCTCCAGCCAAAGCTTACCGGTGCTCCCCGAATAGCTCGGCGTCATCGAAACCTGGAAACCGCCATACGCCGTCATGATCGTCGGCGTGGTGCCGTCGAGCGTGATGCCCTTCTTGTGGACCACAAAATACGGTACCTTAGTCCCGTCCGTGGACGTCGCCTCGAACTGCTCGACCACATCGTTCGACGCATCGAACTTCGCCGGCAGCGTCTTGATCAGTTTTGGTGCAGCGGAAGAGTCCGCATCCAGCGAATAGAGCGAGGTCGGCGTCAGGAACCCGGTCACCGTCAGATACGCATCGTCGCTACGATCGGTCGTGCTCGCGACATCGATCGAGGCATTGTCGGGCAGCGCGATCGGCTTGGCGGTCCAGCCCCCCGCCCCATGCGTATAGACCGACGCACGACCACGGACGTTGTCCGACACCACCAGCAACAGCTTCGACTTGGTCAAGGCCATCCCGTCGACCGATTGGCGCGGCCCCGGTGCAAACACGATCGTCGGGTTGATCGTCCCCTTCTCGACTTCGGATAGCGGCGCGGAAGCAACCGCCCCCTCGGGGATCGTGCCCCAAGGATCGCTGGTCGAGAAGATCACCTGTCCGTCGATCATCCCCGCCGGAAACGTCCGATCGGGCAGCGCGAGCGGCCGCGTCCCCGCCGGCGTCCACACCAGCTTGTCCGCACCGAAGAACGTCTTGCGGCGCTGGATCACGACCAGCCGATTGCCCTTCTCGTCGGTCAGCACGTCCGCCCCGGTCGCCCCCTGGTCGGTCGCCGCACCGCGATACACCTCGGTCGCGGCGGTCAGCGGTGCCCCACGCTTCACCTGCTTCAACACGAAAGCATAGCCCGACTGGGTCGTCGTCCCCGCCCCCCAGTCGCGCGCGACCAGCAGCGTATCCTTGTCGACCCAGCTCGCATCCTGCTTCGACTTCGGCAGCATGAAGCCGTTCGCGACGAACGCGCCGGTCGACAGGTCGAACTCGCGATACGTCACCGCGTCCTCGCCGCCCTCCGACAGCGCGACCAGGCACAGCCGCTCCTCGGGCTGGAGACAGGTTGACCCCTTCCACACCCACTGCTTGCCCTCGGCCTTGCCCAGCGCATCGAGATCGAGCGCGGTGGTCCATTTCGGCGTGGCGCTCGCGTAATCGGCAGCACTCGTCCAACGCCACAGTCCATGCGGATGCTCGGCATCGCGCCAGAAATTATAGATCCGCCCGAACATCTGGTTCGGCATCGGGATGCGATCCTTCGCCGACGCGATCGCCAGCGCCTCGGCATAGAAAGTCTTGTAGCGCGGATCGTTCTGCAGCCGCGGCAACGTCTTCGCATTCTCCGCCTCGACCCAGGCGAGCGGCTTTGCGCCATCCTTGTCCTCGAGCCAGATATACGGGTCAGCGGCAGTGTTCGTTTTGGTCATCGGTGCGACTTGGGCAAGCGCGGCACCGCCCGCAAGTCCGGCGCTACCGCTCAATATCGTCGCCGCAAGCATCGAAGCCAGAACCCGCATCGTAGTATCTCCCTGATTTGCTTGGCGTGATACATGCCGGGGTCTATCGCGGTCCGCAATGCAACCGGACCAGATATCGGCGGCCGATGGCCTGCCCAAGCCGCGCCGCTTCGTCGCCATCGCCGCAATCTCAGCGGGCACGGCGCTGACGATCATCGACGGCGGCATCGCCACCGTCGCACTCCCCACGATCGCGCGCGACCTGAACGTCGGCAGCAGCGCGGTGGTGACCGTGGTCACGGTGTACCAGCTGATCCTGGCGATGGCGCTGCTCCCGTTCTCCGGGCTCGGCGACCGCATCGGCCTGAAGCGCATGTACCAATACGGCCAGCTGCTCTTCACCGTAGCGACATTGCTCTGCTTCTTCGCCAAGAGCCTGCCCTTCCTGCTCGTCGTCCGCGCCGCGCAAGCCCTGGGTGCCGCAGCGGCGCTCAGCGTCTCATCCGCACTGATCCGCTCGATCTACCCGACAAAGCAACTCGGCCGCGGGCTCGGGATCAACTCGGTCGTCGTCTCCAGTTCCGCGGCACTTGCCCCGACGATCGGCGGCCTCGTCCTCGCCATCGCCCCCTGGCCCTGGGTGTTCGCCAGCGCAGTCCCGTTCGCGATCGCGTCGCTCCTGCTCGGCCGCGCGCTACCCGAACCACGAAAACACGACGAACCCTTCGACGTGCTGGGCGCGGTGATGTGCGCAGCGATGATCGGCCTCGTCATCGGCGGCGCCGAAAGCGCGGTCCACGGCGACAGCCCGATCGTCTCCGCCGCGATCGTCCTGACCGGCGCGGTGATCGGCTGGTTCTTCGTGAAGCGCGAGCAAGGCGAGACCAAGCCGATCCTGCCGATCGATCTGCTCGCCCGGCCCGTGCTCGCGCTGTCGGCGATCGGCGCCTACACCGCGTTCATCGCACAGATGACGCTGCTGCTCTCGACCCCGTTCCGCCTTACGCACGCCTACGGCTTCAGCGCGGCGGAAGTCGGCGCGGCGATCGCGCCATGGCCGCTGGCGAACATGTTCGTCGCGCCGCTCTCCGGCTGGTTGTCGGATCGCTACCCGGCGGGGTTGCTCGGCGGGATCGGCATGGGCGTATCGATCTGCGCGCTGCTGCTGATCGCCTACATGCCGGCCGATCCGGGGTATTTCGACATCGCATGGCGAATGGCGTTGTGCGGCTCGGGCTTCGGGATGTTCATGGCCCCGAACGCACGCCTCATCATCGGCAGCGCCCCCCGCGAACGCGCAGCTGCGGCAGGCGGCCTCGTCTCGACGGTCCGCCTGGTAGGCCAGACCACCGGCGCTACCTTGGTCGCCGCCCTCCTGGCCATGGGCGTAGGCGCCGGCATGACCCCGCCCCTCGTCGCCGCAGGCCTGGCGTTAGTGGCAGGCCTATGCAGCCTAAGCCGCCTCCGCCCCTCGATCCGGAACCCGCCGACCGAGGAAACGCAAGACGTGCAACCGGCCTCCCAGGCAAGGTGACCTACTCCCTCTCCCCTCCGGGGAGAGGGTCGGGGTGAGGGGCAGCCCAGCAGCGCCACGCCCGAAACAGCCCCTCACCCCAGCCCTCTCCCCGGAAGGGGGAGAGGGAGCAGCAGGAAGAAGAATGTTCACCCGCGAAGGCGGGTGCCCAGTCTGGGTCCCCGCCTTCGCGGGGACACAAGCTTCTGAGGAAACGCGACGACCTCCCCAAAAATAACACCACCCCGGCGAAGGCCGGGGCCCAGTTGGAAAGGTCGGCGTAACGGAGGGCCGCCCGTCGTTAGCAACGTTCCCCAACTGGGCCCCGGCCTCCGCCGGGGTGGTGCGAAATGTGGTGCAACCGCCCCCAAATCAGAAAGCCGCCGTCGCCTCAGCCTCCCCCATCATCGCCTTCCTCACCAAAGGAATCGGCGGCCCCCCATAACTCAAGAACGCGTCATGGAACGCCTTCCAGGCCTTCCGCCCACCCCGCGTCGCAGTCCAATCCGCCCGCAGCTTGCGGATCATCAACTTACCCATCGTATAGTTCAGATACGCCGGATCATACGTCCCCCGCGCCGCCTGCTGCTTGGCATTCCCCTCGTCCTGGTAACACTCGTCGACGAACATCCGGAACGACTGCTCCTGCGTCATCCCCTTCGCATGCATGCGGATCGCCGAAAGATACCGGCAATCCCGCAGCAGAGCGTTCGAGATCTGCCCCACATGCGTCTCCGAATCGCCGTTGTTGAGGCCCGCCTCCCACATCATCTCCTCGGCATAATGCGCCCACCCTTCCGCAAACGCATACCCCACGAACAGCCGCCCGAAGAGCGACGGCGAGCGGTTCGCATGCAGGAACTGGACGAAATGCCCGGGCATCACCTCGTGCACCGAGGTAAACAGCAGGTCGTCCTTCCCCGGCACGAACGCGTCCTGCACCGCCTTGGTCCACGTGGGATCGGGCGGCGAGATATAATAGATCGACGGCACGCCCTTATCGAACGGTCCCGGCGGATCGATATACGCCGAGTTCTGCCGGTTGTACGGCGGCGATTCCTCGACCAGCGCCTGCTCGGTCCCGGGGATCGTCACCAGGTCGTGATCGATCACGAATTTCCGCAAGCCCGGGATCTGGCGCCTCGCTTCCGCGACCGGGCCACCGACCGGCTTGTTCGCATTAATCTTGGCGATGCACGCGACGATCGTCTGCCCCTTGGCGAACAGACCACAAGCCTGCGCCAGCGCCGCCTGGTTGCGCTTCAAATCTGCGACACCCGCCGCTTCAAGCTGATCAAGCGGCGTATCCACGCCCTCGGTCGCCGACACCATCCGCGCGAACCGATCCGCGCCCAGTGCGAAATCCTGAGTCGCGGTCGCCCGCTGTCCCTCGGTCCATTTGGCGAGATCGCGCATCGCCACTGACGCCGCCTTGGCCGCATCCACCAACCGCTTCTGCGCCGCATCATCCTTCACGCCCGCAAACGCCTTCACCGCGTCGCCGGTGTAATAGTCCGCGAACCCGTTGAACCCGGCCACGCCGATGTTCACGAAGCTCAGCGGCATCGGCGTCTTCAGGTTCGCCTTGATGGTCCCCGTCGCCGCCGGGATCTTCTCGAACAGCGCCGTCAGCGCCTTCATCCGCTGCGCCGGCGTGCCATAGTTGCGCGCGACGTACACGTTCGGGTCCAGCCCCGCGCTGATGTACCAGGTCAGGTTGGTATGCGGCTGGTCGGCATCCTCCAGCCAGAACAGCTTCCCCTTGGCGACCTGCACCAGATAGTCGCGCTCGAACGCCTCGTCGGGTTTCAGATCCTTGAACGCCGCCGCCTTGTCGATCGCGCCATGGAGGAAGTCCGCCTGCCGCTTCAGCCCAGCCGCGCTCCAGTCGCCGAGCATGCCGTCATAGTCGTGCTTGCCCTGGTACACAGCGTTGGCCGGATCGATCTTGAACCAGCCATCGATGAACCCGTCGCGAAACCCCGCCCAGTCGCTTTTTACGACGGACGAAGGCGCAGCGGGAGCCTGTGTAGTGGAAGGAGCCTTTGCAGGACCGCACGCGCTCAAGGCCAGGACCGCGCCGAGCGCCGTCGTCAAAAGTCCGATCCGCATCCTGTCTCCACCTCTCGATTCGTCTGGCGCCATGCTGCCAGTCGAAGCTTCGGTACGCCAGCGTGCGGAACGGCGCGCACGATGAGCCGTTGAACGCACACCTCACTCGAGAGACAGGATTGCTTCATGCCCTACGTAAAAACCCGTGACGGTACAGACATTTACGTCAAGGACTGGGGCACCGGTCGCCCGGTTATTTTGACGCACGGCTGGCCGCTAAACGCCGACAGCTGGGACGCCCAAGCCATGGCGCTAGCCAACGCCGGCTTCCGCGCGATCGCCTACGACCGCCGCGGCTTCGGCCGCTCGAGCCAGCCCTGGACCGGCTACGATTACGACACCCTGACCGACGATCTGGCCGACGTCATGGAAACAACCGGCGCAAACACCGACGCGACGATCGTCGGCTTCTCGATGGGTGGCGGCGAGATCGCGCGCTACATGAGCCGCTACGAGGGCAAGGGCGTGGTCGCCGCCGGGCTGATCTCGTCGGTCGTGCCGTACATGCTCAAGACCGACGACAATCCCGACGGCGTTCCCGAAGAGACGCTCGCCAGCATCGGCGCCGGTATCGAAGACGACCGCCCGGCGTTCTTCAAGACCTTCCTCCAGCAATTCCTCGGCGTCGGGTTCATCACCTCGCCGGTCAGCGACGAAGTCGTCGACTGGGTCTGGAGTCTGGCGATGCAGGCGGGCCTTCACCCGACGCTGGAGTGCGCCAAGGCGTTCGGCCACACCGACTTCCGTCAGGATCTGGCGGCCTTCCGCGTACCGACGCTGGTCGTCCACGGGACAAGCGACAAGACGGTGCCGATCGACGCCACCGGCCGCGCCGCCGCCAAGGGCATCGCGGACTCGCAGTTGGTGGAATATGACGGCGCCCCGCACGGCCTGACGATCACCGAGAGCGATCGCTTCACCAACGACCTGCTGACCTTCCTCGGTCGGTAACGCCAGCCTGAATCCTCCCCCGCAAGGGGGAGGTGTCGCCGAAGGTGACGGAGGGGAGGACGGCGAAACAGAGGTTTCCCGTTCCTCCCCCTCCGTCAGGTAAGCGCCTGCCACCTCCCCCTGGCGGGGGAGGATCGAAATCTCAATTCCCCAGCGGGACGATAACCTCGTCCGGATGCGCGACGTTCAGTTCCTTGCGGACCATCTCGTCGACCATATCCGGGTTCGCGTGATCCGGGTTCAGCAACGCTACCCGGTTCTTCAAAACCTCACGCTTGCGATCGAGCGCGGCATAGTCCTGCTCGCGCTTCGCAAGCTGGCGCTTGTAGTCGCCATACGCGAACATCCCGTTCGGCCCGAGCACGGCATACGCGCCGAAGAACGCCATCAGCGTCAGCCCCAGCGCCGGCCACGCGGCCTTGCGCATCGTCTTCCGCAACTTGCTGGTCTTCGTCGTCACGCGTGCCATGTCGTCCTCCGGTTTCCGAACCTATCAGCCCCCGATCAGGATGTCGCGACCCGCATAGCGCGCCGCATCACCCAGCTCTTCCTCGATCCGGATCAGCTGGTTGTACTTCGCCAACCGGTCCGACCGAGCGAGGCTGCCCGTCTTGATCTGACCGCAGTTGGTCGCGACCGCCAGATCGGCGATCGTCGAGTCCTCGGTCTCGCCCGAACGATGCGACATTACCGCGGTGTACTTCGCCCGCTGTGCCATCGACACCGCCTCCAAAGTCTCGGTCAGCGTGCCGATCTGGTTGACCTTCACCAGCAGTGAGTTCGCAATACCCTGGTCGATCCCGCGCTTCAGACGCTTCGGGTTGGTCACGAACAGATCGTCGCCGACCAGCTGGACCTTGTCGCCGATCAGGTCGGTGAGCGTCTTCCAGCCCTCCCAATCGTCCTCGCCCATGCCGTCCTCGATCGAGAAGATCGGGTAGCGGCGCGTCAGGTCCGCGAGATACTCCGCCATCTCGCCGCTTTCGAGGATCCGGCCCTCGCCCGAGATGTCGTACTTGCCGTTCTTGTAGAACTCGGTCGCCGCGCAATCGAGCGCGAGCATCACGTCCTCGCCAGGCTTGTACCCCGCCTTCTCGATGCTCGACATGATGAAGTCGAGCGCCTCGGTGGTGCTGCCGATGTTCGGCGCGAAGCCGCCCTCGTCACCGACGCTGGTCGACAGGCCCTTCTCGCTCAGGCCCTTCTTCAGCGTGTGGAAGATCTCCGAGCCGCAGCGGACCGCCTCGAGGATGTTCGACGCGCCGACCGGCACGACCATGAATTCCTGGAAATCGATCGGGTTGTCGGCATGCTCGCCGCCGTTGATGATGTTCATCATCGGCACCGGCAGCAGATGCGCCTGCACGCCGCCGACATAACGGTACAGCGGCAGGCCACGCGCTTCGGCCGCAGCCTTGGCGACGGCGAGGCTGACGCCGAGGATCGCGTTCGCGCCCAACCGGCCCTTGTTCTCGGTGCCGTCGAGTTCGATCATCGCGCGATCGAGGTCCGACTGGTCCTCCGCATCCATGCCGAGCACGGTGTCGGTGATCTCGTCATTGACCGCGTCGACCGCGCCGTCGACGCCCTTGCCGCCCCAGCGGGTCTTGTCGCCGTCACGACGCTCGACCGCCTCGTGCGCGCCGGTCGACGCGCCCGACGGCACGGCGGCGCGGCCGAAGCTGCCGTCTTCGAGCAGCACGTCGACCTCGACGGTCGGATTGCCGCGGCTGTCGAGGATCTGGCGTGCATGAAGGTCGATGATTGCGGTCACGTAACGATGCTCCTACAAATCCCGGTGCCGGGTCGTTCGCGCCGCCTCTACCGTCTCACGCCATATCGGGCAATCGCGCAGACATCCGAGAATAGTGTCGTGCAATCGCGCGACGGTTCGGGAACCGTGCTCCAACGACGGTGTTGAGGGCGTAACAATTCTGAAAGGGACCGTCATGGCCGACACCAGCGTAAACGACACCGTCAACGACCTGAAAACGACCGCGAACGAGGTCGGGACCGAGCTCAGCAAGACGATCGATAACGGCGATGTCTCGGCCAAGGCCGGCGACGCGAAGCAGGCGATCAAGGACGGCGCCAACAAGTACACCGCGCAGGCGACCGACAAGGTCCGCACCTTCGCCGAGGACGGCAAGGCACGCGCGAGCGGCGCGCTGGAGCAGGTCGCGCAGTTGCTGACCGACGCCGCCGGCCAAGTCGATGAGAAGCTCGGTTCGCAGTACGGCGGCTATGCCCGCAGCGCCGCCGACAGCGTCTCGGGTTTCGCCGACCAGGTGAAGGCCAAGGATATCGACGAGCTGTTCGACGACGCGCGCGAACTCGTGCGCAAGTCGCCCGCGATCGCCGTGGGTGCAGCAGCCGCCATCGGTTTCGTCGTCGCGCGACTGGTGCAGTCGGGCGTCGATGCCAACTCGAAGGTCTGACGTCTTGGTCGATCCACTGACGTTCGCGACCGGCGAGGACGAGAGCCTCGTGTCGATCGTCGGTCGCCTGGCGACCGAGACGAAGAGCCTCGCGACTGCGGAAGTCGCTGTCTACAAGGCGAAGTTCGGCGAGACCGCCAGCGCGTACAAGTCGGCCGCGATGTTCTTTGCGGTCGCCGGCGTGTTGGCTTTGGCCGCGCTGATCGCACTGCTGGTCGGTGCGATCTTGACGGTGGCGACGCTGGTGGGGCCAGGATGGGCGACCGCCATCGTCGTGGTGGCCGTCCTCGCAGTGGCGGCGATCCTGGCGATGATCGGCAAGTCGAAGCTTCAGATGAAGAGCGAGCCCGTATCATGACATCCGCCAAAGTCGCCGCCGCAGAGATCGAATCGGCCCTCGCCCGCCAGCGCGTCATGATGACGATCGGGCAGTTGCAGGACCGGCTCAATCCGCGGAAGCTCGCACTGAACGCCAGCCGCGACGTCGCCGATGCCGGCACCGCCGCGCTCAGCGCCAGCGTGGAAACAGTGAAGCGCAATCCGGGACCGACCGCCGGGTTCGCCGCAGTCGCCGGGCTGTTCCTCGCGCGTCACCGGATCGTCGGACTGTTCCGCCGCGGGCGGTGACCGCACTGACCGCGTCACCGTATTGAAACCTAGAAGTCCCGGCTCGCGTTGAACCCTCATTGCATTGAACGGCGAGCAGCTTGCCACCAGAAGGACATTTTCCATGACCGACGCAAAGACCACCGCCAACGACGCCGCCCACGAGACCGAGAGCCGCCTGCGCGAAGGCCTCGACACCGTCCGCGAGACCGCGTCGAAGGTCTATCACGACGCAGGCGACAAGGCCTCGGAGGTTCTCGAAGTCTCGCGTGAGAAGACCAAGCGCGTCGTCAACAACCTCGAATCCAACCCGCTCGGCATCCTCGTCGGCGGCCTCGCTGTCGGCGCGCTCGCCGGCGCGTTGATCCCGCGTTCGGCGCGCGAGAAGGAACTGCTCGCCCCCGTCGGCAAGCGCCTGAGCGAGACGCTCGTCGCGGCGACCGCGGCAGCCAAGGACGCCGGCCGTTCGGAACTCGGCGAACTCGGCCTGACCAAGGATAACGCGCGCGACCAGGCCAAGGGCTTGCTCGAGGGTATCGTCAAGGCTGTGACGACGGCCGGTACCGCAGGTGCGAAGGCGGTTTCGCAAAAGCCTGCCGTTTGAGAAGATAGGGCGTCTAAGGGTTCAAACCGCGGGTCGAACACGCTAGGGAGGCGGCAACCCCCTCCCTAGGAAAGCAAGCGCATGAGCAAGCTCCACCTCGTATTCGGCGGCCGCGTCAGCGACCCGCGTACCCTGGATTTCAACGATCTGAGCAAGATCGAATTCGTAGGCGTATTCCCGGATTACGCCAGCGCCGAGAAGGCTTGGCGTGCTGCGGCGCAGCGTACCGTCGACGATGCCGAGATGAAGTTCGTCGTGGTGCATCTGCACCGGATGCTCGAGCCGAATCTAGGCGCGACTGTAGCGTAACGGCTTTTTCGGTCATTCCCGCGAAGGCGGGAACCCATACTGGCTGACGTAGCGACCTGATCGCAACGACATAGGCTATGGATCCCCGCCTCCGCGGGGATGACGGATTTGACAGTACCTCTCTGACCATCAATTTCGTATAAAACTGCGCCTCCCCTCTCCCGTTCGGGAGTGGGAGAGACGCCAAAGGCAGCGCCCCCCCTTTCCGTTCGTGCTGAGTAGAGACCGAGTAGGCTCGCAGAGCCGTATCGAGGGCTCGTATCGAAGCACAGGTTCCGCCCACCAACCTGTCCTTCGATACGCCGCTTCGACACGCTCAGCAGCTACTCAGGACGGACGGGTGGAGATGGGCGTGGGTGTGGAACACCGTGAGGCGGAACGAACGCCTGTAGGGGACAGGCGGCTCAAGCAGCCCGGTAATGCCAGAGCAACAAAGGCCGAGCCAGCACCAACCCCGCCAGAAACCCACCGATATGCGCGCCAATGGCAATAGGCCCGCTAGCACCAACCGAAGCCCCAAACCCGGCCAGCCCCATCAGCAACTGGATCCCGATCCACGCGGCGGCAAGCCAAACGACATGCACGACCCCAGCCGGCACCGGACCGATCGCCTGCGCCCGCCGCTCGCCATACAAAAGCGCATAAGCCCCAACGACCGCCGAGATCGCACCGCTGGCGCCAATCATCGGCGCGGTGGAGTCAGGCCCGAACGCCCAATGCCCCGCCGCCGCCGCATACGCGCCCAGCACATACAGAACGACTAGCCCGACTGTCCCCAGCGCCTTCTCGACGAACTGCCCGCAATACACCAGCATCACTAGGTTCAGCGCGATGTGCGCCCAACCCCCATGGATCAACGTCGCGGTCAGCGGCGTCGCCCAGGCCGGCACGACAAACATATGCTCGCTCGGAATACCGAGATCGGTCATCCGCAACGGGATGAACCCGGCGTTCACCGCCCAATACCCAAGCGATCCGCTCAGCACCAGGAATCCCGAGACGATGACCGTCACGATCGTGATGATCGCCGTCGCCCGCGTCTCGAAAAATTGCATAAGGCTCAGATGAACTCGATCTTGGAGACGACGTAATAGCGTTCGCCGGCCGGCACCGTGACCTCAACCTCTTCGTCGAGTTTGCGCCCGATAAGCCCGCGCCCCAGCGGCGAATTGTACGAAATCCGCCCCGTCTTGGCGTTAGCCTCGGTCTGGCCGACGATCTGATACTTCACCGGCTTGTCGTTCTCGTCGAGCAACGTCACCGTCGCGCCGAACACGACCTTGTCGCCCGACAGGTCCTTCGGGTCGATGATCTGCGCGCGGCTCAGCTTGTCCTCGATGTCCGAGATCGATGCCTCGACCTGGCCCTGACGCTCCTTCGCGGCATGATATTCCGCGTTCTCGCTCAGATCGCCGTGCGCGCGCGCCTCTTCGATCGCGTCGACGATCGTCGGACGTTCGGCTTTCAGGCGCTTCAGATCCGCGCTCAGCGTCTCATAGCCTTCCTGCAGCATCGGCATCTTTTCGACGGTCGCCATCATCTCGTCCCCAAATCCATTTCCCCGCGCGAGGCCCTGTACCAGCCCCGCCCACACATCATTCTCATGTCGGGATCAGTCGTGCGACTGCGAATAATAGGATTGCAGCGGCCGTACTTCAAGGCTGTGCGTCGAAAGCTTGGCGATCGCCTTCGCCGCTTCGAGCGAAGCGGGCGCGGTCGTGAAGTACGGAATGCGTTGTCCCAGCGCGGAAGCCCGGATCGGCTGCGAGTCCTTGAGGCTCTGCCACCCCTCGGTGGTGTTGAAGATCAGCGCGATATCGCCGTCCTTGATCCGGTCGACGATATGCGGCCGACCCTGCGCCACCTTGTTGACCTTCTCGACCGGCAAGTCGGCAAGTGCGAGGTGATCCGCAGTCCCGCCGGTCGCGACGATCGAGAAACCGGTGTCGACCAGCGCCTTCACCGCCTCGACGATCATCGCCTTGTCGCCGTCCTTCACGCTGACGAAGACATTGCCCTTGGTCGGCAGGATCGTCCCCGCGCCGAGCTGAGCCTTGGCAAACGCGATCGTGAAATCGGGATCGATTCCCATGACTTCGCCGGTCGACTTCATTTCCGGTGACAGCACCGGATCGACGCCGGGGAACTTGTTGAAGGGGAACACCGCCTCCTTCACCGCATAATAGTCGATATGCCGGTCGATCTTCGGGAGGTTGACCAGCTTCTCGCCCGCCATGACGCGCGCGGCGATCTTGGCAATCGGCGCGCCGATCGCCTTGGCGACGAACGGCACGGTGCGCGACGCACGCGGGTTGACTTCGATGAGGTAGACCAGGCCATCCTTCACCGCGAACTGGATGTTCATCAGGCCCACCACCGACAAGGCATGCGCGAGCGCCACCGTCTGCCGCTCGATCTCGGCGATGATCTCCGCCGACAGCGAATATGGCGGGATCGAGCACGCAGAGTCGCCCGAATGGACGCCCGCCTCCTCGATATGCTGCAACACCCCCGCGACCACCACGTCGGTGCCGTCGCAGATCGCGTCGACATCGACTTCGATCGCATCGCGCAGATACTGGTCGATCAGCACCGGCGAGTCGCCCGACACCTGCACCGCGGTCGCGATGTAATGCTCGAGCTGCCCGATCGTATCGACGATCTCCATCGCCCGCCCGCCGAGCACATACGAAGGCCGCATCAGCACCGGATAGCCGATCCGCTCCGCTGCCGCGACCGCCTCGTCCCGGCTCCGCGCCAGGCCATTGGCCGGCTGCAACAGCCCGAGCTTGGTGATCAGTGCCGCGAACCGCTCGCGGTCCTCCGCCAGATCGATCGCGTCCGGCGTCGTCCCCAGGATCGGAATGCCCGCCGCCTCGAGCGCCCGCGCAAGGTTCAGCGGCGTCTGCCCGCCGAACTGCACGATCACGCCCACCAGCGTGCCGTTCTGCTGCTCGACATGCAGGATCTCGAGCACGTCCTCGGCGGTCAGTGGCTCGAAATACAGCCGGTCCGACGTGTCGTAATCGGTCGAGACGGTCTCCGGGTTGCAGTTGACCATGATCGTCTCATAGCCCGCATCCGCCAGCGCAAAGCACGCATGGCAGCAGCAATAATCGAACTCGATCCCCTGCCCGATCCGGTTCGGCCCACCGCCGAGAATGACGATCTTCTTCCGGTCGGTCGGCTCGGACTCGTTCTCGGGCTCGCCGAAGCTCGGGGCCTCGTACGTCGAGTACATATACGGCGTCTTCGCATCGAATTCGGCCGCGCACGTATCGATCCGCTTGAACACCGGCCGCACGCCGAGCTTCAGGCGATGCTGGCGCACCTCCTCCTCGGTGACGCCGCCGGTCATCGCCTTGACGACCTCGTGGATCAGCCCCGAGCCACGCGCGATCCCGCGGTTCATGCCGCGCAGATTGGCGGATTGCAGCGCCAGCCATGCGAGCCGCTTGTCGCTGAACCCCATGCTCTTCAGGCGACGCATACCGGGCGCGTCGATCGGCAGGCCGTCCTTCATCACCTCGGCCTCGGCCGCGATGATCTCGGCGATCCGCTCCAGGAACCACGGATCGTACTTGGCGATCGCATGCACCTCGGCGACCGTGAAGCCCTCGCGCAACGCCTGCGCCGCGACCAGCAACCGGTCCGGCGTCGCGACAGCCAGCGCCGCCTCGATTTCCGCGCGCGGCGCACCGACCAGATGATCGACCTGATTGAACCCGCTCAAGCCCGTCTCGAGCCCGCGCAACGCCTTCTGCATCGATTCGTGGATGTTGCGACCGATCGCCATCACTTCGCCGACCGATTTCATCGCGGTGCCGAGCGTGTTCGACGCGCCCTTGAACTTCTCGAACGCGAACCGCGGAATCTTGGTCACGACGTAATCGATCGTCGGCTCGAAAGCGGCAGGCGTGGCCCCCGTGATATCGTTCTCGATCTCGTCGAGCGTGTAGCCGACCGCCAGCTTCGCCGCGACCTTCGCGATCGGGAAGCCGGTAGCCTTGGACGCCAGCGCGGACGAGCGCGAGACGCGCGGGTTCATCTCGATGACGACCAGCCGGCCGTCCTTCGGATTGACCGCGAACTGCACGTTCGAACCCCCTGTTTCGACACCGATTTCGCGCAACACCGCGATCGATGCGTTGCGCATGATCTGGTATTCCTTGTCGGTCAGCGTCAGCGCCGGCGCGACCGTGATCGAGTCGCCGGTGTGGACGCCCATCGGATCGACGTTCTCGATCGAGCAGATGATGATCGCGTTGTCGTTGCGATCGCGCACCACCTCCATCTCGTATTCTTTCCAGCCGAGCAGCGATTCCTCGATCAGCACCTCGGTGGTCGGCGACAGGTCGAGCCCGTTGCGAACGATCGCGATGAATTCCTCGCGATTATACGCGATGCCGCCGCCCGAGCCGCCCATCGTGAAGCTCGGCCGAATGATCGACGGAAGCCCGGTCTTCTCAAGACCTTCCAAGGCTTCTTCGACAGTATGGGCTATAGCCGAGCGCGCGCTTTCCAGCCCGATCCGGTCCATCGCGTCGCGAAATTTAAGCCGGTCCTCCGCCATGTCGATCGCATCGGCATCCGCCCCGATCATCGTCACGCCGAACTTCTCGAGCGTACCGTCATGGAACAGCGCAAGCGCGGTATTCAGCGCGGTCTGCCCGCCCATCGTCGGCAGGATCGCGTCCGGACGCTCCTTCTCGATGATCTTGGCGACGATCGCAGGCGTGATCGGCTCGACATAGGTCGCGTCGGCCAGCTCGGGATCGGTCATGATCGTGGCGGGGTTCGAATTGACGAGGACGATACGATAGCCCTCCTCCTTCAACGCCTTGATCGCCTGCGTGCCCGAATAATCGAACTCGCACGCCTGGCCGATGACGATGGGTCCTGCGCCGATGACGAGGATCGAGGAGATGTCGGTGCGTTTTGGCATTAGAGGTGAGCTTCCGGCAAATCGTTCTTTTGTTCAGGAATTAGCTGATCCGGCTGTGGCGGATCAGGTAGTCCAGCCGCTGCGTTTTGACCTTCGAGAGCATTTGCGATCCTGATCCAAGCAACTTGCGCCTGTATATTTAGCTGATCCCGATCCACAAACCCTTGCGAGGCATAAGCGCTCGACTGGATTGCCGTTTCAGACAGTTTGTATGAGAGGTGTTGTGATATTTCAAATATAAGCTTCGTCTGCTTGATTGACATATCTTGCTGGTGACGCTCTTTATTTTCGTCAGATGCGCGGTAGTGAACTGATTCAATGTAGCTAGTCCATGCGGACATGATCCCGGTCACTCTATTAAATTCAACCGGTATCATGTTGATCGCGACAGAGTAGGCCGGGTCAGCGGGTAGATGCCTTGTGTTGAGCAACATACGCAACGTCTGCAACTGACGATCCCGAACGCTTGTTCGCTGCTGACTCCACAATGTAATCAATACGGCGGAAATTGGCCCTGCGAAGAGGCCGATCAGCGTCACGAACTCGTAGATCTTCAGTCCAAAGATCATTGCAGCATCCCTACAAACCGCTCGAACAGATACAGGCTATCCTGCGGACCTGGGCTCGCTTCCGGATGATATTGCACGGAGAACGCCGGCTTGTCGGTCAGTTCCAGCCCCGCGTTCGACCCGTCGAACAGCGAAACATGCGTCTCGCGGACGTTGGCGGGCAGGCTGTCGCGCTCGACCGCGAAGCCGTGGTTCATGCTGGTGATCTCGACGGCGCCGTCGGACAGGCGCTTGACCGGGTGGTTGGCGCCGCGGTGGCCCTGGAACATCTTGGTCGTGGTCGCGCCGACCGCGAGGCCAAGCAGCTGGTGGCCGAGGCAGATGCCGAACAGCGGCTTGCCGGTCTCGAGCAGCTGGCGGATCACCGGCACCGCGTAGTCGGCGGTCGCGGCGGGGTCGCCGGGGCCGTTCGAGAGGAAGATGCCGTCGGGGGCGAGCGCCATCACGTCGTCGAAGCTGGCGGTGGCGGAAACGACGGAGACCTTGGCGCCTGCCTCGACGAGGTTGCGGAAGATGTTGCGCTTGCTGCCGTAATCGATCGCGACGACGTGGGGGCGGGCCTTCTGCTCCCCTTCCGCGGAGCGGGAGGGGTCGGGGGAGGGCATGGCCTCAGGCGGGGTCGGCGCTGATTGGTCAGCCCCTCCCCCGACCCCTCCCGCGAGCGGGAGGGGAGCAGAAGCGCCCTCTCCTGCTTGCGAGCTGTCCCCATAGCCGAAGCCCAGCTTCCAGACACCGCCGGGAGCATCCTCACCCCAGCCATAATGCATCTCGGTCGACACGTCCTTGGCGAGGTCCATGCCCTCCAGCCCCGGCCATGCGCACGCCATCGCCAGCAGCGCCGCCACGTCGAACTCGCCACTCGCCGAGTGCGCGATGACCCCGTTGGGCGCGCCCGCAACCCGGATCCGCCGCGTCAGCGCACGCGTGTCGACGCCCGACAGGCCGATCCGCGCATGCCGCTTCATCCAGCCATCCAGCCCCTCGACCGCGCGGAAGCTCGACGGCTGCGTCACGTCCTCGCGGACGATGATGCCGAGCGCGTGCGGGTCGTCCGCCTCGACGTCGTCGGGGTTCGCGCCGACATTGCCGATGTGCGGGAAGGTGAAGCAGATCATCTGCCCGGCGAAGGACGGGTCGGTCAGCACCTCCTGATAGCCGGTCATCGCGGTGTGGAAGCACACTTCGCCGACCGCACTGCCCTCTGCGCCGAACCCGCGACCCCAGATCACGTCGCCATTGGCGAGGACCAGGACGCCTGTTGCACCGGCAGGCATGGCTATAGGCTGGGCGTCGGCCATCAGGCTGGGCACTCTCTTTACGTTGACGATGTCGCTAAGTGGTGTCCGCTAAGGCCGGCGTGCCGCAGCGTCAATCTGTTAAACGGGCGGCGGACGCGCTATCCCGTCGGGCTACGCACGAACCACCTGAAAGACCAGTACATGATTCGCGACGACATCAAGGCTGCGCAGCTGACCGCCATGAAGGCCGGCGACAAGCAGAGCCGCAACGCTATCTCGTTGATCCAGGCCGCGATCAAGAACCGCGACATCGAGGCGCGCACCGGGAAAGCGCCCGAGAGCGACGACGCGCTGGTGGTCGAAGTGCTCCAGAAGATGGTCAAGCAGCGCCGCGAGTCGATCGAGATGTTCTCGAAGGGCGGCCGCCAGGAGCTCGCCGACGCGGAGACCGCGGAGGTCGCGGTGATCGAACGCTTCCTGCCGCAGCAGATGAGCGAGGCGGAAACATCGGCGGCGATCGAGGCGATCAAGGCAGAGCTCGGCGCGACCGGCATGAAGGACATGGGCCGGGTGATGGCGGAACTGAAGGCCCGCCACGCCAGCGAGCTGGACATGAGCAAGGCAAGCGGCCTGGTAAAGGCGGCGCTGTCGTAAATGGATGAGCGCGGCCCCCTTCTTCCTCCCCTCCCGCAAGCGGGAGGGGACCGAGGGGTGGGCCCGCGCCATCGGCTGGACAGACCAACCGAGAGGGCCCGCGACCTCCGCAACGAAGCGACGAATGCCGAGCAGATGTTATGGCGTCAGCTGAAAGGCTCCAGGTTGCAGGATCTCAAGTTCAGCCGCCAGATGCCAATCGCCGGGTATTTCGCCGACTTCGTATGCCGCTCGCACAAGCTGATCGTGGAGCTAGACGGCAGCCAGCATGTCGAAGCCCAACCTCATGACGAAGTCCGCACGAAGCAGCTCGAAGCCGCCGGCTACCGCGTCGTCCGCTTCTGGAACAACGATCTGACCTCGAACATGCCCGGCGTATTGGAGACCATTCTGAACGCTGCGATCGGAACCGAGCGCGTGCCCCCCCCCAGCCCCCTCCCGCAAGCGGGCGGGGGGGCTCTGTCGTAGGCGGGGCGAGTTAAGTGGCGCTAACCCCGCAATTCCTCGACGAACTCCGCGGCCGCACCTCGCTCAGTGCCCTCGTCGGCAAGACCACCAAGCTCACCAAGGCCGGGCGCGAGCACAAGGGCTGCTGCCCATTCCATAACGAGAAGACGCCCTCCTTCTACGTCAACGACGACAAAGGCTTCTACCATTGCTTCGGTTGCTCGGCGCATGGCGACGCAATCAAGTGGATGACCGACCAGCGCGGCCTGCCCTTCATGGACGCCGTCAGGGAGCTCGCGCAGGCCGCCGGTATGGACATGCCCGCGATGGACCGCCAGTCCGCCGCCAAGGCCGAGCGCGCCAAGGGCCTGCACGAGGTCATGTCGGACTCCGCGGACTGGTTCACCGAGCAACTCAACGGCCTCCCCGGCACCGAAGCGCGCGCCCTGCTCGACCGCCGCGGCATCAGGCCCGAGACGGCGCGCGCGTTCGGCATGGGGTTCGCTCCGGACTCACGCGGCAAGCTTAAAACCGCGCTGAAGGATTACGGCGACCCCATGCTGGTCGAGTCCGGCATGCTGATATCGGTCGAAGGCAAGGACCCGTACGACCGGTTCCGCGGCCGCCTGATGATCCCGATCCGCGACCCTCGCGGCCGGACGATCGCGTTCGGCGGGCGCGTGCTCGACGGTGGCGAGCCGAAATACCTCAACTCCCCCGACACGCCGCTCTTCGACAAGGGCCGCACGCTCTACAACCTCGACAAGGCCGCCCCAGCCTCGCGCAAATCCGGCCGCGTGCTGGTGGTCGAGGGCTATATGGACGTCATCGCGCTCGCCCAGGCGGGCTTCGGCGAAGCGGTCGCCCCGCTCGGCACGGCATTGACCGAAGCGCAGCTCGAACGACTGTGGCGGATGGTAGATGTCCCCCTGCTCTGCTTCGACGGCGACGGCGCCGGCCAGAAGGCGTCGCTCCGGGCCGCCCACCGCGCGCTGCCCCTGCTCGCGCCCGGCCGCAGCCTCGCCTTCGTCACGCTCCCGCAAGGCCAGGACCCCGACGACCTCGTCCGCGCCGGTGGCCCCGGCGCGTTCGAGGCGCTACTGAAAACCCCCGAACAGCTCGTCGACCGGCTCTGGGCATCCGAAGTCGCCGCCGAGGCGCTCGACACCCCCGAACAGCGCGCCGGCCTCAAGCGCCGCCTCCACGAACTCGCGGAAGGCATCGCCGACCCCTCGGTGAAGCAGCAATACCACGCCGAGTTCAAGAACCGCTTCTACGAACATTTCAAACCCGTCCGCGCCCCCTTCGTCCCCCGCGGCGAGCGCCCCAAGGGCGGCTGGAAGCCCCCGGCGGCACCGGTCACCGAAGACGCGAAGGCCTTCCTCGCCACCGGCATCGACCGCGTCTTGGCGAAGGCGGTGCTCGCCGGCCTGATCCGCCACCCGGTCGAGATCGCGCGTCATATGGAGGTGCTCGGCTCGCTCCAAATGATCGACGGCGCGCTCGGGCGATTGTTCGAAGCGGTCGTAGATGTTGCACTTGAGGACCAGAAGCTTGATAGCGGGCGCTTGCTCACCATATTGGCGAGGTCTGGTTTCAATTCAGTCGCGAGTGACCTGTTGAGAGCCGATACGATGCCCTATTCGTTCACGCAGACCACGGCCGATCCAGCCCGAGTCCGTGCCGACCTCGACGAGGCGATCGCGATCATGGTCGCCCGCCCTGAGGTAGACGCGGCACTCAAGCAGGCGACCGCGGCGATGCAGACGCACTTCACCGAAGATGCGTTCGAACGACAAGTGGCTATGGTAAGAGAGAAACAGGCGTTGGAAGTCCGACTTGCAAATCTTGTACAGTCGAACGAAGACGCCCGAGCGTTGGGTACCGAGGGCGATTGATGGCTAAGGCGAACATGGCGGAACCCGCCGAGACGAACGAAACCGGCGATGCGCCGCTGATCGACATGAACGATGCGTCGATCAAGAGGGTCATCGCGCGCGCCAAGAAGCGCGGCTACATCACCTATGAGCAGCTCAACGAAGCGCTGCCGCAGGGCGAGATGTCGTCCGACCAGATCGAGGACATCAGCGCCGCGCTGAGCGAGATGGGCATCAACATCGTCGAGAACGACGAAGCCGGCGAGGACGGCGAGACCGAGCCCGCCAAGGACGACGAGGACGAGCCGGAGGCCGCCGACGCGGATGCCGACACAGGCCCCGCGATCGAGAAAAAGAAAGAGACCATCGATCGCACCGACGATCCGGTCCGCATGTACCTGCGCGAGATGGGCGCGGTCGAGCTGCTCAGCCGCGAGGGCGAGATCGCGATCGCCAAGCGCATCGAGGCGGGTCGCGACACGATGATCCTCGGGCTGTGCGAATCGCCGATCACCTTCAACGCGATCATCGACTGGTCGACCGCGCTGAACGAGGGCACGATGCAGCTGCGCGAGATCATGGATCTCGACGCGATGCTGTCGAAGGACCCCGCGCCTGAAGCGATGGCCGAGGACGGCGAAGCCGACGACGGCGAGATCAGCGAGAAGAACGCCGGCCCTTCGTTCAAGGAAGAAGCCGAGCCCGAAGAGCCGTCCGCCGACGAGGACGAGGACGGCGAGCGTCGTGCTCCGCGCGCATCGGACGACGAGGAGGAGGACAACACCCTCAGCCTCGCGCAGATGGAAGAGCAGCTCAAGCCGATCGCGCTCGAGCGGTTCGCCAGCATCACCGCGCTCTACAAGAAGTTCAGTAAGATCCAGCAGTCGCGCGTCGACGCGATGGGCATCGGCGGCGATTTCTCCGCGGCCGACGAGCGCAAGTACCAGAAGCTGCGCGAGGAACTCACGGCGGAAGTCGAGAGCGTCCAGTTCCACAACGCCAAGATCGAATATCTGGTCGATCAGCTCTATGCCTATAACCGTCGCCTGACCGCGCTTGGCGGCCAGATGCTGCGCCTCGCCGAGCGCCACAAGGTGCCGCGCAAGGACTTCCTCGATCGCTATATCGGTCACGAGATCGACGAGAACTGGCTGACGACGGTCAACAAGGTCGACAAGAAGTGGACCGCGTTCGTCGCCAACGAGGGCGAGGCGGTCGAGCGCATCCGTGCGGAGATCGCCGACATCACGCAGCAGACCGGCATGGCGCTCACCGAGTTCCGCCGGATTGTCAACATGGTCCAGAAGGGCGAGCGCGAGGCGCGTATCGCCAAGAAGGAAATGGTCGAGGCGAACCTGCGGCTGGTGATCTCGATCGCCAAGAAATACACGAACCGCGGCCTGCAGTTCCTGGATCTCATCCAGGAGGGCAATATCGGCCTGATGAAGGCGGTCGACAAGTTCGAGTATCGCCGCGGCTACAAGTTCAGCACCTATGCGACGTGGTGGATCCGCCAGGCGATCACCCGCTCGATCGCGGACCAGGCGCGGACCATCCGTATCCCGGTCCACATGATCGAGACGATCAACAAGCTGGTCCGCACCAGCCGCCAGTTCCTCCACGAGCAGGGCCGCGAACCGACCCCGGAGGAAATGGCCGAGCGCCTCTCCATGCCGCTGGAGAAGGTGCGCAAGGTGATGAAGATCGCCAAGGAGCCGATCAGCCTCGAAACGCCGATCGGCGACGAGGAGGATTCGCATCTCGGCGACTTCATCGAGGACAAGAACGCGATCATCCCGGTGGATGCCGCGATCCAGGCGAACTTGAAGGAGACGGTGACGCGGGTGCTGGCGTCGCTCACCCCGCGTGAGGAACGCGTGTTGCGCATGCGCTTCGGCATCGGCATGAACACCGATCACACGCTCGAGGAAGTCGGCCAGCAGTTCTCGGTGACGCGCGAACGCATCCGTCAGATCGAGGCGAAGGCGCTGCGGAAGCTGAAGCATCCGTCGCGCTCGCGGAAAATGCGGAGCTTCCTCGACCAGTAAGGGTTGGGGATTGCTGATCGAACGAACAGGCCGCGGTGGAAACACCGCGGCCTGTTTTTATTGTGCCTGCGGAGTCTGCGTGAAGCTATCGTAGCAAAAAATAAGGATCTTGGTGTGGCTGGTGATAGACCGATTGATCTATTTCGTGATGGCGCAGTCAGCGCAAAATCACCCGATGAATGCGGCAACATCGTAGCGATTTTTGGCTGTGAGCGCCAACATCGGATGTACGTACTGGGCCAAACCGGCATCTCTTCCAGCGTGTTTGCCGACAAAATCGATCCTGATCGTATCAACCCCGCAATCCCGAATGTCGTTCAAAAACTCGAGCTTGAATACGGAGCCACGACTGAATTTGTTCAACAGACCGTTGGTATGGCAATGACGATCTTTAAAGATAAGAAATATTTACCTCTGGGCTTTGATAGAGAAGACGCCTTTTCAGAAGCGCTCTCGATTGCGCAAGAGTTAGCCGAAATCTCAGATAATATTCGTGAGCTATCTCGCAGCGAGATGACCACTCGCGAAAAATTCCAATTCGGAATGCCGAACATAGGCCAACTACCAAAAACGCAGAACCTTCGAGGTAGGTCGAACCAGTCAATTGGCCATCTCGCAAGTGCGCGATCTTCAACCGTACGCCTAGCTCAGATGTTCTACCCGAAATCCGACGCAAAAGAAGGCTGGTCACAGTCGTTAAAGCGAGTTTTCGAAACGATATTTAATGAGGATGATGAACTTCGCGATGACTTAGTCAGAGCGATCAACTACCTTCGTACGGTCGTTGACTGGCGTAATACCCTAGAGCATCCACGTTTAGAACAAAATGTGATATTTCGAGATTACGAATTGTCGCCGCTCGGGACAATTACGCCACCAACGATTGAGATCGAACACCGAACCAGTGGATTGCCGAAGCAGGACTTAGTTCAGTTCCTCCAAGATTCAGTTTTATCGCTAGGTAATGTTTTCGAGATTCTTATCTCCGTATGTTGCGACCAGAATATCAAGCCCTTTTCGCACGCACTAACTACGCGTTTGGTTCAGCTTCCCAACGGCCAGATCGTAGCTGGATCCCGATACATTTTTCAGTCGCAATGGAAAGAGGGCTTTCCCATAATGAACACACCCTCGGATATAGGGTCGTCGGATTAGCGCGATAGGTCGTGTTCGCTCGTCCATTCCGCTGTTCCGTCTCCTTTGTCGGATCGCTTGCCGTCAACGATCGGAAGTGCTGATCCCACCTGGAACGTCCCGCTTCGCCTGATCCTGCTGTTAAGCGGAAGAATTAAGATCGAACCCGCTCGACAATCCCTCTAAAGCCCCACCATGCCCCGCATAATCCTGTTCAACAAACCATACGACGTCCTCAGCCAGTTCACCGACGTGAACAGTCCGACCCCGCGCGCGACGCTGTCGCAGTTCGTCGATGTGCCGGGCGTCTATCCGGCGGGGCGGCTCGACCGTGATAGCGAAGGGCTGTTGCTGCTGACCGACGACGGTCGCGTCCAGGCGCGGATCGCGGACCCGAAGTTCAAGCTGGCCAAGACCTATCTCGTGCAGGTCGAGGGCGATGCCGGCGAGGACGCGCTCGATCGGTTGCGGGGCGGCATCGTGCTGAAGGACGGCCCTGCCCGCGCCGACGTCGAGCGGATCGCAGCACCCGACCTCTGGCCGCGCGTGCCGCCGATCCGGGTCCGCGCGAGCATCCCCGATTGCTGGCTGAAGATAACGATCCGCGAAGGCCGCAACCGCCAAGTCCGCCGCATGACCGCCGCGATCGACCACCCCACGCTGCGGCTGGTCCGGTGGAGCATCGGCGACTGGACCGTGGCGGGTCTGGAGCCCGGCGCGTGGCGCGACGCCTGAGGCCTGACGCCTGACGGGTGGTCGAGGAGGGCTGGCGTTGGTCTGTGGGCCCCTGAGGCTCACACCCCCCATAAGTGCGTCCTCCATACGGCAGCGTTGGCGATTGCAAGCGGAACGCCCCCCACCCACGCCGTCATCCTGACGAAAGTCAGGACCCAAAGCCAAGCAGCGCGGCGTTCGTGATCCTGGGTCCTGACTTTCGTCAGGATGACGGAGAAGGGCATGTTCACGCGAAGGCGCTAAGACGCGAAGAGAAGCAGCTAATTTAGCGCACTTGCCCGGTCTTCTCTTCGCGCCTTAGCGCCTTCGCGTGAATCCAGTCCTTTAGCTGCGCTGCGTTGCGCGACGTGATCATAAGTCCCGAGGATAGGGCTCCCCGCCTGCGCCGGGATGTCGGTGCGTCGCGTGACGCGCCGAAATTGCATGGTGGCCCGACGAAAACTCCCTCCCCTTCAGGGGAGGGTCGGGGTGGGGCATGTCCACGCGAGCGTGCTCAGCGTGGCAAAGCCCCTCACGCCTCAAACGAGCAGCCATCCCAATCCGCCAGCAAGACGTGTTTCCCCGCGAAGGCGGGGACCCAGACTGGGCTCCCGCCTTCGCGGGAGAACAAGGAAGCGCAAGTCGGCCTGCGCAGGAAGGCGCATCCCTGTCCGACCGAATAACCGTCCCATGTCCCTAGGGACAGGCACCACGACCGCCGTCACTGGCCGGCGAGCTAATCGGCTGTCCTACACGCCCGGAGAAGCGCACCGTCACCGAATGCCCGCGCCCACCCCCTTAACCTCGAAACCGCCCTCACACCCCGACGCCACCCCCACGACAAGAAAGCTTCCCAGCGTCTACACTTCCTATACTTCCGTGCTGCAGCATAAACGCGAAACGCCAACAATCGGCAGTACTTCCAACACCTTACCCCGCCAGCCAGCCCCCACCCCGCGCACAACGAAAAAGGGCGCGGGGACCATCGCCCCCGCGCCCTTCTTCAACTCGAACAGTCTCCGATTACTCGGCGGCTGCGGTGCCCTTGGCAGGGCGCATGTCGCGACGCTCGGCGATACGCGCTGCCTTGCCGGTGCGGCCACGCAGGTAATACAGCTTGGCGCGACGCACGGCGCCCTTGCGGACGACTTCGATCGAATCGACGTTCGGCGAGTAGAGCGGGAAGACGCGCTCGACGCCCTCGCCGAAGCTCATCTTACGCACGGTGAAGTTCGAGCCCATGCCCTTGTTCGAGCGCGCGATGCACACGCCCTCGTAGTTCTGAATACGCGTGCGCTCGCCTTCGACGACCTTCACGCCGACCTTCAGCGTGTCGCCGGGGCGGAAATCGGGGATCGTCTTGTTGGCCAGGAACTTCGCGATGTTCTCGGCTTCGATCGTCTGCAACAGGTTCATGTCTCGTCCTCGTGTCGCTGCGCGCCAGAGGGCGACTGGACCCGAACGCCCTCATGGCGCTCCCAAAGGTCCGGTCGCCGTGACCGTGTATCGATCTCCGCGCGGCGTTTGCGCCATGCAGCGATCTTCGCATGATCCCCCGATCGCAGCACCTGCGGGATCGTGCGCCCTTCCCATATCTGAGGTCGGGTATAGTGCGGATATTCGAGCAGCCCCGTTTCGAAGCTCTCGTCATCCCCACTAGAAGCCGCGCCCATTACGCCGGGCAGCAGCCGAATGCAAGCATCGAGCAGCACCAGCGCGCCCATCTCGCCACCCGACAGGATGTAGTCGCCGATCGAGACCTCCTCGATCTCGCGCGCCTCGAACAGGCGTTCGTCGAACCCCTCGAACCGCCCGCAGAGAATGGTGACGCCGGGGCCCTGCGCGAGTTCGCGAACCCGCTCCTGGGTGAGAGGCTTCCCCCGAGGCGTCATCGCCAGCACCGGCCGCCTATCGGCAACGCTGTCGATCGCCGAGGCCACCACGTCGGCCCGCAGCACCATCCCGGCCCCGCCCCCCGCCGGCGTATCATCCACCGACTTGTGCTTGTCCGTCGCAAAGTCCCGGATCTGCACCGGCGAGCAAGACCACCGCCCCTCCCCCAGCGCGCGCCCAGCGAGCGACGTCCCCAGCGGCCCCGGAAACATCTCCGGATACAGCGTCAATATCGTGGCAGCGAAAGTCACAGCGTCCAATTCTCTATGCGGTTGCGCCGGCGTGCGGCGCCGAATGCGCCCAGCACCTATACGGATCGGCGCAGTGGAACAATTACGCTGGCGAAACGCTCGCGGCGAATGGACGATTGCATCATCATCGGCGCCGGCCCGGCGGGCCTCACCGCGGCGATTTATCTCGCGCGCTTCCACCTCTCGATCCGCCTGTTCGATTGCGGCAGCAGCCGCGCTGCGCTGATCCCCTGCACGCACAACCATGCCGGCTATCCCGAAGGCATCCGCGGCACGGACCTGCTAGCCCGGATGCTGGAGCAGGCGGAGACGTACGGCGCAGTGCGCGAGGGTGTGCGGGTCGATGCGATCGAGGTCGACGACGATGGCTTCACCGTTCGGCTGGGCGATCGCCGCGCACGAGCCCGGAGCGTGCTGCTCGCCACCGGAGTCGTGAACAACCGCCCCGACATGCCCGACGCCATCCACGACGAAGCGCTCGAAGCCGGCCTCCTCCGCTACTGCCCCATCTGCGACGGCTACGAAGTCACCGACAGGCGCGTCGGCGTCATCGGCACCGGCGACCACGGCATGCGCGAGGCGCTGTTCCTGCGCGGCTACACAAAGGACGTAACGCTGATCGCGCCCGAGGGCGGCCACGATCTCGATCCGGCATGCGAAGCGGCGCTAGACGAAGCCGGGATCGTCCGCGTCGGAGGCCCCTGCGGCAACTACGCGATCGAGGGAGACAAATTGGCTTTGGACACGGTCGAGGGACGGTTGTCGTTCGACAGCATCTATCCAGCGCTCGGATCGGTCATCCGTTCGGAACTCGCCGTCGCGGCAGGCGCGCGCGCATCCGAGGACGGATGTCTGGAGGTCGACTCCCACCAGCGAACCTCAATCCCCGGCCTGTTCGCGGCCGGCGACGTGGTGAAGGGTCTCGACCAGATCAGTCACGCAATGGGAGAAGCCGGCGTCGCCGCCACGACGATCCGAAACATGCTCGCCGAACAAAAACCCTTGCGGCGGTAACCGCACGCTCGAAAGAGATTGTTTCCCCGCGAAGGCGGGGACCCAGACTGGACTCCCGCCTTCGCGGGAGAACAAGGAAGCAGTAGTTAAAGCTATTACTCGGCTGCGAACGACGCTTCTACAATGAGCCGGTCGGCATCCCATTCGGGAACGGCTTCGGAGCGCATCGGTATCATGAAGCGCTTGCCAGGCTTATCGTCGACAGGCGGTCGTTCAATCTCGATCACGTCGCCCGCACCGAAATTATCGATAGCGACCACGCGTCCAATAGCCTCACCGTCGGTCGACACGACGTCGAGCCCGATCACATCCGTGTGATAATACTCACCGTCTTCCAACGGCGGCAACGACGACCGCGGCACAGTCAGTTCGGTCCCGCGCATAGCCTCGGCGGCGTTGCGATCGGCGACCTCGGCGAAGCGCGCGATCATGCCGTTGTTGCCGTTGCGGGCGGACTTCAGCAACAGCGCGCCGTTGTTGAAGCTCTTATAGCTGCCGAAATTCTCGGCGAAGACCTTCAGCCGCACTTCGCCACCGATGCCGTGCGCACCGATGACGACAGCGAGCGTCACGTCAGCCTTGCGCGGACCCTTCATCGCGACCGGGGGTGTCGTCGGAGCCTTCGGCGGGGTCGTCGGCGGAGACGCCTTGGTTGGTGGCATCTTCGATGTCCTCGGGTGCGGGGGCTGTACGGGGGTCGGTTTCGGGGGCCATCATGCGCTCCTGTTCGGGGTTACCTACAGGAGAACGCGTGACGCGCCGATCGGGTGCGGAGCAGGTCCGCTACCCTCGTCGTCATCCTGGGCTCGACCCAGGATCCAGAGCCACGAACGTTGTCGTCCCCGGCTCTGGATCCCAGCGTTCGCTGGAATGACGGAACAAGGGCGGCCGGGATGTCCCGACCGCCCCAGGTCTTACGAAGCGCTCGTTGCGTCTTCGACTTCGGCAGCGACGACCTGCTCGGTCTCTTCGTTGCTGCCCGTAGCAGGTGCGGCCTTCGCAGCAGCTTCAGCCTCGGCAGCTTCAGCCGCCTTGGTCGCACGCTCTTCGGCGCGCTCGGTGGCCTTCTCGCCAGGCTTGCCTTTGTTCGGGTTGTTGCGCGCCGAACGCTCGAGCACGCCAGCCTGGTCGAGGAAGCGCGCGACGCGGTCGGTCGGCTGCGCGCCGACGCTCAGCCAATGCTTCGCACGATCGGCGTCGAGCTGCACGCGCTGCTCGTTGTCCTTGGCGAGGAGCGGGTTGTAGTTGCCGATCTTCTCGATGAAGCGGCCATCACGCGGCGAACGCGCGTCGGCAACGACGATCTTGTAGTAAGGACGCTTCTTGGAGCCACCGCGCGCGAGGCGAATGTTGATTGCCATGATATTTTCCTTCTGGATCTAAACGTCACCCCAGCGAACGCTGGGGTCTTGTGGTTGTCAGGGTCCGCACTCTCACCGGGAGATCCCAGCTTTCGCTGGGATGACGGTCAGAGGTTGGGTTGGTTATTTCTTCTTCAGAAAATCGTCGAAACCGGCAGGCATCTGCGGCATCTTGGGGCCACCAAGCCCCGGCAGACCGCCGCCGCCCATACCGCCGCCACCGCCCGGCAGGCCACCCGCACCGGCCTTGTTGAGCATGTCGCCCATCTGCGGCCCGCCGATCGCGTTGCCGATGCCGCCAAGACCGCCGCCAAGACCACCTTTTCCGAGCATAGCCATCATGCCCTTCATGCCGCCCATCTTCTTGATCTTCTTCATGGCGGTCGACATTTCGAGGTGCATCTTGAGCAGCTTGTTGACCTCCTGGACGGTCGTCCCGGAGCCCTTGGCGATGCGGATCTTGCGCTTGGCGTTGATCAGTTCGGGCTTGTTGCGCTCCTTGATCGTCATCGATCCGATCATCGCGTCCATGTGCACCAGCACCTTTTCGCCACCGACCGACTCGACCGCGCCCTGCGCCTTCTTCATGCCGGGGATCATCCCCGCCAGCGCGCCGAGCCCGCCCATCCGCTGCATCTGCGCCAGCTGGGCCCGCAGGTCGTTCATGTCGAACTGACCCTTGGCCATCTTGGCGGCCATGCGCTCGGCGTCTTCGGCCTGGATAGACTCCGCAGCGCGCTCGACCAGGCTGACGACATCGCCCATGCCGAGGATACGCCCAGCGACACGCTCCGGATGGAACGCCTCGAGCGCATCCAGCTTCTCGCCAGTGCCCGCGAACTTGATCGGCTTGCCGGTGACCGCGCGCATCGACAGCGCCGCGCCGCCGCGGGCATCGCCGTCCATGCGGGTCAGCACGATACCCGTCAGCGGCACCTGGTCCGAGAAGTTCTGCGCGACGTTGACCGCGTCCTGACCGGTCAGCGAGTCGACGACGAGCAGGATCTCGGCCGGGTTCGCGACGTCGGCAACCGCCTTCATCTCGTCCATCAACGCCTGGTCGACATGGAGTCGACCCGCGGTGTCGAGCATCAGGACGTCATAGCCCTGGAGCTTCGCCGCCTGCATCGCGCGACGGGCGATGTCGACCGGCTGCTGGCCCTGCACGATCGGCAGCGTCGCGACGTCGATCTGCGTGCCGAGCGTCGCCAGCTGCTCCTGCGCGTTCGGGCGATTGACGTCGAGCGACGCCATCAACACCTTCTTACGCTCGCGGCCGGCCTGTCCGAAATTGGCCTGCCCCGCCGCCAGACGCTTGGCGATCTTGGCGGTCGTGGTCGTCTTGCCCGACCCTTGAAGGCCGACCATCATGATCACGGCCGGTGGCGTGACGCCCAGCTCGAGCTCGACGGCATCCGAACCGAGCATCTCGACCAGCGCATCGCTGACGATCTTGACGACCTGCTGCCCCGGCGTGACCGAGCGCAGGACGTTCTGGCCGATCGCCTTCTCGGTCGCCTTCTCGACGAACTCGCGCGCGACGGGCAGCGCGACGTCGGCTTCGAGCAGCGCAACGCGCACTTCGCGCATCGCTGCGCGCACGTCCGCTTCGGTCAGCGCACCCCGGCCGCGAAGGCGGTCGAAGACGCCGCCAAGTCGATCGCTCAGGCTTTCGAACATCGAAATACTCCCATACACCGTTACCAAACGCAAAAGCGCCGGCGGGCGAAACCTCGCCGGCCAGCGTGCATCCTTGGATGCTCGTCCAATGCGCCCCGTAACGGAACGTGGGCTGCCACCTACTGGAATGCGGTTCGGGATGCAAGACGGGTCACCGAGCGCGCAATAAGACGCCGCCCAATTGTTCTCCCGCGAAGGCGCGAGTCCAGTCTGGGCTCCCGCCTTCGCGGGAGAACACTCTGCTTCTTTGGCGGATACAGCACCCAATAGCAGCGCAGCCAATCGCTCCCGCGGCTCGCCCCGTCCCGCCTATACGGCTTCTTAACATATCCTACACGTGTCGCATGCCACACCGCCACCCAAGCAAGAGACCGAACAGGCCAACCCCATGACCGTAAAGTCGGCGGCGACATTTTCGCTCCGCAACATCAGTCGGGAATTCATGACCGGCGCCGTTACGGGCGCCGCACTGCTTCTATTCGTCGGCACCGCGGGCACCGCTGTCGTCAAGGCACTGGCACATTGGCACGGCAGCGATGCGGTGATCGATCACGGTCTGGTCGCGGCGCTGTTGTTGAATGCGGCGCTGATCCTGTTCGGCTGGTTCCGGTACCGGGCCATATCGGAAGAGCTGAGCACCCTGTCCGACGCCGGCCGCCACGCCCACGCGCTGGCGCAGCGCGATACGCTCACCGGCTTCCTCAATCGCCGCAGCTTGTCCGAAGACGGCGCAGCACTGTTCGCCAGTACCCGCCGCCGTGGCAAGGCGATGGCCATGCTGACGATCGACATCGATCACTTCAAGAGCGTCACCGACTTGCACGGCTATGCGGTCGGCGACCTGTTGCTCGGTCATGTCGCGGAGACGATCGCGGCGATCGCGCCCGGTACCAGCCTGCTCGCTAGGCTGGGCGCAGATGAGTTCGCCTGCGCATTCGTCTTCGACTCCGCGCACGAGAACGTCGCCGACCGAATTGCCGAGCGCATGGTCGCTGGCCTCGCCTTGCCGTTCCGCACCAACGGCGTCGATATCCATACCAGCGTCTCGATCGGCATCGCCCGGTCCGATCGAGACTGCGCGTCGGTCGACGCCTTGCTGCGCAACGCCGACATCGCGCTCCACGCGGCGAAGACCGCCGGGCGCAGTCGTCACGCGTGGTTCGACACGTCGATGGAGCGATCGCTGCAACTACGCGGCGAGCTCGAAGCGGGTCTCCGCAGCGCGATCCCGGCGCAGGAGGTCGTTCCGTACTTCGAGCAGCAGGTCGATTTGACCACCGGCCTCATCACCGGCTTCGAGGTGCTGGCGCGCTGGGAACATCCGACGCGCGGCATGATCGCGCCGGACGTGTTCATCCCGATCGCGGAGGAAACGGGACTCATCGGCGACCTGTCGCTGTCGATCATGCGCCAGGCATTCGCTGCCGCGCGGGATTGGGATGCCGGGCTCACCTTGTCGGTCAACGTCTCGCCGCTGCAGTTGCGCGACGCGTGGCTCGCGCAGAAGATCATCAAGACGCTGGTCGAGACGGGCTTTCCCGCCAGCCGGCTCGAGATCGAGATCACCGAGAGCGCGCTGTTCGACAATCTTCCCCTCGCGCAGTCGATCGTGGGGAGCCTGAAGAACCAGGGCATCCGCCTCGCGCTCGACGATTTCGGCACCGGTTATTCCAGCTTGGCGCATCTGCGCGCGCTGCCGTTCGACCGGATCAAGATCGACAAGAGCTTCGTCTCGTCGATCCTGGACAATCCGGAGAGCATGGCGATCGTCAACACGATCGTGCGGCTGGGGGACAGCCTCAACCTGCCGACGACCGCGGAAGGGATCGAGGACGCTGCGATCGAGGAGCGGTTGCGCGGCATGGGATGTGCGAAGGGTCAGGGGTATCTGTACGGGCGCCCGCTGGGTGCCGCGCAGGTCCGGCGGTTGCTGGCGGAGAAACGCTTGCTGGCCCAGCGCCCCGACCGGAGCGTGCCACCGCCGCGCGGCATTGCACCGCGGTTGGCGGGCTGAGGCCGATTCACAAAACACCACCCCGGCGAAGGCCGGGGCCCAGTTGGGAAGGTTGCAGTTACGCGCACCGTCCTTCCCAATGATCGTCCCCCAACTGGGCCCCGGCCTCCGCCGGGGTGGAATAGGTAAATGGTCGCTCCCCGATCCGTTCTCCTGCGAACGCAGGAGCCCAGGACCAAGCAGCGCTCCGTCCGGTACCCTAGGCTCCTGCGTTCGCAGGAGAACACCATGTCGGCCGCCGCATGACGCAAACCGTGGACTTCCCCCCCCGCCCCTCCTAAATCGCGCCACATGCCATCTGCCCCGCAGCCAGAGGTGATCAGCCTCGGCTGCCGCCTCAACATCGCCGAAAGCGAGACCATCCGTGCGCTCGTCGCCGGGCGGGACATGGTCGTGGTCAACAGTTGCGCCGTCACCAACGCCGCGGTGAAGGCAACGCGCGTCGCGATCCGCCGGGCCAAACGCGATCGGCCGGACGCGCAGATCGTCGTCACCGGCTGCGCTGCTCAGATCGACCCCGCGAGCTTCGCCGCGATGCCCGAAGTCGACCGTGTCATCGGCAATGCCGACAAGCTAACGTCGCAAACCTGGCAGACTGACGCCCCGGTCGTCGTTTCCGACATCATGCAAGTCCGCGAGACCGCACCCCACCTCGCCGCCAGCTTCTCAGCGCACGCCCGCGCGTTCGTAGAAGTCCAGAACGGCTGCGACCACCGCTGCACCTTCTGCGCGATCCCGTTCGGCCGCGGCCCGAGCCGCTCCGTGCCCGCGGGCGCGGTCGTCGACCGGATCGCGGGCCTCGTCGACGCAGGCCACCGCGAGATCGTCCTCACCGGCGTCGACCTCACCAGCTACGGCCCCGACCTCCCCGGCGCGCCGACGCTAGGCCACCTCGTCGAGCGCATCCTGCACCACGTACCCGCGCTCGAACGCCTGCGTCTCTCGTCCCTAGACGGTATCGAAATCGACGACCGCCTTTTCGCGCTGCTGACGACGGAGGCCCGGATCATGCCCCACGTCCATCTCTCGCTCCAAGCCGGCGACGACATGATCCTCAAGCGCATGAAGCGACGCCATTCACGCGCGGAAAGCGTGGCCCTCGTCGAGCGCCTCAAGACAGCCCACCCCGACATCGCGATCGGCGCGGACCTGATCGCCGGCTTCCCGACCGAGGACGCGACGATGTTCGCCAACACGCGCGCGCTGATCGACGACTGCCACATCGTCCACCCGCACATCTTCCCCTATTCGCCCCGCGCTGGCACCCCCGCCGCGCGGATGCCGCAGGTCGAACCCGAGGTCCGCCGCCAGCGCGCCGCCCTCCTGCGCGAGGCCGGCGAAACATCGCGCGCGAACTGGCTGCAAACGCTGGTAGGCACGTCGCAGGGTCTGCTCGTCGAACGCCCCGGCGACCGCGGCCATATCGGCAATTTCGCAGAAGTCCTGCTGGACGAGCCCGCCATACCCGGCGACATCGTCCGCATCACGATCACCGGCGCCACGTCCGACCGCCTCAGCGCAACACGAGAACCATCATGAGCACCACCCCCACCTGGCACGACAAGCTGATCGGCGGCTTCAAGCGCACCTCCGACCGGCTCGTCGGCAACCTCGCCGGCCTCGGCGGCGCGCGGCTCGATGATTCGACGCTCGACGACATCGAGGAAGCGCTGATCGCCTCCGATCTCGGTCCCGAGACCGCCGGCCGCATCCGCCGCCGCCTGTCCGAGGGCAGCTTCGAACGCAACATGGAGGAACTCGGCATCCGCGTGATCGTCGCCGAGGAGGTCGAGAAGGTCCTCGCCACAGTCGCGAAACCGATCGAGATCGACGCCTTCCCACGCCCGCAGGTGATCCTCGTCATCGGCGTTAACGGCTCTGGCAAGACCACCACCATCGCCAAGCTCGCGCATCTGCTGATGGAGCAGGATTACGGCGTGATGCTGGCCGCCGGCGACACGTTCCGCGCCGCCGCGATCGGCCAGCTCCGGACCTGGGCCGAGCGCGTCGGCGTGCCGATCGTGACCGGTCCCGAGGGCGGCGACGCGGCGGGCGTGGTCTGGGACGCGGTCAAGAAGGCGACCGAAACCGGCATCGACGTGCTGATCGTCGACACCGCCGGCCGTCTCCAAAACAAGCGCGAACTGATGGACGAACTGGCGAAGATCCGCCGCGTGCTCGGGCGGATCAATCCGGAGAGCCCGCACGATATCGTCTTGGTGCTCGATGCGACGACCGGCCAGAACGCGCTCCAGCAGATTGAGGTCTTCAAGGAAGTCGCTGGCGTCACCGGTCTCGTGATGACCAAGCTCGACGGTACCGCGCGCGGCGGCGTTCTCGTGGCGGCTGCGGAGAAATACGGCCTGCCGATCCACGCGATCGGCATCGGCGAGGGGATGACCGACCTGCGCCCGTTCGATGCGAACGAGGTGAGTCGGATCATCGCCGGCGTGGAGAGCGTCCGGAAGTAACGCTCGGAATGTCCTTCGATACGCCATCTCGACAAGCTCGACGTCTAATCGGGACGAACGGCGTGGGCTGACAGACGCCCTCCCGAACCACCCCGTTCGTGCCGAGTAAGGATCGAGCTTGTCGAGAGCCTGTATCGAGGTACATGCCCGCACGCACCCGCCCCCAGGAAGCGAAAACCCAGTGACCCCAACCAAGCCCCCCCTATCCCCCGGCCTCCGCATGACCGTCGACTACGGCCCGCTAGCGATCTTCTTCGCGGTGAACTTCCTCACGCCGGGCCTGCCGATCGTCCGCGTCGTCGCCGCGACCACCGCGTTCATCATCGCCACGATCGCCGCGATGATCGTGTCGAAGGTAAAGACGGGCCATATCTCGCCGATGCTGTGGTTGTCGGGCGCGCTGATCGTCGTGTTCGGCGGTCTGACGATCTATTTTCACGACCAGCGCTTCATCCAGATGAAGCCGACGATCATCTACGCGATGTTCGCGGCGATCCTGACGTTCGGGCTCGTCACCGGCCGCCCGCTGCTTCAGTCGCTGCTCGCCACCGCTTACCCCGGCCTGTCCGCCGATGGCTGGCGCAAGCTCACGCGCAATTGGGCGGTGTTCTTCGTGTTCATGGCGGTGCTGAACGAGGCGGTGTGGCGCAACACGACCTGGGATTTCTGGGTCGGCTTCAAGCTGTGGGGCGCGATCCCGCTGACGCTGCTCTTCGCGTTCGCCAACATACCGATGCTGCTGAAGCACGGATTGCAGACGGGCGACAAAGCCGTGACCGACCTGCCGCCCGAAGGGTAACTCTACTGCTCCCCTCCCGTTCACGGGAGGGGTCGGGGGAGGGCCTGACCAAACGGACCGGACGCCAGTAGGTACGTCGCTCCCTCCCCTAGCCCCTCCCGCAAGCGGAAGGGGGACTGGCTCAGCCAGCGACCTTAGTGTAGCGCTCGCCGACGACATCCCAGTTAACGATGTCCCACCAGGCCTTCAGATAGCCCGGACGATCGTTCTTATACGTCAGGTAGTAGGCGTGCTCCCAGACGTCGTTACCGAGCAGCGGCGTACCCGGCTCCTTCGCATCGTCCATCAACGGGTTGTCCTGGTTCGGCGTGCTCGTCACCTTCAGCTTGCCGCCCGCATCCGCGATCAGCCATGCCCAGCCCGAGCCGAACTGCCCCGCACCCTTGGTGTTGAACTCTTCCTTCAGCTTGTCGAGGCCGCCGAAGTCGCGATCGATCGCTTCGGCGAGCTTGCCCGACGGCGCCTGGCCGTTCTTGGCCGCCATCGTCTTCCAGAAGAAATCGTGGTTCCAGAAACCACCGCCATTGTTACGGATCAGCGGCGGCTGCGACGAGATCATGCCGAGGATGTCCTCGATCGACTTGCCCGCCAGCGCGGAGTCCTTCTCGACGCCTTCGTTCAGCTTCGCGGTGTACGCCGCGTGATGCTTGTCGTGATGAAACTTCATCGTTTCCTGGTCGATCACCGGCTCGAGCGCATCGTAAGCGTAGGGCAGCGGTGGGAGTTCGAAAGCCATGGGGGTTCTCCTTTATCGGGTCGGACGCTCAACGCCCGCAGGCTCCAAATGCTCCCCGCGAAGTCGTTACGCAAGCGTACCCCGCGTCTTCGCGAGCGGGATCAGGCGGCGGTCTTGCCGTATTCCTGCCGTGTCACGGGATGGCTGGACGAGAGGCCGCCATCGACCGCGATCGCTTGGCCATTGACGTAGCTGGCGTCGTCGGAGGCCAGGAACAACGCGACCTTGGCGAGTTCCTCGGGCTGCGCGCCGCGGTGGAGCGGGTTGAGCCGTCCGACGCGGTCCATCTTGTTCGCCTCGCGTGCGTAGTCGAAGACGGGTTTGGTCATGCCGGTCTCGGTGAGGCCGGGGCAGATCGCGTTGACGCGGACGTTCGAGCCGGTGAGTTGCTGCGCCGAGACCGCGGCGAGGTTAATGACGCCGGCTTTCGACGCGGAATAGGCGGGAGAGCCGGCACCAGAGCGGATGCCGGCGACGCTGGCAGTGAGGACGATCGCCCCCTTTCCTCGCTCGGCGATCCGCGGGGCGGCGTGCTTGATCGCAAGGAAGGGGCCGATCAGGTTGACGCGCAGCACTTCGGTGATCAGCGCGACGTCGGTGTCGAACAGGTTGGCCATGCCACCCGAGATACCCGCATTGGCGAACATAACGTCGAGCCCGCCGAAGCTGTCGCAGGCGAGCGCGATCGTGCGGATCACGCCCTCTTCGAGCCCCGCGTCGATGCGGATCGCCGTGGCCGTGCCGCCGGCTTGTGTGATGAGGTGTGCGGTCTCGTCCGCGCCCTCGGTCTTGTCGGCGACGACGACCCTGCCCCCTTCGCTAGCGAACAGGAGCGCGGCAGCACGGCCGATGCCGGAACCTGCGCCGGTGACGATGATGGATTTGTCCGTGAAGCGCATCGCATGGTCCTTCAGTTAGATCGTAACGCCGCCGTCGATGACCATCGTCTGGCCGGTCATAAAGGCGCTGGCCTGCGAGGCGAGGAAGACGACCGCGCCCGCGATCTCCTCGGGCTCGCCGATCCTGCGGAGCGGCACGCTGGTGTTCGCTGCCTCGATCCGCTGCGGGTCTTCCCACAGGGCGCGCGCGAAGTCGGTCTTGATCAGGCCGGGGGCGATGCAGTTCACGCGGACGTTGGACGGGCCGAACTCGACCGCGAGGTTGCGTGCGAGTTGCATGTCGGCGGCCTTGCTGATGCAATAGGCGCCGATCACCGGCGAGCCGCGCAGCCCGCCGATCGAGGAAATGATGATGATGCTGCCGCTGCGGCGCTCCAGCATCTCGGGCGCGACCATCTGGATCAGCCAGTGGTTGGAGACGATGTTGTTGTCGAGGATCTTGCGGAACTGGTCGTCGGCGATGCCGGCTTGTGGGCCGTAATACGGGTTCGAGGCGGCGTTGCAGACGAGGATGTCGATGCGGCCGAGCTGGGCGCGGGTCTGGTCGACAAGGTTCTGGAGACCCGCCTTGTCGGAGATGTTGGCGGCGATGGCGATCGCGGTGCCGTCGCCGTGTCTGGCATTGAGTTCCGCCGCGACGGTATCGCAGGCGTCCTGCTTGCGGCTGGAGATCACGATCTTCGCGCCGTGGACTGCCAGTTCCCGCGCGGAGGCCAAGCCGATCCCTCGCGAGGAGCCGGTGACGATAGCGACCATGCCGGTCAGGTCGAACTGCGACATTCTTGCTTCTCCCCTCCCGCATGCGGGAGGGGTCGGGGGTGGGCGCCCGGCCTTCCACAAACGGCGTGCAAAATGGTGAGCGCGAGCCCACCCCTAGCCCCTCCCGCATGCGGGAGAGGGATGAATCAGGCTCCCGCCTTCACCGCAAACTTCCAGGCAGCGTCCGCGAGCCCGTGGATCTTTGCGACCGTCTTCTCCGCCTGCGCGCTCGAGGCGGTGCCATCGACGATCCGCTTCTTGATGCCCTGGACGATGCCGGTCAGGCGGAAGAGGTTGTAGGCGAAATACCAGTTGAGATCGGGGACGCCGTCGCGGCCGGTGGCGGCGCAATAGCGCGCGACGACCTGCTCGATCGTCGGAATGCCCGTCTCCGAGCCGGTCATGCCGAGTACGCCCGAGCGGCCTTCGGGTTCGGTCACCCAGCTCATCAACAGGTACGAGAAGTCCGCGAGCGGATCGCCGAGCGTCGACAACTCCCAATCGAGCACCGCGATCACCTTCGGCTCGGCGGGCGCGAAGATCATGTTGTCGATACGGTAGTCGCCGTGGACGATCGCCGTGCGCGTCTGCTCGGGGAGCGTTCTTGGCAACCACTCGATCAGGCGTTCGACCGTCTCCATATGCTCGGTCTCGGCCGCGCGGTATTGCTTGGTCCAGCGGCCGACCTGGCGCTCGAAATAATTGCCGGGCTTGCCGTATTCGCCGAGCCCCGCCGCCGCGTAATCGGTGTTGTGGAGCGCTGCGAGCGTGTCGACCATCGCCTCGTAATGCACAGTACGCTCGGGCGGAGTCGCACCGGGCATCGCGCCGTCCCAGATCGTCCGCCCTTCGACCATCTCCATGACGTAGAACGCCGAACCGATGACCGCCGCGTCCTCGCAGAGACCATAGGGCCGAGGCACCGGGAAGCCGGTCGGATGGAGGCCCGCAATCACGCGGTATTCGCGGTCGACGGCGTGCGCGCTCGGCAGGATCGGGCCGAACGGTTTCCGGCGCAGCACGTAGGCGCGCTCCGGCGTGTCGAGGCGGTAGGTCGGGTTCGACTGGCCGCCGGCGAACTTCGCGTAGGTCAGCGGGCCGGCATAGCCGGGCACGTTGGCCGTCATCCATGCGCCAAGCGTGTCGAGGTTGAGACGGTCCTTGTCGCCGACCTCGATCGTGCCGACCATGCTGGTCGATGCGTCACTCACGAGAAGGTAATCACGCTACGGGTCGTGTCGCCGCGGCGGAGTTCGTCGAACGCATCGTTGATCCGTTCCAGCGGCATCCGGTCGGCGATGATCGTGTCGAGATCGAGCAGACCGCGCATGTAGAATTCGACCAGCCGCGGGATATCGACCGGGAACCGGTTCGAGCCCATGAAGCCGCCCTGCAAGCGCTTGCCCGACAGCAGGTCCATCGCCGACAGCCCGACCTTCTCGCCGAGCGGCATCATCCCGAGGATCGTCGCGGTGCCGCCACGACGCAGGACCCTGACCGCAGTAGCCGCCGATTGCGCACGCCCGACCGCCTCGATCGCATGATGCACGCCGCCCTTGGTGATCGCGACGACCTCGTCCGCTGCGGTCTCGGACAGCGCGTCGATGCTGTGCGTCGCGCCGAGCTTCTCCGCCATCGCGCGCTTTTCGGGGACCGGATCGAGCGCGATGATCTTTCCCGCGCCCGCGATCTTGGCCGCATTGACCGCCGCAAGCCCGATGCCGCCGCAGCCGACCACGCAGACCGTCTCGCCCGGCGTCACATCCGTAGTGTTGAACACCGCGCCAGCGCCGGTGGTAATCGCGCAGCCGAGCAGCGCCGCACGGTCCATCGGCATGTCGCGGTCGATCGCGACGCACGCGTGTTCGTGGACCAGCATCATTTCCGCGTAGGCGCTGAGGTTGAGCATCTGCGCGATCGGTCGGTCGCCGAGCATGAGGCGCGGTGCGGCGCCCTTGGGACGGCGAACGCTGGCGTCTATGCACAGCGACATCCGCCCGGTGACGCAGAATTCGCATTGGCCGCAGAACGCCGAGAGACAGGTCACGACATGGTCGCCGACCTTCACGCCGCGCACTTCGTCGCCGACTGCTTCGACCACGCCGCAAGCCTCATGCCCCGGAATGGTCGGCATCGCGTGCGGATAGGCGCCGTCGACGAAATGCAGGTCGGACCGGCACACGCCAACCGCGACCGTGCGGATCAGCACTTCGTGTGCCGTCGGCTTCGAGATGGTGACATCCTCAATGCTGAGCGGGGTGTTGGCTTCGAAAAGGACTGCGGCTTTCATGTACTTAGCTCCGGAAACACTGCCGTGAAAAACACCGTTACAAATATCGCCGTTCGTCCCGAGTAGGGGTCGAGCGAAGTCGAGAACCCGTATCGAAGGACCGCCTCGCGGCTAGAGGTCCTTCGATACGTCATCTCGACAAGCTCGATGCCTACTCGGGACGAACGGGAGTGAGATGCTACCGGGGTTTACCGGCTCACCCCGACATCCCCGCTGGACACGCCGCCCTTGCGGAAGTCGCCGTATTTCCCGAACTCGTTGCGCGCGATCGAGCGATTGTGGACTTCATCCGGACCGTCCGCGAACCGCAGCGTCCGCATCGCCGCCCAGTCGTGCGCCAACCGGAAATCGCCAGACACGCCGCCGCCGCCATGCGCCTGGATCGCGTCGTCGAGTATCCGCAGCGCCATGTTCGGTGCGGCGACCTTGATCATCGAAATCTCAATCTGCGCGGACTTGTTACCGGCCTTGTCCATCATGTCCGCCGCCTTGAGGCACAGCAGCCGAGTCATCTCGATGTCGATCCGTGCGGTCGCAATGCGCTCTTCCCACACCGAGAAGTCCGCGATCCGCTTGCCGAACGCGACCCGGTCGAGCAACCGCCGCGCCATCGCCTCGATCGCGGTCTCGGCGACACCGATAGTCCGCATACAGTGATGGATACGCCCTGGCCCAAGCCGCCCCTGCGCGATCTCGAACCCGCGCCCCTCGCCGAGCAGCACGTTCTCGACCGGCACGCGGACGTTCTCCAGCACGACTTCGCCATGCCCATGCGGCGCGTGGTCATAGCCATAGACGGAGAGCATCCGCTTGATCGTCACGCCGGGCGTATCCATCGGCACGAGAATCTGGCTCTGCTGCTGGTGCCGCGAGCCCTCGAACGAAGTCTTGCCCATCACGATCGCGATCTTGCAGCGGGGATCGCCGACGCCGCTCGACCACCATTTGGTGCCATTGATGACGTAGTGATCGCCGTCGCGCACCATCGACGTCTCGATGTTGGTCGCGTCCGACGAGGCCACCGCGGGCTCGGTCATCAGGAACGCCGAGCGGATCTCGGCGCGCATCAGGGGGCCGAGCCACCTGTCCTTCTGCTCGCGCGTGCCATAGCGGTGAAACACCTCCATGTTGCCGGTATCGGGCGCCGAACAGTTGAAGCACTCGCTCGCCCAGCCGACCTTGCCCATCTCTTCCGCGCATAACGCATATTCGAGATTGGTGAGTTGCGTACCTTCGAACTCGAACGAATCGTCGACGTGCGTCTGGCCGGAATGCGGCGGCATGAAGAAATTCCAGAGCCCGGCGGCCTTGGCCTTCTCCTTCATCTCCTCGATCACCGGGATGACCTTCCAGCGCTCGCCTTCATGCGCCTGCTGGTCGTAATCGGCTTGTCGCGGGCGAATATTCTGGTCGATGAAATCCCGGACCCGATCGCGGAAATACGTCTCTCGTTCGCTCAGCGTGAAATCCATGCGGGCTCTCCGTTCGTCGTCGCTTTGGAGGCAGGGTAGACCATACCGCACATTCGGTAAAGCGTGTGGAGCGGTCCGGAAAGCAGGTTTTCAAGTCCGCCCTGAAAGCGCCTAAAAAGCACTGTATCTTCAAATCGAAGCTGTTAGGGTGTTTCGATGAAGGTTCCGGCAGAGGCCAGCGACGAGAGCGAACAGGGGACCAAGCGCTTCCGTGCGAAGCGTGACGCGATCCTCGCCGCGGCGGCAGAAGCGATCAACGAACAGAGTGCCAAGGGCATGACGTTCGCGGACGTGGCGCGGCGCGTCGGGCTCAACACGACCAGCGTTACCTATTATTTCAAGCGCAAGGAAGACCTCGCGGCGGCGGCGTTCGAGAACACGCTCGAATCGCTGATCGCGATGCTCGACGTCGCGGCGGAAGAGGCAACGCCGGAGGACCGTGTTCGGCGCTATCTCGCACTCAACATGGACCGCCTCGGGCGGATCCAGCGCGGCGAGGAGAAGGCGTTCGCGGTCCTGTCCGATCTGCGCGCGACCGAGGAGCCTATGCGCGGCCGGTTGATGGCTGGTTGGCGCGAGGTGTTCCGCCGCACGCGATTGCTGTGGGGTCCTACCTCAACGCGCGCGCAGACCGATCTGAACGGCGCGCGCGCCCATGTGCTGCTCGAGAATACGTTCTGGCTGCCGATCTGGCTGACGCGGTACGAGCCCGATCAATATGGCCGTGTCGAGGAACGGCTGATGGACGTGTTCGCGCACGGCATCGCGGGCAAGGACGCCAAATGGTCCCCGACCCTGCTCGATCTTAGCCATGACGAGACGGAGCCGGGGCGCGAGGCGTTCCTGCTCGCTGCGACGCGCCTGATCAACGAACTCGGCTATCGCGGCGCCTCGGTGCAGAAGATCGCGTCCGAGCTGAACGTAACCAAGGGCAGCTTCTACCACCACCTCGATGCGAAGGACGATCTCGTCATCGCGTGCTACCGCCGCAGCTTCGACACGATCGCCGATGCGCAAAGCCGGGGCGAAGCCGAGGGCGGCAGCTACTGGCACAAATTGTCGAGCACTGTCGCGACCTTGCTCGACGTACAGTTCGCCGAGCGTGGCCCGCTGCTGCGCACCACGGCGCTGAGCGGCCTGCCGGTCGGTGTGCGCAATGCGATGGTCGATCGCTCGAACGGCATCGCGCGGCGTTATGCGGGCATGATGATGGACGGCATCGGCGAAGGCTCGATCCGGGCGGTCGATGCGCTGATCGCGGCGCAGGCGCTGATGGCGCTCCAGAACGCGGCGTTCGACATGCGGAAGTGGGCGTCGACGATGCCGCGCGAGCGGGCGATCGCGATGTATGCCTCGACGTTGATGTACGGCTTGTTCGACGATCGAATCGCGAAGGCCTAAGCGCCCTCCCCAGATTGGTGCGGGATGCATCGAGAACGGTTTGGTTACGCCGCGTTAACTGCCGACCGTAGATCCTGAGCCTCTACGGAAGCGGGATGCACACCATCACGACCGATCTGGCTTCGGGAATCATCGAGGTCGACGCGTGCGGGTTCTGGACGATCGCGCATGTCGAGGATTTCCTGCGTGACCTGGAGCGCGAGGGACTGCGCATGCTGGCGACGGGCAAGCGCCACATGCTGCTCTGCAATTTCTCCAAGTCCGCGATCCAGCCGCAAGAGGTGATCGCGATGCTGCAACGCGTCGCTGTGTCGATGCGGCTGAAATCGCGCAAGGTGGCGCTGTATACCGACGGCAAGCTCGCGCGGCTGCAGGTCAAGCGGATCGCATCGGTGCGCGACGACATGGCGGTGTTCGACGACCGCGAAACGGCGCTGGCGTGGATGTTGGAGCAGGGTCGGTCCACCCGACGCAACCGCCGCCCTCCGTCATCCTGACGGACGTCAGGACCCAGAGTTACAAACACCGTCCCTTGTGACCCTGGGTCCTGACTTTCGTCAGGATGACGAGGGAAGGGACAGTTACCTCGCAGCGTCCTCGGCACGCTTGAGCAGGACCCCGGCGCGCCAGTAGTGAAACAACGCCCACGGCGTCATCAACACGATGATAATCAGCGCATAACGTAATGAATCCTCTCCGAATCCGGGCTTCAACAGATCACTGAGCCAGCCGACCAACGTCGGCCCGAGCCCCAACCCGACGAGATTGATTACCAGCAACGTGATTGCCGCCCACATCGCGCGGATCTGCAACGGCGCGAGATGCTGGATCAACGCGAAGCTTGGCCCGAGATACGAATTGGCGAAGATCAGCGAGACGAAATAGCTGCCGATCGCGATTACCGGCGCGTCGATCAGGTAGAAGGCGAGCGCGAACGGGAGCGACAAGCCCTTCATCACGAGGACGACCCAGGCCTGGACGTGGAGCCCGTGACGCTTGGCGAGCACGTCGGCTATCTTGCCGCCTGCGAGCGCAGAGATCGCGCCGAACAACGCACCCGGCAACGCGATGTAGCGTGAGATATCAAGCATCGAAATACCCAGCGACCGCTGGATATAGCTCGGACCCCATCCGGTCAGCGCGTAGCCGATCATCGAGGTCAACGTCACGCCGACGACCAGATGCCGCGCCGGTGCACTCGCCCACATCGACGCAAACCCTTGGGCGACGCTCGGCATCGGCGTCGCCACTGCGCGCGCAGCATCGGACAATCCGCGGCGGGGCTCGACCATGAACAGGCGCACCAGCAGCGCGAGCACGATCCCCGGCAGGCCGACGGTCATCATCGCAATCCGCCAACCATAAGAGTGTGCGACAACGCCCCCGATCAGCGTACCGAACCCTGCACCGAGCACCACGCCGAGCGAATACACCGCCATCGCACTCGCGCGCTTCTCGGGCGGGTAGAGATCGGCGATGATCGAATGGCTGGGCGGGCTTGACCCCGCCTCGCCGATACCGACGCCGATCCGGAACAGCATCAGCTGCGTGAAGTTCTGCGCGAGCCCGCACAGCGCGGTCATGGCGCTCCATATCGTGAGGCTGGCGGCAATGATGTTACGGCGGCTGGTCCGATCGGCCAGCCGTGCGACCGGAATGCCCAACGTCGCGTAAAAGATCGCGAACACGAGTCCGGACAGCAGCCCCAGCTGCGTATCGGTCAGCAGCAGGTCCGCCTTGATCCGCTCGAGCAGGATCGCGAGGATCTGGCGGTCCATGTAACTGAAGAAATAGGTTAAGGTGAGCAGCGCGAGCGTCAGGCCCCGTCGCTTCATCGCCAACGCGTCGGCGATCTCGGGATGGGACTGATACGCTGCGGCCATCGGCAATACCTCGAAATCTAAACAGGCCTTAGGCTAGGTCAATTGAGGCGTACCAGACAAGCTAAAGCTGCATTCCTGGCCGACCTGCGACGAGCCAACGGCATGTGTAGACGAGCGACATTACCGCTGCGACGCAATGTCTTATGGGTTTGAAGGCGTTACCGGTGTTTCGTGGGAAGGACGGCGGAAGATGCGTCCTCTCTCAGGTCGCTCTTCCGCCTTATCCCCTCTCCAACGTCGTCACCGGGCTCATCTCGATATCATCGACAGAGTAAGCGTCCGGGCAATCTGAATACCGGGTATGCGGCCCTGTCGCATAGATCCACGGCGATGCAAAGGGTCTTTTGCCTTTTGCGTTCATCGGATGTGAGTTTCCGGCAAGCGGCTTGCTTCTCGTCGACCTCGCCCCGACACATCTGCGGTACGACACCAACGTGGGAGCATTCCGACGATCGATCTGTTTTACCGGGCCACGCCGAACGGCACCGCCGGCTCGAACGCGGAGACTTTGTTGCGGGCGAGTACTCGATCGCCGACAGGCCGCGTATCCATGACCGTTGCCACATCAAGCTCAGGGACAGCGGCTCAAGGATATCCGGAATTTGAAGCGCTGTTTCGAGATGACCGCAACCCGGCCTGCGACGATCGCGGCTTTTGAGAAGGGCACGGCGATCAACGGCTCCAGCGCGCCGATGGCCGAAGAGGCGAAGAAGACGCTGTTCGGGAAGACTGCGGCGACGCGCTAGTGGCGTTTGGACGGAGTAAGGACGGAGTAAGCGTAGGAGTGCTTTCTACGTCTTCCTGATAACGCCGGGAGACCTGTGCCGCGCTTCACGGTACTGCCCAGGCGAAGGCCGTGGCCCAATTGGGGGACGTCGCCCAATGGTGGCTCCCGCTCCGTTACCATAGCCTCACCAATTGGACCCCGACCTCCGACGGGGTGGCTGGTTTTTCTGTCCGACCAGCGGCTCAGGCGATACGCCTTTTCGAAGTGAGCTTTCGTTTACGGCGGCCAGCGCAACGGGGGAAAGTTCACCCCTCCCGCCCTGGTCGCCGCGACAGCGCGACATCCAGATGCCCGCCGCCATCCAGCAACAGCACCTCGCCCGTCATCACCCGGCTCATCGGGTCGAGCAGCATCTCGATCGGCCACGCGACATCGTCGGGTCCGGTGGCGAACCCCATCGGCACCGACGCCGCGACCTTCGCATTCAGCTTGGCGAACCCCTCGTCGCCAAGCCGCTTCTCGTACCAGCCGGTCGCGACATAGCCCGGCGCAACCGCGTTGACGCGGATCTCCGGTGCCAGGACGCGCGCGAGGCTCTTGGTCATCGTCACGAGCGCGCCTTTCGAGGCGGCGTAGGCGACCGATGAGCCCATCCCGAACACGCCCGCGACGCTCGCCACGTTGACGACCGCTCCGAACGGGCTTGCTCGCATTGCGGGGACACAGGCGCGGACCATCTGGAACGGCGCGACCGTATTGAGCCGGTAGATGTCGACGAAGTCCTCCGCGTCGAGCGCATCGAGATCCTCGTGGGCTGCGAACTTCGTCCTGCCGGCGTTGTTGACGAGGAAATCGATCCGCCCGAACGCCTCGGTCGCAGCCCCGGCAAGCATGCGGCAGGCGGCGTCCTCGACGATGTCGGCCTGCACCGCGATCGCGGCTTGCCCCACTTCGGCGGCAAGCGCCTCCGCTTCGTCACGACTGGTCGCGTAGTTGATGACACAGCGGACACCACGCGCCGCCAGTCGTCGCACGACCGCCGCGCCGATGCCGGTACCACCGCCGGTGACGATCGCGACGGCGCCTTCGATACTGGCGCTCATGCCTGCGCACTCGGGCGGGCGGAGGCGCGAGCGTGCCAGTCGCGCAAATGGCCGAGGTCGTCTGGCATCACAATGCCGACGAACTTCGCGAAGTCGACCGTCGTGAGCAGGACGATATCGGCGATCGTATAGCGTTCACTATCGAGCCAGTCGCGACCGGCGAGCGCGCGATCGAACTCCGCCATCGCGGCGAGCACGCGCGGGCGCTGGCTCTCACCGAACTCCGTATATTGCGGCTGAACGATCCGCGCGGTCCAGGGATGCGTGTGTAGCCACACCATCGACAACGGCGTCATCAGCCGGAGTTCGATCCGTCGCGTCCACATGTCGATCTCGGCGATGTTGTGCGCGCCGTGGCCGAACATCGGAGGGTCGGGATGAAGGATTTCGAAGTAGCGACAGATCGCAACGCTCTCGGTTAGCACGCGGCCGTCGTCGAACGTGAGCGCAGGCGTCTGGCCGAGCGGGTTGACCGCAAGGAACGGCTCCGCCTTGTGCTCGGCCTTGGGAATCGAGATTTGCGCCATCGGCACGCGGACATGCTTTTCGGCGAGGAAGATGCGGACGCGGCGCGGATTGGGCGCGGGCAGTGCGCTATCGTAGAACAGCAAAGGCGTCTCCTCGACATCGGTTTTCGAATATACCGTATGGCATTGCCGAACGCGTTCGCCTAGCGATGCGTCGCATGACGACCGCTGCAGACATGCTCGCCACGGGCTTTGCCACCCTCCCCGATTTGATCCGTGCGCATGCGTTGGAACGCGGAGATCGTGTCGCCGTTGCCGACGCGCAGGGTAGCATCGATTATCAGATGCTCGATGCCATGATGGACCGGGTCGCAGCGGCGTTGCAGCGTGATGGGGTGGCGCCCGGGACGGCGGTTGCGATCGTCGCGGCGCCGACGACGGACTATGCGGCGGTATTCCTTGGTGCGGTACGCGCAGGATGTGTTGCGACGCCGATCGCACCGTCCGCTACGCCGGCTGCGATTGCGGCGATGATCGCGGATAGTGGCGCGCCGGTAGTGTTTCTCGACGCGGAGAATGCCCGAGCTTTGGAAGGGCAAGCCCTTGCAGCCCTGCCTATCATGTTCCCCCGCGAAGGCGGGGGGCCAGACTGGGCCCTCGCCTTCGCAGGGGAACAAGCTTTCTACCGTTTCAAGAACTGGCTCGCTCCTCCAGAGACCAAGCCAACCCCCGTCGAGATGGCTCCCGAAGACCCGTTCAACATCATTTACTCGTCCGGCACGACCGGCACGCCCAAGGGCATCGTCCAGAGCCACGCGATGCGTTGGGCGCATATCGCGCGCAACACCGCCGCCGGGTTCGACACCGCCGTCACGATGATCGCGACGCCGCTATATTCGAACACCACGCTGGTCAGCTTCCTGCCGACGCTCGGCTGGGGCGGCACTGTCGTGCTGATGGGCAAGTTCGACGCGCACGCGTATCTCGAACTTGCGCAGAAATACCGCGCGACGCACACGATGCTGGTGCCCGTGCAGTATCAACGGATCATGGCGCTGCCCGACTTCGACAGCTTCGACCTGTCGGCGTTCCGCTTCAAGACCAGCACCAGTGCGCCCTTCTCCGCCGCACTGAAGGCCGACGTCGTCGCACGCTGGCCGGGCGTGCTCGTCGAATTCTACGGCATGACCGAGGGCGGTGCGAGCTGCGCGCTGAACGCCACGGCCAACCCGACCAAGCTCCACACCGTCGGCCAGCCGATGCCGGGCCACGAGATACGCCTGATCGACGATGACGGCGTCGAGGTCGCACCCGGCGAGATGGGCGAGGTCGTCGGCCGCAGCCCGGCGATGATGAATGGCTATCACGGCCGATCGGATGCGACGCGCGACGCCGAATGGCATGACGAGGATGGCAACCGCTACATCCGCCACGGCGATGTCGGGCGGTTCGACGAGGACGGTTTCCTGACGCTGATGGACCGGAAGAAGGACCTGATCATCTCGGGCGGCTTCAACATATATCCTTCGGACCTGGAGGCGGTCTTGGCGCGGCACCCGGCGGTCGCGGACTGCGCGGTGATCGGCGTGTCATCCGAGGCATGGGGTGAGACGCCGGTAGGCTTCTACGTCCCGCGGGCCAATGCGACGGAGGATGCATCCGCGATCCTAAGCTGGGCAAACGCACAGGTCGGCAAGACCCAGCGACTATCCGCCCTCCATGTCGCGGACGAACTACCCCGCAGTGCGATCGGCAAGGTCCTGAAGCGCGAGCTCCGCGACCGGCTGGCGGCCTCCCTCTCGTCATCCTGACGAACGTCAGGATCCAGAGCCACGAATGCTGCGATGCTTGGCTCTGGATCCTGGGTCAAGCCCAGGATGACGGAGATTAAAGGAACATCATGAGAAGTCTCAAACAGGCGATCGACGCGCTCGAGCCGATCGAGGATGGCTGGCGCGGGACGGTGCCGGAGAATTGGTTGCAGGGCCGTACCGCATATGGCGGATTCTCGGCCTCGCTCGCTCTGCATGCTGCGCAGAAGTCGGACGTGGATCTGCCGCCGCTGCGGTCCGCGCAGGTATCCTTCATCGGACCCCTCTCCGGCGACATCGTCATCCGTGCGAGGCGGTTGCGGCGCGGGCGCAACGCCGCGTTCGTGCAGGCCGATGTCGAGAGCGAGGCCGGGCTCGGGCTACGCGCCACGTTCGTGTTCATGGGGGCGGTCGTCTCGCGCGTCGATCACCAGGCCAGCAGCGCACCGGATTTCCCGATGCCCGGGCCCGAGACGCAGACGTTCCGTGGCCACAGTGCGGTGGCGTTCTCGCGGAACTTCGACCTTCTCGATCGGCGCGATGACGGCGTCGGACCGGCGGAATGGCTGCGCTGGGCGCGGCTGGCCGAGCGTGACGGGCTCGATCCGATGATCGAGCTTATCGCGGTCGCGGACTGCCTACCGCCGTCCGCGCTGAAACTGTTGGGTGGCCCTGCCCCGCTCAGTTCGATGACGTGGTTGCTCAACATCCTTGGCCCGCAACCGGTGACGCGCGACGGCTGGTGGTTGCTCCGCGCGACCACCGATTACGTGCGTGACGGCAGTTCGAGCCAGCAGATGGCGATCTGGAACGCGGACGGCACACCGGTCGCCGAACAGATGCAGAGCGTCGCGATCTTCGCCTGACCACTGACATATCTTGCGACACATTGGTAGAGGGGCGGCAACACCCTGCGACAACCTGGGTTTAGAACGACGGTCATTCGATGGGAATTCGTCCCACTCCGCTGGAGACCGACATGCGCAAGACCGTCCTCACCCTGATGCTCGCCGCCAGCGCGATCACGTCCGTCGCTGGCGCGCAAACACCCGCCACGCCACCTGCGCCAACGCGTCAAGGTACCGACCGCGTTTCGACGCGCGCGGAAGCAATTGCGCAGGCCGACGCTCGGTTTGCGCAGATGGATACCGACCATGACGGCCGGATCACCGCCGGCGAGATGCGCGCCTATCGCGAGGCGTTGCACGACCGGATGGTGGCCAGCGGTCGCGACGTCCCCGTGCCGCCGCCGGGCGGTCGCAAGCATGACGGCATGGGTCGCCGGATGGACCCGAACGGCGACGGCAGCGTGACGCGCGAGGAGTTCGAGGCGCGCGCGCTCAAGCGGTTCGACCGGATGGATGCCAATCACGACGGCACGATCGACGCGACCGAGCGCGCCAACGCCGCCGAGATGCGCCACGTCGACCGGCGCGAACGCCGCGACGGCGTCACTCCACCCGCGCCTGCTCGATAATTTGGAGGAGGGGAAGCATCGGGCGTCGGTGCTTCCCCTGGACAGCCGCCATGCTAGACACTGCCCCGATGGGAGATATGCCGCATTTGCTGCTCGTCGACGACGAGCGCTCGATCCGCGAGCCGCTGGCCGTTTACCTCACCAAGCAGGGGTTTCGCGTCACGCAGGCGGGCGATGCCGAGGCGGCGCGGACGCGGCTGACGGCCTATGCGATCGATCTCGTCATCCTCGACATCATGATGCCGGGCGAGGACGGGTTGTCGCTCTGTCGCCACATCGCGGCAACGAGCGACGTGCCGGTGATCCTGCTGACCGCGCGCGCGGAGGAGACGGACCGGATCGTCGGGCTCGAGATGGGCGCGGATGATTATGTCGTGAAGCCGTTTTCGCCGCGCGAGCTGGCGACGCGCGTGAAAGTGGTGCTGCGGCGCGCGACCGCGGGCGGTTCGCGGCAGCATGCGCCGGAGAGCAGTTCGTACGGGTTCGCCGGTTGGGTGCTGAAATCGGGCGAGCGTGCGCTGATCGACCGCGAGGGCGTCTCCGTGCCACTGTCGACCGGCGAGTACAACCTGCTGCTCGCGCTGGTGACCCGGCCGCGGCAGGTGCTCACGCGAGACCAGTTGCTCGACCTGACCCAGGGTCGCGAGGCGGCGGCGTTCGATCGTGCGATCGACAACCAGATCAGTCGGTTGCGGCGCAAGATCGAGGCGGATGCGAAGACGCCCGAGTTGATCAAGACGGTCTGGGGCGGCGGTTATACGCTCGCCGCTGAAGTCACGCGCCTGTGATCCGGTCCGTATGACGCGGTTCAAGCCCTGGCCGCGCAGTCTGGCCGGCCAGATGGCACTGCTGATCGCGCTCGCGCTGTTGATGGCACAGGTCATAAACTTCGGCATGATCCTGCACGATCGGTCTGAGTTCCGCCTTGCCCAGGCGACGCGACCAGTGGCGACCCGAATCGCGGATGCGCTGGATCGTGAGGCGCATGGCGGCCGCGCGCTGAGCGCCGAGCGAGGCCGCGTCCGCCGTTTGCCGACCAATCCGATCCCGCCAGCGATGTTCGAGCGCCATCCCGAGGTCGCCACCGAACTGCGCCGGCAATTTGCCGATCTAGGGCTGACGGTCGGGCGGATCGATACCGGCCTTCGCCCCGCCACCGACGAGACGAGCGACGCGCATCGCCGCGACGGGCTGCGGCGCGGCGATCGGCAGGGCGCGACGCTGCTGATCGCGATCGAGCAGCCCGGACGCGGATGGCTGGCAGTCACCGCGCCTTGGCCGCAACCCGGCTGGCGGCTGTTGCTCGCGGTGCTGACGCAGACGGCGATCCTGTACATCATCGTGCTGCTGCCCGTGTTGTGGATCGTTCGACGGATCTCGCGCCCGCTCCAGGATCTGCGGCGCGCGGCGGAAAGCTTTCGGCCGGGCGATCCGGGCGCGCCGATGCCGCCGCATGGGCCTGACGACGTCGTTGCCCTGATCGCGGCGTTCAACGCTTTGCGATTGCGCGTGACGGGAATGCTCGACGAGAAGGATCGGATGCTCGGGGCGATCGGCCATGACCTGCGCACGCCGCTGGCCGCTCTGCGAGTCCGTATCGAGTCGGTGGAGGACGATGTCGATCGGGCGCGGATGATCGATACGGTGGCGGAGATGAACCGCACGCTGGACGACATTCTCTCGCTGGCACGGCTCGGGCGACCAAGCGAACCGCTGACCGACGTCGACCTTGCGGCGCTCGTCGATGCGGTGGTCGAGGATTTCCGCGATATCGGCAGCGATGTCAGCTTCGTCGAGACGGAACGGCTGCGGATGCATCTGCGGCCGTCGCTGATCCGTCGCGCGGTCCGCAATCTGATCGAGAACGCCATCAAATACGGCGTGTCGGCGGAAGTGCGTGTCGAGGCGGGTGCGAGAACCGTGGCGATCGTCGTAGCGGATCACGGGCCTGGTATCCCGGAGGATCGAATGGGCGACGTGTTCGACGCGTTTACCCGTTTGGAGAGCTCGCGAAACCGGGAGACGGGCGGGATCGGCCTGGGCCTGGCGCTGGCCCGCGCGATCGTGCGGGAGGCTGGTGGCGAGATTCGGCTGGTCAACCGCGCGGCTGGTGGGCTCGATGCCATCATCGAGCTGCCGCGCTAATTCCTTCTCCCTCTCCCCTCCGGGGAGAGGGTCGGGGTGAGGGGCAGCCACTGGAACAGCCCCTCACCCCAGCCCTCTCCCCGCAGGGGAGAGGGAGCAGAAGGTCAATCCTCGACGATCTGGCTGTTCGTCCGCGTGTCCTTCATGCGCAGATACACGACCAGCGACACCGCGATCATCGCCGTCACGTACCAGTAGAAACCGCGTTCGAAGCCCGCGCCCTTGAACTTCAACGCAACGAACTCCGCGGTCCCGCCGAACAGCGTATTCGCCAGCGCATAGGGCAAGGCGACGCCCAGCGCGCGGATGTGCGCCGGGAACAGTTCCGCCTTCACGACCGCGTTGATCGACGTGTAGCCAGTCACGATCACCAGCGCCGCCATCACCAGCAACCCGGCATAGATCGGGTTGGTCGCGGTCTCCAGCGCGGTGAAGATCGGATAGGTGAACAGCACCCCGGCAATGCCGAACCCGACCATCAGTGGCTTCCGCCCAATCTTATCTGAAAGCCCGCCCGCGATCGGCTGCAACAGCATGAACACGAACAGCGTCGCAGCGTTGATCTGGCTCGCCACTTCGCGGCTGAACCCGCTGGTGTTAACCAGGAACTTCTGCATGTAGATCGAGTAGGCGTAGAAGGCGAGCGTACCGCCCGCGGTCAGCAGCATCACCGTGATCGTCTCGCGCGGATGCTTGGTGATCAGCTGGATGAAGCCCGACTTCGGCTTGCCGTCGCTCGCGTCGGCCTTGGCATTCTCGAAGCTCTGCGTCTCGGCGAGACCGCGACGGATGTAGAACACGACCACGGCGAGCACAGCCCCGATCGCGAACGGAATGCGCCAGCCCCAGGAATCGAGCGCCGCCTCGCTCATCGTCGATTGCAGGATCAGCAGCACGCAGATCGCGAGCAGCTGGCCCGAGATCAACGTGACGTACTGAAACGACGAGAAGAAGCCGCGGCGGTTCTTGCCCGCCATCTCGGTCAGGTATGTCGCCGACGCGCCATACTCGCCGCCGACCGACAGCCCCTGCATCAGCCGTGCGATCACCAGCATCGTTGGTGCGAAGACGCCAATCGTCTCGTATCCCGGCGTACAGGCGATGATCAGTGAGCCGGCACACATCAGCGTGACCGACACCGTCAGCCCGGCCTTGCGCCCGTGGCGATCGGCATAGATGCCCATGATCCATGCGCCGATCGGCCGCATCAGGAAGCCGACCGCGAAGACCGCCGCGGTGCTGAGCAACTGCGCGGTGCGATCGGTCGACGGAAAGAAATGCGGCGCGAAATACAGGGTGAAGGCGGAATAGACGTACCAGTCGAACCACTCGACCAGATTGCCGGTCGATCCACCGATGATCGCCTTGAGGCGCGTTTTCTGATCGGGTGCCATTACTTCGTCCCCTGCGGCGCTTGTGTCGGAAAGCCGCGCTTCTTGAGCAGCGCGTTCACATCGGGATCACGCCCGCGGAACGCGCGATACGCCTCGGCACGATCGGTCTCGTTGCCGGTCGACAACAGGATCTTCGCGAACTTGTCCGCCGTCGCCTTGTCCCACGGACTGCCCGCCTCCTCGAACGCCGCGAAGGTGTCGGCGTCCATCGTCTCGGACCAAAGGTAGCTGTAATAGCCCGCCGAATAGCTGTCCGACGCGAACAGATGCTGGAACTGTGGCACGCGGTGACGCATCACCAACTGCTTCGGCATGCCGATTTCGGCGAGTGTCGCGGCCTCGAACTTGTCCGGATCGATCACGCCGTCGGGCACGGTGTGGATCTTCATGTCGACGATCGCCGAGGACAGATATTCCGCGGTCTTGAAGCCTTCGTTGAATTTGCTCGACTGCTCGATCTTGTCGAGCAACGCCTGCGGCATCGCCGCCTTGGTCTGGTAATGCCGCGCATACTTGTCGAGCACGTCGCGGGTGAGCAGCCAATGCTCGTTCACCTGGCTCGGATATTCCACGAAGTCGCGCGGCGTGCCTGCGAGCCCCGGATAATAGACGTTCTGGAGCATCGCGTGGATCGCGTGGCCGAACTCGTGGAACAGCGTCTGCGCATCGTCGAGGCTGATCAGGATCGGCTCGCCGGGCGCGCCCTTGGCGAAGTTGTTGTTGTTCGACGACAGCACGAGCTGCGCCGGGGCGAGCCCACGTTGCCCCCGATAGGTGTTCGCCCACGCACCCGATCGCTTGCCGGTCCGCGCGAAATCGTCGCGGTAGAACAGCCCGACATCCTTGCCGTTCTTGTCGGTGACGCTCCACACGCGCATGTTCGGCTCGAACACGGGAACGGTGCCGGTGATCTCCTTGAAGTTCAACCCGTACAGCCGGTTGGCCGCGTACAGCGAACCCTGGATGATGTTGCCGAGCTCGAAATACGGCTTCAGCTGCGCCTGATCGAGGTCGTACCGCGCCTTGCGGACCTTCTCCTGGTAGAAGCGGTAATCCCATGGCTCGATCGTCAGCGAGGTGCCGGCGACCTTCTGCATGTCCGCGACTTCCTCGGCCACGCGCGCCTTGGCGGCAGGCCAGACGCGCATCATCAGGTCCATCGCCGCGGCGGGCGTCTTGGCCATCGTGTCCTGCATCCGCCAGTCGGCATGCGTCTTGAACCCGAGCAGATGTGCGCGGTCGGCGCGGAGCTTGACGATCTGCGCGATCGTCGCGTTCGTGTCGTTCGCATCGCCATTGTCGCCACGGTTGACGAACGCACGCCACACCTTCTCGCGGAGCGCACGGTCGGTGGCGTAGGTCAGCACGGGATCGACCGCCGACCGCGTGTTGACGATCGCGAAGCCCGGCAGTTTCCGCTCAGCGGCGGCAGCCTTGGCAACCGCCTTCACGCTATCGGGCAAGCCGGCGAGTTGCGCCTCGTCGGTAACCGAGATGGCCTTGCTCTCATCCGCGAGCAGCTTCTCGCCGAACGTCGAGAATGCGGTCGCGAGCTGCTGGTTATACTGCGAGAGCTGCGTCTTCTGCGCATCGGTCAGCTTGGCGCCCTGCCGCACATAGCTGTCGTAGATGCGCGTCACGAGCCGGATCTGCTGTGCATTCAAGCCGCTGGAGTTGCGGCCTGCGTAGATCGCCTGGATGCGCGCGAACAACGGCTTGTCGAACGTGATCGCGTCCGATGCCGCGGAGAATTTGGGCGACCATTCGCGGTCGAGCTTTTGATACGCCGGGGTGTTCATGTTGCCGGTCATCACCCCGAACAGCGTCATCACCTGGCCGTAACGCTTGCCGGCCAGTTGCATCGGCACGATCGTGTTGGCGAAGGTCGGCTTGGCCGGATTGTCGGCGATCTTGCGGTATTCGGTGGTCCGTTCGGCGAGCGTCGTCTCGAACGCCTGCGGGAACAGTTCGGGGCGAACCTTGTCCCAGGGCGGCACTCCGCCCAGCGGACCGGTCCAGTCAGCTAGCAAGGGGTTCGCGGCGGGTGTCGTGGACGTCGCACCCGTCTGCGCGACGATCGACGTAGACGCCATCAGCGCAACGGCGCTGGCGGCGAGGTATAGAAACTGCACATGGATCTCCCGGTCAATGTACCGGGTAGCATAGTGATAAAGTCACAATGCGGAAGGCGTCGCCACCGATCAGCGCGTAGAGTTGGTCGTACGCGCCTTGAGATTAGTCACCGGATCGATCGTCGCGAGGCTGGCTCGCAGCGACTTCCGCAGCCGCGATCAGCCGCCGTCCCGTCTCGGCGGCAGCCTCCGGCGTGAAGGTGATCGCCAGGCCATCGGGTCCGTCCAGTGTCACGAGCCCGTTCTCGGCGGCAGCGGTGCCTGCGATGGATTCCGGTGTCATCATGGTCTCACTCTCCCGACTGGTAGTGCCATCAGGCGTCGTGCGATCGGTATCCGTCACTCGCCTCTGGAACCGTACAGATATTGTGGTTCGAACTCAGCAACGGCTGCAAGTGCTTTACGATCCAGGATATTTACTTCGCCAGCCTTGAACGTCAGCAGATTTTTCTCGCGCAGCGCTCTCAGAACGCGGTTGACGTGCACCCCGGTCAACCCGGTCGCTTCCGCCAGATCGGGCTGCGTCATCGGCAGCATGAACCGCCCCTCCTCCGCCATCCCGATCATCTCCAGCCGCGCGTTCAGTTCGCAGAATAGATGCGCGACGCGGCCTTCCGCGCCGAGCCGCCCCAGCCGGAAGATCCACTCGCGGTGCATCGCCGCGTCGAGCAGCGTGCTGAACCACAGTTTCTGCGTCAGGTGCGGATAACGCTCGGTGATCGACTGCAACGTACGATGTTCGAAGCAGGCGATCTTGACCGGCCCAAGCGTGGCGATGTCATGATCGAGCCGCTTCATCGGGAAGGCGTGTAGATCGACGAAATCGCCCGGTACGTGCACGGCGACCAGCTGACGCTGACCTTCGCGGTCGTCCATGTAGCGACACACGAACCCCTCGATCAGCAGCGTGCTCGTCTCGATGAGGTCGCCCGCCCGGACGATCTGCTTGCGCCCGGGCACCTGCCGCACGGATTCGATGCCGTCCTCCAGCACCTGCTTTTCTTCGTTGCTCAACTCATGGCGACCACGGCCCATGAGGAATTTTTCCGAGATCATCGACACCCCTTCATCAACCGGCCTCGTACCGCCCTTGGCGATAGAAGAACAGATCGGGATTCGTACTGATCAATATCAAAGGTTATGTCGGGCGCGAAACATTGCCGCGGTTCGCGGGTTCCTCCCCGACCATGTACCAGCCAATTTTCCAGAACGACCACCCGCTCGCGCGCAAGTTCATCGAGACTGTGCAGGCTCCGCAATTCCCCTGCGTCGGCGCAAAATCGGCGCTCGCCAAGGGGCAGATGGACATTCTCGTCGCTCGCGACGTGCGATCCGCTTGGGATGACATGAGAATCTCTCCGGCGCTTGGCGAGACCGTCCGCAAATACCGCGAAGATCGCGCGATCTTTCGGACGCTTATCATATTGTTCGAAGCGCCTGCTTTGCTGTCGGAAGAAGAGTTCGAGGCGCATCTTTGGGCACGGGCTCAGTCACTTAGCGACAAGGACGAGTGGCTTGGCTACCGCCCAGACCCTTCGGTCAGCAGCGATCCGGACGATCCGCATTTTTCGCTGAGCTTTGCGGGCGAGGCATTCTTCGTGGTCGGCCTGCATCCCAATGCCAGCCGTCCGGCGCGAAAGTTCGAATCGCCGGCGATGGTCTTCAACCTCCACGACCAGTTCGAGGTGCTGCGCGACCAGCAACGCTACGACAAGTTGCGCTCGTCGATCCTGGCGCGGGATCTCGAATATGCCGGCTCGATGAACCCAATGCTGGCGCGCCACGGTGAATCGAGCGAAGCGCGACAATATAGCGGACGCGTCGTCGACGAATCCTGGAAATGTCCTTTCAAGCGAGGCGAAGCCCGTGGCTGACATCAAGACGATCCCGCCACGCTCGGGAGCCGGGTTCACGCTCGACAAGGGGCAAACGCTCACCGTGATCGATCCGGAGGGTCGTCAGGTATCGGACCTGCTGGCATACAATCGCGCCGACGTTCGCGAAGTGATCTCGTCGGGGCGGACGCTCGATTATGCGAGCCGACTGTACCTGACGACCGGCGACCTGCTCTATTCGAACCGCAGCAACGTGATGCTGGAGATCGTTTCGGACGATGTCGGCCGGCACGACTTCCTGCTGACGCCGTGTTCGAAGGAAACCTTCGCGATCATCTATGGCGACACCGACCCCCATCGCGGCTGCTTCGGCAATCTCGCGGAAGCGCTCGCCCCTTGGAACATCGAGCCGGACCAGGTCCCCGTGGCGTTCAACTGCTTCATGAACGTGCCGATCAACGGCGAGACGGGCACGTTCACGGTCGAACCGCCGCTGAGCAAGGCCGGCGACACCATCGTCTTCCGCGCTGCCATGGACCTCGTCATCGGCATGACCGCGTGTTCGGCGCTGCAATCCAATGGCGGCAGCTTCAAGCCGATCCAGTACCGGATCGACTGAACGGATTGGCTAGCGACGCTGATAGAAGATGTGCGACTCGACGGTCGCCACCTTGACGAGCGAACTGCGCCAGTACGGTACGAGCCAGTCGGTATGGTAATGTGTCGCGCGGCCGACCGGCGTATAGACGTAGCCGTTCATCGCCCGCCGTGCCGCGTGTCGTGCCTGTTTCCAGCCGTCATGCTCGGGCCGTCGTGTCTGCGAGCCGTCGCAGGCGAAGGAGAACTGGCACCCCGTCTTGCGGTTCGCACCTTGATAGACGACTCCGCAGACCGTCTTGGGGAAGCCTCGCGCACCGACCCGGTTGAGCACCACCTGGATGACGGCGCGCTGTCCGTCGCGATCGGTGCCAGCTTCGTAGAGGGCGACGGTCGCGAGGCATTCGGTCGCCTGGAGGCGCGCCGCAGGACCACCGCGAAACCGGAATGGCTCCGCGCGCTTGCGTTTGTCAGCAACGATCGGGACCAGTGCATTAGACGCGCGCGCCTGGGCCATCGTCAGCCGGGGCTTGCGGTGATCCGTGGTGGTTTCGGTCGGCCAGGGCAGATCGGTCAGCGACCCGAAGATCGCCGCGAACGCGACCACTGCGCCGAGCAGGAGTAGCCAATGCTCGGAAGACGGCCTTGGGCCGGATCGATTGCGCCGCCGCGATGAGACATATCGGACCGGTCGCTTCGCCATCCCGCGACCTTACCGGCGAAATTTTCGCAAGGAAACGATCACTGTGCCGCCCGCCCCGAGGGTCGAAGCGCGATCGTTGTAAAGAGATGGTGCCCCTGGCCGGAATCGAACCAGCATGCCTTGCGGCAACCGATTTTGAGTCGGTCGCGTCTACCAATTTCGCCACAGGGGCAGCGGCGGGTTGGCTAGACGAAGCTTTCGTCCGCCGCAAGCGCGTTTAGTTGCGCCTTTAGTTGCGGGGCGGTTGGCGGCGGTAACTTAGCGCCTCGGCAATGTGGATACGGCCGACGGTATCGCTGCCCGCGAGGTCGGCGATGGTGCGAGCGACGCGGAGGATGCGGGTGTAGCCGCGCGCGGTCAGGCGCATCGCTTCGGCGGCTTGGGCGAGGAGTTTGCGGCCGGCTTCGTCGGGCGTGGCAACGGCGTCGAGCAATGCGCCATCCGCCTCCGCATTGGTACGAACCGGGTGGTTGCGGTAGCGCTCGGTCTGGATCGCGCGGGCTGCGGCGACGCGAGCGGAAACCTCGGCCGAGCCCTCGGTTGGCGGCGGGAGAATCAGGTCGGCAGCGCTGACCGCCTGGACGTCGATGTGCAGATCGATTCGATCCAGCAACGGGCCGGACACCTTCGCTTGATAGTCCGCTGCGCATTTCGGGGCTCGCGCGCAGGCCAGGCTCGCGTCGCCGAGGTGGCCGCACCGACACGGGTTCATCGCGGCGATCAACTGTACGCGCGCAGGAAAGGTGACGTGCGCGTTGGCTCGGGCGACGCTGACCGTACCCGTCTCCAGCGGCTGGCGAAGCGAATCGAGGACGGCGCGCTGGAACTCCGGGAGTTCGTCGAGGAAGAGCACGCCGAGATGCGCGAGGCTCACCTCGCCCGGCTTTACCTTCAGCCCGCCCCCGGTGAGTGCCGCCATCGACGCAGAATGGTGTGGCGCTCTGAAGGGTCGCGTGCGGGTCAGGCGACCGCCTGTCAGCGTACCAGCGACCGACTGGACCATGGATACTTCTAGCGCTTCCGCCGGGTCGAGCGGCGGCAGGATCCCGGGAAGACAAGACGCCATCAGCGACTTGCCGGAGCCCGGCGGCCCAACCATCAGCAGATTATGCGATCCGGCAGCAGCGATCTCCAGCGCGCGCTTCGCGGTCTCCTGTCCCTTCACCTGCCGCAGGTCCGGACCGTGGTCGGCGTGCTCTGCGATGCCCGGCTTGGGTGGGCTGAGCAGGCCGTGGCCCTTGAAGTGGTTGAGCAACGAAAGCAGATCCGGCGCGGCGATGACCTCGATCTCGCCTGCCCATGCCGCTTCAGATCCTTGCGCCGCCGGACAGACGAGCCCCTTCCCCACTTCCGATGCATGCAGCGCCGCCAGCAGAACACCCGGCGATGCGGTGATCCGCGCGTCGAGCCCGAGTTCGCCAACGATCACGTAATCGGCCAGCGCTTCGGCATCGACCACGCCCATCGCCGCCAGCAACGCCAGCGCGATAGGAAGATCGAAATGCGACCCTTCTTTCGGGAGATCGGCTGGCGACAGGTTCACGGCGATGCGTTTCGGCGGAAGGGAAAGCCCCATTCCGGCTATCGCACCGCGCACGCGTTCACGACTTTCGCCGACCGCCTTGTCTGCCAAGCCGACAACGTTGAACGCGGGAAGTCCTGGAATCAGTTGGACTTGCACCTCGACCGCGCGTGCCTCCAGTCCGAGATACGCCACCGTCGCTACGATCGCCGCCATGCCCGCTCTCCCGCGACACGACGTCACGCCTTATTCATACCCGATTTGCCATGTCTGCAAGGACACGCGGCCCGGAACTATCCGATCACGCCGTCTTGTGAACCTAATACACCGGACCCACATGCCTTCCGTGAAAGCAGTCCGCTCCCCCGTCCTTCGCTTCGGCCAGTTGGTGCTCGGGATAGTGTTGATCCTGAGTGCGCCCTTGCTCGCGCCGCTGCCGGGGCCTGCGGGTATCTTCCTGTTCGCGGGTGGAATGGTTCTCGTCTTGCGCAATTCACGCTGGGCGCGGCTCAAATGGGCGCGGCTGAAGCGGCGTTGGCCACGCACCGGGCAGTTCGTCGATCGAGTTATGCGGCGGCAGAGTGCGATGCGACGGCACGAGCGTGCCAAGGCTGCCAAAAACACGACCGTTACGACGGGTGCGAATTGACTTACTGCCGCCCTTTCCGTAAGCGCCCAGCCATCAAGGCCGTCCCCGTGGCGGCCGTTTTCTATTTGATGACCTAGGGAATGACCAATGAAGCGGACCTTTCAGCCGAGCAACCTGGTACGCGCACGCCGTCACGGCTTCCGCGCACGGATGGCGACGGTCGGCGGCCGGGCAGTGATCCACGCACGCCGCGCCCGCGGTCGCAAGAAGCTGTCGGCCTAACCATTCTAGACAAACGCCGCGATTTTCTCGCGGCGAATGCGGGGAAGCGCGCACCGATGCCGGGATTCGTCCTGCTCATGCGCCTCCGCGATGACGGTGACGAGACGATGCGAATCGGCTTCACCGTCACCAAGAAGATCGGCAACGCCGTCGTCCGGAACCGCATGAAACGGCGGTTGCGGGCGTTGGCGCGTGAACTGTTGGCGGAGCGCGGCGTTGCCGGGGCCGATCATGTGCTGATCGGGCGCAACGGCGGAGTCGAGCGGGATTACGCGTTGTTGCGGACTGAGCTTGGGAAGGCTTTCCGCAAGGTGACGCCGCAGTCCACTTCCGACATCACCCCGGCAAACTCTCCCAACCATGCGAACGCTGCCACCCCGGCAAAGGCCGGGGCCCAATTGGGAAAGCGGTCGTGATGAAGAGCAGTGGCTTGTTACCGACGTTCCCCAATTGGGCCCCGGCCTTCGCCGGGGTGGTCGGTCTTAGTCGGTACGCCTCTCCCCCTTCCTTGTACTCCCGCGAAGGCGGGAGCCCAGTCTGGATCCCCGCCTTCGCGGGGAAACAGTCTTGTGGCGTGGACAGACGTCGGTTTTGACATGCTAGCCCGCCTCCTCATCCTCATCGCCCGCGGCTGGCAACTCGGGCCCTCGCTCATTCTGCCGTCGAGCTGCCGCTACGATCCTTCGTGTTCCGCCTATGCAATCGAGGCCGTTGGGCGCTATGGCGCGCTCAAGGGGGGCTGGTTGGCGGCGAAGCGTATCGCGCGGTGCCATCCGTGGGGCGGGTACGGCCCCGATCCGGTCCCAGACATCGACAAGAAACTGAAAGACGCCGCCCTGTGAAAGACGACAAGCAGAATTTCGTGCTGTTCGCGGTGATCGCGGCGCTGATCCTGTTCGGATGGCCGCTGATCCAGGGCAAGTTCTTCCCGACCGCAAATCCGCCGGTCACGAAGATCGAGGGCGGCAAGACGAAAGCCATCGCCAACCCCGCGGCCGATCCGGCCGCTGACGGCGCCGCTGCGATCGGCGATCGCAACGCCGTGATCGCCAGCACACCGCGCGTCCGCATCGAGACCCCGCGCGTGTCCGGTTCGATCAACCTGAAGGGCGCGCGGATCGACGATCTCGTGCTCAAGGGCTATGACGAGACCGTCGCGAAGAACTCGCCGCCGATCCGCCTGCTGTCGCCAGCCGGTGCGCCCGACGCGTATTTCGCAAGCTTCGGCTGGCGTGCACAGGGCCTGACCCCGCCCGCCGCCGACGCCGTCTGGACGCCCTCGGGCGCGACCACGCTGACGCCGACCACGCCCGTCACGCTCGATGCGACCAACGCCACCGGCCAGCGCTTCCGCATCCAGATCGCGGTCGACCAGGATTACATGTTCACGGTTCGCCAGACCGTCCTCAACGCCGGCACCGCGCCCGTGCCCGTTGCCACCTACGGCCTCGTCAACCGCGTCGGCATCTCGAAGGATCCGTCGTCGATGACGATCCATGTCGGGCCGATGTCGGTCGACAATGGCGGCGCGCATTACCGTCCGAACTACAAGGACATCGACGAGGCCGCGCAGAAGTTCACGACCACCGGCGGCTGGCTCGGCTTCACCGACAAATACTGGCTGACCGCACTCGTCCCCGACCAGGGCCAGGCGTTCGACGGCCAGTTCCGCGCGGGTGCTAACAAGGCGTACCAGGCCGACTACGCACTCCAGCCCAAGCAGGTCGCACCCGGCCAGGCGATCACGCAGACTTCGCGCTTCTTCGCGGGCGCCAAGGAAGTCCGCCTGCTCGATCGCTACACCGACCAGGCCGGCGGCGTTGCCAAGCTCGATTACGCGATCGACTGGGGCTGGTTCCGGATCGTCGAGAAGCCGATCTTCTATTATCTCGACTGGCTGTTTCGCATGGTCGGTAATTTCGGCGTTGCGATCATCCTGCTGACCGTGACGATCCGCGGCCTGCTGTTCCCGATCGCCCAGCGGCAGTTCAAGTCGATGGCCGCGATGCGTGCCGTCCAGCCGAAGATGAAGGCGATCCAGGAAAAGCATAAGGACGACAAGGTCCGCATGCAGCAGGAGGTCATGGCGCTCTACAAAACCGAGGGCGTCAACCCGCTCGCCGGTTGCGCCCCGACGCTGCTGCAGATCCCGATCATGTACGCGCTGTACAAGGTGCTAATGCTGACGATCGAGATGCGTCACCAGCCATTCGTCGCGTGGATCAAGGATCTGTCTGCGCCCGATCCGCTGACGCCGCTCAACCTGTTCGGTCTGCTGCCGTTCACGCCGCCGCACATGATCGCGATCGGTATCGTGCCGATCATCCTGGGCATCAGCATGTACTTCCAGTTCAAGCTGAACCCGACGCCGATGGACGATACGCAGAAGCAGGTGTTCAAACTGCTGCCATGGGTGCTGATGTTCGTGATGGCGCCGTTCGCGGTCGGTCTCCAGGTGTACTGGATCACGTCGAACTGCCTGACCATCATCCAGCAGAAGCTGCTCTACGCCCGCCATCCGGGCCTGAAAGTGCCGGTGACCAAGTGAACGACGTCCCCAACCCCGGCATGGATCTGGGTCCCGACCTCGAGCAGACCGACGCGCCGTTCACGCCGGAGATGCTGGAGCATGCACGCAAGCTGTTCGCAGGGCATGTGGGCTTCCTAAAGTCGGCACCGACGCTCGAGTTCCTGCCCGACGCGTCGGTGCCGGAAGTAGCGTTCGCCGGTCGCTCGAACGTCGGCAAGTCGTCGCTGTTGAATGCGCTCACCGGGCGCAACTCGATGGCGCGCACGTCGAACACACCGGGCCGTACGCAGGAGCTGAACTTCTTCGACGTCGGAGCGCCGCTCGCGTTCCGGCTGGTCGACATGCCCGGCTACGGGTTCGCCAAGGCGCCCAAGGACGTCGTCAAGAAATGGCGCTTCCTGATCAACGACTTCTTACGCGGGCGTGACGTTCTCAAGCGCGCGCTCGTGCTGATCGACTCGCGCCACGGCATCAAGGACGTCGACCGCGAGATCCTCGAGATGCTCGACAAGGCCGCGGTCAGCTACCGCATGGTCCTGACCAAGGCGGACAAGATCAAGGCGTCCGAACTGGTCGAAGTCACCGAGCGCACCGCGATCGAGGCGCGCAAGCGGCCTGCCGCACATCCCGACATCCTCGTCACGTCCAGCGAGTACGGCATGGGCATCCCCGAGCTCCGCGCGGCAGTGGTCGAAGCGGTCAGCTAACGGGCTTGGCCTGCGGGCTCGCACCCCTCCTACCCCGTCATTCTGACGATGGCAGGTGACGCTGGCAGGTATACTGCCGGCCGCCCTGCCAAAATCCACCGAGATCGGATCAATCTACGATTTCCTGCTGGCATCGTACGGTGAATTCCGTAGCCTCCGTCGGAAGGGTGGAGATTACGTAATGCGGGTACGGTTTGGGGCGATGCTGGCGATGGCGGCGATGCTGTCGGGCTGCGGGGGTAGCGACGGCAACACGAACTCGACCGGTGGCGGTACCGGTGGTGCTATTGGTGTTACGCCGACACCCACGCCGACCGCAACCGCGGGCTGTTCGTTGCGCGAACGCCAGGACTGGGCTGCCGCACAGCTTCGCGAATGGTATCTGTTCCCCGATACGCTGCCTGCGACCTTGAGCCCTGCTGGGTACACGACGGTCGACAGCTATATCGACGCGCTGACCGCGACCGCGCGAGCGCAGCGCAAGGATCGGTATTTCACGTATCTGACGTCGATCAAGGAAGAGACGGCGTATTACACCTCTGGATCGAGTGCCGGTTTCGGCATCCGGTTCGCGCTCGACCAGACCGGCCAACGCCTGTTCGCAGCCGAGTCGTTCGAAGGCGCGCCCGCCCTTGCCGCCGGGATCGACCGCGGTGCCGAGATCCTCGCGATCGGTACGACATCTAGCAACCTGCGGACCGTCAGCGCCATCATCAGTGCCGAGGGCACGGCCGGGCTGACCACCGCATTCGGTCCCGACACGACCGGGACGGCGCGCGTGTTCCGAGTCTCGGACGCTGCCGGTACGCGGGACGTGACCGTCGCCAAGGCCGATTTCTCGCTGCTGCCGGTCTCGTCGCGGTACGGCGCGAAGATCATCGAGGATAGCGGTCAGCGCGTTGGTTACATTAACTTGCGCACGTTCATCTCCACGGCCGAACCCGCGCTGAAAACAGCGTTCGCGAATTTCCGTGCGCAGGGCGTGACGAAGGTCATCATCGACCTGCGCTACAATGGCGGTGGCCTTGTCGCGACGTCGGAGTATCTCGGCGACCTCCTTGGTGGGGGGCGATCAACGTCCGAGGTGTTCGACTATACGACGTTCCGCACGGAGAAGGCCTCGAACAACGAGACTCGCTTCTTCGCGCCACAACCCGAATCGATCGCGCCGACGCGGATCGCATTCATCGGTAGCGGCGGCACCGCATCGGCGAGCGAACTTTTGATCAATGCGTTCACGCCGTATCTGCACGGCAATTCCGCGCTGATCGGAACCAACACCTACGGCAAGCCCGTCGGGCAAATCGCCCTCGACAAGCCAGCCTGCGACGATCGTCTGCGTGTGATCGCGTTCGCGACGCAGAACGCGGCGCGCAACGGCAATTACTTCGATGGCCTCGCGTCGACCGTGGAGGCAACCTGTCGCGCGACCGACGATATCGGCTTCCCGCTCGGCGACGCGCGCGAAGCGTCGACGCGTCGCGCGCTCGACTTCCTGGCGGGCCGCAGCTGCTCGGCGATCACCAGCGATGTCAGCGCGCAGTCTGCACGAACCACCGCGAGCACCCGTCAAGACCTGCTGATCCCCGCAGCGCCGACCACCGCCCAGCGGATGGTCCCCGGCTCGTTCTGAAGCCAGCGACTGACCGTAAAACCGCGGCTATAGCGGGCGTCGTCCTACGGCAGGGCAACGCTCGTCGTTCGTTACCGTTCAGCCAAGCGAAAGCCGATCCAGCCGACGAGGGTCGCTTGTTTCCCCGTATGTGATACGCGTTCGCAGACCATGAATGACGTTTCGATTGCAACTACCCCGCGGCTGCCCGCCGACATCCACCGCGGGGCGCTGCCCGCAACCGCCATTGTGCCCGATTACGGGTGGTGGATCGGCGGCGGGATGATCCTCAGCCTGGCAACGTTGACTGTAATGATGCACGTCGCCGGCCTGTCGATCGATCCGTACGACGCAGACAATATCCCGTTCTACGTTAGCGGAGTCGTCCTGCTGGCGTTGCGCTTCGGCCTCCGCGACCGCCCCTGGCGTCATGCGCACGCGATCGCCGACTGCGCCGAATATTTCGGCGTTTTCACCATGCTCGCGCTGATGGGCGCGGTCGCAAGCTATCCGGTCGCGGCGCTGACGCACGGCTTCCACGATGCGGCTCTGCAGCGGATCGATGCGCTGCTCCATTTCGACTGGCTCGCCTGGTACCGGCTTGTTGCGGCAAGTCCGGTGCTGCAAACACTCGGTCTCGCGGCGTATCGCAGCATCTACCTGACGCCCGCGATCCTGTTCGCGACGTTTGCCTTCACGGAAGACCGGGTCGCCGCGCACCGGTTCCTCGCGACGTTCTGGCTGACTGCGATCGGCACGCTGATCCTCTACACGTTCATGCCCGCGATCGGTCCGTTCTCGTATTTATGGCACACCAGCATTGCCTACATGCCTGAAAGCGAACAGTGGCAGCAGGGTCTGATACCTGCACTCCGCGATCACAGCGTGCGGGTGGTCGACCTTGGCCATCTGCGCGGCATCGTCTCGGCACCAAGCTTCCATGCCGCCGCCGCGACGCTCTACATCAACGCGGCGTGGCGCATGCCACGGCTGCGCTGGCCGGTGCTCGCGTTGAATGCGGCAATGCTGTTGGCGACACCCGTCGAGGGCACGCATTACCTGATCGACATCCTGCTCGGCACGATCGTCGCGTTGGCGGCGATCGCGACGCTGCACCGTCTCATGCCGCGTAGTATCACCCGCCGGCCCGTTGCCAACCACATTGCCGCGGCTCACCTGCCCCGCTAATCCACCGCTCATGAAACTGATCATCGGCAACAAGGCCTATTCGTCCTGGTCGCTCCGCGGCTGGCTCGCCTGCAAGCAATCCGGGCTCCCCTTCGAGGAAGTGGTCGTGCCGATGTACGATTCCGACTGGGAAAAGCGCCGCTCAGGCGACGAGTTCGCGCCGTCGTCCGGCAAGGTGCCGATCCTGTGGGACGGCGACGCCGTGGTCTGGGACAGCCTGGCGATCGTCGACTATCTCGCCGACAAGGTCGGGCGCGAGCGCTTCTGGCCCGAGGACAATGCCGCGCGGGCGATGGCGCGGTCGATGGCAGCCGAGATGCACTCGAGCTTTGCCGCGCTGCGTCGCAAGCACAGCATGAACGTGCGCCAGGTGTTCCCGGCAAGCACGCCCGACGACGACGTGCTCCTCGAGTTGCAGCGGGTCATGGAAATCTGGGCGCAGGCGCGCGCACGCTTCGGTGGCGGGGGAGATTTCCTGTTCGGCCAGTTTGGAGCAGCAGATATAATGTTCGCGCCTCTGGTCACGCGGATCGTCACGTACCAGTTGCCGATCGCGCGGTTTGCGGCGGGGTATATGCAGGCGATGTTCGAACATCCGTTCATGCAAGACTGGATCGCGGCGGCGCAGGAAGAGGAATGGGTCCTCGAGCAATTCGAGCAGCCGGTCCCTGCGACCGCATGAGCGATCCCGTCGCGCTCGCGCAGGCGCTGCTCCGCGCGGATAGCGTCACGCCCGCGCGGGGTGCGGTGTTCGATGTTCTGGAGACGGCGCTCGGCCCGCTGGGATTTGCGGTCGATCGGTTCACGGTCGGCGAGGCGCCCGACGGCCCGGTCGAGAATCTGCTGGCCGTGCGCGGCGATGGACCGCGGCATCTGGCGTTTGCCGGGCATGTAGACGTCGTCCCTCCCGGCGAAGGGTGGACGGGTTCGCCCTGGTCCGGTGAGGTTCAAGACGGGTTGCTCTACGGACGCGGCGCGGTCGACATGAAGGGCGCAGTCGCAGCGTTTGTCGCTGCCGCCAGTCGCAACGACGCCGGGACGCTCTCGCTTATCATCACCGGTGATGAAGAGGGACCTGCAACCTACGGCACCGTCGCGCTGATGGAGCGGATGGCAGCGCGGGCGATCGTGCCCGACCTGTGCCTAGTCGGCGAACCCACCTCGACCGCGCGGCTGGGGGATATGGTGAAGATCGGACGGCGCGGTTCGGTCAACATCTGGATCGAGGTGCCGGGGCGGCAGGGACATGTCGCCTACCCGCATCTGGCCGATAATCCGATCCCCCGGCTGATCGCGATCCTAGCCGAGATCGAGACCGTGGTACTCGACAAGGGCACCGACTGGTTCCAGCCGTCGAACATCGAGGTCACCGATATCACCGTCGGCAACCCGGCACACAACGTCATTCCGGCCAAGGCTTCCGCGCGGCTCAGCATCCGGTTCAATGACCAGCACCGCGGGGCGGACCTCATTGAGCGTCTCCGCGCGATCTCCGAGCGTCATGCGCCCGGCGTGGTGGTGACGGGCAAGGTGTCGGGCGAAGCGTTTCTGACCGAGCCCGGTGCCTTCTCGACGCTGTTGTCGGACGCCATCGCAGGCGCAACCGGGATCACTCCGGAACTGTCAACCACCGGGGGCACGTCCGATGCGCGCTTCCTGTCGAAGCTTTGCCCGGTGGTCGAGTTCGGGTTGATCAACGCGACGATGCACAAGGTCGACGAGGCGGTCGCGGTCGAGGATTTGCGGACGCTGACGGATATTTATGCGGACGTGATCAGGCGGGCGCTGAAGTAAGCGGCCTCGCTAGTCGTCTATCAATGCACAACCATCGTCACCCCAGTGAAAGCTGGGGTCTCCCCGTCAGGCAGACGACGCGCGTATCGTGAGATATCCCAGCTTCCGCTGGGATGACGGGCTGCGGTGTATGACGGGATGTGGAGAGCTTCGGCCGGAGAAGGGCCCGCTACCCCTCCCGCCCGCGCCTCAGGACGATGTACAATGCGCCCTGTCCGCCGTGTCGCGGATGCGCTCCGCGTACCGCAGCGATCGAGTCCGCATGCCGTGAGCCGGCCAGCCAGTCGGTGACTGCGGACCGGATGGCGCCTCGCGCATGCGGGCGTTCGCTTTCGGGGCGGGGGGGCTTGCCCGTCACCAGCAGCAATACGCGGTCGCCGCGCGCGATCGCCCGGCCGAGGCCGACGTCGAGCAGTGCGTGGGCGGACGCCAGCGTGTGGCCATGCAGGTCGATCGAACTATCGGGACTCACCACCCCTCGCGTCAGCCTCTTGTCCCAGCCGCCATCGAGTGTGTTGGCGGTGATCGGTTTGGCGACCGGCCGGGCGACCACGGGCTTGGCCCCCGCCCGCGCCGCGTACGGCGTGACCACGGTACGGACGAGCGGCTTTACCCGCCCCATCGGCGCAGGCGGTGCGGGCACGATCTTGCCGTTGGGACCGATGATCGGCTTGGGTGGAGGCGGCAGCGGCGGCGCGCGCTCCGGGATACGCACGGTGACCGCACGCATCGGACGCACGCTCGCCATCACGCGCGCCCAGAGCTGCGCCTCATCAGGGTTGAGCGGACGGCCCGCCATATCGCGCCCCATTCGCTTGGCCGTTCAGGCGCGCCACGGTACCGATCGGCAGCAGCAGATACGCCGTGCCGCGTCCGGCCATGCCGCCGGCGGTAGCCTCGGCCGCAGCACCCGCCCCCCAGAACGTGTCGAAACGATTGCTGCCCTTGATCGCGCCGCCGGTATCCTGCGCAATCCACAAACCGCTCGCGTCCTGCCGGTCGAGTGACAGGAACACGGGCGCGCCGAGCGGCACGAACTTGACGTCGGCGGCCGCGCTGACCTGGCCGGTGACCGGCAGGCCAAGTGCCCCAAGGGGTGCGCCCTCGAGTTCGCGGAAGAACACGAAGCTCTTGTTCTCGCGCATGATCGCCTGTCCCTCCGCCGGATGCGCGTGAAGCCACGCGACGATGCCCTGCATCGAGGTCTGGCCCGGCTGGAGCAGCCCGCGCGACTTCATCAGCGCGCCGATACCGGTATAGTCGCGGCCGTTCTGCGTCGCATAACCGATCCGCAGTATCTCGCCGTCGGGCAACCGCAGCCGCCCCGAACCCTGAATCTGTAGGAAGAACAGCTCGACCGGATCGCGCGCCCAGGCGAGGATCGGCGCCTTGCCCGACAGCGCACCCTGCTCGATCGCGGTGCGATCGTAATAGGGCACCAGGTTACTGCGATCGACACGACCGCGCACCTTCTTGCCCTTGAGACTGGTCGAGAATGCGCCGAGATCGACGTCGATCAGGTCGTTCGGACGCGCATAGATCGGCGCATAACCATCACGCCGCTCCAGCGAACCAGCGATCTCGGGCTCGTAATAGCCCGTCGCGAACGCCTTGCCGTCGCCAATCTGCGCGGCCTCGAACCACTGCGCGAAGAACGTCCGAGCATTGCGGCGATCGGTCGACGCCGCTGCGGTACAGGCCGGCTGCCAATCCGCGCCGCGCGTCAGCCCGGAAGCGTCGTTACGACGCACCAGCGACGGGCAACTCGTGACGAACGCCGCAAACGCCGCTTGCGCCTGTGCATCGTCGATCGGGAGGCTCGCGATCGGTGGACCCGGAATCACACCGGCAGCCGCAGCATTCGCAGGTTCGATCGCCGGCATGACCGGCGACGCGAGCATCGGCACCGCGCCGACGATCCGGGCGGGCGACTGAATCCCGCGAATGTTAGGGGATGCACCGGTGTCGCGCGACGGATGCACGCGACCGGGTTCGCTTGGTCGATCATCTGATCGATCGTTTGTCCGGTCCACCGGTGTCGGACCCGACCGTGGCGGTTCGACACCACCGACGCACGCGCTCAACAACGTCGCCATCAGCATCGGCAGTCCTAGACCGCCGAGCCTTCCCCCCATGCCCCGACCCATCAGGCTTCGTCGGTGTCCGCAAGCTTCCAGTTCGGATCGCTGCTCTTCAGCGTCCGAGCGAACGTCCAGACGTCGTGCGTCTCGACCGCGTCGGTCAGCGACCCCGCAAGGACATTGCCCTCCGCGTCGCGCGTGACGGCCGCGATGTCCGCGTCGAAACGAACCGTGATACGCGCATCGCGACCCGTAAGGATTGCATCCGCGATCAGTGCGCGCTCGATCGACACAAGACGGTTGTCGAGCACTTCGCCAGCCTCGCGCCGCGCTTCGATCGCCTCCACGAACGCAGCACGGACATCGTCGACTGCGAGATCGGCCAGCGCATCCTCGTCACCCTTCCAGAACGCCTCGAGCACCATGCGATACGCAGCCTGCGCACCTTCTAGAAAGCGCGGGACATCGAAGCCGGGCTCGCCGGCGACGATCGCCCGCAGACCGGGCTCGGCCTTGGGCTCGAGGTTGCGGTTGGCGACTTCGCGCGCATCGGGAACCGCCTCGACGGTTCGCGGCACGGCGGCGAGCGCAGGACGGTCCTCGGCCGCACGCGGCAGGGGCTGCTCATGCCCTGTCCGCTTACCGAGCACGCTGTAGAGTCGCATCGCCAAGAAGCCTGCAACCATCGCGAGAAGAACTACGTAAAACAACCGTGCCTCCGATCTTCGCTTCAACATAGGGCAAACCCGCAGCTATTCAAACCCGCGCCCGTTGAAACGCCCCTTCGGCACTGCTACTCGCACCACCTCGATCGAACAGAACGCGCAAGCGGTCCGCTTCGGTCCCAATTTTCCGCTTATTCTCTAAGGACACGACGAATGGATGATCAGGACAACGGCTTCACCATGCCCGACCAAGCTCTCGCGAACGGTGAAGACACGGTCCCCGCTGCCGGGCTGATCTCGCAATACGTCAAGGACCTGTCGTTCGAGAACCCGAACGCGCCGGCCGTCTACCAGAACCAGACCCCGCCGGCGATCGACGTGCAGTTCAACATCGGCGCGGCGCAGGTCGGCGACGAAGTGCATGAGGTCGTGCTCAAGATCGACGTCCGCGCCGAGAGCGAGGGGCAAGTCGCGTTCATCGTCGATCTTTCGTACGCGGGCCTGTTCGGGCTGCGCAACATTCCGGCCGAGCACGTCCAGCCGTTCCTGCTGGGCGAAGCACCCCGCCTGCTGTTCCCGTTCGCACGCCGCGTACTGTCGGATGCGGTCCGTGACGGTGGTTTCCCGCCGCTGCTCCTCGAGCCGATCGACTTCTCGCAGCTGTACCTCCAGCAGTCCGAGCAGCAGGGCATCCAGCCCAACGTCGGCGATTTCGGCCAGGCCTGAACGACACGGGGGCGGAGCGCGCTTAGATGAATCTTACCAAGGCGCTGGGATCGGTCGGCGGGCTGACGCTTGCCAGCCGGGTCCTGGGGCTGGTGCGCGACTCGCTGTTCGCGCGGTTCGTCGGCGCGGGGTTCGCTTCGGACGCGTTCCTGATCGCGTTCCGCCTCCCCAACATGTTCCGTGCGCTCTTCGCGGAGGGCGCTTTCTCCGCCGCCTTTATTCCGATGTTCAACAGGAAGGTCGGCGACAAGGATGGTCGCGGGCTGCCGGACGGGATCGCCTTCGCCGAGGACGCGCTGTCGGTGCTGCTGCCGACGCTGATCCTGATGACCGTGATCTTCGAACTCGCGGCGTGGCCGATGACGTGGCTGCTGACCTTCGGGTTCAACGGCGCGAGCGCTGAGCGGTTCGACTATGTCGTCCACCTGTCGCGGATCATGCTGCCCTACCTGCCGCTGATCAGCCTTGTCTCGCTGCTCGGCGGCATCCTCAATTCGCTGCACAAATTCTGGATCAACGCGGCTGCGCCAATCCTGCTTAACGCGACGCTGATCGCCGCGCTGTTGCTGTTCCACGAGCACCAGCCACTGCTGACCGCGCGCAACCAAGCGATCGCGGTGACGATATCGGGGGCGTTGCAGCTCGGATGGCTGATCTACGCGTGCCGGGCGTCGGGCGTAAAGCTTCGGCTGAAGCGTCCGCAGCTTAACCCCGACGTGAAGAAGCTCATGTCGCTGATCTGGCCCGCCGCCGCCGGCGCTGGCGCAGTGCAGATCAACCTCGTCGTCTCGACCGCGCTCGCTGCCGCGTTGCTGCCGGCCGGGTCGGTTTCGTACATCTATTTTGCCGACCGCCTGAACCAGCTTCCGCTCGGGTTGATCGGCATAGGTCTCGGCACCGTCCTGCTTCCCACCATCTCGCGCCAGCTCGGCCGCGGTGAGGATGCGGAGGCGATGGCGACGCAGAACCGCGGGATGGAGCTCGCGCTGTTCCTCACGCTCCCCGCAACGGTCGCGCTGATCGTGTGCGGGGTGCCGATCGTCGGGGCGCTGTTCCAACACGGCAAGTTCGCGCTCGAGGACAGCGTGCTGACCGCGCAGGCCTTGGCCGCGTTCTCGATCGGGTTGCCGTCGTACATCCTCGTGAAGGTGCTGACGCCGGGCTATTACGCGCGCTCCGACACGCGCACGCCGGTGCGCTATGCGACGATGTCGATGGTCGTGAACCTCGTGCTCAACCTCGCCTTCATCAAGCCGCTCGGCCACATGGGCCCGCCGCTCGCCACTGCGATCGCGAGCACGGTCAACGTCGCGATGCTCTACCGGACATTGGTGCGGCGCGGACACTTCACGCCGGACGCGCGGCTGCGCCGGCGGACGTGGCGGCTGCTCGTCGCCGCACTAATCATGGGCGTGGTAATGTATTTCCTGAACGACCTGTTCCAGCCGTTCGTGACGGGTGCCAGCGTCGAGCGCTGGGGGGCAATGCTGGTGCTGGTCGCGACCGGCGGCGTCGTCTATGCGATCGCGACATTGCTCACCGGCGCGTTCCGGCTGGGCGACATCTCCACGCTTCTGCGTCGTTCACGATAGGTCTTTCAATGCGCGTTGTTTCCGGCATCAAGCCCACCGGTAATCTCCATCTCGGCAATTACCTGGGGGCGGTGAAGCAGTGGGTGACGCTGCAGGACGACGTGGCGGCGCAGGGTGGCGAGTCGATGTTCTTCATCGCCGATCTCCACGCGCCGACCGAGTGGATCGCGCCTGCCGAGCTCTCGTCGCACACGATCGAGGTCGCCGCGACCATGATCGCGGCGGGAATCGATCCAGCGAAGTCGATCCTGTTCAATCAGGCGCGCGTGCCGGCGCATAGCGAGATGGCGTGGCTGCTCAACACCGTCGCGCGGGTCGGCTGGCTCAACCGCATGACGCAGTTCAAGGACAAGGCGGGCAAGAACCGCGAGGGCGCGAGCGTCGGGCTGTACGATTATCCGGTGCTGATGGCGGCCGACGTGCTGCTCTACAACGCGACGCACGTGCCGGTCGGCGAGGACCAGAAGCAGCATCTCGAACTCGCGCGCGACATCGCGACCAAGTTCAACGGCGACTACGGCGTCGACCTGTTCACGTTGCCCGCGCCGCTGATCAGTAAGGCGGCGCCGCGGATCATGTCGTTGCGCGATGCGTCGGCCAAGATGTCGAAGTCGAACCCGTCCGAGCAGTCGGTGGTCAAGCTGATCGACAGCGACGACACGATCGCGGACAAGTTCCGCAAGGCAAAGACCGATCCCGACGTTTTGCCGGCGACGGTCGAGGATCTGGGTGATCGGGCCGAGGCACGTAATCTGCTGACGATATATGCGGCGTTGGCGGATAGCGACATCGCAACGGTGCTCGGTGAGTTCGGCGGGAAAGGCTTCGGCGCGTTCAAGCCTGCGCTCGCGGATCTGGCGGTGGCAAAGCTTGGGCCGATCCGTGACGAGATGGTGCGGCTGCTCGATGATCGCAGCGCGGTGACGGCGGTGTTGCAGGCGGGCGCGGAGAAGGCGCGCGCGCTGGCGGCACCGGTGCTCAAGCAGACGCAGGACGCGATGGGGCTGCAGGTCTAACCCCTATTCCGTCATCCTGACGAAAGTCAGGATCCAGAGCATAAAGGGCAACGCTGGTGACTCTGGATCCTGACTTTCGTCAGGATGACGGGGAGTTTTTGGTGTGCCGGGTCACGCGGCTACATGCCGCGATATCGCGCGCACTAGCGTGTTCCCCCGCGAAGACGGGGGTCCAGTCTGGGCACCTGCCTTCGCGGGGGAACAGCGAGGGAAGACTAGCCTTCAAGCTCGCGCATTAGCACGCGCACCGCTGCATCGATATCGCGGTCCGAATCGCGCAGTTCCTCGATCTTCCGCACCGCATGGATCACCGTCGAGTGATCGCGCCCACCGAACTTCCGCCCGATCTCGGGGAGCGAACGCGTGGTCAGACGCTTCGCCAGATACATCGCGATCTGCCGCGGCCGCGCCACCGCGCGTGCGCGCCGCGCCGAAATCAGATCAAGCGGCTTCAGTTCGAAATGCGCCGACACCAGCTTCTGGATCTCGTCGATCGTCACGCGCTTCTGCGCGCCACGAAGAACCTCACCGAGCGTCGCGACCGCAAAGTCGAGGTCGATCGTGTCGCCCGTCAGCTGCGCATACGCCACCACCCGGTTCAGCGCGCCCTCCAGCTCGCGGATGTTCGCATGGATGCGTGCGGCGAGCAGGTCGAGCACGTCAGTCGGCACGCGCATGTCGGGCAGGTCGACCAGCTTCCGGTCGAGGATCGTCCGGCGCAGCGTCAGATCGGGCGCCTTGATGTCCGCGACGAGGCCAACCGACATCCGGCTGACGATCCGCGCCTCGACGCCTTCGAGCGCCTGCGGGCAGCGATCGGCGGAGATCACCAGCCGCTTGCCCGCCGCCATGATCTCGTTGACCGTGTGGAAGAATTCTTCCTGCGTCGCGTCCTTGCCGGCAATGAATTGGAGGTCGTCGATCAGCAGCAGATCGGCACCGCGCAGGCGCTGCTTGAAGGCATGCGTATCGCGCGCGCGCATCGACGCGACGAAGTCGTACATGAACCGCTCGGCGGACATGCACAGCACGATCGCGTGCGGATTATGCTCGAGGAACGCGTGACCGATCGCGTGCATGAGGTGGGTCTTGCCCTGCCCCGTGCCGCTGTGGAGGAACAACGGGCTGAACCGGACAGGGCCCGGCTCGGCGAGTACCTTGGCCGCGTTGAACGCGACCTTGTTGGACGGATCGACGACGAATCGCGCGAAGGTGTAGCGCGGGTCGAGCGGCGGACGTTCAGCGGGCACGCCGACCGGGGCCAACGTCACGACGGGCGCCGGCGCTGGCTTCAGCGAAGGATCAACGCCGAACTTCATCGTTGCCTGCACAGGGTCGGCTACCGGCTTGGGAGTCGGCGTGGTTTCGACCGGTAGCGGATCGGCAACGGGCTTGGCCGGAATGGCATCAGCCACCGGTTCGATCGCCAGCACGACGGCTGCGCGACCCGGTGCCCGGGTCTCGATCTGGACGGTGCGGACATTGGGCAGGATCTGCTTGAACTCGAGCACCAGCCGGTCGGCGTAGTGATTGCGGACCCAGTTGGTCATGAACGCCGACGGCAGCGCGAGACGGATCGTGTCACGGTCCTCGCCCGGGATCAGCTCGATCGGCTTCAACCATTGTTCGAACAACCGCGCGCCCGCCGATTCGCGCAAGGACGTACGAACGCGGGCCCAGGCCTTTTCAGCCTCGCTCGCATGCGTCACAGATCCTTGCCACTTCGTCACGCGCACACTTCTCCGACCCCGCGAGATTGCTCGCGCGGGTGAAATAGTCCCGACAGAAAATGGTCCCCCTGACGACCCAAAGGGTCATCCGGCATCTTCGCCCTGTTTGTTGATGCAGCGGTGGAAACCACCGTCGCTGTGAGCCCCGTTATGAAGCGATCGACGATCCTAGCAAGGCCCCGAGGCGTCACATTTTCGAAATAAAGCGGGTTGACTTGATCAAGCCGCGGAAATGCGTCGATATTTTTATAAGTCGCTGTCTTTACGCATTTTTTGCAATTTCCGCGATTGCGTGACGTGATTCTCGACCACACGAATCGTGGCGAATCCTAGAGTTATGCGGACTCCCCGCCGGTTCCCTTCGCAGACGCAAAAAACCCGCCGGGAAGGTCCCGACGGGTGATCAGCTTCGACAATGATTGGTCGCTTAGGCGAGCCCGGTCACAGCCTTGGTCAGACGCGCGAACTTGCGGCTCGCGGTGTTCTTGTGCAGCACGCCCTTGGCGACGCCGCGCTGAAGCTCAGGCTGTGCCGCTGCGAGTGCGGTGGTCGCGGCGCCCTTGTCGCCCGAAGCCAGTGCGGCCTCGACCTTCTTGATGAAGGTACGGATACGGCCGACGCGGTTGCCGTTCACTTCCGCGCGACGGTCGTTGCGACGGATACGCTTTTTCGCCTGCGGCGTGTTCGCCATGAAGCCCTCTGGATGTTCGAATGAATAAAAAGGGGCGCCGGATTGCTCCTACGCCCTCTCGAAGCCGCGGCCCTACTCACTTTGTCCTGGATCGTCAACCGCGTTGGCACTTCGGACACCAGAACGTCGAGCGCCCGCCCTCCGTTCGCCGCTTCACGGTAGCGCCACATTCGCACGGCTCGCCCTCGCGTCCATAGACGCGCCATTGCTTGGAGAAATAGCCGAGCTCGCCGTCCGGCCGCACGTAATCGCGCAGTGAGGATCCGCCGGCTAGAATCGCGGCGGTCAGCACCGTCCGAATCGCCTCGACGAGTCGCTCGAGTCGAAACAGCGAGATCCGCCCCGCCGCGCGTGACGGCGCGATCTTTGCCATGTGTAGCGCCTCGCACACATAGATGTTGCCAAGACCCGCGACGATTCGCTGATCGAGCAGCATCGCCTTGATCGACGCCCCCCGCCCTTCGAGCGCCTCCAGCAGATAGGCCGCGGTCAGGTCGGGGCCGAGCGGCTCCGGCCCCATGCTGAGGAATGGCGGGTAATGGGCGATGTCCTCGGTCGCCCAAAGATCGAGAAAGCCGAATCGCCGGGGATCGTTGAGCGCGACCGTCCGCCCCGCCGCCGTCCCGATCAGCAGGTGGTCGTGCGCCAGCAGTTCGCTCGGATCGACTCGCCAGCGCCCGGACATGCCGAGATGGAAGACGAGCGTATCGCCGCGATCGGTATCTATCAGGCCGTATTTGGCGCGGCGGCCCAAGTGCGTAACGGTCGCCCCGGTCATCCGCTGGCGCAGGTCGACCGGGATCGCTTTGCGCAAGTCGGCACGACGCGGCTCGACCGAGGTCAGGCGCTGGCCCTTCAGCACGGGCTCCAGCCCGCGCACGGTGGTTTCGACTTCTGGTAATTCTGGCACGGTTTGCAGCTAGGTTGCGTTTGCTCGCGCCACAAGGCGCGGCTAGAGCGCAGGATATGAACGACTTGATCGCGCCCGCGCCCGCACTCACGCCCGATACCGTCTCCTTCGGCTACGAAGACATCCCCGCCACCGAGAAGACCGCCCGCGTCGGCGGTGTCTTCTCGAACGTCGCAGGCAAGTACGACCTGATGAACGATGCGATGTCGGGCGGCATGCACCGCCTGTGGAAGGACCGCTTCGTCCGCCGCGTGAAGCCGCGCGAAGGCGAGCAGATTCTCGACATGGCCGGCGGCACGGGCGACATCGCGTTCCGCATGGAGCCGTCGGGCGCGTCGATCACGGTCGCCGATATCAACCCCCAGATGCTCGAAGTCGGCATGCAGCGCGCGCAGAAGCGCGGGATCGACGGCCTCGTCTGGACCGAAGCCAATGCGGAAACGCTGACCTTCCCCGACAAGTTCTTCGACGCGTACACGATCGCGTTCGGTATCCGTAACGTCACCGACATTCCCAAGGCCTTGCGCGAAGCCCACCGCGTCCTGCGCCGCGGCGGGCGGTTCTACTGCCTCGAATTTTCGACGACCGTGTGGCCCGGATTCGCCGAGGTGTACGATGCGTACTCGCACAAGATGGTCCCGAAGCTTGGCCAGCTGCTCGCCCAGGACGCCGACAGCTACCGCTACCTGATCGAGTCGATACGCCGCTTTCCGGACATGCCCAAGTTCAAGGGCATGATCGCGGATGCCGGCTTCGTGCAGACCAAGGTCGAGCCGTTGCTGGGCGGGCTCGTTGCGATCCACAGCGGCTGGAAGATTTGATCCAACTGTGACGGCTTCAACCACGCACGTCTGGCGCCTCCTCAAATGGGGTCGCATTCTCGCACGCCACGGCGCGCTGCGCGGGATCGAGCGCGACCCGAACACGCCCGCACCCGTCCGCCGTCTCGCACGGATCGCCCGGTTCGGTGCGCGCGTGCCCGCCGTGCCGCGCTACGCCGATGCGTTCCAGGCGATCGGGCCTGCGGCGATCAAGCTGGGACAGACGCTCGCGACGCGGCCGGATCTCGTCGGTGAGGATGCTGCCCATGACTTGCTGCGGCTTCAGGACCAGCTTTCCCCAGTCCCCTACGAGACGATCGAGTCGGCGATGCTGGCGAGCTTCGGCAAGCCGTTGGAGACGTTGTTCTCGTGGATCGAACCGATCCCGGTCGGCGCTGCGTCGATTGCGCAGGTCCACCGCGCCGTCACCACCGATGGCCGCCAGGTCGCGGTCAAGGTTCTCCGCCCCGGCGTCGAGGACGATTTCGCGCGCGCGATCGACACCTATAGCTGGGCCGCAGCGCAGCTCGAGGCGCTCAGCCCCGAAGCCATGCGCCTCCGCCCCCGCCTCACGATCGAGACGTTCAAGCGCTGGACCCTGCGCGAGCTCAACTTCCGCCGCGAAGCCGCCTCCGCCTCCGAACTCGCGGAGGGCATGACCGCCGAGCCCGATTTCGTCATCCCCGCGATCGACTGGGCGCGCTCGACAGCCAAGGTCATGACGATCGAGTGGATCGACGGCATCAAGCTGTCCGACCGCGCGGCGCTGGTCGGCGCCGGCTACGACCTCCCCGCGCTCGCGCAGACATTGGTCCGCGCGTTCCTGCGTCAGGCGATCGCCGACGGGTTCTTCCACGCCGACATGCACCAGGGAAACCTGTTCGCGCTTCCCGGCAATCGCATCGCCGCGATCGACTTCGGCATTATGGGCCGCATCGACCGTCGTGCACGCGTCTGGCTCGCGGAAATCCTCTACGGCCTGATCACCGGCAATTATAAGCGCGTCGCCGAGATCCATTTCGAGGCGGGTTACGTCCCCGCGCACCACGACGTCGCCGAATTCGCTACCGCGCTGCGCGCGGTCGGCGAGCCGATGCGGGGGCTGCCGGTCAAGGACATGTCGATCGGCATGATGCTCGACAGCCTGTTCTCGATCACGCGCGATTTCGACATGGTGACGCAGCCGCATCTCCTGCTGCTCCAGAAGACGATGGTGATGGTCGAGGGCGTGGCGACCAGTCTCAACCCCGACATCAATTTGTGGGAAGCCGCCGAGCCGTTCGTCCGCGACTGGATCCGTGGCGAGCTTGGACCGGAGGCGATGATCGCCGACCGCCTGATCGAGGACTTTCGCACGCTGACCCGGCTTCCCGAACTGGTCCGCCGGATCGAGGCGCATTACCCCGCCCCCGGTGGGGCTCCACCAACGATGCCGTTGCGCGAGATCGAAGTGATCCGGATCGGTGGGGGGTGGCGTTACGGCCTGGTCGCGGTGCTCGCGGCCGCCGCCGGGGTCGTGACTACGCTGCTGTTTGGTTGAGGGCGTGAAGACGCGTCGCGGCGCTCCATTATGGACGACCCGCGCGACCCGGTTCGCGGGCATGCCGTCGGCGCAGGCGCGGATCGGGCTCGTGCTGTTCCTGGTATTACTGGCGGCCTGCCTCAGCGCGATCGTCTCGCCCGGCCCGAGACCGAGCATCGACGGAGGCACCGCATCAACCTCGGTCGCATCCGATGGCCCGCCACCAGGGCAGACCGATCTGCTGCTGTACGAAACCATCGTTGCCGGCGTCCGGAGCGGATCACCCTATTACGCCGTCGCTGCCGAAACGCAGCGCATCGGCCATTACCCGCTAAAACCGTTTTTCGCGGTTCGGCTGCCGACGTTGGCCGTTGTCGAGGCGACCTTGCCTTCAATATTGGTCAACCTGCTACTGCTGGCGTTGTGCGTCGGCACGGTCCTGGCCTGGGTCGCCCGGCTTCGTCCGGAAACGGCAGGCGTCGTTCCGCTCGGTGCGGCGGGCCTGCTGGTGGTCGCCGGGCTCTACGTGAATCTCGACCCCAGCTTCGCAGTGTTCCACGAAATCTGGGCAGGTCCGCTGATCGCACTATCCCTCGCGTTGCGCCGCCCCGGCCACTGGCTGCCCGCAGTCGCGTTCGGGCTGTCGGCGATGCTGATCCGCGAGACGGCGTTGCTGTACGTCGCGATCATGGCGGTGTTCGCGTGGGTCGAGGGCGAGCGGCGCGAGACGCTGGGGTGGCTTGGGGCGATCGGGGTCTTCGCCGTGGTGCTTGCCGCCCATGCGCACGCGGTGTCGCTGGTCGGTGGTCCGCTCGACCGCGTGTCGCAAGGGTGGAGCGGGCTCGAAGGGTTCGGGTTCTACGTCAGGCTCGCGACGATCTCGTCGGGGCTCGACATCCTGCCGCAGTGGCTCGCCTCGCTCGTTCTTGGCACAGCGCTGTTCGGCTGGCTCGCGTGGCGCGATGCGATCGCGACGCGCGCGCTCGTCGTGTTCGCCGCCTATGCCGCGCTGATCTCGCTGTTCGCGCGGAGCGAGAATTTCTACTGGGCGCTGATGACCACGCCGGTGCTGCTGGTCGGGCTGGTGTTCGCGGTCGACGGCCTGCGCGACATGATCGCTGCCGCGAGCGATACGCGGCGCATTACGGTGACGCGCGTAATCCGCTAGAGCTGCGAGCATGAAACGCATCCTCCTGATCGTCGGTGGCGGGATCGCCGCCTACAAGGCCGCCGAACTGATCCGCCTGCTGAAGACGCGCGGGTACGCGGTGCGGTGCGTGATGACCGAGGCGGCGCATCATTTCGTCACGCCGATGACGCTCGCAGCGCTGAGCGAGGACAAGGTCTATACGACGCTGTGGGACCTCAAGGACGAGGCCGAGATGGGCCATATCCAGCTCAGCCGCGAGGCCGACTTGGTCGTCGTCGCGCCTGCCACCGCGAATCTCATGGCGCGCATGACGGCGGGCCTCGCGAACGACCTTGCGACGACGCTGCTGCTCGCGACCGACACACCGGTGCTCGTCGCGCCGGCGATGAACGTCCGCATGTGGGGCCATGCCGCGACCGCTCGCAACGTGGCGCAACTGCGTGCCGACGGCGTGACGGTAATGACGCCCGACGAGGGCATCATGGCGTGCGGCGAATACGGCCCCGGCCGCCTGCCCGAGCCGCCCGCGATAGTCGCGGCGATCGAGGCGATGCTCGCCCCCACTCCGCCGAAGCGCCTGGCGGGACGTCATGTCCTCGTCACCGCCGGGCCAACGCACGAGCCGATCGACCCGGTCCGCTACATCGCCAACCGCTCGTCGGGCAAACAGGGTTTCGCGATCGCCGCAGCACTGGCACGGCTCGGCGCCCGCGTGACGCTCATCGCGGGCCCCGTGACGCTGCCGACCCCGTCGAATGTCGACCGGATCGACGTCGAGACTGCACGGGAAATGGCGGACGCCGTCGCGCAAGCGCTGCCCGTAGACGCCGCCATCATGGTTGCCGCCGTCGCGGACTGGCACGTCGAGTCGGTACCGCAGAAGATCAAGAAGGGCGACGCCACGCCGACGCTGACGCTCGCGGAAAATCCCGACATTCTCGCGACCCTGGCGCGCAGCCCGCACCGTCCTCGCCTGCTGATCGGGTTCGCCGCCGAGACCGAGCGCGTGATCGAACACGCCATCGCCAAGCGCGTGCGCAAAACCGCGGACTGGATCGTCGCCAACGATGTATCGGGTGACGTGATGGGCGGCGCAAACAACAGCGTCCACCTCGTTACGCAGGCCGGCGTCGAGAGCTGGGAACGCCTGCCCAAGGACGCGGTCGCCACGCGACTGGCGGACCGCGTCGCCGATGCGCTAGAAGCCGCATCATGATCCGTATCGAACTGAAGCGCCTGCCGCACGGCGAGGGCCTGCCGTTGCCTGCCTATGCTACCGAAGGTGCCGCCGGGATGGACGTCGTCGCTGCCGAGGAACTGACGCTCGCCCCCGGCGCACGCGCCGCCGTCGCGACCGGCTTTGCGATCGCCATTCCCGCCGGCCATGAGGTCCAGGTCCGTCCGCGCTCCGGCCTCGCGCTGAAGCGCGGCGTCACTTGCCTCAACACGCCAGGCACGATCGACAGCGACTACCGCGGCGAAGTGAAGGTGATTCTCGTCAACCTCGGCCAGGAACCGTTCGCGATCGCGCGCGGCGACCGGATCGCGCAACTCGTCCCCGCAGTCGTGCTCCGCGCGACGCTCGACGAAGTCGCGACGCTCGACGACACCTCGCGCGGCGCTGGCGGTTTCGGATCGACCGGCCGATGATCGCCGCTCTTCTCCTCCTGCTCCAGACCGCTGCGCCGCCGCTTCCGGTTCCCGCCGCACCGACGCCGCCGGTGGCAAGCCCGCTGCCGCCACAGGACTGGAGCATGCTGCCGGTCCTGCGCATCCGGGGACAGGCGACCACGATCGCCAACACCTCCGCCTATGTCCACGGCGAAGTCGTAGCCGGTCGTTGCGCCCACGTCGTCCGCACGACGCAGGGTTGGGCGCTGACCGTCGACCTCGCCGTGCTCATCACCCCCGATGGCAGGGTCCGCCGAGTAACGCCGCGTGCGATCGACTGCCCGACGGTCGAGCAATATGCTGCCGGCGTAATCCTGGGCGCACGCGATTCGATCGATGTCGTCGATGCGGATGCCGACACCTGGTATCGCACCAGCCTGACGTTCGCCTGGGGCGCATGATCCTCTCCGACGACGAACTCGCCCGGTATGCGCGGCATATCGTCCTCAAGGAATTCGGCGGCACGGGACAGGCGCGGTTGAAGGCGGCGACCGTCGCGGTCGTCGGCGCAGGCGGCATCGGCTCGCCCGCGATCCAGTATCTCGGCGCTGCCGGTATCGGTCGCCTGATCCTGATCGACGACGACACCGTCGAACCCTCCAATCTTCAGCGCCAGACGATCTTCACGACGGCGGATACCGGGATCGCCAAGGTCGACGCCGCCGCCGCCGCCATACAGCGGATCAACCCGCACGTCTCGGTCGAGACCCACGGCGTTCGGATCGACGTTTCGAACGTAGCACACCTGCTCGCGGGTGCCGATGTCGTGCTCGACGGCTGCGACAATTTCGCGACGCGCTTCTGTGTCGCCGATGCCGCACATGCCATGGAGATTCCGCTCATCTCGGCCGCAGTAGGCCAGTTCGAGGGACAGCTCGCCACCTATCGCGGCTGGGAAGCCGACAAGCCATGCTACCGCTGTTTCGTCGGTGAAGACCCAGAGCGCGCAGAAACCAGTTGCGCGGAGGACGGCGTGCTCGGCCCCGTCACCGGCGTCATCGGCAGCCTGGCTGCGCTTGAGGTACTACGGACCATTGCGCCGTTCGGCGACGATCCGGCCGGCAAATTGCTGCTAATCGACCTGCTTGCACTGCGTTTTCGCACGATCCGCCTACCCAAGGATCCAGGGTGTACGACTTGCACCAAAAGCGGGACTTCGCGGTGAGTTAACCGCAAGTTTTTATTTCCTCGCACGCGAAATTGGAAAAATAACAACTAAAGTTTAGCGATCGGCGAACAGTAGTTCTTTTGCATTGCGGCATTTCGCGGTATCGCTTTGCGCAGGGGGGACTGCACGTGCGTCCGACAAGTTCATGAATGTAGAAAGCGGTGTTTTGAGCCGCGCTACGGCCCATTCGCGCGGTAAGAAGCCTGCGCGGACCTGGCGGCCAAGCGCGTCCTCGCTGCGCGTTCGCCTGATCCTCGGCATGCTCACGATAGATACCACGTGCATTATTGTCAGTTATCTGGCGGCGGCGGCTTTGCGGGGGGTCTTCGCGAACGACACCGCCTGGATCGTAATCCTTGCGATGCTGATCCCGGTTTTTGTTATTACGACGCTCAATAACGACAGCTATGCAGCCGCAAATTTGCGCGATCCTTTCCGATCCGTCGCGCGGGGATTGCAGGCCTATGCGCTGGCGATCTCCGCGGTGATCTTCATCGCCTTTTGTCTGAAGGCGAGCGATACGTTTTCGCGTCTTGTCGTCGCAACCGGTTCGGCATTCGCCATTGTTTCCTTGGCGTTAGGACGATTCCTGTTCGTCCGGCACATGCCTGCGATCATCGGCGGGAATCCGTTCAGCATCGTCTTGCTCTACGATTCCGGCCAGCCGATCCCGCGCGGCGACTTCTCGGTCGTCATCGCCGCCGACTCCTATTTCGACCCCGACCACCATGATCCCGTGATGTACGACCGCCTCGCGCAGTCGCTGTCGGGTGCGGACCGGGTGATCGTCGCGTGCAGTCCCGAGCGGCGGCTCGCCTGGGCACAGGCGCTGAAGGGCGCGAATATCCAGAGCGAGATCTTCATGCCGGAGCTGAACGCGCTCGCGCCGCTCGGCATCAGCGCACACGGCGATACCCCGACGGTCATCATTGCCAACGGCCCGTTGGTCCTGTTCGACCGCTTCGTAAAGCGCAGCTTCGACGTGCTGCTCGCAAGCTGTGCGCTGGTGACGCTGATGCCGGTCTGGATCCTGATCGCGCTGTCGGTGAAGCTCGACTCGCGCGGACCGATCTTCTTCAGCCAGATACGGATCGGTCGCAGCAACCAGATGTTCCGCCTGATGAAGTTTCGCAGCATGCGCGTCGACCACAGCGATGGTACAGGCGCGCGCTCGACGTCGCGCGACGACGATCGGATCACGCGCGTCGGCAAGATCATCCGCAGTACCAGCATCGACGAACTCCCGCAGTTGCTGAACGTCCTCAAGGGCGACATGAGCATCGTCGGCCCGCGCCCGCACGCACTCGGCTCGCGCGCCGCGGACAAATTATTCTGGGAAGTCGACCAGCGATACTGGCATCGCCATGCCGCCAAGCCCGGCCTGACCGGACTTGCACAGGTTCGCGGCTATCGCGGTGCGACGTTGTACGAGGACGACCTGCGCAACCGGCTCCAGGCTGACCTGGAGTATCTCGAGCATTGGTCGATCTGGCGCGACATCAAGATCATCCTCCTGACGTTCCGCGTCCTGCTACACCGGAACGCCTTCTGACGTTCCGGTGAGCGGGCTGATCGATCAGCCTGCCAGCAGACCCTTGGCGAACTCACGAACCACCGGTCCGATGTCGTCGCGGGCCAATGCGATTGCCAGATTGGCCTGGATGTAGCCAGCCTTGTCGCCGCAATCATAACGCTGGCCATCGAAGGTGAAGCCGTGGAACGGCTGGTCGCCGATCAACTGCGCCATCGCGTCGGTCAGCTGGATCTCGTCGCCCGCGCCCTTTTCCTGCGTCTCCAGAATCCGCATCACCTCTGGCTGGAGGATGTAGCGTCCGGGGATCATCAAATTCGACGGTGCTGTGCCGCGCTTGGGCTTTTCGACGAGTGCGGTCACTTCGGTGAGTCGACCGTCGATCGCGCCCGGCGAGATGATGCCGTATTTGTCGGTTTCCGAATCGGGTACTTCGAGCGCGCCGATCACATTGCCGCCGACCTGGTTATACGCCTCGACCATCTGCTTCATGAAGCCGGGCTTGCCAACCATCAGCTCATCGGGGAGCAGAACCGCGAACGGCTCGTCGCCGACGATCTCGCGCGCGCACCACACCGCATGGCCCAAGCCGAGTGGTTCCTGCTGGCGGACATAGACCGGCGAGCCCGGCTTCATCCGGATATTGCTGATCGCGTCCAGCGACTTGCCGCGCGACCGCATCGTATCCTCGAGCTCGTACGAGATGTCGAAATGATCCTCGAGCGCGCCCTTGCCGCGCCCGGTCACGAAGATGATCTGCTCGATCCCGGCCTCGAGTGCTTCCTCGACCGCATATTGGATCAGCGGCTTGTCGACGACGGTGAGCATTTCCTTCGGCATGGCCTTGGTGGCCGGAAGGAAGCGCGTACCCAGTCCTGCGACCGGAAACACGGCCTTGCGCAGCGGCTTTATGGTCATTCGATGCTCCCTTTGATCTCGCGGGACCGTCTACCGATCGTTACGCCTGCGCGCAAATTGTCGCATTGAATTAGCGCGTCGTTAAAGACGTTGATCTAGGGACTGCATCATGCCCAAAGTTCTCGTCATCTTCGGCACGCGTCCCGAAGCGATCAAACTCTTCCCGGTGATCCGGGCTCTGGCTGCGATCCCCGGCCTGACCGTCCGCACCTGCGTCACCGCGCAACACCGGGGGCTGCTCGATCAGGTGCTCGCGATCGCCGACCTCGTGCCGGATATCGATCTCGACCTGATGGAACCGGGGCAGACGCTCGATCGCCTCACCGCGCGGTTGCTGGTCGGGCTCGGCGACGTCATGGACGCCGAACGGCCCGACCTCGTCATCGTGCAGGGCGACACCGCGACCGCGATGACGGGTGCGCTTGCCGCGTATTACCGGAAGGTGCCGGTCGCGCATGTCGAGGCCGGGCTGCGGTCGGGCGACATCTACCATCCCTGGCCCGAGGAGGTGAACCGTCGCATCGTCGCGCCGATCGCCAGGCTGCATTTCGCGCCGACCGACACTGCCGCGGAGGCACTGCGGCGCGAGACGATCGCCAAGGACACGATCCACGTCACCGGCAACACCGTGATCGACGCGCTGCACTGGACCGCGGACCGCGTCGCGGCGGACCCGTCGCTCGCCGCCGGGCTCGACCCGATCGCCGCGCGCTTCGCGGGCAAGCGGATCATCCTCGTCACGACGCATCGCCGCGAGAATTTCGGCGACGGCATGGCCGCGATCGCGCGCGCGATCGGGCGTATTGCGGAGCGCGATGACGTCGCGGTGCTGTTCCCGGTCCACCCGAACCCGAACGTCGTATCGGTGATGGACGCGATCCTCGGTACCCGCGCCAACGTCGCGCGGATCGAGCCGCTCGATTACCCGCACTTCGTCCGCGCGCTCGGCATGGCGGACATCGTCCTGACCGATTCGGGCGGCGTGCAGGAGGAGGCACCTGCGCTCGGCAAGCCGGTCCTCGTGATGCGCGAGACCACCGAGCGGCCGGAGGGCGTCGCGGCTGGCACCGCGAGGCTGATCGGCACCGACGAGGACCGCATCGTTTCCGAAATCTTCACCCTGCTCGACGACACGTCGCGCTACTCCGCGATGGCCCGCGCCCATAACCCGTTCGGGGATGGCCATGCCGCCGCCAAAATCGCAAAGGTCGTTGCGCATGCTGTCGGACTCTAACCTCACCGTCGTCGTCCTCGGGCTCGGCTATATCGGCCTTCCCACCGCCGCGATCATCGCGCGGACGGGCGCGCAGGTGCTCGGCGTCGACGTTACCGAATCGGTCGTGGAAACGGTCAATTCCGGCCGCGTGCATATCGAGGAGGTCGATCTCGATGGCCTCGTCTCGGGCGTCGTCGCGCGTGGCACGTTGCGCGCCTCGACCGCGATCGAGCCCGCGGACGTCTTCGTCATCGCGGTGCCGACCCCGTTCGATGCCGATCACGCACCTAACATCCGCTATGTCCTCGATGCCGCTACGACCATCGCGAGCGTGCTGAAGGCGGGCGACACGATCATCCTGGAATCGACTTCGCCGGTCGGCACTACCGAGAAGGTCCGCGACCTGCTCGCGAGCCTGCGCCCCGACCTGCGCGTACCGGGCAAGACCGGCGACCAGGCGGATATCGCGATCGCCTATTGCCCGGAGCGCGTGCTGCCCGGCCGCATTCTGGTCGAGTTGATCGACAACGACCGAGTCATTGGCGGGATCACGCCACGGTGCGCGCGAAAAGCCCTGACCTTCTACCGTCGCTTCGTCCGCGGCGCCTGCGTGACCACGACCGCGCGCGCGGCGGAGATGACGAAGCTCACCGAGAACGCATTCCGCGACGTGAACATCGCGTTCGCCAACGAGCTGTCATTGATCGCCGACACGATGGGCGTCGACGTGTGGGAGGTGATCCGCCTCGCCAACCGCCATCCACGCGTCAACATCCTGCAACCCGGCCCAGGCGTCGGCGGCCATTGCATCGCGGTCGACCCTTGGTTCCTGGTCCACGCCGCCCCGGACCAGACGCCGCTGATCCGCACCGCGCGCGAGGTCAACGACGGCAAGACCGACCACGTCATCGCGCAGGTCGCGGCGATGGTCGAGGCGTCACCCGACGCTACGGTCGCGTGCCTGGGTCTGGCGTTCAAGGCGAACATCGACGACTTCCGCGAGAGCCCTGCCCTCAAGGTCGCCGAAGCGGTCGCGCGGCAGTTCGGGGACCGGGTGCGGATCGTCGAGCCTTATGCGCAAACGCTGCCGGCGGTGCTGGCGGATACCGGCGCGACGCTGATCGACGTCGATACCGCGATCGAGACGTGTTCGATCATGATCGTGCTGGTCGACCACGACGTGTTCAAGTCGATCCCGCTCGAGGAGCGCGTCGACAAGGCGGTGCTCGACACGCGCGGTATCTGGCCGGATCAACCGCGCGCGTCGCTGCCCGCGGTCAGCGCAACGGCACGTTTCGAGTCGCAACGACTGGCGGGATGATCGGCCGCGTCGGGGTCGCCGCAATGTCACGCGCGGCGGCTTCCAGTGCTTCGGCACGCGCCTTGGACGATGCGTGCGTGCGGCTGCGGAACAGCCCCCCGTCGATCGCGCCGCCCTTGCTTCGCCAGAATTTCGGGGCCGACATCGGATCGTAACCGGCGTTGGCGAGCAGGTAGATGCCGAGCAGGTCCGCCTGATCCTCGGTCTGGCGAATCAGGCGGCCGTTGCGACCGAGTTCCGCCAGCAGGCCGCGATTGATCTTCGCCGCATCGAGCCGCGCACGATGATGTAGGATGTTATGCGACAGTTCATGCGCGACGACGACCGCGATCTCCTCGTCGGTATAGCCCTCGAAGAACCGCTCGCCGAGCTGCACGATCGAACCGTCCGCGCTCGCGTCCAAGCCACTGCCCAGCAGGATCTCGAACCGCGACCGGCATCCGGTCACCGGGGTCATCGTGATCGGCACGCGCTTGCCGTCGCGCAGCACCGTCAGTCGCAACGGCTTTCCGACCGGCGCCTCGGTGATGACCGCTTCCGCAGCATCGCGCACTGCCGCGCTTTCCGGCGTATCGGCGGACGGCAGGCCGGGTTGCGGGCGATCGTCGATCGCGACGATCGAATCGTTGGGACGAACTCCCGCGCGGTCAGCTGGACCGCCAGCGACGACCGCCTCGACACCGATCGTCGATTGGAACCCGAAGGTGGCCGCTGCGGCCTTGCGCGCGCCGGGGCCATATTGCGTCAGCGCATGGATCGGCATGCCGATCTGTGGCTGGAGGCGGTCACACAACGCCGCATTGCCAGTAGTCAGCCGGTAGGCGATCGTCGCCAGCCGGAGATCGGCAGCGCGCAACGTGTCGAAGAACGCAGCCGTCGGCGGCGCATCCGCTACGGGCATCGGTGCGGCAGGCAAAGCCGTGGGCGTAGCGGCCGTGAGCATCAGGAACGGCGCGAAGCGGGAGATCATCGACATGGCGTCCCCATAGCCGTCGTGCGCCCCCGCGTCATGCTGCACGACCGCAAGCCCCGCGCGCCCTATCGCGGCGATGCGTTGCGACGCCTGCAGGAACATCCTATGCGATCGCATGCGCCCGCGCGATCGAGTGACGCGTTCGATCAGGTCCCGTACATCTTCCTCCCCACATCGATTGCAGCATGATTTCAAAGCTTTTCAAGTCCCGTAGCGTTGCCAAGCCGACCCAACCGCAGGTTCCTCCCGGTCGCCGCGTCTATGCCGTCGGCGACATTCACGGCCGCGCCGATCTGCTCGACGAACTGATCGGGTTGATCGAGGCGGATGAACGCGAACGCGGTGCAGCGGAAACGACCTTGATATTCCTCGGCGACATCGTCGACCGGGGCCCCGCCTCGGCGGCAGTGATCGATCGGTTGCGCGGGCTTGCCCATGCCCGCCCCGACGTCCGCTTCCTGCTGGGTAATCACGAGGAGATCTTCCTCGGTGCGCTCGACGGCGAACCCAAGGCACTCCGGTTGTTCTGCCGCATCGGCGGGCGCGAGACCGTGCTGAGCTACGGCATGGAGGCCGCGGAATATGAGCGACTTGACTATGAAGAGCTGGTGCAACGGCTCGAAACCCTCGTTCCAGACGAACACCGCGAGTTCTTGCGCAAGTTCGAGGACATGATCGTGATCGGCGACTACGCGTTCGTTCATGCAGGCGTACGCCCCGATACGCCGCTCGATCTTCAGCGCACGTCGGACCTGCGATGGATTCGTGATCCCTTCCTCGATCATCGCTCGACGTTGGAAAAGACGATCGTCCACGGCCACACCATGACCGACGAGATCGAACGGCGCGGGCACCGAATCGGAATCGACACCGGCGCCTACGCGTCGGGCCGCCTGACCGCGCTAGGCATGGAAGGTGCCGAAACCTGGACGCTTCAGACCGGCACCACCATCGGACCGAAGACGAACTGACGCATCTCACCGCGAATATCATGCGGTTGGCACGCGAACGCTTTCTTCGTGCCGCGCCTCCGCTATAGAGAAACGGCGGAAGTGTGTGTTGCACTGCCGCAACAGTGCGAGCCTCTTCGCGTTGTTACAAAGGGCCTTAGTTGCGTTGGGTAAGGTTTTATGCCATTGCCTGCCGCGACGAGCACAAAGGGAGTTCATCATGCGTCTTGGGAAGTATCTCCTGACCGCAGCAGCAGCCACGATGGCAGTTGCTCCGGCCATGGCAGCACCGGCAAATCTGTCGGTTGCACATTCGGTCCGTTCGGGTTCGGTTTCGGCTGACAAGAACGAGCTCGCTGGCGGCGGCATCATCGTTGCGGTTCTCGCAGCAGCTGCAGTTATCGCCGGTATCGTTATCGTTGCAGACAACGACGACGATTCGGACAGCAACTAAGTCTTACGACTTTAGTTCGAGAAATAGCGGTCTTCGGGCCGCTATTTTTTTGCCTGCCGTTCTTGGGACAGGCCGTCCAGCGCATGCCGAAGCACAATGTGCTGCCGTGTCACGCTTAGAACTCAGCTCCCGATCTGCTCCATACCGTCGATGGCCAAAGGCATCCGGTAGGCTCCGGCTGCGATTCCGTGCAGAGCGGACTAGAACCCGCACTTTCTCAGGATGGCTGAGCATGAAGTGGCATCAGCCTTAGCACCGGAAGCCGAAACAATACCTGCGACGACGTATCGCTGCGTTGCTCATCCGAACGACGTTTGAACTTACTGACCTCGCAGCACCCGACTGCCATACAGGTCAGCCTAATGCCCTCTACGCCATCCTCAGCTGCGAATGGATTGCACTTCAAGAGCGGCCGATCCTCTACCGGATCAGTCAACCTTCTACCGGGTAGCCCACTTTTCCGCCGACCGAACGAGCAAGCTCATCACAGGCTCGCGCATAACGGCACGACGCCTGACCTGAACGCAGAACGCGCCCCGCAATGAAGCGAGACGCGTTGCAAATCCGATATTCTATCGCGGTACGGGTTCGACCCAATACCGCTGCCCCGCTTACTGAGACGGCGGCGTCTGCGCGCCACCGGGCATGCCGCCCGGCGCGCCACCTGGCATACCGCCAGGAACGCCGCGACCCATCTGGGCCTGTGCCTGCATCTGCTGCACCACGCTCTGCGGCAGGAAGTCGAGCAGTTCGACGTCGAACACCAGTGTCGAGTTCGCCGGGATCGGGCCAGTGGCCTTGTCGCCGTAACCAAGCGCCGGCTTCATCCAGAAGCGGTACTTCGACCCCTTCGGCATCAGCTTCAGCGCCTCGGAGAAACCGGGGACCACGCCGGTGACGGGCATCGGCGTCGGCTGCTGCGACTTGTCGAAGGTCGTGCCGTTGAGCAGCTTGCCCTCGTAATTCACCAGCGCGACATCGGCGTCGGTCGGCTTGGCCGCACCGGGCTTGCCGGGCGCGATCACCTTGTACTGCAGGCCGGATGCGGTAACGACCACGCCCCGCGCGCGCGCATTGCGGGCCAAGGGATCATCACCCTGACGCGCGAGCGCAACTGCGGCGATCAGCGCAAGCGCGATACCGACCCAGAGATAGACGAGGTAGCTGCGCTTGGTTGGCTGCAGCGGCACTGCGGTGACGGTCGACATCGGATCAGGCCCCGGTCATCTGGTCACGCCGGAGCGCCGCGCGTGCCGTTGGAAAACAAATGGGGGTGCCGATCACGACACCCCCGGTTATCGGCCCACCCGCTTAACGGGCACGACCGACCAAATCTTACCGTGCGCCGTCGCGCTCTGCGCGCTTGCGGTCGAGCTTGCGCGAGCGACGGATCGCTGCGGCACGCTCGCGTGCGCGCTTCTCGGACGGCTTCTCGTAATGCCGGCGCAGCTTCATCTCGCGATACACGCCCTCGCGCTGCAGCTTCTTCTTAAGCGCGCGAAGGGCCTGGTCGACGTTGTTGTCGCGTACGATGATCTGCATAAACCCGATAAGCTCCGGACGAATAGATTTTTGCCGTCGCGAACAGGTCCGCGCCGCATGAACTGGGCCCCCTATCAGCGGAGCGCCGTCGTTTCAAGCCAAACCACGTATTCCGGCGGGTCTGCCCGACATGTGAGCGCCTTTGCGGGAGGGCCCATGCAGCGCTAAGAGCAGCCCATGACCCGTATACCCCTGACACTGTATAACAGCCTCTCGCGCCAGCTCGAGACCTTCCAGCCGATCGATCCGACCGATGTCGGGCTCTACACCTGCGGGCCGACCGTCTATAATTACCAGCATATCGGCAACATGCGCGCGTTCCTGTTCGCGGACACGCTGGGTCGCGTGCTGCGGTGGAAGGGGTGGCCGACGACCCACATCATCAACATCACCGATGTCGGCCACCTGACCTCCGACGCCGATGTCGGTGACGACAAGATGGAGAAGGCCGCCGCTGCGCAAGGGCGCTCGATCTGGGAGATCGCGGCCTATTATACCGACGTGTTCAAACGCGACGTCGCGCGCCTCAACATCGTGCCGCCGGCCCGCTGGGCGGTCGCGACGGATCACATCGCCGAGATGATCGCGTTCGCCGAACAGATCGCGCCGAAGCATTGCTACACGCTCGACAGCGGGCTGTACTTCGATGTGGCGACTGTCCCGGACTATGGTCGCCTCGCACGGGCTGCGACCGATGATGTCGAAAGTCGGATCGAGCCGGTCGCCGGCAAGCGCAACCCGCAGGACTTCGCGATCTGGCGTACGTCCACGCCCGGCGAGAATCGCCAGATGGAATGGGATTCGCCTTGGGGTCGCGGGGCGCCAGGTTGGCATCTCGAATGCTCGGTGATGAGCAAGCATTACCTCGGCGCGCATTTCGACATCCACACCGGCGGGATCGACCACCGCGAGATCCACCATCCCAACGAGATCGCGCAAAATCAGGCGCATTGCGACTGCGCGGATACCGGCGCGAGCGTCTGGATGCACAACAACTTCCTGGTCGAGCGCGCGGGCAAGATGTCGAAGTCGACCGGCCAGTTCACGACGATGCAGACGATCGTCGACCGCGGCTTCCACCCCCTCGCCTACCGGCTGATGTGCCTCCAGGCGCATTATCGAAGCGAGCTGGAATTCTCCTGGGAGAATTTGGCCGCGGCAGCGATCCGCCTGAAGCGCATGGTGCAAGCGGTCGAGACGTTGCGGGCTCGTGAGCCCGGCGGCCCGTCGGGTAGCGCGCATGCCTATGCTGATCGGCTGGAGGAGGCAGTGTCGGACGATCTCGCCACGCCGCGCGCGCTGCCGATTCTCGACGAACTTCTTACGGACAAGCGGATCGCGCCTGCGGACCGTGTCGTTGCGCTGGACGATTTCGACGCGGTACTGGGGCTGGACCTGGCGACGATCCGCCGCGAGGATCTGCGGATCCGGCCGGTCACGGCGACGATCGACGAGGATGCGATCGCCGCACGGCTGGCGGATCGTCGCGATGCGCGCGCCGCGAAGGACTTCGGGCGATCGGATGCGATCCGCGACGAACTCGCCGCCGCGGGTGTCGAGGTGATGGACGGCGACTCGCTAGGCTGGGACTGGAAGATCGCCGCGGTTTGAGCACGCCGGGTAGGTCCAAGAACTAAGGCCACAGGGGAATTCCGATCGTCATTCCCGCGGAGGCGGGAACCCATACTGGCAAGCCTCACGGTTAGATCGCGAGCCTTTGAGCATATGGATCCCCGCCTGCGGGGGGATGACGAGACCATTGTGGCGGCGTGTTACTGCAGGGAAACGCGGGACCGACCCGTCGCAGAGCGCGGCACAACTTGACATGCCCCGCCGCACGCCGATGTTCGAACCATGAAAGCCGTCCTCCCAGCCGCCGCCCGCCCGCTCCTCGAACCGCATCTGCCCACGGACCTAGACGTCGCCTGGTTCGCCAAGCCGGACGAGGCCAACGCGATGATCGCAGACGCGGATATCGCCTGGGTGGACATGCAGCCGACCGAACTCGTCGCCGACGCGATCCGCCATGCCGGGCCGAACCTCAAATGGGTCTCGACGATCTATGCCGGGCTCGACGCGTTCCCGCTCGACACCCTGCGCAAAAACGGCGTCACTTTGACCAATGGTGCCGGCATCAACGCCGTCGCGGTCGCCGAATATGCGGTGATGGCGGTGCTCGTCGCCGCCAAGCGCTTCGATACCGTCGTCCGCGCGCAGGATCGCCACGACTGGCTGAAAGACGCGCCCGGCAAGATCGAACTGGCCGGCACTAAGGCGCTCGTCATCGGGTATGGTACGATCGGCAAGATGATCGGCGACCGCTTGACTGCATTCGGGGTCGAGGTCACCGGCGTGACGCGCACCGGCCGCGATGGCACGATCACGCCCGATGCCTGGCGCGATCGGCTTGACGCGTTCGACTGGGTGATCCTCGCCGCGCCCTCGACCGACGCGACGCACGCGATGATCGGTCGCGAAGAGTTACACCGGATGAAGCCGTCCGCCTGGCTGATCAACATTGCTCGCGGCAACATGATCGACGACGATGCGCTGATCGCGGCGCTGACAGAGGGTTCGATCGCCGGCGCCGTGCTCGATCCGACCAATCCAGAGCCCCTGCCCGCGGATCATCCGCTTTGGTCGGCTCCCAATGCGATCGTCACGATGCACCTGTCGGGCCGCAGCCAGACGACGATGTTCGCTCGCGGGGCGACGCTGTTCCTCGACAACCTAGCCGCGTTCCTCGCCGGTCGCCCGATGAAGAACGTCGCCGATCTCGACGCGGGTTACTGACCGGTCTGGGTCGTGGCCGGGCGGGGGCTGTGATTATAGCTCTTGATCCCCCGGCGGCGCAGTTTGTCGGCACGGCGGCGGCGCGAGTACATGATCAGGATCGGTACGCCGACCAAGATGCCCCCGCCGATGATCGAAAGTGCGATGATGATACGCATTGGCATGTCCATGTGGCGACCATGCCGATTGGACAGCGAAGACGCCATATATTTTTTTAATCTAGTATGAATGGAGTTATCCTCCATATCCGGTCGAACCCGCTTACGCAGCATTTCGCCGCGGCCTCCCAAGCTTTACTTCGTTGCGCAAAAAGGCGTTTTCGCGCATGGCTAGCGTCACAATTCACCAATCGGACGACATGATATGGCCGCGAACTGGGCCCCCGACAGCTGGACGCGTCACGAAGCACGACAGCTCCCCACTTATCCCGACGCCGCAGCGCTGACCGCCGCAACCGATCAGCTGGCCACGTTCCCGCCACTCGTCTTCGCCGGTGAGGCGCGCAACCTGACCGCGTCGCTCGCCGAAGTCGCAGCCGGCAAGGCGTTCCTGCTCCAGGGTGGCGATTGCGCCGAGAGCTTCGCGGAGCACAGTGCGAACAACATTCGCGACACCTTCCGGGTCATTCTGCAGATGGCCGTCGTGCTCACCTTCGCCTCGAAGCTCCCGGTCGTGAAGCTCGGTCGCATGGCGGGACAGTTCGCCAAGCCGCGCTCGACCAATACCGAGACGATCGGCGGCGTCGAGCTGCCGTCGTACCGCGGCGACAACGTCAACGACATCGCCTTCACCGCGGAATCGCGCGCACCCGATCCGCAGCGGATGATCCGCGCCTATTCGCAGTCGGCGGCGACGCTCAACCTGCTGCGCGCGTTCGCACAGGGTGGCTATGCGAACCTCCACCAGGTCCACCGCTGGACGCACGACTTCATGGGCCGCAGCCCGTGGTCGAAGAAATATGCCGAGACGGCCGACCGGATCGGCGAGGCGCTGGAGTTCATGGCCGCGTGTGGCATCGATCCAGAGACTGTGCCGCAACTCGCGCAGACGCATTTCTATACCAGCCACGAGGCGCTTCTGCTCCAGTACGAGCAGGCGCTGACGCGGCAGGATTCGCTGACCGGCGACTGGTACGACACCAGCGCGCATTTCCTGTGGATCGGCGATCGTACCCGCTTCGAGGGCTCCAGCCACGTCGAATACCTCCGCGGTATCGGCAACCCGATCGGCATCAAGTGCGGCCCGAGCCTCGAGCCCGACGCGCTGCTGCGGATGCTCGACACCCTCAACCCAGGCCGCATCCCTGGCCGGATGACGCTGATCACGCGCTATGGCTATGACAAGATCGAGGCGAACCTGCCCCGCCTCGTCCGCGCCGTCACGCGCGAAGGCCATCCGGTGGTCTGGAGCTGCGACCCGATGCACGGCAACGTCGTCAAGGCCGCCAATGGTTACAAGACGCGGCCGTTCGATCGCATCCTCGCCGAGGTCCGCGGCTTCTTTGCAGTCCACCGCGCGGAAGGTACGCACGCGGGCGGCATCCATGCCGAGATGACCGGGCAAAACGTGACAGAGTGCACCGGCGGTGCGGTGGACGTGACCGAGCAGAGCCTCGCCGATCGCTACCACACGCACTGCGACCCGCGCCTCAACGCCAGCCAGAGCCTCGAGCTTGCCTTCCTGCTCGCCGAGATGCTCAACGAGGAAATGGCCGAGCGCAAAAAGGTCGCCGCCTGAAAAAATGCACGGGCGTCTCAGGAATGTGCGGCAACCGTCTTGACGCCTGCCACCCCATTCCGTAGACGCCCGCATCTGGTAACGGCCCCTTCGTCTAGCGGTTAGGACGACGCCCTCTCACGGCGTAAGCACGAGTTCGATTCTCGTAGGGGTCACCAACCACCACTTTTTGGCGGGAACGTGCGGTTAAGTCATTCTTTGCTCTTCGCTGGTACAGCAACCTGGTACAGCGAGCACCGAAAATGGCACTCATGGCGACACCCTGGAAGCACCCGACTACCGGTTTTTTTATCTGCGTCGGCAGATACCCGGAAAGATGCGTCCGGCATTCGCCGGGTAAGGCGCTATGGAAGGTCGCTCAACACATAAAGCGCAGCCGAAGCAAATATTCTGTTCCTTCAGGCCAACGTAGCGTTGGAGCAGCAGTTCGAGGAGATCCGGGTTCGGATCAAGACAACTGGCGAACCGCTTCCTTCACAGCGTGATCGGGACGGCGAGATGATCGCTGCGTACTTTCAGGGCCCCGAGCGCGATGCAGGTGGTTTGGATGGCACGGAACGCCTTCTCCTGGCTCGCCCGGAGATCGACCGCGGACTTTGGAACATGACGCCCACCGGGTGCTCCCCGGTTGCGGAGTTGAGTCTCGATCAGTGGTGGGCACTTGCAAACAACGCCGCGATGTTTCGTGACCATGGCGGCACGCGTCGGCCACCGCAGGGACATACGCCCGGATCGATATGGCGATGGAGCGACGACTCCTTTCAACCGCAGGCGAAGGCGAAGCAGATCGAACGCCTTCTCGAACAGGTGGCGCGTCACCATGATATGGAGCGCCGGGACCTGCCGGCGCCCATCACTGATGTAGCTATCGCTTATCTCGATTCGACACCCGTAGAGGTTCCGAACACGCGAAAACGCCGAACCGCAACCGGCCGTCTCCGCCCCGACCTGCGGCTGATGAAGTTGTTTGACAGCTGGAAGCTGGTGATGCAGCCGACGCTGCAGACCGCACATGAGTACGAGGGCGCGGCGCGGGACTTCGTTGATTTCCTAGGGGACTTCCGGTCGAAGACAGCGAGCAGAACGATCTTCTCGACTATCGCGACGAGGCTCGCCACCTATTCTCGACTACGGCCAAGGCTGATCGCGCTCTTTCTTTCACCGAGCGGCTTGATCGTCATCGCCGCTCAGACACGGCATGCATTGGAGCTCCAACGCTCAAGAAGCGGATCGGTGGTATTCAGGCTCTGCTGAGTTTCGGCAAAGGCCAGAAGTGGATCAGCCGCAACGAGGGCCGTGACGTACCGGTCGTGGGCTACACGAAAAATGAACCGCTATCGCGGCAAACGTTCCAGGAGGACGAGCTTCGCCTGCTGTTCACCAGCCGCTTGTTCACGCCCCCCCCTGCTCTGGAAGCAAGATCGTGCCGCGGGCGACATGAGGCTTTACTGGCTGTTTCTTCTTGGACTTACGACCGCAGCGCGCCTCGAAGAGATTGGCCAAGCCATGGTCGCAAACGTCAAGACCGACGATACCATTACGTATATCGACATCGACGATTACGCAGCTACCGACGACGAAGACAAATCGATTAAGACCGGGACCTCGCAAAGGCTCGTGCCGATCCATTCAAATCTATTGCGCCTCGGCTTCGACAGTTACCTGAAAGCCTTGATCGCTGCCGGTCATACGCGCCTGTTTCCGGACCTCATATCTAACCAGTTCGACAAGCGCACGAAGGAAGCGTCGCGCATCGCCAATAGGATTATCGACCGCTACGTTTCCAAGGATGCTCGGCTCGTCTTTCACAGTTTTCGACACGGTTTCAAGGATCTGGCGCTTGAGGCAGGCATCCTGGAGCGGATCGTCGATCAGATATGTGGACATGCACCGACGACCGTCGGCGGCAAATACGGCCAGGGCGTTCGCCTGACGGTCCTCAACCGAGAGCTGCATCGCCTGGACTGGTCATTTCTCGATTGGAACCAGTTCGTTACGGCGAGCCAGAAAGTTAAGTGGGACACACTTGTTACAGCCATAGACCCCAGAGCAAAGAGGCATTCCTAAAACAGGGAGCGAAATATGCTTTTCCGAACAAACTTATACGGGCCTGCACAAGCACCACCGTGCAACAGTTAAGCATCCAAGCTCGAAGTGCTGCTAGTCTTGCTCGGGAGGCACGGATGTGTGCCGCTAAGGACCCAGAACCCGTCATTCAGAGTGGACTCGCTGCGCTCCAGAACCGGCCGTTTGTTCAGGTCTATTCCAAAGTTCCAATCGGGTGGCCAGCCACGGCCCGATCTCCGTGGCTGGCTTCTGTCGACCTAGTCAGGCAGCAATCGCCTCTATTTTTTGAGCTGCGCTCGCCATCGCGGCTTGATCCTGCTCCGGTCCGTAAGCGATGCCTTCCGCTCGGATCACCTCGACGTCCATGATGCCAAGAAAGTTGAATATCGCCTCGAGGTAAGTCGACAGATGATCGTACGCGGCGAACGGTCCTTCGGAATAAACTCCGCCCGATGAGAGGACGAGATAGACCTTGCCGCTCAGCAAGCCGCGTGGCCCCTCGGCCGTGTAGCTGAAGGTTTGCCCGGCGATCGCTACATGGTCGACCCACGCCTTTAACGTCGAGGGCACTGTAAAGTTGTACATGGGCGAGCCGACCACCACCACGTCCGCCGCCTTGAGCTCGTCAACCAGCGCCTTTGATCGGCTCATCGTTTCGGCCAGCTTGGTGTCGCCGGTGTTCTCGGCCGTCCAGGCATGCCGGATCGTCATGTCCACGTGGGGAAGCTGGTTGGCGACGAGGTCGCGGTACACGATTGTTGCGCCGGGATTGGCGGTTTTGAGCCGCTCGACGAGTTCATTGGAGAGGCGGCGTGTATGCGAGATAGTGCTTTTGCTCGCACTGGCATCGATGTGCAGAATGTTCATAGGTTCAGCTCCGGTCTGGAAAAGTGACCTAGACCAGCTATGTAACCTCAAGCCCCCCGCCAAGAAGGCATTTTCGCAGGACCTAGTCACATGGAGCTGACCACCCCCGAGCCGATTCACGTCGAATGCAAACGGTTCAGCGGTGTTCTCAGCCTCATCGGCGACAAGTGGACCGTCATGATTGTGATGACGCTCACGGAGCGGCCGCGGCGCTTCAATGACATCAAGCGCACCATCGGCGGCATTAGCCAACAGATGCTCGCCCGAACGCTGCGTGCGCTTGAACGCGATGGCATGGTGGCCCGCACCGTCCACCCAACCGTGCCGCCTCAGGTAGAGTACGCCCTTACCGCCCTTGGCCGATCATTAGCCGATCCGATCCGCGAACTCGGATACTGGGCCGGCGCACACATCGCGGAAATCGAAGGCAACCGGTCAGCGTTTGACGAGGCGAGAGACAGCCAACAGCCCGCCTAAACCCGCAGGTACCGAACCTTGGCGGCATTGCTACCCAGCGGCGAGACGACCCACAATCAGACGTTCACGCCCGCTATTTTGCTTCCCAGCTTCGGCCATTCATTCACGTCTCATTTTCGGAATGTGCCCTCGCATGTCGGCCGCAGCTTGCGCGACGCCGCCAACACGAACTTGCTGCCGCCTTGTTACGTTACAGGTAGGGTTGATTATTGATCGCGGCCCGGTCCGCCCGGAGATAGACGTCTCTACCCCGATCACCGCGTGCGCCACGTCAGAGGTAAACCACACCGCGATACGCTAACCGGTTAAGGCCACCCGGACGCGATGTACGGACGCGGTTGTTCGCCGAGGCGATTCAGCTGAGCCTGCAATACAGCCAGTGGACTGCCGCGACCGTCATCACGGTGTCGCCGATCAGCGACATGCAACGGCAGACCGGCAGCGATACGCGCCGATACCTGATCAATGGGAGTGAAGTATCATGCTCACCCGGCGCACGATCATCGGCGCGGCCGCCGCCGCCCCTGCCCTACTCGGCTTCGGACGGGCGAATGCGCTGACATCCGAGCAGTTGTTCAGCTTCGGCGTCGCGTCGGGCGATCCGACGCCCGACGGCGTCGTGCTGTGGACCCGTCTTGCCACGCGGCCGCTCGCCGGGGACGGTGGCATGGGCACTGCCCGCGTGCCGGTGCGGTGGGAAATCTATGACGACGACGGCGGACGCCGTCTGGTGCGCGCCGGTGATGCTGTCGCCGACCCAGCTTGGGGGCATTCGGTGCATGTCGAGGTGAACGGGCTGCAGCCGGGCCGCCCCTATTGGTACCGTTTCATCGCCGGGGGCGAAGCGAGCGCGATCGGACGCACGCGCACCGCCCCTGCCCGCCACGCGATGCCCGAGCGGCTGCGCTTCTGTTTTGGATCATGCCAGAAATACGAGGACGGGCAGTTCGGCGCCTGGGCCAACACCGTCGCCGAGGATCCCGACCTGATCGTCTTCCTGGGCGATTACATCTACGAGGAGGATCCTTCGGTCGGCACGCCGAGGGTCCATCTCAATCCCGCGCCGGTCGATCTCGACGGCTACCGCGTGCGCTATGCGACGTATCGGCTCGATCCGCTGTTGCAGGCGGCACACGCGATCGCGCCGTGGATCGTGACGTGGGACGACCACGAGGTCATCAACGACTATGCCGACCTGGCCGACCAGCACAACAGCGATCCCGCGATCATGGCGCGGCGGCGGGCGGCGGCATACCAGGCCTATTACGAGTTCATGCCGCTGCGTGCCTATTCGCGTCCGCACGGCCCCGACATGCGGCTGTACCGGACGCGCGACTGGGGCCGGCTCGCCCAGTTCCAGGTGCTCGACGACCGGCAATATCGCTCGCCGCGTGGCTGCCAGACGCATGTCCGCGGCGAGATGTCGGTGTCGGTCGTCAAGGACTGCCCAGACCTTCACGATCCGAAGGCCTCGATCCTCGGCATGCCGCAGGAGAAATGGCTGCTGGATACCCTGTCGGGGACCAAGGCGCGCTGGAACATCTTGACGCAACAGACGCAGATCACGCCCTATCCGCGCCGTGACCCGGCGCATCCGGATGGCCCCGCCGACATGCAGACGGTCGATACTTGGCAGGGCTATCAGGCCTCGCGCAATCGCCTGTTCGCGCGCTGGCAGGATGCCAATGTGTCGAACCCGCTGGTAATCGGCGGCGACATCCACGCCTTCGTTGCCAGCGACATCAGCTATCGCGGCAAGGCACTCGCGCCCTGCTTCGTCGGCGGGTCGATCACCACGCAGGCGGGGGACAAGCTGTTGGTGCAGAACACCGCCGACCTGCCGGCCTATCGTTTCGCGCGCAACGACGTCCGTGGCTATGGCCGCATCGACGTGACGCCGACGCAGTGCGACGTCGCCTTCCGCGCACTCCGCAACCCGCTCGATGCGCGGACCGAGGCGTACGACCTGACCAGATACGTCGTCGAAGACCGCAGGCCGAGGATGCAGGCGGCCTGATCAGGCGCGCCAACCCGGCGACGCCTCACGCATCACCGACATCTGACCGGCAGCCGAAAGCGTGCGCCGTTCCAAAGGGGACCATCATGAACCGCCTCCGTACCGCCATATCGCTGACCGCGTCGCTGCTCGCGCTCTCCACCGCCACGACCCTCCAGGCACAGACCATCCCGCCGACCGAAGACGCCCCCGAAGCCGAGATCGTCGTCACCGGCCAGCGGGCCAGCCAGGCGCGTGCGCTGGCCGCCAAGCGCGACGCGATCGGCGTGATCGACGTCGCCGCAGCGGACGATATCGGCCGCCTGCCTGACCGCAACGTCGCCGAGGTGATCGAGCATCTTCCGGGCGTCGGCGTCACCTACGACCAAGGCGAAGGCCGCTACGCGTCGGTCCGCGGCGTGCCCTCGACGCTCAACGGCTACACACTGAACGGGCTCGAGATCGGCAACCCCGACGGCACAACGCGTGCCCTGCCGCTCGACATCGTCTCGGGCCAGTTGGTCAACCGGGTCGAGGTCGCGAAGGTAAAGACCGCGGACATGGACGGCCAGGGCATCGGCGGCACGATCAACTTGGTCACCGAGACCGCATTCGACTTCAAGGAGCCCTTCGCGCTCGCCGCCACCGCCAAGGCCGGGTACCAGGAGCTCAACGGCAAGGTCCCGTACCAGGCCGACGCCAGCATCGCGAAACGCTTCGGCGCCAACGAACAGTTCGGGATCGTGCTCGGCGGCAGCTATTCGAAGCGCGACTTCACCAGCGACGGCTTCTACCCCGACGACTGGCGCCCGGTCGCGGGCGCGGCGCGCGGCGGCGTCCCAACCAACATCAAATACACCGAGTACAACCTCACCCGCACGCGCATCGGCGGCGCCGGCTCGCTCGACTGGCACCCGGGCGACCACCAGACCTTCTACGTCCGCGGCGTATATTCGAAGTTCATCGAGGACGAGGTGCGCGGCCGCTACCGCCTCGATTTCACCAGCACGCCGTTCACGTTCGATGCCAACGGACTGACCGGTTCCGCACCGGGCACGCCCAGCTCGCAGACCGGCGTGGCGGGCACCGGCACCGAACGGCGCCAGGACCTGCGGCTCGACTACAAGGTGAAGACGATCGCGACCGCGATGGTCGGCGGCTCGACCGAGATCGACAAGCTCAAGCTGGAATATGCCGGCTCCCGCAGTCGCAACACCGTACTCGACCGCTTCAGCACCTGGCAGTTCCGATGCAACCCTGGCCCGGTCAGGTTCGACTTCACCGACACGATCTACACCGCTGCGCCGATCACCGAATGCAGTGCCAACCAGTTGCAGTTCCGCCAGTACAACCAGCAGACGCAGCGCGGCGTCGAGAAGATCTGGCAGGGCAAGCTCGACGCGACCTACGACCTGGGCGGCGAGAGCTTCTTCAAGGTCGGCGCGAAATACCGCACCTCCGACCGCGACTTCGACCAGAGCAACCCGGTCTACGATCGCGGCGCCAATGCCGCCACCCGCTTCACGCTCGGCCAGTACAACCTCCAGGGTGGGTCGGTGACGGTGCATCCCGACAACACCGATACCGACAAGGGCTATGTGAACACCCCGCTCATCGACCCGGCCGCGATCAAGGCGTTCACCGCGGCGCAGCTCGCCGGCAATCTGTTCGTGCTGAACCGCGCGACCTCGCTGACCAACGACACGATCAGCGACTTCCAGCTGAAGGAAGACGTCGGCTCGGGCTATGCGATGGCCAATCTGGCGTTCGGCGCGATCACCGTCACGCCCGGGCTGCGTTTCGAACATACCCGACTGAACGTCACCGGCTATCAGTTGCAGAATACCGCGACCGTCGTGCCGCTGACCCGCAAGACCGACTACAACGACTGGCTACCGTCGCTGATCGTGCGGGTCAGGCCGAACGAAGAAACCGTCCTGCGCGCCTCTTATTCGCGCAGCCTCGGCCGTCCCGAGTATAATTCGCTTTCCCCGGGCGGCTCGATCGACACCGGCAACGGCATCGTCACGCTCGGCAATCCCGACCTGAAACCGTATCGCGCGGACAATTTCGACGTCTCGAGCGAATGGTATTTCGCGCGCGGCGGGCTTTTTAGCGTCGGCGTGTTCGCCAAGCTCATCAAGAACCCGATCTTCACGCAGACGACCACGCTCACTAACACCGTCTACAACGGCGTGAACTACGCGACGCTAACGATCGCGCAGCCGTTCAACGCCGACAAAGGCGACATCGTCGGCATCGAAGCGCAGTTCCAGCAGCAGTTCACATTCCTGCCGGGCGCGCTGTCCGGGTTGGGCGTCCAACTGACGGGAACGCTGACGAATTCGACCCTGCGGCTGCCGACCGGCCGCACTTCGACCTTCCCGAGCCAGTCGGAATATCTCTACGGCGCAGAACTGTTCTACCAGCGCGGGCCGGTCGAAGCGTCGGTCGCCTATCACAATACCGGTCACGCGCTGCTCGCGGTCGGTGCGCTCGACTATCAGGACCAGTCGAACGACGACCTCAAGCGGCTCGATGCCAAGGCGAGCTTCGCGCTGCTTCAAAACGTCACGCTGTTCGCCGAGGCGCAGAACCTGACCGACGCGCCGACCCGCCAGTATCAGGGTAACCGCAAGGACTGGATCATCCAGAACGAACGCTATGGCCGGACGTTCTACGGTGGCGTATCGGTGAAGTTCTGATGCGCACCGCGTTCACCCTCATCTCGACCGCGCTGTTGGCTACGGCCGGCAGCGCACAGGACACCGTCCCGATACTCGCCCCCGCAACCGTCGTATCGCGCTTCGTCGCCGAGGAAGCTCGGCAGGGCGTCGCGGTCGATGCGCGCTTCTTCTACCCGATGAGCAACAACCGCATCGGCAAATACGACAAGAAGACCGGCAAGCGGGTCGCCCAATGGGAGGGGCCGCGCGCGCTCTATCCGCATATGAACTCGTGCGTCGTCAACGGCGCCGAACTCGTCTGCGCCGCGTCCAACTATCCCGCGGTACCGATGTCCAGTGCGGTCGAAATATTCGACACACGGACACTGCGCCACCTCCGCAGCGTTAGCCTGCCACCGATACCGGGGTCGTTGACCTGGATCGAACGGCATGGCGACGTCTGGTTCGCAGGCTACGCCAATTATCCCGAAGCGCGCGGCGGCGAGCCGGGTCACGATCATCGCTGGACGCTGCTGGTCCGCTTCGACGCGCAGTTCCGCAGCACCGGATCGTGGCATTTCCCCGAAAGCGTTCTGGCACGCTTTGCACCGATGAGCTGCTCAGGCGGATCGTGGGGCGACGATGGCCTGCTCTACGTCACCGGCCACGACCGCCCGGAACTCTACGCGCTGCGCCTCCCGGAAGCTGGCAGCGTACTTGAGCACGTCGCGACGATCTCATTATCCACCGGCGGTCAGGCAATCGCGTGGGATCGCTCGAAGCCGCGTATGCTGTGGTCGCTTGACCGCCAGACGAAGAACGTGGTGGCGAGCCGGATTCCCATCATCACGCCGTAAGGCAGCATTTGAGGAGACCCAGATGCGGACATTCCGCTGGGAGCTTTGCCTCCCCAACTTCTGCCATTCATTCATGTCTATAGCTGTCGTCGGCAACCAATCTTTACGACAATAGACCAACCGCCCGATCAGCTTCGGGGCGGAGTTCATTTATCCGTCTCGGTCCCCTCCCCGTGGCCGTGACTGACATAGTCATACTCGTTGTCTGATCTCCGCTTCCAGGCGCGCCGACCACATAACAGTCACGGAATACGCGACTAGGCGACGCATCGACCGCCCCTTCGGCGCATCGACCGCGGGCTGATTCCGCGAACGTTGTTTTCCGACGCGACCGTCAGCTCACGGGGGCTCGTTGCACCCCGCGAACAACTCTGGCCATCCTCACAGATGGACTGCGGTAGATGATCGACGATGCTGACGATTGCGCGGAACCCCGTCCCCACCTCGAACGGTATGCCGGAGCAACGTGGAGCTGACCGTGATCGATCTTTCCTGCCGCGGCTTCACGGCTCATCCCTGGACCGGAAATACCGACCCATGATGGCTACGGACTGGAAGGGTGGCCAAGCCCTTCGTGCCGGTGTTCGTCTGCTGCGCTTCAAGATGTCTACCCAAGCGCTTGGTCGGATCGGGCTGTGGGCTGTGTTATTGGCCCGAACGGTCCGCAGCGCGCTACGCGACGATTTCGGGATCGCAGCGAGTTCAATTGCGTTTGCCGCTTTTCTAGCGATGATCCCGCTCGCTGGCGTCATTTCGGGCGTTTATGGCATGGTGGTTCCACCAACCGCGGTCGCCGATAATATGGACAAGATCGTCGCTATCCTGCCGGTCAGCGCGCGGCACTTGGTGGCGGCGAACCTGAACCGCGGGCTTGCCAGCGGTCGCGACGGGATCGTTACGCTAATCGTGTCGCTCGGCATCGCGCTGTTCAGTGCGCGTCGTGCGGGACGGTCGCTGCTTCACGGAATCAACCTTGCCTATCGGATCGAACGCGAGCGTAGCGGACTGCGTCGACAACTGGTGTCGACGATCGTAGTCCTGGGCTGCGCCGCGCTTGTACTGACGGCGCTTATCTCACTGTCCGTCCTCACTTTCCTCCAGAGCTATGTTCCCGACGGACTGCCGGGTGCCCGGCTGGCGTCGGCAATCACACTGTTTGGTTCGTTGACGCTCGGCGCAGGTGGCGGCCTGATCATCCTGTATCGCTATGCCCCGGCGTCGGAGGCGATCGCGTGGCGCAGCGCCCTGCCCGGCACGATCGCCGGCGTCGCCCTGTGGCTGACCGCGACGATGATGTTTCGCGCCTATGTCGCGCGGTTCGCGCGCTTCGACGACACCTATGGCTCGTTGTCCGCGGTCGTGGTGCTGATGCTCTGGCTGATGGTGTCGGCCTGGGCCCTTCTGCTGGGCGCGCGCCTCAATGCCGAAGCCATGTGCCATGCCGGCGAACACATAAAGGAACGTGCCGAATGACCGACATCCCCGTGCAGGACCGCTATCGCAACCGCCTGCTCGGCATCATCACGGCGATCCTGCTGATCGCCGCGCTACGGATCGGCTTTGCGGTCATCATGCCGATCGCCTTTGCCGCGATCATCGTCGCCGCGCTCTGGCCGTTGAAACGCTGGCTGGCGCGGTTCATGCCCTCCTGGATCGCCTACACGCTGACTCTCCTGTCGCTGGTCATGATCCTCGGAGCGTTCGCCGCCGCGGTGTACCTCTCGGTCGGCCAGGTGATCGGCGCGGTGGCGTCGCAATGGGCGGGCCTCGAGCGCGGATACAACCACCTCGCCACCTGGGCGGCGGATCGCGGCGTGCCGATCGCCGGGACGATCAACCGGCAGCGGATCACGATGCTGGTCCAGATGCTGGCGAGCGGCGTCTACGCCTTCGTCACCTATGTTGGATTCATCGGCATAGTCGTGATGCTCGGCCTCCCCGAAGTGCCGCGGCTTCGGCGCAAGCTGTACGAGATGTTCGAGGGTGGAGCGCGACGCGACATGCTCGAAGTCGGCGAGGAGATTTCCGGCCAGATCCGCCGCTATCTCGGCACCACGCTTGCGACCAGCATCCTGACCGGCGTCGCATCGTCCCTATGGTCGTGGATGACGGGGCTCGAGCTGGTGCTGGTCTGGGGCATCCTCAACTTTCTGCTCAACTTCGTCCCGGTCATCGGCAACATCGTCGGTATCGTCCCACCCGTGCTCTTCGCGTTTATCCAGTTCGGCGGGTGGCAGATGCCGTTGCTGGTGTTCGCAGGGTTCGTTGTTCTGCAGATGACGATCAGCAACGTCGTCTACCCGATCCTGCAGGGCAAGCAGCTGTCGCTGTCGCCGCTGGCGATCATCGTCGCGATGACGTTCTGGAGCTGGGTATGGGGCATCGCCGGAGCACTGATCGCGGTCCCGCTGACCGCGGCGATCGTCATGATCTGCGGCCAGTTCGATCGCAGCCGCTGGATCGCCAAGCTGTTGTCGTCGTAACGACGAGTAGAAAAGCCCAATGAACAGGAACAAAGCCTCCGGTCAGCGATTACGCCACAAGAACTCGCAGTCAAAAACAGGGGATCGAAAATGAAGAAGACATTCGTAATCGCGATTGCAGCAGGGCTCGCTTCGCTTTCGGCCTGCAACTCCAGCCCACGCGAACAGGCTGCAGACAAGATCGAATCCAACACCGAAGCGGTTGCGGATAATCTTGAGGATGCTGCCGATCGGGTCGATAACGAAGCTGTTGAGGATCGCCTGGAGAATAAGGCCGACGCCGTTCGTGCAACCGGTCAAAACCAGGCTGAAGACATGCGAACGAATGATCCCGACACGAACCTGTCGAACGGCATGTAATTTTTACGAGACAGGACGAGCCGCTCCCAAGCACAGCTCGCTCTGGAGGGGCGTCCAAGTAATATTGGGCGCCCTTTTCCGTTCCTCGCCCTCTTAAAGCTGACTTCAAGGCAGACCCAGAAATCCCGGCCTTCCATCTTAAAAGGCCGATATCGGTGAATGCAGGTGCCTTTTCAGGGGCGGTTATGAACCTATGCAGAGACTTATCAGCGCTGCAGATGAAACGATCTTACAGTGCGTTTGGGAAATGAACTTCGACTCTTAGCCCTGGGGTGTTGTCAACCAACGCAAGGCCGGCACCGTGAACCCTTGCGGCAACGAGCGCGATATTGAGGCCAAGGCCACTGCCTTCGGAATTGCGGCTAGCGTCGAGCCTGACAAACCGGGACAGGGCATGCTCGCGTTGATCCGGATGTATCCCCGGCCCGGTGTCGGACACGATGAACCACAGCCCGTCACGACGGTGGTCGATGCTGACTGACACGAGACCACCTGGGGGCGTATATTTGATCGCATTGTCGATTAAGTTCGTGACGAGTTGTCCGAGAAGCGATCGCACACCGCTGACTATCGCCGGCGATACTTTGGCATTCAGTAAGAGCCCCCGATCTTCTGCTACGGGTTCGAACAGTTCAACGGCCTCGCTGACGATTGCCGCCAGATCCACTGGAACGAACTCGCTGGCCATCGTCGTTTCTGCTCTAGCCAGTCGTAGCGTGTCGTCGATCGTCCGGAGCAGGGCATCGAGATCACTGCGCATATCCGACATCGCATCATTTTGATTCCCGCCAAGGGCCGCAAGTTCGAGCCGAGACCGGATCCGCGTCAGCGGCGTCTTCAGATCATGAGCAAGCGCATCGGTCGCGGTTCGCAGCGAATCCACGAGGCGTTCGATCTCCGCAAAGCTATGGTTCAGTGTCGCTGCAAGGCGGTCATATTCATCGCCTCGCCCCGTCACGGGCAAGCGCTCGTCCAGATGCCCGGCGCGAAAACGATCGCCGGCGGTGCTGGCAGCATCGAGAAAGGCGAGCCCGCGCCGGCTGTACCAGAAGCCGAACAGCAGGCCGATCACGCCGGTAGCCATCAGCGACCAGGCCAGTGCGGAGATATAGCGGTCATGCAGCAGGCGGCGATCGTCCGAGAGGCTGCCGACGAGCAGCCGATAGTCGTTGCCGAGAAGCACCGTACGCGCGGCGACCTGTCGCTCGATGACCGTGCCCCGCGTCGTCGCGACCTGCGTATCGAACGTACGATACCCGGTACGGTCGATCTCGTTGGGCCATTTGGCGAGATTGCCCGCGACCGGCTGGCCCGAAGCGTCGGTCATGAGATAGATGAAATCTGTAACGCGCGGGCGCCCGACCGCACGCGACACGGACTGTGCGACTGCAAATGGCCCCTCGCTCTGATACCGCTCAATAAGTCCTGCCGTCTCGTCGTCGACCGTTGCCTGCGCGCGGGCGTCGAGCAAGCGTACCGTCTGGACATATTGCACGCTCAGGGCGATCCCGGTGGCGATCAGCGCGATCAGCGTGATCCAGAGCGCACCCCGCAACGCGGCTGTCGACGGCCAGCGCATCGTCAGACAGCATCCAGCCGATAGCCCGAGCCGCGGACGGTTCGGATCATCGGACTATCGTCTGGACCGTCGATCTTGGCGCGTAGGCGGCTGACATGAACGTCGATGACGTTCGTCCCCGGATCGAAGTTGTAGTCCCAGATCGCCTCGATCAGCATCGTGCGTGTCACCACCTGCCCGGCATGGCGGGTCAGATAGTCGAGCAATTGATACTCCTTGTTGAGCAGTTCGATACGCCTGCCGTTGCGTGTGGCCGTGCGGCCGAGCAAGTCGAGCGTCAACGAGCCCGTCTGGCGGGTACCTTGCGTCGTGTCGGTGTCGCTGTGGCGACGGACTATCGCCTCCAGGCGTGCAACGAGTTCGCCAAACGAGAAGGGCTTGGCCAAGTAATCGTCACTGCCAGCCTGAAGGCCCGCGATCCTGTCATCCACCTGCCCGAGTGCCGATAGAAGCAGTACAGGCGTCCGATCACCTTTCGCACGCAATGCCTTCAGCACCGACAGTCCATCGAGCTCGGGCAGGTTCCGGTCGAGAATGATCGCGTCATATCGGCCAACGATTGCGGCGGTGAGGCCGTCGATGCCGGTAGCGGCGTGATCGGAGACGTGGCCAAGCTCTACCAGCCCGCGGCGAACATAGTCTGCGGTCTGTGCGTCGTCTTCGATCAGGAGCAGCTTCAAAGTCGGACCGTTCCATTCGAGGTGTCAGGGAGCGGACGCGTGTACCGCCCCCCGGTTCCATGGGCTCAGGACTGGCCTATCGCTTCGCTGGCGATGCGCAGGTTCAGGGAAACCTGGCGGCCGTCACGCAGCACCTGTGTCGGAACGATCGAACCTATCCGAGCCTCTGCTACGGCGCGGGCAAGGTCGCGCCCGTTATCGACCGGCCTGGATCCGAAGCGCCGAACGACGTCGCCGCGTTGCAGGCCTGACCGCGCGGCTGCCCCGCCCTCTTCGACCTCAGCGATCAACGCGCCCTTGGTGGCGTTCGAACCCATCGCGCTGGCGATCTCTGGTGTCAGGTCCTGCAACGAGACGCCGATCCTGCCACGCGACACATGGCCGGTTTGCGCAATCTGAAGCGCGACCTTCCGCGCCATGGCGGCAGGTATCGCAAACCCGATGCCCACGTTGCCGCCAGTCGGGGAGAAGATCGCGGTGTTCACACCGACGACCCGGCCCGCGCTATCGAACAGTGGACCACCCGAGTTGCCGCTGTTGATCGCAGCATCGACCTGCAGAAAATCGTCGTAAGGCCCTGCTCCGATCTCGCGGCCGCGTGCGGAAACGATGCCTGATGTCACGGTGTTTCCAAGGCCGAACGGACTGCCAACGGCAAACACGCTGTCTCCGACGCGAATATGGTCGCTGTCGCCCCATTTGATCGGGGTGAACTTACCCTGCCCTTCAATCTTCACCACGGCGACATCGATTTTGGAATCACGCCCCAGGACGCGACCGGCGAACTCGCGACCGTCCGACATCTGGACGGTGACGCGGTCGGCACCGTTGACGACATGGTTGTTTGTGATGACGATCCCGGATGCGTCGACGATAAACCCCGATCCAAGCGATCCACGCTGCGGGCCTTGCTGCTGTTGTGGCGCCTCGGATTGCCCACCGCGATCCTGCATGCCGAACCCGAACAGCTGACCCAGTCGATCGGCCAGTTCGCCGTCATCCGATCCGAACTGCGTCGGTTCGAATTGCTGCTCCTGCGCAGACGCGGGCTTGACCTGGATTTGAACGACGCTCGGTCCGACGGCCTCGACCATGTCCGATAGCGAGGCATGCACCCCTGTCGACGCGACGGCAGCGGGCCCGGGCGCGGTGAATCGCTCGGCGATGCTGGTGCGACCATCATCCGCGGCGATCGCCCCGCCAGCAACACCGACGAGTGCCGTGGTTCCCAACGCGACGGCAGCGATCATCGGGCGTACGGTCATGCGACGGTTGAGTATCACGGTATTTATCCTTGTCCTGTGAGCATATGCTCCTTTTGGAACCGGACGATGAGCGCCGCCTGTTGCGAATATTAAATCGGTGTAACGTTAAAGCGTCATATCGGAGCTGTGACTGGGAGAATTACGCACTGTCTGCTTAGCGTGGCGAACCGCGAGTCACTTTCCCCCATACTCACCAAACTGCCCTTTACGGGTTACGCTTCTCCGAACAACTCGCGCTGGGACTTGTCCAGCTCCTCGGCATAGCGTCGTCGAACGTGGGATTCCGACAGGACGCCAAGTACATCGCCGTCTTCGGTGACGATGGCCATTTCGTCTGCACCCGCTGTGTCGAAGGCGGACATAACGGCCTTTATGTCGGCGTCGGGTGACAAAACCTCTTCCCGGTGAATTGCCAGCGTGCCGACCGGATCGGACAACGCGACACCTTCGGCAAAGGCGCTGGCGGTCTGGACCACGCCGGCGTAGCGATTCTGCTCATCGACCAAGACGACGCGACTGGTCGATCCTAAAGGAAACTTGCGGCGAAACTCGGCAACGGTGACCCGTGCAGACGTCGGCCGTTCCACTTTTCGCATCATGCGTCCGGCGGTCAGCATCCGTACCCAGCCTACATCACGGGCGCTTTTGATCGTCTCGCCACGAAGGTGAAGCCGCCACGTTGAGAACGAGTAGCCGAACGTCTCGCGGACGATGGTGGAGGACACCAGCGACGCGGCGATCGTTGCGCCAGCGAGCGAGAAATCGTGCGTCGCCTCCAGCACGAGCATGGCCATCGTCATCGGTCCGCCGACGACCGCGACCGCCAGTGCCGCCATTCCCACCAGCGCGGCATTCTCAGGTTCGACCAGCGTTTGACCGGCAATCCACCCTAACCCGCCTGCATAAAGCTGGCCGAGCAGGCTGCCGAGGAACAACGAGGCAAAAAACAGCCCGCCCCGGAAACCAAAGCCGAGCGAGATAACCGAAGCGGCACTCTTCATGATGAGAATGGCGGCAAGGATCGTGAGAGGGACACCATATTCGAGGTCTATGTGCAGGGCGCCGTGTCCTGCCGAGAGGACCTGCGGCGTCAGCCATGCGAGAGGGGTCAGCAGCACGCCCCCGACGATTGGTCGCCAAGCCATGCGAACGGGCATGCGGCGCGTCAGTGACTCGACCTCGGCAACCGCGCGCATCAGGAGGATGCCGAATGCCGCGGCGACGGCGCCAAGACCGGCGTAGATGAGGTAATGGTGCGTCTGCACCTGCTCGGCAACAGTCGCGTTGACCAGATACGCCTCGGCGCCGAACGCTTGAGCGACGAGCACGCCAGACAGTGATGCCGCGGCGACGGGCGCGATCGCAGCGGGCGTGTAGGCCCCGATGACGATCTCGAATGCATAGAACGCCCCGGCCAACGGCGCGCCAAAGGCTCCCGCGATTGCGGCACCCGTGCCTGCACCGACCAGTATCCGGAGGTCGGCACGTCGCAGCCGGAACCAACCACCCGCGATCGAGGCGACGACACCGCCAAGCTGGGCATAGGCCGCCTCAAGCCCCACCGATGCGCCGAACCCGTTCGAGATGATCGTCTGGCCAGAGATGACGAGGCTGTCGCTTCTCGACATGCGACCGCCGTGCAACGCATTCGCCTCGACGGCGTCCACCATGTGTCGCGTTCGCGCCTTCGTGATCCAGGAGAAGATTGCCAGCACGACACCGCCGAGCGGCAGGGCGAGCAGCGCAAGCAAAGGTAATGCCGGTGTCGCGCTCAATCGCTCACCGCTCGGGAGGGCAAAAAGCAGATGCTGGATCGTCCGCGCTATCGCACCCTGAACGACGCTCAGCAAACCGGCAGCACCACCGATCGCGACCGCCAGCAAGATCAGGACCGCTTCGCTCGCGCGCAGACGCTGGCGTATCCATGACGTGGCCGAGCGTATGGCTGTAACGTCCACGCTCACGAGCCCACGGTCCGAAATACGGCGTTGCGATTCATTCGGAGTCACGCAGTAGCGCGGCGAACAGGACCAGAGCGATGGCGCCACTCAGTATCCACAGGAGCACGGAGCCGATCCACGTCGTCGCCCATCCGGCACCGGTGATGCTCACCAGCAACACTAGGATGAGCAACGGTACAAAGAAACGAGAGCGAGGCAGACGCATGGCGCCGGTTAAACCCAAGTGCTTGTCCCCGCTAGGCCGATCTCGACGATGGCGATTTCGCGGAAGACGGATCCAATATCCTGCGCCGAGCCGAGTGTGCTGCGGGGCGAAGCCGGCAATCCGCGTTCCCCCAACTTCTGCCATTCGTTCATATCGCAATTGCGATCGATTTATTAGTCAATTGGCTATGATGGAAGCAACGAATTGGTGCCCCGCTAGGCGTTCCGAGCACGGTGACGGCCGGAAGCGCGGCATGCGAATCATCTGGCCCGTAGGAGTTGATGCGACGGCCGGCCCTGCTCAGAAAAGTGGTGGACCTCTTGGGTCAGATCCGTTCCTTTCGAATTCGTCGTACCGCGCAGTCGATGGAGGAGGAATTTATATCAGCTAATTCCGAAGGATCATTTTCTTAGCCCGTCCGACATAACCGACTTCCACACCCTGGCTTACTGACATCGCAGAGCTCCCAGCCCGCATCAAGTGAGCGCGGATCACGCGACTATTCGTCATGCCAAGATAAGTGCCCCGCCGCGAACCTAGAGTGAGCACGCCTGTTGCCTGCTCCCACTCCAACGTCGTTTGCGCTGAGGCCCCTTGCTCGTAACGATAGGTGAGCCCGTCATCCTCGTACAACGAGGCGGCGCCGTTCCGACCTGGATAGACCAGAAGATCGAGCGCCCCACCGAGCAGCCCGGCCGTCGATTGGCCGACCGGCCCCAGCGGCAGGATGCTACCAGCCCGTACGTGAAGCGGAATGCGGTCCAGTGTCACCGGGACGGCGTACGTCCGGCCGCCCTCACGACGCTCGCCTGTCCAGAAATCGTGCCAGCCGCCCTCCGAAACCGGCAAGTAGACGTCCCAGGTCTTCACGCCTGCAGCCAGTACCGGCGCGACATGGATCGCGCTGCCGAACATGTACGCATGAACCTGATCGAGCGCCTTTGGATCGTGTGGAAAGTCGAACACCAGCGGCCGGATCAGCGGCATTCCGACCGCTGAAGCCTCGGCCGCCAGGGCATAGGTGTACGGCAGCAAGCGATAGCGAAGTTCGAGATAGGAACGGGCGATGCGCTCCACCGTCTCACCATATCGCCAAAACTCTGTATCCGTCATGTAGCCGTGGACGCGCGTCAACGGCAGGAACGTCGCGAACTGGAACCAGCGGAGGAACCGTTCCTGATAGGCAGGGTCCGTATATTGCCCCTCGCCCGGCCGGAAGAAGCCCCCTGCATCGACGGTCCACCAGGCTTGGCCCGCCGCAGCCATGTTCAGACCAGCCGGGATCTGCCGTTTAAGCGTCTCCCAGTCGTGGCCGATGTCGCCCGACCATGTCGCGGCACCATAGCGTTGCTGGCCCGGTGCTGCCGATCGGGTGAGGATCATCACCCGCTTGTCCGGATAGGCCCGCCGCTGTTCCCCATACACCGTTCGGCTGACCTGCAGCGGATAGAGATTACGACGCTTCTCGCCCGGCTGGGTCCGGCCCGGTGCGGCGTAAATCGGCCGTCCGACCAGATCGTCGTTCTCGGGTTCAGTCGCGTCCTGCCACCATGCGTCTATGCCGAGCGAGGCAAGCTTCTGGTTCTGCTGTCGGGCATAGAAGCGGGCGGCGACCGGATTAAAGAAATCGATCCATTCCGTGCCCGGAATGTAGAAGCCCTTCGCTGCCACTTCCTTGCCCAGCTCGGTTTCCTTGCCGACCTTGGACCAGACCGACAGCATCAGGCGCATGTCCGTCGCATGCAGATCGCGAACGAGGCCCGCGGGGTCGGGGTAATGCTCCTCGTCGAAGCGCATGGCGTTCCAGCCGTATTTCCCCCAATACTGCCAGTCCTGCACCATCATGTCGCAGGGGAGCTTGCGCGCGCGGAATTCGCGTGCCGTCGCGATGATCTCATCCGACGAGTGAAACCGCTCGCGACAGTGGATGTAGCCGAGCGCCCAGAGTGGCATCATCGGCTGCGGCCCAAGCAAGGCGTGATAGCCGGCCATGACCTCCGCCGCCGTAGGCCCGGCGATCACGACGTAATCGATGCCCTCGGATACCGGCGACCACCAGGTCGTGCGATCTTCGACAGGCGCAAAATTGAGCACCGGCGTGTCTTCGTCACCCGCCCTGACCAGCACGCTGTGCTCTCCGGTGGCGAGCTCGCCGATGAAGCTGGCGGTCGGTGGCAGCCAGAGATTGGTATGATCCGTCAGCGCTTTGCCGTCGATCTCCACATAATGGCGCGACGACATCTTACGCCCTAGATCGAGCAGGAACGCGTAGCGCCCCCCCTGCGGGACCGTGAACTTTCCCGTGAACACGGCATCGCGGCGCTCGACGCGGGCATTACCGGTGGATGTGGTGACATCAGCCATGCGCGCGTCGCCCGCTGCCGCTTGCCGGGTCAACGCGATCGGCCGGTCAGGCCGGTTCAGTTCCGCCATGCCGGGATTATGCCACAGCAGACCATAGCCATTGCTCGACAGCACGAACGGCTGGCTGATCTGCGTATTCACCTGCGTCAGGCGACGTGGCAGGCCCCGGATATCGAGATGGCCGTCCTGGAAACAGCCCGTGCCGTAGAGGCGTTCGTCGGCCGGGCTGACGAAGCCTTGCGTCACCGCCAGGGTCGGCTCGTTTCCGATCGTCGATTGGGCGACGTGGCGCGATCCGGGAGCTTCGCTGAGCAGCAGGTTGCCGGCGCCGTCATGGAACGAGAGGCATCCGGTCGCTTCATCCCATACGCACTGCGCCTGCGGGAGCGTCAGACGCGTTCGGCTGCCCTCCCGTATCCGCCTGGGGACTGGCGGCTTCGCGATGGGCGCCAGCATTTCGCCTGGCGTCGCGGGGGGCGCTCCAACGGGCGCGACGCGGACGCGGAACGCGCGGTCGCCGAGTGCCGTGACGGCAATCGAGAGGTCGCCCGAGCGGATCACGAAATTCGGAGAAGCAATCCTTGCCGCGGCTTGCACCAGGCCACTCGACACGAATGCCGCGCCCGCACCGCTTCCGAGCAACGCCCGCCGGGTGATGGCCATGCTACGCGGCGCTTTGTTTTGGTTCATGCAACCTCCCGTTCGCTTCGTTTCCGCAAAACGCGGCCATCAGTGGGATCGTCCATCTTCCTCGATGATGGCCACGTCCCACGCGGCAAGATCGATCGGTTCGCCGCGCTTCACCTTGCGCCCATGCAACAGTTCGGTGCCTGCGGCCGGAGCCGCCAGGTGCTGCGGGACTGCAGAATAGTTGAGCACGTAACGGACCTTGTGACCGTTCTTCAATGTGCCGCCGCGCACGATCAGCGGGAATTGTACGCCCGCAACCGATGGCGCGACACCTGCACGCATGACTTCGGCGGCGACGATCTTCTCGGCCAGCGCGTCGCTCGGCATGAAGCCGACATAGCTGACCTCACCCTTGCCCCAGTGGTTGCGGGTCATCGCGGCGGCAGCCGGCCATGACGGATGCTGATAGCGCGCCACGACCTCGGCAGTGGTTGGCTTCAACATCTCCATCCACCAGCGCGGCGCGTTGTCGGCATCCGAAACTCCGAACGGATTGCCCGCCAGCGTGACTCCCTCGGGGATCGTGAACTCCTGGTAGGTGACGCCGGCTGCTTCGGCGATCGCACCCGGCTGTGAAGCATAGCGGACCTTCGTATTCTCGTCCGAAAAGCCGCTCTTGAACGTGTAGAGCAGATGCCCGCCGCGCTTGGCATAGTCGTTCAGCCGCGCGATCTCGGCGTCGCTCGCCGCGTACAGCGCCGGCACGACGATGAGCTTGTAATCATCGAGCTTCTGCGTGCTGTCGGGCGACACGATGTCGGCCTCGACGTTCATCCGGTAGAGCGCATCGTAGAACGGCCGCATCACCTGATTATACTCGATGCCCGTCGGCTTGAACGAATTGAACGCGGTCTGGGCGGCGTTGCTGACATAGACGGCGACCTGATTGTGCTTCGTCATGCCTGCCAGCTTGGGACCGAGGCGAGCGATCTCGGCGCCGATCACCTTTGCCGCCGCATACTCCGCATTGGGCTTGTAGTCCTGCGACAGCAGCCCGCGCCAATAGGTTTCGACGGCGTTGGCGGTGGTCGCCCAGTGCCAATATTCGACCATTTGGGCGCCCGACGCGAGATGGCTGAACGCCTGCAGACGAAGCTGGCCCGGATAGGGCGTCCATTGGGGGAACCCCTGCGCCTCTGTTTCCAGCACCAGATAATTCTGCCCGTTGCGGATCGAGCGGGCCTCGTCGCCACCGAACGCGATCTCCGCGCCGGTCAGCTTGTCCTGAGTTGGATGATAGATGTCGATGCCGGCGATATCGAGCGACCTTGCCGCCTTCCAGTGATCGACTTCGGGTTGAATGCCGTAGGAGCCATCACGCCAGCCCAGGTCGAAGTTCTGCGTCATAAACTGGCCGGGTTTGGCATGGGCGCGCACGAGCTTGGCCTGCCACGCGAGGAAGTCGGTGACGAGGCTGCGCTGGTAGGCGGCGAAGGCGTTGGACATGCTGGCGTTGATCGAGCCGTTGGTCGACGGGAAGTCCTCCCAGCGGTTGATGCGGTTCGACCAGTAATTCAGGCCCCACGCCTGGTTCAGCGCATCGAGGCTTGGCCATTTCGCCCTCAACGACTGGACAAATCCCGCCTGCACCGCCGGACCGCTGGTGCCATAGGGCTTGGTCTCGTTGTCGAGCTGGTAGCCGATCACCGCGGGATGATCCTTCACATGGTCCACCAACGCGACGATCACCCGCTCGGCCGCGGCCCGGTAGTCGGGATTGGTGATGTCCATGTTCTGCCGGGTACCGTATTGCGCGCGTACGCCGTCCCGACCGACGACGAGCACATTGGGATGCTGCCGTGCGAGCCATGTCGGTATCGCGTAGGTCGGGGTTCCGACGATCACCTTGATGCCTTGCTTGTGCATCGCGGCGAGCATGCGATCGACATGACTGAAATCGAACACCCCGGGTTGCGGTTCCAGCGTGCCCCATGTCGACTCCGCGATGCGGACGACGCTGATCCCGGCCGCCTTCATCATCCTCGCGTCCTCGTCGACCCGATCGACCGGCGTGTACTCGTCGTAATAGGCGACGCCGTAGAGGATGGTATCGGGCATTTGCGCCTGGGCGACCGACGGTAGCGCCACCGCGGCCAGTGCGAGTGCTTTTGCAAACCGCTGCATGTTCCTGCCTTCCACTACCAAGTCCTTCTCGCGCCGTTTCGCTTCAGGCTGACGGCGCGACCCTGCATCACATGCTGAAACGGAGGCCGATCCGGAAAGTCCGACCGGCGATGTCATACAGCGCCGGGTTCACGAAATTTGGGAACGCCGGCGGCTCCTTGTTGAACACGTTGTCGACCTTAAAATAGCCGGTGACCTGCTTGGTGACGTTGTACGTGCCGCCGACGTCCATGTAGAAGGCCCCCGGCATGAAGTTATTGTCGATCGTCGGTCGGTTGTTCGTCGACACGGGACAATTACCAGCCGAGCATTCCACATATTGGCTACCGAACACCCCGTCGCTGAACCAGCGTTCCTGCAGCAACAGCGAGAAGTTGTCATTGGCATAGGTCTGCGTCGCCAGCCATTTCCAGTCGGGCGTGTTTCCGGAATTGACGCCTGCGCTGTCGATCGGAATCGTTCCTGGCAGGCCCGTATCGGTCGCGAACTTGCGGATGTTGGTCGCAAGCGCGCGCAGCGTGAAGCTGCCCGGCAGACCGAGCGGACGCCGCCAGCGATAGCTTGCCTCGATATCCAGCCCGTTGGTGTCGATCGAGGCGAGGTTGAACGCCTGAACGTTGATGAAGTTGGGCCCGGCGGGGTTGTTGAGGTTGAACGCGCTGCAGGTCTCGGGAAGGATGTTCTGGAAACAGAGGTTGACGATGTCCCCGGTGCCAAGGCTCGAGATCACGTCCTTGATCTTGATGTGGTAGTAATCGACCGAGAGGCTGAGACCAGGCAGCCAGGAGGAGCCTGAAAAGGCGATGCCAGCGGTGGTGTTACGTGCGATCTCGGGCGTGAGGGCGGAGTTGCCGATCGTATTCTGGATTGCGAGTACGTTGACGTTACGGAACGGATCGAAAAATCCAGGTAGCGTCGTAGTCGTCGGTGCGGCGAACAGTTCCGACAGGTTCGGTGCCCGAACATCGCGAGAGGTCACGCCGCGCAAACGCAATCCGTCGATCGGAAGGTCCCAGGTGCCACCGATCTTCCACGCCCAAACGGTGCCCGACGTGCTGTAGTCGGTTACCCGGATCGCGCCGTTTATCGCCGCGCGTCCGGTCGCTTCCGAATTTAGGATCGGCACGTTGGTTTCGACGAAGGCCTCCTTGACGCTGTAGGCGCCGGTGCCGTTCTTGTAGTTGCCGGCATACCAGTTGTTGCCCCCGGGCAGCAACGTGGGATCGGCGGGGTAGTCGGCCGTGTTCGGGGTGGCGCTGGTACCCGCGCCGTATGAATCGGCGCGGACGGTATAGAATTCATGTCGGAACTCGCTGCCGAACGCGAACGAGACGGGCCCCGCCCACAGACTGAACGGAGAACCCGAGAAGTTGACGCTGATCACGTCCTGGGTCTGGCGGGTCCGCTGGTACGGACCGTTGTCGGGCATGATGTAGCCGAGCGCCCCCTGCGACGGATTGCCACCGAAAATGTTGAGAGGCTGGCACCCGTTCGCACGCGCAACCGGATTGGCACAGACTATCGCTCCGTTCACCGTGGTCGCATTGATCGCCTGGTTGAAACGGTTCGACAGCATGACGTTGTTGACGTCGATGTTGGAATAGTTGGTGCCGTGTTCGAAGTACATGTCGTAGGTCCAGTCGGACCCGGCGACGGATTGGCGGCCCTTGGCACCGGCGACGAAACGATACTGACGGCGATCGGTATAGACTTGGGTGTTCCCCAAGGCGGCGTTGCTCGTACCGTATATGAAGCTTGTGATCCCTGCGGTGGTGCAGGCAGCCTGAACCGACGCAGGTACGAACGGATTGGCGCACTGGATCGTCAGGTTCGGCCGGTTCATACCTCCGATCGGCTGGTTGTTGGTTTTCACCTGACCAATGTTTGCAGTGAAGTAGACCTCGTTGTCGGGCGCCCAGTCGAAACCGATGCGACCATAATTGGCCACCCGTTGCAACCGTGACTGAAGCGAACGCCCCACATCAACATTTCCCGATAGGTCGCCTCCAAGACAACTTCCGGGGAAACAGCCAATTACGGAACCTGACGCGTTACGTGATGGTACGCCATTTGAGCCATACTGAAACTGAAACGGGTTGCCAGACTGATCAAAGGCCGTGCCCTGCAGCGGGCCAGCGGTGATCAGCCCGAATTTCGTATAGCTGTATTGCTGGGAGTAGTCCCGGACGAGGTATTGGGGTGATCCGTCATTGAAGACGTTTCGATTGATCAAGGTAGTCTGCCGGAACCAGTCCCGCCCGCTTGCAAGGTCGGTGCCCAAACCTCCTCCCTTGATACCGTCTTCATGCGCGTATTCGGTGCTCCCGACGATATGGAGGCGATCGTTAAGTAGACTCGTTCCGCCGGCAAGCTGGAGAAGGACCTGTTCGTTGTCACCGTACGTGGTGATGCCGCCCTGAACGTTGCCCTTCAGACCCTTGAACCGGGTATCGGTAATGAAGTTCACGACCCCGCCAACCGCGTCGGACCCGTAGGAAGCCGAGGCACCGCCGTTGACGACATCGACGCGCTTGATGAGTATCTGCGGGAACAGGCTTACGTCGGGTACGCCGGTGACGTTGGCACCGACGACGCGCTGGCCATCGATTAAGGTTAGGGTACGGATCGCACCAACGCCGCGCAGCGAGAAAGAACTAAGCCCCTGGGCGCCGCTCGATGTGCTGAACGTGCCGGTGCTCGTGCCGGTCGATCCCTGCAACGACGGCAACTGAGCGATGGTCGTGAAGACGTTTGGTTGTGCATTGGCGGCAATGGCATTGGCGTCGATCACGGTTGTCGGCGTGGGCGCGGTGAAACCACCGGTCGTGATGCGCGATCCGGTAACGACGATGTCCGTCGACGCTGGTTCACCGGTCGCGGGATTCGGCGCAGCAGGCGCTAACTGTTGAGGAGCAGCCGTGGTGATAGTGCCCTCGGGTGCGACGCGCGATGACGCGGCGGGCACGTCCTGCGCTTGTGCCAAGGCAGGCACAGCATGCAGGCAAGCAGCGATTGCCATGAGACTCGTCGCCCCAATCTGCAGCTTGTGCGTACGCAACGTTCTAAACTCGATTGCCATTATGATCCTCTCCCAACCGCCCAGCTTTTTCCTGGTAACGTTATCTTCTTCTCAGCCGCGGAAGGGGGTGCGCTCGTTCGCGCAACCTCTCCTTGCCATATCTTGGTACAACGCGACGCTAACGTGCCCTGTTGTTTTCATTTATGCAACTGGGATTCTTCTAGTAAAATGCGTTGTCTTATGGGGATGGCGGATCGAGGGCATGATCGTTCTTGTGCGAAGCATACGCGACAGAGCACCGTAAGCAGTCAACGATATAACACTGTAAGCATTTTGGTAAACACAGTGTTGATATTGATAAAATCAAGTTTATTCGCTGATGGGACAGAGGGCAGCGACATGCCATACGCGAAAGACAACTCCCTCGTCATGAAATCCTTCGCTATCCTGTTGACACACTGGTGACGTCAAAGCTTCAACCTGGATACTATAAGGCAATCTGTGCTCACTTTGATTGTACCGGCACTTACATCCAAGCGCCTAGCTGCCATGGCACAAATTCGAAGTCACCGACACCAAGTCCTTCGGACTTGGTCTGCTTACCAGATGCCGTCTCGAGCATTTTTTGATAAATAACTTGACCAATTTCTTTAGGCGTTGCCCCATCCAGTATCAGCGAGCAGTCTACGTCGATGTCGTTTGCCATCGACTGTGCGAGCACGGGATTGGACGCCAGCTTGAGGCAGGGCGTGGGTTGCGCTCCAAATACCGAACCTCGTCCGGTCGTGAAGGCGAGTAGATTTGCGCCCGTGGCAATCTGACCAGTGGCCGAGCACGGGTCATATCCTGGAGAGTCCATGAACACGAGCCCGCGCCGCTTGTGTTGCTCTGCATAGAGCAGCACATCGGCGAGCGGTGCCGTCCCAGCCTTTGCAATTGCGCCAAGAGACTTCTCGTAGATGGTCGTGAGCCCACCTGCCTTGTTGCCTGGCGACGGATTGTTGTCGAGGCTGGCACCGTGGCGTGTAGCGTAATCCTCCCACCAGGCGATCCGCGCCGAGAGTTGCGCCGCGACCTCGGGCGACGCGGCGCGCGCGAGCAGTAGATGTTCCGCCCCGTAGATCTCTGGTGTTTCGGATAGGATGGCGGTGCCGCCCTCCGCCACTAGCAGGTCAGCCGCCGCGCCCAGTGCCGGGTTCGCGGTCACGCCGGACCAGCCGTCGGACCCACCGCACTGCAGCCCGAGTACCAGATCGGCCGCCGGGCGGGTCGTACGGCGATCGGCCGACGCCTCCTCGATCAACTCGGCTACGATCGCACTACCGCGGGCGATCGCTTCCGCCGTACCGCCCGCCTCCTGGATGGTCAGCGTCCGTAGCCGCACTCCGGGCGACAGATTGTGACGCGCCAACATGTCGTCGATCTGCGCCACCTCACAGCCAAGACCGACGAGCAGCACGCCGCCGAAGTTCGGGTGGCGGGCGTAGCCAGCGAGGGTGCGCTCCAAGGTGTCGAACCCGTCGCCCGAGCGTGACATGCCGCACCCGCTTGAATGCGTGAACGGCGCCACAGCATCGATCCCCGTCGGCAGGCAGTCCTCGAACCCGCGCGCAATCCGACGAACCACCGTAGAGGAGCAGTTGACGCTAGCTATGATCCCGATCGCATTACGCGTACCGACGCTGCCGTCGGCGCGCAGATATCCCTCGAACGTTGCCCCTGGCCGAACGGTGGCGGGCGCGTGCGCTTTCCCGGCGACGGCTTCGGCAAGCTTGTGTTCGGGTAGCGCCAGATTGTGCACATGGACATGCTCGCCCGCCAGGACGTCGCGAGTGGTGATGCCGATTGGGTAGCCGTATTTTCGAACTACCTTGCCCGCAGCAAGCGGATGGAGCGCCATCTTGTGTCCGCCGGGCATGGCGTCGCGCGCGGTGATTCCCAGAACGGGATCGCCCGGCGATGCAGCATCGATAAGCACCGCGACGTCGTCACGGTCTGATAAGCGTAGCGCGCGCACTGTCATTTCTTCACCTCATAGCGTTGTGCGAGCGCACGCAGTTCCGGCATAGGAATTGCGCTGCCGCTTGCGTCGACCCAGTCGACAAACCCGCCGACGCGTTTGGCAACCTTGGCCGCATGGCTGGTGTAGATGTCGGCGAGGCGGTGTTCGATGAACGGGTTGGCGAACCGATCAATCGTCTTCCCCACCCACAGACAGGCGGCGCCGAGCCAGTCGACGAACGCGGGCTGCAGGCGCAACTGCTCTGCGAGATCGAGCACCGTCGCTCGCAGAGTCTGGCCGTTGCCGACAACCAGCTCGCAAGGCAGGATCGTCACCCCTGCCCCGCCGAACTGCCAGCGGCGATGGAGCAGCGCAAGCAAGATTGCGGGAAAACTGCGCGGCGATTGATCGCCGGCAAGCATGATGCGATCCTCTGGCGGAACCGTATAACCATGATCGCCGGTATTCGACACGACATGGGTAACCGCCCCGACGAACAGCGCACAGAGCTCCGACCAGTCGTGCGCAGCCGCCAAACCCCGCACGACGCTGCGCACCTGCACGGTACGCTCGACCGGCACTCCACCCTCCAGCCCCCGGATCACGACGGGAAAACCCGCGACGTCGTCGAACGCGACCAGCCGCCGCGCGCGCACCGGGTCGTCGCTCACCTGCACGATCACGATGTCGGCGACAGTCTGACCGTTGTCGCGAGCCTCGGAAGCGAATAGGTCGACATGCGCCTGAAGGAAACGGCTGGTGCCAAACTGGAGGATCATCGCGCGCGCGCGATCGCATAGGCGCGTAGCGCATTACCGCCAAAGATCGCCGCCTCCGCGTCCGGGCAGCATCGCGCGACCCAGTCTGCGACCAGATCAACCACGCGGTCATAAGAGGCGGCGAGCAGGCATACCGGCCAGTCCGACCCCCAGATCAGCCGCTCGGGACCGAACACCGCCAGCACATGATCAAGGTAGCGCTCGACGTCATCCGGCGTCCACGCGGTGTGATCGGCCTCGGTCACCAGCCCCGACACTTTGCACCACACGTCCCGCCGCTCGGCGACAGCGGAGATACGGTCCGCCCAAGGCTGCCATCCCTGCCCAGCAATGTCGGGTTTGGCGGCATGATCGAGCACGAAGCGGCCTTCGCCCACCCTGTCGAGGAAATGCGGCACAGTTTCGAGCTGCCCGTGGTTCACGAGGAGGTCGTACGTTAACCCCCGCTCCACTACCGCGCGGACACCATCGATAAACGTGCCGGCAAGAAGGAAGTTGGGTTCGTCCTCGTCCTGCACCACGTGGCGATAGCCGACGACCAGCGGATCGGTGTGCTCGTCCAGTAGCGCTGCAATATTGGGCGCGCGCAGATCGATCCAGCCAACGACGCCGATGATGGCGGACTCCCGCCGGGCGGCGCTGAGCAAGAAGCAGGTTTCTTCTGGCGATTGCCGCGCCTGCACCGCGATCGCCGCATCGAGCCCGGCATCGTCTAGTACAGATCGCAAATCTTCCGCGGCGAAATCCCTTGCAATTGCAGAGCCGGGCTTGATCCAGCCGAACGAGTTGGGCTCGTATCGCCAGAGATGGTGGTGCGCATCGATCCGCATTTGCAAAGGTCGGCCTTATGTCTCAAGGGTGAGAGCTAGCTTGCACATATGAGAATGATCGTCTAGTTCGGTGGCTAGGTTGAACGGAAAGAAGCGCAATGAAAGCGGTCGTCTGTCGAGAGCCGTATAAGCTGACAATAGAGGAGCGGTCTGCGCCCCAGGCGGCGCCGGGGGAGGTGGTCGTCCGCATCCGCCGCGTCGGGTTGTGCGGCACGGATTATCATATCTACGCCGGACGGCATCCGTTTCTATCCTATCCGCGCGTCATGGGCCACGAACTTGCCGGCGAGGTAGCGCGTGTCTCCAACATATCGGCTTTCCACGTCGGCCAGCGAGTCGCGATCAACCCGTACCTTACTTGCGGGACATGCATCGCGTGTCGGAAGGACAAGCCCAATGCCTGCGTCAACATCCAGGTGCTCGGCGTCCACATCGACGGCGGTATGGTCGAGCTGCTCGCCGTTCCCGAAAGCGCGCTGCTCGACGCAACCGGGTTGACGCTCGATCAGGCGGCAATGATTGAATTCCTGGCGATCGGCGCGCACGCAGTCGCACGCGCGGCAGTGATGGCAGGGGAGCGCGTGCTGGTGGTGGGCGCTGGCCCGATTGGCATCGCCTGCGGGCTGTTCGCGCGTTCCAATGGTGCGGAAGTGACCCTTACCGACACTCGCCTGCCGCGACTGGCCTATGCCCGCGAGCGGCTGGGCTTCGACAACACGGTGGATGCGACGGCCGACCTAGCGGGGTTGCTTGCGAAGCGAACCGGAGGTGAAATGTTCGACACGGTGTTCGACGCCACGGGCTCGCTGGCTGCGATGGCGAAGAGCCTCGGCTACGTCGCGCACGGCGGGAAACTGGTGCTGGTTGGGGTTGCTCCGGGTGACCTGGTCTTGGCTGATCCAGAACTGCACAAGCGGGAGACCACCCTGCTCGCCAGCCGCAACGCACACGCATCGGATTTCGAACGCGTCCGCGAGGCGATCCTCGCCGGCGAGATTCCGACGGCGGCGCTGCATACCCACAGCCTTATTGCCGATGACCTGCCACAGCGCCTGCCCGACCTGATCGCCGAGGCGGACCATGTGGTGAAGGCAATCGCCAGCTTCTGACGGCCCGGTCCTATGAAACCATCTCGCCCAGCCTTTCTCCAACGCCTAGCGGCAAGCGGTCCGTTCGGCTTTGGCGCATCGACGCTTGGCAACCTCTACCGCCGGATCGATGACGACCAGGCGCGCGCCACGGTGGACGCCGCTTGGGACCAAGGTGTTCGCTATTTCGACACCGCACCTTTTTATGGCTTCGGCCTCAGCGAGCGCAGGCTGGGCGATGCTTTGCGCGAGCGGCCTCGCGATGCGTTCATATTGTCGACCAAGGTCGGAAGGCTTCTGGTACCCGGTGCCGCGGCCGAGGAGCGGTTCGGCTTTCACTCGCCGATGTCGTTCGATCCGGTCTACGATTATAGCTACGATGGCGTCATGCGTTCGGTCGAGGCGAGCCTGCACCGGCTAGGGCTAGCGCGGATCGACGTGTTGCTGATGCACGATCTCGGCCGCCTGACCCACGGCGCCGATCACGACCGCACCTTCGCCGAGGCGGTGGGCGGCGGCTTCCGCGCGATGACGGATCTGCGCGACGCGGGCGTCGTCTCGGCGATCGGGCTGGGTGTCAACGAGATCGCGATCTGCGAGGCCAGCCTCGCGCACGCCGATCTCGACCTGCTGATGATCGCCGGTCGCTACACCCTGCTCGAGCAGGAGGCGGAGCCTTTCCTCGCGCGGTGCGCCGCGCAGGGGATCGGGTTGATCGGCGCCGGAGTCTTCAACTCCGGTATCCTTGCCACCGGCACGCGAGGGGGACCCGCGCATTATGACTACCACGTGGCCCCTGAGGAAGTGATCGGCCGGGTCGCTGCGATCGAGCGTTGCTGTGAGCAGTTCAGCGTGCCGCTACCGGCAGCAGCGCTTCAGTTCGCCGCCGCGCATCCTGCGATCGCGACCGTGGTGCTTGGCACAGGAAGTCCCGACCGGATCAAGCAGGCGGCCAATCTCATCCAGCTACCGATCCCCAACGCGTTCTGGGAGGCACTGCGCGCTAAGAGTCTGGTCAGCGGAGACTGTCCGACACCATCCGCCTGAGCATGAGCCACAACGATCACCGTACAGGGAGCAGGACGGCGATGACTGGAAATACCGGGCCGAATGAACCCGCCGAAGCGGTCGGTTCCTTCATCACGCCAGCCTACCGGTTCGGCTTCGTGCTGATCATCAGCCTGTTCTTCCTTTGGGCGCTGGCGAATAACTTCAACGACATCTTGATCCGCCAATTCCAGAAGTCGCTGGGTCTCGATCGAGCGCAGGCTGGCTTCATTCAATTCGTCTTCTACATCGGCTACTTCGTTGTCGCGCTGCCGGCCGGACTCCTCATGCGGCGCTTCGGGTACAAAGCGGGAATCCTTACCGGCCTGCTGTTGTATGCATGCGGCGCGCTGCTGTTCTTTCCTGCCTCCCTCATGCTCAGCTATGGCGCGTTCCTGTTCGCGTTGTTCATGATCGCGGCGGGGGCGGCGTGTTTGGAGACGACGGCAAACGCATATACCAGTTCCTTCGGCGATCCCGGAACTGCGGTGCAGCGGCTGAACCTGGCGCAGGCTTTCAACGGTCTGGGCGCGTGCCTGGCGCCGGTGTTAGGCGCGATGCTGATCTTCTCGGGCGTGGAACATTCCGCCGCGACCGTAGACGCCATGAGCCCCACCGCCCTCGCCGCCTATCGCGTGAGCGAGGCGAGCACAGTGCAGCTTCCCTATACCCTCCTCGCGTTGGCGGCGTTGGTCGTCGCCGGCGCGGTGGCGGTGACCCGCCTCCCCGCCGCCCACCCGCACGATGGCGCGAGCCTGGGCGACCAGTTCCGCCGCCTCGCCCGTCACCGGCCGCTCGTTGGCGCAGTAATCGCGCAATTCTTCTACGTCGGCGCCCAAGTCGGAATCTGGAGCTACTTCATCGATTTCGTGAAGGACGTGACGCCGTCGGTGACGGAGCGGAACGCGGCCTTTCTCTTGTCGGCCAGCTTGGTGCTGTTCATGATCGGCCGGTTCAGCGGCACCGCCATAATGGCACGTGTGCGACCGGCGCGGCTGCTCGGCGGCTATGCGCTCGCCAACGTCATGCTGTGCGCGGTCGCGGCGGTCGCAGGCGGGTGGATCGCGGTCGGCGCGCTGATGGTCTCCAGCTTCTTCATGTCGATCATGTTCCCGACGATCTTTGCACTCGGGATCGAAGGGACAGGGCCGGCCAAGCCGCTCGGCTCATCCTTCATCATCATGGCGATCATCGGCGGGGCGATCTTTCCCCCGCTGATGGGCCTGGTCGCGGTACGGGCGGGCGGAGTGCCGATCGCGATGCTGCTACCGCTTGTCTGCTTCGCCGCGATCGCGATCTATGCCCGGCGGATCAAGCCGGAATTGACTCACCCGGCTTGATAGCCGAGCGCGTCGGAAATCGCGGCGACCGCCTCGCGCAGCAGCCCCCGTGCCGCATCAAGCCCGACCTTCTGCGATCCGTCGATTAATTCCAGGAATGGAATTGTCAGCGCCGCGACCACGTTGCCATCGAAGCCGTGCACCGGAAAGCTGATGTCGGTGACGCCGTAGGTGATCGGGCTCCTGCGGCTGTCATACCCTTGCTCGCGAATGACCGCCAAGCTGTGGGTTAGCGCCCGCTGGTCCACCGGTGCCGTCCGCTCCTGCTCGACGGCGGCGACAATCTGATGCGCGCGCTGCTCGCCGGAAAATGCGAGAATCACCTGCCCCGAACAGCTGACGATCATGTCGATCCGGGCCCCGACGCGCAGCGAGAACCCGCGCGTTCCCGGCTGCTGCTCACAGGCAACGACGAGGCCATGGCCGCCGTTCGCGACCACCAGATGGCACGACTGCCCGGCTGCGAGCGCCAGCCCCTGCATCACCGGCGTCGCAGCGCGGACCAGATGCTGGGCTGGCGTAGCGCGCATCGCCACGTCGAGCAGCTTGTAGGCGACGGTATAACGATCGGTCGTCGCCGATTTACGCAGGTAGCCGAGACGCTCCATCACAATAACGATGCGGAACAGTTCACCGACGGTACGCCCGAGCCGTGCCGCCATTTCGCTGAGCAGCATGCCCTGCGGGTATTCGGCCAGATGCTCGATGACCTCGAAAGCCTTCTCCAGCGCAGGAGCGGCATAAGTGCCTTTGACGTCTTTGCGTTCCACCGACCTACCCCGACCTTCGTTCGCTTCACACTATGGCGGATCACACCGCAGCGCAAAGCCAGTTCGTTTTTGTTAATGAGAACTGGCACTCACCTGCGAAAAAGCGATGGCCTCGGTACGAGAGGTTGGCTAGTCTGGCGCAAATAGAATGTGAAAGGGATGGCATGCGGATGGTCGAACGGAATCGGCTGAGGATCGGCATGGTGCTGGCGGGTTTCGCTCTTTCGTCGTTGCTCGGCGTCGCGGCCGCCCAGACGCCGACCGATGCGGTCTCTCCGGACCGGCGCAACCGCATCGAGGTGACGGCGGACGGCGGAAAGCTGCGCTTCACGGTAACGCGAGACGGCAAGGCCGTGCTCGCGCCCTCCCCGGTCGGCCTGTTCACTGATCAGGGTGCGCTCGGCAGCGACGGAGTGGAGGTAACGGGTACCGATCGAACGTCAGTCAGCGAAGTATACCGCCCCGTAGTGGGCAAGGCATCTCAGGTACCCGACAGCTACAACCAGCTTACGCTTCACCTGCTTCGCAAGCGTGACGGCGTCCGCTTCGACCTAATTGTCCGTTCCTATTCGGAGGGCGTTGCGTTCCGCTTCGTCGTGCCCGCCCAGGACCGGTTCAAGTCACTCGACGTCTATTGGGAAACTACAGGTTTCTACTTTCCGGCGGACTATGGCTGCTGGGGTGCCAACGCCGGCACCTACGTCAACAGTCATGAGTTCGAGTTCGATTCTGTGCAGGCGTCGAAGATGCGCACCTTCCACCTATACGACGCTCCCCTCCTGTGCGCGACGGGCAAGGGCACGACCTTCGCGATCGCGGAGTCAGACAAGCGCGACTATGCTGGAGCCTACTTGCGCGGCCGCGGCGACGGCGGGCTCGGAGTCAACATCAGCCTGACGACCAGGCCGGACAATGCGCAGGACGGTACCGGATTCAAGACCGCCGTTCACGCCTCATTGCTGGAAGGGCCGCTGATCACCGCATGGCGGGTGGTCATGCTTGGCGATACGGCGGGCGATCTTATACCGTCCAATCTGATCCAACTCCTGGCGGAGCCGTCCCGCATCGCTGACACGAGCTGGATCAAGCCGGGCAAGTCCGCGTGGGACTGGTGGAACGGCTGGGCCGTCGACGTGCCCAATGCGGGCGTCAACACCACGACGTTCAAGAAGTACATCGACTTCGCGCAGAGGCTGGGGCTGGAATACACCCTGATCGACGAAGGCTGGTACAAGGGGAGCTCGGAAGGACCGGCTCCGGCCGACGTCACCGTGCCCAAACCCGAAGTCGATATCCCCGGCGTCGTCAAATATGGCGCCGAGCGCGGCGTCGGCGTGTGGGTGTGGCTGCAGTGGAAGCAGCTCGAACGGCAGCTCGACGCCGCCATCCCGCTTTACGCGTCATGGGGCATCAAGGGGATCAAGGTCGATTTCATGGACCGCAACGATCAGGAGATGGTCGCCTTCTATCACCGCCTGCTCAAGAAGGCGGCCGAGCATCACCTCATGGTCGATCTGCACGGCGCCTATCCGCCCGACGGACTGACGCGCACCTGGCCGAACTTCGTCACGCAGGAAGGTGTGCTCGGTGCCGAATACAACAAGTTCGGGACGCGGATCACCGCCAGCCACAATGTGACGCTGCCTTTCACGCGCGGACTACTGGGACCGATGGATTACACGCCGGGCGGGTTCCGCGCGTTGCCGCCGGCCGAGTTCGCGACGCAGTTCCGTTCGCTGCGTCCGTATGTGATGACGACACGCGGCCACGGGCTGGCGATGTACGTCGTCTACGACAGCCCGGTCGTGATGCTTTCGGATAGCCCGGACAGCTACGTCGCGGCCGACGGCACGCTGAAGGAAGGCGCGGACTTCCTGCGCGAGGTGCCAGCAAGCTGGGACGAGACGCGATTTCTGACCGGGGAGATCGGCCAGTACATCGTGGTGGCCCGGCGCAAGGGCGGAACCTGGTACGTCGGCGCGATGACGAACGAGACCGGTCGCAAAATTACTGTCCCGCTGTCGTTCCTGACAAAAGACAATCGCAACTGGCGGGCGCGGGTCTGGCAGGATGGCGCCACCATGAACAGCCTGCGGACCCTCTCCACGCGCGTCGGAGGAGGACGGTCGATCTCGCTTACCCTAGCGCCCTCCGGCGGTGCGGTGGCGATCCTGAACTCCGAATGACACCCGCGAATAGAATCGCCGGAACGCTAACGGATACGTGCTGCGCGAAAGCGCAATGGAAAGGCTACCCATGCTGAAATCGCTGATCACAGCCACCGGTTCGTCGCTGGCTCTCGCTGTTGCCATCGTCGCGGCACCGGCGAACGCGCAAGCCGGCGCGCGGGCGGAAGCCGATGCAAAGGCGCGCGAGATCGTCGGCAAGCTGACGACGGACGAGAAGGTGGCGCAGTTGTTGAACACCGCGCCGGCCGTCCCCCGTCTGAACATTCCCGCCTACAATTGGTGGACGGAATCGCTGCATGGCGCGATGGGCGGCGTGCCGACGACGAACTTTCCCGAGCCGATCGGCCTGGCAGCCACGTTCGACGCGCCCCTTGTCCGCCGCGTGGCTGAAGTGATCAGTACGGAGGTGCAGGGACTGCATACGCTCGGCCGACGGACGGGGCGCCTGGGGCGCATCGGTACCGGGCTCGACACGTGGTCGCCCAACATCAACATCTTCCGCGATCCGCGCTGGGGCCGCGGACAGGAGACCTATGGCGAGGACCCGTTCCTGACCGCGCGGATCGGCGTGGCGTTCGTCAACGGCATCCAGGGCGACAATCCCGATCTACCGAACGTCGTGGCGACACCGAAGCATTTCGCGGTGCACAGCGGCCCGGAACAGAGCCGCCACGTGGACAACATCTACCCGACGGCCCATGACCTGGAGGACACCTACCTCCCGGCGTTCCGCGCAGCGATCGTCGATGCGAAGGCAGGTTCGATCATGTGCGCGTACAACCGCGTCTATGGCCAGTCGGCATGCGGTAGCCAGCTATTGCTGCGGGACTATCTCCGCGGCGCGTGGGGCTTCAAGGGCTATGTCGTGTCGGACTGCGACTCGGTGGTCGACATCTACGAGCATCACAAATACGCGCCTGACGCTGCGACCGGCGTCGCAGTGGCGCTGACGCACGGCGTCGACAACGAGTGCAACAACGCCACGCTGGGCGGCCGCATGGATCTGGGCGATCGCTATACGGAGTCCCTGCGACGCGGCTACATCCGCACGGAGGACATCGACACGGCGCTCGTCCGCCTTTTCTCGGCTCGCTACCGCAACGGCGACCTTCCCGGTCTGTCCGCGCGCAAGCCCAACGCGACATCGGTCAGTGCGATCGACACGCCGGAAAGCCGCGCTTTGGCGCTCGCGGCGGCGGAAAAGAGCCTCGTCCTGCTCAAGAACGACGGCGCGCTGCCGTTCCGTCCAGGCACAAGGGTAGCGCTGATCGGGCCGTTGTCCGACGCCACCCGCGTACTGCGCGGCAATTACTCCTCGACGCGGAGCGCTCCCCCGATCTCGGTCGCCGACGGTTTGAGGCAAGCGATGCCCGGCGCGGACGTGACGGTCGTGCCGTTCACCGCCTCTGTCACCGATGGCGATCCCGTACCGGGCTCGGTGCTGGTCACCCCCGACGGTCGCCCGGGCATCCGCACCGAATATTTCAATGCTCTGGACGAGAATGCAGTCCCGCCCGGGGCGGAGCGGCGCTTCGCAGTCAAGCCGGTCTTGAGCAGCGTGGAGCCCAGCATCGTCTCGCGCGCGTCGGAATTCCGTCAGGTCGCGAGCAAGTACAGGGTCCTGTTCTCCGGCTCGCTCGTCGTCCCCGAGACCGGACTCTACCGTCTCGCCTTGACCGGCGTGAAGGGCACGCTGTCACTTGCCGGCAAGCCGCTGGTCGAGGCAAAACGCTACTCCCGCTGGGCCGAGCCGCTGCAGCTGGTCGACGCGCAGCTAAGGAAGGGCGATCGGGTAGCGATCGACTTGCAGGGGGAGAGCGATATTGCGCCGCCCGCCCAGATCTTCTGGAAGAGGATCACCGACGATCTCGATCGCGACTTGAAAGCCGGCACGGCAAGCGCGGACGTCGTGGTCGCCGTGGTCGGTCTCACCTCCGATCTGGAGGGCGAGGAAATGCCGATCAAGATCGAAGGCTTCTCGGGCGGCGACAAGACGACGCTGGATATCCCTGCGGACCAGCGCGCGCTGCTGGAACGGGCCAGGGCGCTGGGCAAGCCGCTGGTCGTGGTGGCGATGAACGGCAGCGCGATCGACCTGTCCTGGGCAAAGGACAACGCCGCCGCGATCGTCGAGGCCTGGTATCCCGGGCAGTCGGGCGGTCTCGCTGTCGCCAACGTGCTGACCGGCAAGGTCAACCCTGCCGGCCGCCTGCCACTGACCTTCTACAAGAGCGTCGCCGACCTGCCCGCATTCACCGACTACAGCATGGCCGGCCGTACGTACCGTTACTTCAAAGGGACGCCCGTCTATCCGTTCGGCCATGGCCTGAGCTACACGAGCTTCCGCTATGGCAAGTTGTCGATCGATCCGGCGTCGGGCGGTATCGAGAACGGGTTGACCGCCACGGTCGACGTCACGAACACAGGCGACCGCGCCGGCGACGAGGTGGCGCAAGCCTATATCACGCCACCGGGCTTCCAGGGTGCTCCGCGCCACGCGCTACGCGGCTTCGAACGGGTGTCGTTGAACCCGCACGAGACGAAGCGGATCACCATCGCCTTGTCGCCGCGCGACCTGAGCTTCGTCACGGCCGAAGGCGATCGCCGACTGATCCCCGGAGAGTATCGACTGACCGTCGGATCTGGACAGCCCGCGGCAGGCATTCCTGGGTCGTACGCAGCGTATGCTGTCCGCAAGACAATAGATCTGCCCAAGTGACCGTCAGCTCACTCGACAGCCGCCGCAAGTAAGGAGTGCAGGACATCAACGACGCCAGCAAACTCAGCCGTCGGAGCGTATTGAAGCGGTCTGTCGGCACTGCGGCCGCACTCGATGTCCCTCTCCTGCGATGCTTGTCTATCATCAGGTTCGACGCAGCACGGAAGAGAAAACCCCGCAGGTTCTGCACTTTGTTTTGCCCGGGGTCCGCGGCCAGCACGCGCAGATAGACTTCCTGGACGTAATCCTCGGGATCTTCGTGCGCGCGCAGCCGGCGGTGCAGGTAATTCTGCAGCGCGGAGCGATGCGCCTCGATCGGGTGACATGCGCGCGGCGTGGCGACATCGTCGGGCGCATCGCGCGGCTGCCCGCGCTCGGCCGATGGTGCTGCGTAAGACACGACATATCCTCATGCTCGGCGCGACGGATCACGTCGCGCTACGGTCCGACTAGGGACGTTCCGTGACGGTCCCGTGTCGCCGCTTCGTCTTTTCGATCGAGGCCTTTGGCCTCAGCGACAGGTGGTCGCCGGGCCGGGGTCGAGATCGAGACAGCGACCATCCATCGTCGGTGCGGCGAGCGGCAGATTCAGCAAGCCCGCCAGCGTCGGTGCAATGTCGACGGTCTCGACCGACAGCGGCTGCTCGAAGCCGGGCATGCCGCGCCGCCAGAACAGGATCGGCACACGCCGGTCATAGTCCCAAAAGCTGCCATGCCCTGCGACATAGCCGGGCCCGGTCGGCCGCGACACGACGCGCGGTTGAAGCGCGATGATCAGGTCGCCCGACCGCGGCCGGTAGAAGCTGGCCTTGGCACGCATCAGCAGCGGCCAGGTCTCGGGCGGACCGTTCGGCTCGGGCGAAGCTGCGATCTCGTCGGCGGCGAAGACCGCGGCGACATCGGGCTGGGCCAGGATCGCGTCGCGGGCGGCCGAGAGCAGTCGGGTGCGTTGCGGACCGGTGATCGCCGGGTCAATATAGACGTTCGAATCCTGGGCGCGCAGCGCGCTCGCCGGGACGCCGGCTGCGGCGCTGGCCTGCCGCATGACCGCGGGCATGTCGAACCGGCTGCGGCGGGTGGTCGCCGATCCCTGCTCGGTCCCGCGCTCCGGCAGGTCGATGCCGCCGTGATCGGCGCTGAGCACGACCGCATAATCGACGCCGGTCGCGTCCAGCGCCGTGAAGAACGCGCCGAGATGCTGGTCCAGGCTGGCAAGCTGAACGCACATCTCGCTGCCCTGCATGCCGTACGAATGCCCGATATAGTCCGTCGCCGACAGCGAGACGTTGAGCAGGTCGGGCGTTGCGCGCCGACCGAGCTTCATTGATGTGACCAGCCCGGTGGCCAGCGCCAATGTCGCATTGTCGACGTCGGGCGAGGTACGGAAAGCCTCGCCATCGCCGGCCGCGCGCGCGAGACGCCCTGCGCCCACGGTTTGCTCGCCCACGGCAATCGCGCGGCTTCTGGGCACGCAATAGGAGGGCATAGGCAGCGCTGGCCGGCCCTTGCCAAGATTAGTGCCTATCGATGCATTAGCCTGCCGGACCACCGCCGGCATCGGCCGACCCGCGAAGCTCTTGAAGCCCTTCGTGTCGCCGTTCCACCACCAGATCTCGTCGGTCGCGTGGCCACCCATCATCACCGCGGCACGGTCCTTGCCGGACAGCGAGACGTTCCGGCTCGCCGGAAAGACCCGCTTGATTCGTTCGCCCAGTGTCGGCACCAGCAGGTGCGTCGCCGCCACCGAATAATGTTCATGGGTGTTCGTCGGCACGGCTTCGTCCTCGACGCAATAGATTGTCTTGTCGGCAAGCGGCGATTTCAAATCGACCCAATTGTTGAGCACGATCCCGGTGTGCTCCGGCCGCATTCCGGTCACCAGCGTCGAATGACCGGGACAGGTTTCGGTCGCCGCATGGCTCTGATAGCCGCTCGGGAATACCGCGCCGTTCAGCAACCGGGCAAAGCCGCCAGTAAAGTGGTTGCGGTACTCCGCGAACAGATCAGCAGAAAACTGATCGACCGAGATGGCGACGATCAGCGTAGGCGGCGTCGCGGTCGCCTTGGCTGGTTCAGTCTGGGCGAACAGGTTGGCCGGCACCATCGCGGTAACAAGCACGGCCGCAGCCAGCAGCGTCTTCAGCATCGTTTCCTCGCACCCGCCCAATGCGAGACGCGCAGCCATGGACGTGGTTTATGGCATGGTCGTTACGGTGGCAGATGGCTAGGCTCGAACAAGATGGGCTACTACCGAGCGCTAGACCCAGAAGCAGCCGTTCAGACCCTTCTTCCCGAGCCCCAGCTTCAGACGCTCGTTCATCTCAGCACGGCGTCTGCTCTCAGCGGTTCCACTGGGGTAGGCATAGGGTCTGTGAGTGCGGACCCGCGCGATCTATCGCGCGACGCGAAAGTTCCGACACCCAATGTCCCGAAAAGCGCTGCCACCGTTGCGCCAACCAGCTCGGTGCCCCCAGACCTGCTAACCGGGAAGGTTTCTTGGTTTGTACCCTCATTGTTGATAGCAGCGATACTGGCAATACGGGTCAGTGAAGGAATGCGGCGTGAGTCGAACGAGTGATCTTCACATCGATTTGATGAACCTTGAACAGACCTGGATCGAGTTCCTGGCAGACCTGTTCGCGCGGGACGGCTAAGATGTGCTTGCTAAGGATGTCAGCACCGCCTCTCGCGAAGAGCTTGACGTGTCGATCATTGAGCGCGGGTCGCACGTGCTGGTCGAGCTCAAGCTGATGCGCTCCGGCCTAGCTTCGCGTGCGCTCATCCACAACGCTACGTCCGATCTGCTCGCGATGATGAAGGCCCGCGATGCTGAGCGGGGCATTCTGATCATCCCACAGCGGATCACGAGAGAGGCCCGGCGCGCCTTCGCTGACGTGTCCGGCGACAGGATTGAACTTTGGGATTTGGACCTGCTGGTTCAGCACGTAACGCGCTTCCCGAACTTGAGCCGGCGGTTTGCCGACCTACTGCGTGCCCTCCAGATCGGCGCCGAAAGCGTACCCAGCAACGCCACCACGGTCGCGATGCTCGAGGACGCCGGCCAAGAGCTGCCACCGCCAGGTGAAGGCGCGCGGATCGCCAGCGCGCTTAAGTCGATCAAGCCAGGCAACAAGGATGGTGCCGCCCAGAGTTTCGAGAAATTGTGCGAGGAGGCGCTCATTCTCCTGTTCGGCACCGAACTTCTCGGCTGGCGGCGCCAATCGGCGATCGAAAATGGCTATCAGCGGGTCGATTTAATCGGACGCCTGCAACCCGTGCGGAGCGCATTTTGGACGACTTTGTCGGCCGATTTTCGCGCGCGCTATATCGTCTTCGAGTTCAAGAACTACACCGACCCGATCGGCCAAGACCAGATCTACACCACCGAACGTTATCTATACGCCACGGCACTGCGCTCGGTGGCAATCGTCATCGCGCGAAATGGCTATTCGGAAAACGCAAGCCGGACGGTCCGCGGGGCGCTTCGCGACCAGGGCAAGCTCATCCTGTGCCTCGATCTCGAAGAGTTTTGCAGCATGCTGCACGAATTTGACACCGGCGACGAATATGAAAAGCCGCTATTCGCAAGGCGTGACGACTTGCTGATGTCGCTAGCGCGATGAGTTTTGGCTCCTATTTCGCTTGAAAGCTGCAGGCAAACTTTCAGCCAATCAGCGCCGCAAGCGCGACAACGACAGCTACTGGGCCGCCTGCGGCCTGGCCCCTTTCCGGAAATCTTGGGCGTAAGGCGGTCGTACAATGGGAAGGTTCGGCGCGTCAGAAAGTGACCCAGTTGCGGACGTTCAGGCCGACCTGCTCGCTTCCCAGCTTCGGGTGTTCATTCATATAGTTTGATCCGCTCGCCGTAAGCGGATTGCCGATGACGCGGAACGGAGCCAACCGGGACTTTCATGCCGTTCGAAAGCGTCGGCCGGAACGTCAGCTCTCGTTTGGAACGGACATTCGGCGATATCCTGAGTGTTATCGCACAGCGACAGAAGCTGGGCCGGTAGCTGACTGGCAGATTTGAGGACTGGATAAAGCGGAGCGGACCCGCAGTCGTCCAAGCGCCGACAATGCTATACCGAAAAGCAGGCGCTCCGAGTCTATTTCCCGCTTCTCATTTCGACAACCTCGCACCTACCAGGAAAGGCATATGCTCGGTTGAATGAGCGCAGTGCGGATCGCGACCGACAGCTGGCACCGGTGCGGTCAGGTAACGTCTAGGAGCAAGTGAGGCTGATCGAGGTGGATCACCTAGCGAAAACGGAGACCGCCGTTCATTTAGCCGTGCTTTTTTTGGGAGGGGCCTTCTGGATGTCTGAAGTAACATCGTCTCCAGCGTTTCGAGATGGGCACGCAATATGACGATTGTCTTGCCAACATCCTGTTCGAGTTTCACGACCGCGTCCGCATCCGATGGCTCGGTCTCGCGGCACAGCGATCCTTCCCGCATGCGAACGTCGCGTAGGACCCTTTGGGAAATCTCCACCCATTGCCTGCGCTCTTCACGTCCTTCGTCGGTTAGTGGGAAATCGGGATCTTCCGGCCCGAGCGCGGTCGCCTCCCGCTTGTAGATCAGCACGGCTGCTGCTGAGAGCAGATAGGCTCAGTGATCGCGCAGGCCGCCAAGCGTCGACGGCATTACGGGGCGTGTCCGGCCGGATCCACACGCTCGTGTCATTGACAAGTTGCCAAATGATTTGCGCCGCGAGTCCGGTACGACGATCGACGCCGAGCGGTTCAGGAAGCGTACCCCGCTGGTTCCACAACGCCATAATCAGCGCGTCATGCTCGGCAAGCACGGCTTTGCGGGCCGCAGCAATCGGCGCGTCGTCGACGGCCGCGCGCACTTCGGCGAGGCGGAATGCCATCCAGCGCGTCAGAACATCAGCACTGCGCCCCAATCCCAGCGCGGCTTCGATCTCACGTCCAACGACCGAGACCTCGCGTGCTCGCTTCGATTTTGCCATCGTCCCGGTAGAGGATGATCCGGTCATATTCACGCTCGCGCTTTTTGTCTTTTTTGAGGGCATAGCTCGCTTCGCCAATTCGCCGGTTGAAATCGATTTCGGTGATAAGATCGAGTCCGTACGTCTCGAGAATTTGTGCGATTGCCGATCGTCGGAACAATAGCTCTTTGCCTTCGGCAAAATGCCAGGAAGCGCGCTCGTCTAATTACTTCGGGTCGCTCCAGGCGATCCGGTGAGTGATGACGACACCGCTCGGATCGCGCCACACCGGCAGCCCGGATGGATCACGCACCAAACCGAGCAGGGCGACGATCCGCGGGTGCGGCGATTGGCCGGAAGCGGAAACCTCACCGCGCAAGAGATCGTGGATATCGAGTTCGGTATCGCCATGGTTGTCGACGAGCAGCGACTTAAGCACAAATCTTCCCGACGCGATCTCAAGACTGTCATCGTCATTCACCGCGAGACGATAGTCGTGGCTATTCTCGCTGGCTTCGAGCGCCAGACGCAGCGTAGTCGCCGTATCGCGCGACACCAGCGCGCGCTCTATCCGCGTCGACCCCGAGACGTCGCCATATTGCAGCGAACGATATGCACTTACGACCAGCCAGTCAGGACGATCCAGCCCAAGCGCACGACGAAATGCATCGACGTCCGGCGTCTTCAGCCAGCCGTCCAACGGCGGTGCCTGCCAGGCAAGCGCTTCAAGCGGTTTTGGCCCGCGCAGATCGCCGAGCCAAGCCGGTGCGAGCGTCGGACCCGGCCGAGAAAGCCAGTGGTCAAAATTGTCCCACGAATCTTCTTCTGCGTCGGCCGCCAAAGGCCAGGCAAAACCGCGCATGAGCGGTGTATACCAATACGGCAGCGTATCTAGGCTGTCGAAGCGAAATCTACGCCCCTCCTCGCCCAGCGGACGATGGCGATCGAACCCCTTCTGCCAGCTCTCTGTAATCGATTGTTGCGCAACCAGCCGGCTGGTGTTGATCGCCGCAATGCGTGCGCGCTCGGTGTCGCTAAACCGTTTCGGATCGGCATGTTCCAGCCCCTGCAAGGCCTGTTTTGCTGAGGCGCGCACCAGCCCCTGCAAGACCTGTTTTGCTGAGGCGCGCACCAGCAAATGCGGAAAAGTAGTGCTTTCGGCCTCGGCGAACAGCCAGTCGCGAAAGCCTTGGATACAGTCGGGGTTTCCCACGCAGTGCGTGCGACAGCCATCATGAACCATAGTTTCGCTGCCCAGAAATCGAAAGGCGCTTCCGGGTGGTTGAACGTGACCAGCAAGCGGTTCGCGATTGAAGTGCGCGATGCATACAGGCTCTTCTCAGAAGCAACGATGGCGTCGATCCGCGCCCTGAACGATGCGGTGCCATTAATGCCGCTAACCGACAGCAGCGCTGGGTCGATCGGCCCAGAGCCCGCCGCCGGGCTGGCCGGCGAATCGTACCGCGCATAGTCCGGCTGATGCTGGGGAAGTGCCGCCTCGAAATGTGCGGCGGCGATGAAATCGCTGACGGCCGGACCAACCCTGGCCAATGGCAAGACCGCAGCGGCTGTCGCGCACGGTCGCCACAAAGCTCGCGCAATAAGTGGTTCGCGACCACCTCGGCGAGGCGACCGTCCCCGCTTGCACAAGCATGTTCGAACAGCCGCGTCGCGAGACGCCCGCCATCCTCGCCAAGGATCGGCAGGAAGACCGCCAACACCGTATCGTCGAGCGTCTTGTCCGCAGCGCATTGGAAGAGCGTCTTGGCGAGCATCGAAGACCCGTTGGTCAAATCGAGTTCGGCAAAGCGGGCTACCGACGCCAGCGCGATACTGGGCGCGAGTGCAGACAGCGAAACCGCCACGTCCGTCCAAGGGAATTGATCAGCGCTGCCCAAGAGGATCGCAGCATCCTGATGCACCGCAGCGAGACGGAGAGCCACGCGTACGGCGTCATCATCGAGCATCGCCGGCCTGCCGCGCGTCGCGAGCGCTGCGGTCACCGACAGGGCGTGCAGCGTGTCATAATCGACATCGCCGGCCGCGCTCATCGCGGCGTCGAAGCAGTAGCGAGCAGCTGCAGGATCGATCGGGAGCAACAGCTTCGCCAACCCGACAAGATAGTCGATTTTCTCGTCTGCCAAGATTTTGATGCCTCCTCGGTGTTCTCCCGCTCGTCGCCATCGCCGGAGCCAGTGCCACGGCAAGACGCTCGGCATCACCACCCAGCATCGCGACAAGATCGCAAGCGTCGAGTCCAAAGCGCAGTACCTCGCTCGTCGCATCGTCTGGCATATGTCAGTATCAGTGTTCGCGAGCGAAGCCTCGTCTAGTCCGATCGGACGACCAACGCGGACCGTGATCGAATGTACCATCGCCGCTGCACTCGGGGGACTCCTGTTCGGTTTTGACACGGCGGTGATCTCAGGCCTGACAAGCGCGCTATCAGCGACCTATGCGCTTTCGCCGTCATCGCTAGGGTTCACCGTTGCTATTGCGTTATGGGGAACCATCGTAGGGCTGCAGGCGGGGGTTATGCTGGCGACCGGTTTGGACGGCGTGACAGCCTACGCGGGCTAGCGATCCTCTTTATCGTGTCGTCGCTGGGCTGTGCCTTAGCGTGGGACTGGCTATCATTCCTCGTCTTCCGTTTCATCGCCGGTATTGCCATCGGTGCATTCTCGGTGGTCGGACCGATGTACATTGCCGAGATTGCGCCTGCTCAACGGCGAGGCCGGATGGTAGGATCATTCCAGCTGAATATCGTCTTTGGCATCGTGATTACCTACCTCTCCAATTACGTAGTTGGCACATTCGGTCTTGGCGCGGATGAATGGCGATGGAAGATCGGCGTTTCCGCGCTGCCGGGCTCTACTGTTCCTTGCCATGCTATTTCGCGTGCCACGCAGCCCTCGATGGCTTGTTGACAAGGGCATACAGAAGAAGCGAGCGAAGTATTGACATGAATAGCCGGGGCTACCGCAGCACAAGAACTATCTCAAATCAAGCGTTCACTCGCGAGTGACCGGGCAGCGGGAATCAACCGCTATTTGCGCGGCGCCACCGCATTCCCGCAATGCTTGCGATCACGCTGGCTTTGTTCAATCAGTTCTCCGGCATCAACCCAACACTATACTATATCAACGATATATTTGCGAAGGCCGGCTTCGGCAAGGTATCGGGTGACTCGCAGGCTGTTGCGATCGGCATGATCAACCTCATCTTCACGATGATTGCGATGGCGATCATCGACCGGGTGGGACGACGCTCTTTGCTGATCGTCGGATCGGTTGGTACATGCATTTGCATGTCAATGATCGCAATTCGTAACGGCTAACGACGCGGCGGAAGTCTTTCAGGCGGCCGAAGGCATTCTCAACGAGGTGGCGGCCGCAGTATCGCTGTTTGTCACAGCAAATGCCTCGCTTCCGGTTGCTGCGTCCAGGAATGACCGGGATGGCGCCTGCCTGACGGAGTGAACTGCAGGCTATCGGCATCGTAGCCTTGGTCACCGAGCAGGTATCGCACGCGACCGGCGTGTTCGAGGAGGGCGGGCGCGGCCTTGATGTCGCTGATATTGCCCGGCGTCAGCATCAGCGCGTAGGGGCGGCCGACGACGTCGGTCAGCGTATGGATCTTTGTGATCCAGCCGCCCCGGGACCGCCCGATCGCTTGCGCCGAGCGCCCCCTTTGCGCCGAATGCAGTGCGTTGGATCTTGATATACGTGGTGTCCATCGCCGTGCTTCTTGTCACCACGCCCGCGTCGACCAGCGCGGCAAGCGATTGCTCCCAAACCCCCGATGCGACCAGCGGTTGAAGCGATTGTAGATCGTCGTCGACGGACAGTAATCAGCCGGGCAGTCACACCATCAAGATCCTACTTTGAGGACGTGGATAATGTCCAAAATCACTCGCCGGTCATCGACCCGCCGGGCGCCAGGCTGGTTCTTCGGCAAGGCAGCTCGATCGCCTTCCATGCGTCGTGAGACAACCAGAACACGGCTTGTCCTATATCAACTACTTACTCGCTCTTAGTTTGTCGTCTCGTAGGGGTCACCATTCTCGCCACGACATCGGTTCATCCAGCGGAAGGAGACTCCAGAGCCCCTATGGGGTGCGACGGGATCACGCTGAGGTGGACGTCGCGAACGACCCGAGGTGGGCATCAGGATGCCTCGCGGCGGCATGCCGGATCAGTGAAATCCGTTTCTCAATCGACGACCGTTGCAGTCTTACTTACCCTACGGTGCAGGTCGTCGCGCGCGCAGGGTAAATGCCCAGTTCCGGACGTTCGGCGGTCGCTTGCTTTGCCAAAAACCACCTCCCAGCGCCCCCCGCCGCCGAGGCCATTCCTCCTGTCGGAAAAGGGCACGACGAGGGTTTGCTTTAATAACCCAGCCAATCGGCTGTGATTTCGCCCCTGTGCCCCTCCGGCGCCAGCACGGCGCGCAAGGCTTCCAGCAGAGGCGGCAGCGCCTGCGTGAAGGCATAGGGCGGATTGACGATGAAAAGACCTGCGCCATTATAGATGCCGGGCTGGTCGTCATCGTACAACCAATGCTCCACCCCCAGCAATTTCGGGAGGCCGAGCTTGCGTAGCTGCTCCTTCCACCGCCAATGCGTGGCACGGTCTTTCAGCGGATACCAGATCACCGTCACGCCATGCGCCCATTTGCGGTGAGCAGCGGCGAGAGTGGCTGTGATACGTTCGCGCTCATCGGGCTGCTCGTACGGCGGGTCGACCACCACCACGCCGCGCGAAGTTCGGGGCGGCAGCATCGCCAGCCAAAGCTCGTAGGCGTCGCGTTCGTGCACGGCAGCGGATGTGCCGCGCATCACGCCGCGCAGTGTATAGGCGTCCTCGGGATGTTTTTCGTTCAGGATCAGGAAATCCTGCGGGCGCAGGAGACTCGCCAGGATCCGCGGCGATCCGGGGTAGACGTGCGGCTCGCCGCCAGTGTTCACAGCCTGCACAGCGGTGCGGTAGTCGCTCAGCAAAGGGTTCGGGTCGGCAAGGGCTCGCAACACGCCCTGTGCGGACTCGCCGGTGCGCCGGGCATCCTCGCCGCCAAGATCATACAGCCCGCAACCGGCATGGGTGTCGATAAGGGTCAGCGCGCCCTCTTTTTGCTGCATGGCGCGCACGAGGGCGATCAATAGGCTGTGCTTCACGACATCGGCGCTGTTGCCGGCATGGAAGGAATGGCGATAATTCATTGCGACACAAAATCCTGACGATCTGCCTTTTGCGTGGTGCTGGGCGCGGTTGCCGCGCGCGAGGCCGCCGAAGTAGCTGATGCGGTGCTATTATAAAGGCGAACGGAAACCTTCAACGCACATCTGGGCGCAGCCTGCATAAGCGGTCGTCACCAAGGCAAGACGCCTGACTGAGGAAGGGGCTGACCACAAAGCTCAACCTCGGCAATGCTTTAGCCGCCAGCCCCCAGCCCCAGCTTTCAGTCGGACGAATATCGCGGGAACGCGAACCAACGACCTGCGTCCGATTGTTCCGCAAGCTAGCGGTGGTCGCTGCATCCCCGACACGCTGGGCTCGCCACGCAAGGCGTATGCGGCTGCTACCCGAGCCCCCCGTTCCGCCCCAGTGTGGTTCAACCGCACCCTTGCCGCCACGATTATTCGCGGAACGCGCTTTCGCTCAGGCGGGTAAAGGGGGTCATGATATAGGACATGACCGACCGCTTGTCCCCGAGAAGGTTGACGTCGGCCGTCATGCCCGACCCGATCTGCAGGCGGTGTCCCTGCAGATCGCGGAACCGCTTCGCATCGGCGCGGACGCGGACGATGTAGTGGCTTTCGCCGGTACGCTCCTCGACGGTGGCGTCGGGCGAGATGCTTGCGACGAAGCCATCCATGCCGCCATAGATGGCTGACTCATAAGCGGTGACGTTTATCCGCGCCCGCTGGCCGATGCGGACCGACGCGATATCGCGCGGCGATACCATTGCCTCGACCGTCAGCGCATCCGCACTCGGAACGACCTCGATCATCGGCTGGTTCGGTGCAATCGAGCTACCGACCGTGGAGACCAGAACGCGGTTCACGCGGCCCGTGACGGGCGACGCGACCACCGACCGACGAACACGGTCCGCCAGCGCCGGCATCGCCTGACGCCGTGCCGCCATCTCGGCCTGAGCCGCGGCAAGATCCGTTCCGGCCTGTGATCGCCACGCCTGACGCACCTGCGATATCGTGGCGCGCGTTTCGGCAACGCCGGATTGGGCACGCGCGATCGATGCGGCGGCGGCGGCGGCATCGCTCGACGCGATGGCAGCCGTGCTTTCGATCTGGACCAGAGACATTTGCGGTTCGATGCCGCGTTCCACCAGCGGGCGGATCAGGTCGAGTTGACGCCTTGCGGACTCGCGGGCTGAGACGCGGGATTGATAGGTCGCCTCGGCTTCCGCGACGGCACGCTGCGCCTGAGCCTCGCGAGCGGCGGCCGCGGAGGTCAAGCTCGCGAGATCGCTCATCCGTGCGGCGTGCAGCGATCGTTCGATCTGGATCTGCTCGGCCACGGCGGCATTGCGTGCGACGGGATAGACCGGGTCGCGGCCCGCGATCTCCGCCTCCAATCGGGCGATCTTGGCGATCAACGCATCGACGGTGATCTCGCTGCTGCCCAATTCCGCGCCGGTCTGGGTCTGATCCAGCCGGATCAGCGCCTGCCCCTGCCGTACGACGTCGCCGGTATGCACGAGGATCGCCGCGACGATCCCGCCCTCCAGGTTGGTCAGCACCTGCAACCGGCTGGTTGGTACGACCCGTCCCGCCGCGTGGATCGTACGGTCGAGCTTCACCACGTTCGCCCAGATCACGAACAGCGCGACGAACCCGAGGATCATCCACAGCAGTAGATTTGACGCGGTACGCGGGCGGATCCGATCGGCGAGATCTTCGAGATGGGTTTCGGTCATGATCCGGTTTCCGCTCAGCCGACGCTGGTGCGCTGGAGTTGCTGAAGGACGACGTCTCGCGGCCCGTCGTTGATGACGCGGCCCTTGTCGATCAGGACGACCCGCTCGACCAACCGCAAGAGGGCGGGGCGGTGGGTGATGATCACGAACGTCCGGCCCTTCAGTTCGGTCATCAACCGATCGATCAGCTGCGTCTCGGTAGTCTGGTCCATCGCACTCGTCGGCTCGTCGAAGATCAATAAGGAAGGTTTGCCGGCAAGCGCGCGGGCGATCGAGATCGACTGGCGCTGGCCGCCTGACAACCCCTCGCCACGATCGGTCAGCACCAGGTCGTAGCCATTGGCGATCTGCCCCATGAAGCTGTGCGTGCCCGACAGTTCGGCAGCGCGCAACATTTCGGCATCGTCCACGATCGTGCGGTCCAGGATGATATTCTCGCGCACCGTGCCGCTCAACAGGACGCTTTCCTGCAGCGCGGTGCCGATCTGCGCCCGCATCACGCGCGGATCATATTGGCGGATGTCGGTACCATCGATCATGATCAACCCCTCCTGAGGGGGGTAGAGACCGAGGATGAGGCGCGCGATCGTCGACTTGCCCGAGCCGATCCGCCCGAGCAGGGCAACGCGTTCCCCTGCAGCGATCGTAAGGTTCAGCCCGTCGAGCGTCTTTTCGGCGGCGCCCGGATAGCGAAACTCGACGCCGCGCAGTTCGATGCGACCCTTGAACCCCGCGGGGCTTAGCGCACCGCTGACCGGACCTTCGGACGGCATCTCCATCATGCCATTGATCTGTTTGTAGGCGGTGCGGGTCGCCGATAGCCGGGTGAGCAACGTCGCAATCTGCGCCAGCGGCTGAACGGCGCGGCCGGACAAAATCGAACACGCGACGAGCGCGCCCGTCGTCAGCTGGTGATCGGCGATCAGGAATACACCGGCGACGACCGTGCCGGCATAGGACAAGGTGTTGGCCGATGCCGCCACCGTGACGGCGATAGTCGAGACGAGCCGCTGCCGCATCGAACTATCCGAATGCTGGCGATTGGCGCGCGTCCAGCGGCGACCGAGCAGCACGTCGGCCCCCGAAGTCTTGACCATTTCCAGCGCGCCGATGGTCTCCACCAGCACGCTCTGCTTGTTCAGCCCCTCCCCCATCGACCGCGCGGACAGCCGGTCGAGAGCGGGACGAGTCAGCCATCCGGCGCCGATGACGATGGGAATTGCCGCCAGCGGCACGAACACCACCCAGCCGCCGATCAGCGCGATGAAGATCAGCGTGATCGCTATGAACGGCACGTCGACCAGCGCGGTCATCGTCGCCGACGCGAAGAAGTCGCGCAGCGTTTCCAGTTCACGCATCATTCCGGTCAGCGCGCCGGTCGATCCCTTCTTCAGATCGAGACGAATGTTCACCATTCGCTGGAACACGCGTCCGCCAATGTCGTGGTCTATGTCCGCGCCTGCCAGATCGACGAAATAGGCACGCAGCACCCGTAGCACGAAATCGAACACGACCACGATCACCAACCCGATCGACAGAGCGGTCAACGACGAGAACGCGTTGTTCGGCACGACGCGGTCATAGACCGTCATCGTGAACAGCGACGTGATCAGCCCGAAGATGTTGATCATTGCGGCCGCCATGCCGACCTTCAGGTACACCGCGCGATTACGCCGCATCGGCTCCATCAGCCACGGCGCGAACCGCGGGGCTGGTTCCGGAATCGTCATCTCGCTCATCGCGCGTCCAAGGTAGAGGGATCGATCGCCAGAACGGCCAGCAAATGCCCGGTACGGGCGAGCAGGACGTAGCGGCTTGTGTCGAGTTCGGTAACAGTCTGGATATAGCGTGCGGCAACGCCGAAATAATTGCTCTGCGCGCTCAGCACGTCGAACAACGTACCGCGCGAGACGCGGAAGCGTTCGACCAGCACGTCGCGCGACCGGCGACTGGCCATGTAGTTCGCCTCGATCGCGTGCTTCGCGTCATTGAGCGCCGCCAGGTCACTCCAGGCAATGGTCGCATCGCGCTGCGCCTCCGTGACCGTGCGGCGGTATCGTGCATCGGCACCGTCGGCGCGGGCCAGCGCCTGATCGATACGCTGCTTGGCGCCACCGCCGATCCGCATGCTGAGCGTAAGGTTGGCGCGGATGTCGTAATCGCTGGTATTCTCAAGCACGCCGTAACGGCCGGCGTCGACCCCGGCGGTGAGTTGAGGATGGGCGTCGGCCTTCAACGCAGCGGCGTCGCGGCCGGCGGCATCGGCACTTCCCTTGGCCTGGCGAACCAGCGGCAACCCAGCGACGTCCTTGTTGAGGCCCGCCGGCGCGATTCCGCGCAGATCCGGGGCCGGTGCCCTCCCCAAGTTGACTGGCGCTGGTACCCCGACGATGCCCACATATTGCGCTTCGGCATTGGCGAGCGAACGCCGAAAATCGGCGAGCTGCGCGTCCGATGCAGCAATGTAGCTGTCGACCTGCGCGATGTCGCCGGGTGCTGCCATGCCCTGCGCCACACGCGTTTCGATACGCTCATGAAGGTCACGCTGCGATTCGGCAAAGGCTTCGCCGAGGCGCACCATCGCCCGGTAGCCGAAGACGTTATACCAGGCAGCGATCGCTCGCAGGGCAATCTGCGCACTCGCATCTTCGATGCCTGCCGTTGCCGCGGTCAGCCGGTCGTTGCCCGCCGCAATGCGTTGGCCGATCGCTCCGAAATCGATTACTGCCTGCTGAACCCGCAGCGTCGCATCGGTGCGCCCACGCGGACGCGATCGTTCCAGAACATTGCCCGGATCGTTCGAAAAGGTGCGCGACAGCGTATGATATCCCGTCACCGCCAGATCCGCGACCGGATATTCCCGTGCCCGCGCTTCGTTACGGACGGCTTCTGCCTCGTCACGTTGCGCGATCGATTCGTCGAGCGCCGGATTGTGTCGGACCGCCGCCTCGATCGCCGCCCGGAACGGCGGCTGCGGCGTTTCTTCCCGCGCCAGCCGCAGGATTGGATCGGTCGCGGCATCGATCTTCATCGGGTCATCGGTCGGTGTCGGAAGTCCCCCTGGCACTGCCTTCCACAAACCCTCGGTCTGACGGGCCGGTGGGCCGTAAAGGACGCTGCCATGCGGCAGCACCGGCATCTCGGGGGCACGGTCGATTGACGTGATCGGGGGCGCCGGCGCCAACCGGACCGGCGCTTGTTGGATCGGCGCGGCCGGCGCCGCCGGTGTCGGCAACGGACGCGGAGTCGCGCCTTGTTGGGGATTCTGCATAAGCGAGGACGGCGGCGGCCCCGCCTGCGCGATAGCGACGCAGGGACACAGCGTCAGACCCGCCATCCATGTGAGGTAACGGTAAGGTCGAATGTCGATCGATCGTGTCATCGGATACGCAAGCGTCACATGAGCGAAGGGCGGAATGCCGTTCGGCGAACAACGAAGATCGGGGTGCCGGCGGGCGAACCCGTCCGACACCCCGGCAACCCCGACGCGTTACGCCAGGGGGTAACGAGAGACCTTATGCGATCTGGAAATCCGTCGCATGCAGGTCCGCCAGATTTACGCCCGTCAGAGTGACCGTGTTGTTCGCATCATAGGTGATGACGACGTTCGACCCGACCTGCGCCGAATGGCTCAGCGCGTCGGCGCCGGTTGCGAACACCGAACTGCTGATATGGATCGAGTCCTGGCCGGCGTGGAAGTCGGTGATCGTGTCCTTGCCGAACATCTTGCCGAAGTCGAACACGTCGGCGCCAGTGCCGCCGGTCAGCGTATCGTTACCGGTGCCGCTGTGCAGGATGTCGTCCAGCGTCCCGCCGATCAGCGTGCTGCCTGCCGCATTGGCGAGCAACTCGACCGACGCCGGATTGACCGTCACCGACTGATATTGCGGTGCCGTCGTAGCCGACGTGTTGCTGCCATAGACGACGCTGGTGGCGGTCACCGCCAGCGCGAACGTGCCGGCATAGTTGGACGGCGTCGTGATCGTCAGGTTCCCCCCCAAATCTCCCGCGTCGACCTTCCAGCTATTGGTCGCAGCGTCATAGACACCGTGATTGAAGGTCGATCCGACCGGTGCTCCGATGATGGTGACGAAAGTAGCGTCCGGATGAGCGCTGGGCGACAGGGCGATGCCGATCGGCACCGTGACCGGTTTGAATTCAGCGCCATTCGCCTGGCCGAGCGTCACCAGCTTGCCCTGCGCGATACCCAGGAAGCTTTCGATCGCGGATTCGGAACTCGGAGAGGAGGTTAGATACGCTTCCGACGTGCCGTTGGTCGGCATGATGTTCGCCAACCCGCCATTGACGACGGCATTGCCGCTGATCGTCGTTGCGCCAAACCCGTTTTCGAAGCTCTGCACGATGGCGCCGTTTATACGCAACGCATCGATGCCGAGATGCGAGTCGAGCCCCGTATCGCCATTGTTCATGACCCCCTGCCCGACGGTGTACACGCCGTCCGCCGGTGCGACATAGGTGAAGGTCTGCCACCCCGTCGCCCCGTAGTTTCCGGTATACAGCGTATTGGAGAGGGTGAAGACCGCTCCGTTCACGGTCGCGAACGCGAAATCGTTGAACGGCAGGTAATCGCCGCTGGAGAAATTCCAATCGAAGCTGACGACATCGCCGGCATGCAGCGCCACCGTCGTCATGATCGCCGATCCATTCGTCGGCTGGTAAGCCGTGCTGGATCCCACCACCAGCGTCGGCGCGACAGCGGTTTCGGGCGTCTTTACCGTCAGGCTTACGGCGCCCGTCGCGGTGCCGCCATGCCCGTCCGAGATAGTGTATTGGAAGCTATCCGCGCCGACATAGCCGTTGGTCGACGCATAGTTGACCGTGTTGTCGGCATTGATGGTCAACGTCCCGTGCGCTGCCGTGCCCACGCTGATGACTTTCAGGGCATCATTGTCCGGATCGGTGTCGTTCGTCGCGACCGCCAGCTTGACGTTGCCGCCGCTGTTGATCGTGTACGCATCGGCAACCGCGACTGGCGGACGATCGACGTAGACCGATACCGTGGCCGTCGATGTCAGGCCGCCGGGGTCCTTCACGGTATAGGTGAAGCTGTCGGTACCGCCATAGCCCGCCGCCGCGCTATAGTTCAGCGTGCCATCGGCATTGATGGCCACGGTGCCGTGCGCACCGTTGGTGACGCTGGCGATGCTGAGCGTGTCGTTCTCCGGATCGGTATCGTTGCCGAGAACCGCGAAGGTCGTCGTCGTGCCGGCCAACGCCTGGACCGCGTCGCCCACCGCCGTCGGCGCGTCATTGGCGCCGGTAACGATGACCGTTTCGATTGCGGTCGAGAAGCCGCCATGCCCGTCGGAAATGGTGTACGTGAAGTGGTCGACCGCGGTCTGGCCGTCCTTCAGATACTGGAACGCGCTGCCGGCGGTGTAGGTTACGACCCCGCCCGAAAGCGACGCGGTACCCAGCGTACCCGTTGTGTTGATCGCCGAGACGGTCTGCGTATCGCCATCCACGTCGGTATCGTTGGCGACGAACGCGGTGGACGCCAATGTCAGCGAGCCGTCTTCGCCGACCGTGAAGGTGTCGGCCACCGCGACCGGCGCATCGTTGGTCCCGGTGACGGTAATCGTCAGGTTGGACGTGGCCGTCGCACCGAATTCGTCGGTAACGGTGTAGCTGGCGACAACCTGCTTGGTCGCACCCGCCGCGAGGCTGTCATAGGCGCTGTTGGTGGCGTCGAAGCTGTAGGTGCCGTTCGGATTGAACGTCAGGCCGGCAACCGCCGCATTCAGCTTGAACGACAGGACCGCGCCGTGATCGAGGTCGCTGTCGTTCGCCGCGACCGTTCCGGTCACGACCGTCCCGCCCTCGATCGCCGAAGCCGTATCCGCAATCGCGACGGGGGCGTCGTTGGCGCCGGTCAGCGTGTAGCTGGCGGTGGCCGTGGTCAGGCCGCCATGACCGTCGGACACCTGATACGTGAAGCTGTCGGTCGCGGACTCGCCCTGCTTCAGCGCCTGGATCAGCGGCGACAGCGTTGGATCGACCACCAGCGCCCCGGCTGCGTTCAGGGTAACGACCGCGCCCATCATGCTGGTCGCTGCAAACGGGTTCACGGTCAGCACGTCGCCGACATCGACATCGGTCGCGTTCGCCAGCAGCAGCGCCTTGCCGCCACTGAAGGTGAAGGGGACGTCCTCGCCGATGCCGTTCGCCAGGATGCCGGCAAAGCCGATCTCGAGGCGCGCGCCGATCGCCCGCCCGCCGGTCGCATCATAGGATCCGAGCTGGAAGTCGATCGTGTAGGTGCCCGACGTCGCCAGCGTCAGGTTGACCGTCTGGACGCCCGTGCTGCCGATGAACGGCACTTGGTAATTGAAGATCGTCTGCACGATCGCGCCGGTCGCCGCATCGCGAATATAGCCGGTGCCGACCGCCTGATCGGTGCCCGACGACAGAAGGTAGACGAACTTCACCGTGTCGCCCGCATTCCCCGCAAACGCGGTGCTGGTGATCCGCGGGCCATAGCCGGTGCCATAGCCAGCGGGGGTCGTTGCGCTGTAGTTCAGATCGGCGACGGCATTGTCCCCGGCGATCAGCGTTCCCGTGCGATTGATGACCGCGGTGCTGCTGAACGTCCCGGTGGTCCCGGTCGATCCGGTCTGGACCGTCCAGCCGGTGAAGTCCGGGGTCTGGTCGAACCCGCCATTGCCCAGACGGTTGGCGACCAGCACCACGTTGCCGACGACCGGCGCATCGTTGGTACCAGTGACCGTGATCGACAGGGTGGAGTTCGCCACCGCGCCGAACTGATCGGTGACCTTGTAGGTGCCGACCACGGTCCGCGTCGCGCCGGCCCCCAGGTTCTGGTAGGCGACGTTCGACGGATCGAAGCTGTAGCTGCCGTCCGCGGCGATCGACAGGCCGGCGATCGTGTTGGTCCCGGCATAGGTCAGCACCGCACCGTGATCGATATCGGTATCGTTCGCCCCGACATTGCCCTTGACGATGGCGCCGTCCTCGATCGCCGTCGCCGTATCGACCGCCGCGACCGGGCCGTCGTTGCGACCCGTGACGGTGACCGTCAGCGTAGCGTTGGACGATGCGCCGAACTGATCGGTGACGGTATAGCCGACCACGACGTTCTGCACCTCGCCCTGAGCCAGCGGCTGATACGCGGCGTTCGCCGCGTTGAACGTATAAGCGCCGTTGGCACCGAACGTGAGGCCGGCGACCGGCGCGTTCAGCGCATAGGTCAGCACCGCGCCATGATCGATATCGGTATCGTTGGTCGCGACCGATCCGCTGACGGCGCTATCCTCCAGTACGGCCGCAACATCGGCTTTGGCGACGGGGGCGTCGTTGGTGCCGGTCACCGTCCAGCTCGCGCTGGTCGGGACCGATGCGATACCGTCCGACACGCTGTAGAACACCGTCGTGGTGATCGCCTCGCCCTGGGCAAGCGCCTGGAAGACGCCGGCCGACGGATCGAGTGCGAAGCTGTGTGTCGCGACGTCATAGGTGATACCCGCAGGCAGCGTGGTCGGCAGGCCAACCACCGTCAGGCTGGTGCCATGGTCGACGTCGCTTGCCTTTGCGAAGGCATCGATCGTGACGACCGCGCCATCCTCCGTCGCAGCGGCGGTCAGCGGACCGGTAACGACCGGTGCGTCGTTCGTGCCCGTGATCGTGATCGTCAGCGTCGATGGCGAGGTCGCCCCGAACTGATCGGTCACGGTATAGCCGACGACGACGTTTTGTACCTCGCCTTGCGCCAATGCCTGGTACGCGGCGTCGGCCGCGTTGAAGCTGTAGCTGCCGTCGGCATTGAAGGTGAGACCGGCGATCGGTGCGCTCAACGCATAGGCGAGAATAGCGCCATGATCGGCATCGCCGTCGTTGCTCGCGACCGACCCGGCCACCACGCTATCCTCGTTGACGGCGGCAAGATCCGCGACCGCGATCGGCACGTCGTTGGTACCCGTGACGACGACCGTAAGCGTGGACTGCGACGTCGCGCCGAATTCATCGGTGACGGTGTAGTGGCCGACCACGGTCAGGGTCTCACCCTGCGCCAGTGACTGGTAAGCCGCATTGCCGGCATTGAAGGCATAGCTGCCATCCGCGCCGATCGTCAGCCCTGCGACCGGCGTATCGAGCGTGTAGGCCAGCACCGCACCGTGATCGACGTCGCTGTCGTTCGTCGCGACACTGCCGATGATCACGCTGTCCTCGGCCGCTGCGTTCGTATCGGCGACGGCGACTGGCACGTCGTCGGTGCCCGTGACGGCGATCGTCAACGTTGCATTCGCCGCCGCGCCGAACTGGTCGGTGACGGTGTAATTGCCCGTGACGACCTGCACCTCGCCCTGTGCCAGCGCCTGATAGGCGGCGTCCGCCGCATCGAACGTATAGCTGCCGTTATAGGCTATGTTCAGCCCGGGAACCGGCCTGTCGAGCGTGTAGTTCAGTGCCGCACCGTGATCGACGTCGCCGGAAGTGACAGCCACGCTGCCCGAAATCAGGCTTTCTTCGGTAACGGTGGTGATGTTCGAGACCGCGGTCGGCGCGTCGTTCGTCCCGGCGACCACGATCGTCAGCGTCGAGGTCGACGTAGCGCCCGACTGGTCGGTGACGGTGTAGGTTGCCACGACATTGAGCAATTCGCCCTGCGCCAGCGACTGATAGGCCGGATTCGACGGATCGAAGTCATACCCGCCCGCCGCATTCAGCGTCAGACCGGCGACCGGCGCGTTGAGCGCGTAGCTCAGTATCGCATTATGATCGACGTCATAGTCGTTGGTCGCGACGGATCCGGCGACGTGCGCGCCATCCTCGACCGCCACGGCGGTATCGGCGACCGCGACCGGCGCATCGTTGGTACCTGTGACGGTGACGATCAGGGCCGAATAGGCCGTGACGCCTTCGTTATCGGTCACCGCGTAGGTCGCCACGACGGTCTGGACCTCGCCGACTGCAAGAGCCTGATAGGCCGCGTTGTGGGGATCGAACGCGTAGGTGCCGTCCGATGCCAGCGTCAGGCCGGCAACCGCGACCGGCAGCACATAGGTCAGGGTCGCACTATGATCGACGTCGAAGTCGTTGGTGGCAACGGAGCCGCGGACGACTGTGCCATCCTCGATCGCGGCGGCCACGTCGACCATCGCGACGGGCGCGTCGTTGGTGCCGGTGACGGTGATGGTCAGCGTGGTGTGGGTGGTCGCGCCATGATCGTCGACGACGGCATAGGTCGTGGCGATCGTCTGAACCTCGCCCTTCGCCAGCGCCTGGTATGCGACGTTCGACGGATCGAAGCTGTAGCTGCCGTTCGCATTGAAGGTGAGGCCCGCGACGGGCGTGTCGAGCGTGTAGCTCAACGTCGCGCCGTGATCGACATCGCTGTCATTGGTCGCGACGCTGCCTGTGACGGGCAACTGGTCCTCGACAGCGGACAGCGTGTCCGCAACCGCTACCGGTGCATCGTTGGTGCCCGTTACCGTGATGGTCAGCGTCGACTGCGAGGTCGCGCCAAACTCGTCGGTGACGGTGTAATGGCCGACGACGGACAATGTCTCGCCAAGTGCGAGGCTCTGATAGGCGGCATTGGCGGCGTTGAACGCATAGCTGCCGTCCCCGTTGATCGTCAGGCCGGCAACCGGTGCGTCGAGGGTGTACTGCAGCACGGCGCCATGATCGACATCGCTGTCGTTCACCGCGACCGTCCCGTTCAGGACGGCGTCCTCCGCGACTGCGCCGACATCGGCGGTCGCGATCGGCGCGTCGTTGGTGCCGGTGACGGTGACGGTCAACGCCGATTGCGCGACCGCGCCATATTCGTCGGTGACGGTGTAGTGCGCGACGACGACGGCCGTCTCGCCCTGGGCAAGGTGCTGGTACGCGGCATCGCCAGCGTTGAAGCTGTAGCTGCCGTCCAGGTTGATGGTCAGACCAGCAACCGGTGCGTCGAGGGCGTAGCCAAGCTTGGCGCCGTGGTCGATGTCGCTGTCGTTTGTCGCAACCGTACCGTTCAGGACCTTGTCCTCGGTGACCGCGCCGATATCGGCGTTGGCGACGGGTGCATCGTTGGTGCCGGTGACGACGATCGTCAGCGTCGTCGTGGCGGTCGCGCCCTTGTCGTCGGTCACTGTGTAGCTGGCGATGACGGTCTGGATCTCGCCCTTGGCGAGCGCCTGATAGGCGGCATCGGCGGCGTTGAAGACATATCCACCATCGGCATTCAGCGTCAGGCCGGCAACCGGGGCGTTCAACGCGAAGGTACGCGTCGCGCCGTGATCGACGTCGGTGTCGTTGGTCGCGACGCTGCCCGTTAGAACGCTGTCCTCGACGACCGCGCCGGTGTCTGCGACGGCGACGGGCGCATCGTTCGTGCCGGTGATCTTGATTGTCAGCGTCGTGCTCGTGGCCGCACCCTTGTCATCGGTGACCGTGTAGCTGGCGACGACGGTCTGGACTTCGCCAGCCGCAAGCGCCTGATACGCTGCGTTGGACGCGTCGAAGCTGTAACTGCCGTTAGCGGCAAGCGTCAGGCCGGCAACCGGGGCGTTCAGCGTATAAGCCAGCGCCGCGCCGTGATCGACGTCGCTGTCGTTGGCTGCGACAGTGCCCGTAAGGACGCTATCCTCGGCGACCGCGCCGGTATCTGCGACGGCAACGGGTACGTCGTTGGTACCCGTAACGGTGATCGTCAGCGTGGTGGTTGCCGTCGCGCCCTTGTCGTCGGTGACGGTGTAGCTCGCGACGATCGTCTGAACTTCGCCCGCCGCAAGCGCCTGATAGGCCTGATTGGACGGATCGAAGCTGTAGCTGCCGTTCGTGCCGAGTGTGAGGCCCGCGACCGGTGCGTTCAACTTGTACGTCAGCACCGCGCCGTGATCGACGTCGCTGTCGTTGGTCGCGACACTGCCTGTGACGACCGCGCCGTCCTCGATCGAGGGGGCTGCCACGTCTGCGACGGCGACGGGTATGTCGTTGGTACCCGTAACGGTGATCGTCAGCGTGGTGGTTGCCGTCGCGCCCTTGTCGTCAGTGACGGTGTAGCTGCCGACGACCGTCTGGACTTCGCCGGCCGCGAGCGCCTGGTACGCCGCGTTCGACGCATCGAAGCTGTAGCTGCCGTTGCTGTTCAGAGTCAGGCCGGCAACCGGTGCGTTTAGCTTGTAGGTCAACACGGCGCCGTGATCGACGTCGCTGTCGTTGGTCGCGACACTGCCGGTGACAATCGTGCCGTCCTCGATCGAGGGGGCTGCCACGTCTGCGACGGCGACGGGTGCGTCGTTCGTGCCGGTGACCTTGATCGTCAGCGTCGTGGTCGCGGTGGCGCCCTTGTCATCGATAACCGTGTAGCCGGCCACGATCGTTTGCACTTCGCCGGCGGCCAACGCCTGATACGCGGCGTTCGACGGATCGAAGCTGTAGCTGCCGTTGGCGGCAAGCGTCAGGCCGGCCACCGGGGCGTTCAATTTGTATGTCAGGGCAGCGCCGTGATCGACGTCGCTGTCGTTGGTGGCGACGCTGCCGGTGACGACCGCGCCATCTTCGGTCGCCGGGGTTGCCACGTCGGCGATCGCGATGGGCGCATCGTTCGTGCCGGTGATCGTGACGGTTACGACCTGCTGAACGGTGCCACCATGGTTGTCGGCGACAGTGACCGTGTACTTCTGCGTCAGCGTCTCGCCCTGCGCCAAATTCTGGATCAGCGTGTTGTCGACCGCAAAGGTCCATTTCACGGTGCCGGCTCCCGTGCCGGTAGCAGGCTTGTCGACGATCGTCGCAAAGGTGCCGAGATAGCCCGAGGCCTGCGGCGTGAACGCGACGCTGTGCGTGTCGATCAGGTCGACATCGGCAAAGGCGATGTTGCCCTGCACCGCGGTCGTCGCGTCCTCGGTGACTGCGCCGCTCGCAACCGCCGAGGTGATGGTCGGCGCATCTTCGGTGCCGGTCAGCGTGATCGTGACGTTCTGGGTGACGCTCGCGCCGTTCTTGTCGGTCAGCGTCAGCGCATAGACCTGCGTCGCGGTTTGGCCGACCGCCAGGCGCTGCAGCGTCGCGTTATCCGCCGTGAAGCTCCAGTTGATCGTGCCCTGGTTGTTCTGATCGGTGGTGTTCTCGACCACCACGGCCTTCAGCGTGCCGAAGCCACCCGTCGGCGCGATGCCGGTGGCAGTGTCGTTCGCGACGGTAACCTTAGCCGCGCCGACCGAAACGGTGTGGCTGTCGGTCAGGTCGACATCGCTGAACGTGATCGCCCCGCTGCTTGCCAACGTCGCCGCCGCATCCTCAACGACCGCGCCTGCATAGCTGCCCGACACGATCAGCGGACCGTCATTGACGCCGGTGATGGTCACGGTCGCGATCGCGGTCGACGTATCGCCGTTCGCGTCGGTTACCGTGTAGCTGAAGCTGTCGATGGCGGTCTCGCCAGCGGCAAGATACTGATAATAGGTGGCGTTCGGCGTGTAGACAACGCTCGCGACGGGCTTGGCCGGATCGGCATAGTTCTGCACCAGCACGACCGCCCCATGTGCGGCGGTGCCGACGCTGACCGACTTTACCAGATCTGGCACCGAATCGTTCGCCAGCAGGTTGAACGCGACGCTCGCGTGATCCTCATCGGTGGTGATGGCGTCGGCGCGAGCGATCACGGCTTCGTTGCGCGGATCGAGCACGAGGCCGTCGACGACGACTTCGAACTTCTCGACGCGCGCGACCACCAGGTCGGCGATATTGAACGCGAAGCTGCCGTTGAAATCGGTGTTGCCAAACAGGCGGTTGGCAAAGTTGTAGAACTTGCCGGGTTCTGCATCGAGGAAGGCGACATAGCGCGCGACGTCCGCCTGGACATCGCCACGCAGCCACTCGTCACGGGTCAGGATCAACCGGAACGTATCGGTGTCCGTGCCGCCGTCCAGAACCGAATTGGCATGCAGAAAGGCGGTCGAGGGCGCGCCGTGATCGGCGAGGCGGAACGCGAGCGTGTCATTGCCGCAGTCGCCGAACACCAGGTCGGTGCCGGTGCCGCCGTCGAGGTAATCACTTCCGTCATCGCCGTGCAGGACGTCGTTGCCGTCGCCGCCCAGGATCGTATCGTTGCCAGCTCCGCCGAAAATGGTGTCATTACCCGCGCCGCCGTCGATATAGTCGTTGCCGTTGCCGCCATCGATCAGGTCGTTGCCGTCGTTGCCAAGGATCCGGTCGTTGCCGTTGCCGCCGGCGAGAATGTTCGACTTGTTGGTACCGATGATCGTTTGGTCGGTGTTGGTCGGGCTTGTCATTCTACATCTCCAGCAACGGCTGCCAGGACGATGGATGCACGACGGCTAGTGTCGCGAACGCGCCGTTCGCGAACCAAAAGGATGACATCGACCCCACCGTGCACGCACGATGTGGTGATCTATCCTGACTGACGAAGCCCCCCGGCCCGCCCGCCCCCAATCAAGTTAGCTCCTTAAAAGGAGCTTCCTCATCCTCGCCCGGACGACCCGGCCGACAACCGGCCGGAATTATTCCGATGCGGACCAATACGCCGACTCCGCGTAGCCGCCATTGCCTGAAGATCCAAATTTATTGACTGGCCGTAGCTTTGTAAAAAACAACAAATGACAAGGGTTTAGGCGCCCTGACCATTCTGTCGCCTGACTTCGGTAGCCGTATTGCCGAACGCCGTACGAAAGGCGCGCGCAAAATGGGCCTCGCTCGAAAACCCGAAGGCGAAGGCGATCGCTCCAATACGACGTGTATCATGGGGATCAATCAGCGCCGCATGGGCGCCGTCCAGGCGCCGCCGCCAGATAAAACGCGCGACACCGCCGAACTGATCGAGCGCCGCATACAACTCTGACCTCGAGACGTTGAGTTTCGCCATTAGCCATTCCGGTGTTAGGTCCTCGGAGCCTAGACGGCTGTCGATGATCCGTTTGGCGCGACCTACTAGAGCGGTCCGGCGGTCGCTTGGCGGCGTGGTGATCGCCTTGGGATTGTAGCCGATTGCGATCACAAAAAGCTGTAGAATGATATCGCCAAGCACCAGAGCACTGTGCACGGGCAGTCGCTTAAGTCGCGGCGCTAGTGCCTGAAGATGAGCCGCGAGCAGAGCGCTAGCCTCTGCGTCGAGAACCAGACCATGAATTGCACGAACATCGTCGACATATCGCGCCAACAAGACACGTGGGATTGAGACATTGATGATCGAGCGCTCTTCTAGATCAACCATACAAAATGGTTGCCCGAAATCGAGAACCATAATCGTACCCGCGTTACTTTCCACCTTGCGTCCAGCAGCCTCGCCCCGGCTCGCCCCCGAGATTGCCAGTTGGACGCTGATACCGTCATGCCGGTCTTCTATGATCCGTGTCGACGTCCGCTCTGACCGCCGCGGCGACGCGACGCATTTGATCAGGTGAAGCGGCCCCAAATAACATGATGCGATATGGGCATAGATGGGTTCCGATAAAAATACCGTCTTCAACGTATGATCGATCGCCGCTTCATAGGCGTTTTTTTGCAGGTTCGGGTCGAGCGTACCGGTATCAAGATACGACATCGCGATCGTTTCAATCGTCATTCGCCCTATTCATTCCCTATGACGCGTCTATAACCGAAAAGGCAGACGGCCGTTTTTGTCGTGTCGAACCGCATCCAACCACGCGCTGCCGGACATTACCTCACATATGCAACTGAGCGCCAAGCGTACCTGATGCCGAAAAAATGTAATGATTTCATTACAGCTACCGCGAGCCTGCTTTCCCCGTTGCGTAACCCTATATCACAAGTCCGACCGCACGGTATCTGACACTGCCTGCCGGTCAGTCGCGGTTCTGTTCGCCGATTGTTTGAACGCCAAGGAACGCGCCGTTGAGCACCAACGGCTAGGAACTCCAAGTTTCATTCAAAGACCATCATGTCGTCAGCCGTCAGTAATTCCGCTGAACGGACGACCAAACAGGCTTACAGCGTCATCGTATCGACATGGCATGTTGACGCTGATCCGATCTTAGGAACAACCCAGTTCCAAACGCTCAGCCGCAGTTCCCACCCACCACTCAGAATATTCTTTCATGTCGGATGGATGCGTCGGCAATCCACGTTGATGGCAAGATGTGCGGCTTAGCTGCCGTTCCTAATCCCTTTGGCGACCAATCGGTTATACCAGCGCTCCCCGACGAATACGAAGCATATGCAGCGATGGTGCTGCCAACCTCCGGCAGCGAGGGTATCCTGGAAGGCGCTTTGTTTTAAACTTGCAGTGCGCGAATTGCTCTTCGAGAGAAGACCGCAAAGGGTTTACGTTAACCCTCCAATCAAGCGCGGGGAATGATCTGGATCACAACCCGGCGCCACCAGCACCCGTGATCGTCTTGAGATCGATCGTCAGGTCCGCCAGTAGCCTAGGATCAGCCCGCAACGCCCCGACGACCAATGCGCGGCCCTGTACATAGTCGCGCACACGGTTCACGCAGTCGAGCGCGATCACGCGGCCAGCTTTCAGGTAGACCAGCGAAAAGCTGCGTTCGGACGGATCGCCTCGTAGGATCGCGTCATCGTAACCCGTCGACAATCCGACGGTCTGAAGCTTCAGATCATACTGGTTCGACCAGAACCACGGCACCGCATGATATGGTTCGGGCGCCCCAGTCAGGACTTTCGCCACGGTCATCGCTTGATCGTTCGCGTTCTGCACCGATTCCAGACGGATCGTCGCGCTGTCGGCGAACGCATTAATATGTGCCGCGCAGTCCCCGATCGCGAAGACGTCGGGCAAGGTCGTGCGACAATGGTCATCAACCGTCACGCCGTTGCCGCCTTCGGCACCCGCAGCCAGCAACGGCGCGACCGCCGGAACGATGCCGATGCCAACGATCACCATCTCGCAGGCCAGTATGCCTCCGTCAGCAAGGCGGACCCCGCATGCCGCCCCGTTCGCCGCCTCGATGCACGATACCGCGACGCCAGTCCGCACATCCACGCCGTGCGCGCGGTGTTCGGCCTCGTAGAACCGCGAGAGCGCCTCACCCGCGACACGCGCCAACACGCGATCCTGCGCTTCGAGAACCGTTACGTGCTTGCCCAGTTTAGTCAGAACGGCAGCGGCTTCGAGTCCGATATAGCCCCCCCCGATCACTACGACATTGTCCACCGCAGGCAGTTCCGCGATCATCTTGTCGACGTCGGCGCGTGTCCGGACGCCGTGGACACCCGTCAGATCATGACCGGCACAGGTCAGTCGTCGCGGTGCACCGCCCGTTGCCCAGATCAGCGTGCCATACCCGATGACGTCGCCGGTGGCGGTCGTCACGCGATGCGCGTCGGCATCGACGGTCGTGACGGTCAGGCCCAGTCGCAACGTGATAGCGCGATCTACCCAGAAGGGGCCGGGGCGTATCAGCATACGCTCGAACGGCCTGTCCCCCGACAGATAGTCTTTCGACAAAGGCGGGCGCTCGTACGGAAGGGATGGCTCTTCGCCAAGAAGCGCGATGGTACCGTCATACTTGCGCTGGCGCAGACCGATTGCCGCCTGGGCACCGGCATGGCCAGCGCCGACTATGAGGACGTCGTAATGTTCGGTGTCGGGCATGCTCATCTTCAGCGGAGTATCCGCGCACATCGCCGGCTGCCACCCCAATTTTGCGGCAATCCTCGGTCGATCGCTAGTTGGGGCCATGCGATTGCCGGTCGCGGTTGTCCGAACACGCGTCCCCTCGACGCCCTGACAAAATCGCTGTGGAGCGGAAAGAATCGTATGTGAGGAAAAAAGGGACGCCGGGATGCCGAGCGCAGCCCAGTTCGCACCGACGGGTCCGACGAGATAGTCTGCCCCCTGTTCCCCAGCCCAATTACCAGGGCCTAACTTCCATGGTCGCTGTTGCGGGCAAGCGCGGGGAAAGGCTAGGTCTTGGGGCGATGACGAAAACGCTCACCATCATCGGTCAGAACATCCGCGACATCCCGAGCTTCTATGTCGAAATCAACCGGGTGTTCATGACCGGAGCAGAATTTCAACTGGGCGATAGCCTCGATGCGTTGAACGACATGCTCCATGGTGGTTATGGCGCGATCAGCGGACGAGAGCCGGTTCGGATCGTCTGGCATGACATGGCTGCAAGCAGAATGGCACTCGGCCTGGAGGCAACACGGGCGTTTCTCGCCGGCAAGTTGCAGCGCCCCGATGTGTTCAATGTGGACCTGATTGGTCGGCAGCTGGACGCCCTGGAGGGCGGTAGGGGACAAACCTATTTCGACATCATCCTCGAGATCATTGGCGACCATCCAGACATCCAGCTTGTGTCGGCATGATGCGATGGGCTCATGCGTCTATAAGTCGAGGTAGAGCGTAACAACTGGCGTGTTGGTTATGCTTGCGGACAGCGCAACGTCTTGGCGTCCCGAACTCATGTCTGGGTGTCGGGGACTGCCAAGTCATATCTGCAAACCTACGCCGTGCTTGGCGACGTAAAGCCTTCCTCCCCAATTGCCTCATGAGCGCGGCAAGGCATAAGCCAGCGTGTAATCCCCATACCGCGTCCCGAGCGCGCCGTGACCACCGGCGGTGATCACGACATACTGACGCCCATCGGCCCCGCGATACGTCATCGGCGTTGCCTGTGCCCCCGCCGGAAGCCTGACCTTCCAGACCACTTTGCCAGTCCTCAGGTCGAACGCGCGCAGATATTGGTCGGTCGTCGCGGCAATAAAGGCGAGCCCGCCTGCCGTTACGATCGACCCGCCCAGATTCGGCACGCCGGTTTTGATCGGCACGCCCAAGTGCGAGCCGAACAGTCCGGTATCGCGCGCGGTACCGAGCACTTCGCGCCACAGGACCTTCCTAGTCTTCAGATCGACCGCGGTCAGATGCCCCCAGGGCGGGGCGTTGCACGGTGCACCGAAGATTCCGATCCATGCCTGGACGACCGCGACGTAGGGTGTGTTGTACTGAGTCTGCAGCTGTGCCTGACGCGCGTTCTCGCCACCCTGCTTCTGCGCCATCAACGGCCCGACACGCGGATCGTCCCGGCGCATCAGCCATAGCTTGAACGGCATCTCCATGGTGTTGACGGTCATGATGCCGCGCACGGGGTCGACCGCGGCGCCACCCCAGTCGGTAACACCGTCGAAGGCCGGATGGCCGATGATCGGCTTCAGTCCGATCGGCTGGTACATGCCCGCCCCTTGCGACCGGCGGATATCGATGCGGCACATGAGCTGGTCGATCGGCGTCGCGCCCCAAGTCGTCTTCTCGCTTGGTGCCGGCGGGCTGAACGACGGCATTCCTACCGAGAAGGGTTGGGTCGGCGACACTTTTACACCCGGGGTTGCGCCGTCGGTGCGGACCGGACGCTCCGCCACGGCCGCGATCGGCGCACCGGTAAGGCGGTTGAGGAAATACACCTGACCCATCTTGGTCGTCTGGAGCAGCGCGGGGATCGTCCGCCCGTCGGGCGCCCGATAATCGAACAGCGACGGTCCGATCGGCAGATCCATGTCCCACATATCGTGGTGGACCAGCTGACGGCTCCAGCGCAGCTTCCCCGTCGCCACGTCCAGCGCGACGATCGACGTGCCGAACCGGTCGTCGAACGGCCGGCGGTACCCGATCCAGTAATCCGGTGAGGCGTTGCCCGTACCGAGATAGACGATACCGTTCGCGGCGTCGGCCGTGATCGCGCCCCACACGTTCGGCGTGCCACGCGTGTACACTTGTCCGGCAGGCAGCGGCGCGATCGCATCTTGCGAACGACCGACGTCCCAGGCCCATACCGGCTGGCCCGAGACCGGATCATAAGCGCGCACGACGCCGCTCGGAATATTGCGGTTGACGTTGTCGATGATCCGCTCGCCGATGATAAGCCGTCCGTTGACCACCATTGGCGGCGACGTGCCGATCTGGTCGGATGCGGTCGACACGCCCATGTTCGCACGCAGGTCGATGCTGCCGTTCTGGCCGAAGCCTTTGCAGACTTGTCCGGTGTCCGCGTCGAGCGCGACGAGACGTGCGTTGAAGGTCGGCGCGAAGATCCGATGTGGACACGGCGTTCCAGCGGGTGCCTCGAAATACGCAACCCCGCGGCAGACGAGATAGTTGTTGCCCTTCACATTGGCCGTCTCGTGCCAACTCCACCTGGTATGCCCCGTCGTCGCGTCGATCGCCTGGACGAACGAATGCGGGGTGCAGGTGTACAGCGTGTTGCCGATGTGGATCGGCGTCGCCTCGGAATGATATTCGCGCTTGTGCTCGGTCGTCTCCGCCGCAACCGGAAGATCGCCGGTGCGCTGAGTCCAGGCGAGCGTCAGGCCGCTGACATTGGCCGGCGTGATGTCGGCTAAAGCCGAATAGCGTCGCCCCGAGGCGGTGCCGCCATAATCTTTCCAGTCGTCGTCGGCTTCACCCGCAGTCCGGGCCGCGCCGGTTGCACCTGGAGGCGTCGCATTCGTCGGAGCCTGCGCCTCGACATCGCGACCACGCAACGCCAGCATGCCGACGAACACGACCGCAATGCCGGCCGCCAGGGAGGGGGCCGCGCGTGAGAAGCCGGAGGGCCGGCGCTCCGCCGTGCCGCGGCGCCATCCAAGAAGCAGGACCAATACCAGCAGGACGGTAGGGGCGACGACACGCGGCACGAGTTGCAGGCCGTCAAGCCCGACCTCCCAGACCGCCCAGATCAAGGTGCCGATCCAGATCGTCAGGAACAGCCAGTGCCCACGCGCATCCTCCCGGCCGATCAGCCCACCACTCGCGACCATTGCGATCCCGGTGATGAGATAATAGGGCGATCCGTGAAGCGACAGCAGCACCGCGCCGGCGACGGCAAAAAAGCCACCGAGCAGCGCGATACTCCAGCCGAGAGCCCGTGCAAGGTTACTGCGCATCATTGTCTGCTCCCGCCGCCATTGGCGTGTTAACGCATGATAAGAGAACCCGCTGCTTCATGACGGCGTTTTCATGATACTCGTGTCGAGATCAGGTCATGTCGGATCGGCATTGGGTCGGCGCCGATCCTGGCTGCCGATGCGACGTTACCTACGCCATCGCAATTGCGGCCACGCAACGCTGCTCGTACGCCCTGCCCCATCACCCGTCCCGACGAGGATCTACCCAGCCATGAAACTTGCCGACCTGGCCGAGCTCGCAGGCGTTTCGACCGCGACGGTATCGCGTGCGCTGGCAGGGCATCCGTCCGTCAATGCACAGACACGGGAACGGATTCGCGTGCTAGCGCGCGAGCACGATGTCCGGCCGAACCAGCTGGCACGCAATCTGCGGCTCAAGAGCACGGGGGCAATCGGCCTTGTGCTGCCGCTGGGCCATGCTCGGACGCAGCATTTGACGGACCCATTCTTCCTGTCGCTGCTCGGGTTCCTGGCCGACCTGCTGGTTGAGCGCGGCTACGACATCCTGTTGTCGCGGGTCATTCCCGATGCCGACGACTGGCTCGAACGCGTCATCGACAGCGGACGGATCGACGGGCTGTTGCTGGTCGGGCAATCGGACCAGTTCGGCGTGATCGAACGCGTCGCCCAACGCTATCGCCCGCTGGTGGTATGGGGCGCGCACCGCGAGGGGCAGCATCACCTGACGATCGGATCCGACAATCTTGCGGGCGGCGGGATGGCGGCGCGGCACATGATCGCGCAGGGGCGCAAACGGCTGCTGTTCGTCGGCGATCCCGCCCCGCCCGAGTTCGCGGACCGGCTAGCCGGGTTCGCGGCAGCGGCCGACGAAGCGGGCCTTCCGTGCGAGGTCCTGGCGACACCGATGACGCCCGAAGTGGTGCATGCTGCGGTTGCCGCGCGGCTCGCCACCGGTGCGATCCCCGATGCGATATTCGCGGCGTCCGACGTTGCGGCGATGAGCGTGCTGCGCGCGCTGACCGAGGCCGGGATCGATATTCCGGGTACGACTGCGGTGATCGGCTATGACGACGTGACGCTCGCCGCGCATACCTCGCCTTCGCTGACGACGATCCGCCAGGACCTTGAGATCGGAACGGAATTAATGGTCGACCGGCTGCTCAAGAGAATCGCGGGTGAGCCTGCGGAGTCCGCGATCGTACCGCCTGTGCTCATTACGAGACAGTCGGCCTAATTTTCGCAATCGATTGCAGAATCCGCGTTGCAATCGATTGTGAGACGCGTAGGAGGCGGCCTTGGGCTTCTCAGAAAGCCGTCGCGCAGGGAGAGTCGCATGAAAGTACGTCACGCATTGCTGGCTGGCATCGCCGCCGCATCGTTCGCCACCGCAGGGGCCGCACAGACCGCACCGCAGGCTGATCCGGCTGCAACGCCCGCTGCTCCCGCTGCCGACGTCCCGCAGGACGACATTGTCGTAACCGCGGTCGCACGCGGCACGAACAAGCTCAACACGTCGATCACGACCAGCTCGATCACCTCGGACGCGCTGATCCAGCTCGCACCGCGCACCTCGGGTGAACTCCTCCGCAACCTCCCCGGCATCCGGGTCGAGGCATCGGGCGGCGACGGCAACGCGAACATCTCGGTCCGCGGCCTGCCGGTCGCATCGGGCGGCTCGAAGTTCCTCCAGCTCCAGGAAGACGGCCTGCCGATCCTCGAATTCGGCGACATCACGTTCGGCAATGCCGACATCTTCCTGCGCGCCGATTTCAACGTGCGGACGGTCGAGTCGGTCCGCGGTGGCTCGGCCTCGACCTTCGCGTCGAACTCGCCCGGCGGCGTCATCAACTTCATCTCGAAGACCGGCGAGCAGGAAGGCGGCGCGTTCCAGCTGAGTAGCGGGCTCGACTACCGCGAGTTCCGCGTCGATTTCGACCAGGGCGGCAAGCTGTCCGACACGCTGACCTATCATTTCGGCGGTTTCTACCGGATCGGTGACGGCCAGCGCGAAGTCGGATTCGATGGCGTCAAGGGCGGCCAGTTGAAGGGGAACATCACCAAGTCGTTCGGCGACGGCGGCTATGTCCGCCTGTACGGCAAGTATCTCGACGACCGCGCGATCGGCTACCTCCCGAACCCGGTACAGGTGAGCGGCACCAACAGCGATCCGACCTACAGCAACATCACCAATTTCTCGATCAACAACGGCACGCTGCACAGCGCCGATATCCGCACCGTGCAGACGCTCGACGGCAACAACCAGCTCGTCACGCGCTCGATCCGCGACGGCCAGCACCCGGTCGTCTATTCGGCGGGTCTCGAGACGCAGATCCCCGTCGCGGATGGCTGGAACGTGGTCGAGCGGTTCCGCTATTCGGATATCTCGGGCGGCTTTACCTCCCCCTTCCCGGCAGCCGTGGACTCGGCGCAGACCATCGCCAACGGCATCGGCGGCGCCGGGTCGCAGCTGTTCTACGCGAGCGGACCGCAGAACGGTCAGCGGATCACCAATCCCGCGTCGCTCAACGGCAATGGCCTGCTGGCGAACGTCGTGCTGTTCGACGTCGACCTGAAGAGCCTCAACAACATCACCAACGACATTCGCCTCAACGGCTCGGTGCCGCTTGGCTCGGGTACGCTGGCGATCACCGGCGGCTTCTACGCCTCGCGCCAGGACATCAAGAGCGACTGGCTGTGGAACTCGTTCGTCCAGACCGTCGCCGATGACGGCCGCTCGCAGCTGGTCGACGTCCGCACCGCGGCGGGCGTTCCGGTCACGCAGAACGGCACGCCGGGGTATTCGGCATTCGGCTTCGGCAATTGCTGCCGCCGGTCGTACGATCTCGACTACACGACCTACGCACCGTTCGCGCAGCTCGGTCTGGAGATCGGCCGCTTCAACATCGACGGCTCGCTGCGTTACGATTTCGGTCGGGCACGGGGCAGCGTCGCCGGCGCCGATCTGGGTGCAGGCTTCGGCAGCGGCATCACGACTTTCGACATCAACGGCAATGGCGTGATCTCGGCACCCGAGCGTCAGGTCGCGATCATCCCGACGCGCCGCTCGCCACTCAACTACAATTATGATTACCTGTCCTACTCGGGCGGCGCGAACTATCGCCTGACCGACAGCACCGCGGTGTTCGCCCGCTACAGCCGCGGCGGTCGCGCCAACGCCGATCGCCTGTTGTTCGGCCCCTCGATCAATACGACCACCGGCGGGCTGACCGACGAGGGCGCAGCGGTCGATTTCGTCCGCCAGCTCGAGGGCGGGTTCAAGTTCCGCCAGAACGGTCTCTCGCTCTATGCCACCGGCTTCTGGGCGCGCACCGAGGAGCAGAATTTCGAGGCGACGACGCAGCGTTTCTTTAACCGCGAATATGAAGCGAAAGGCGTCGAGCTCGAGGGCCGGATCGCACGCGGGCCGTTCTCGCTGTCGGCGGGCGGCACCTACACCGATGCCGAGATCACCAAGGACGTTCTCAACCCCGCAGTCGAGGGCAACCGCCCGCGTCGCCAGGCCAAGTTCATCTTCCAGGCGACCCCGCAGGTCGATGTCGGCCGTCTGACCGTCGGCGCGAACGTGATCGGCACCACCGACAGCTTCGCGCAGGACAATAACGGGCTGAAGATGCCAGGCTACACGCAGGTCAACGCGTTCGTGTCGGTGCACCCGACCGAGAACGTCACGCTGTCGGTCAACGGCAACAACCTGTTCGACGTGAAGGGCATCACCGAAGCCGAGGAAGGCGCGATCCCGACCAACGGCATCGTCCGCGCGCGCTCGATCACCGGCCGGACGATCTCCGCCGCGGTCCGCGTCGGCTTCTGATCGGGCGGGTGAGCGTGACTATGACCTCCACCGAGCGCCGTCTCGACGCGCTCGCCCCCCTCCTCAAACGCCAGTTCGAACGGCTGTACGGTACCGATCGACTGGCGACGCTCTGGCCGCGGATGGAGACGATCCTCCGCGACCGGGCGGCCGAGCGCCCGGCGGCGATGGTCGCGCTCGACGAAGCGCGGCTGGACGATCCGGACTGGTTCGTCGCGCCCGACATGCTGGGCTATTCGACCTATGTCGATCGGTTCGCCGGCACCGTCGGCGGGCTGATCGACCGCGTCGACCATCTCGAATCGCTCGGGGTTCGGTATCTCCACCTGCTCGCGTTGCTCAAGGCACGCGAGGGCGATAGCGATGGCGGGTTCGCGGTCGCGGATTATCTCGCGATCGAGCCCCGGCTAGGGACGATGGCCGATGTCGAGCGCCTCGCCGCGCGGCTCCGCGAGGGGCGGATCAGCTTGTGCGTCGACCTTGCACTCAACCACACTGCGGACGATCACGCCTGGGCGAAGGCTGCGCTCGCGGGCGATCCGCACTATCGTGCCTTTTATCATGTTCTGGGCGAGGACGAGGCTCAGACTTACGAAGCCGACCTTCCCCAGGTGTTCCCGACGACCGCGCCGGGCAACTTCACCGAAGTGCCGGCGATGGGCGGGCAGGTCTGGACGACCTTCTATCCATTCCAGTGGGACCTCAACTGGTCCAATCCCGAAGTCATGCTCGCGATCGTCGACACGATGCTGCGACTGGCGAACCATGGTTTCGAGGCTTTCCGGCTCGACTCGATTGCGTTCCTGTGGAAGCAGATCGGCACCGATTGCCGCAACCGTCCCGAGGCGCATTTCATCGTCCGCGCGCTCCGCGCGGCGCTCGACATCGTCGCACCGGCGACGCTGCTCAAGGCGGAGGCGATCGTCCCGACCGCGCTCGTGCCACCGTACTTCGGCGCCGACGAAGGCGCGGACTGGGACGGCGGATTCGAGCCCGAATGCCACTTGGTATATAACAATTCGCTGATGGTCGCCGGCTGGGTCGCGCTGGCTGAACAGTCCGCCACCCTCCCCCACGCGATTGTCGAGGCAAGCGGCGGCCTGCCTCGCGGCGCCAACTGGCTGAGCTACGCGCGGTGCCATGACGATATTGGCTGGGGTGCAGTGATCGGCGACCTCGCCGGGATCGATCCCGACCCGGTCGCGCGGCTCAAGGTAGCGGCGCGCTTCCTCGAAGGCGGTGACGGCAGTTGGGCACGCGGCGCGCCGTTCCAGTCGGACGGGTCGGTACTTCATGGCTCGAACGGGACGATGGCATCGCTGGCCGGTCTCGAAGCCGCGGCAGACGATGACGCGCGGGAAATGGCGTTTCGGCGGATCGCACTGCTCAACGCGCTGTCGATCGCGAGCGGCGGTCTGGCGACGACGTACATGGGTGACGAGGCGGGGCTGCTCAACGACGCGAGCTATCTGGACGACCCCGAGCGCGCGCATGAAGGCCGCTGGCTGCACCGGCCGGAGATGGATTGGACGGTGCTCGATGGCGCGGTCGCACGGCGGATCAGCGGCGACCTGGAAGCGTTGCGGGCGGCGCGGATTGCGAGCGGCGGCGCGGGTTCTCCCACGACGATCGCGACGGGTTCCCCTGCACTGCTCGGGATCGGTTGCGGCAGCGACCGGGTGTTCCTGAACTTTTCTGGCGCTCCCGTGCAGGTGGATGGCTTGGCGGGCTGGCAGGATCGCCTGTCCGAACAGCCTTGCGGTCACACGCTCGCCGTCGAACCCTGGGGCGTCATCTGGGCAGGCCCGGGGGCATGACCCCTGCTACACCTACCCCGAGCGGCGTGCGATCTTACAATCCTTCCCCGCAAGGGGGAGGTGGCGCCGAAGGTGACGGAGGGGGAGGACACGGAACAGCGGTTACCCTCTCCTCCCCCTCCGTCTGGCAAGTGCCAGCCACCTCCCCCTGGCGGGGGAGGATCGACCGGTCCACGCCTCGCGGGCTCGAACAAGGGGCATTTTGATGAACCTCGGCCTCATGACCAAACCCCGCCTCTCGCTGATGCGTCTTATCGAGATGAACCTCGGGTTCCTCGGGCTGCAATTCTCGTTCGGTCTGCAACAGGCCAACATGGCGCCGATCTACGGCTATCTCGGCGCGGACGAGGCTAGCCTGCCGCTGCTGTGGCTCGCCGGGCCGATGACCGGGCTGCTCATCCAGCCGCTCATCGGCGCAATGAGCGACCGGACCTCGACCCGGATCGGCCGCCGCACGCCGTATTTCCTCGTCGGCGCGGTGCTGTGCAGCCTGTGCCTTCTGGCGATGCCGTACAGCCCGACGCTGTGGGTGGCGGCCAGCCTGTTGTGGGTGCTCGACGCCGCCAACAACGTGACGATGGAGCCGTACCGCGCCTATGTCGGCGACCGCCTACCCGACGACCAGCGCGCCGCCGGCTTCCTGACGCAGTCGGCGTTCACCGGCCTCGCGCAGACGCTGTCGTATCTGGCGCCATCGCTGCTGGTGTGGATCGGCTTCAACAAAGACGCCGTGGATGGCAACGGCATCCCCGACATCACGCGCATCGCGTTCCTGATCGGGGCGGTGCTGTCGCTGGCAACAATCGTCTGGTCGGTCGTCCGCGTCCCCGAACTGCCGCTGCCCGAGGAGGAGAAGGCCCGGCTGGCGAAGGAACCGCTGACCCTCGGCGGCACGCTCCGCGAGCTCAAGACTGCGCTGGTCGAGATGCCAAAGCCAATGCGACAGCTCGCGTTGGCGATGCTGTGCCAGTGGTACGCGATGTTCGCCTACTGGCAGTTCATCACCTTCGCGGTCGCACGGTCGCTGCATGGTACGTCGGACGCCAAGAGCGAGGCTTTCCGCGATACCGTGCTCACCGTCGGCCAGCTCGGCGCGTTCTACAATGCGGTCGCGTTCGTCGCGGCGATCGCGCTGGTTCCGCTCGCCCGCCGCTGGGGCGCAAAGAGCGCACACGCCGCGTGCCTGCTCGCATCGGGCGTGGCGATGCTGGCGATCCCCGGCCTGCGCACCGAGGCGGCGTTGTTCGTGGCGATGCTCGGCATCGGCATCGGCTGGGCGAGCATGATGGGCAATCCGTACATCATGCTGATCGACATGATCCCGCCCGAGCGCAACGGCGTCTATATGGGCATCTTCAACATGTTCATCGTCATCCCGATGATCATCGAGAGCCTGACCGTGCCGCTGTTCTACCACTCGCTGATGGGCGGCGAACCGCGCAACATCCTGTACCTCGGCGGCGCGCTGATGGTGCTGGGCGCTATAGCTACGACTCGCGTCACGATGCGTGAACCCTCGCCTGCCGCCTGAAACTTCGGCCTGGAAGACCCAGGCTGACCTGCGCCGAAACCGAGGCGCCACGGTCCATCCGCGACTGAGGTATCGATCGGACGCATCGCCTGGTAGCGGTGCTACGGGTCGGTCAACCTGAAGTTGCCGGATCTGCACCTCCACATCACTTTGGCGGGCGAATAATATCCAGCAATGCGCGCCGTCCCGCGCGAGTCGGTTTGGACACCTTGGTGTAACGCCTCCGAATGCGGATGAACTCGGTTGTCGGAGCCTCTCCTGCGACCCCGCCACGATACGAAAAAGGGGCAGCTTCTTGCGAAGCCGCCCCCTTCCGTCGCGATGTTTAGCGATCAGAACTTGAAGTTCGCACCTGCGCGGAAGGTCCGACCGATCAGGCCGGCATAATGCCACGTGGTCAGATAGTTTGGCGAGCTGGCGTAGGAGGCCGGTGCGATCGGTGCGCGTGCACCGAGGATGTTGCCGACGTTACCGAAGAACGAGAAGTCGTCATTCACCGCTACCGTCGCGTTCAGGTCGACGTTGATGAAGCTGTTGACGTAGCAGAACCGATCGACGGGCACGCCGGCCTGCGACGACTTGTAGAGGCTGTTGGCACACGACGTATCAAGGCTGCCCTGGTCGGTTGCGACCGCCTTGATCTTGCCGACGTAATAGGCGGTTGCGGTCAGCGAGAACTTGCCGGCCGCAAGCGTGTTCTGCCAATTGCCACGCCAGTTGGGCGTGCCGTTGCCCGACGACAGGTCATACGGGCCCATCGTGCCAGCATATTTCTGCACGCCCTGCGCCGTATGGCGATCATATTGGATGATATAGGTCGCCTCGACCCGGCTGGTGAAGCGAATGCCTTCACCAAGCGGGATACGCGCGGTCGCCGAGAAATCCAGACCCGACGTCTTGTCGAAGTTCACGTTCACGAACGGTGCGTTGAGGATCAGCAGCCGCGGCAGCGCGTTCGGGAACGCCGGATCGATGCCGTCGACCGTGTTGACCGAATAGCCCGGCCCGACCGCCGCCACGGCAGCGGTCGCAGCAGCAAGGTTCGACTGTCGGTAGTAGGCGGCGATGGCGTCGCCGGAAAGTGGGCCGTTGGCGATCAGGTTCGACTTCTTAACGTTGTAATAGTCGACCGTTGCGCTGAACCATGATGTTGGTTCGACAATGATGCCACCAGTGAAGCTCCGCGACGTCTCCGGCTTCAGGTCCGGATTACCGACGAAGCCGCGACCGACCGAATAGTTGAGGTTGTACGGATTGCCCCCTGTTAAGCAGACGTTGTTCCCACTGACCGCGCCGCCATGCGCCGCACAGAAGTTGCCGGGAGGCTGGTAGTTAACGAAGCCCGCATACTGAGAACGCGGACCAGCCTCAGCGAACGTCGGCGCGCGGAAACCTTGCGAATAGGTCCCGCGAACCGCGAACTGGCGGATCGGCGTGAACTTGAAGCCGACCTTAGGCGAGAAGCGACCAAATCCTTCCGAATAATGATCGTAGCGACCCGAACCGTTGATCTCGAGAATGTCGAGCACGGGTGCCTGGATCTCGAAATAACCCGCCGAGACGGTGTGCTTGCCAAAGGCCGACGAGGTCGTGAGGTTATAGGTGTCGAGCAAGGCATTCTGGTTATTGTTGACCAGCGACTCACGCCGCACTTGGCCGCCGACAGCGACCATCAAAGGGCCACCGGGGAGATCGAACAGCTTCTTGGTGATGGCCGCGTCGAGCGAGTACATTTCGGAATGCGACGGCGTGATCTTGTCCGGCGAAACGAAGTCGCGCACCGCCTGCGAATTCTGCGTCGGATTTACGAAATTGTAAGCGCCCGTGTTGATCGCATTAAGCGTGTTGGCGATGTTCAGATACCCGCGCTGGACGATCTCCAGGTTGTCGCGGGCATAAACGCCGTCGACTTTCCACGTCCAATCGTCGCCGACCGAGCCGTGTAGACCACCGGCGAAGCGGTACACTTCGTTGGTACGGTCGCTGCCGGCGTCGATGTCGCCGAACGAGTAATAGATGCGTGCTGCGCCGGCTGCAGGGGTATTGGCGAATGCCGTGGCGTACGGGTTGTTGGGGTTGAGTTGGCGACCCGGTGCGCCGGGAACCGCGCAATTGATGCCCGCCGTGCAGATATAGACCGGCAGAACGATGCCCGGGTTGTTCGATGCCAGGGATGGTACGCCGCCATACGGCTGCGTGTTCCGCAGGCCGCGCGGCGCGTTGTTGATGCTGACGTAGCTGTTAGAATAGCTGCCGGTCAGGTAGCCTTCGACGTTGTCAGCCAAACGCACGCTGATCCGTCCGTTGATCGAATATTTGCGCTGGAACGGAGCGAGCTGGAAATACTCGTCTTCCAGATTGTGCTTGCAGCCGACGCCGTTGGCGACCCCGGTCTGGGTGAACGTGCCGCGCGCGCAGTTTCCGAGATTAAGCGTCGTATAGTTGGCGTTGGCGATCGCCGTACCGCCGCTCAACGGATTGTTGAGATCGGTTTGTGTCGTGCGCACCACCACTGCATTCGGCGTCGGGGTGGTCAGCGAATTGTCCGCACCGTTATTGTCGTTGCCGCCGATCGAGGTCAGATCGCGGTTGTTGTACGGAAAGCCACGGCTGTGGTTGCTGACGCGACCGTCCTGCTGGAATTCGCCGTTCAGATAGACGTTGAAGCCCTTGTCGGCGTAATCGCCGTAGCCGATCGTCAAGTTGGCGCGCTGACGAGCCGCGTCGCCGTGGCTGCTGGCACCGGCTTCGACCGTGCCGGCAATGCCGGTGAACTGCTTCTTAAGGATCAAATTGACCACGCCGCCGATCGCGTCGGCACCATAGGTCGACGAGGCGCCGTCCTTCAGCACTTCGACGCGCTCGATCAGGCTGAACGGGATCGAGTTGAGATCGACGTAGGAATTATGGCCGTCGTCGTTGATCGGGAAATTGGCCGAGCGCAGGCCGTCGACCAGCACCAGCGTCGACGAGACACCGAGGCCGCGGAGCGATACGGCGACGCCGCCAGCCGAAAAGCCGCTCTGGAAGCCGACGCCGATCGAACCGCCGCTATCAGCCGAGACCGAGCGGATCGCTTCGGCGGCCGTCGTGATACCGGCCTTGGCCAAGCTGTCCGCGGTCAGCACCGTAACGGGCGACGGCGTTTCGGTGTTGGTCCGGCGGAACAGCGAACCCGTGACGACGATATCCTGCGCCGGCTCCTCCGCTTGGTCGGTCGTCGCCGAGACGGTACCGGTGGGTACGGTCTGCGCGAAAGTCGGGCTGCTCAAACTCAGCAGAATGGCGAGTGGCGCGGCGCCGGAGCACAGACGTGTCGCGATGGCGCGGTTGAACGGACGCATAGAATATATTCCCCCGGATATTAAAATTGCGGCCGGCAGAAACGACACGCAACAGACACCCCCCGGTGCCTTTGTGCGGCGTAAGTGACGAATGCAGAAAGCATTGTAAATTGTTGGGCGATGCAGAGGTAATTTTGTTACGATTTGTTGCCTTTTCGCAACAATGGTAATCTACGCCGCTACAGAGGCTGCTCGTTTTGGCAGACCGGGCGGCAAAGGCCTTGGTACGCAAAAATCGATACGGCATTCGTGAGAACCGTGCCCGTCAGTGGCTGCTCGGTGAAGAACGAAACCTGGATCGGATCGCGAGGCGGTGGGGACGATCGAACAGGTCGTTGCGTGCGATGCTGAACGCCCGGCGGCCAAGTTACGACGAACCGCGCAAGATCGTCCCTTGCATGCTGCTCACGTTTGGATAGCGTTCGAGGGAACAGAGACTCAAATACTGGAGACTTGCATGCGCGGATTGGCACGGGTTCGGCTGGGTGCGGTCGCCTTGCTGGGTCTGGTGACGGCGGGTCCGGCGATCGCCGCGTGTAAAGTCAGCAAGATCGCCGAGCTACCCGTGACCCTGGCCGGTCGACGCGCGATGGTCGATGCCAAGTTCGGCACGCACGACACGCGGTTCATCGTCGATAGCGGCGCCTTCTACAGTACAGTGTCGCGCGCGTCGGCCGCGGAGTTCGGTCTGTCGAGCGAACCGGCTCCCCCCTGGTTCCGGCTGCGCGGTGTCAACGGCGACACGTCCGCAGCGATCGCCAGCGCAAAGGATTTCTCGCTCGCGGGCCTGCCGATCCCGCGAGTCAGCTTCATCGTCGGCGGCACTGATACGGGGACGGCCGGCCTACTCGGCCAGAACATCCTCGGCCTCGCCGATGTCGAATACGACCTGCCGCACAGCGCGGTGCGGCTGATCCGGGTCGATGGCTGCGGCAATGTCGGGCTGGCCTATTGGGCCGCGGGGAAACCGTTTTCGACGATCCCGCTCGAACGCGGCGGCACCGGACCGTGGAAGCCGCACACGATCGGCACCGTCCTGGTCAACGGGGTCAAGATGCGCGCGGTGTTCGATTCGGGCGCGCAGACCACCGTCATGACGCTCGCCGCGGCCAAGCGCGCAGGCATCACCCCGACCAGTCCCGGCGTGACCGCGGTCGGCTTGAACTCGGGCATCGGCTCGAAGCAGCTCGCGACCTGGCGCGCCCCATTCGATACGATCGACCTCGGCGGTGAGATCGTGCCGCACCCGAAATTCCAGATCGCCGACATCCGGATCGACGGCGACATGCTGATCGGGTTCGATTTCTTCCTGACGCACCGCATTTTCGTGTCGAACGCGAACCACCTGCTGTACATGACCTACGAAGGCGGCCCGGTCTTCGGGCTGGCGCCAAGCGGCGCGCGCACCACCGCGGGCGATAAGCTCGACCTGACCGACACCGCCGCCGTGCCGACCGATGCCGAGGGATTCAGCCGACGCGCCGCGGTCTTCCTGTCGAAGCGCCGGATCGAGGAGGGGCTCGCCGATCTCGACAAGGCGGTGGCGATGGCGCCGACCGAAGGCCGCTACGTGTATCAGCGCGCGCAGGCCCGGCTCGCGCACGGCCAGCTCCTGCTCGCCGCGGCAGACCTCGACAAGGCCGTGACGCTCATGCCGGACAATACCGACGTCCGCCTGCTGCGCGCACGCCTCCGCTTGATGAGCCGCGATCCGGATGGCGCGGGCGAAGATGCCAAGGTCGCCGATCGCGCGCTGCCAGCCGGGTCGGATCGCCGGCTCCAGCTTGCCGGCCTGTACGAAAATCTCGACCAGCCCGAGCTCGCGATCGTCAATTACGATGCCTGGCTGAAGATGCATCCCGAGGACGCCGCCCGTCCCACCGCCTATAACGGACGCTGCTGGGCGCGCGCCTTGCTCAACCGCGATCTCGATCGCGCCATGTCCGACTGCAACACCGCCCTCAAGCTCCGCTCAGGCTATGCCTCTTATCTCGATAGCCGCGCGCTCGTGAACCTCCGTCTCGGCAAGCTCGACACGGCGCTCTCCGATTATGACGCTGCGGTCAAAGCGAACCCGCGCAACGCCTGGTCGCTCTACACCCGCGCGATCGCCGAACGACGCGCGGGCAAGATCGAGGCGGCGGACGCCGACCGTAAAGCCGCGCTCGCGATCAACCCGAACGTCGCGAAACGCGCGGCCCGGTACGGCCTGGACGGCTGAGCGCGGGGGGGCTCAACGCCCGCCCCGCCCGTCGTTACGCCTTCCTCAGCGACTTCACCGCATGATCCGCCGCGCGCGCGGTCAGGGCCATGAACGTCAGCGACGGGTTCACGCACGAGATCGATGCCATCTGCGCGCCGTCGGTGACGTAGAGGTTCGACGCCGCATGCGCCTGGCTCCATTCGTTCAGCACCGAGGTGCGCGGGTCGCGGCCCATGCGCGCGCCGCCCATTTCGTGGATCGCGTCGCCGGGGACGTGCTCGCTCTCCGAACTCTTGACGTTGGTGAGCCCTGCACCTTTCAGCATCGCCTCGCCCTGCGCTCGCGCATCGGTCATCATCTTCAGTTCGTTGTCGCGGAAGCGGACGTCGAAGCGGACCAGCGGCACGCCGAACCGGTCGACCTTGCTGGCGTGCAGCGAAACCTTGTTGTCGGCATAGGGGAGGCACTCGCCAAACGCGCCCATGCTGAACCGCCACGGCGCGTATTTGCGCATGCCCTGCTTCATCGATGCGCCGAAGCCCACTGGGGCGGCGGGATTGCGATACGCGCTGCCCTGATAGCCATAGCCGCGCTTGAAGTCGACGCCCTCGTCGCCACCGATGTTGCGGAAGCGCGGGACATAGACGCCACCCGGACGGCGACCGAACTCGATGAAATCCTCCATGCCGGGAATGTCGCCTTCGATCCCGACGCGGAAGATGTGATCCATGACATAACGGCCGAGCGTGCCGCTCTCGTCGAAATAGCTGCGGTCGCTGCCCGGTGCGCGCGAGTTCAGAAGGATCTGCGTCGAGGCGATCGCCGACGCGCAGAGGAAGACGAGATCGGCGTTGACCGTTTCCGCCTGGCCGGTCTTGGCATCGATATAGCGGACGCCGGTGACCTTTTTACGCGCCGGGTCGTACACGAGGTTCGTTACGACCGAGTCCGACTTGAGCGTCAGCCGGCCGGTCGCGCGGGCGGCGGGCAAGGTCACCGCCTGGGTCGAGAAATAGGCACCGAACGAACAGCCATTGCCGCACTGGTTGCGGAACTGGCATTTCGTGCGGTTCTGGTCGGGCTTGTCCTCGGTCATGTTCGACAGCCGCGTGTTGATCAGCTTGCGACCGGGGAACTTGGATTCGAGACCTTGCTTCAACCACTTCTCGGCAACGTTCATCGGCATCGGCGGCTGGAATTCGCTGTCTGGCAAATACGCGAGGTTCTCGCGCGAGCCGGACACGCCGATGTATTTCTCGACATAGCTGTACCACGGCGCGACGTCGTCGTACCGGATCGGCCAGTCGCCATCGAGGCCGTCGCGTTTGTTCGCCTCGAAATCCTCGGGGCTCCAGCGGAAGCACCAGCGGCCCCAGATCAGCGACTTGCCGCCGACCGCGCCCGGCCGGATCCAGTAGAATTTGCTGCCCTCGTCATAGGCGTACGGGTTCAGCCGGTCGTCGTTGTGGAACTCGCGGTTGCTGGGCTGGACATAGCCGTGCTTGGCGATGAAATAGTCGCTGTCCACCAATGGCTTGGGCATGATGTTACGCGCGGGGACCTCGTAGGCGGGCTTGCCGTCATAGGTGTAGCCCTCGCCGTGCTCGACCATCTTGCCGCGGTCGAGCATCAGGACGCGGAGGCCCTTCTCGGTTAATTCCTTCGCAGCGAAACCGCCGCTGACGCCCGAACCTATTACGATCGCGTCGAACCTGTTGGTCTCGGCCATGATCTTCCTCTCCTAATACTTAGAAACGCGCCCGTTCAGCAGCAGCCGCTCAGAAACGAAGCGCGCGCAACGTCCGGAAGCTCGTGGTGATGTCGGGCAGGTACGGCGCGGGGGCCTGGTCGTTCTCGACGTAGAAATGCCGGACGCCGGCGCTGCCCTTCAACTGGAACAGCGCGGCGAAATCGACCGTGCCCGCGCCGACCGCCGCCATGCTGCGATCGGGGCGCATATCCTTGACGTGATAGGCGTAGATTCTCTGCGACAGGCGTTCGATCAGCGTCGTCAGGTTCTCGCCCGCATGCAGCGCCCAGTATAGATCGAGCTCGAGCTTCACGAGCGCGGGATCGGTCTCTTTCAGCAGCCGCTCGTACAGGCTGACGCCACCCGGCTTGGTGGTGAACTCGAAATCGTGGTTGTGATACGCGAAGCCCAGCCCGGCCTTCTTTAGATCGGTGGCGAACCGGTTGAAGTTCGGCAGTGCCGCGGTCCAGCCCGCTTCGTTGCGATGTTCGTCGGTCATGTACGGCAGCACGACCGTGGTCGCACCAAGCGTCTTGGCCATCGTTACCGACTGATCGAACCGCTGCAGCAACGCGTCGTAGCCGATATGCACCGACGGCGCGGTCAGGCCGAGCTTGTCCATCGTCCGGCGCAGCATCGCGTGATCCATGCCCTCATAGCCGCCACCGCCGAACTCGACCTCGCGGTAGCCGATCTTCGCGACCTGCCCGAGCGTGCCGACGGGGTCCTTCGAGAAGATGTCGCGGATCGTGTAGAGTTGCAGGCCGATCGCCTTCAACTGTGCCGCGGAGGCCGTCGGCACGAATGCGAGCGCTGCGACCGCGCCGGAGCCGGCGAGCAGGTTTCTACGGCTGAGGATCATGCGGAATACACCTTGTTGACCTGAGAATAGGGGAATGCGCCGTTATACTCGCCCGGCACCGGCAGATATTCGCGCTCCTGCGTCATGCCGATTTCCGACGTGTAATAGCCGGTGACGACGAGCTGGCGGAACGCCTCGAAGAAAACGCCGCCGGACGGGATCTGGTCGTTCATCGCCAGCGTGAGCAGCGCGTCGTGCTGTGCCGCGGTCGCCTTTGCGCCGGGGACCTTGTAGTCCGCCAAGCTACGCGCCTCGATCGCGTCGAGGCCGGCGAGGATCGGCACGCGATCGGCGGGTGCGGCCCAGTCGGCGAGCAGCTTTTCGATAAACGCGGGGACGCCGGCCGCAATCGCGCCTGGCGTATCGGTAGTCGGCAGGACGCGTTCGCTGAGCGCGGTCATCAGCGCGCGCTGGGGGGCCGTGAAGACCGCGACACTTGGCGGACCTTCGCTGATGACGGGGATCCCCGCCGCTGCGCCCGGTGTTGCCGCGACCCCGGCTGCGCGTGCGATCGGCGCATACAAAGCCGAGCCGAACATGGCGACGACACCGGCGAGTGCTGTTCTGCGGTCGATCATTTACCGTCCTTCTTCAGGTCCTGCGCAATCGCCGCTTCGGTCAACGGACGGACCCAGATGTTGCGGAACGACACCGGTGAGTCGTGATCCTGGAGCTGGATCGGTGCGGCATCAGCGTGCGCGGTGTAACTGGCCACCTTGCGCCAGATCGTGGTGCCGAGCATCGCTTGGTGGTTCTGGACCAGCACGCCGTTGAGCAGCGCGGTGACATAGGCCGGACGGAGCAGGCTGCCGTCGGCGGCAAAGCGCGGCCGCTCGAACACAATGTCGTAGGTCTGCCATTCGCCGGGACGGCGCGCGGCGTTCACCAGTGGCGGCTTCCAGCCATAGACCGCGCCGACGGTGCCATCGGCGTAGGTCGGATTCTGCGAGCCATCGAGGATCTGCAGTTCGTAGCGCTGCATGAACCAGATGCCGCTGTTGCCGCGATCCTGCGAGCTTTTCGTCGGCGGGTTGGGCGAGCGGAATTCGAGGTGCATCTGCACGTCGCCAAAGCTCTGCTTCGAGACGAGATTGTTCTCGCCGCCGCTCTTCGCGCGCGAGGGGATCGTGAGCGCACCGTTGGCGATCGGCCAAGCGATGCGATCGGGTTTCCAGGCGTCGAGCGATCGGCCGTCGAACAGTACGACCGCGTCGGCAGGCGCACCGCCGGGGGTGGCGGCCGGCGCAACCACGATCGGTGCGGGGCGGTCGGCGTCGTGGACGTGCCACTGGCCGCCGGGCAGCATCGGCGTGTCCTTGAAGCCGGGCCTCTCCTGCGCCGCAACTGGCCCCGCCAGCGCCACGATGACGCTCGCCATCAAAACCGTCTTCATCCCCATCCCCCTCATGCTGCGTCAATCTCGCGGTACGCGGCAATCAGGCGATCCTCGCCTGCGCGTCCCGCGATCGAATTGCCGTGCTCCATGCCGATCACGCCGGTGTAGTGTTTTGCCTTCAGCCACTTCACGATCGAGGCGAAGTTGATCTCGCCGGTCGACGGTTCGTTGCGACCAGGATTGTCGCCGAACTGGATGTAGCCGATCTCGCTCCAGCAGGTGGCCAGCGTCGGGATCAGATTCCCCGACTGAATCTGCTCGTGATACAGATCGGCGAGGATTTTCACCGCCGGGCTGTTCGCACCGCGCGCGACCGCATAGCCCTGCGAAATCGTCTGCATATAGACGCCGGGATGGTTGGTCCGCGTGTTGAGCGGCTCCATCACCATCGCCGTGCCCGATGGCGCGACGATGTCGCCCGCGCGGCGCATCACGTCGATCACGCGGGCGGTCTGGATATCGACCGGTACCTTCGGGTCCATGAAGCCGGTGACGACGGTCATCCGCTTCGCGTTCAATCGCTTGGCGACGTCGAGCGAGGCGCGGATATCGGCGAGGAACGCCTCGCGCTCGGCGCCGTCGTTAGCGCCGAGGAGCGGCCGCGACTTCGCCCATTTGGGCATGCTGGCGACGAACACGCCCATCGTCATGCCGCGTTGCGCCAAAGCCTTGGCCATCTGCTCCTGCTCGGCCACCGACCGCGTTGCGGCCTCATTATCCTCCCAGGCGGTGAAGCCCTGGTCGGCGGCGTAGGCGATCTGCTCAATCCGTCCCCCGCGACTGGCGAAGCTGCCCTCGTGCGGCGCGTAGCCGAGCGAGAACCGTGCGGCATTGCTGCCGCGGCGCTGGGCGGCGATCCCGGCGGGGACCAGCGATGCCGCCGCACCGGCGGCGAGCAAGGTACGGCGCGAGAGCGTCATGCGCGCGGCGCGATCACTTCGCGCCCTCCGCCTTGAGGTACGCGATGATCACAGCGCGCTTGGCGGCATCGGGCGTCGCGATCGGCATCCGCGTGCCCGGCACCTTCTTCTGGGGGGCCGCGAGATATTCGTTCAGCGTCTGCTCGTCCCAGCGCAGCCTCGACGCCTTCATCGCAGCCGAATAGTTGAAGCCGGGTGTCGCGGCGGCGGCACGGCCGACCACGCCGTACAGGTTCGGGCCAATGCCGTTGCGGCCGCCCTTCACGACGGTGTGACAGGCGCGGCAGGCGGCGAACGCCGGGGGCGAGGCTGCAGTCGATTGCGCGGTGGTCGGCACGGATATCGTGACCGCCGCAACCGCCGCGATGCTTCCCGCGACCAAGGCTATGAGCAACTTCATTCATTCTCTCCCGGATTTACTGAAGTCCATTTCTGGTCCGACGCGGCGTTGGCGATCACCGCTTCGATGAAGCGCATCGTCCGCAGTCCATCGGTCACGCCTGGAAACCAACGGTCGTTGCCATTGCCGCGGATCGCTGAGGCGAATGCGCGGTAGAGGTTGGCGAAGGCTTCGATATAGCCCTCGGGATGCCCCGCCGGAGTCCGCACCACCGTGGCGGTGGCGTCGAGCATGCCGGGGCCGCCGGTCCGCACGATCTCGGCCGGGCGGTCGAGCCAGCGCAGCGTCAGCGTGTTCGGCTCCAACTGCGACCAGTCGAGCCCGCCGCGTTCGCCGTGGATGCGCAACCGCAGCCCGTTCTCTTCGCCCGCCGCGACCTGGCTCGCCTTGAGCACGCCGCGCGCGCCGCCCTCGAAACGGAGCAATGCGCTGACGTCGTCGTCGAGCCGCCGGCCCTCGACATGCGTGGTGAGATCCGCCGAGACTGATTGCACCGACAGGCCGGAGACATGCTCGGCAATCTGGAACGCGTGCGTGCCGATGTCGCCGAGGCAGCCGCCGAGCCCCGCGCGGGCGGGATCGGTGCGCCATTCGGCCTGCTTGTTGCCGCCGGTGTCGATCGATTGGCTGAGCCAGCCTTGCAGATATTCGACCTGGACCAGACGGATCGCGCCGAGATCACCGCGTTCGACCCGAGCGCGCGCCTCTTCGACCAGCGGATAGCCGCTGTAGGTGAACGCCAGCGCGAAATGGCGACCGCTGGCCTTGGCCGCGGCGGCGATCGCTTGCGCCTCGACGACGCTCATCGCCATCGGCTTTTCGCAGAACACGTGGAAGCCGGCGTCGAGCGCGGCGATCGCCATGGGCGCGTGCAAATGGTTCGGCGTGACGATCGCGAGCGCCTCAATGCGCTCGTCCGCGGGCAATGCGCGTTCGTTCGCGATCAACGCGTCGAGCGACGGATACACGCGCGCCGGATCGAGCCCAAGCACGTCGCCGGTCCGCGTATTCCGCCCGCCATCGGTGCTGAACGCGCCCGCGACCAACTCCCAGTCGCCGTCGAGCGCAACCGCCATCCGATGGACCGCGCCGATGAACGCGCCCTCCCCACCACCAGCCATGCCGAGACGAAGCCGGGTCACGGCCGCTCCTCAAGCAGCCCGAGCAGCGTGCGGATCGCGGTGCGGTCGACGCCGCTGGCGGCGAAATCGTCGAACGAGCGCTCGGTCTTGCGGATGATGTGGTCGCGGATGAACGGCGCGCCTTCGCAGGCTCCGTCGTCGGACCTTTTCAGCGCGCACTCCCACTCAAGCACCGCCCAACCCTCATAGCCATATTGCGCCATCTTGCTGAAGATCGCGGAGAAATCGACCTGCCCGTCGCCGAGCGAACGGAACCGGCCGGCGCGGTCGACCCAGTTCTCGTAGCCGCCATAGACGCCGGTGCGCCCGTTCGGATTGAACTCGGCATCCTTGACGTGGAAGCAAGAGATCCGGTCGTGATAGCGGTCGATGAAGTCGAGATAGTCGAGCTGCTGCAACACGAAATGCGACGGATCGAACAACAGCCGTGCACGCGGATGGTTGTCGACGGCCGCCAGGAACCGCTCCCAGGTCGCGCCGTCATGGACGTCCTCGCCCGGATGGACCTCGAACGCGCAATCGACGCCCACCTCTTCGAACACGTCGAGGATCGGAGTCCAGCGCCGCGCGAGTTCGGCGAACGCTTCCTCGATCAGCCCGGCGGGCCGTTGCGGCCATGGATAGACGTACGGCCAAGCCAGTGCGCCAGAGAAGGTGGCATGCGCGGACAGGCCCAGATTGGCGCTGGCGCGCGCGGCGAGCTTGACCTGTTCGACCGCCCACAGCTGGCGCTCGGCAGGTTTGCCGTGGACCTCGGGGGGCGCGAAGCCGTCGAACAGCGTGTCGTACGCCGGGTGCACCGCGACGAGCTGGCCTTGCAGATGCGTCGACAGCTCGGTGACTTCGATGCCGTGCTTGGCAAGGCTACCCCGGAGGTCGTCGCAATAGGTCTTGCTCTCGGCGGCGAGCTTCAGGTCGATCAGTTGCGCGTTGCAGGGGATCTGGACGCCGACATAGCCGAGCCCCGCCGCCCATTCCGCCAGACCGTCGAGCGTGTCGAACGGCGCTTCTTCGCCAAGGAACTGGGCGAGGAATATCCCGGGGCCCTTCACGCCGGTCATGCTGTGATCTTCCTGGTGTCGTCGCGGAACGTGAACTGGAACAGCAGCGCGATCACGGCCGCGGCAATGGCGGGATACCACCACATATGCTGCCAGTCGGCGATGGTCGGCGATGTGGGCAATTGCGCATACAACAGCGCGCCGATCTGCGATCCGAGCAGCATGCCGACGCCGTAGGTAAACAGCGTCAGCATGCCCTGCGCCTGCGCGTTCACCCCTTTCGGCGTGGCGATCGTGCCGGTGTAGATCGCGCCGGCGACGAAGAAGAAATCATAGCACACGCCGTGCAGCGCGACGCCGAGATACACCGCCCACAGTGACGATCCGCCATCGCCGATCGCGAACAAGGCATAGCGCAGCGCCCATGCCGCCATGCCGACGAGCAGCAGCGGCTTCACGCCGAACCGGCGGTACAGCCACGGCATCGAGAACATGAAGACGAGTTCGGACATCTGCCCGATCGCGAGCGTGCCGCCGACGTTGCTGATCCCGGTCGCGCCGACATAGGGCGAGGCATAGGCGTAATACATCGCCAGCGGGATCGAGATCAGCGTCGCGCAGGTCATGAAGATCAGGAACGAGCGCTGCTTGAGCAACCCGAACGCCTCGACGCAGAACACCTGCCGGAGCACACTCTCGTCGCGCGGCGCGTCCGCAGTGACGTTCGGCAAGGTGAAGCTGTAGAGCCCCAGCGCGATCGAGACGACCGCCGCGACGCGGAAGATCTCGGGGCTCGCCGACAGCCCCGCCCAACCGATGATCAACCCCGCCGTGATCCACCCGAGCGTGCCGAACGCACGGACGAACGGGAACTTGTCGGTCCGCTCGCCAAAGCTCTTCAGCGCGATCGTGTTCGCGAGGCCGACCGTCGGCATGTAGAGGATCATGTAGCAGAGCAGTAGCCAGACGAAGGTCCCGCCATTCTCCGGTGTCACCAGCGACGGCAGTACGAACAACAGCACCCCGCCGACCAGATGCAGGATGACCATCAGCATCCGTGGGCTGACGTACCGCGCCGCCGCCATGCCGAGCAGGAACGAGCCGACGATCGACGCGATCGGCCCGACCGAGAAGGCGTTGCCGATAAGGTTGCCGATCCCGACGGTCTGCATCACGAGGCCGAGCGTGACGGTCCAGGCGCCCCATACGAAGAACTGCATGAACATCATCGCGCTCAAGCGACCTGTCAGCAGACCACCCGACTGGGCCATGCTTTTTGGATATTGTGCAGTGTCCGCAACGGCCATTCGCCACCTCTCCGATCGCAGTTTTACTGCTTGTCGGACATGAAGCTACGGAGCCTCCAATCGAATGTAAAGGATTACATCGGATATAGATCGACAGTGCCGACGACCGGATACATGACGGCCTTATGCCGACGATCATCGAAGTGGCCGCTCTCGCAGGCGTCTCGACCGCCACGGTTTCGCGCGTTCTCAGCCGCCCCGAACAGGTGTCCGAGGAAACGCGGCGACGCGTCCTGGAGGTCGTTCGCGAGTCCGGCTACACGCCCAACGTCGCCGCACGCAGCTTGCGGACGTTGCGCGCCGCCAAGATCCTGCTGACCGTCCCCGACATCTCCAACGCGTTTTTCGCCAGCGTCATCCGTGGCGCCGAAGAAGCCGCACGTGACGCCGGCTATTCGGTCGTGGTCGGCGACACGCGGCACGATCCGGAAGTCGAGGACCAATATGCCGACATGCTCTCGCGCCGAGAGGTCGACGGGCTAATCTTCCTCGGCCACCGCCTGCCCGCCAGCCTCGCGCCGCTGCTGGCGCGCAAAGGCACCGCCGCACCGATCGTCAACGGTTGCGAATACAGCCCCGACCTCGGCGTCCCCAGCGTCCATATCGACAATGCCGCGGCGAGCGTCGACGCGATCGAGCATTTGATCGACCTTGGCCACCGCAGGATCGGCGTGATCACCGGCCCGGAGATCAGCCCGATCAGCCGCGACCGCCTCGCCGGCGCAATCGACGCCATGACCCGCGCTGGGCTGCGCGACAGTCTCTCCATCCGGATCGGCGACTATTCCGCCGGCTCGGCCATCGGCCACACGCGCGACCTGATCGACAACGACGTCACCGCGATCTTCTGCTTCAGCGACGAGATGGCGATGGGCGCACTCAGCGTGATCGGCGACGCAGGGCTCAAATGCCCGAAGGACGTCTCGGTGATCGGCTTCGACGATCTTCCCCTCGCGCGCTATTTCCAGCCGCCGCTAACGACGATCGCGCAGCCCAAGGGCATGATCGGTCGCCGCACCGTCGATCTGCTCGTCGACATCCTTCGCGGCATCGACAGCACGTCCCGACAAGTCACGCTGCAGCACGAACTCATCGTGCGAAGCAGTACGGCGCCGCCGACGAGACACGGCGCAAACTGACCCGGCGCAGCGACGACGCGCGTAAACCAGACCGCGAACCGGACACCGAACTTGCACCAGGGCTCCTGTCCTTATTGACAATCAAATTAGTTTAATAAAGTATCGGGGTGCAGCACGCGGTTCGTACAGAGACCCGGCGGCGGAGGAGGATTGCACCGTGCCGGACACCATACGCCCTGCCTCTCCCGCGCGTGCGCATCGTCCATCGGCTTTGGCGGGGACTTTGGCGGCGACCACGATGCTGTTGCTGACGCCGTTGAGTTCGGTCCATGGCCAGCAATCGATCAAGTCGCCGGTCGAGGAAGCCAACCCCCTGGTCGGTACCGCGCCGCTCGATCGTCCCGAACTGATCGGCAACGCGCCGCCGCCCGGCGAACCGGTCTATTCGGGGATCACCTCGCCCGGTGCGCGACTGCCCAACAGCTCGGTCGAGGCGGCGCCGGTCAACGTCAACGTCGAGGCGACCTATCCGACCGGGGTCGCGACGCCCTATCATTATCCAAGCCCGACAATGATCGGCTTCACCGGTGGCGGCGGGCCATCCTATGGCGCGCGCGCGCGACCGATCATCATGCCGGTGGTCGGCGACTGGACGGTGCCTCCCGCCTATACCCAGGCCTATTACGACAAGGCGAAGGAAGTCGCGCGACCGGGCTATTATTCGGTCTATCTCGACACCTTCCGGACTCGGGCGGAACTGACCGCGACGCAGTGGACCAGCCTGATGCGGTTCACTTTTCCGGCCAGCGAGCGATCGCACCTGATCCTCAACCTGCCCGGCCGCGGCGGCGAGGTCGAGGTCGTCGGCAACAACCAGGTGCGGGGTATCGCCGCCGAGCGCGGCGACGACGATGCGCGCGACGGCCGCTATTTCGTCGCGCAATTCTCCAAGCCGTTCAGCGGCTATGGCACGTTCCGCAAGTCGCCCGGCACCAGCCGCGGCTACGGCATCGGCGACAAGGACGTCGTCCCCGCATCGCGCACGATCACCGGCAGCTTCGCCGGCACCTATCTGAATTTCACCACCCGCCAGGATGAGACGGTGCTGGTGAAGATCGCGCACGGCCAGAGCTTTGCTGACGCCGAACGACGCCTGCGACAGGAACAGCCGGGGTGGAATTTCGAGGGCGTCCACCAGGCCGCGGCGAACACATGGGCCGCGTTGCTGAACCGCGTGCAGGTGAAGGGCGGTACGCCGAAACAGCGGATGCTGTTCTACTCGACGCTCTTCCAGTCCTTCGCCAGCCCGCGTTTGCTGGCGCACAAGGGCGAGCGCTTCACCGATACCAACGGCAAGATCCAGACGGCCACCTATGACCGGTACGGGCCGGTGCCGTTCTGGGATACCGGGCGCAACCAGATCGTGCTGCTCGAGCTGATGGAGCCAGCGCTGGTCCAGAACGTGATGCGCTCCGAACTCGATATGGCGCGCGAGCGGGGGTACATGAACACCTCGTTCCACGGCGACAACGCGGTGTTCCTGTATCTCGGCGCGTGGAAGCGCGGCATCGCGTTCGATTATGCCGCGGCGTACGCGTTCCTCCGGCGCAACGCGGTCGATCCGAAGGGCCCGCGCGGCTATCTGGCGGAATATCAGCGCAACGGCTGGATCGCGGACGAGATTCCGCCGGGCAATCCCAGCCCGCCCTATGCTGGCGGCAAGGCCGGCGCGGCGACGACGCTGGAATATGCGTGGGACGACCATGCGATGGCAGACTTCGCCGAGCGGCTCGGCAAGACCGACGACGCAAAGCTGTTCCGCACGCGCGGGTCCAACTGGCGCAACGTGTTCGATCCGTCGATCGGCTTCGTCCGGGGCCGCACCGCCGACGGCACGTGGATCGCGCCGTTCGATCCGCAGGAGCCGTATTACAATTACATGATGAAGGAGGCGTCGGGCTGGTCGACCCTGTGGCTGGTCCCGCACGACGTGCAGGGGCTGGCTGCTGCGTTGGGTGGTCGCGCGCGGTTCGACGCGAAACTCGATCGGTTCTTCGCGACGCCCTATACGCCGACCGGTATCTGCCGCGATTGCACCGGGATGATCGGCCAGTACGTGCAGGGCAACCAGCCCGACCAGCACGCGCCGTACCTCTATGTGTGGAGCGGCCAGCCGTGGAAGACGCAGGCGCTGACGCGGCGTATCCTCGACACGCTCTATGGCAGCGATGCGTCGGGTTATGGCTATCCCGGGATGGACGACCAGGGCGCGACGTCGTCCTGGTATGCGCTGAGCGCGATGGGCTTCTATCCGGTCGATCCGTCGAGCGACGTCTATGTCCTGGGCAGTCCGGTGTTCGACGAGGTCGCGCTCCGTCTCGGCAACGGCCGGACGCTGGAGATCGTCGCCCGCGGCAACTCGCCGACCAACATCTACATCCAGTCGGCGACGCTGAACGGCAAGCCGTGGACGAAGTCCTGGTTCAGCCACGCTGACGTCAAGGATGGCGCCCGGCTGGAGTTGATCATGGGAGCCAGACCCAATCCGAATTGGGGGAGCGCCGTTGCGGATGCGCCCCCGTCCTTGTCCCCACCCGCGTCTTAGCGAGGGGGTGTTCGTCGGCTCCCCCCCTTGTCGGCGAACGGTTCAGCGCCTCGGGAACGTCGTTCCCGAGGCGTCTTTTTATCTATCGCCGCTTAGGCTCGAACGACGGCGGGCGGTCGGCCTTGGCCGTGCCGAACGACGACGGCTTCGGTCCCATCGTGAATTCCAGTTCGCCACCGCGCGCGATGTCAGCGTGGGCGATCCAGTTCCGTGACCAGGGCTTGCCGTTCCAGCGGACCGACTGGACATAGGGGCTGGCCGGCGCGTTGCCCTTCGCGACGACGCGCAACGTGCGTCCCTGGCCGAGATCGACCTGTGCCGTGTCGAACAGCGGCGAGCCGAAGACATAAACTCCGCTGACCGGGTCGACCGGGTAGAAGCCGAGCGCCGACAGGATGAACCACGCGCTCATCTGGCCGCAATCGTCGTTGCCGATGACGCCGTCTGGCTCGGCCTTGTACATCTCGGTCAGCAGGCGACGGACCATCGCCTGCGTCTTCCACGGCGCGCCCGCATAGGCGTAGAGATAGGCGGCGTGCTGGTCCGGCTCGTTGCCGTGCGCATATTGCCCGACCAGCCCGGTGATGTCGGGCGGCGCATTCTTGGGGAGCGTCGACGGCGCGGTGAACAGCGCATCGAGCTTCGTCACGAACCCCGCATCGCCGCCAAACAAACCGATCAGGCCATAGACGTCGTGCTGGTTGAGGAACGTCGCCTGCCACCCGTTCGCCTCGGTATAGTCGCGCTGTTTCTCGGGATTGTGGCCAAGTTGGATCGGATCGTAATCGGCCCACCAGCTGCCATCGGCGAAGCGCGGCCGGGCGAAGCCGATCCTGGGGTCGATGACGTTGCGGTAGTTGAGGCTGCGCTTGCGCAGTGCGGCGGCGTCGGCCTTAGCGCCAGCCGCGTCGGCGAGCACCGCCATCGCCCAGTCGTCATAGGCATATTCCTGCGTGCGGCTGACCGACTCCCAGGTCTTGTCCGCAGGCACGAAACCGAGGTCGTAATAGAAGCCGCGGCCAAGCGTGCTGTCGACGTCCGGAAAGCTGCGATCGAACGCACGGCTGCGGATCTGCGGCCACGCCGCGGCGTAATCCGCCTTGATCCCCTTGGCGCAGGCTTCGGCGAGCACCGACACCGAATGCCAGCCGATCATGCACGCGGTCTCGACGCCCTGCAGCGGCCAAACCGGCGATCCGGTCGGGCTCTGCACGGTCTGGCGGACGAGGTCCCGCGTGAACTGCGCCGCCTTGTCGGGCTGGACGAGGGTCAATAGCGGATGCAGCGCGCGGTAGGTGTCCCACATCGAATAGGTGCTGAACGCGGGTTCGGCGGCGGTCGTCTGGTGCACCTTGCGGTCGAGCCCGACATAGCGGCCGTCGCGGTCGGTGAAGAGCGTTGGCGACAGGAACGCGTGGTACAGCGCGCTTGCCATGATCGTGCGCTGTTCGGGCGTGCCGCCATCGACGCGGACGCGGTCGAGTTCGGCCTGCCACGTGCGCGCCGCCGAGCGCCGCAGCGCGTCGAACTGCCACCCTGCCGCCTCGCCGTCGAGCGCAGCCTTGGCGCCGGCGACGTCGACCGCGGAGATGCCGGTCTTGATCAGGATCGGCGCGCCGCCCGCCTGGTCGAAGAACAACGCGACCTTCAGGCGGTTGCCGGTGACGCCCTTAGCGCCCGCGGGTGCAGCCGCGTCGTCGTCGCCGAAGAACTGGACGCGGTCGGGTTTGCGCGAGAGCTGGATCGCGAAATGGATGCGCCGGCCCTTCGCCCAGCGGTGGACGCGGCGGCTGCCCGTCAGCATCCCGTCGGGGGAGATTGCCAGCGATGCCTCGTCGATCAACGTCCCCTTGTCCCAGACATCGAGGATCATGTGCGCGAAGTCGACCAGTATGTGCCCCGGCCCTTGCGGGAAGCTGTAGCGGTGGTGGCCGGTCCGCTCCGTCACGGTCAGTTCCGCGAGCACGCCCGATTCGAGCTTCACGCGGTAATAGCCGGGTTCTGCTAGCTCGTCGGTAAAACGCTGGCGATACCCCTGTTCGGGTTTGCCGAGCGCGCCGGGTTTCAGCTGCAACGGTCCGCGCGTCGGCACGACCAGCACGTCGAGCATGTCGCCGATCCCGGTGCCCGACAGATGCGTGTGACTGAAGCCCATGATCGAGCCATCGTCCTGGTGATAGCCCGAGCACGCGTCCCAGCGGCTGTTGTCGGTGTCGGGGCCAAGCTGGACCATCCCGAACGGCAGCGATGGACCGGGATAGGTATGGCCGTGCCCGCCGGTACCGACGAACAGGTCTGGCTTGCCCGCGACCGGCGCCTGCGCGGCCGCGGCATTGGTGACGGGCAACGCGGCGGCGAGGCCCGCGAGCCCGGTGCCGGCGAGCACCTGGCGGCGGTTGGCGGTGGTCATGTGTATCTCCCGGAATTCATATCAGTAGCGGGCGGCCAGCAAGGCAGGCTTGCGGCGCTCGAGGTCGAGGATCAGCTCGCCGAACAATCCATTGGCCCAGGCGAACCAGCTGCGCGTGAACTTGGCCGGATCGTCCTTGTGGAAGGATTCGTGCATGAACCCCGTGCCGCCGTGCGTGGTCTTCAGCCATGCGAGGCACTGGCGGATCACGGAGTCGTCGTCGCTGTTCAACGCGTGCGTGATGATCGACATCGGCCAGATCATGTCGAGCCCGATATGCGGGCCGCCGATCCCGCGCGCGGCGGTGCCGGTGAAGAAATACGGGTTGCGATCGCTCCACGCGAGCGCGGCGGTGCGGCGGAACAGCGGGTCGCTGCGATCCGCCGCGCCGAGCAGCGGCAGGCCCGACAGGCTCGGCACGTTGGCGTCGTCCATGAAGATCGCGTTGCCGAAGCCATCGACCTCATACGCCCAGACCTCGCCGCCCTGCCCGTCCGGCATCCTGCCATGCTTGCGCAACGCCGCCTCGACCTCGGTCGCCAGCGCCTCGCTGTCGGTCGCGCCCGCCATATCGCCGCGCGCCTCGCGCTGGACCGTCGCCAGCATGCGCAACGCCGACACCGCGAACAGGTTCGACGGGATCAGGAACGGATAGAGGCACGCATCGTCCGACGGGCGGAACATCGAATGGATCAGGCCGACCTTCCGCGTCGGGGCGCCGTAGCCCTCGAACATCAGCGTCTCGGTCGGCGAGACGTTCAGGCGCTGGAAATGATACGGGCCCTTGCCGTCCTTGCGCTGCTGTTCGCGGAAAGTCGCGACCGCGCGGCGCATCGCCTTCGCCCACAGATCGTCGAACGGCGTCTTGTCGCGCGTCGCGGTCCAATAGCCGTGCGCGAGCCGCAACGGGTAGCAGAGCGAATCGATCTCCCACTTCCGCTCGGCGACGCCCGGCTTCATGTCGGTCTGGTCGGTCCGCGCGCCGAGGTTCGACTTGGCGGTCGGATCCTCCATGAACGCGTTGGCATAAGGGTCGATCAGGATGCACCGCGCCTGCCGCGCGATCAGCCCGGTGAAGACACGGCGCAGGCCGGCATCCTTCGGCGCGAGGTGCACATAGGTCTGCATCTGCGCCGAACTGTCGCGCAGCCACAGCGCCTCGATATCGCCGGTGATGACGAACGCGTCAGGCTTGCCCCCGGGTTTGCCATCGACCGTGCCGATCTTGACCGTGGTGTCGAGCGTGTTGGGATAGCAATTCTCGAACAGCCAGGCGAGTTCGGGGTCGGCGATCTTCGCCTTCACGCGCGCGATCTCGGCCTCGACCGCGGGGCTGACGAAGCGGCGCTGGCCGCGTGGCGGTCGCTTGCTCACGCGTGGTGCGGCGGCGGCGGCGGCGCGCGGCACGCTCGCGGTGACGGCCAACGCGGCGGCACCCGTCATGACGTCGCGTCGACGAAGGCGCATTCCGGTCTCCATGGTCAACGTCCCGCCACCGGTGCGCTCATTGAGAACGGCGCATCCGCCTTTGCCGATCCCCAGGCGGTGTTCGGCGTCGGCCCCATCACGAACCGCAGCGTGCCGCCCTGCTGCAACGCCGCGCGCGTCAGCCAGGGCTTGTCGTGCGGGGTGCCGTTGAAGCTCGCCGACTGGATGTAGACATTGCCGGGGCCGTTGTTCGCCGCCTCGATCGTCAGGATCTTGCCGCCCGGCATCGTCAGCTTCACGGTCTGGAACAGCGGGCTGCCGATCGCATATTGCCCGACCGCAGGCGTGACCGGGTAGAAGCCGAGCGCGGAGAACACGTACCATGCCGAGGTCTGGCCGTTGTCCTCGTCACCGGGATAGCCGTCGGGCGCGGGCGAGTAGAGCTTCTTCATCACGTCGCGGACGTGATATTGCGTCTTCCACGGTGCGCCCGCCCAGTCGTAGAGATAGGTCATGTGCTGGATCGGCTGGTTGCCGTGCGCATATTGCCCCATGTCGACGATCTGCATCTCGCGGATCTCGTGGATGGTCTGCCCGTAATAGCTGTCGTCGAAGATCGGCGGCGTGGTGAAGATCGAATCGAGCCGCTTCACGAACGCTTCGCGCCCACCCATCAGGTCGGCCAGCCCCTGCACGTCCTGCATCACCGACCAGCTGTAATGCAGCGCATTGCCCTCGGTGAAGGCATCGCCCCATTTGTACGGGCTGAACGGCGTCGACCAGCTGCCGTTCTTGTTACGACCGCGCATCCAGCCGCTCTGCGTGTCGTAGAGCTTACGGTAATTCTGCGCGCGGGTGGCGTAGAGCTTCGCATCCTCGGTCTTGCCGAGTGCCGCCGCAAGCCGCGAGATCGAGAAGTCCGCGGTGGCGTATTCGAGCGTACGCGCGGCATTCTCGTTGATGCCGACGTCATAGGGCACATAGCCGAGGCGGTTGTAGTATTCGACGCCCTCGCGCCCGACCGCGCCGACGACCTTGCCCTTCTTGTCGACCGGGCGGCCCTGCGATGTCGTCGCGTTCTTAACCATTGCCTCGTACAAGGTCTCGACGTCGAACCCACGCACGCCGTTCAGATACGCGTCGGCGATCAGGTTCGCCGAGTTCGATCCGATCATCACGTCGCGGTGGCCGGGGCTGGCCCATTCGGACAGCCAGCCGGACTCCTTGTAGGTGTTGACCAGCCCCTGCATGATCTCGCTGTCGCGCTCGGGATACATCAGCGCGAAGAATGGGAAGACCGCGCGCCACGTGTCCCAGAAACCGTTGTCGGTATAGAGGAAGCCCGGGTGCACCTTGCCGTCATACGGGCTGTAGTGGACGGTCTGGCCCTTGGCATCGACCTCGTGGAACATCCGCGGGAACTGCAGCATGCGGTACAGCGCGGAATAGAAGATGCGGCGGTTGTCGAGGTTGGGATCGGTAACCTGGACGCGGTCGAACTCGCGCTGCCAGATCGCCTTCGCCTTGGTCTTGGTCTGCTCGAACCCGTCGCCGCCGATCTCGCCGCGCAGATTGCGCTCGGCTTGTTCCAGGCTGATGAACGACGACGCGACCTTGACGCCGACCTGCTCGCCCTTGCGCGTCTTGAAGCTGACGACCGCGCCGACATGATCGCCCTCGCGGGTCGGCGTCGCGCTGACCTGGCCCTTGCCGTCCCAGGTCTGGCTGACGGTGAAGTCGTGGTCGAATTCGGCGACGAAGTAATTGTGGAAATTGTCCGGCACGCCGCCGTGGTTGTTGCGGACATAGCCGGTGATGCGCCGCTTGACCTTGTCGATCGAGACCATTGAGCCGCCGGCATAGCCGTCGAGGATGATGTGCGCGTCGTTGCTCTGCGGGAAGGTGAATCGGAACTGCGCGGCGCGGTTGGTCGGCGCGACCTCCGCGGTCACGTCGTAATCGGCGAGATAGACCTTGTAGCTGTACGGCCGACTGTCCTCCGCCTTGTGGCTGTACCAGGACGCGCGCTCGTCCTCCTTCACCTTCAGCGCACCGGTCGTCGCCATCAGCGAGAACGCAGCGTAGTCGTTCATCCAGGGACTGGGCTGGTGCGTCTGCTTGATGCCGTTGATCTTGTTCGCGTCATAGGTGTAGCCCCAGCCGCTGTTGGTCTTGCCGGTGACCGGCGTCCAGAAGTTCATCCCCCACGGCACAGCCACCGCGGGATAGGTATTGCCATAGGACAAGGTGTAGTCGGAATCGGTCCCCATCAGCGGGTTGACCAGATCGACCGAAGGCTGGTCTTGCGGCTGCATCGCGCCGTTGGCCGACGCGGCGGCCGTCGGAGCCCTAGTCTGGGCCAGTGTCGGCGCGGGCGCGACGAGAGCGAGCGACGCGACCGCCGCTACCGTGCCGCGCAAATTGGCGATCACCCTGTTTCTCACATCGCTCTCCCTGAATTTCGTGTCGGCTTCTGCACGCCGATCGGTCGCGGCTTCACGCCCGCATCGGTCATCACCACCGGCTCGATCCGACCATCGGCGGCAAAGACCATCCTGTCGATCGCGATCTGGCGGTGTTCGCCGCGATCGGTGTCGAGCGGGCGGCGGTGATACGCGATGTACCAGTCGTCGGTACCCGGCACGTTGACCACCGAGTGATGCCCCGCCCCGCGCGCGATGCGCAGGTCCTGTGACAGGATCTTGCCGCGCGGCGTGAACGGACCGGTCGGTCCCGGCCCGGTCGCATAGGCGACGCTATAGTCCGGACCGGTCCAGCCGCCCTCCGACCACATCAGGTAATAGACGCCCTTGCGCTCGATCATGAACGAGCCCTCGACATAGCCGGGTGGCGTCACTTCCTTGTAGGTCGAGCCATCGGCGAACGGCAGGATGCGCTTGAGGTCGGGGCTGAGCCGGACGACGTTGCAATGCTTCCAGCCGCCGTAGAACAGATAGACCTGGCCATCGTGATCGCGAAACGCGAACGGGTCGATCGGTTGCGCGCCGTTGTGGAACGCGCCGACCAGCGGCTTGCCGATCGCGTCCTTGAACGGACCACCGGGCCGCTCGCTCACCGCGAGGCCGATCCCGCCAACCTCCGCATCGCTCTGGATGTCGTTCGCGCTGAAGAACATGTAATAGCGCCCGTTCGCCTGAATCACCGATGGCGCCCAGATCGCATAGGCCGCCCAGGCGGCGTTCCGCACGTCGAACACGTGGCCATGCTTGGTCCAGTGCACCAGGTCGGGTGACGAGAACGCATTGAAGAAGGTCTGCATGCCGTAGGACGGACGCACCGTCTTGCGTTGCCGCGCTAATTTCTGCGCGGCTGAGAAACGACTGGTGACGTCGGGCTTGCCGTAGTGATCCGAATAGGTCGGATAGATCCAGTAGCGGCCGGCGAACACGCGGATCTCGGGGTCGGCATACCAGCCGGGAACGATCGGGTTCGACGCACTCGCCAACCCGCACATCATCAGCGCCGACGCGGTCAGCGCGATCCGAACCCCGCGCCGTCCGCGCGTTTCGCCCACATGCGGTGACGCGACGCTGCGAGAAAAGGGAGGGTAGCGCCGCGAAGGCGCCACCCGAGAGACAAGCCGATCAAACCAGGTCATCAGAAGTTGAACGACACGCCGACATAGGCCCGCCGCCCGAAGTAATTCCGGTAGGTGAAGCGGTCCTTCGTATCGTTGCCGAGATGGCGGCTTTCCTCGGCCTTGGTGAGGTTGATCACCGAGGCGGTGAGGTTCAACCGGTCGGTCAGCGCATAGGCCGCGTTGAGATCGACTTGCGCATAGGGATCGGTGTATTCGTTCAGGCCCGACTGCAACCCGCCGACGACTTCGCCGCGCCGGTTGTACGAGGCGCGCATCAGCACCTTGCCGTGCTCATAGAAGACCGACGCGTTGACCTGCGTCTTGGCGCTGCCGACCAACGCGGACAAGCCGACCTTCCGCCCGTCGAGCGTCACGTCCGCCACCGAGGTGTCGTTGTAGGTGAAGTTGACCTGCGCGCCGAGACCGAACGACAGCGTGTGCTGCGCGTACAGCTCGACACCCTGCGAGCGTGCGTTCGACCCGTTTGCGACCGTCGAATACGGCTGGATCAGCTGCTGCGTTCCGTTGACGTCGCGGGTGACGTTGAGCACCAACGGCACCACGAAGTCCGACACGTCCTTGCGGAAGAAGGTCGCGCCGAGCACCGAACCGCGGTGGAAATACCATTCGATGCCGAGATCATATTGCCACGCCGAGAACGGGTTCAGGTCCGAATTGCCGCCGCTGCCCGACCAGCCGGCAAACTCGCCGAACTGGCCACGATCGAACGCATAGGCGTCCGAGCGGAACGTCAACGACCGCTGCGACCCCAGATTCTCGAACGATGGTCGGGCGATCACCTTCGCGACGGCGCCGCGAACGAGGAGACCAGGCGTGACTTCGTACGATACGTTGAAGCTCGGCAGCCAGTCCGTGTACGTCTTCGACTGGTCGGCACGCGTGTTGACGATCGTCTCGCGCACGCTGAGCGGCAGCACCTGGCAGTTGCCATCGGGGCCGAGCGGACGGTTGGGATCGGCCGCCCCGCCGGGGCCGTTGACGCAATAGTCGTTGAGATATTGCAGTCGGTCGGAGGTATTGCCCGACTGTTTCGTGTTCGCCATGCGGAGGCCGACGTTACCGCGAAGACCACCGGTCCCGAAGTTCACCTGCGCGTAACCGGCGAAGACCCGCTCCCCCAGCGCATAGACGAAGTCGGGTTCGTACACCCGCACCGCCTGGCCGTAGGTCGAATTCAGATACTTCAGATATTCGTCGAAATTGATGCCCGGCACGACGTTCGCGTTGAAGCCGCCGTTGATGTTGCCGATCTGGTTCGCATAAAAGAATTCAGGCCGCGCGACGGCGCCAGCGGCAGTATCCTGATAACGGAGCAACGTCGCCGGATCGGCATACCAGTCATTGCGGCCGGTCTCGCGGCCGATCTTCAGGTCGCGCCACTTGCCGCCGATCTGCACCGACTTCAGGAACCCGTCGAACCGCCTTGTCAGGTCGAGCTGCGCATAACGCTGGCCGAGATCGCTGTTGACGAAGCTCGAGTTGGTCGAGCCCACGTCGATCTGCGCGATCCCGTTGCGGATGTTGTTCTGCAGTTCGGGCGAGAACTCGAAATTGGCGATGCCGTCAGAGATGTTCCAGTTGCTCACCAGATTGCCGTTCTGCTCCCGGCCGGGCGTCGTCAGGCGGGGCTTGGCGGCAACGCTGAAGCGCACCGAAGGGCCACCGCTCGACTTGGTCTTGCCCAGTTTCAGGACGGCGTCGAAGCGATCCTGGCTATATTTGACCTCGGTCTCGAAGGTGTTCGAAACCTGTTTCTCGCGACTGTACGTGCCGGCGATCTGCGGCGTCTCCATCGTGCACGGGGTCGGGCGCGCGAGGCAGCCCGTTCCCGCCGCCGGTACCGCGAAATTGGCCGACTGGAAGATCGTGCCGCTCTTGTCGAACGTCGCGCCGGTGAAGAAATTGTCGTAACCCCATTCCGGGATCTTCAACACGTTAGAGGTAAAGTTGCTGCTATAGCCGAACCGGAAATAGTTCGCGGTGACCGTGACCGACTCGAACGGCTTGAACTGTGCGGTCGCCTGGATCCCGTACCGCTCGCGCTCCTGGTCGAAGACTTCGGCGTTGACCGACTGCGGTGCCCAATAGCCCGAATAATGCGTGCCATCGCGCGCGGTCGTGCCCTGGCCCGGCCAGTAGGAAATCGCGTCGTTATTCTCGAATGTCTTGCCGTTGACGTCGGTCGCTGGCTTCCGGACGTTGCCCTGTGCGTCGCGGTCACTCCACCACAGCCAGCTCTCGGACGAACTACGCAGCTCGCGGTTGGTGCGCTTCTGCCAGACGCCGCCGACCAGCAGGCCGAACGTCTCCTCCTTGTTCTTCCAAGACACCTGCCCGCCAAGCTGCGGTTCGTACTTCTCGGTCGTGTCCGAATACGTACCCTCGGCGGAGACGAAGCCCGACCACGCCGGCACGTCGAACGGCCGCCGCGTGTTGAGGATGATCGTGCCGCCGACGCCGCCCTCTTCGAGCCGCGCTTCGGGCGACTTATAGACCTCGGTACTGGCGATGAAGGTCGACGGCAGCAGGACGTAGTTGAACGATCGCTGCGGCTCGCCACTGTCGGCGCCGGCCAGAAAATTGCCGTTGAGCAAGGTGAGCGTCAGGCCCGACTGAAGGCCGCGGATACTGACGCGGCTACCTTCGCCGCCGTCGCGGGTGATGACCACGCCCGGCACGCGCTGCAACGCATCGGCGACGTTCTTGTCGGGAAACTTGCCGACGTCTTCGGCGGTGATGACGTCGACGAACGCGTTCGCCTCGCGCTTCTGGGTAAGGCTCTTCTCGATCGAGCGCCGATACCCGGTAACGACGATGTCGCCAGTGTCCTGCGCCGACCCATCTGGCTGTGTCGCGCCCGCGGCTTGCCCGGACTCCGCCGTAGCAGTCGAGGCGGGCTGCGCCTGGTCGGACGGCGTCGCGCTCTGGGGAGGCATAGCGGAAGGCGCGGCCTGTTGAGCCTGCGCGGCACCGGCCAACGCAGCAGTAAGACTGACCGTGGCCAACAGGAACGACAACGGACGATGGCGACGCGCCACGATCGAGCATGATTCTATGCTTGCGGTCATCAGACTTTCCTCTTCCTCGTGAGGATGCCTGCGCCCCCTCACTTACCCCTGCGAATAGCGCGCCTGCCCCCGTTTTCGGTTGGGCTGTCCGGTTGCATCGGATCCTGTCGGCGTGCAGTCTCGACCCGTCTATTTGCCAATTGTAAAAGCAAATTGTCAAATAGATTGTTGCGCTAGTTTTGGACCGTTGCGGACGTAACTCGGCGAATACCCTTTGATGCGCCGATAGTCTGGGGGAAGACACCGCGAGGATTCACGCCTGCCGTCGCGTATTCGTACGTAAACGAGGACAACAGCCCGCACTCCGGAACGCCAAGCGCACAGAGGCCTCACATGCCAAGGTAGCGGTACCGAAACCGATTACCGGCGTCAGTCGGCTGCCGCGCCGGAATCCTTCCAGAGCGCAGCGGCCTTGGGCAGCAGGAAATGACTGAACGGCAGGATCGCCGCACCGACCGCCGGCGCATCCTCCGACAGCGCGGCACGGCGGACCGGCGCGATCGCGGGCGCATCGGTCGCGTCCCGGATCAACGCGTTGACGCGCTCCGCGACCCGTTCAACCAACCGGCTCGGCAGGCGCCCGCCGATCAGGATTACCGCCGGATCGATCAGGCAGTTGATCGCGTCGAGGGGCGTGCAGAGCGTGTGCGCCGCCCTCTCGACCCATTCCTCCAGGCAAAGCTCGACATCCGGCGCCCAATCGGCCTGATGCAGAACCTGCCCGATGTCGAAACCTGAATTCGCCAGATGCTCGGCGAGTCCGGATAGCGATACCAGTTTCTGCACGGTCTCGCGTCCCCGCTTGCCGCCGCCGGCCGCCATGAACCCCAGCTCGCCGCTGCGCCCGTGCGTGCCGCGAACATACGCGCCATCCGCAACGAAGCCGCCGCCCAGCCCCGACGACACGAGGATGTAGAAGAAACTGCTGTAATTCTGTCCGAAGCCTAGCTGCATCTCGCCCATCGCGGCGGCGGCGGCATCGTTCTCGACGAACACCGGCAGCGACAGCGGCTTGTCGAACAGCGTCGCCATGTCAATCCCGTCCCACGCCGCATAGGCGGCCGGACGGCCCGGCATCGCGACCAGCGCGAGGTCGTCGGGTCGCGCCACGCCGATGCCGACCAGCTTGGCGGGATCGACCTTCGCGCTTTTCAGCATCTGGCGTACCGAGCGCCGAAAGAGATCGCGGACGTCGTCGGGCAGCGCAAAGCTGATCTCGATCGACTTGCGCGCGAGGATCTGCGCGAGGAAATCGACCAGCACGATCGTGATGTGGTCGCGGTCGATATTGACGCCGATCGAATAGCACGCGTCGGCCCGGACGACGAGCTTGGTCGGCGGCTGGCCGCGCCCGCCGCGGCGCTGGCCCGCCTCCTCGATCATCCCTTCCTGCAACAGCCGCCGCGTGATGTTGGCGATCGCCGGCCCGGTCAGCCCGGTGATCCTCGCAAGGTCGATCCGCGTCAGCGATCCGCCGAGGCGAATGGCATGCAGCGTCACGCGCTGGTTGTGGTCGGCGGCGCGCTCGAGGTTGGTTCCCGACAGACGCGGCGGCGTTTGAAGAGTCATGCGGACCGATCATCCAGGCTGGAGAACAGAAGACGAAGCCGTACTGCGCTGCAACATAGCGACGTCAGCGTTGGCGACGAAGTGATCCCGCGATTGCGAAGGCTTGGCAAGCGCACACTATTGGCGTTCAGTGAACGCATGGCACATCGGCCCGGTCTGAAGACCATCTTCCGCATCCCCCCGCTTCCAAACTGTTCGTTTGAATTATCCAATTTGATGTTCTAATCCACTTCTGCGGTTGCGCAAGAGCTGGCGATGAAGCCAGTCTGGCACCCGAACGAATAGAGGGGACGCGCGCGATATGGTTCACCTGGCACCCGGCAAGCTCCCCGCCTATTTCCCTCCGAACGGGTGACCTCGATGTCCATCTTCACACGATCGTGCCTCGCGGGTGCACTGTTCACCACGATCCTCGCCGGCACCGCCTTCGCGCAGGATATCGCCAAACCGAGCGATGCGGTCGATCCGTTCATCGGCACGGGCGGCGAAGGGCACACCTTCCCCGGCGCGGTCGCGCCGTTCGGCATGGTCCAGTTGTCGCCGGACACCGATACCTCCTGCGTGATCCGTACCTGCTACGGCCATGCTGCCGGCTATCGCTACGACGATCCGACGATCGAGGGGTTCAGCCACACGCATTTCTCGGGCGCGGGACATTCCGATCTCGGCGACATCCTCGTCATGCCGGTATCGGGCGACGCCGTGTCGATGGACCCCGGCACGCCCGCCGCACCCGGCTATCGCTCGCGCTTTTCCCACGCCAGCGAAGTCGCCAAGCCTGGCTATTATGCCGTTACGCTCGACGGGCCCGGCGTACGCGCGGAGATGACGGCGGGCACCCGGATCGGCGTGCATCGCTACAGCTTCCCGAAGGGCAAGGCCGCGCACCTCGTCGTCGATCTCCGGTCGTCACTCTATAATTACCCCGGCAAGATCCTGTGGTCGGGGCTGCACCTGCGCGACGACGGCGTGCTCACCGGCTTCCGCGAGACACGCGGCTGGGCGCCCGGGCGAAAGCTCTACTTCGCGATGCGGTTCTCCGCGCCGCTGGTCGGCCACGCGCTCGTCAACCGCGAGAAGGATATCCCGTACAAGGGGTTCCAGGGCCCAGGCCGCGGCAGTGATGCGCTCGCGGAAAAGCTCGGCCAAGCGCTGGAGGCGCGGCTGGATTTCGGCCCGCTCGACGTTCCGCTAGAAGTGAAGGTCGGGATCTCCGGTGTCGACGAAGCCGGTGCGCTCGCCAACCTCGACAGCGAACCCGGCGGTTTCGACACCGTGCGCGCCAGGACGCAGGGCGACTGGGATACCGCACTCGGCGCCGTCAAGTTCGAGGCGCCCGCACCGATGCGCCGCATCTTCGCGACTGCGCTTTACCACAGCCTGCTCGCCCCCAGCGTGTGGAGCGACAGCGACGGGCGTTACCGGGGACCCGACGACCAGGTGCATCAGGCCGATGGCTTCACCGTCCGATCGACCTTTTCCCTCTGGGACACGTTCCGCGCCGAACACCCGCTACTGACGCTGATCCAGCCCGAGAAGACCAATAGCGACATCGTCCGCTCGCTGATCGCCAGTCAGCAACACAGCCCCGATAACATCCTTCCGGTCTGGCAATTCGCCGGGCGCGAGACGTGGACGATGATCGGCTATCACGCCGTCCCCGTCATCGCCGACGCGTATATGAAGGGCATTCGCGGCTTCGACGCGGACGCCGCGTTGCAGGCGATGGTCGCGAGCGCCGACCACGCCTCCTACGGCGGGCTCGGCGAGTATATCCGGCGCGGCTACGTCCCGATCGACAAGGAGCCGGAGGCCGCGTCGAAGACCGTCGAATACGCCTATGACGACTGGACGATCGCGCGGATGGCGCGGCGGATGGGCAAGACCGCGATCGCCGAGCGGTTCGAGAAGCGCGCGGGCAACTGGCGCAACAGCTTCGATGCGAAGTCCGGCTGGCTGCGCGCAAGGCTCGCGAACGGCGCGTTCCGCACGCCCTTCGATCCGACCGCGATCAACTACGGCTCCGATTATACCGAGGGCAATGCGTGGCAATATAGCTGGTTCGTGCCGCAGGATCAGGCGGGCTTGTTCCGTCTACTCGGCGGCGACGCGAAGACCGTCAGGAAACTCGACGCGATGTTCGACTTCGACAATTCGAAGGTCGATTACAGCCACGCGGAGGATATCGCCGGGCTGATCGGCCAATATATCCACGGCAACGAACCGAGCCACCACGTCGCCTATCTCTACAATTACGCCGGCGCACCGTGGCGGACGCAGGAGCGGCTCGGCCAGATCGTGCGGAGCCAATATGGCGCCAAACCGGAGGGGCTGAGCGGCAACGACGATCTCGGCCAGATGTCCGCATGGCTCGTCTTCACCGCGCTCGGCTTCTACCCGGTCGCGCCGGGATCGAACGAATATGTCATCGGCCGCCCGTTCCTGTCACAGGCGACGCTCGCGCTCCCGGGCGGCAAGCAGTTCGCGATCCGGACGGACAATCTGTCGGACGCCAACCCCTATATCCGCTCGGTCACGCTCAACGGCACGCCCCTCACCCGCAGCTATCTGCGCGACGATGAGATCCGCCAGGGCGGCGAGCTTCGCTTCGTGATGGCCGCGAAACCGAACAAACTCTGGGGCAAGGGCGCGAAGGCCCGGCCGTTCTCGTCCTCGACCGCGCCGTCGACCATGCCGCGCCACTAAAGTCTGTCAGACCGATTGCCCCCGCGCCCCGGTTGCGCCTAGCTTCGCCCCAACGCTTCCGGAGCCCTTCGCCATGTCTGTCAAATTCGTCCTGCTCGCCTCGATCGCCCTCGCCACCACTGCAATCGCGCAGGACAAGACCGCGCCGGTCGGCGGCGACATCCCCGCCAAGTTCGTGCCGCCGACCGCCGCGCAGGACTACGTGAAGCGCGAGGTGATGATCCCGATGCGCGACGGGACGAAGCTCTACACCGTCATCGTCTATCCCAAGGGCGTCGCAAACGCGCCGATCGTGCTCACCCGCACACCCTACAACGCCAAGGGTCGCGCGAACCGTTCGGACAGTGCGAGCATCCTCGCCACGCTGCCGCTCGCCGACGAGATGTTCGTGAAGGCGGGCTATATCCGCGTCTATCAGGACATCCGCGGCAAATACGGCTCGGAGGGGGAATACGTCGTCACACGCCCCGTCATCGGCCCGCTCAACCAGACCAAGGTCGATCACGTCACCGACGCGTACGACACGATCGACTGGCTGGTGAACAAGGCGAACCTCCCCGAGAGCAACGGCCGCGTTGGCATGATCGGCTCGTCCTACGAGGGCTTCACGGTCGCGATGGCGCTGCTCGCCCCACACCCCGCGCTGAAGGTCGCCGCGCCCGAGAGCCCAATGATCGACGGCTGGATGGGCGACGACTGGTTCCATTACGGCGCGTTCCGTCTCGCCAACATCGCGTGGCTCGGCAGCCAGACCGGCTACAAGGGCGCGGGCAAGGCGCCATCTACCGGCGGCTACGACGATTACGAGAATTTCCGCGAGGTCGGCTCGGCCGGCGACTGGGCGAAGAAGTCCGGCTACGACCAGCTTCCCTATTGGCAGCGGATGGTGTCGCACCCTGCCTATGACGGCTTCTGGCAGGACCAGGCGCTCGACAAGCTGCTCGCCGCCAACCCGTCGAACGTGCCGACGATCTGGGAACAGGGCCTGTGGGACCAGGAGGACATGTACGGCGCGATCACCGCATGGGAGGCATTGAAAGCCAAGGGCAAGCTCGGCAACAACCACCTCGTGATGGGTCCGTGGCGCCACAGCCAGATCAACCGCGAAGGCCGCAGCCTCGGGCCGTTCCAGTGGAATGGCGACACCGCACAGCAATTCCGCGAGGACATGCTGCTCCCCTATTTCAACCAGTACCTGAAGGATGGCGCGCCCGTCACGCTGCCCGCCGCGGCGATCTACAACACCGGCGAGAACCACTGGGACAAGTTCGCAACGTGGCCGCTCGCGTGCGAGACGGGATGCACATCGCCGCTCAAGCCGATCTACCTGCAGGAGGGCGGTGCGCTCGGCTTCGGCAAGGCGGCGACCGGCGGTGACAGCTATGTCTCCGATCCGTCGAAGCCCGTGCCGCATTTGCCGCGCCCGGTGAACTTCGGCGACGGCCGCTGGGGCGATTGGCTCGTCAGTGACCAGCGCGGCGTCGATGGCCGTCCCGACGTGATGACCTACACCACCGAGGCGCTGACCACGCCCGTCCGCGTGTCGGGCGCGCCGATCGCCGACATCTTTGCCAAGACGACCGGCACCGACGGCGATTTCGTCGTCAAGGTGATCGACGTCTACCCGGCGGAGAACGCGAGCGATCCGAAGATGGGCGGCTACGAGCTGCCGATCAGCCTCGACATCTTCCGCGGTCGCTATCGCCAGAGCTTCGCCAAGCCGACGGCGATCCCGGCGGGCAAGGTGCAGGAATACAAGTTCCGCCTCCCGACCGTGAACCACGTCTTCCAGCCGGGCCACAAGATCATGATCCAGGTCCAGTCGAGCCTGTTCCCGCTCTACGACCGCAACCCGCAGACGTTCGTGCCGAACATCTTCCTCGCCAAGAAAGCGGACTATAAGGCGGCGACGGTCACGATCGTTCGCGGCGGAACATCGGCGAGCGCGGTCTGGTTGCCGGTCGTCCCGCTCGACCAGTCCGCGGCAATGGCCAAGTAATCGATCGAACCAGGGCGACATAAGGACGGCATCGTCGCCCGGCCAACTCGGCCGCGGCGGCGTCCCTGCAGCGTCGTGCCCCCTGACGCCAGACTGATCATACTACCGCATCGCCTAGTCGTTTCCGATCACGCGCGGCCGCCTGCAATTTCGTACTGAAGGCGCAGGTTACCAAAGGCAATGCCATGACGACGGATCAAGACGACACCCGCTTCCCCGCCGACGATAGCGACGATTCGAGCTATTTTCAGCGTCGAGCCGAGTGGCATGAAGGCCGCGCCGAAGTCGCCGAGGATTCGAGCACACGGTCGCTGCATCTGCGGTTCGCGCGGCTCTATGCGGCGCGCGCGACGTCCTGATATGGTACATTACAGCTAGTAGTCCTACACAAAACTACCAGGAACCAAGTAGTTACTGCTAGGTTTATGCGTCCAGTCCCGTCGCGATACCCCGCGTGCGGCAAGATACTGGAGCTGCTCACATGAAGCGCATGACGTCCGCCACCGGGGCCTTGGCCCTGCTGGCGTCCATTGCCGGTTGCGCCGCGCCCGCGACGCGCATTTCGTCTGGGCTCCAGCGCTATGGGCTCGATCAGTCGCGCTCAGATTGCGTCGGCGGTCGGCTTCAGGCGAACCTCTCGCTCGGTCAGCTGCAGCGTCTCGGCAAAGCCGCCGCCGCGTACCGTCAGGGCGACACCACGCCCGGCGTGCTCACCCCGTCCGATCTCATCCGCGTCGCCTCCGAACTCCGCGATCCGAAGATCGCGCTGGAAGTCGGCAAGGCCGCCGCGGGCTGCGGCGTGCTGCCGTAACCCGAGCCTTCTCCACCCAATTCCAAACGTAAGGATCTGACATGAACAAGGACGAATTCCAGGGCGGCGCCCGCTATGTCGGCGGCAAGGTCGAGAAGGCCGTTGGCGATACCGTGAACAGCCGCGACTGGCAGGTCGACGGCGTCGTCGACCAGGTCGCCGGCGGTGCGCAGAACCTGTACGGCCGCGCCAAGTCGGCGATCGAGGATGCCGTCGACGGTGCCCCCGAACTCGCCGACAAGATCGGCAGCGAGGCGCGAGAAGCCGGCGATCGTGCCGCCGACGCCGCTCGTCGTGCGGCCTCGACCGCGCAGGCATCGGCCAAGGACGCGCCCGTCCTCTGGGCGCTCGGCGCCGCTGCGGTCGGCTACGGCCTCGCATGGCTCGTTCACGGCCAGCGCGACTGATCGCATGACCGTGGCGCCGCCCCTCAAGTCGCTTCGTGACTCCCCCGATCTGCGCCACCTGCGCCAGATCATCGCGGGGTTGGACGAAGGCGTCATCCTCGTCGATCCCGACCAGGACATCCTGTGGGCCAACACGGCCGCACTCGGGATGCACGGGGTCGACTCGGTTGAGGATCTTGGTGCCACGGTCGACGATTACCGCCAGCGTTTCCAGCTGCGCTACCGGAACAACCACAAGCTCAATGACGCCGATTACCCGATCGAACGGGTCGTCTCGGGCGAGGCGTTCTCGGAGGTCGTGGTAGAGGTCGCGGTCGCCGGCGAGGACGAACCTCGCTGGGTGCATCAGGTGCGCAGCCTCGTCCTGACCAACGACGAGGACGAGCCCGAATGCCTCGTCATGATCATCCAGGACGTGTCCGCACAATTCGAGGCGGAGGATCGCTTCGAACAGTCGTTCAACGCCAACCCGGCGCCAGCGGTCATCTGTCGGCTGTGCGATCTCCGTTTCGTGAAGGTCAACCAGGGCTTCATCGACATGACCGGGCACGACCGCGACGCCGTCCTGTCGCGCACGGTATACGATATCGACGTCCTCGAACGCGGCGAGAAGCGCGATCTCGGCAAGCAGCGCCTCGCCGAGGGCCGCACCATCCCGCAGATGGAGGCGGAGCTCAGCCTGCCCGACGGCGAGACCAAGCTCGTGATCGTCGCTGGCCAGCCGATCGACATGGGCGAGCAGCCGTGCATGCTGTTCACCTTCGCCGACCTCGAACCGCGCCGGAAAGCCGAAACGCAGCTGCGTCATAGCGAGGAGCGCTTCATGCGGACCTTCTCGCTCGCACCCGTCGCGCTCGCGATCGGCGCGCGCGACGGTCACCGGCTGTGCGACGTCAACGAGGCTTTCACCAGCCTCACCGGTTATTCCTCGGCGGAGATCATCGGTCGCCCGCTCGGCGACGTCGACCTGTGGGAAACGCCCGCGCTGCGCCATGCGATCGAGGCCGACATCGACGCCGGCCTACCGATCCGCGACCGCGAAGTCCGCATCCGCGGGAAGGACGGCGACGTCATCGACTGCATCGTCTCGACCGAACCGATCCAGCTCGACGACGAAGCCTGCGTGCTGTGGGCAATGCGCGACATCAGCACGCGTAAAGCGTCCGAGCGCGAACTCGTCAACGCGATCGAGGCGGTGATGAAGGACACGAGCTGGCTCAGCCGGTCGATCATGGAAAAGCTTGCGCGGATCCGCACGCCGAACGCCGAGCCGGTCGGCGTCGGGCTCGACGAACTGACGCAACGCGAGCGCGAGGTGCTGGCGCTGATCTGTCGCGGGCTCGACGACAAGTCGATCGCGCGCACGCTCGACGTCTCCAGCAACACCGTGCGCAACCATGTCGCGCGGATTTATTCGAAGATCGGCGTCAACCGTCGCAACGCCGCCGCCGCCTGGGCGCGCGCGCGGGGGTTCGACGGCGATTCCATCCCGCACGCGCTCCACACAAAATCGCCCTCGAAGGAGCTCGCAGCATGACGCGCGACAAGGACAAATCGGACCAGGACGAAGCCCGCACCCGCCAGGCGAAGGGCTCCATCCAGGAGGCGATCGGCAAGATCATCGGCGACCCCGCGATCGAAGAGCGCGGCTCGCAGGAAAGCGAAACTGGCGCACGCGACGCCAAGGCCGACGAAGCCTCCAAGGCTGGCAAAGCCTCGAAGGCCGGAACCGCGAAGGCCGACAAACAGATCGACACACCCATCGATAGGCACGGCAAAAACTGACGCCGTCCCTCGAATTTCGTGAATAACAGGAGTGAATTATGGCTAACCATGTAAATCCCGGCGTCCTGCCGACGGACGACTTCCGTCGCGTGAAGACCCCGACCCGCATCTCGTGGGGCGCAATCTTCGCCGGCGTCGTCATCGCCATCGCGATTCAGCTGGTGCTCGGCATCCTCGGCACCGGCATCGGCCTCAGCCTGGTCGATCCGGTCGAGGGCACGACCCCCGGCGCGACCGGCTTCGGCATTGGCGCGGGGATCTACTGGATTATCACGACGATCATCGCACTGGGCGCAGGCGGCTATGCCGCAGCACGCGGCGCCGGCGTGCATGACCGGTTCGACGGCCTGATCCACGGCCTGGTCGTCTGGGGCGTCACCCTGATCCTCACCATGTACCTGCTCACCTCGGCCGTCGGCGGCATCATCGGCGGCGCATTCCGCACCGTCGGTTCGGTCGCATCGGCAGCCGGCACCGGCATCGGCGCAGCAGCCCCGAAGGTTGCCGACGTCGCCAATGTCGACGTCACCGACGTTCGCGCCGAAGCTGCTCAGTATCTGTCGGACGCACCGTCGGATCCCGCGCAGATGACGCCGGAGCAGGCGCAGAAGGAAATCGCCAAGGAACTGCCAGCACTCGCAAAGGGTGGCCAGGACGGCGCACAGGCTGAAAGCCGCATCGTCGACATCGTCGCGGCCCAGCGCAAGATCAGCCGTCCGGAGGCCCAGGCCCAGGTGACGCGCGCCAAGGCTCAGTTCGTCCAGACCAAGAACAAGACGATCGAGACCGCCAAGTCGGCGACCGACACCGCCGCCGGTGCAGCCGCAGGTACGTCGTTCATGATCGTGATCGCGCTGCTCATCGGCGCTGCCGCAGCAGGCTTCGGTGCGACCACCGCCGCCCGCCGCCGCGTCTACACCGACGCCGCCTGATACGGCCGATCGGTTCGTGTAACGGGCGTCGTCCGCGTAACGGGACGGCATCCCATTCGGCGAACGGCCGCGCAATCGCGCGGCCGTTCGTTCGTCAAACAGGTTACATCGTCGCTGCCGACCGGGTAAGGACCCGCGGCGAGGACCTGATAGAAATCCAAGGGTACCGAGATGACCACGTCGCAACAGGATCGCCGTTCGCTTCGCATTGCCATCGTCCGCGCGTTGCAACTTGCCGACGCCCAGGACGACCATCTCGTGGCGGCCTTGCTGGCGCAGGCGCTCGACGCAGCCGAGAACGAGCTGTCCGAATAAGATACCCATGGTGCGTGCGCGCCACGAACATTTTATAATGAATGCCGTCGGCCGCTCGTCAATTGAGCGGCAAAACGCGCCTCCGTGGGTTGGCTGATCGCGCCAAGCCTGCGATGGCAGCATCATGAATTCTCACGGAACACTGCTCGAGCCCGGTCGCAACTGCTGGCGGATCGAACCTGCAAAGCAGGCCACCGTCATCGTCGACGCCGACGATTATTTCAAAGCCGCCCGCGCGGTGATGATGAAGGCCAAGAAGCAGATCCTGCTCGTCGGCTGGGATTTCGACGCGCGCATCCGCTTCGGTGGCGGTGACAGCGGTGGGGACGACGACGATGGCGGTCCCGAGCGCGTCGGCGAATTCGTCACCTGGCTTGCACGTCGCACGCCGGGGCTCAACATCCACATCCTCCGCTGGGATACCGGCGCGATCAAGACGCTGTTCCACGGCCAGACGCTGTTGAGGATCGCCAAGTGGATCCGCGACCCGCAGATCCATCTGCGGCTCGACGGCCATCATCCCCCCGCCGGCTCGCATCACCAGAAAGTGGTCGTGATCGACGACGACGTCGCGTTCTGCGGCGGGATCGACATGACCGTCGACCGCTGGGATACGCGCGCGCATGCCGACGACGAACCGCGCCGGATCGAGCCCGACGGCTCGCCCTACGGTCCTTGGCACGACGCAACCACGATCCTGCAAGGCCCGGTCGCGCGCGCGCTGGGCGACATGTGCCGTGGCCGCTGGGAAGTGTCCGGCGGTGGCGCACTGGAGCCGGTGACCGACGGCGCCGACTGCTGGCCCGATCATGTGAAGGCCGATTTCACCGACGTCGAAGTCGGCATCGCGCTCACGATCCCAGAAATGGCCGAGCAGGAGCCCCGCCACGACATCGAGGCGCTGTACGTCGACCTGATCGCGCGGACGAAGCGCTTCTTCTACGCCGAGAGCCAGTATTTTGCCTCCCGCAAAGTAGCCGAGGCGATCGGCAAGCGGTTGCGCGAACCCGACGGTCCTGAGTTCGTGATCGTCCACCCGACCACCGCGGAAGGCTGGCTCGAACCGATCGCGATGGACTCCGCGCGTGCACGACTGGTCGAGGCCTTGCACGAACAGGATCCGCATAACCGGCTGCGGCTCTATCACCCCTTCACCGCGGGTGGGCAGCCGATCTACGTCCACGCCAAGGTGACGGTGGTCGACGACGAAGTGCTCCGCGTCGGCTCGTCCAACTTCAACAACCGCTCGCTGCGGCTCGACAGCGAATGTGACGTCGTCATCGATGCCGCGCGCGATCGCAACGCCGGTGAGCGCAACACGATCGCCAGCATCCGCAACGGCCTGCTCGCCGAACATCTCGACACCGACGTGGCGACGATCGAGACGTCGATCGCGGAGACCGGCTCGCTGATCGAAACCATCGAACGACTGCGTGGCGACGGCCGCTCGCTCCGCCCGTACGAGGTTCCCGAACTCGACTCCGTGCGCGAGTGGCTGGCCGACAACAAGATCCTCGATCCCGAGGGTCCGGGCGAGATGTTCGAGGGATTGTCGGGCCGCAAGCCGCTGCTCAAGAACCTACGCCCGCACCTCCACCGCGCCGACGGCAGCATCTCGCCGGTCATGGCCGCAGTCGCGGTCGGCGGCACAGCGGCCGGCCTCGCGCTGGTCGGCACGATGCTATGGGGCCTCCGCACCAGGAAATGATGCGCGAATCCTCCCCCCTCGGGGGGAGGACTCAGCCCCGCAACTCATCCTCGAACGCGCGTACGATCCGCCGGTCGGGGATCAGCCACAGCGCAACCACCCCCACGTACAACGCGATCGCGAACCAGCGCCTCACGAACGCGAGCGGCACGCCGGTAAGATAGAGCGCGATGCTGCCCCACCCCTTCCAGTCCGAACCGATCGCGCGCGCGACCGCCGACTCCTTGCCGTTGCAGGCGATAATCGCGCGTTCGGTCAGCGAATAGCCGATCGCCGCGAGCGTCAGGACGATGCCGTACGCTGCCGTCGCCCCCGCCGCGAACTCGCTCTCGTCGAGCCAGCGGATCACGAACGGCACCAGGCTCAGCCAGAACAGCAGGAACAGATTCGCCCACATCACGCGCCCGTCGACGCGCTCGACAGCGGAAAACATGTGGTGGTGATTGTTCCAGAACAGCCCGACGTTCACGAAGCTCAACACATACGCCAGCAGCACCGGCGCGCTGCCGATCAACGCGTGCAGGTCGCCCGTTTCCGGTACCTTCAGTTCCAGCACCATGATCGTGATGATGATCGCGACCACGCCGTCGGTGAAGGCCTCGACTCTCCCCGGCCCCAGTCGTCGTCCGCTCATAGCCGCCCCCCGCCAGCTCTCACCGTGAGCTTGGCCACAATAAGAAATGTGAACTCAGTATCTTGCAATAAACCGGCTCGGTCTCGGCCGTTGCGATACTATGACCTATAAACGATCGACCGATCTGTCCTAGTCCGATCCGGGCTTTAACATCGCGTCTCGGCATGTCATTCATCCGACGACGCAGTTTCTGTTTGCCAACTGTAGACGCAATAAGCGCCCGGCAGATCAGGAAAACCTGTGTTCGGAGAGACTTGACCCTGAATCGCACGCTTCCTTGCACTTCCATGACAAGACGGAGTTACCGAAATGAGCAGCGGCTTCATCAAGACCGAAGACGGCGTCGACATCTTCTACAAGGATTGGGGACCGAAGGACGCGCAGCCGATCGTGTTCCACCACGGCTGGCCCTTGTCGTCGGACGACTGGGACACGCAGATGCTGTTCTTCCTTGCCGAGGGCTACCGCGTCGTCGCGCATGATCGCCGCGGGCATGGCCGCTCGTCGCAGGCCGAAACCGGCAACGACATGGACCATTATGCCGCCGACGCCTCCGCCGTCGCCGAGCATCTCGACCTGACCAACGCGGTGCATATCGGCCACTCGACCGGCGGCGGCGAAGTCGCCCGCTATGTCGCGCAGTTCGGCCAGCCCCAGGGTCGCGTCGCCAAGGCCGTCCTCGTCAGCGCGGTCCCGCCGCTGATGCTCAAGACCGACGCCAATCCCGGCGGCACGCCGATCGCGGTATTCGACGGGTTCCGCAAGGCGCTCGCCGAGAACCGCGCGCAGTTCTTCCTCGATGTCGCATCGGGGCCGTTCTACGGCTTCAACCGTCCGAACGCCGTCGTCTCGGACGGCGTCATCCGGAATTGGTGGCGGCAGGGCATGATGGGCAGCGCGCTCGCGCATTACGACGGCATCAAGGCGTTTTCGGAGACCGACCAGACCGCGGATCTGGAGGCGATCACCGTGCCGGTGCTGGTGCTGCAGGGCGATGACGACCAGATCGTCCCCTATGAAGACGCCTCGCTCGTGCAGGCGAAATTGCTCAAAAACGCGACGCTGAAGATCTACAAGGGCTTTCCGCACGGCATGCTGACGACGCACGCCGAGGTCCTCAACCCAGATCTGCTGGCGTTCGTGAAAAGCTGACCACCCGCCACGACCGGCCCGCAGCGTGATCTAAATCCCGCTGCGGGCCGTTCCCTTGGAGCACGACCTCAGCTCGGATCGCGCGGTGCTTGCGTCGCCTGTTGCCGCCACAGCATCCACGCCACCCCGGCCAGCACTGCCGTCGCCGCAAGCAGCACCGCCCACAGGACGACATTCCGCGTCGGCGCCCCCGCATCGCCGAGCGCCGACAGTGTCACCGTCGCGGACGGCACCGACACCAGGTGCGCTTCCCCCGGCCTGCCCTGTCCATCGGCAAGATCGGCGGACGACAGGAACACGTCCTTCGGCGCAGCGCGCCCGGCCGCCAGCGTGAACGGCGCGGTGCCGCTGGCGAGGAAGATCACGCCGCGGTCCGCAAAGCCGATCCGCAGACGCGGCGCGACGGTGAACCCCGCACTGCGCGCATCGGCCTCGATCCGGATCGCACGCGGCGCGTCGCCGGACAGCGTGATGTCGCGCCCGCCATCGCTGCGCGCGACCCCTTGCCCCAGCAAGGTCCAGGGCTGCTCGCGGTCGTCCCGCCCCAATATCCGAACCGGAACGACGCCATCGCCCTCGACCGGTATCACCCGCAAGCTCGCCATCGGCGTCGCGAACGGCACCGCGAAATCGACGACACGCGCGTTACCGGACGTCGGCGCGGGCGCCTGAGCCTCGACCGTTTCCGACGCCGCCGCACCGTCGGGCCGCACGTCGAGCACGGCGCCACGGATCGCGACCGGCGCTAGCAACCGAGACCCCGCGCTCCACGTGATCCGCAGATACTCCCGCGTCACGGCGGCATCGTCCAACGCGACGATCGACGACCGCACCGCCTCGCCAGCGCGCCGATAGACCGTCGCCTCGCCCAACCGCCGCCACTCGCGCAGGTCCGCGCTGGCCTCGACCGTCAACGTCACCGGCTGGCCGACCGGCAAGTCCGCGGCAACCGCAACCCGCTCGACCGCGCCCGACACGCCCCGCGCATCGAGCAGCACGCCGAGCAGCACGGGCGCGCCGCCGGCGGCAACAGGCTCGCCGCGCACTTCGGCAACCTGCGCCGCCCCGCGCCCATCGAGCCTCAACGACACGCCCGACACCTTCAGCGCATCGGGCGCGCCCAGGATCGGCATCGGATCGAGCGACACATGGCCGACCACCGCGGACGCGCCTGCACGGGCGATCGGCATCGCCCGCCCCTTCGCATCGAACACGCGCACATCATGCCCGTCGCGAGTCTGCAATCCTGCCAGCACCGCGGCCGGCAACGCCAGCCGCTGGACTTTCGCGCCCGCCTCCACCGACAGCGGCAGGCGAAGCGCATAGCCGTCCGGCTCGCCATCCGACCCCGCTGGCGCCGCACCGACCAACAGTACCGCGCCGACCAGTGCGCCCAACCGCCACCGAACCCCGCTCATGCCACCGCCCCGCGCTTCGTATCATCCGGCGCGACCTTGGGTGGCAGCGGCGCCAGATACCCGACCAGCAGCATCAGCATCCCGACCGCGATGAAGGCGATGATCCGCGCGCCGCCGCCGGTCGCGTACAGGTCGACCACCAGCAGCTTGACGACGGTCGCGCCCAACAGGCTCGCCCCCGCCAGCCAAAGGCTGCGCGTCGCACGCCGATGCGCGACGACCATCAGCGTCAGTGCGATCACCGTCCACAGGATCGCGATCCCGGTTTCTACCAGCGCATTGCCGAGCAGCGTATCCGCCTCCCATGCGACGCCCGCCAGATGATGCGCCGTCCGCAACCACGCACCGTTCGCCGCAACGAAACCAAGCGCGGCGATCGGCAGCCAGATGCGCTTGCTCGCCAACAGTGCCGCGCCCGCCGGTACAATATCCGCGGCGAGCACCGTACGCCGCCACAGCAACAGCACACCCGCCGCCAGCGCGACCATCACGTCGACCGGGTTGAGCACCGGCACGAACGGCAACGGCGCGGTATCGCCCGACGAAAACAGCGCGATTGCCGCGGCGCCACTGAAGATGCCCAGCGCGATCGGCACCGCCGCCGTCCACGCATAGTGCAGGGCATGGCGATCGAGCGGCCAACGCGTTGCAGCCCGGTCGCCGCGCAACGCGGGCCCCGCCCACAAGGTGAGGCCCGCCAGGACCGCCACTGCGCCGGCCAGGAACGTCACCTCGTTCCACGCAGTCGACCACAGTGCCGCGCGATCGATCCCGTACCACAGCATGTCGGTGAGCAGGACCACCGCCAGCCAGACGCCCGCGACATGGCTTGCCGACGCCACCGCCCGCGTGCCCGGTGTCTCGACGCCGTCACGGTCGCTGCGGAACAACATCCAGCCATGCACCGCGAGCGCGACGATCCACAGGAAACAGCCCGGCGACGACAACACCGTCCCGCCCCGATCGGCCTGCGCGACGAAGCCGATCCACAACGCGCCCACGCTCACGCGCGCCGGCCACGCCGCGACCGGCCAGTCGCGACGCCGCGCGATCGTCTGAAACGCCGCTGCGCTGACCAGATACGCCAGCATTGCCAACAGGATCTGCACGTTCGTCGAGAACACCGGCACAGGCGACAGCGATCGCTCGACCGCCGGATGAAGTCGCGTCGCCTCCATCAGCCAGCCGATCCACCACGCCGCAAACCCGGTCAGGAACGCTGGCGTCGCGATTACCGCCTCGCCCCGCGCATAGGCCCGCGCAAGCCGCGTCTCCCCAGGCGCGATCGTCTCCCGCGCGATCGTCTCCCGCGCGAACCACGCCGTCGCGAACCAGCCGAGCGCCACCAGGATCGCACCGACGAACGCCGGATTGGCGAACGGCAACGCCGCGATATTGTCGTCGAGCGTGCCGAGATACAGCAAGGTCGCGACGACCTGCAGCGCCAGCCCGAACAGCCGCGGCATCCAGCGTGCCTGCCGCATCCCGACCCAGAACGCGCCCGCGCCTTCCAGCGCCCACGCCGCCGAGGTCCAGCGCGCGCCCAGCGCAAGCGGGATCGCCATCGTGACGAAGCCGATGCCGATCGCCAGCATCGCCTCGTTCATCACGCGCAGCCCCTCTTGCTGTCCCCCACGCTGTCGACGCCGCGCCACCAGCGAGACACCCATATACAGTGCAGCAAAGCCCAGTGCCGCAAACGCGCTGCCGAACGGCCGGTCGCCGATCAGCGCGACCTCGAGCCCGAACCCCGCCAGCGCCGGCCCGAACAACAGCGTCGTATCGACCGCATTGCCGAACTTGCCCGGCGTCGCCCGCGTATAAAGCACCGCGGTCACGACGTAGATCAGCACCGAGACGATCAGGAATATCTGCGCGATCAGGAAATGCTCGGGCCGATACGCGGTCGCGCCCCACAGGCTCGCAATCCCGAAGGTCGCGAAGAACCCGACCAGGTTCAGCACGCGCCATGTCCGCGCCCGCGCGATGAACAGGATCGCGAGGTTCAGGATCGTCCCGTACCCGAACAGGCCGAGCGCATTGCCGCCCTCCCCGCCCAGCAGTAACGGCACCGCGAACCCGCCCGCGAACGCCGTCACCGCCAAGGCCTGCGATCGCTGCAACAGCGCCAGCGCGCAACCCAGCGCGCAGACCGCGATCATCAGCACGAACGCCGCGGACAACGGTACAAGGTCGTAGAAGCGCGCCGCCCCGAACAGCGTCAGATAGATGATCGCGACGCCACCGCCCTGCAACGCCAGCGCGAAATCCGGACGCTTGGTCCGTGTCCGAAAGCCGATGCCGAGCAGCGCGATGCCGAACAGGCCGACCACCGCGAGACGGAACTCGATCGGGAACAGCCCCGCCGCCGCCGCATAGCTGGCGAGGAACGACAGTCCGACGAACAGGATGACGAGCCCGAGCCGGACGATCGTGTTGCCGCCGAACAGCCAGCCGCGCGCGGCCGCCACGCCGCTCGCCAGCCAGCCCGGCTCACGCGGTTCGGCGGGCGCAGGTACAGACGCAGGCGCACGATCACCCGAAGGCGGTGAGCGCCAGCGCCTGTCCGCTGCCGCTAGGCCGTCCGTCGCGGTATCGAAGTCGGTCGGTGCTTCACGTTGCGATACGACCTCCGGTGCAACCGTCGCGATCGACGGCTCGGCGACCAACGGCTCGATCGAGCGCGGCGTAGTGCGGACCTCGGGCGCATCGGCGACACCGTCCCCACGATAACGCGGCGCGTCCATCAGTTCGTTGACGTGGGCCCGCAACAAGGCGACCTCGGCGCTCAGTACCGCCGTCTCGCGCACGATCTCGATCCGCATCGCCCGCCGCAACGCCCAGCCGATGCACAAGCCAACCGCCCCGCCCAAGAATAAAGCGGTTTCTGAAAAGCTTCCGAGCACCCAGCCGAGCAAAGCGCCGACTATCGCCATCCAGATTAGCATCGTTCGCGCTGCCCCCGCCTAGTCATCGCCCCACCTACTCATGGACGTCTTTGCACTAACATGGCGCAAGCCCCGCCGCCGGTCGAGCGTGATTGCGAATACGCGCGCCGACTAAATTTAAGCTGCATGATCCCGTTTCTCGATTTCGCCCGTTAAGTGCCTGCCCTGCAACGAAAGGGTGCAAGACCAGGGGAGATACCGATGCAGGGGATGCGTGGATGGTGGCGTTGAGCGAACGGCGATCGGTCGTCGTCATCAGCGACTGGGTCGACGGCTGGCCTCCCGCGGATCCCTCCGCCGCAACGCCTCTTCGCGACGGATCGGCATGGCGCGCGCTCGATCCCGCGAGCCGACCTTGGACGGGTGCCGCCGACCACCGCGAGCCTGTTACCGGCGGGTATCTCGAACGCCTTCCACTCGCGCTCGTCGCGGCCGGCATCGTCGAGCAGGCCGAGATCTGGCATCACTGGCGCGGCGAAGGCGACCCGCCATTCCACCGCGACAGCCCGGTGCTCGCGCGCCGCGCCTTCCGCCTCGACCACGACCACGCACCGTTCGCCTCCTCCGAGATGATCGACTTCGTGCGGACTTTTGGCGCGCCACACATCCTCGTCGTGTTCGGGCTAGGCGTCGCGCCCGAACTCCTCGCGCTCTGTGCGAACAGCATCATCCTCTACAATTCGATCGACGCGCCCTCGTTGCGCGTGCCGCCCGAAGTCAGCGAGTATTTCGATCTCGTCATCACCGGCGCGCAGTGGCAGTCGGACGAGGTCGAGGCGCGCCACCCTGGCATGCGCACCGCGATCCTGCCGGTCGGTCCCGAATTCGCCGCGATCGACCAGTTCCGCCCGCTCGGCACACCCAAGGACGTCGACCTCATCTACGTCGCCGCGGCGCAACCGTATAAGCACCACGACATCCTGTTTGACGCGCTCGCGCAACTCAAGCGCGACGTCCGCGCGCTCTGCGTGTTCGGATACGGCGAGGATGCCGACGCACTCCGCCAACGCGCACGCGACCAGAACCTCTCGATCGAGTTCGTCGGACCACCGGGCGTGCCTGTCGACGAGGTCAACCGCCTGATGAACCGCGCCAGGTTCGGCGTCGTCTGCGGCATCGACGACGGCGCGCCGGCGATCCTTACCGAATACATGCTCGCCGGCCTGCCGGTGCTCGCCAACGCGGGATTACGCTGCGGATTGCAGTTCATCCTGCCCGAGACCGGCATGACTGCTTCGACGACCGGGTTTGCCGATGCGATCCTTACAATGCGTGAAACCTACGCCGAATTCCGGCCCCGCGACGCCGTATTGGAGCGTTGGACTTGGCAACATAGCGTTGTGCGTTTGGGTGCGATTATCCAGCAAATACATGATGCAAAGCAATTACATTTGCATAGTCAGGTCTGAGGCGTGGGCTTAGGTTCGATCAACAACGCGGATGACCGCGGATTCGCGGATTGGAAGAGCGTGCACGGTACCGGACCTACTCCCACCCTCGCCACGACCGACGATACGAGCCCGCCGCCGCCGCTGATCTGCTTCTCGCATCTCCGCTGGGATTTCGTCACGCAGCGCCCGCAGCATCTGATGAAGCGGTTCGCACAGGCCCAGAGCGTGTTCGTCTGGGAAGAGCACATCCCCTGCGACCATCCGCTGCCCTTCCTAGAACACCACCCGTTTCCCGCCGACAACGTGATCGCACTGCGCCCGCGGCTCCCGCATTGGTGGAACGCCGAGCAGATCGAGGCAGGCTTGCGACAACTCCTCGACATGCTGGTCGCGACGAGCATTCGCGCAAAGCCCGTCCTCTGGTTCTACACGCCGATGATGCTCCCATTCGCCGAGCATCTGGACGCCGCCGCGGTCGTTTACGACTGCATGGACGAGCTGTCAGCGTTCCGCTTCGCCGACCCCGCCCTGCTCGATCGCGAAGCCCGCTTACTCGCGCGCGCCGACCTCGTCTTCACCGGCGGCTACAGCCTCTACGAAGCCAAGCGCGGTCGCCACCGCGACGTCCACGCCTTCCCCTCGGCGGTCGACGTCGCGCATTTCGCCCAAGCCCGCGCCGGTAATGTCGAACCCGAAGACCAGCGCCATATCCCCGGCCCGAAGCTCGGTTTCTTCGGCGTCATCGACGAACGCATCGACCTTGCCTTGCTCGACGCGGTCGCCGCTCAGCGACCCGACTGGTCGTTCGTGATGATCGGCCCGGTCGTGAAGATCGACCCCGCGCACCTGCCACGCCGCGCCAACATCCACTGGCTCGGCGGACGCGGTTACAACGAACTCCCGGCATACCTTTCCGGCTGGAACGTCGCGCTCATGCCCTTCGCGATCAACGCCGCGACGCGCTTCATCAGCCCGACCAAGACGCCCGAATATCTCGCCGGCGGCCTGCCCGTCGTCTCGACACCGATCGTCGACGTGATCCGCCACTATGGCGACGCAGCAGCCGTCTCGATAGCTTCCGACGCGTCAACGTTCGTCACCGCGTGCGAGGCCGCGCTCGCCCTCCCCCGCGAAGGCGCATGGCGCGACGAAGCCGATCGCCTGCTCGCCACGCAATCCTGGGACCGCACGCAAACCGCCATGGCCACCGAGATCGACCGCGTCTTAAACGGTAAAAAATACGCTCCCACCCCGAAACGCGAACGCTACGACACGCTGATCGTCGGCGCAGGGTTCGCCGGCGCGGTCCTCGCCGAACGCCTGGCCAGCGACAGCGGCCAGCGCGTCCTCGTCGTCGACCGCCGCCCGCACATCGGCGGCAACGCGTATGACGAGCACGACGCGGCCGGCGTGCTGATCCACCGCTACGGCCCGCACATCTTCCACACCAATTCCGCCGACGTGTTCGACTACCTCTCGCGCTTCACCGAGTGGCGCCCGTACGAACACCGCGTTCTCGCCAGCGTCGACGACAAGCTCGTGCCGATGCCGATCAACCGCACCACGCTCAACGACCTTTACGGCCTGTCGCTCGAGAACGACGCGGAAGCTGCCGCCTTCCTCGCCAGCCGCGCGGAATCGGTCGAGGCCATCCGCACCTCCGAAGACGTCGTCGTCGCCGCGGTCGGCCGCGATCTCTACGAGACGTTCTTCCGCGGCTACACGCGTAAGCAATGGGGCCTCGACCCGTCCGAACTCGACCGCGCCGTCACCGCGCGGGTGCCGACGCGCACCTCGACCGACGACCGCTATTTCACCGACACCTTCCAGGCGATGCCCGCCAACGGCTACACCCGGATGTTCGAGGCGATGCTCGACCACCCCGGCATCACGCTCGATCTCGGCGTCGAGTATCGCGACGTGATCGACCGCGTCGACGTCGACCACATCGTCTTCACCGGCCCGATCGACGAGTATTTCGACTTCCGCTTCGGCAAGCTCCCCTATCGCAGCCTCCAGTTCCACCACGAAACGCACGACGTCGCGCAGTTTCAGCCCGTCGCGGTCGTCAACTATCCGGACGAAGCCGTGCCGCAGACGCGCATCACCGAGTACAAGCATCTGACCGGCCAGCTCCACGCGAAGACTAGCATCAGCTACGAATTCCCAAGCGCGGAGGGCGATCCCTATTACCCCATCCCCCGCCCCGAAAACCAGGCGCTGTTCAAACGCTACGAGGCTCTAGCCGATGCCGAAGAGGGCGTGACCTTCGTCGGCCGGCTCGCGACCTACCGCTACTACAATATGGACCAGGTCGTCGGCCAGGCGCTCGCCACCTATCGCCGCATGGTCGCAAAGTCGGCCGTTCTCGAAACCCCCGTGATGGCCGCCGAATGACCCGCATCTGCCTGCTGACCGACAGCCTCGCCCCGTCCGGCGTCGGCGCGCACATGATGACGCTGGCGGAGGGCCTTGCAGGCGACGATGTCGTCGTTGCGGGACGTCCTGCCACCGGGTTGCTCGAACGCGCCGCCGCCAAGGGTTTCGCGGTAAAAGTGCTCGACGACGATGCAGCACTGACGCGCTGGATGCGGCGATCCGCACCGGATATCGTCCATGTCCATGCCGGGATCGGCTGGGAAGGCCATGCCGCGGTCCGAGCCGCGCAGGCCGCGGGCGTACCCGTCGTCCGCACCGAGCATCTTCCCTATCTGCTGACCGATGCGGCGCAGTGCGACGAGCACCGCGATACGGCGTCGGCGCTCGCGCGGCTGATCTGCGTCTCGGATGCGGTTGGCGCCAGCTACCGCGCGGCGGGTGTCGATCCCGCGCTGGTCGAGACGATCCACAACGGTGTCGGCCCGCACCGGCCGTCACGGTCGCGCGCGGCGTTGCGCGGCGAATGGGGTGTCGTCGACGCGCCGGTATTGCTGATGGTCGCGCGCCTTGCCGAGCAGAAGGGCCACGCGCTCCTGCTCGACGCGCTGCCCGCAATCCGCGCCGCGCACCCCGACGTCATCGTGCTGCTTGCCGGCGAAGGTCCCCTCCTCACCCAGACCGCACGCACCATTGCCGCCAGAGGGCTGGCCGGCACCGTCCGCATGCTAGGCACCCGCAGCGACGTCGCCGACCTGATGACGCTCGCCGACCTGCTCGTCCTCCCCTCAGCATTCGAAGGCCTGCCGCTGGTCGCGCTCGAAGCGATGGCCGCCGGGCTCCCCGTCGTCGCCACCGTCGCACCCGGCAATGCCGAAGCGATCGAGGACGGCGTCACGGGTCGCCTGACCGCTCCGGACCCGGCCAGCTTCGCCGATGCGATCGTCACGCTGCTCGCCGACCGCGACAGCCTGAAAACAATGGCCAGCGCCGCGATCGAGCGCCAGCAGGACCTATTCTCGGCCGATCGCATGATCGCCGACACCCGCGCGGTCTACGCCGCCGTGCAAGACCAGACAGATAGACAACCAAAGGGAGACGGCGTGGAGCGGACACGGATCGGGTTCATCGGCGCAGGCGGCATCGCCAATCGCCACTTCGGCGTTCTGGAGCAGTTCGACGACGTCGCGATCGTCGCGGTCGCCGACGTCGACATGGCGCGCGCGACCGAAGCCGCCGCCCGCTTCGGCGCGCGCGCGTTCAACGATGCCGCGGCGATGCTGGCCGCAGTCGACCTCGACGCGCTCTACATCTGCGTGCCGCCGTTCGCGCACGGCGAACCCGAACGCCTAGCGATCGAGCACAAGCTCCCGTTCTTCGTCGAGAAGCCCGTCGCGCTCGATCTCGGCACCGCGGAGGACGTCGCAGCCGCAGTCGACCGGCTCGGCCTCGTCACCGCGGTCGGCTATCACTGGCGCTATCTCGACACGGTGGACGAGGTGAAGGCGCTCCTCTCGGCAACCCCCGCACGCCTCCTCTCCGGCTATTGGCTCGACTCCACGCCGCCGCCGCGCTGGTGGTGGAAGAAGGACGCGTCGGGCGGCCAGATGCTCGAACAGACGACGCATCTCGTCGATCTCGCGCGCTACCTCGTCGGCGACGTCGTCCGCGTCTACGGCCAGTCGGGCCATATCGACCGCGCCGCCTTCCCCGGTCTCGACGTCGCCACCACCAGCACCGCGATGCTCACCTTCGCCAGCGGCGCGATCGCCAATTTCGCGTCCACCTGCCTGCTCAACTGGAACCACCGCGTCGGCCTGCACCTCTTCGGCGAAGGCCTCGCGATCGAACTGACCGATCGCGACGTGATGATCGACATCGGCCGCGGCCGCCCGGTCCGCGGCACCGGCAGCGATCCGGTCGTGCTCGAGGATCGCGACTTTATCGACGCGGTCCGTGGGGGCGAGAACCGAATCCGCTGCCCCTATCCCGCCGCGCTCGAAACGCTCCGCCTCGCGCTGGCGATCGAACGCTCCGCCGTCGAAGGCCGCGCGATCGACGTCCGCGAGCGGGAGGTGATCCATGTCTGAGTGGCGCCACGTCCGCTCGCTCGGCGTCGAACGTCCCGGCCAAGCCTATTTCTTCGGCTATGACGAAGCGCCCCCAGGCGACGGCCAGGTCCGCCTCGACCTGCTCTACACCGGGTTCTCCGCCGGCACCGAGCTCACCTTCGTCAAGAACAGCAACCCGTATCTCCACTCGCGCTGGGACGCAGGCCGTGGCGTGTTCGTCCCCGGCGAACCGAGCGCGCACTACCCCGTGCCGTTCCTCGGCTACATGGAATGCGCGCGCGTCAGCGACAGCCGGGTCGACGATTTCGCCAACGGCGACGTCGTCGGCACGGTGTTCGGGCACAAGACCGGTCACACCGCAGACCCATTCAACGACCTGCTGACCAAGCTCCCGCCCGAGCTCGATCCGATCCTCGGCATCTATATCGGCCAGATGGGTCCGATTGCCGCCAACGGCATTCTTCACGCAGACGTCGAGCTACTCGGACCCAACGTCGTCAACCTCGGCGACGGCATCCGAGGCCGCCCCGCTTTGGTATTCGGCGCAGGCATCGTCGGGATGTTGACCGCCCTGTTCGCGCAAGCCGCCGGCGCGAGCGAAGTCGTGATCGCCGACCCGTCCCCCTTCCGCCGCCTGCGCGCCGAATGCCTCGGCATCACCGCGATGACCGAGGATCAGGCATGGGCCTATGCCAAGGCACGCTGGCTCCACGGCGGCGACGATCGCGGCGCGGACGTCGTGTTCCAGACCCGCGCCGACGCCGCCAGCCTCCACGCCGCGATGCGCGCGCTGAGACCGCAGGGCACGGTGATCGACCTCGCCTTCTACCAGGGCGGCGCGGACCGGCTCCGGCTCGGCGAGGAGTTCCACCACAACGGCCTCAACCTCCGCTGCGCCCAGATCAACCGCGTCCCCCGCGGGCTCGGCTTCCAATGGGACCGCCGCCGCCTTGCGAACGAGACGGTAAAGCTGTTGCTCGCCCGCGGCCCCGAGATCCGGGCGCAACTCATCACGCATGTCGTGCCCTATGACGACGCCCCCGCCTTCATTGCGCGGCTGGTCGGCGAGCGGCCCGAATTCCTCCAGATCGTCTTCAAGGTCGGCGATTGAGCACCGCACTCACTGCCGACGCCCGCCCGATCCGCATCCTGTTCGTCTTCGCCTGGCTCGTCGTCGGCGGCGAGGAGACGGAGGTGCGGCTGCTCGCCCAGGCGCTCGACCCGACGCGCTACCGGATCGAGGTCGTCGCGTGCTTCCGAAAAGACGGCATGCCAGAGCAGACGCACGCGCAGTTGGAAGCGATCGGCGTGCCCGTAGATCGCACACCCTACGCGCTCGGCTTCGACGAGACCGTCGCCTACCTCGCGAGCAAGCTGCCCGCGTACGACGTCGTCGTCTCGTGCCAGAACGTCGCCGACATATATCCCGCGCTCGAACGGATGCACCTCCGCCCGCCATTGATTGAGCATGGCGGCCTCGTCTCCGAAGCGCTCGCCGGCCCCAAGCATTTCACCGCGCGCTATGTCGGCGTCTGCGCCTCGATCCGCGACGCCGCCGCCAGCCGCATGCCCGGCCGCGAACACCACGCCGTCGAGATCCCGTCGATGGTCGACACGCGCGCCTTCGACCCCGCGCGCCGCGCGCCGGTCCGTGCGACACTAGGGATCGCCGAAGACGTACCGCTGATCGGCTGGCTAGGCCGACTCGACCCGAAGAAGCGCGTCGAGGACTTCATCGAGGCCGCGGCCCTCGTCCACGCCAGACACCCCCGCGCGCGCTTCGTCGTGATCGGCGGCCCCGACGCCTTCATCCCCGAATACGCCGCCGCCCTCCGCAACCGAGCGCGCGCACTCGGCCTCGACACCGCCCTGACCTTCCTCGGCGACCGCGACGACGTGCCCGACCTGCTTGCCGCGCTCGACATCTTCGTCTGGCTCTCCCGCGGCGAAGGCATGCCGCACGTCATTGCCGAAGCCGGCGCCGCCCGCCTCCCCGTCATAGCAACGCAAGACAACGGCTCGGAACAACAGATCGTCGACGGAGTCAGCGGCCTGTTCGTGCCCCACGAAGACCCGTCCGCGGTCGCTACCGCCATCACGAAACTCATCGAAGACCCGGCACTCCGAACCCGCCTCGGCACTGCCCTCCGCGCCAAGGTCGACACTGACTACGCCATCGCCGCCGTCGTCCCCCGCTGGGAAACCCTGTTCGCCGAAGTCCTTTCCGACCGGCCGCCCCTACCCCACCCAACCGGACTCTTCCGAAGCTTCCTGCAAGGCGGCTTCGAATCTTCCACCCACCGCCGCGCGCACGACCGCAAGCGCGTCGACGTCATCGCCGCAAGCCATCACGACACCCTCGCCGCGCATGATTACAGCGAACTCGCCAAGCTCGGCATCCTGACCGTCCGCGACGGCCTGCGCTGGCATCTGATCGAGCGCGAACCCAGCATCTACGACTGGTCCAGCCTCGATCGCCAGCTAGACGCCGCCAAGGCGATCGGCACCGAAGTCATCTGGGACCTGCTCCATTACGGCTGGCCCGACGACATCGATATCTGGACGCCCGCCTTCGTCACCCGCTTTGCGGCCTTCGCCGCCGCCGCCGCGCGCCATATCGGCCCGGCCGCGCCCGGCGAGACCCGCTTCTATGCCCCCGTCAACGAGATATCGTTCTTCGCCTGGGGCGGCGGCGACGCAGCCTACCTCAACCCGTTCGCCCGAGGCCGCGGCTACGAACTCAAGGTCCAACTCGCGCGCGCCTCGATCGCCGCGATGGAGGCGATCCTCGCGGTCGACCCCGCCGCAAGGTTCGTCCACGCCGACCCGGTCATCAACGTCATCACCGACCCCGCCCGCCCGAACGACGCCCCCGCCGCCGAAGGCCACCGCCTCGCGCAATACCAGGCGTGGGACATGATCGCGGGTAAGGCCTGGCCCCAGATCGGCGGCCGCGCGCCATTGCTGGATATCGTCGGCGTCAATTTCTACCACAACAACCAGTGGATCCACGGCGGACCACCGCTAGCCTACGACCATCCCCTCAGCCGCCCGCTCCACGCGATCCTCGCCGACGCCTACGCCCGCTACGGCCGCCCGATCTTCATCGCCGAAACCGGTATCGAGGGTAGTGCCCGCCCCGCCTGGCTCCGCATGATCCTGCGCGAGGTGAAGATCGCCCAATCGCTCGGCGTGCCGGTCGAGGGCGTGTGCCTCTACCCGATCCTAGACCACCCCGGCTGGGACGACGATCGCTACTGCCCCAACGGCCTGCTCGCCTGCTCGCCGGTCCTCGCGGACCGCGTGCCGAACGCCGCGCTTGCCGACGTCATCCGGCAGGCGGAGGGGCTCGATATCCTGCGTTAACTTGGGCCCCGATACTGATCGAAGTCGATACGATCGAGGGGACATTTCCGCCGCCACGTCGCGTTGACGATTGCCAACAAGGCATGCGGAGAGAGATCACATGGCCATTAAATTTGCAGGAACGATGAACGCGATCAATCGCGGGCTCGACGCGACCAAGCCCACCAAGGGTGCCGACATGGTCGAGGATTGGGAAGCCGCGCTGGCCGATACCGACGTCTCCGGCGCCAAGGGCATCCTTCGCGATCTCGGCTCGCTGCGCAAGCAGTTGGAGAAGGACACGCCCGACGCCGACCGCGTCCACGCGCTGCTCCACCGCCTCGGCACCGCGACGACCAAGATCGCCGACAAGGCCGACAAGTCGCAGGACAAGCTGAAGGCCCTCGGCGAGGCACTGACCGAAGCCGGTGAGGACGCACCGGACGAGGAAGAGGACGTCGCCGCCGCCGCCGCTCCCAAGCGCGCGCGCAAGAAGGCCTGAACGAAAACGGGCCGGCGATCGCATGATCGCCGGCCCGTTTCCTTAGTTACGTCGCGAAAACCTCAGGCGGTAACCGCCTCGGCCTTCGGATTGACCTTCGACGTAGCCATCGCGGTCAGCTTGTCGTCGGTCGCATATTCCTCGTCGAGCGTTTCCTTCAGGATCGCCGCGATCTCGCTGCGACCAAGCTGGTTCGCCCACGCGATCAGCGTGCCATAGCGCGTAATCTCGTAATGCTCGACCGCCTGCGCCGACGCGATCAGCGCCGCGTCGAGGACAGCCTTGTCGGCGATCTCGCCCGCGACTTCGTTGGCTTCCTTGATGATCCCGTCGATCGCCGGGCAGGTCACCGCCTTTGCCTTCTCGCCGAGCAGCTCGAAGATCCGCTCGAGCCGAACGATCTGTCCCTCGGTCTCGCGCAGATGCGTTTCGAACCCGGCCTTCAGACCCGGCGCGGTCGCCTTGTCGGTCATCTTCGGCAGTGCCTTGGTGATCTGGTGCTCAGCATAATACACGTCTTGCAACTGGTGCAGGAACAGGTCTTCGAACGTCGCGATGTCCTTGGAAAACAGGCCCATGATCATATCCTCGCATAGCTGGTGCACGCGAAGCGAAATGCTCCGGTCGTGGTGAAACGCCCTTACCGCGGGGTAAGTTTCGTCTCCCCAACCACCGGAGCGTCGGGGGATCAGCCCTTCAGCTTGGCCGCCGTCTCGGCGATCCGCTTGCCCTGGTAGCGCGCGCCATCGAGCTCGTCCTTGCTCGGCATCCGGCTGCCGTCGCCATCCGAGATCGTCGTCGCGCCGTAGGGCGAGCCGCCCTTGACCGTGTCGACGCCCATCTGCGCCTGGAAGCCGTAGTCGAGCCCGACGATCGTCATGCCGTGATGGATCAGGTTGGTGATGATCGAGAACAACGTCGTTTCCTGGCCGCCATGCTGGCTCGCGGTCGAGGTGAACGCACCGCCGACCTTGCCGATCAGCGCGCCCGAGAACCACTGCCCGCCGGTCGTATCCCAGAACTGCGCCATCTGCGCGGGCATCCGGCCGAAGCGGGTCGGCGCACCGACGATGATCGCGTCATACTGCTCGAGCGCGGCGGGGCCTTCGATCTCGGCATGCGCGGTGTCGGTCTTGAAGTGCGCGGATTCCACCACCGACTGTGGTGCAGTTTCGGCGACACGGCGGATGTCCACCTCGGCTCCGCCGGCGCGCGCGCCCTCGGCGACGGCATCCGCCATCTGCTCGATATGGCCATAGGACGAGTAATAGAGCACGAGAACCTTGGTCATGGGCATTTCCTTCGAGTTCCCCTCCCGCTTGCGGGAGGGGTTAGGGGAGGGCAGTTCCGGGCGAGGTCGAGAAAGGAAGCCCCTCCCCCGACCCCTCCCGCAAGCGGGAGGGGAGTCTTACTCCGAGTCCACCAGAACGATCTCGGCGTCTTCTTGAGCCGTGATCGTCACCGTCTGGCCGCCCAGCAGCGCCGCTCCGTCGCGCGCCCCGAAGGCGTCGTCGCCGATCGTGATCGCACCGGTCGCCGGCACTAGGTACACATGGCGTCCCTCGCCGACCGCATAGTCGACGCTGTCGCCAGCCTTCAACGTCGCCGCCAGCACCCGCGCATTCGCCCGGATCGGCAACGCATCGCCGTCACCCTCGAACCCGCTGGCCAGCGTCACGAACTGACCCGAACGCTCGCCCTTCGGAAACGGCTTGGCACCCCAGCTCGGCGCGCCACCTTTTCGCGACGGCTCGATCCAGATCTGGAAGATCGTCGTCGTCTCGGGCTCGAGGTTATACTCGGCATGCCGCACGCCGGTCCCCGCGCTCATCACCTGCACGTCGCCAGCCTCGGTGCGGCCCTTGTTGCCGAGCGAATCCTGGTGCGTGATCGCCCCGCTGCGGACATAGGTGATGATCTCCATGTCCTGATGCGGATGCGGCGGGAAGCCCGAGTTCGCGGCGATCTGGTCGTCGTTCCAGACGCGGATCGCGCCCCAGCCCATCCGGGCGGGATCGTAATAGCTCGCGAACGAGAAATGATGCCGCGCATTCAGCCAGCCATGATCGGCATGGCCAAGGCTGTCGAAGGGGCGGCGGTCTACTTTGGAAAGGGTCGTGGTCGTCATGATAGGTCTCCACTGGTTGACCCCAAGATAGGCGCTGCGATTACGCCGTAAATAGAAACGCTGGAAACCGATCGTTTCGGTTGGTAACGTGGCCTCAAAGTAGAGCACCCATAGAGTGCACCACCCCGGCGGAGGCCGGGGCCCAGTTGGGGAACGTTGGTAACGAAGTGCGGTCCGTCGTTACGACCACCTTTCCAACTGGGCCCCGGCCTCCGCCGGGGTGGTAAATCCAGTACGGCTCTAATATCGGAGACCCACATGCGCCTGCCCGATCTCGAAGCCTGGGCGATCTTCGCCAGCGTCGTCGAGCACCGCTCGTTCAGCGCCGCCGCCGACGCGGTCGGGCTCAGCAAGGCGACCGTGTCGAAGGCGATCACCCGCCTCGAAGCGCATCTCGGCCAGTCGCTCTTCCACCGCACCTCGCGCCGCCTCGCGCTCACCGAAGCCGGCAAGCCGCTCGCCGAGCACGCCGCGCGGATCCTCGCCGAAGCCCGCGCCGCCGAGGAGTCCGCACACGACGCCGCCAGCGCGCATACCGGCCGCGTCCGCCTCGCCGCTCCGATGAGCTTCGGCGTCACCAACGTCGCCCCGATCCTCGCCGAGTTCCTCGTCGCGCACCCGGGAATCGAGGTCGACTTCCACCTCTCCGACGCGCGCGTCGACATCGTCGCGGAAGGCTTCGACGTCGCGCTGCGGATCGCCGAGCTCCCTGACAGCTCGCTCCGTGCCCGCCGCCTGTGCAGCATCCAGGCGCACACCGTCGCCGCACCCAGCTACCTCGTCAAGCACGGCACCCCGACACACCCGGCACAGCTCGGCGAGCACCAGCTGGTCGGCTATTCGAACGTCGTCGGCCCGTGGCGCTTCCACGGCCCCGGCGGCGCCGACGTCTCGGTCCGCCTGCAAGGCCAGCTCACCGCCAACAGCGGCGAAGCGATCGTCCCCGCGCTGATCGCCGGGCTCGGCATCGCGCGCCTGCCCGACTTCATCGTCGACCGGCATATCGCGTCCGGCGCACTCGTCACGATCCTCGAAGACTGGGCGCCAGCGAAGATCGGTCTCCACCTCCTGACCCCGCCAAGTCCCCTCCGCCCGGCCCGCGTCGAGGCACTCATAGACTTCCTCGCCGCACGCCTCCGCGATCCGAACGCCGGGCAAGCGTAAAGCGGCCACCTTGCGCAAAACCGGGCCGGATGCCATGTAAGAGGCTGGATAGACGCTCGAGTTTGCACCCCAGCGCGATCCCAACGACACCCGATACCGGGATGAGGACTTTGAGCAGCGGCCGCGCTCAGTCGGTAGTAATTGTATCGATTTTACGCAATTTTCGCGTGGCTGACCCGATAATCCGGTCATGGATTTTCGTCGTCTTCGGCCTGTGTCGGGACAGCGGACCATGCCGAAACGTAAAGGCATCACCATGCGGCCAGACGCTAACGACACGATCTCCCCAAAATCCAATACCGGCGTGACCCGCCGCAACCTGCTCGGCTCGGCGATCGTCGCTGGCGGTGCAGCGGCGTTGCCGATCGCGCACGCCGACGCCGCGACCACCGAGCGGACGGTCGACGTCCTGCTGATCGGCGGCGGCATCATGAGCGCGACGCTCGCGGTCCTTCTGCGTGAACTCGAGCCGACCTGGACGATCGAGATGGTCGAGCGTCTCGACAAGGTCGCCGACGAAAGCTCGAACGGCTGGAACAACGCCGGCACCGGCCACTCCGCGCTGTGCGAACTGAACTACACGCCGGTCAACAAGGCTGACGGCAAGGTAGAGATCGCCAAGGCGGTCGAGATCAACGAACAGTTCCAGGTCACGCGCCAGTTCCTCAGCCACCAGGTCGATACCGGCATCCTCGCCAACCCGCGCTCGTTCATCAATTCGACGCCGCACATGAACCTGGTGTGGGGCGATGCCAACGTCGCCTTCCTGCAAAAGCGCCACGCCGCGCTCCAGGCGAGCCCGCTCTTCTCCGGCATGGAATTCACCACCGACCCGAAGCAAATCTCGCAGTGGGTGCCGGTGATGATGGAAGGCCGTGCGCCCGGCACCAAGCTCGCCGCGACGCGCTCGCCGCTCGGCACCGATTGCGACTGGGGCGAGGTCACGCGCCAGTACATCGCGTCGCTCGCCAAGCAGGACAATTTCACGCTGACCACGGGCCACGAGGTCCGCTCGCTCGAACGCGAGATGATCGGCGGCAAGAAGGCGCGCTGGCGCGTCACCGCGCGCGACATGAAGACCGACGAGAAGCAGGTCATCAAGGCGCGCTTCGTGTTCGCAGGCGCAGGCGGCGGCGCGCTGCCGATCCTCCAGAAGTCCGGCATTCCCGAGGCCGACGATTATGCCGGCTTCCCCGTCGGCGGCTCGTTCCTCGTCGCGGACAAGCCCGCAATCACGCACCGCCATCTCGCCAAGGTATACGGCAAGGCCGCGGTCGGCTCGCCGCCGATGTCCGTGCCGCATCTAGACACACGGTTCCTCGACGGCAAGCAAGCGCTGTTGTTCGGCCCGTTCGCGACCTTCTCGACCAAGTTCCTCAAGGAAGGCTCGTATTTCGATCTTCCGGCGTCGGTCACGCTCGACAATTTCCGGCCGATGCTCGCGGTCGGCTGGGACGATTTCGACCTCGTCGAATATCTCGCAGGCCAGCTCATCATGTCGGACAGCGACCGGATGGATGCCCTGCGCGAGTATTTCCCGGGTGCGAAGGACGGCGACTGGCGCCTGTGGCAGGCGGGCCAGCGCGTCCAGATCATCAAGCGCGATCCGGAAAAGGGCGGCGTACTGCGGCTCGGCACCGAGATCGTCGCGTCGAAGGACGGCTCGATCGCCGCACTGCTCGGCGCCTCGCCAGGTGCCTCGACCGCGCCGTCGATCATGCTCAACCTGCTGAAGAAGGTGTTCCCGAACCACCTCGCCACCGCCGGCTGGCAGGCGAAGATCCGCGAGATCGTGCCGACCTACGGCGTGATGCTCAACGAGACCCCGGACGTCCTCGCCGAGCATTGGGCATCAACCGCGGACACGCTGCAACTCGCGATCCCCTCGCCCACGGTCGGCGTCGCAGCCGGCCCACGCCCCGCGGCGATGCGCGTAAAGCCAGACCGCAGCCCCGACCTCGCGCTGTAAGCTATTCCGACGTCCATTCTACAATCCTCCCCCGCCAGGGGGAGGTGGCTGGCACTTGCCAGACGGAGGGGGAGGCAGGCGATGACGGCCGTTGCGAGTCCCCCCTCCGTCACCTTCGGCGACACCTCCCCCTGGCGGGGGAGGATCAGCGAGTGTCGTTTCCGGAACGTACCTTAAGTCCTTGGAACGGCTGTCCTACGCTGCGACGATCTGCCACGGTCGCAAGATGATTGCCCCGCCCTCCTCGCAAAATCACCACCAATCCAGCCGCAGATCGGCTCCGAAGGCCGGAAGTGCACAGTCCGCGCAAACCGCGCCAGCGCGTGCACTTTGTGAACTTCCGGCTTTTCGGCGGGCCGCAGCGTGAACCGCCTGGCCCCCGATGCAGACGATTCGCGCTTCATCCGCCGCGTCATCCTGACCATCGTAATCGTCGCGGTCGTCGCCGCACTCTACAAGGCCGGCGACCTGCTCATCCTCGCCTTCGGATCGATGCTCGGCGCGATCGTCATCCACGCAATCGCCGATCTCTACCGCGACCATCTCCGCGTTCCGCGCAAGCCCGCGCTCGGCCTCGGCATCGCCACCGTGCTCGGCGTCATCGCCTTCCTCGTCTGGCTGTTCGGTGTGCAGTTCCGCAGCCAGGTCAACGTCCTGATCGCGCAGACGCCGGCGCTGCTCGACCAGCTCGCCGCCTATCTCTCGCAAAGCGCGGTCGGCGCGAAGCTCGTCGACGCCGTACAACAGGCCTATGCCGGGTCGAAGGTCGCGCAGGATGTCGGCGGCCTCGTGACGGGGGCGGGCGAACTCGTCCTAAACTGCCTGTTGCTGTTGGTCGGCGCGCTGTTCTTCGCCGCCGATCCCAAGGTGTACGAACGCGGCTTCCTGTTGCTGATCCCGCGCTCGAAGCGGGCCGCGGTCGAGGATGCGCTGTTCGACGTCGGCTCGACGCTCCGGCTGTGGCTCGGCTCGTCGCTGATCCTGATGACGACGATGGGCATCCTGGTCGGCATCGGGCTCTGGTTGTCGGGCGTCCCCAGCGCCGCCGCGCTCGGCCTGCTCGCCGGACTGTCCGAGTTCATTCCGTATATCGGCCCCACCGCAGCGATGATCCCGGCGCTCGGACTCGCCGCCACGCAGGGCACCTCGTCGATCGTCGGTACGCTCGTCACCTATGCGGTCGTTCGGCTCGTCCAGACCAATTTCATCACGCCGTACGTCCAGAACCGCGTGATCTCGATCCCGCCCGCGATCACGGTTTTCGCAATCATCGGCATCGGTACGATCTTCGGCCTGTTCGGCTTGTTCTTTTCAGCAGCGCTGCTGGTGGTGATCTTCACGCTCGTCCGCAGCCTGTATCTGCGCGAGGTTCTCGGCGAGGATATCCCGAAGACGGTCCACCGGACGTTGCTCGGCCCCGACCTGACGCCGAGCCCCCCGGCCGAAGATTTGTAAGGAATTCAACCGCTCGCTGGCCAACAGTCCGATTCGCCGCGTCAACCTTAGTTCGAAATTAACCTTTTGCCTTCAGATGTTGTGTGGTTAATGAATGGAAGTCGAGCTGCTGACATGGGGTGTCGGGCGGTCTCGCGAACAGGGGACGACGCATGCGAGTGCTGCTGATCGAGGACGAGCCGACGACGGCCAAGGCTATCGAGCTGATGCTGACGACAGAAGGGTTCAACGTCTACATCACCGATCTCGGGGAAGAAGGCCTCGATCTGGGCAAGCTGTATGATTACGACATCATCCTGCTCGACCTCAACCTGCCCGACATGCACGGCTATGACGTGCTGAAACGCCTGCGCGTCGCCCGTGTCGCGACGCCGGTGCTGATCCTGTCGGGCGTCAACGAGATGGACTCGAAGGTCCGCAGCTTCGGCTTCGGCGCCGACGACTATGTCACCAAGCCGTTCCACCGCGAGGAACTGATCGCGCGCATCCACGCCGTCGTCCGTCGCTCCAAGGGTCACAGCCAGTCGGTCATCCGCACCGGCAAGCTGGCGGTCAATCTCGACGCCAAGACGGTCGAAGTGAACGGCAGCCGCGTTCATCTGACCGGCAAGGAATATGCGATGCTGGAGCTGCTCTCGCTCCGCAAGGGCACGACCTTGACCAAGGAAATGTTCCTCAACCACCTCTACGGCGGGATGGACGAGCCCGAGTTGAAGATCATCGACGTCTTCATCTGCAAGCTCCGCAAGAAGCTCAGCCTCGCGTGCGACGGCGAAAATTATATCGAGACCGTCTGGGGTCGCGGCTACGTGCTGCGCGAGCCCGACGAAGTGCTCGAATCCCAGGTCGCGTAACTCCCCAGTATCCGGGAGCATGAAGGCCGTGGCATCGGGGGGTGCCGCGGCCTTTCCTATTTACGCCGCCACCGCCGGAACAGCCCCCGCTTGCTAAGCGACTCGAACATCTCCTGAGGCCCTTCCGGATCGAGCACCTCGTTATCCGCCAGCCAAGCCTCGACCGCAGTCAGGTCGGGCACCTCGTAACACCGCAGCGTCTTGCTCACGCCGACCGAATCCTGCCGCAACCGTTCGATCGTCTCGATCAACGAGCCCGTCTCGGCGATCATCGCACTGACCACCTCGACCGCGACACCGAGATGCTCCGCCATCAACCCGTCCCGGATCGCCGCAATCCCCTCCGTAGTCGCCGCGTCGGCAGCCCGAATCGCCAGATCACACTCCGTATCGAGCCGCAGCGACCGATTGTTGACGTTCGAAGACCCCAACCGGAACACGTCGTCGTCCGCGATCAGGATCTTGGCGTGGCAATAGATCGGCGCGCCGTCCTTGGTGTACGGATGATACATCCGCAGCCGCCGGTGCGTGTCCCGCCGGTGCAGCGCCTCCATCAACCGCGCCCGCGCCGTGTCCATCGCCAGCGGCTCCAGCCACCCCTGCGCCACGGTCGGGTTGATGATGACGATCTCCGGCCCGTCCGCCTCGTCGAGCCGCCTCGCCACCGCCTCCGCCACTTTCCGCGACGCGAAATACTGGCTCTCGATATACAGATGCTTCTTCGCGCGGGCGATCTGCCCCAGGAACAGTGCCTCGCTCTCGTACACCGGCGCCTGGTCCGACATCTCCGGCTCGGTCCGCGCGATGCCGACGTCGACGTCACGGAAATCGACCGCAAGCCCCTCGGGCCAGAACGTCCCGCCCGGCACGCCTGCCGCCATCGGCTTGCCCCCCGCCAGTCGCCAGCGACGCCGGAACAGCTCCCCCAGCGTATGTGCGACGGGGCCCTGCACCGCGCTGATCGCGTCGTGCCATGGCTTGTACGGCTTGCCAGATGGCTGCACGCGGTGCGGATCGCCATCGCGGTGCTCACGCGTGTCCCAGCGATCGCCGGTCATGTCGATCCCGCCGCAGAACGCCAGCGCATCGTCGATGATGACGATCTTCTGGTGATGCGACGCGGCGGTCGGATGATGCCCGTCGAGCTTGGTATGAATCCGCCTGTGCCGCATCCACTTGAGCATCGTGAACAGCGTGGACCCGCGGAACAGCGACTTGATCGCCCCGGTATCCCAGCGCAGCACGAAGATCTCGAGGTCGGGTTCGCGCTCGACCAGCCAGTGCATGAACGCACCCAGCGTCTTGGGTTCGCCCGGCCGATCGACGCCGGGCTCGAGCGAAATACGCGCATCGAAGTCCCAGCCGATCAGCAGGATGCGGCGCTTGGCCCCCAGCATTGCGACGCGCGCGGTCCGGAAATAGTCCGCCGCATCGACGATCACCGCCATCCGCTCGGCGCGTTCGATCCGCCAGCACTCCGTCCCAACCTGCATCGGTATCCCTTCGTCCGTTGCCGGAAGATATGCGCGGCGCGCGGTTTGGTTGCGTAAACGCCCTGTATCGTCGCGCCCTGCCGCCCTATCTGGGATGACGATGGCCGCTCTTCCTACCCAGCCGCCGGCACAGCGCAAGGTGATCCATGTCGACATGGACGCCTTCTACGCGTCGGTCGAACAGCGAGACGACCCCTCGCTCAAGGGCCGCCCGGTGGCGGTCGGCGGGTCGCGTGCGCGGGGCGTCGTGGCGGCGGCAAGCTACGAGGCGCGTGCGTTCGGCGTGCGCAGCGCGATGCCGTCGGTCACCGCGATCCGGAAATGTCCCGACCTCGTGTTCGTGCCCCCCCGGTTCGACGTGTACCGCGAAGTCTCGGACCGCATCCGCGCGATCTTCGCCGACTATACCGACCTGATCGAGCCGCTGTCGCTCGACGAGGCGTATCTCGACGTCACCGAAGATATCCGCGGGCTCGGCACGGCCGCCGCGATCGCGGAGGAAATCCGCGCGCGGATCAAGGCGGATACCGGCCTCACCGCGTCCGCCGGGGTCAGCTACAACAAGTTCATCGCCAAGCTCGCCTCGGACCAGAACAAGCCCGACGGCATCTGCATCATCACGCCGAAGCGCGGCGCGGCGTTCGTCCAGTCACTACCGGTGAAGCGCTTCCATGGTGTAGGGCCAGTGACCGCGCAGAAGATGGAACGGCTCGGCATCCTCACCGGCGCGGACCTCTACGGCATGACGCTCGCGTTCCTGCAGGCGCATTTCGGCAGCTATGCGGACTATCTCTACGGTGCGGCACGCGGCATCGATCACCGGCCCGTGCGCGTCAACCGGGCCGCGAAGTCGGTCGGCGCGGAACGGACGTTCGAGACGAACCTGACGACCGCGGAGGATTTGCGGGCGGCGCTGCACCGAGTGGCGGATGCGGCTTGGGTGCGGATCGAACGGCACGGCACCCGCGGTCGCACGGTCACGCTCAAGCTGCGCCACGCGGACTTCCGCACGATCACGCGTGCACGATCGTCGCAGGCGCCGGTCACGGACAAGGCTGCATTCCTGGCGGCGGGCCTCGACCTGCTGATGGCGCAACTGCCCGTGCCGGACGGCGTGCGCCTGCTAGGGCTCACGTTGTCGGGCATCATGGGCGAAGACGACGAAATACAGCCTAGCCTGTTGTAGGTTCAACTGGCGTCGGCGCCCCCTGCATCGGGCGCCAGCAGCGTCAGGATCGCAACCGCGCCTTGTCCCGGCCCTTCGCTTTCCAAACGCAGCGAACCCTGCATCGCGTTCACCGAATTGGCGCACCAGTGCAGTCCCAGCCCGCCCGACTTGTGCGCGCGCGTCGAGAAGCCCCGGTGAAACAGCGTCGCCGCGACCTCAGGCGTGATCCCCTCGCCATCGTCGCGAATCTCGATCGTCACACGGCCGTCGCCCTGCTCGATGGCGGTAACGATCGATCCGCTGCCGGTTCCCCGCGCGACGATCGATTCGGCCGCATTGGCGAATAGGTTGCCGATCACCTGGCTCAGGATCAGCCGGTTCGCCATGACCAGATTGGGTCCCGCGGGAAACCCGAACGCGATTGAAGCGCCGTCTAGATAGCGGACGATCGTCGAATTGCGCGCGATGATCGCGGTGACGTCGCATATCTCCAGCGCGGGACGTTCGTGCGCGCCCTGCTGCTGCTGCCCGATGATCTCGAGCACATGACCCATCGCCTCGCGGCCGATGCTGAGTTCGTGACGGGTGGATTCGCGATTGGCGGCTTCCGCGTCGATCGCCGCGGTGACGAACGCGGCCAGCTTCTCGCGGCGTTCGTCGGAAACATCGCCTCGCGCCAGTTCGTCGATTGCCCGATCGAGCGTAGCGCGGTCGATCGGCGGCGCCTGCGCAATCTCGCGGCTGAGGATCGTGCTGATCGGGTTCAGCGCGTTGCGGACGTTGTGCATCACCGCCACCGCACTTTCGCTCCGCCCAAGATCGAACGACTGCACGCCGATCTGTTCGCGTAGATCCTTCAACTGCTGCAACATCGCGTTGAAGTTGCGCCCGAGCGAGCCGATCTCGTCGCGCCGCTCGTCCTCTTCGAGCAGCGTAAGCGATCCCGACGCGCGAACTCGACGCATATGGTTTTCGATGCGCAGCAACGGACGCAGCACGAGTTGCGCTATGAGGCGACGCAGCACGATGAGCACGAACAGCAGAAGCACAATCGATCCTGCGATCGCAAACACCAGCACGCGCCTGCCGAGCCGCGTCGCATCACTTGGCACGGCAAACCGAACGGTGGCCACGGCGCGCCCATCGGCGCCGATCAGTGGCACGGCAATTGCCGCTCTCGACCCTCGATAGGTTGCCACCCCCGAACTGCTGGAACCGACGTCTAACGTCGCATCGACACCCAAAGCTTCGGAAATCTGCTTGGCGGTTATCAAGCGCGCGATCGCGATATAGCCCCGCCCGGTATCCGCGCCGCTCGCGGCCGCCATTCGCGCGACACCTACCGCTGCGACACTATTCCCCAGCCGCGTATAGAACCGCGCCGAACGACGCGGACCAAGCACGTGCGCGAAGTCCGTACGATCGAGCAAATCAATCCATTGTTGCGACAAGGTCGAGCCCGGCAGTCCGTTCCAACTCGCGCGGGCAATACGGCCGTTTGTTGCGATTACGGCAATGCCATCGGCGGGGAGTGATCGCGTCGCAGGCATAGCGCGACTACCAGGCGCAAGCCTTGCCTCGGATAACCCCGCTGCATCGCGGCGATCTCGCGCTTCCGCCTGGACCCCGGCAGCGTATTTCGACAGCACCGCGCGCGTCCGTTCGACTTGCCCCGCGATCGCCGCGTCTTCCAGCTTGGTAAAGCTCGGCGTGATGATCGACGCCAGCAACACCGTGATCGCGACCGTCCCACACAGCGCCACGCCCGTCATGATCAGCACGAGTTTCGCACCAAGCGACGCAGGTCGCCGCATCTTGCCGAATTGCCGCCCCAGCGTCGCCGGGACGCGACCCATCCCGACAGTCGGCACTAGTTCAGCATTCCGTTGCCCAATTGCCGCGGTGCCGTCGGTCCGTCACCCGCCACATCGTCTTCGCCGCCGAGATAGCGCGCGTTTGCCATGCCGAGTGCGACATCCGCCGCAACCGGTCGCGAGTAAAAATAGCCCTGGAAATGGCTCGCCCCGGCCAGCTTGAGCGCCTGGACCTGCGCGTCGGTCTCGACGCCTTCCGCAATCACGCCCAGTCCCAGCGCGCGACCGAGGTGGATGATCGAATGCACGATCGCTGCGCTTTCGCGCTCCCGGCCCATCCCGTCGATGAACGAGCGGTCGATCTTAAGGCAATCGAGTGCGAACTTGCGGATGTTATAGAGGCTCGAATAGCCCGTTCCGAAATCGTCGAGCGCGATCCGAAACCCCATCTGGCGCAGCTTGTAGAGCGTCTCCGCCGCGCGTTCGGCATCGTCGAAGATCGCGGTTTCGGTAATCTCGATCTGCAATCGTGCAGGCTCGATCCCGGCGCGCTCGACGCTCTCCATGATGTGCCCGACGAAATTGTGACGGCGAAACTGGCGCGGCGAGAAATTGACCGACACATACTGACCGGGCCATTGCTTCAGGACGTCGAGCGCTTCGCCCAGTACCCAGTCGCCCAATTCGTGAATCAGGTTCGATTCCTCGGCGATCGGGATGAACGTGCTCGGGCTCATTGCGCCATATTCGTCGGTGTTCCAGCGGATGAGCGCCTCGAAACCGATCACCTCGACCGCGTCGCGTGATACGATCGGCTGATAGACCAAACTCAATTCGCCCTTCGCAATCGCCTGGCTCAGCCCACCCTCGACCCGCCGGCGAAAACGGATGCCTTCGTCCATGCTCTCGTCGAACAAGCGAACGATGCCGCGACCGCCGCGCTTGGCGTCGTTGAGCGCCAAGTCGGACCGTCGCATGACGTCGACCGGATCGCGGCCCTGCCCGCCTTCGCTGACGACCACGCCCGCCGACGCCCCGCCTTGCACAGAATTGCCGAACACCTGCAGGCTGACCGAGCACGCCGCGACGACTCGCTCGCACGCCATGACACCCGCCGCCTCGCCGGACGTCTCGAACAAGATGCCGAACTCATCCCCGCCAAGCCGGGCGACCAATGCTCCCTCCGGCGCCGATCGTTGCAGGATCGTGCAGATCTCACGGATGAGCGCGTCGCCCGCCAGATGGCCCAGCGTGTCATTGACCAGCTTGAAGCGATCCAGATCAACCATGACCGTCGCGAACAGTCCCGCCGCGCGCGTCCGCTCGGCAAGCGCGCGCAGGAACGCGAGCCGGTTCGGCGCGTCGGTCAGCGAGTCATGCGTCGCCATATGCACCGCGCGACTCTCGTTCGCCGCAAGCTCGGCGCTTTGCTCTTCGAGTTGAACAACCTGCGCGGCCAGCGTGACGCGGGCCGCCTTCAACTCGCGATCGATTTCCCATCGCTTCGCCAGCGCCGTCGCGGTCTGCGTGACCTCGGCGACCTCGAACGGTTTCGCGATGTAGAAGATCTTGTCGGCAGGTCCTGCAACCTTGCTGATTTCGATCGGCGAAAAATCGGAAAATCCGGTGACGATGACGAGGTTGATCTCCGGGTCGAGCGCCCGGATGCGCTGCGCCGTCTCGCGCCCGTCGATACCGGGTGGCATGCGGATATCGATGAACGCGACTGCGAACGGTTCGCGATCCGCCAAGGCACGCGCGACCTCGGCAACCGCGTCCAGGCCTTGATGTGCATGCGTCAGCGCGAAGCCGGCGATGTCCCCGCGCCGGAGCTCACTGGCGTTCCCGCCAAACAGGTCCGCCGCCATCGCGCCGAGCGCCTCCCCGCCCTCCGATCGCTGACCGGCGAAGCTGCGCCGGTAGCTGTCATGCATCGCTGGCTCGTCGTCCACGATCAGAATGCGCATCGATACAGTTCCTCACTGGCCACCGCATCCGTGCCTTGCGGTACGCCAAGTGCCTTCATCGTTGTGAAGGATAGTAACCTAAAGCAGTTAAGACGCTGTGAACGATGTTTGTAACTTATGTCCAAGTGCTTGAGCGCCCAGCACGATTGCGCCAAGCGGCCCAGCGTTGTTGCCTAACGCAGGCGGCACGATGAACGTATCGACGAGCGCGACCTCGGGCAGCGTGATATATCCGCCAAGGCTCCGCGTCATCGCGGCACGGACCCGCGGGAACAGGTGCGATGCCCCCATCACGCCGCCGCCCATCACGATGCGGCGCGGGATGCCGGTCAGCACGAGCGTGTGGCAAAGCTGCCCGAGCGCGTCGGCGACGTTATCCCAGACCGGATGCTCGGCAGGCGCTTCGTCGGCGGGAAATCCGATCCGTGCCGCGATGGCGGGTCCGGCTACCAAGCCTTCGATGCAGGCGCCATGAAACGGACAATTGCCGATCCAGTCGTCACCTTGAAAACGAGCGGGGCGGATATGCCCGAGTTCGGAATGCGTCAGCCCATCGACCGGCCGATTGCCCGCAATCATGCCGGCGCCGACGCCGGTGCCGACCGTGACATAGGCGATGTCCGGCAGGCCCTTCGCCGCCCCCCAGAATGCCTCGGCCAGCGCCGCGCCGACCACGTCGCTATGGAAACCCGTGGGCACGCCGTAACGGCGGCTCAGCCGTCCCGCGATATCGGTCCCGGCCCAGCCCGGCTTGGGCGTCGAGGTGATATGGCCGTAATCGCCCGAATGGCGATCGATCGAAACCGGCCCGAAGCTCGCGATACCGATCGCCACGAACCCGCTCCACCGGTCGAGCACCGCCTCGATCGCGGCCAGCGTCTCTTCAGGGCGGGTCGTTGGAATCCGCACGGTTTCCTCGATCTGGTCGGGTCCGCGCGCAAGAATGCAGATGCATTTGGTGCCGCCAAGTTCGATACCTGCGACCAGCGGTGCTTCCGTCATCCTCAACTCCCAACACGTTTACCGCGCCCGCTTCCTTCGCCGACGCCGTGCAGTCAAGAGCAGGTCGGTTCTGACGATCACGCTGAACGAGGATTTGATCTGCTGTCGATCCGTCCGTTCGTGCGTTATGCCGGTCGAGTTCACCCGAACAGACAGGAATTCCGAATGGCGAAGAAACCCGCGAAGCTGATCAAGGCGGACACCGATGTATCGGTCGAGGCACAGCCCCAGTACAAGGTCGAATATCGCGAGATCCAGCCTTATGGGACGCTGAAGAAACTCCCGATCGCACTCGAGGACAATGCCCGCGCCCAGAGCGTCGCGACGCTGAACCAGGTGCTCGCGGACACGATGACGATCCGCGACATGTACAAGAAGCATCACTGGCAGATGTCGGGCGCGACCTTCTATCAACTGCATCTGCTGCTCGACAAGCATTACGAGGAGCAGGCTGCACTCGTCGATCTCATCGCCGAACGCATCATGGCGCTTGGCGGTATCTCGATCGCGATGTCGCACGATGTCGCGGAGATGACGACCATCCCCCGCCCGCCCAAGGGTCGCGAAGACGTCCCCACGCAGCTCGCGCGCCTGCTCGAGGCGCATGAGATCATCCTTCGTCAGGCCCATGAAGGCGCCGAAGCTGCCGACGAATCGGGCGACGACGGCACCAACGATCTGCTGGTGAGCAACATCATCCGCACGCACGAACCGCAGGTGTGGTTCCTGGCAGAGCACCTCGCCGCGACCGAACTGGTCCGCAGCGACAAGTAAGATTACGGCCTCCTCTTCATGCGAAGAGGGGGCCGTACTTTCGTTCCGGCAATGCCATGGGCGATAGCCCGCCCGACGTGCTCAGCGCGTGGCGTTATACTTCAATTGATCGTCGGTGAGCTGGAACCCGACCAGCGCCTCGAAGCTCGCACGCAGCACGGCCTGGCGAACTTCCGGCGTGCTCAGCGGATCGACCGCAGCGTCCTGATCGCCTGCCTTGCGCTTGCGGGTCAGTTTCTCCCGAACGTCTTCAGGCAAGGTGGCCGCAGCGCGTGACACGGTTGCGGTCGTCGTGCCCGACGCCGAAGCCAGCGCCTGTCCGGCGGCGAAGTGCAACGTCACACGGCCGACGCGCTTGGCGACGACCGCGCTGCCGCCCCGCACGACCGTGATGAAATACGGCAACGTCACGTCGCGCGCCGCCTCAGTACGCGTCCGGCGAGCGCGGATGTCGAAGGTCACGTTGGTCACGACTTGATCCGTCGCATCCGCGCAGGTCGATCGGACGTTGGTCATGAACGCGGCGACGTCGATCGCCGACTGATCGCGGCTGGTGACCGGATCGAACAGCGTGATGTCGCCGGTCGCTGCCGGGATCGCCACGGGCGGGCAGACCGAGCGGACTGCGGAAATGCCGCCGGTCGCATCGACTTCGCCCTTGCCGGCGCACCCGCTCAACAAGATCGCACACGCAGAAACGGCTAGGATAGGGGCTTTCACGGCGACGCTTACCTTCTCGAACGAGCGAAAGGGCCACCGCATGTCGCAAGCGGCCCCTGTCGCGGCGCACCATAGGAACCGGCTATCGTCCAGGCAAGCAATCGCGTAGAGGCGTGGCATCATGAGCCCAATCGACAAGCCGCCGCTCGAACTGTTGATCGCAGCACCCCGAGGCTTTTGCGCAGGCGTCGACCGCGCGATCCGGATCGTCGAACTGGCGATCGAGAAACACGGGGCGCCGGTCTACGTCCGCCACGAGATCGTCCACAACAAGTTCGTCGTCGACACGCTGAAGGCGCAGGGCGCGATCTTCGTCGAGGAGCTTGACGAGGTGCCCGATGGCGCCCCGGTGGTGTTCTCCGCGCACGGCGTACCCAAGTCGGTGCCGCTCGATGCGCAGAATCGCGGGCTCGAATATCTCGACGCGACGTGTCCGCTGGTATCGAAGGTCCACCGCCAGGCCGAGCGGCTGGTCGCGCAAGGTCGGCATATCGTGTTCATCGGCCATGCCGGGCACCCCGAAGTGATCGGCACGTTCGGGCAGGTGCCTGCGGGCGCGATGTCGCTGATCGAGACGGTCGAGGACGCCGAGGTGTTCATGCCGATCGATCATACCAACCTTGCCTTCCTGACGCAGACAACGCTGTCGGTCGACGATACCGCCGCGGTCGTGGCGACGTTGCAGCGCCGCTTCCCGCAGATGTTGCCGCCGCGGGGCGAGGACATCTGCTACGCGACGTCGAACCGCCAGACCGCGGTCAAGGCAATCGCGCATAGCGTCGACGCGGTGCTCGTGATCGGCGCGCCGAACTCGTCCAACTCGGTGCGTCTCGTCGAGGTCGCCGAGCGTGAGGGGACGCCGGCGATGCTGATCCAGCGGGCGAGCGAACTCGACTGGGATTTTCTGGCGGGCGTCGGCACGCTGGGGATCACGGCTGGCGCGTCGGCCCCTGAATTGCTGGTGCGCGAACTGGTCGATCGGCTGTCGGAGCGCTTCACGGTGACGGAGCGCGAGGTCGAGACGAACCGCGAGACGATCGCGTTCAAGCTGCCACGCGGACTGGAGGCGGCCGCCTAGCATGGCGGTCTATACGCAGGTGTCGGCGGAGGCGCTGGGCGCGTTCCTCGCGCGGTACGATCGGGGCGAACTCCTGTCCGCCAAGGGCATTGCGGAGGGCGTGCAGAACAGCAACTACCTCGTCGAGACGACCGCCGACCGCTTCATCCTGACGCTGTACGAGGAACGGACGTCGACCGACGACCTGCCGTTCTTCCTCGACATGCTCGATCATCTTGCGGCCGACGGCAATCCGGTACCGCGCGCATTGCCCGATCGTGACGACGTGGCAATCCAGCAGCTCGCCGGACGATCGGCATGCCTGATCGAGTTCCTGACCGGGGTTTCGGTATCGCATCCAACCGCGGGGCAGGCGTTTGCGGCGGGTGCGGCGATGGGGCAGATGCACAACAGCCTCGCCGGGTTCGACCAGGTCCGCGCCAACCCGCTCGGCGCGGATACGTGGCGACCGTTCCTTGAGCGTTGCGGCCGCGACATCGACACGATCGAACCGGGGCTGTTCGACCGGACCGAGGCGGCATTGACGGCGGTTCTGGCGGAATGGCCGCGCGACTTGCCCATGGCGGCGATCCATTCGGACCTGTTCCCCGACAACGTGCTGATGCTCGGCGACCGCGTGACCGGGGTGATCGACTTCTATTTCGCCTGCACCGACGTCCGCGCCTATGATCTGGCGGTGATGCACACGTCGTGGGCGTTCGACGGCAATGGCGAGAATTACGACCCGGCGATCGGCAAGGCGCTGATCGACGGCTATGCCAGCCGCTTTCCGTTGTCCGACGCCGAGCGCGCCGCGCTGCCGATCCTGGCGCGGGGGGCATGCCTGCGGTTCCTGCTGACGCGCGCGTGGGACTGGCTGAACACGCCTGCCGATGCGCTGGTGACGCGCAAGGATCCGCTGGCCTATTGGCGGCGGCTCGAGACGTATCTCAAGGACGACCTGTTTGCATGACTGACGAAGCTCCCGTTTCCATCACCAAGGTCGAGATCTTCACCGACGGCGCGTGCAAGGGCAATCCGGGGCCCGGCGGCTGGGGCGCGGTGATCCGCATGGGCGCGCACGAGAAGGAATTGTCGGGCGGCGAGACGCCGACGACCAACAACCGGATGGAAATGACCGCGGCGATCGAAGCGCTCAACGCGCTGACGCGGCCGTGTGCGGTGACGCTGTATACCGACAGCAAATACGTGATGGACGGCCTCACCAAATGGGTGAAGGGCTGGCAGCGCAACGGCTGGAAGACCGCCGACAAGAAACCGGTGAAGAACGCCGAACTGTGGCACGCGCTGCTGGCAGCGGTCGCGCGGCACAAGATCGAGTGGCAGTGGGTCAAGGGCCATGCGGGCCACCCGGAGAACGAGCGCGCGGACAAGCTGGCGAGCGATGCCGCCGTCGCGGCCGGACGCAAGTAGACCTAGAACCGCGCGGGCGAATAGCGTGCGGCGTCGATCGCTGCGACCGCAGGGTCGGGACTGACGCCGAGCAACAGGCTGGCGGCGAGCAGCGCAGCCGCAGGGGCGGTCTGGATGCCGAAGCCGCCCTGCCCCGCGCACCAGAAGAAGCCGGGCACGTCGCGGTCGAAACCATAGATCGGCAGGCGATCGGGCGCGAATGTGCGCAGGCCCGCCCAGCGGCGCTCGACCGCTGCGACTCGCCAGTCGACGACCTGCTCGAACCGGTCGATCGCGATCGCAACATCGATCTCCTCAGGGGCGGCGTCGCACGGGTCGGTCGGCGTCTCGTCATGCGGGCTCAGCCACAACCGGCCACCGGGCTCGGGCTTGAAATAGAAGCGACCGCCGAGGTCGGCGACGTGCGGCATCCCGTCGGGCGCACCGGGATCGGTGCGGAGTTGCACCATGGTCCGGCGATACGCCTGCAAGCCGAGCGGGCGCACGCCCGCACGTAACGCGACGTCATCGGCCCAGGCGCCCGCTGCGTCGACGAGGGTCCGCGCGTGGAACGTGCCGGCCGTCGTCTCGATCGTCCAGATCCCGCCAGCGCGCGTCGCTCCGGCAAACGCGGCATCGGTGACGAAGTCCGCACCGGCACGCCGGGCAGTGGCAATGCTTTCGGCGTGGAGCGCGGCGACGTCGATATAGGCACAGGTCGCTTCCTGCACGCCAAGCGTCCAATCGGAACGCAGCCCAGGCACGAAAGCAGCAGGATCGACTTGGTCCAGACGCACCTCGCTATCTGCAAACTCGGCAAGGAACGTGTTCATCGCCGCTTCGTCCTCAGCGCGGCCGATGTGCAGAGAACCGAGCGGAGCAAGATGACCGGCTGCACGCAACAATGGCCCGGACGCGGTGGTTAGCGGCTGGATATCCGGCCCGCCGTAAGTTTCCGACCAAAAGGCCGCCGAGCGACCCGTCGCGTGATAGCCCGGCGTTTCCTCTGCCTCCAGGACGAGCACCCGCGCCTGCGACCCGATCGCCGCGGGCAGGCTTGCCCCCGCCATGCCCGCGCCGACGATCGCGATGTCGTACACGCCCGTCACCGTCAGGCCACGCACGCAGCCAGGAACGAATCGATCGCCGACATCGCTCGATCTCGCACCCCATTCGCCTCGCGCAGAATCTCATGCGCGGACTCCGGACCGAACCGAACGACCTGCGCATTGCGCAGTCGCGCCGCCAGCCGGAGCGCCGCACGCGGATCGACCAGCTTGTCGGCCTCCGCGATCAGCATCAGCACGGGCGTATCGATCGACTCGACCCGCGGATCGGTCGCAAGCCCCGCAGCGCCAGCGAACCCCTGGGCGAGCCACGCCCAGCTCGGTGGCCCCAGCACGAGTTCGGGATGCTCCGTCTGCCACCATCCCTCGTCGCTGTAGCGATCGGCGTCATGCGTCAGCAGCGACTGGCGCGAAGCGATCGATCCCGGCCGCTCGTTGCTGCGCCACGCCGCTCGTGCGGAATCGCCGCGGCCGGCAATCCAACGCGCGATCCTTGCACTGAACGCGGGACCGAACGGCGCCTTCAACCCGATCATCGGCGCGACCAGGATCGCCGCATCGGGCGCGATCGTGCGATCGGCGAGCGCCCGCATCACCATCATCCCGCCCATCGAATGGCCGAGTATTACCCGTGGCAGGCCGTGGTCCGCGTCCTCCGCGCTCCAATCCGACCAGAACGCCGCAAGGTCGGCATCGAACACCCGGTAGTCGCTCGCATGGCCGACATGCGGGTCGCTCGACAAACGTCCGGACCCGCCCTGCCCGCGCCAGTCGAACGCCGTCACCGACCACCCCGATGCGTGCAGATGCGCGAACGTCTCGAGATACTTCTCGAAGATATCGCCGCGCCCCGTCTGGAACAGCATCCGCCCTCGTGCCGCCTGCGCAGGCCAGTCGAATCGGCGCAGCTTCCAGCCGTCGGGTGCGGTCCAATAGCCGACGAGCGCCTCGTCGGGAATCGTCCGACGCATGGCTGCCGGATCGATCGTCATGCGCAAACCCGTGGCATCATTCGAAATTCCTCCAAGCACGGTTACTTTTTCGAAAGCCATGTCCGTTAGGGACTAGCCGATGGGATGGAACATTGCTCTTTCAATTTTGCTTCTGGTGCTCGGCGGCCTGCTGGTCTCGGCGGGTATCCAGGATGCGCGGACGCGGGAGATCGCGAACTGGAAGACAGCGACGGTCGCGTTGCTGGCGCCGGTCTGGTGGTATGCGAACGGCCTTGATCCGTGGCCTGGCATGGCTTTGCAGGTCGGCATTGCGGTCATCGTCTTCGCGCTGTTCCTGGTCGCCTTCCATTTCGGCATGATGGGCGGTGGCGACGTGAAGTTGATCGTTGCACTCGCGTTGTGGCTGCCGTTCCCGGTGTTCCTGTCAATGCTGATGGTGATGTCGATCGTCGGCGGCATCGTCACGCTCATCATGATGATCGAGCATCGTACCAAGAAAAGCCCCGGACAGATCGAGGTTCCCTACGGCGTCGCCATAGCAATCGCCGGCCTTCTCGCGCTTTGCGAACCACTCCTTAACCAGTTTCAGTGATGATTAACGGCGAAGTACATTCGCGGCGCCTGAAAGGCACGATCTAGTCATGGATACACGCAAGATCATTTTGCTGGTCGGCGCACTTATAGTCGCAGCCGTCACGGCATTCTTTGCCCGTACGCTGATCACCGGCAGTTCCGCGCCGCAGGCCGGCGCCGTTGTCGTCGCCGCGCCGGTCATCGACGGCCCCGAAGTGCTGGTCGCGACCCGCTCGCTTCCGGTCGGCACGATCCTCGACGCCACCGCGCTGAAGTTTCAGCCCTGGCCGAAGGAGCTGGTCGACAACGCCTACTACCTCCGCGACAAGACCGACCTGAAATCGCTCCAGGGCACGGTGGTGCGCAGCATCATCACCGCCGGACAGCCGGTGACGCAGGGCGCGCTGGTGAAGCCCGGCGATCGCGGCTTCCTCGCCGCCGCGCTCGGGCCCGGCATGCGCGCGGTCACCGTCCCCGTTTCTGCCCAGGCCGCGGTCGCCGGGTTCGTCTTTCCCGGCGACCGGATCGATCTCGTCCTGACGCAGGAGGTCAAGGGCGGTGGCGACGGCGACCCCCTCAAGGTGTCGGAGACGATCATGCGCAACATGCGCGTGCTTGCCACCGATCAGCGGACCGACAATCTGGTCGGCGCGGACGGCAAGACCGAGGTCAAGACGTTCTCGAACGTGACGATCGAGGCGACGCCCAAGATGGCCGAACAGGTCGCGCTCGCGCAGACGGTCGGCTCGCTGTCGCTGTCGCTGCGGTCGATCGCGGACAACTCGGCCGAGCTCGAGGAGGCGATCGCGTCGGGCGCGGTCAAGGTCCCCGACGGCACCGATCCCAAGGCGGAGAAGGCGATGCTGGTCCGCGTCGCCAGCCAGCCGATTTCCGGCGGATCCAGCTATCAGACGGGCGCCGACATCTCGCGGTATCAGCGCAGCACGGTGCCCGGCAGGCCACCGGAAAACGGCGGCGACAATCGGCCGATGCAGGCCATGAACGGCCCGCAGTCGGGTAGCGGTGGCAGCGTCGTGATCCAGGGCCCGGCCGTCCGGGTCGCCCGCGGCAATGTAGTGACCATGGTTCCGGTCGGGGGGAAGAATTGATGCGTATCTCGATGACGCGCCGCATGCCCCAGATCGGGCAGCAGCTCGGGCAGCAGATCGGGCGCCAGTTCGGCTGGCCGCTCGCGGTCGCTCTGGTCGCCGCAACCGCCGCCCCCTCCGTTCCCGCCCTCGCCCAACGCGGACAGGCTCGGACGCAGGTCGCCCCCTCGGGATTGCCCGTAGTGCAGGTCAATACGGGGCGCGGCCGTCTTGTGACGCTGACGCGGCCCATGAGCGACCTGTTCGTCGCCGATGACACTATCGCCGACGTCCAGGTCCGCTCGCCGACCCAACTCTATATCTTCGGGAAGAAGACCGGCGAGACGACGATCTCGGCGACCGCAAAGGGTGGCGCGGTCGTCTATGCCTCGACGATCCGCGTCGGCAACAACCTAGATTCGGTGCAGCAGATGCTTGGGCTGGCAATGCCCGAAGCGCAGGTCGTCGCGACACCGATGAACGGGTTGATCCTGCTCACCGGCACGGTCGCCGCACCCGAGGACGCAGCCGAAGCCGAGCGCCTGGTGCAGGCGTTCGTCGGCGACACCACGAAGGTACTGTCGCGACTGAAGACGGCAACGCCTCTGCAGGTGAACCTTCAGGTGCGGATCGCTGAGGTTAGCCGGAGTTTCGTGAAGAACATCGGGGTGAACATCCAAAGCAGAGACAGTACGGGCGGCTTCAAATTCGGCGTTGCTCAAGGCCGCGGCGCCAGCACGCAGTTCGCGCCAGGGGGCGCGCTGTCGACAGGCTTTACCTCATCCTCTCAAAGCGTGATCACGCAATCGACGTTAGGCTCTACCTTCGGTCTTGCCGGCAAGCTGCTCGGGCTCGACCTCATTGGCGCGATCGATCTGGGTGAGACAATTGGTCAGGTGACTACGCTCGCCAACCCGAACCTGACGGCCTTGTCGGGTGAGACGGGGACGTTCCTAGCGGGCGGCGAAATTCCGATTCCCCTTGCCCAGGCGCTCGGCACGATTTCGGTTGAGTATAAGCAATACGGCATCAGCCTCGCCTACACGCCGACGGTCCTGTCGGATGGCCGGATCTCGCTTCGGGTCCGCCCCGAAGTGTCGCAGCTCGACTACAACAATGCGATCACGCTCAGTGGGACGCGCGTGCCCGGCCTCACGACTCGCCGAACCGAGACAACGGTCGAACTCGGCTCGGGTCAGAGCATGATGATCAGCGGACTGCTGTCGAACAACAACAACAACAGCTACGACAAGACGCCGGGGCTCGCGAACCTGCCGATCATCGGCGCGCTTTTCCGCTCCAACGCGTTCCAGCGCAACGAGACCGAACTCGTGATCGTCATCACGCCGTACCTGGTGAAACCGGTCAACAACGCCAGCGACATCGCGTTGCCGACCGACGGGGCGCGCGCGCCCACTGATCTAGACCGCGTGCTGCTGGGAACGCTGAGCGCCAGCGGCGGCGAAAAGCGACCCGTGCCGACGATCGCGCGGCCTTCCTATGTTTCACCGGCGATCGGTGCCGCCGCCCCGGTCTTGCCGATGCCGCGGAGCGACGTCCGCCATAGCGAGGACGATATGGCCGCGCGCCCTGCCAACGCGAAAGGCACCAAGACCAAGAAGGGCGCCGTGCCTGCGCCAGGCTTCTCGAATTGAGCCGGCCCCTGCCCCGCCGCTCGCGACCACCGCATCAAGGATTCCCGATGAGCACCAAGTCGATCCTGCTAGCGTCCCTCGTCCCCGCGTTATTGCTCGGCGGCTGCATGGGGACCGAGAATCGCGGCCTTGAATCGGTCCACCAGCCGGTCGTCAGCCGGTCCGACTACGCGCTCGATCTCGGCGTTTCGGGCGGTTCACTGGCGCCGGGCGAACAGCGACGGCTCGCGGGCTGGGTGAACGCGATGCGGCTGGGTTATGGCGACCGGGTCGCGATCGACGATCCCTCAGGTGAAGGCCCTGCCGCGCGCGGCGACGTCGCTGCGGTGGTCGCGACCTACGGCCTGTTGCTGAGCGATGACGCGCCGGTCACGCCGGCCGCTGTCACGCCGGGTTCGATCCGCGTGGTCGTCAGCCGGATGCGGGCGCAGGTGCCACGCTGCGCGGATTGGTCGCGTGACTCGACCAACGATTTCGAAGCCAATACGTCGTCGAATTACGGCTGCGCGATCAACAGCAACCTCGCGGCGATGATCGCAAATCCCGCCGACCTGGTACGCGGCAAGGAAGGGGCGGAAACCACCGATACCGCTGCCTCGTACAAGGCGATCGACACATACCGCAAGAAGACGCCGACCGGTGCCGGCGCGCTCGCGGTAGCCACGCCGGGAGGCAAGTGATGAACGCTCCGTGGAAGCCCGCTGGCGCCGCCAGTCGCGATCCCTTCACCGCCTATGTCTGCGACGAGACGACTGCGGCGGCATTGCGCCCGATCGCGACCGAACTCGGCTGGTCGGTCGACAAGATCTACAAGGGCGGACTGCGCAACGCGATCCAGTCTCTGTCGGTTGCCGCATCACCACAGATCCTGTTCGTCGATCTCGCAGAGTCAGGCGATCCGCTCAATGACATCCACGCGCTCGCCGAAGTCTGCGAGCCCGGCACCGTGGTGATCGCCGCTGGCCAGGTGAACGACGTCCGCCTGTACCGTGACCTCGTCGCGAGCGGTATCCAGGATTACCTCCTGAAGCCGCTTCATCCCGACATGCTGCGCGAGGCGTTCGTCCATGCGCAGATGATGCTCAACGCACCGAAGCCCGTCGACCTGTCGCCGGAGCGTCCGCATTGCTCGGTCGGCGTGATCGGCACGCGCGGCGGCGTCGGCGCATCGACGATCGCGACCTCGATCGCGTGGTTGCTCGCCGACAAGGAAAAGCGATCGACCGCGTTGCTCGATCTCGACGTGCATTTCGGCACGGGTGCGCTCAGCCTCGATCTCGAGCCCGGCCGCGGCCTCACCGACGCGATCGAGAACCCGAGCCGCATCGACGGGCTGTTCATCGAACGCGCGATGGTCAAGGCGACGGAGAACCTGTCGGTGCTCAGCGCCGAAGCCCCGATCAGTTCGCCGGTGATCACCGACGGCTCCGCCTTCTATCAGCTGCAGGAGGAGATGCGCGCGGCGTTCGAATGCACCGTCGTCGACCTGCCGCGGGCGATGATGATCCAGCACCCGCATCTGATCAGTGACGTGAAGCTCGCGGTGATCGTCACCGACCTGACTCTGGCGGCGGCGCGCGATACGATCCGTATCCTGTCGTGGCTGAAGACGAATGCGCCGCAGATCGAACTGTTCGTGCTCGCCAACCGCGTGCACACCGGCGGCAATCTCGAAATCAGCCGCAAGGATTTCGAGGGTTCGATCGAGCGTAAGATCGATTACCTCGTTTCGTTCGACCAGAAGCTCGCGGCGCAGGCGGCCAAGCTCGGCAAGCCGATCGTCGAGGCTGGCAAGACCAGCAAGACTATCGCGCCGATCGTCGCGCTAGCCGGCGCGCTCGCCACGGCGGTCGCGGATTGCGGCATCGACGGCGCCAAGGCGTCGAGGGGCCGGTCGCTGATGGGCAAGTTCGGCGAACTCCGCGGGCTGATGACGAAGCGCACGCTGAAGCCGGCAAAAGCGAAATGACCGTATCTGTTCACGCCAACATGACGCGCGTCGCACGATGACCGGCATGGCGCCGCTTCTGCTCGTGATGACCGGCGCGAGCATCGTGCTGGGAATGATCGTGTTCGCGTTCGCCGGGCCCTCTGCGGGCCGTGCGAAATCGCGACGGCTCGTGGCGGTGCGCGAACGGCACGGCGACGCAGTCACCGTGGCGAGCGCGCACATGCGGCGTATTTCGCATGCACGCGACACCAAGATGGACCTGGCATTCGGCCGCGTTCTGCCCAACCCCGTACAACTTGCCAAGCGGCTCGCCATGACGGGCAAGGACTGGACGGTCGGTCAATACGGCATGGCGACCGCCGGCATCGCCTTGGTCGTCGCGGCGCTAATGCTGTTCAAGGGCATGCCTTTCCTGCTCGCGTTGCTGTTCGGCCTGTTCGTCGGTATCGGCGTGCCGCATCTGGTCGTCGGTAAGGCGATCAAGCGCCGTGTCGGCAAGTTCACTGCGAAGTTTCCCGACGCTATCGAGCTGCTGGTGCGGGGCCTGCGTTCGGGCCTGCCGATCAGCGAGACGATCGGCGTCGTCGGCCAGGAGCTCGACGGCCCGGTCGGTGTGGAGTTTCGCTCGGTCAGCGACAAGATGAAGATCGGCAGGACGATGGACGCCGCGCTTCAGGAAACCGCGGACCGCCTCGGCACGCCAGAATTCCAGTTCTTCGTCATCACCATCGCGATCCAGCGCGAGACCGGCGGCAACCTTGCGGAGACGCTGGCGAACCTTGCCAACGTGTTGCGCATGCGCGGCCAGATGAAGCTGAAGATCAAGGCGATGTCGTCCGAATCCAAGGCGTCCGCGTACATCATCGGCGCGCTGCCGTTCATCGTGTTCGGGCTGATCTGGTTCATCAACGGCAGCTACATGCAGCGGTTCTTCGTCGACGAGCGCCTGATCTTGATCGGGATAGGCGGCATGGTGTGGATGGCGATCGGTGCCTTCATCATGTCCAAGATGATCAGCTTCGAAATCTAAGGGACTGACGATGGGCGAGACCGCCGGACCTACCCTGCTGGGGATCGACATACTCTGGGTCGCGACGATCCTGTCGGGCGTTGCCGCGTTCGCGGTGATGATCGCGATCTATGCGGTGACGACGGTTCACGATCCGATGGCGAAGCGCGTCAAGGCGCTGAACGACCGCCGCGAACAGCTGAAGGCCGGCATTACGGCCTCGACCAAGCGCCGCGCGAAACTGGTCACGCGCAACGATACGGCGGACCGGATGCGCGGCATTCTTTCGTCGATGAAAGTGCTCCAGGACAGCCAGGTCAAGGCGGTTCAGGTCAAGCTGATGCAGGCCGGCATCCGTTCGAAGGAATGGGCGCCGGCAGTGATCTTCGGCCGCCTCGTCCTGCCGATCGTGATCGGCGGGGCGATGCTCTACTGGGTTTACGGCACCGACGGCTTTGCGACCTGGGGCCCGCTCAAGAAATACGGGCTCGTCGCGACGAGCTTCATCCTGAGCTACAAGGCGCCGGACCTGTATCTCGACAACAAGATAAAAAAGCGCTCTGAGGCGATCCGCAAAGGTCTTCCCGATGCGCTCGACCTGCTCGTGATCTGCGCCGAAGCCGGCCTGACCGTCGATGCCGCCTTCCACCGCGTCGCCCGCGAGCTCGGTCGTGCCTATCCGGAACTGGGCGAGGAATTCACGCTCACCGCGATCGAACTGGGCTTCCTAACCGATCGTCGCAGCGCGTTCGAAAACTTCGCAATGCGGGTCAAGCTGGACGCGGTAAAAGGCGTCGTCACGACGATGATCCAGACCGAGAAATACGGCACGCCGCTCGCCTCCGCGCTGCGCGTCCTGTCGGGCGAATTCCGCAACGAACGCATGATGCGCGCTGAAGAAAAGGCCGCACGGCTGCCCGCGATCATGACGATCCCCCTGATCCTGTTCATCCTGCCGGTCCTCTTCGTGGTCATTCTCGGCCCGGCCGCCTGCTCGATCTCCGACACGCTGATAAAGGGCTAAGGCAACCGCAACGCGCACGGATCGTTAAGCCCCCGTAACAGGAGGGTTTCCAAGATGCCGTTGTTTTCCACGCCCACGCAGTTCGCCGCGCTCGCGCTGATCTTCATCGCCGGCTGGCTGTTCGGATTGGCGAGTCATCCCGGCGGCAAGAAGTGGAAGGCGCGCTATCACGCCGAACGTGACGCGCACGCGGTCGCAAAGAAGGACGCCGATATCCGCGCCGCCGCTGCCGAAAAGCGCGCGGTCGAGGCTGAGCATGAGAATGTGCGGCTCGCGAAGGCCACGCCGGTGGCGCCAGTCGCCCCTGTGACGACGACCCGTGCGCCGGTCGAGGATCGCTCGATCTTCACCTCGCCGAATACGCGTCCAGTCGCGGCATCGTCGGCACGTCCCGCGTACAATAATGATGGCACGAAGCGCGGATGGTTCGACTTCGACCGTCGCTAACACTGAAGGCGGCTCGCTCTCCATCGAGAGGGCCGCCTCATCAATGCCTATTGGTAATGCGCGACGTTCTCGAACCCCGTATTCGTCTTCGCCATTTTGACCAGCTTTCTAGCGTAGGACCGCACGTGCCGGTCGAAGCGCGTATCGTTGTAGACGCCGCGCCAGATATACTCGTCGCGGTCCAGTATCACAGCAAGCGCGGCGGTAAACGTCGCTTGGCTGTCCGCGACGCCTTTGCGGCTCATCAGCGCACAGACCATTTCCTCGGCTGACGCCTTGTCGCAGTCATCCTGCAATTCACGGCCGCCACGCTCGGCTACAACCTGCTCGGAGCGTGCGGCAATCCCCCGTGCGTCCAGCCATTTGCGGACCGCGTCGCAGTCCCAGTCCTTTTTGTCCACCAACGCCCAACCTCCGTTTCGCGCGCTAGCCGGCGGAGCGCGCCTGCCAGCGCCGATATCCGATCACGGCCAGCACGACCATCGCCGCGTACAGTCCGGCGGTAAGCGTCAGCCCCTTATAGGCAAACATCCCGACATACAGGACGTCCACGGCGATCCACAGCAGCCAGTTCGCCGCATGACGTCGCGCGACCCAATATTGCGCGACCAGACTGAAACTGCTGAGCGTTGCGTCGGCCCAGGGCAATGCCGCGTCGGTGTAACGGCTCATGAACCAGCCGATCACGAACGCCCCGACCGCCCCCGCGCCGAGACCGGCGAGCGCACGCGATGGCCGCAACGGCTCGACGACGACATCGCCGCTATCGACCTTGCCGCGCGCCCAGGCGAGCCAGCCATAGACAATGGCGATCGCGAACAGCGCCTGGAGCACCATGTCCGCGTACAACCGCACGTCGAGGAACAGCTTGAAGTAGAGCGCACAGGCGACGAAATTGACCGGCCAGCACAGCATGTTGCGCTTCGCGGTCAGCCATATCCCGGCAAAACTCACGACGACCGCGATGACCTCGAGCGGCGTCATCACGGCGCGATCCGGCGCAGGAAGTCCTGGCCCGGACGCGAGAAGAACCATGCCGCATGGTCGATCAGATACCCACCCCAAGCCATGGCGGCGGACGCGGTGTCCGCCACGACGGTGGTGAAGTAATCGGCCTCTGACAGCGCGAATTCGACATGGACCAACGGCAACAGCGACACGACCGCGGCGATCTCCTCATGGCTCAGCGGCAGGACGGTGGCATAACCTGCGAGCAACGAGAGTGCTGTCTCGGGATCGGCGATCGCATCGTCAGCCCCCTGCCCCAGATCCAGCCACCGCACCGACGTCCGCTCGATCGCCGTCGCGATGTCGTGAACGGCGTTCGTGCGATCAGCCAACCCGAAGTCGAACACGGTCCGCACCGCGCCCTCTCGCGTCCAGAGAAGGTTGGAAGGATGCCAGTCGTTGTGCGTCCACAACGGCGTCTGTTTCGCGAGAAGAGACGACAGGTCGCTATCGGCCTGCTCGAACAATCGCGCGAGTTGCGCCTGCCACGGCCGGGCGGAAAGGAATGCGGTCAGCGCCGGGCGGGCGGCGATATATGCGCTCGCCGCAGCCAGCGGATCGGCGGCAGGAAGTATCGTGAAACTTGAGACCAGGGGTTGTCGGCGTCGCGCAGGCGCATCGAACCCGCGCGCCGCGACGTGCAATTTCGCCAACGCCAAGCCGGCAGCATGGGCATGGTCGAGCGACAGGAACGGCGTCCACGACAGCCGGTCGCGATACAAATCCTCCCCCGGCGCCTGGCGGTGCAGTTCGTACGACCATGGACCGATCGCGACGCCGCTCGCCCCTTGTGCGGTCGCCATCACTTCGGGCACCGACACGCCCGCGCCGGCGAGATGCGCGATGAATGCGTGTTCCTCGGCAAGACCTTCGACCGTGCGGACGCGGTGATGGTGGCGCTTCAACAGGAACGCACCGTTCGTCGTGTGCACCAACGTCGCGGCGGAGAAGGGGCGCGGGGAATGCCAGTGCAGCCCGGTCATTCGCCCCGCCGCCGGAAAATGCGCAAACACCGCCTCGGCCTCGTCCGCAGCGATGGCGGGCCAGGTCGGCGCCTCCATCGCGGTGCCCATGCCGTGGACGAGATGCTTTAGCTGCGACGCCACCTCAGAACGCTCGCGAGATCGTCGCCATGACCGCCGCGCCGCTGCTGATGTAGTAGGCTGACGGCGCGCCGGCGATGACCGTGCCGCCTCGGCCAATCGTGTCCTGCGCATTGGTGCTGACCGACTGGACGCCGGCGAGGACATGCGGATCGGTGACGTTGATCGCGTTGACGCGCAGGTCGGTCCGCTTGCCGTCGAGCCAGTCGGCGAGGTGCATGCCGACCGACAGGTCGAGCGTCGCATAGCCCTTGATCCGCTCGTCGTTCATGAAGCTCGCATATTGCCGGCCGATATATTTCGACGCGACACTGCCGAAGAAGCGACCGTCGTCATAGATCCCGCCGGCGCCGAACTGGACGGTCGGGCTGGAGACAGCATGCTTGCCCCTGGTCGGCAGGAAGTCCGCGCCGACCGGCAGGTCGTTGTCGATCCGCGCGCGCAGGTATTCGCCGGAAAGATACAGGCTGACACCCGCGACCGGGCGGTAATCAATCTCCGCATCGACGCCGTACGAGGTCTGTCCGCCGGCGTTGAGCGTCGCGTTGACCTGCGCGCCGCCCTGGTCGATCACGGTGGCGAGTTGGCGGTTGCGGAACTTGTAGTGGAAGCCGGTTACCGAGGCCGAGAGCTGTTCGCCGATGAAGCGGTAGCCGATCTCCTGCGACACCGAATATTCGTTCTTTAGCGCGTTCGTCCCCTGCACGACCACTTCGCCGCCGTAATAGCTGTTGTAGAGCGTGAACTCGTTGGGCGTGCGGAAGTTGGTGGTGATGTTGGCGAACAGCTGCTGGCGATCGTCGATCCGGTAGTGGATCGCCGCGCGGGGGAGCGCGGCGAAGCTGTCGTTGCGCACCTTGTCCTGCGGCCCAGGCAGATAATTGCGGCCGTTGCGCAGAACGTTGACACCCTTGAACCCCGCGTCGATCGTCAGCCGCGGCGTCAGCGCGATACTGTCGGCGAGGAAAAAGCCTTTCGTCACCGTCACGGTACGCTGGTTCTCATAAGCGAGCAGGCGACCGTCGGCGGTACGGATCGCCATGGCGCGGTAGCCCCAGCGGTCGAACGGCTGCCCATCGGCGTCGATCGAGGTGTAGGACTGCGTGACGCGGTCGGTGCCGTAGTCGAACCATAGCCCAGCGGTGAGCGTATGCGCGCCGGTCTTGAAGATCAGCTTGCTGACGTTGCCGGTCCGCATCTGGTCGCCGGTGTAGTTGCCGAGCACGGTCGCCACGCCGTCAACCGCACCGGGCAGCGCGATCGGCTGTGCCAGTTCCTCAGTGCCGAGGAAATTCCCTTCCGTGGTCAGCTGCGTCCCGTAGGGCGAGTTGCCATAACCGAACTGGAGATAGGTGGTGGTGTCGAGCGCCAGCCGATCGTTCAGTACCAGATGCACCGGCGCGGAGGCATAGAGGTTGCGGAATGGCGCGCGGTACAGCCGCCAGTAGTTTGTGCTCCCGGCCGTGTAATTCTTGTCGTAGTTGAAGTCGCGACCCTGCGCGTTCCATTCGGCGAGCGTCGGACTCGGATAGCTCGACGAGTTCGCGTCGTTGTACGACAGCGCGAGGCTGGCGCGGTTGCCGGCACCCCATTCGCCCAGAATCTTGGCGTCGATATGCTGGCGCGTGTCGAAACCGGCACCTCGCCAATTGTCGGCGCGAGTGTTCGAATAGGACAGGAACGCCTTCAGCCCGGTATTGCCGATCGTCCCGCTATCGACCCGGAAGAAGCCGCGCCGCGCCGCGTAGCTGCCGAGCGACAGGTCGACGAGCGCACCGGGACGCGCCTTCGGATCGTCGAGCGACAGCGACAACAGACCGCCTGCCCCGCCGAGCGTCGGTGAATCGATATCGACCGAGCCTTGCGCGAGCGAGATACGCTTCAAATTCTCGGGGTCGGCGAACTGCGACGGATAGGCGTAATAATAGCCGATGTCGTTCTGCGGCGCGCCTTCCATCAGCACGCCGATCTCGTCCTGGCCTAGCCCGCGCAGCGTCAGGCTGGAACTCGTCGACAGGCCGTACGGGTCGCTCGACGCGACGTTCGCGCCGGGCAGCAATGTCACCAACTGAAACGCGTTGAGCGTCGGCCCCTGCTTGACGATGAAGTCGGCGGAGATCGCACTCTGCGCGCGCGGCACCTTCTGGTCGGGGAGCAGACCGGCTGGGTCCTGCTTACCGACCACCCGGATCTCGGCGGGTTCGACCGGCTCGGACACGACCTGCGCACTTGCAGAGGATGCGGCAAGGCTCGCCGAAAGGGTCAGCGCTACCCGGAAAGCAGGGCGGCCGCGCGCTATCAACGCGCGCGTCACAACGAAAAACCAGCACTAAAAAACGTCACGTCCACTCCAATCGGAGGGACGACGGGCCAGCCGCAGACCCTCCCTACGCCGGTATAAGCCGGATCAGGTTCAGCGGGTCATGGGCTGTTGCCCACCTCTCAGCCGCACATCAGCGGCCCCCCGGGGATACGTGCCGCTTAGGGGGTTGGGCGTGTGGTGGAAAGCGCTATCGCATTGATCTGGCTGGTATGCCTCGCGATCGACACCGGCAAACCTCCAGCCCCTCCCCAAGAACGGCGCGCAGCGGCCGGCCTACCCAGAAAACATGCTGTGAAAACAAGGTAGGCCGACCGCCTCGGCAGCTCGATCAACGAGCACCGTCCAGGTCGACAAGGGAATGCCGACGCCGCAACGGTATGACAAATACGTTGCAGCGCGGCATTTAGACTCATCGTGCCGTGAAATGTCTGGGCTAACGGCGGCGTCGAAGGGTCAGGCGCGACCCTCGCGACGCTTGATCTCGCCCAACAGCGCCTCGGCCACCGGGTTGCCGACCTCGCCACCCGACTGGTCGTATGCGCCGGCAAGCTCCGCGTCCGTCGCGCCCTGCAACAGCGCGTTCACCTCGGCGTTGAAGTCGTCGACCTCGCCCGCGGCGGCATCGGCGGCGTCCTCGCTCGTCACGGCCGGCTCCGCTCCGGCGGCCGGCGCGTGTGCCATCACGGCATCCTGTTTGAAGACGTCGAAGGCTTCGGCGGCCTCGTTGCGCTCCTCGATCGCGATTTCGAGGCGGGTGAACAGGTCGAGCTGCGGTGCGGTGTTTTCCATGACGGCAGCTTATCCGCGCGAACACGGTCCAGGCAACTCGTTCGCGCACGACCGGCGCACGGAGCAGGAACGTACCAGGAATCTCTATAATCTAGAGCAACTCGTGAGACTTCCAGCCGGAACGTCCGTTCTGCCCTTCAAGCCGCCGACCTGGAACCAGCGATCGGTTGCAGTTGGGAGAGACCATGACCGCGATCCGAGCCGCCGAACCGTATGACCTTTCCCGGTTGATAGCATTCGATTCCTTCCCCGGAGACCGGATCGCGGAGATCGTCGAGCGCCGCATGCTTGTAGCCGAAGTGGACGGCGTCATCGCAGGCTATATCGCGTGGCAGACCGGCGGATGCATCGGCAAGGACTATGTGAACAAACTGGTCGTCGATCCGGACTATCGTCGCCACGGGATCGCCCAATCGTTGATAGCCGAACTGAAATTTGTCCTAAATGGCAGAGTCTTCATCTCGACCGGTGTTGATAACAGCGCCGCTGTCGGACTGTTGACACGCACCAATTGGCAACCAGCCGGCCAGATCGTTGGCTTACGCCCTGCAGACGAGGCGGAAATCTTTTACTACCGAGACCTCTGAGTCGCGACATTGCCCTTGATGTTTACTACCAACATCAGTTCTCCCGGAGTTAAGCGGGCAGGTCGAGACATTTTTGCGACTAGTCGAGGGACCGACTTGTATCGCCAAACGTTTGCGGCGATATAACTCAGACATGCCCCAACGGATGCTCAATCCCGATCAACGGCTTCGCGAGCATCTCGAGGATGCGCTGGCGGAGGCTGATGCGCTCGGCCAGACGGTCGTCGCCGCATTGATATCCGAGGCACTCGACGCTTTGGCATACGTCCGCCCCTGAAGGGATCGTCGCGACCGCCCCGTGTGTTAGGCCATCATGGTAACGTCGCTCTCGCAACCTTCGACCGTAGAATCGCTGGATTCCTGGGCTGAGGCAGCTCGCATACGCCGAATGAACGCGGCAGAAGTCCGACCGACCAAGCGATACGTCCTTTGCTGGCTGCAACAGGCGTTGCGTGCCCGCGACAATCCGGTGATCGACGCGGCTATTTGTCTCGGCAACGATCTTGGCCTGCCGGTCCTCGTCTACCACGGACTGCGCGAAGACTACCCCTACGCGTCCGATCGCCTGCACCGCTTCATTCTGGGTGCGAGCCGCGATCTGGCGCGCGACTGCCGACAGCGCGGCCTCGCCTGCGTCCAGCATGTCGACCACGCCGACGCGCGCGAGAAAGGCCTGGTCTACCGTCTCGCCGCCGACAGCGCCGCGGTGTTCGTCGAGGACCAGCCGACCTTCGTCGCACGCTTGCAGTCGGACCGTGTCGCCGCCCGCACCGAAGCCGCGATGTTCGCGGTCAACGCCGCATGCTTGGTACCCCCCGCGCTGCTCGGCGACGGCATCGGCTCGACCACCGCGTTCCGGCGCAAGCACGAGGCAGTGCGTGCGGATTGGCTGGCGACCGACGGCCTTCAGGCGGGCGTTGCCGCGTATGACGGCCCCCTGCCCTTCACGTCCGATCGTCTCGAATCCTGCAGCGACGCCGACCTGGACCGGCTGGTCGAGAACACGGCGATCGACCATTCGCTTGTGCTCAGTCCGGACTTCCCGGCCGGTCGCGACGGTGCGCTAAGCAAGCTCGAACGGCTGATGGACATTGTGCTGCCGACCTATGCGACGACCCGCAACGACGCGACCAAGCCGGTCGGTGCGAGCATGCTCTCGCCCTATCTGCATTTCGGCGTGATCGGCCCGCGCGAAGTCATGGCCACCGTCGAAGCCGCCGATGCGCCAGTTGCCGCCAAGACCAAATTCGCCGACGAACTACTGACATGGCGCGAATGGTTCCACTACCAGGCTCGCGCGCTTCCCTCGCCCGAACGCTACGACCGCGTCTCGGAATGGGCCCGCGAAACGCTCGCAGCGCACGCTTCTGACCCGCGTCCGGAAGTGGAAACGCTCGCCGACCTGCTCAACGGCACCACTCGTGACGAGACCTGGAACGCGTGCCAGCGCCAGTTCCTGGTCGACGGCTGGATGCACAATAATCTGCGCATGTACTGGGCCAAGCGAATCATCGCCCTGACGCCCGATCCCGAGACCGCGTGGGCGACCGCCTGCTACCTGAACGACCGGCTCAGTCTCGACGGGCGCGATCCGTCGACCTACGGCAACATCGCGGCGTCGTTCGGCGCAGGATCGCCCGGCCGCGACGGGCCGCCGATCTACGGCAAGGTGCCGACGCGGTCGGATGGCTCGACCCGACACCGCGACGGTGGCCCGGAGTGGCTTCACGCCGCTGCGACGCGTACCGCGCCCGAACCTACGCTGCCGTCGAGCCTGCCGTCCGCACTTTACCTTACGGGCGAACTGCCCATCTAACCCGAGCGCGCGTCGCCGCCCGCTACCGACAGCCCGACCCATTCACCTGCAAGCATGGCGCGCCCGTCAGGCGCAGCGCCGTACACCGGAATTGACCATGACATCGACTGCGCAAGACCGCCCGGAACCTCGTACGACGGGCTATGTCCTGACGAGCAGCGTGACGTTCGCGATGGCGGCCGCTGCCGGCGTCGCGGTCGCCAATATCTATTATAATCAACCGATGCTCGGCGTGATCGAGAAGGATCTGCCGGGCAAGCTGTCCACGCTGATCCCCACCGCGACGCAGTTGGGGTACGCTGCGGGCCTGTTCTTCCTCGTGCCGCTCGGCGACCTGATCGAGCGCAAGCGCCTGATCGTGATCCAGTTCGCCGTCCTCGCCGCCGCGCTGGTCGCCGCCGCGATTGCGCCCACCGCAGGCCTGGTCGTGGCTGCGTCGCTCCTGGTCGGCATCGCCTCCACGGTCGCGCAGCAAATCGTCCCGCTAGCCGCCAACCTCGCCGCCCCGGACCGCCGCGGGGCGACCGTCGGCACGGTCATGTCGGGCCTGTTGTGCGGCATATTGCTGAGCCGGACACTCGCCGGCTTCGTTGCCACGCATGCCGGCTGGCGCGAGATGTTCTGGCTCGGCGTGCCGATGGCGCTCGCCGTCGGCCTCTGGATGGCGATCAAGCTGCCCCGCAGCCAGCCAGCCGCGACGCTATCCTATGGCGGCCTCCTTCGCTCGCTCGTCGGGCTGTGGCGCGAGTTCGGCGCATTGCGGCTGGCGACCGTCACCCAATCGCTGATCTTCGCCGCGTTCACCGCGTTCTGGACGATCCTCGCGCTCCGCCTTCAGGAGCCGCACTATGCGATGGGTGCCGATGTAGCGGGGCTGTTCGGCATCGTCGGCGCAGTCGGCATCTTCGCCGCACCGATCGCCGGGCGCTACGCAGATCGAAAGGGCCCGCACACGGTGATCGCGCTCGGCGCAGCGCTGACGCTGGTGTCGTGGATCCTGTTCGGCGTGTGGACGTCGATCGCAGGCATGGTCGTCGGCGTCATCGTGCTCGATTTCGCCGTCCAGAGTGCGCTCGTGTCCAACCAGCACATCGTCTACGCGCTGCGCCCCGAAGCGAGGGCGCGGCTCAACACGATCTTCATGGGCGGCATGTTCCTGGGCGGCGCGGTCGGGTCCGCCGCGGCGACGCAGGCCTGGGCCGCGGCCGGCTGGTCCGGCGTGACCATGCTCGGCATCGTACTAACCGCACTGGCGACGCTGATCCAGACGGTCAGCCTGGTGCGGCGCAAGCGGGCGATCTGACCGACCGCCCGACGCGCTTACAGTCCGATAGAGTAGAGTGCGTGGTGCGCCAGTATGAACAGCGTACGACGATCCGCGCCACCGATGACGAGTTGCAGCGGACGTTCCGGGACGTCGATACGGCGTAACAGCGAGCCGTCCGGCCGGTAGACGAACACCTGTCCGTTGGCGACGTACAGGTTGCCAGCCGCATCGCGCGTCGCGCTCTCGCCGCCGCGTGGTGCGACGACCTTGAGGTCCGTCACCCGGCCATTGTCGCCGACCAGACCGCTATACGTGCGGTTCTCCGATCCGTTGGTCAGCACCACGCGCTCGCCGGGGGGCGCCGTGACGAACCCATAGGAATCGAGCGTATCGGACCAGCGCCAACCCTGATGATCGTCCGGCCCCTGGTTCCACACGCGGAACGCCGGCAGCACCAGCGAACCGTCGGGCGAGACATATTCCTGCGCCTTCGGCTCGCCCATCTTGCTGGCGAAGAAATCGGCGAGCGGTGGATATTGGTACGTCGTCGGATCGATCCGGTCAGCGAACTCGCCGTTCGCCCAGACGTTGACGGGCAGCACCGTCGCCGCACCGCGTCGCGCCTTGGCTAGGGTCGGCGCAATGACCTTGACGTCGGAGGGCTTGGTCGGGTCGATGCTGTAGACAGTCCCGTCTCGCCCGGCTGACGACAGCACCAGCAGATCGCCGGACTTGTCGACCGCGAGGTTCACCGCATCGAGCGGCGCTTCCGCGACGATCGACAGGCCTTCGGTCTTCGACCAGCCATGAATCCGCTGGAAGCGGCGATCGATGAAGTACAGCTTGCCCTGCGCATCGACCGCGCCACCGGCGATCGAATAGAAACCGTCGGCGAGTTTTTCGACACCGGGCGTGAGCGGTATCGGGGTTCGACCTGCCGTCGCGAGTGCGGCCGGCACGTCGAGCTTGGCGAATTCGAGCTCGCGCACTTCCTGACCGCGCGTCATGTCCTTGATCGTGTTCTCGAACGGGAATTTGCTGGCGCGCAGATACGTGCCGCAGCCCTTCGCATCGCAGCTCGCGAACCCGCTTTCGGCGTTCACATGGACGTTGCGGAAACGGATATCGCCCGAGTTGTAGAGCTTTACCGCCGCGTCCATCGGCTTGATCGACCGCGTGACGCGGTAGCTGTGATAATTGGCGAACAGGATGTTGCGCGAATTGCGGATCTCGGTGGAAATCGCATCGACGCCGTCGCGCACCTCTTGCTCGGTCTGCGGCGCGAGGAATTCCCAGTTCTCGACGTTATCGAGAACGATCTCGGCGCGATAATGATGCTCGGCCGAGAGTTCGTAGACGTGGCCGGGGGTCTTGGTGTTCGAGACGTGGAAGCCCGCCGAGGCCAGCGTGTTCGGCGACCAGATCGCCGCAAACGTACCCCCGCCGCCGTCGGTCACCCAGATGCTCGGATATTGGCCGTCGAAGCGCGCGCGCGGGTCACCGAAGCCGATCGGGCTGCCCTTGGTCAGCACGGTTCCGCCCCCGCCCTGGATCTTGACGTCGTTGACCATCGACCCCTCGCCGGCCTTCCAGAGCAACGCGGTCGCGCGCGGGTTGACGCCACCGGTCCACAGCCCGAGGCCGGAGACGATCGCGTTGCCGCCCCTCGCGCTTTCCAGCAGAGCCTTCGGACCGCCCACGCCCATATAGGCCGGCGTCTCATCGGGCAGATAGAGATGCGTGAGGCTCGGGTGCAGCGAGATCAGAACGCTGTCGGGCCGCAGCTTCAGCGTGTCGGTGACGCGGTAGCGGCCGACCGGGAGGTACAGCACGCGGTGTGTATCGATCGCGCGCTGCAAGGCTGCGGTATCGTCGGTGGTATCGTCACCTTTGACACCCAAATCATGCACGTTCGCCCATTCGCGCACCGCAGGCATTGCCCGGATCGCCGGCGCACGTCGAGTGGGCAGTCGTGACAGCGGCGCGATCGAGACGTCGGTCGCATATTCGCCGATCGTACCGAGTCCCGCCAGCTTCAGACCGTAGGAAAAGTCGGCGACCCGGTAGGTTGGCCCCGCCGCCGCGACGGTCTTGCCGCTGTCGCGGAAGCGCGCGAAGGTCGGCGTGTTGCTCGCCACCGCGTTGTCGAAGCCGATCTGCGTGAAGACGCTGTTCTCGGCCGAGACGACGATGCCCGCCTGCGATACGTTCTCGAACCGGACGTCCTTGCCCCAGAAGGAATCCGAATAGCCGCGGTCGATCTCGATGCCGACCGGCGTATCGCGGATTGCGACGTTGACCAGGGTCAGGTCGACCTCATGCTCACGGATCGCCGCGTCGCGCTGACCCTGGAACTCTGAGTCGAGCAGCGTGAACTGCCACGCCGGCGAGGTCTTCTCCGACATTAGGCCGTAGCGACCGCCGAAGAATCGCAGATTCTCGAACTCGTTGCCCGCCTGATAGACGCCGGCAAGACCCGAGCCGATGTGGAAGTCGATGTGCCGCAGATAGCCGTGCTGCGCGACGCGGAAGCGCACCGCGACCGCGCCGGCATTGCCATCGCCGATCCGGAAATCGACGTTGGACAGCGTGGAATAGAAGGTGCTCGAGGTCGCATCGAAGATCGCCGGATCGAACGGCACGCTGGTACGCGGCGGGACGGGTGCCTTGCCGACACGGTACTGATCCTCGCCGGTGAAGCTGACCATCGCCGCCACGCCGGACCCGAAGCCCGCGCTGTTGTCGGCGAGGACGATCTCGGGGCGAGTCGCGCCGACGCCGAAGACGCGGACGGCGGACCGGATGAAGATCGTGCGGGTGATCCGGTAGCGTCCCGACGGCAGGAACACGACGCCGCCATGACCACCAGCCGCCGCCGCATCGATCGCCTGCTGAATCGCAGCGCTATCGTCTGCACGGCCGTCGCCGACGCCCTTGACGGTTATCGCCTGCGGATCGTTGGGCTGGCTGAGATAGACCGAGACCGACTTGGTTGGCGCCGCCGTCTTTGCAGCCACGGTCTTTGCAAAAGCCGGGCTGGCGACAAGAAGCGCCGTTCCGCAGAGCAGCCATTTCGCAACCATCGTCCGTCTCCCGTTATCAGGACAGCAGTCCTACCGTTCGTGGAGGTCCGCTTCATCTGCGACGAAGGTCGTATTCGGAGCCCTTTCGATCCTCCCACGCAAGGGGGAGGTGGCTGGCTATTGCCAGACGGAGGGGGAGGAAAGGGAAACCGATGTTCCGTGTCCTCCCCCTCCGTCGCCTTCGGCGCCACCTCCCCCTGACGGAGGAGGATCGAAAGGGGAGGACTCAGATCGCCAGCGTCTGCGCGACGATCGCGGCCTGCGTCCGGTTGCGGACGTTCAGCTTGCGCATCAGGGCGGTCATGTGGACCTTCACGGTAGCCTCGGCGATGCCCAGATCGAACGCGATCTGCTTGTTCAGCAAACCCGAATGGACGCCGCGAAGGACCCTGATCTGCGTCGGCGTCAGGCGCGGCGACGCGGCGCACGTAGCGGCGGTGGTCGCGACCGAAGGTTGGTGCGTATCGTATCCGGGCCGTTCCATGGTCATCCCTCCCTGTGCGCCGGCCGAAGTCGTAGCGGCCAATGGCCGAGACGGGGTGGCTGTCGCTGTTGATCCAGTGATCCGTTACGCGGATTCGGTTGGACAGATTTTGACTATGGGCCGTGAGATCGCACGCAATCAAGCCTTTTTTGTTGTCAGATCGAAAAGACCTGTCGTACAGATCTGCCATCATATCGGCAGGCGAAGGCGCCGCCGACCAACGGGAGGGGCGTGATGTCACGAGCACTGGACGAGCGCGCGCAACTGCGACCCGCATGCCGATGATCAGCCCCGACATGCGACTCGTGATCGCTGCACTTGCGGGGATATTCCTCGCCGTCCTGATGATCGTTCGCGGTCGACTCCACCCCTTTATCGGCCTGTTGTGCGGCGCGTTCACCGTCGGCCTGCTTGCCGGACTCCCCCTCCCCGATGTCGCCAAGGCGGTGCAGAAGGGGGTAGGCGACATCATCGGCGGCACGGGGCTGGTCGTCGCACTCGGCCTGTCGCTCGGCGCGATGCTGCATCTGTCGGGGGCCGCGGCGTCGCTGGCCAAAGGGGCGTTGCAGTTGACCGGCAAGCAGGCCGCACCCTGGGCGACGCTGGGCATCGCGATCATCGTCGGGCTTCCGCTGTTCTTCGAGACCGGCCTCGTCCTGCTGCTGCCGATCGTCGTCGCGGCCGCCGAGGAGATGACCGGCAAGGACGGCGCGGAACGCGATGCCGCCAAGTTGAGGCTGATCATGCCCGCGCTGGCAGGGCTCGGCGTGGTCCACGCGCTGGTCCCGCCCCATCCCGGCCCGCTGCTCGCGGTCGAGGCGTTGGGCGCCAACCTCGGCAAGACGATGCTCTACGGCATCGCGATCGCCATTCCGACGGCGATCATATCCGGGCCGCTGCTCGCGAAGTTCACGACGCGCGGCGTTCGGCTGGAAGCGCCGGTGTTGCATGATCCGGGGCTCGGCATCGCCCCGCCGCCGCGGCTGTGGTCGCTGTTGATCGTGCTCCTGCCGGTGCTGATGATCGCGACCGGCGAGCTGGGCCAGATGATCCCGGGCATGAAAGGTACCGCATGGCTGGTCGCCGCGAGCAACCCTGTCGTCGCGTTGTTGCTGACCAACCTCATCGCGCTCCCGCTGCTGTTCGGCCGGCGGCTTCGTGAGGCTGCGATCCAGAACGCGGTGTGGCACGAGACGATGGGCGCCGCGGGGGCGATCCTGCTCGCGATCGGAGCGGGCGGCGCGTTGAAGCAGGTGCTGGTGACCGCAGGCCTGTCCGACCTGCTCGCGCGCACCGTGCTGATGTATTCGATCTCGCCGCTGTTACTCGGCTGGCTGGTCGCCGTCGGCATCCGCCTCGCGGCTGGGTCCGCAACGGTCGCGACGATTACCGCGGTCGGCATCATGCCGGGCGTGGTCGCCAGCTCGGGCGTGTCGCCGGAGCTGGTCGTGCTGGCGATCGGCGCGGGCTCCGTATTCTTCAGCCACGTCAACGATCCGGGGTTTTGGCTGGTCAAGAGCTATGTCGGCACCAGCACCGCGGACACGTTCCGCACCTGGTCGATGCTGGAGACGTCGATCTCGGTCGTCGGCCTCGCGTTCGTCCTGGCGCTCAGCCATGTCGTCTGAGTCTCCGAGCACCCCGCCGCCGATCGTTCCGGACAAGCCCGCCGCGAACGGCATCAGGCTGGCGGACCGCGCCTATACCGCGATCGTCCAGATCATCCTCGACGAACAGCTCGCGGTCGGCGACCGGCTTCCGGCCGAGGACAAGCTGGCGACAATGTTCGGCATGTCCCGCACGATCGTCCGCGAGGCGCTGGCGAGGCTCGCGTCCGACGGCATCACGCAGGCACGGCGCGGTGCCGGGTCCTATGTCAAGCGGCGCCCGTCGGAGCGGCTCGGGTCGCACATGCCGATGGCCGACATCGCGGCGACGCTCGGCACCTACGAAGTGCGCTTCGTACTGGAAGCGGAGGCGGCGCGGCTCGCGGCACAACGCCGGTCGCACCACCAGATGGACGCGATCGAACACGCGTTGGAGGCGTTGCGGACCGCGTTGCTGTCGAACGCGCCGGCGCATGACGAGGACTGGGTGCTGCACCGCACGATCGCCGAGGCGACTGCCAACGCTGCGTTCCTGCCCGTCTTCGATCACCTCCAGGACGCGGTGATGCGGATCCTGCGCGCCGGTGTCGACATCTCGCGGTCGCGCGCGCCGGAAGTGATCAAGGCGATGATGGACGAGCACGACGCGATCGTCGAAGCCATCCGTGCGCAGGATGCGGACGGCGCCGCGCTGGCGATGCGCTGGCATCTGTCGCAGGGCCGCAAGCGCCTGATGCCCTGACGCGTCAGGGTTCGGCTCACGCGCCGCACCTGCGACCATGGTCGTAGATGATACCGCGCCCAGTATATCGTAGAGAACGACAAGAATGACACGTCGCCAGGCCGGACCACGGCACGCGCCACGTGCGACAAGGGGATGGACGGATGAACAAGGTTACGCGCGGTCGACGCTCAGTCGGATCTTTCGATGTTAACGCAACCAGCATGATCGTGCTGGCCACCGCATTGCTCTGCGCCCCTGCCGCGGCCCAGACTATTGCCCCGCCGTCCGACCTGCCCGCCTCGACCCAATCGGCCGATCCGGCGGCGCCGCCCCAGACGCTGACCCCGCAGACCGCCGCAGAAGAGCAGGCCGCGCCGGACAAGGACATCGTCGTCACGGGATCGCGCATCGTCTCGAGCGGCTACAACGCACCGACGCCCACGACCGTGATCGGCGAGGACCAGATCCTCAAGAACGCCCAGCCCAATATCTTCAACGCGGTCGCGCAGCTGCCGTCGCTGCAGGGCTCGACCGGCGCCTCCACCGGCACGTTCAGCACGTCCAGCGGTACGCAAGGACTGAGCTCCTTCTCGCTGCGTGGGCTTGGCCCGATCCGTACGCTGACCCTGCTCGATGGCCAGCGCGTCGTCGGCGCCAACGTCTCCGGCGTACCCGACATCAGCATGTTCCCGCAGTTGCTGGTCAAGCGCGTCGACGTCGTCACCGGCGGCGCATCCGCCTCCTACGGCTCGGACGCCGTCGGCGGCGTGGTCAACTTCATCACCGACACGCGCTTCAAGGGCTTCAAGGCGAACGTCCAGGGCGGCATCACCAACTACGGCGACGACAAGCAGGGCCTGGTCCAGGCCGCGTTCGGCACCTCACTGTTCGGCGACAAGCTGCACCTGATCGTCAGCGGCGAATATGACGACGAGGACGGCGTCGGCCCGGGCGATTTCGGCACCGACCTCGCCAAGGGACGCGACTGGTACCGCGCGACCACGCTCGTCAACACCGGCCAGACCAACAACGGCCTGCCGCAGTTCAACTACCGCGACTATGCCCAGCCCTATCAATATGCGCGCTTCGGCCTGATCAACAACGGCCCGTTGCAGGGCATCGCGTTCGACCAGAACGGCGCGCCGTATAATTTCAACTATGGCTCGAACGGTCGTCCGACCGGCACCGGCGGCGTCACCAACTGCTTCCCCGCCAACAGCTTCTGCGTCGGCGGCGACCTGTCGGGCGCGCCGGGCTCGGGCGCATCGCTCAAATCTTCGCTGGAACGGCTCAACGGCTTTGGGCGGATCGGCTTCGACTTCGCCGAGAACAACGAGGCCTATGTCACCGTCAACGTCGCACAGGTAAAGACCAGCAACCAGCCGAGCCCGGGGTACAACCGCCCGAACCTGACCGTGCAGTGCGCCAACCCCTTCCTGCCGCAGTTGGTCCGCGATCGCTGCGCGACCGCCAACATCACGCAGTTCAATTTCGGTACCAGCAACGGCAACTTCCCCGATCCGCTGGTCCAGACGGACCGTCGCCAATACCGTTTCGTCGGCGGGCTGAAGGGCAAATTCGAGATCGGCAGCACGCCGTGGACCTACGATGCCTATTACGAGCACGGCATCACAAAGGCGGCGATCGACGTCGACAACACCGTGTTGCAGCCCCGCTATGTCGCTGCGACCAACGCGATCACGCTGAACGGCGCGATTGTCTGCGCCGATCCGGCCGCGCGCGCCGCCGGATGCCAGCCGATCAACATCTTCGGCGGTGCGGTGCCGTCGGCATCGGCGCTCGCCTATGTCACGCCTGCCAACGGCCCGCTCCAGCGCACCAAGCTGACGCAGGACGTCGCCAGCCTCAACTTCTCCGGCGAGCCGCTCAACCTGTGGGCCGGGCCGTTGGCGGTTGCCTTCGGTGGTGAGTATCGCCGTGAATTCTACCGCGTCCACGGCGACCCCTATGGTGCGGGCGTCACCGCGCTCAGCCCGAACAGCACCGCCTATCCCGCCGATCCGCTGTTGAATTCCGCGCTGGGCAGTAACTGGGCAGCCGGCAACTACAAGAACGGCCGCGGCAAGTACGAGGTGTATGAGGGGTTCCTCGAACTCAACCTGCCCTTGTTCAACAGCGAGGCCATCGGCCGCGCCAACCTTAATGGCGCGGGCCGCGTGACGCATTACAGCACGTCGGGCACGGTCTGGGCGTGGAAGGCCGGCGGCACCTGGGATACGCCGCTCGACGGCATCCGGTTGCGCGCCGTCACGTCGCGCGACGTCCGCGCGCCGAACCTGTCCGAACTGTTCGCCGCACCGACCGTCACCACGCTGCCCAACTTTACCAATCCGTTTTCCGGTAGCGGCGTGCAGGCGTTCCAGAACACCGTCGGCAACCCCGATCTGAAGCCGGAAATCGCGCGCAACACCGAGGTCGGTATCGTCCTGTCGCACCCGTCATGGGCACCGGGTCTCGGTCTGTCGTTCGACTATTACAAGATCAAGCTAGACGGCGTCGTCTCGACACTGTCGCCCGACCAGATCGTCCGCTTCTGCTTCGAGGGCAATCAAGCGTTCTGCGGCGGCTTCGTGCTGAACAGCCCGACCCAGGGCGGCAATTTCATCAACGTCCAGCCGTTCAATCTGGCATCGTGGAAGACCAGCGGGTTCGACATCGAGGCGAGTTACCAGTGGAAGAAGCCGCTCGGCATCCCCGGCAACTTCACGCTCCGCGTGCTCGGCACGCATGTGAAGGAGTTCCTTGTCGACGCTGGGATAGCTGGCGTTGACGTGGTCGACCAAGCCGGGGCCAACAACGGCGCGACGCCGGACTGGAAGTGGCTGGCGACGCAGAGCTACGACAACGACGTCTTCAGCCTCAACCTACAGGAGCGCTGGTTCTCGGACGGCGTGTTCGGCAATCAATATGTCGTCTGCACCACCGCTTGCCCGGTCTCGACCGCCAACCACCCGACCATCGACTATAACAAGATGAAGGGTGCGTTCTACATCGACCTCGGCGGATCGGTGAACGTGACCAAGCAGGCCAGCATGTTCTTCAAGGTCGACAATTTGTTCGATCACGATCCGGCGCCCGCACCACAGACCAATACCGGACTCGACGTGAACCCGGCGCTGTATGACACGCTCGGCCGCATCTACCGCGTAGGCGTTCGCGCCAGGTTCTGACGGCCTTTCCCCCGGTAGCGGCCGTTGCCGGGGGAGTGCACCGTTCCAAGACCATTTAATATCGCGAATATTTAACTCGTGCCGGTCGTAAAACCCCACACGGCGAAGGGCTGAACGGTCCGTGTCGAACGAAGATCGATCAGCCCTCGCCTTGCCAACCCGGACGCAGCGGCAGGCGCAGGACGCGGTCGTTGGCGGTCATGTATAATGCTCGACCTCGTTCCCCGAACGCGCAGTTGGCGATCGGCGCACCGGTCGTCACCAACGCGAGCGGCTCGGCATCGGGCGTCATGAACATCATGCCGCCGGGCACCGAGCACACCAAGATCCCGTCGCGCGCGACCTTCATGCCGTCGGGCAGCCCTGCCCCGCCCCGCGCCTTCATCGCCGTGGCATCCAGCAGCACCCGAGCGTTGCGCACGCCTTTCGCATCTAGGTCGTAGACCATGATCCGCGGCGCGGTTTCATCCGACACCGACACGTAAAGTCGCGTTTCGTCAGGCGATAGCGCGATGCCGTTCGGTCGGGTCAGGCCTCCCTCCAGCAGTTCGACCGTACCGCCGGGCCGCAGCCGATAGACGCCGTTCACCGCCAGTTCCTTCAGCGGCGACGTATCGTCTTCGGTCAGCCCATACGGCGGATCGGTGAAGTAGATCGTCCCGTCGCGCGCGACGTGCATGTCGTTCGGGCTGTTGAACCGCTTTCCCTGGTACCGATCGACGACCGTCTCGCGCCGTCTTGTGCCCAGATCCACGCGGTCGATCGAACGTCCGCCGCTATTCGCGATCAACAGGCGGCCTTCACGGTCGAGCGTCAGTCCGTTTGCACCCGGCTCGCGGATAAGCTTCGGATCGGTGCCTCCTGCCCCCGACGGATCGAGGAACGGCACGGCCGGGCCACCCTTGCGCCAGCGACGAACGATGTTGGCGGGTGGATCGGAGAACAGCAGATACTGCCCGGCATCGACCCACACCGGGCCCTCCGCCCAGCGAATGCCGGTCGCGATCGTCTCGACCCGAGTGCCGGGCGCGACCATCCGGTCGAACGCCGGCGACATCCGCTGGATGCGCGGCTCGGCGTCGGGGCTAGTGCCAAAAGCTGGCGCGGCGACCATCGCCACCGCCCCGACCAGAATATCGCGCCGTCCCGGCCAGAACGCGTCCTTGGCGGTCCGCTCAAACATCGGCGGGACAATAGGTGCGCAGGAAGTCCTGATGTGTCGGCAGGACCGCAACCTGTCTGGCGATGTTCGTCTTCATGTCCCCCAGAACCTGTCGCAAGCGCGGCTTACCCATGATCCGGCCCATCCGGTGATGCTGGCGGGGAGACAGCCGCTGACCCGTCATGACCTGCGCCCAGGACGCGACGCGGAAGATCTCCTCGCCGTCCTGATACGCCATGCCGCTTTCGCGAAACAGCGCAATGCGGTCGCTCAGCGTTTCCGGTATCGTCATCGTCCGGCATGCACCCCAGAACGCCGTGTCGTCGCGCTCCGTCAGGACGTAATGCAGCACGATGAAGTCGCGGATCCGTTCGATATCGGCGGCCGCCTGTTCGTTGAAGCGCTTGGCCGTCGCCGCGTGGTTTCCGCCGAACGGGAATACCTGGAGCAAGCGCGTGATGCCGATCATCGCGAGGTGAATCGCGGTCGACTCGAGCGGCTCGACGAACCCGCCCGCCAGTCCGAGCGCGATGCAATTGCCGCGCCAGACGTCCTGGCGACGGCCGGGCTGGAAGCGGATCAGGCGTGGATCGAACAGGACTTCGCCTTCGACTTCGGCGAGCAATTGCGCGTGGGCCTCATCTGCGGAGAGGTGCCGGCTGTCATAGACGAGCCCGTTGCCGACACGGTGCTGGAGCGGGATCTGCCAGCGCCACCCCGCACCGTGCGCGATCGCGCGCGTGTACGGCATCGCCGGCCCGACCGAGCGCGTCTGCGTGACGACCGCGCTGTCGGTCGGCAACCAATGCCGCCAATTCTCGAACGGCGATCGCAAAGTCTGGCCGATCAGCATCGCGCGGAACCCGGTGCAGTCGATGAACAGATCGCCCTCGATCCGCTCCCCCGAGCGCAGCACGAGCGCGGCGATGTCAGCGCTCTCGCCGTCCTGTTCGACACGGTCGATGAACCCTTCGATGCGGCGCGCGCCTGCACCCTCGGCCAATGTGCGCAGGTGTTGCGCATAGCGGCCCGCGTCGAGGTGATAGGCATAGCTCAGCTCGGGTGCATTGCCGCCGATCGCGAACCGCTCCGCCTTGGCCGCCTGGAGTTCGAGGCAATAGTCGCCCAGGTCGCCGCCGAAACCGTCCTCGCGCGCCTGTAGCCAGAAATGGTGGAACGCACCCATCCAGGTCGACTGGCCAGTTTCGCCGAACGCGTGGATGTAGCGATCGCCGATCCGCGCCCAGTTCTCGAACGATATGCCGAGTTTAAAGGTGGCGCCGGTCTCGGCCATGAACTGCTGCTCGTCGATCCCGATCAGCCGGTGGAACGCGCGTGCCGTCGGGATGGTCGACTCGCCGACGCCGATCGTGCCGATCTCTTCGGATTCGACGAGCGTGACGTCGACCAGCGCGCCGAGTTGCTGCGCAAGGGCGGCGGCGGCGAGCCAGCCGGTGGTGCCGCCGCCCGCGATCACGACGCGGCTCCGCTGTGTGTCCGTCATGGCCATCCTATCTGTTGAGACGTTGCAGGACCTGCGCCCGCAAGTGCCGCGCTGCACAGTCGTCCAGCGTCGCCAATGCACCGCGCGCATGCGACCTGCCCGCCCGGCGTCGGTTCGAGTGGCCCCGGATACAGGTTCGCGACCTGATTGGGCGGGAACACCGTGAAACGGCGCCCACTAGCCACCGGGCAGGCGATGTTGTTCGACATGCCCCAGTGCGCCGCCACGGTCGTCCGGTTGCCGATCCAGAGACTGGCGGGCGGCGTGCCGGAACCGGGCAGGTCGCCCTCGGCCACAACGGGGTTCTCGCCGCACAAACCGGGGAAGAACGTATCGACGTCGGTCAAGCCGAGAGAGACCGATGGCGCCTCGTCTCCAGCGATACCCACGCGGGTCCGGTCGAGATAATTGGCCAGCGGCAAGTCGGCTGCCACTGCCTTCAGCGCGGCCGGTTCGCCAACCTCGATCAGCGCGGCGAAGTCGATCTCACCGCGCTTCGCATTCTTTATCGTACGCACAAACGACAGGGTAGCGAGTTGGGTCACTGTGTCGCGAGCCGGCTAGTCTTGCGTTCGATAAGGCTTGAAACGGTTCCAATCGATGCGACCGCAAAGACCGCGAGTTGAAGAAATCCGCGCGAATGAAGGCGCGACAAGGCTTTGCCATCCAGCGCGGCCAGCCGTTCGACCGAGATAGTGTAGAGATCTTCGAGCGTGTATTTATGCGTTTCGTCGAGGAATATCTCGAGCGCGACGGGCTCGATCAGCCCCTCCGTCTGGAAGGCTTCGAACATCGCGTCGTTCGCGATCACCCCATCATGGATGCGGCCGAGCACGTTCGACACGGCATCGAGATACGGGCTGTTGCCCCCATGCGGCATGAATACGGGCAGCCCCGCAACACCCGTGGCTTCAAGAGCAATGCGCGGGGAATCGAGATCGACGTGAATCATCGGTTCGCCGTCACTGCCGTCTTCATTGCGGGCCACGCCGATCGAGAAGGGTCCGCGCTGATGGAGTGCCGGGATGTAGCGTGCCTGCCATGCGCCATCGCCGAGGAACAGATTCTCGTCACGATCGAGCCCTACAAGGGCGACCGACTGGAACCGCCCATCCTCGGCGCGACGAAACAGGATCGGGTACTCGCGTTGCAGATCCTGCCATTCGGTCGGAAACACCAGCACCTGGTTCACGGCGTCGCCGAATTCGGGACCATGGCCCGTTACGACGGTCAGATGCTGGTGATCGACGTTGTTCAAAAGGACAATATTCGTCACGCTTCGCCTTTCGAAATCCATGTGTCCGGAACCACCGGCAGCATCATGCAGAGCGTCGTCACGGCAGGCAATCCGGCGTCGGCGAGATTGCAGCTACGACGCGCGACTGCGCGACTGCTGTCGAGGGCGTTTCCCGCCCAGCCTTGGATCTCACCGGTGTGCCTATCCCGACATCAGGGTCCGCGATCAATGAAAACACGTAGTAGCCTGCAAGGAGCAAATGCCCTGTCGTCTGGGTGATGCTGCACGACGCTCGCAGTTCACTATCCCGTTAGGCAGCGGCGCCCCCTCCCCAGCAGGAGAGGGGGCGCCGCCGCTTGTCGGGCACCGCATCAGCCTAGAAGCGGAAGCGACCGCCGAGCAGGAAGCGGCGGCGAAGCTCCTGGCCAAACCAGAGTTCGCTCTCGTCCCGGCCATAGGTGCGAAGCTTGGTTTCGGTAAGGTTGATACCTTCGATCGATACCGCGAAGTTCGGCGTGATATCGTAGCTGATATTCGCATCCAACTGACCGAACGGCTTGGTGAACTCCGGATTTTTCGAATTACCGCGATTGATTCCCGACAGGAACTTGTCGCGCCAATTATACGCGATCCGCGCCGAAAGACCGTATTTGTCGAAGATCAGCGTCGCGTTGAACGTATCGGACAGGCCGAGCAGCGCGAACTGGTTCTCGGTCGTGGGTGCCCCGATATTGAACCCGACATCGCCGCGCACCAGCGTATAGGCCGCGCTGACGCCGAAGCCGGTCGATCCGAAGAAATGCTGCCCCGCGGCTTCGAAGCCGTAGATCTCGGCATCCTTGTTGTTGATCGGCTGGGTCAGCTGGAACTGGTAGAGAACGTCCGTTCCGTTGGCGATGACGTCCCGGCTGCTGTTGATCTGCTTGACGAAATCATCGTTCAGCGAGCGCGTGGTGGCATTGTAATTCGCCTGGAAGACCGTGGTCGCCGCACCGATCGAGCCGGTCTGGTCGAGCAACGCCGTCAGCGCGAACAGATTGACGTCGCTCTGGTCGGCACCCAGCGCCTGCAACGCCGCCTTGGCCTGGCCCGACCGCGTTCCCGGCGCACCCGAGCTTGGATCCCTCAGCCCGAACAACGTGGTAGAGGTCTGGCCGTTACCGATGAAGTTGCGAACGCGCTTGTCGAACACGCCGAACGACAGATAGCTGTCTGGCTTATAGTACCATTCGAGCGACGCATCGAGGTTGTCCGACTCCAGCGGGATCAGCTTCGCGTTGCCCGACGATCCGGTCGCTACACCGCCATTGGCGATCGGCCGCGATGGTCCGCCGACGCTGGTCGAGGTGAACAAATTGCCATATTCGGGCCTGGCGATCGTCTTGCTGAACGACAGACGCCCAATCAGGTTGGTCTTGAGTTCGACCTGGAAATCCATCGACGGCAGAAAATTATTGTACTTGCCCGTATCGGTGAGGAAGCTGCTCTGGTTCGAGATCGTGATCGTGTAGTCATTGTCCGAGACCCAGTTGATCGCAGCCGGTACGGCGACGAGAGACTTCGACGTCGACTTCGTCTGCTCGTAGCGCACACCAGCGACGAGTGTTGCTGGCAATGAGCCGAGATCGCCCTTCCACGTCACCTGACCATATACCGACCAGATCTTCTCGCGGACGCGGTTGTCTTCGGTGGCGGTGGTACCGACGACGTTGCCGGCCTTGCTGTAGAACGGCGACAGGATCGAATAGATGTTTGCGGCATCGCCGCGAAACGCCGTCTGCGATTCCGGATCATTGCCCGGGTCATAATGCTTGAACTTGCACACGAGACAGAAGGACTGCAGCGCTCCGGGTGCCAGCCGTTCGACGTCACCCGGGTTGGTGATGCCCCAGTCGCCCAGAACCTGCTGGGTGGAAACCCGGGTCTGATGCATGTTGGTATTGCGCAGATTGCCGCCGAAATCGAAGCGGCTGCCGCCGCCGAGGTCCCAGCCGAAATCGCCGCGCAGTTCCTTCACGCGCTGATCCTGCGCGGACGCGTAGGTGCGGCCGATCTGCGAGCCTACCTCGTTCACCGTCAGGGGGCCGTTGAGCGTCACGTCCTGAACCGGGATAGCACCGGAGTAATCGACCGAATGCGCGGTGACGACGTTGGCAGCCATGCCGACCAGCGTTGAGCTGTTCCCGTTGGGGTTGTCCGGACGGCTGGATGCCTTGCTGTAGTGGCCGTCGAGATTGAACGTGAAGTTGTCGGTGATCTCCCATTTGCCGTTCAGGCCGAAATCCTGGATCCGGCTCTTCTGACCGCGGTTTTGCGCTTCGAACCCTTCGTCCTTGGCGCCATTGATCGTCTCGTGCAGATAGTTTGCGGTGGCGACCACGGGGTTGGCATCGAACCGGACCTCGTCGAACGGCCGGCTGAACCAGTTGGACAGATCCGAACGGATTTCCTTCTGCGTGTTCTGCGCGAATAGCGCATCCGCCGTCAGCGTGAGTGTCTCGATCGGCTTGAACTGGATGACAGCTTGGCCGTTGATGCGTTCGCGGCTGCCTTCCGCATAATGATACCGACTATCGTTCGGGAAGGAGACGAGCTGGTTCGGGTTGCTCGGCGCGCCGGTGATCTTCGTGCTGCCATCACCCTTGACGAAACCACCCGCCAAGAAGTCAGCGTACGACTGGACGTTCCAGTCGTTGGACGTCGCGGCGATCGATGTGAAGTTGCGCTTTTGGTAGCTGCCGAACAGCGAGACGCCGAACCGGTCAGTCGGATCGGCCCAACTGAGCACGCCAGATAATTCGGGCGTGACCTTAGATCCGCAATCGAGGCAACCATTGGTGCTGGTATCGTAGACGCCCTTCGCACCGATGCTGCCCGTCAGGCCACCCTTGCCGTCCAGCGGGCGGCGCGTGACGACGTTGATCGTCGCGCCGATGCCGCCGGTGGGAACCGATGCACGTCCAGTCTTGTAGACTTCTAGCGTACGGACGCCTTCCGAGGCGAGGTTCGAAAAGTCGAACGAGCGGCTTGCGCCCTGCGCGCTGTCGGAATTCTGATCGCCGCCGACAACCTGCACGTTCGCGGTCGCAAGCTGTCGGCCGTTCAAGGTGACGAGGTTGTAGCTCGGGCCGAAGCCGCGAACGGTGACGAGCGCGCCTTCGCCATTGGTGCGATTGATCGAGACGCCGGTGATCCGCTGCAACGACTCGGCAAGGTTGGTATCGGGGAACTTGCCGATGTCTTCCGCGGAGATCGCGTCGACGATTCCGGTCGAGTTGCGCTTGATCGCGATCGACCGTTCGAGGCTGGCGCGGACGCCGGTGACGACGATCTCATTGTCGACCGCAGGCAGGGCGGATTCGGACGACGGTGCGGTTTGCGGTTGGGTCAACTGACCGGCTGCCGCAGCAGGGTCCGCCGTCGTGCCGGGTGCCGTCGTCGGCTGAGCATTCGTCGCTTCAGCACCCGTCTGGGTTTGCGCAAACGCCGTCCCCGACACGGCAAGACAGCTAGCCACTGCTAAAACGGATACCGAGCGCGCGAGCGCCGACGAAAGACTATCAGCCTTCATGTTCATCCCCCCTTGATCGCGGCCCTGATGCCCGCGGAAAACTCACGTCGATCGTTGCCGACTGTGCGAGCGCTAACATATTCCCTTGAAGGGCGTTGGCAAGCATCTTGAAGTAGTAGAGGCGTGGTATCCCGGCTGTATTAAAGCCCGCCAAAACGGTCTCTGACCTTACTCTGAACTTGCCAAAGCCTTGGAGTAGCAATCAAATTAGCACGGGCGAACCGTTCGAAACCGTTGTGTTATTTTTGCTACACCATTGCAAAATCTAAACCATATCGACTTAAGTCTTGTTTCGTGCCGGTATTGAATCGTAGGCGAATCGCACACGAAGCCCGAGACTATATCTTCAGAGCCCGGCGCGCAGATGCCTCACAGCCGATAGGCTTGCTTGACCAAGTCATAGGCAAGCGCACGGGCAACCTCATGCGCCTCGTCCTCTTCGAGCCGGTGTTCAGCGACGAGTTTCGCCAGGAACGCGCAGTCCATCCTCCGCGCAACGTCGTGCCGCGCAGGGATCGAGAGGAAGGCGCGGGTGTCGTCGTTGAAGCCGACCGTGTTGTAGAAGCCGGCGGTCTCGGTCGCGCGTTCGCGGAACCGGCGCATGCCCTCCGGGCTGTCGTGAAACCACCAGGGCGGGCCGAGCCGCAACGACGGGTAATGGCCGGCAAGCGGGGCGAGTTCGCGGGAATACGTATCCTCGTCGAGCGTGAAGAGGATCAGCGTCAGCGCCGGGTTGTTGCCGAACCGGTCAAGCAGTGGTTTCAGTGCGCGGACGAACTCGCCGGGGAGCGGGATGTCACCACCCTTGTCCCGACCGAAGCGCGCCAGCACCGAAGCGTTGTGGCTGCGCGAGACGGCGGGGTGGAGCTGCATCACCATACCGTCCTCGACCGACATCGCCGCCATCTCGGTCAGCATCTGCGCGCGGAAAAGCTCCGCGTCGGCGGCACTCGGCTGGGCCATGACACGGGCGTAGAGCGCGTCGGCTTCGGCGGGCGACAGGTCAGCGGTCGCCGCCGACGGGTGACCGTGATCGGTCGAGGTCGCGCCGGCGTCGCGGAAGCGCGCGCGGTGGAAACGATGCGCGGCGAGATAGCCCGCATAGCTGCCGACATCTTCGCCCGCGGTTTCGCCGAAGCGGCGGACGTTGGCGATGAAGCCCGGCGTGTCGGGATCGACAACGGGATCGGGGCGATAGGCCGTTACGACGCGGCCGTTCCAGTCGCTCGCACGGATCGCGGCGTGGTGGTCGAGCGGGTCTAGTGGGCTTTCGGTCGTCGCGATCAGTTCGATGCCGAACCGGTCGAACAGCGCGCGCGGGCGGAAGTCGGGCGTCTTCAATGCGGCGTCGATGGTGTCGTAATACAGGTCGGCGGTCGCGGGTTCGAGGCGGACGTCGATGCCGAACGCCTCGGCGAACACCCAGTCGAGCCACATCCGCGACGGCGTGCCGCGGAACAGATGGTAGTTTGCCGCGAAGATATTCCAGATCGCGCGCGGATCGGTCTCGGTCGCACTCCCATCCACCGTCGGCACACCGAGCGCGTCAAGCGGCACACCCTGGCTGTATAGCATCCGGAAGACGTAGTGGTCGGGCACGATCAGCAGCGAGGCGGGATCGCTGAACGCCTCGTTCCGCGCGAACCATGCCGGATCGGTGTGACCATGCGGACTGACGATCGGCAGGTCCTTCACCCCCGCATGAAGCGCACGGGCGATGTCACGGGTACGGCCTTCGCTGGGAAACAGGCGGTCGGGGTGGAGGCGTAGCGGATGGGTCATGCGAGGCGTTCCGGATCGACGGGGGTATAGTGCGGTACGAGCAGGTGGATAACCAGCAACGCGACGAAATAGGCGCATCCGGCGACCGCGAAGATCGGGCCGTAGCTGCCGACGCCGGCGAGGATAGTGCCGGCGAACTTGGCCATCAGCATGCCGCCGCATGCACCCGCCAGTCCGCCGAGACCGATCACCGATCCGCCCATCCCACGTGGGAACAGGTCGCCGGGGATCGCGTACACGTTGGCGGAGAAGCCTTGATGACAGGCGCACGCCAGGCCGATCGCCGCGACCGCCCACCAGAGTCCGGGTGCCTGCGCGGCGAAGATGATCGGCAGGGCGAACAGCGCGCAGGCGAACAACGCGGTCTTCCGTGCGCGGTTCGGGGTCTGGCCGCGTGCCAGCAACCGCGACGAGAACCAGCCGCCCGCGACCGATCCGACATCGGCCAGCACGTAGACGGCGACCAGCGGCGGACCGAAATCGAGCATCTTCACGCCGTATTGCCGGTTGAAGAAGTCGGGCAGCCAGAACAGGAAGGTCCACCACACCGGATCGATCAGGAACCGACCGAGCATGTACGCCCAGGTCTGTCGCAGCCGCAGCAGCGTGCGCCAGCGGACCGGTTTGGCGGCGGGTACGGGATCGGCCTCGATCCATGCCAGTTCCTCGGGCGTCACGCGCGGATGCTTGCGCGGTGAGCGGTAGAAGGTGAGCCAGGCGACCAGCCAGAGTACGGTCAGCGCGCCGGTCACGATGAACGCCATCCGCCAGCCGAACGTTACCGCGATCACAGGCACGATCAACGGCGTGAGGATCGCACCGACGTTAGAGCCCGCGTTGAAGATGCCGATCGCCAGCGCACGCTCGCGTTGCGGAAACCATTCGTTGGCCGCGGCGAGCGCGGCGGGGAATGCACCGGCCTCGCCGATCGCGAGCGGGATGCGTGCGAAGATCATCATGCCGGCGCTGGTGAACAGCGCATGCGCGACATGCCCGATCGTCCACAGCGTCACCGCGACCGCATAGCCGATCTTCGCGCCGACCCGGTCGACGAACCGTCCGAACAGCACATAGGCGATGCCGTACGCCGCCTGGAATGCGATCGCGAGATCGGCATAGCCCTGCTCGCTCCAGTTATAGCGTGCCTGGAGTTCGGGTTTCAGCACCGGCAGCACGAGCCGGTCGATATAGCTGAGCGCGACCGCGGCGAAGAGCAGCGCACAGACAATCCACCGCACTTTGCCGCGCGGTTTCTCGGCTGCTGGCATGGCCGCGCTCACCAGTTGCACAGCGTGCCATCCTCAAGACGCGCGACCGGAAGATAGGCGCGTTTATAATCGTAGGTCGCGGCGAGATCCTCGTCGATGTCGACGCCTAGCCCCGGCGCCTCCCCCGGATGCATCATGCCGTCGTCGAAGCTGTACGCATGCGGGAAGACCGCATCGGTCTCGTCGGTGTGTGGCATATGCTCTTGCACGCCGAAATTGGGCACCGACAGCCCGAAATGCAGCGCCGCCGCCATCGCCACCGGCGACAGGTCGGTCGCGCCGTGACAGCCGGTCCGCACCTGGTACAGGTCGGCGAGCGACGCGATCCGTCGCAGGTGAGTGATGCCGCCGGCATGCACGACGGTCGCGCGGATATAGTCGATCAGCTGGTTCTGGATCAGGTCCTTCGCGTCCCAGATCGAATTGAACACCTCACCCACCGCGATCGGCGTCGTCGTATGGTGCCGGATCAGCTTGAACGCCTCCTGGTTCTCGGCCGGCGTCGGGTCCTCGATCCAGAAGAGATTATACGGCTCGAGCGCCTTGCCGAGCCGCCCCGCCTCGATCGGCGTCAGCCGGTGGTGGATATCGTGCAGCAGGTGAACATCCCACCCCATCGCCTCGCGCGCCGCCTTGAACAGTTCGGGCACGACGCGGAGGTATTTCTCGGTCGACCACACGCTCTCGCTCGGCAGGTCGGCATCGGCGGGCTCGTAGCGCGCGCCGTGCTTGGCGACGCCGTAGGTCGAGGCGAGCCCCGGTACGCCGCACTGCAGCCGGATCGCCTTGTAGCCCTTGGCCTGCTCCGCCTTCGCGACCGCGATCGTGTCCTCGATCGTCGTGCCGTTGGCGTGCGCGTAGACCATGCACGCATCGCGCGCCGCGCCGCCGAGCAACTGGTATACCGGCATGCCCGCAAGCTTGCCCTTGATGTCCCAGAGCGCGGTGTCGACCGCGGCGATCGCCGCCATCGTCACCGGCCCTCGGCGCCAGTAGGCGCCCTTGTAGAGATACTGCCAGACGTCCTCGATCCGGTGAGCGTCGCGGCCGATCAGGCACGGCACGACGTGATCGGTCAGATAGCTGGCGACGCTCAACTCGCGGCCGTTGAGCGTGGCGTCGCCGAGCCCGGTGGTGCCATCGTCGCACTCGATCTTCAGCGTGACGAAATTGCGCCCCGGACAGGTGACAATGACACGGGCGGAAACGATCTTGGGCATCGCGGGTCCTTCAGGCGATTTCGAGGATGGCGGATTTCAGCTGTGCCGAACTCGGCCCGGCCATGATCGTGAACAAGCCCGGCTCGACGACCTCGCGCATGTCGACGTCCCACAGCGCGAACGCGTCGGGGCCGAGCGTGAAGCGCAACGTCCGCCGCTCGCCGGGCGCGAGTGTTACGCGTTCGAACCCCTTCAACTCCATCACCGGTCGTGCGACCGACGACACTTGGTCGCGCACGTACACCTGCACGACCTCGTCCCCGGCGCGCTGGCCGATATTGGCGACGTCGACCTCGACCCCGACGCTACCGGCGATCCCGATCTTCGCCGCCGACAGCCGGGGTGCGCTCACGTCGAAGCGCGTGTAGCTGAGCCCGTGCCCGAACGGGAACAGCGGCGCCGTCTCCGCGAACAGATAGCCGCGCTGCGTCGACGGCTTGCGATTGTAATAGAACGGCACCTGCCCGACTTCGCGCACCACCGTCACGGGCAGCTTGGCGCCCGGATTGATCCGCCCGAACAGCGCCTCGGCCATTGCGGTGCCGCCCTCCTGCCCCGGATACCAGCATTCGAGCACCGCGTTTGCCTTGGCCATCACGTTAGGCCAACTCGGCGGACGGCCGTTGATCGCCGCGATCACGATCGGCTTGCCCAGCACATGCAGCGCGTCGAACAGCGCGTTCTGCTCACCGAGCAGGTCCAGCGTGGTGCGGTCGCCGAGATGATTGGCCGAGAACCCCTCGCGGCTGGTCTGCTCGGTATCGCCGATCGCGAGAATGATCGTATCGGCCCCGCGCGCGACCTCGACCGCCTCGGCGATCAGCGCGCGGTTCTTGGCAGGATCGGCGAGCAGCACCGCGTCCTGCGACCGGTCCTCGCTCTGCGTGATGAACACGCCCTGCGCATGGACTATCGTCGCCGCGCCGCCGACCAGTGCACGCACGCCTTCGAGCAGCGACACCGTCTGCCTCGGCGGCGCGGAATAGCCGCCGAGCCGCGCGATCGCCGCATTCGGGCCGATCACCGCGATCTTGCCCTTCGGCGCAAGCGGCAGCGTGCCATCGTTGGTCAGCAGGCACATCGATTGCCGCGCGGCCTCCAGCGCAACGCCGCGCGCTTCCGCGTTACCGGTCAGACGAGCGGCGGCGCGGGGATCGACCACCGGCTCCTCGAACAGGCCGGCACGGAACTTCAAGGCCAGCATGCGCGCGCAGGCGGCGTCGACCTGCGCGATCGGCACCGTCCCCGCCCGCACCTGCGCGGGCAGCGTGCGATAGGCCAGGCCATCGGGCAACGCACTGTCAACGCCCGCCGCTAGCGCCAGTTTCGCCGCCCCGTTCAAATCGCGCGCGACGTGGTGGATCGTGTCGAGCTCCTCGATCGCGCCGTAATCGCTGACGATCGCTCCCGAAAATCCCCATTCGCCACGCAGCACGTCGCCGAGCAGCCAGTGGTTCGCATGGCTCGGCACGCCGTCGATCTCGTTATACGATGGCATCACCGCGCCGATCCCGGTCCGCGTCACAACCGCGCGGAACGGCGGGAAGAAACTCTCGCGCAGTTCGCGCTCGCCGATCGGAGCGGGACCGATATTGTTGCCCGCCTGGGGCTGACCGTGGCCGGTCATGTGCTTTAGCGTCGCGAAGACCTTGCCGGGTGCCAGCGTCGTGCTGTCGCCCTGCAGCCCCTCGACCGCGGCGACCCCCATCTCGCCGCACAGATACGGGTCCTCGCCGAACGTCTCCTCAATCCGTCCCCAGCGCGGGTCGCGCGCGATATCGACGACCGGCGACAGCGAGAGGTGGCTGCCGTGCGCGCGCACTTCGCGGCCGATAATCGCCTGTCCGCGGCGCATCAGGTCGCGGTCGAAGCTGCCTGCCATGCCGATCGCCTGCGGGAACATCGTCGCGTCGGGCGCCATGTAGCCATGCAGCGATTCCTCGTGGAAGATCATCGGGATGCCAAGCCGCGTCCCCCGCGCCCAGCGCTGAACCGCGTTGACGAACGCAATCGTCGAGGCTGTCCCGCGCCACGCGGCCCCGGTGCCGCCGGCCGTCACCGCGACCGACGGGCCGCCGCGCTTGTCGGACGGTCGCGTGACCTGCCCGAAGCCCGCCGGATACGCCGCGGTCGTGCGCGCCGGATCGAAATCGAGCCCACCCGGCACCATCACGTCCGCCTTGGTCGCCCATAAAGAAATGGTCTGGCCAACTTTCTCCTCCAGCGTCATCCGCGCCATCAGGTCGCGGACCCGAAGATCGATCGGCGCGCGGGGATCGCGATAGGTGGGTGATACGGTAGCGGCGTACGCAACGCCGGGAATGAGCCCTGTAATGGATACCGAGCCGAGCAGGCCGAAAAGGTCGCGCCGGGTCGGCATCATGGTCGGCGCGCTCCCTGCTGTCTTCGTACCGGCCAAGATTATCTCCTATTGTGAAACGCGGCATTGCTGTCGAAGCCGTCGTCGTGATAGCGATAACATGGCTGATCATCCGCGATCCTGTCAATGTGGTGCGGAACGGCGGGAGAGGATTATGACGATATTCGGCCGATGGATCGGTAAGTTCGTGCTTCTGCTGGGAGCGATAATTGGTTTGACCGGACCCGCGCAGGCTGAGGACGGTTATGATCTCTGGCTGCGATATCCGACTTTGGCGACGACAGGTGCGCGCGGCGCAACCACGATCGAGGCGCGCGGCGATACGCCTACGCTCAAGGCGGCAGCGGCAGAATTACGGCGCGGAATGGGTCTGTTCGGCACCAGCACGCTGCCGATCCTCTTAGCTACCGCCAAAGATCGCGAAGTCGCCGCGCTCCGCCTGCCAGTGGCAGCGCTCGGCGAAGAGGGATACCGCGTCGGACGAGTCACACTCGGGTCCCGCCGCGTGCTGCTCGTCACCGCCAACACCGATCGCGGCGTACTCTATGGCAGCTTCGCGTTGCTGCGACATCTCCAGACCGGCGGCAGCGTCGACCGAATCGACGTGACCTCGACCCCGCGCGTGAAGCTGCGCGTGCTCAATCACTGGGACAATCTAGATGGGGTGGTCGAGCGTGGTTATGCCGGCGCGTCGCTGTGGGACTGGTGGACGCTCCCCGATTTCCGCGACCCGCGCTACACCGACTACGCGCGCGCCAACGCCTCGATCGGGATCAACGGCACCGTCCTGAACAACGTCAACGCGAAGGCGGAGAGCCTGACAGCGCCGTATATTGCCAAGGCCGCTGCGCTGGCGGACGTGTTCCGGCCGTACGGGATCAAGGTATATCTGTCGGCACGGTTCTCGGCGCCGATCGAACTCGGTGGCCTCAAGACCGCCGATCCGCTCGATCCGCAAGTCGCGGCGTGGTGGAAGGCGAAGACCGACGAGATCTATCGCAGCATTCCCGATTTCGGCGGCTTCCTGGTCAAGGCGAACAGCGAGGGGCAGCCTGGCCCGCGTGATTACCACCGCAGCCACGCGGACGGCGCCAACATGCTCGCCGCCGCGGTCGCACCGCATGGCGGGATCGTGATGTGGCGCGCATTCGTCTATGCCGAGACCGACCCCGATGACCGCGCGAAGCAGGCTTATACCGAATTCAAGCCGCTCGACGGCAAGTTCGCGCCGAACGTCATCGTTCAGGTCAAGAACGGTGCGATCGACTTTCAGCCGCGCGAGCCGTTCCACCCGCTGTTCGGCGCGATGCCCAAGACCCCGCTGATGATCGAGTTCCAGATCACCAAGGAGTATCTCGGCTTCGCGACGCACCTCGCCTATCTCGGGCCGCTGTTCGCCGAGACGCTCGGCAGCGAGACGATGCGGACGCCCGGCGAAACCGTGGCGAAGGTCGTCGACGGTTCGGTGGAAGGTCATAGACTTACCGGCATGGCGGGCGTGGCGAATATCGGCCGCGACCGCGACTGGGCGGGCTCCACCTTCAACCAGGCGAACTGGTACGTGTTCGGACGGATGGCGTGGGATCCGACGCTCGGCGCCGCACCCGTCGCGCGCGAATGGGCGGCGATGACGTTCGCGCCCTCCCCCGTCGTCGTCGATCCGGTGGTCGCGATGATGATGGGATCGCGCGAGGCGGTAGTCGACTACATGACACCGCTCGGCCTCGCGCACGTCATGGCGACAGGCCATCATTACGGCCCCGGTCCGTGGGTAGCCGACCTCAAGCGTCCGGAATGGAACCCGGTCTATTACCACCGTGCCGACAAGGCGGGGATCGGCTTCGACCGGACCAAGACCGGGAGCAACGCGGTTGCGCAATACGCCCCCGAGCTTGCCCGCAAACTGGCCGCCCCTGCGACTACCACTGAGCGCGACCTGCTGTGGTTCCACCATGTGCCTTGGACGTACCGGACGAACTCGGGGCGATCGGTGTGGGCGGAAATGGTCCATGATTACGATGCGGGCGTGGGCTACGTGGCCGGCATGCGTCGGCAGTGGGACGGCGTGAAGACCGAGGTCGATGCCGAGCGCTGGGCAAAGACCGCGACGTATTTAGCGGTCCAGGAGCGCGAGGCGCGCTGGTGGCGCGATGCCAGCCTTGCCTATTGGATGTCGGTCAACGGCCTGCCGCTCCCGGCAGGGGCCGCGGCGCCAGCGCATGACCTGGCATGGTACAAAGCGCAGCGCTTTCCGTACGCGCCCGGCAACCCGCAATAGCTGCGCGCTGACACTGGATAAGAGGACGAGGATGCGATGATGAGACGGTGGCCGGTAGCGCTGGTGTTGGGCGCCCTGATCGTGACGGGTGCGGGCGCACGGGACGCTGCGCCCGCACGAGACGCGCATTGGATCGCGACATGGGGATCGTCGCAGATGATCGCCGAGGGTGACAATGCGCTCCCTGCCGATCGGGCCGGTGCGATCACGCTGCGCCAGGTGGTACGGGTCTCCGCCGGCGGCGAACGCGTACGCATCCGGCTCTCCAACGCGTTCGGCACGCGCCCACTGGCGATCGGTGGGGCGCACCTTGCCCGGCCGGTCGCTCCTGGCACGCCACGGATCGAAGGCGGCGCCCGGCTGACCTTCTCGGGGCGGAGCGACGCGGTAATTCCGGCTGGCGCGGAGATCTATAGCGACCTGGTCGCGTTCCCCGTCGCGGGCGGTGCCGATCTTGCGATCAGTCTGTATTTGCCGGACGCTGCCAGCCCGCAAACCGGCCACCCCGGCTCCCGCGCGACGAGCTTCACGCTGGCAGGCAACGCGGTGGCGGATGCGACGCTGGCGGGCGCGACGCCGACGACGCATTGGTATGCGCTCGCGGACGTCGAGGTCGCCGCGGCACCGACGGCGGGTACGATCGTGGCGATCGGCGACTCGATCACCGACGGTTACGGCGTGAAGCCCGAGCGCAACACTCGCTGGACCGACGTGCTCGCGCAGAGGCTTCGCGGAACTACGGCAAAACGCGCGATCGGCGTCGTCAATGCGGGGATCGGCGGCAATCGCGTTCTGCTCGACGGACTTGGCCCAAATCTCCTCGCGCGTTTCGATCGCGACGTGATCGCGCGCAGCGGCGTGCGATGGGCGATCGTGCTGGAAGGCATCAACGACCTTGGCGTCCTGACCCGCGAGGTACCCGCCACGCCTTCGCAACATGCCGCGATCGTCGCGCAGATCACAGCCGGCTTTGCGCAGGTCGTCGCGCGTGCGCATGCTCACGGGATCAAGGTGATCGGCGGGACGGTGATGCCGTTCGGCGGCAACACCTATTATCATCCCACTGCGGAGAACGAAACAGATCGGCAGGCGGTCAACACGTTCATCCGCACGTCCGGGGTGTTCGACGCCGTCATCGATTTCGACCGGTTGATGCGCGACCCGGCGCATCCCGACCGGCTGTCCCCCGCGTATGACTCCGGTGACCATCTGCACCCGTCGGAGGCTGGATATCGGACGATGGGCGAGGCCGTACCGCTGAGCCTGTTCGGTAATTCCCGCGCGTCGAACCGGTCTCGATCGGTGATCGGCGTTGCGGCGCCGGTGCCGGTCGGCCCCTCGAACCGCGCGGACAAACGTCCTGCCATTGCGATCACCTTCGACGATATTCCTGCTCATGGGCCGCTGGTGCCCGGACAGACTCGGGTGGATGTGATCCGGGCGATTACCGGGGCGCTAGCAGCGGCGAAGGCGCCGGCGTTTGGGTTTCTGAACGCGGGGTTCGGGCTCGATGCGCCGGACGATGCTGCGAGGGCGATAGCGGCGTGGCGCACTGCCGGACTACCGCTTGGCAATCACACCTATTCGCATGCCAACCTCGACAAGGTCGGCGCGACTGCGTTTGCCGCCGATGTCGTGCGGAACGAGGGGCCGCTTGCCGCCGCGGCGAAGGGGACCGACTGGCACTGGTTTCGGTATCCGTTCCTTTCGGAAGGGAGTTCGCCGGCGATGCGCGACGCTGCCCGCGCCGACCTGCACGCTCGGGGTTATCGGGCGGCGGCGGTGACGATGAGCTTCAGCGATTTCAACTGGAACCCGGTTTATGCTGCTTGCTCGGTCAAGCGGGATGTGGGTGCGATCGCCAAGCTGGAGGCTAGCTTTCTCGGCGATGCGCGGGCTGCGGCGTTGGCGGCACGGGCGCGGGCCAAGGCTCAGGTGGGACGGGATATACCCTATGTCCTGCTGATGCATGTCGGGGCGTTCGATGCGCGGATGTTGCCGAAGCTGCTCGCGCTGTACCGCGAGATGGGGTTCCGTTTCGTGACGCTGCCCGAGGCGGAAGCCGATCCCTATTATGCGCGGGCGATCGACCTTTCGAGGCCGGGGCCGACGCCGTCGCTCGCCGGTCCGCCTACCATACCCACGCTGGTAGGTCCGCCGGCGGGTCTGTGTAGCTGACTACCCTCTCTCCCGCGGATCGGGAGAGAGGGGTTTGCGTCACTTCTTGTTGAGCGCCGCCTGCGCCGCCGCAAGGCGGGCGATCGGGACGCGGTAGGGGCTGGCCGAGACGTAATCGAGGCCGACCTTTTCGCAGAACGCGATGCTCGCCGGGTCGCCGCCGTGTTCGCCGCAGATGCCGAGCTTGATGCCGGCCCGCGTTTTGCGGCCGCGTTCTGCGGCAATCTCGATCAGTTCGCCGACGCCCTCGACGTCGATGCTGACGAACGGGTCCTTGGCGTAGATGCCCTGCTCGACATAGGCGCCGAGGAAGCGCGAGGCGTCGTCTCGGCTGACGCCCAAGGTGGTCTGCGTCAGGTCGTTGGTGCCGAACGAGAAGAACTCGCCGACTTCCGCGATCTCGCCGGCCCGCAGTGCTGCGCGCGGAAGTTCGATCATCGTGCCGACGAGATACTCGATCATGCGGCCCTTTTCGGCGAACACGGCTTGGGCAGCCTTGTCGACGACGACCTTCATAAGTTCCAGCTCGCGGCGGGTGGCGACCAGCGGGATCATGACTTCGGGGATCGGGGCCGCGCCGGACTTCTCCGCGACGTCGACCGCCGCCTCGAAGATCGCGCGGGCCTGCATCTCGTAGATCTCGGGATAGGTCACGCCGAGACGGCAGCCACGGTGGCCGAGCATCGGGTTGAACTCGTGCAGTTCCGCCGCGCGACGCTTGAGGGTGTCGACGTCGACACCCGCCGCGGTCGCGACTTCGGCGAACTCGGACTCCTCGTGGGGCAGGAACTCGTGGAGCGGGGGATCGAGCAGGCGGATCGTCACCGGCAGGCCGGCCATGACCTCGAGTATCTCCGTGAAGTCCTTGCGCTGTTCGGGGAGCAGCTTCTCCAAAGCGACGCGGCGGCCCTTCTCGTCCGAGGCCAGGATCATCTGGCGTACGTTGGTGATGCGGCTGCTCTCGAAGAACATATGCTCGGTGCGGCACAGGCCGACGCCCTCGGCGCCGAATTCGCGGGCGACGCGGCAATCCTCGGGGGTCTCGGCGTTGGCGCGGACCTTCAGGCGGCGGACCTCGTCGGCCCACACCATCAGCGTCGCGAAATCGCCCGACAGCTCGGGCTGCACGGTCGCGACCGCGCCGATCATCACTTCGCCGGTGGTGCCGTCGATGGTGAGCAGGTCGCCCTCCTTCACCTCACGGCCGCCGCAGCGCATGATCTTCGCCTTGGCGTCGATGGAGAGCGTGCCGGCGCCGGAAACGCAGGGACGGCCCATGCCACGGGCGACGACGGCCGCGTGGCTCGTCATCCCGCCGCGTGCGGTCAGGATGCCCTTCGCTGCGTGCATACCGTGGATGTCGTCGGGCGATGTCTCGGTGCGGACGAGGATCACGGCCACGCCATCGGCGGCCTTCTTCTCGGCGGCATCGGCGTCGAACACGACGGCACCCGAGGCTGCACCCGGCGAGGCGGGGAGGCCCTTGGTGAGCACGTCACGGTGCGCCTTGGGATCGAGCGTCGGATGGAGCAGCTGGTCGAGCGCCATCGGCTCGATGCGCAGGATCGCTTCCTCGCGGGTGATCAGACCTTCGTTGGCCATGTCGACGGCGATCTTGAGCGCAGCCTTGGCGGTGCGCTTGCCGGCGCGCGTCTGGAGCATCCAGAGCTTGGTCTTCTCGACCGTGAACTCGATGTCCTGCATGTCGCGATAGTGGTTTTCGAGCGTGTCGAACACATCCGCGAGCTGGTGATAGACCTCGGGCATCGCCTCTTCCATCGAGGCGGGCTTGGCGCCGGCGTCTTCGCGCGCGGTCTTGGTCAGATACTGCGGCGTGCGGATGCCGGCGACGACGTCCTCGCCCTGCGCATTGATCAGGAATTCGCCGTAATAGGCGCGGTCGCCCTTCGACGGGTCGCGCGTGAACGCGACGCCGGTCGCCGACGTGTCGCCCATGTTGCCGAACACCATCGCCTGGATGTTGACCGCGGTGCCCCAGCCGCCGGGGATGTCGTTGAGCCGGCGATAGACTTTCGCACGCTCGGACTGCCACGAGCCGAAGACGGCGCCGACCGCGCCCCAGAGCTGGTCGTGGACGTCCTGCGGGAAGGGCTTGCCCCAGAGCTTCTCGACGAGGCCCTTATACTCCGCGACGAGTTTTCGGAGATCGTCGGCCGAGAGTTCGGTGTCGAGCGTGAAGCCCTGGTCTTCCTTGGCGATCTCCAGCGCTTCCTCGAACGCGCCGTGATCGAGTTCGAGGACGACGTCGGCGTACATCTGGATGAAGCGGCGATAGCTGTCCCAGGCGAAGCGCGCGTCCTCGGACTTGGCGGCGAGGCCTTCGACGGTCTGGTCGTTGAGGCCGAGGTTGAGAACGGTGTCCATCATCCCCGGCATCGAGGCGCGGGCGCCGCTCCGGACAGAGACGAGCAATGGGTCGGCGGGATCGCCGAACTTTTTCCCCGTGACGCCCTCGATGTGCGCGAGGCCGGTGGCGACTTCATCGCGCAGGCCTTGCGGGAACTGGCCGCCTTCGTCGTAATAGACCGCGCAGAAATCGGTCGAGATCGTGAAGCCCGGCGGGACCGGCAGGCCGATCGACGCCATCTCGGCGAGGTTCGCGCCCTTGCCGCCGAGCAGGTTCTTGTCGCCCTTGCCGCCATCCGAAACACCGCCGCCGAAGCGATACACATATTGGGTCATGGTCGGTCCTCTAAGTGTTTGTTTTTACCCGCAAGACGGCGCGGAAGTGCACGAAGTGCAGACGCTGGGAGCATCTGCACTTCGCCTCAAATCACCCCTCGATCTTCGAGAAATCCGCGACGTTGTGCACTGCGGCGCGGACTCGCTCAAGTAGCGCGAGACGAGCGGATCGCTTGGCGGGATCGGAATCGTTGACGATAACGCTATCAAAGAACGCGTCGATCGGCGCGCGCAGCGACGCGAGCGCGGCCATCGCGGCGGCGAAATCCTCGCGTGCGATCGCGGCCGTGGCGCGGGGTTCGGCGGAGTCGAGCACGGTCATCAGCGCGGTCTCTGCGGGTTCGGGGGTGTAGGACAGCGTTTCCTGCTCCTGCTCCCTCTCCCCTGCGGGGAGAGGGTTGGGGTGAGGGGCAGTACCGGGCGCTGCATTGCTTGGCAGCCCCTCACCCCTACCCTCTCCCCGCAGGGAAGAGGGAGCAGAAGGGGCTTCCTTCTTGAGGATATTGGCGGCGCGCTTGTAGCCGGCGAGCAGGTTCGTGCCGTCCTCGGTGGTCACGAACGCCTGGAGCGCATGGACGCGCGCGAGCAGGCGGACGAGATCGTCCTCGCCACCGAGCGCGAACACCGCGTCGATCAGGTCGTGACGAACGCCGGCTTCGCGTTGCTGGACTTTGAGGCGGTCGGCGAAGAAGTCGAGGAGTTTCATATTTCTTGAAACTCGGCTCGCGACCTCTATCGAGTTTGGCAGATAGTCACCAGAAAGCACGTTGCCCTTCTCATGACGAGATGCGCTTAAGAGAAGGCTATGCTCAATTTGAAAACGGGCACCAATTATTTTGAATAGCGGCAGCCTTATATTGTTCGATTCTGCGATCGATAGTACGCCTAGTGCTGCACGCCGAAGAGCAAATGGATCCTTCGAGCCGGTTGGCAAAAGCTCGACTTCGAAAAATTCTATTAGCGTATCAAGCTTGTCCGCCAAGCTTACCGCCACCGTTACCGGGTCGGTGGGGACGTCGTCGCCTTGGCCGACCGGCTTGTAGTGGTCGCGGATGGCGGTGGCGACGGATGGGTGCTCGCCTTGCGCTGCGGCGTAGTAGCCGCCCATCAGGCCTTGCAGCTCGGGGAACTCGCCGACCATGCCGGTGACGAGGTCTGCTTTTGCGAGGCGGGCTGCGCGGTCTGCGTGGGTAGCCAACTGCTCCCTCTCCCCTGCGGGGAGAGGGTTGGGGTGAGGGGCTGTTCCGGGGGTGGCGCTGCTTGGCAGCCCCTCACCCCGGCCCTCTCCCCGTAGGGGAGAGGGAGCAGAAGTGACTATGCCCTCTTCTACCAGCCAGCGGGCGAGCTTCGCTACGCGGTCGACCTTGTCGGCGACCGTGCCGAGTTTTTCGTGGAAGACGATCTTCGACAGCTTGTCCGCCTGCTCTTCGAGCGGGACCTTGAGGTCGGTGTCGTAGAAGAACTTGGCATCCGACAACCGTGCGGCGAGGACCTTGCGGTTGCCCTCGACGATCTTCGCGCCGCCGTCGTGCGCGGCGATGTTAGCGGTACAGACGAACGCGTTCGCCAGTTTCCCGTCGGCCCCGCGGCAGACGAAATATTTCTGGTTCACGCGCGCCGTGAGCTGGATCACCTCGGGCGGGACGTCGAGAAACGCGGGGTCGAACTGGCCTAGCAGGGGAATCGGCCATTCCGTCAGGCCGGCATTCTCCGCGACGAGTCCCTCGTCCTCGATCAGTTCGAGGCCGGCCTGCGCGGCTGCTTCGCGGGCGTGATCGCGGATCAGCGTGGCGCGTTCGTCGTGGTCGACGATGACGTGGCAGGCGCGCAGTTTCTCGACATAGTCGTGCGCGCCGCCGATGGTGATCTGGTACGGGTGGTGGAAGCGGTGGCCGAGCGTGGCGGCGCCGCTGGCGATGCCGGCGATCTCGAACGGCACGATCTCTTCGCCGAGCAACGCGACGATGCCTTGCAGCGGGCGGACCCAGCGGAGCGATTCGGTGCTGGCGGAGGCATCGCCCCAGCGCATCGACTTCGGCCACGGGAACGCGCGGACGATCGCGGGGATCGCCTCGGCCAGAACGGCGGCGGTGGCGCGGCCGGGCTTCTCGGTGACCGCGAAGAGCGTGCCATTGCGGTCTATCAGTTGCTCGCGGGTTAGGCCGGTCTTGCGGAGGAAGCCTTCGAGTGCCTGCGGGGGTGCGGAGGTCTTGGGGCCCTTGGTTTCCTCGGAGACGGCGGCGGTCTCGAGCGGCAGGTCGCGCGCGATCAGCGTCAGGCGACGCGGGGTCGCGTAGGTGACGATGGCGCTGGTGGCGATGCCGGCCTTGGCGAGCTCGGCGGTGAACAGCCTTGCGAGGTCTTCACGCGCCTTGGACTGCATCCGGGCGGGGATTTCTTCGGAGCGGAGTTCTAGGAGGAAGTCGGTCATTTGGGTTCGCACGCGAAGAAGAGAGAAGGGGTTTCGCGCAGAGGCGCAGAGGCGCGGAGGAGAAGGGTAGAAGAGAAGGTTGGAGCGGTTGCGCTGCGCGCGACCAAGTGACGCCGCAGGCGTCTTTGAACATGCCGAAGCCGGATTGCCGGTCGATATACCGACGGCCCTGCCTTCTGCTCCGCGCCTCTGCGCCTCTGCGCGCAAAAACCTTCTTGTCGACGAACAGCCATCACGCCGCCCATCCGTGCTTGTCCATCCAGGCGGAGCAGGCGCCCTTCGCGAGGTCTCGGACGCGGCCCATATAGGCTTGGCGTTCGGCTACGGAGATTACGCCGCGGGCTTGGAGCAGGTTGAAGATGTGGCTGGCTTTGATCGCTTGCTCGTAGGCGGGGATCGGGAGTTTGGCGGAGAGGCTGTTCTCGCATTCCGCTACGTGTTTGCGGAACTGGTCGAACAAGGAGTCCGTGTCGGCGATCTCGAAGTTCCACTTCGACATCTCCTGCTCGTTCTCCAGGAATACGTCGCCGTAAGTGACCCCGGCGTCGTTGAAGGCCAGGTCGTAGACCGAGTCCTTGTCCTGGATGTACATCGCGAGGCGCTCCAACCCGTAGGTGAGTTCGCCGGCGACGGGCTTCATGTCGAAGCCGCCCATCTGCTGGAAATAGGTGAACTGCGTCACCTCCATGCCGTCGCACCAGACCTCCCAGCCGAGACCCCAGGCGCCGAGCGTCGGGCTCTCCCAGTCGTCCTCGACGAAGCGGATGTCGTGCTTCAGCATGTCGATGCCGATCGCCGCGAGGCTGCCGAGGTAGAGTTCCTGGAGATTGGCGGGACTCGGTTTCAGGATGACCTGATACTGATAGTAATGCTGGAGCCGGTTGGGGTTCTCGCCATAGCGGCCGTCGGTCGGGCGGCGGCAGGGCTGGACGAACGCGGCGTTCCACGGTTTCGGGCCGAGCGCGCGGAGCGTCGTGGCGGTGTGGAAGGTGCCTGCGCCCATTTCCATGTCGTAGGGCTGCAGGATCAGGCATCCGTGTTCACTCCAGTAATCGTGGAGCGTGAGGATCATGCGCTGGAAGCTAAGAGGCTTTGTCACGGATTGGGTCACGCGCGGGCTTTGGCTCAAGAGCGGCGAGGAGGCAAGGTAGCTGTAGGTTGGCGTGGGGTTTGTTGCGCAACAGCTAAGGGCTGTAGATCGCACCATGTATGCATATGTAGCGTTTGTTGCGCATCATATCCCACAGAAGGACGTTCGTTGAAGCTTGCTCCCATTCGCGCCGCGCTTTCGGCGTTGGCCCTATCCCTTGCCCTCCCCGCCTGTGCGCAGACTGCGCCTAAGCCTGCGGCTCAGGCCGCGAACGATGCCGATCCGGCCTTGTGGGTGGTGAAAGACGAGGACACGACGATCTACCTGTTCGGGACGATCCATGTGTTGAAGCCGGGCATGACGTGGTTCGACGAGGCGGTGAAGACCGCGTTCGATCGCTCGAACCAAGTGGTGCTGGAACTGGTGATGCCCGATCCTGCCAAGATGCAGTCGCTGGTGATGGCGACGGGGGTGTCTAAGGACGGCCCGACGCTGACCGAGCAGCTGCCCGCGGACAAGCGTGCGGCGTATGCGAAGGCGGTGACCGATCTCGGGCTGCCGGCGAATGCGTTCGATCGGTTCAAGCCTTGGCTGGCGGCGACCAACCTGTCGATCGCGCCGCTGTCGAAGCTTGGCTATGATGCGGCGAACGGGCCCGAGCAGGTGATTACGGCGGCGGCCAAGGCTGCAGGGAAGCCGGTGATCGGGCTGGAGACGGCGGAGCAGCAGCTCGGGTATTTCGGCGGGCTGTCGCAGTCCGCGCAGATCCAGTTTCTGGGGAGCACGATCGACGAGTTGCCGAAGCTGGAGACGACGATGGCGACGATGGTCGACGAGTGGGCGAAGGGGGATCCCGAAGCCCTCGCTAAGGAAATGAACGATAGCTTGAAGGACTCGCCGGAGGTGGCGAAGGTGCTGCTGGTGGACCGCAATGCGCGGTGGGCCGAATGGGTCGCCAACCGGATGAAGTCGCCGGGGACGGTGTTTATCGCGGTCGGTGCGGGGCATCTGGCGGGCAAGGATAGCGTGCAGACGCAGTTGGCCAAGCTTGGGGTGAAGGCGGAGCGGGTTCGGTATTGAATCGCGCCGCCGGTTGTTGATCAATCAACGAATCGAGCGTATATATATCTAACCAAACGTCATGGTTTCTACCTTGAGATACGAACCCCCGTCATGTCAGTGGCGGGGGTTCAATTGTTTTGGAAATCTGGCGTTCGGAGGCCGAGTGTCAGCCCGACCTCCTCCCGGCACGTTTACTTGTGGCGATTCACTTCGACGACCTTCAGTATGAGGGTCGCAAAAGCAAACAGCACCATAAGCAAGACGCACACGTCGCCAAACGTCATGGTTGTGCTCCTCGAGAACTGGCGAGATTGCCAGCGGTCAAAGCGTAGCAGGTATCGGCAGGATGCAGGCACCTTCCCCGCAACCGTTGTTTTTTGCACGAATCTCCGCTATGCGCCCGCGCTTCCGGTCCATGGTCATCCCTGGAGGCGTGGGCGGGAAGGACAACAAACGAGTTTCGGAGAATATTGATGAGCGACCAGTTGACGCTCGCAGCCGAGACGCGTGACCGGGTTGGCAAGGGAGCCTCCCGGGCGCTGCGTCGTGATGGCCGCGTGCCTGCCGTGATCTACGGCCTGAACCAGGAACCAACCTCGGTTCACCTCGAGGAAAAGGCGCTGATGAAGGCGCTGATGACCGGCCACTTCATGAATTCCGTGGTGATGGTCAACGGCGTGCGCACGCTGCCGAAGGACGTCTCGTTCCACCCGGTTTCGGATCGTCCGATCCACGTCGATTTCCTGCGCATCGGCGAGCATTCGACCGTCACCGTCGCGGTGCCGATCGCGTTCACCGACGAGGACGACGCACCGGGCATCAAGAAGGGCAAGGGCGTCCTCAACATCACGCGTCACGAGATCGAACTGGTCGTCGACGCTTCGGACATCCCGAGCGAGATCACGATTTCGCTCGCCGGTCTGGAGATCGGTGATTCGATCCACATCAGCGACGTGAAGCTGCCCAAGGGCGCGACGCCCGCGATCGACGACCGCGACTTCGCGATCGCCACGATCGTGCCGCCGACCGTGCCGACCGTCGAGGACGAAGAGCTCGAGGCTGAAGTCGCCGAGGCACAAGCTGCCGAGGCTGCTTCGGACGAAGAGCCGGTCGTTGAGCCGAACGACGATAACAACGACGACGACAAGATCACGCCGCAGAAGAAGGACTGAAGGTTCAGCCCTTCGTCTTAGGATGATCTGGCGGGCGGGAAAGCTAGGGCTTTCCCGCCCGTTTCGTTTTATGGGGCTGCCCCTTACTGTTCCCTCGCGAACGCGGGGGTCCAGGATCAAGCAGCGCCGCCGCCCGTTACCCTGGGCTCCTGCGTTCGCAGGAGAACACGGTTACGTGGCCGACGCGGTCTTTTGGAGAATCACACGTGCAGATCTGGGCGGGACTCGGCAATCCGGGGGCGCAATATGCGATGCACCGGCACAATGTCGGGTTCATGGTCGCCGACGCCATCGCCGAGGTGCACGGCTTCGGCGCGGTCAAGAAGCAGTTCCAGGGCTGGACGCAGGAGGGGCGGATCGGGTCGACCAGGATCCTGCTGCTGAAGCCGGCGACCTTCATGAACGAGAGCGGCCGTGCAATCGGCGAGGCGCTGCGCTTCTACAAGCTCGGCGTCGAGGCGCTGACGGTGTTCCACGACGAACTCGATATCGCGCCGTTCCGCGTGAAGGTGAAGACCGGCGGCGGGACCGCGGGACATAATGGCTTGCGCTCGACCGACCAGCATCTGGGGCCTGAGTTTCGGCGCGTGCGGCTGGGGATCGGACATCCGGGACACAAGGATCGCGTGACCGGCTATGTGCTCGGGAATTATGCGAAGGCCGAGATCGAGCCGTTGAGCGACATGCTCGGCGCGGTCGCGGCGGAGGCCAAGTGGCTGGCGGAAGGCGACGACGTCCGCTTCATGAACGATGTCGCGTTGAGGATGCAGCCATGACCACCCGTTCCTTGTTTGCCACGCGGTTCTATGAGGCTGATCTCGGCGACGACGATCTGGTCGAGGAACTCGAGGACGCCGCGCTCGAACTGGCGAAGGCCGATCGCGCCGGGGTCGCATGGTCGAAGGCGCATGGGTATCGCGGGTACACGTCGTACGCGTCGCTGAACGACCTGCCGTTGCGCGATCCGCGGTTCGGGGATCTGGTTCGGGTGCTGAACAAACATGTCGCGCAATTCGCGAAGGATTGCGCGTTCGATCTCGGCGGGCGGAAGCTGAAGCTGGATAGCCTTTGGGTGAACGTACTGAAGCCTGGGGGCGCGCATTCGGGGCATATCCATCCGCATAGCGTCGTGTCGGGGACGATGTATGTGGCGATCCCGGAGGGGGCCGGGGCGCTGAAGCTGGAGGATCCTCGGTTGCCGATGATGATGGCGGCGCCGACGCGGCTGGAGGATGCTGCGGAGGATCTTCGGACGTTCGTTTATGCCGAGCCTAAGCCGGGGAGTGTGTTCTTGTGGGAGAGCTGGTTGCGGCATGAGGTTGTGCCGAATGCTGCCAAGGGCGAGCGGATTAGTATCAGTTTCAATTATCGGTGGTGATTGGGTCGGACGGGCGCTGTGCTTCAAAAGGCACCACCCCGGCGAAGGCCGGGGCCCAGTTGGGAAACGTCGCTAACGGAGGACTGCCCCGCATCAGATTAGCCTTCCCACCTGAGCCCCGGCCTTCGCCGGGGTGGTTAGATTTGTAGAAGTGTTCGAAACCTTCTTACCCCCTCCCCTTCAGGGGAGGGTTGGGGTGGGGCTCGGCCTCATAGGTTAGCTTTCGTGGCACTGCCCCACCCCGACCCTCCCCTGAAGGGGAGGGAGCAGTAGGGCGGCACCCAACGCGCACGCCGCCCCTGCTCGGTCAGGCCGCCTTCATCGAGGCCATGTCGATGACGAAGCGGTACTTTACTTCGCTCTTCACCATGCGCTGATACGAGGGTTCGATCTCGTCCATGCGGATCATCTCGATGTCCGACACCAGACCGTGCTCGTTGCAGAAATCGAGCATCTCCTGCGTCTCGGCGATGCCGCCGATCAGCGAGCCGGCGATCGCGCGGCGCTTGAAGATCAGGTTGCCGACCGAGGGCGACGGATGCGCGTGCTCGGGGACACCGACCAAAGTCATCGTGCCGTCGCGCTTCAGCAAGGCCGTGAACGTGTCGAGGTTGTGGCTCGCTGCGACGGTGTTCAGGATGAAGTCGAAGCTGTTGGCGTGTTCGGCCATCGCGGCCTCGTCCTTCGACACGATCAGGTCCTTCGCGCCGAGACGCTTGGCATCGTCGCGCTTGTTGGGCGAGGTCGAGAAGACGTAGACCTCGGCACCCATCGCGTTGGCGATCTTGACGCCCATGTGGCCGAGACCGCCGAGGCCGACGATGCCGACCTTCTGGCCGGGGCCGACCTTCCAGTGCTTCAGCGGCGAATAGGTGGTGATGCCGGCGCACAGCAAAGGCGCGACCGCGGCGAGGTCGGCTTCGGGATGCGAGACCTTCAGCACGAAGCCTTCGTCGACGACGATCTTGTCCGAATAGCCGCCGAAGGTGTGGCCGCCGAGCACGGGATCGGGGCCGTTATACGTGCCGACGAAGCCGGTGGTCTCGCAATATTGCTCCTCGCCGTCCTTGCACGACGGGCATTCGCCGCAGCTGTCGACCATGCAGCCGACGCCGACGACGTCGCCGACCTTGAACTTGGTGACTTCGCTGCCGACCGCGGTGACGTGGCCGACGATCTCGTGGCCGGGGACGCAAGGGTAGAGCGTGCCTTCCCACTCGCCCTTGGCGGTGTGGAGGTCGGAATGGCAGACGCCGCAGAACGCGATGTCGATCGCGACGTCGGTCTTGCCGGGTTCGCGGCGTTCGAAGCTGAACGGGGCGAGCGGGGTTTCGGGGGATTGCGCGGCGTAGCCGTGGGCGGTCGTGGTCATGGATTTCCTGGGGATTTTTGGGGGAGAAGCACATGATAACCATCGACCGGCGACATCTCTACCGAGCGGTATGATAATTTTGCTGCGTTGCGGCAATCGAGTGGTTCGATCAGGTCGAGGCTAGCTGATCCTCCCCCGCGAGGGGGAGGTGGCGCGAAGCGACGGAGGGGGAGGAACCTGCCACGTCGGTTGCGCGGGCCTCCCCCTCCGTCAGGCAAGTGCCTGCCACCTCCCCCTGGCGGGGGAGGATTAAGGAAGAGGCGTCCTTGCTGGCCTTCCGCACCGCCCTGCCCTAAAGCGCCACCACATTCTTATACCAAGGGCATATCATGGGTTTTCGCTGCGGCATCGTGGGGCTGCCGAACGTCGGCAAGTCCACTCTCTTCAACGCGCTGACCGAGACGGCCGCGGCGCAGGCGGCGAACTATCCGTTCTGCACGATCGAGCCGAACGTCGGTAACGTCGGCGTGCCCGACAAGCGGCTCGACGCGCTGGCCAAGATCGCCGGATCGCAGAAGATCATCGAGACGCAGCTGGGCTTCGTCGACATCGCCGGCCTCGTGCGCGGCGCGTCGAAGGGCGAAGGGCTCGGCAACCAGTTCCTCGGCAACATCCGCGAGGTCGACGCGATCGTCCACGTGCTGCGCTGCTTCGAAGACGGCGACGTGACGCATGTCGACAACAAGGTCGATCCGATCGCCGACGCCGAGACGGTCGACACCGAGCTCATGCTGAGCGACCTGGAGAGCCTCGAGAAGCGCGTACCGAACCTCGCGAAGAAGGGCATGCAGGGCGACAAGGAAGCCAAGATCGGCGCCGCCGTACTCGGCCAGGCGCTCGAACTGCTCCGCGAAGGCAAGCCTGCGCGGCTGACCGTGCCGAAGGACGAGGACGAGGCGCGCGTGTTCGCGCAGGCGCAGCTGCTGACCGCGAAACCCGTGCTGTACGTGTGCAACGTCGACGAGGGCGATGCGGCGAACGGCAATGCGCTGTCGGCGCGGGTGTTCGAGAAGGCGAAGGCCGAGGGGGCGGAAGCGGTCGTCGTATCCGCGGCGATCGAGGCGGAAATCGCGACGATGCCAGCGGAGGATCGCGGCGAGTTTCTTGGCGAACTGGGGCTGGAAGAGACCGGTCTCGCGCGCGTCATCACCGCCGGGTACAAGCTGCTCCACCTGCTGACGTTCTTCACGGTCGGCCCGAAGGAAGCGCGCGCCTGGACCGTCCACGAGGGCGCGACCGCACCGCAGGCCGCGGGCGAGATCCACGGCGATTTCGAAAAGGGCTTCATCCGCGCCGAGACGATCGCGTTCGACGACTTCATCGCGCTGGGTGGGGAATCGAAGGCGCGTGAAGCGGGCAAACTGCGCGCGGAAGGCAAGGCGTATGTCGTCCACGACGGCGACGTGATGCACTTCCTGCATAGCTGAGGGTTCGGCGGCGGCGGGTTAGCTCAGCGATAATTTTCGCAGGCTATCCCGTCGCCGTCACCGTCCATGCCGGCACGATAGCCCGGCTGGCCACGGTGGAGCGGCGAGGCCCCTGCCGCCCGCACTTCGCGGCACCCGCGGTAGAATACCGAGCTTTCCGACTGGGAGCTGGTTGAAGGGCGGGCCGGTGGCGATGATCCAAAAGCCGGTCGAACGACGTTGTAGGGCTCGGCGTCTGCTACGCGTCGTGCAGGCGCGACGCGTGCCGCCGCACCACCGGCGGCGCGGCAATCACCATATCGGGGACCGCCTTGGTATCGACGATAGCCGGGGCAGGAATCGGCTGCGGCTCAGTGGCTTTCCAGACACCGGCAAACATCAATGTCGAGGCGATCGCCGTGACCGCGATAAAGGAACGCTCCATGACGCCACTATACGGGCGTACTGGTTGACGAATATTTATCGGTGGTTGCCGCCTCAGGGGCGAGACAGCAAAGACGCGATGTCTGCTATGGAGAGGGTAGCGGACATTTACTGTGTAGCGAACGCTTGCCGCAAACTGGCGCGATAGCGCTCAACTTCTGCCTCGGCAGCAAGGCGTTTCTTCTTTGCATCTTGCCATGCCCACGCGAGACCAAGCGGCATGATTAACATCGGCAGGAAAGCCGGTAGCGCCTGCGGTAGGTCCAAGGGAAAAGCAACGTAGAACCACAGCGCTATAAACGCGCCGAACGAAATGATGCTGAAAGTCGCCATTGCCCGTTCTCCTAATCGGCTTGGAGCAGTTGGTGGCACGAAGGGCCGGAAGACTGGCGGCGAAAAGCTCATTTGACAGATTGTGCCTAAATCTTTCGCCCCGCGCAACGTCAGCCATTGGGCGCTAGCCGTCGGTCTTGGTATGGTCAGGCAAGGCCAGCGGCCGTCTTGCGGCTTTGCGACCTGCAGCGGCGACGATGACGGCGCTGGACAGGAGGATGCTGGATACGAGGGCACCGACCGATAGCAGGCCGACGGTTGTTACCGAGGCGTCGAAGGTGGTGCGCTTGCCGATCCGGATCGAGACTTTGGCGGCGGGGGCGCTCGGGGTTTTGGTTCGTTCGGGGTGCGTTGGGGTCTTCATGCGCCGAGGCTGAACCTTTCACGGCTTTCGGGCAAGTCGCCGATTTGGTGCGGCTGTGGCTTTGGCGGGTTCGAGCAACGACTGCGAGGTTGTGGCGGGTCGTGCGGGGGGTTAGACCGGCGGCATGCTCGCGCGCCTGATCCTGGCTTTGCTCCTTGCTGCGTTTGCGTTTCCTGCGGTGGCGCCGGCGGCGTGTCATGATGCGTCTGCTTCGCGGGGGCATGACGTCGTCATGGACATGGCGGCGATGGGCGGGACGCACGCGGCGATATCGGGCCATCGGCCGGATCACGAGGCGCCCCACCGGAAGGCTACGCCGCTGCATGGGTGCATCGGATGCGTGCCGCCTTCGAACTGGAATACCGCCCGGGTGCTCGGCGTGGCGTTGCGGGAGCCGGCTATGGTGACCGACCGGGCGGCGGTGCTGGATCTTGGGGCTGGCGTCGCGCCGGCTTTGCGGCCTCCGCGGAAGGCGTGATCTTCGGGTGCTGAGGCACCGTGATTTTCAGGCTTTTCCAAGGATATAACGATGACTCGATCGAAGTTTCTCGCGGCTGTGGCCGTGAGGGCGATGCTGCTTGCGGGCGGCGTCGTGGCGGCGGTGCTGCCCGTTGGCGCGGTGGCGCAACATTCCATGGCCATGCCGGGTATGACGATGCCGGATGCAGTTCCCAAGAAGACGGTGAAGAAGGCCAAGCCGCGGCCGGTGGTTAAGCGTTCGGCTGCCCGGGCGGCTGACACGACGCAGTCTGGGGGTACCGTCGATCATTCGACGATGAACCATTCGGCGATGGGCCACCCAGATCCGGTCGCTCCTCCGACCCCAGCCACGCCGTCTGCGATGCCCGAGGCTATGCCCGGTATGGATCATGCGCAGATGGATCATTCGGCGATGCCTGGGATGGCGATGGATCATGGCGCGATGGGGCATGCGATGATCGCCGACCCCGCCTACCGCGCGGCATCCGATGCGGCACTGGCAAAGATGCCGGCGGGTTCGGCGATGGCGGGGATGGCGATGGGGACGTCGGCCGGGTTCTACAGCCAGGGGAGCGGGACGTCGCGGCTGCCGGCGGCCGAGGGGCCGATGCGCGGGTATATGGCGCAGGTCGGCGAGTGGATGCTGATGGCGCATGGCTATGCGTGGGGCGTCGCGACCGACCAGGGGGGCCCGCGCGGGAAGAGCGAGGCGTTCGTGCAGTCGATGGCGATGCTGATGGCGGATCGCGACCTGGGCGACCGGTTCCATATCCAGCTGCGGACGATGAACAGCCTCGAGCCGCTGATGGGCGCGCGGGGCTACACGAACTTGTTTGCGACTGGCGAACTGGCGAACGACCGGCCGCTGGTCGATCGGCAGCATCCGCACGACCTGTTCATGGAGCTTGCCGCCAAGCTCGATTACCGGCTGGGGAACGGCGCGAGCGTCTTTCTGTATGGCGGACCGGTCGGCGAGCCGGCGCTGGGGCCGAGCGCGTTCATGCACCGCGGGTCGGCGCGGTATCAGCCGATGTCGCCGATCACGCATCACTGGTTCGATTCGACGCACATCACCTATGGCGTGGTGACGGCGGGGTATGCGACGCCCGCGTTCCAGCTGGAGGCCTCGGCGTTCAAGGGGCGCGAGCCGGACGAGCATCGCTGGAATATCGAGACGCCACGGCTGGACTCGTGGAGCGTGCGGGGGACGTGGACGCCGTCGCCATTCTGGGCGGTACAGGTTAGCCATGGTCGGCTGAAGGAGCCCGAGGTGCAGCATCCGGGCGAGGACGAGAACCGCTCGACGGCCAGCGTGCAATATGCGCGGGGCGGGCTGGCGACGACGTTTGCGTATAGTCTCAAGGATCGCGTGCCGGGGGAGAAGCTGAGCGCGTTCCTGGCGGAGGCTACGTATGAGCTTTCGGCGCGGCATGCGGTGTTCGGCAGGCTTGAGAACGTGGCGAACGACGAGCTTTTTCCGGACGAGGGCGATCCGCTGCACGACCGGAAGTTCCGGGTGACGAAGGCTGAGGTCGGGTATGCGTACCGGCTGCCGATCGTGGGGCCGCTTGGGTTGGCGCTCGGGGGGACCGTGGCGGCGTATGCAAAGCCGGCGGCGCTGGAGGCGGCGTATGGGAAGACGCCGGTGAGTTGGACTTTGTTCAGCAAGCTGGCTGTGGGGTTGTAGGCCGACGGCTAGTGCTGAGTGTTGCGGGCGGCCACCTCAGCTTTCCGTCCTCAGCACCTCCTTTACCTCCCCGGCGGAGGCCGGGGTCCAGTTTGGTAGGCGGCAGTAACGAAGCGCAACGCCGATCAGCGACGTCCCCCAATTGGGCCCCGGCCTTCGCCGGGGTGGTGCTGTTCGTTGGACGGCCAGCTAGCCCATGCAAACGGTCGCTTTCGCTCATCGTTCGTGCCGAGTAGGGATCGCGCGAAGTAGCCACCTGCTTGGGACGAACGGTTATGATGAAGAACGCGCTGGCTCTCCTCGGTTCGGCACTCGGGCTGACGCTCGCCGGGTGTGCGTATCCGTATACGCCCCCTGCCCTTGCGCCGATCACTGCGCCCGCTCCGAGCACGATGTCGGCGGCGGCGATGCCGGGTGAGGCTCGCGCGCCGGTTACGATTCTCGTGTCGATCGATGGCTTCCGGCCGGATTATCTCGACCGTGGCGTGACGCCCAATCTCAACCGGCTGCGCGCGGGCGGGGTGTTCGCGAGCATGCGGCCGTCGTTTCCGAGCATCACCTTTCCCAATCACTGGACGCTGGTGACCGGCCTGCGCCCCGATCGCAGCGGGATTGTCGGGAACAAGATGGAGGATCCCGCCCGGCCGGGCGAGACGTTCACGATGGCGACCGACGATCCGTTCTGGTGGAACGAGAGTTCGCCGATCTGGGTCGATGCGGAGAAGGCGGGGATCCGGACGGCGACGATGTTCTGGCCGGGCGCGAACGTCGCGGTCGGGGGCAAGGTCAAGCCCGACAGCCACGGCGCGATCGTGGGCGGTACGCGGCCGGAGGACTGGCAGCAGTTCAACCAGCAGGTCTCGGGGACGCAGCGGGTCAACGCGGTGCTCGACTGGATGCGGCGGCCGGCCGCGATCCGGCCGAAGCTGGTGACGCTGTATTTCGATACGGTCGACAGCGCGGGTCATGCGGGTGGGCCGGACAGCGCGGGCGTGACGCAGGCGGTGGCGGATGTCGATGCGAGCATCGGCGCGCTGGTCGATGGGCTGGCCGCGCTGGGGCAGCGGGCGAACCTGGTGATCGTCGCGGATCACGGCATGGCGGCGACGAGCAGCACGCGGGTGGTGGCGCTCGACGCGATTGCGGACAAGGCGGACTATCGCACCGTCGAGACCGGGCCGTATGCGACCCTGTTCGCGGTGCCGGGGCATGAGGCGGCGCTGGAGGCGCGGCTGCTGACCCGCCACGATCATCTGCAATGCTGGCGCAAGGGGGAGATCCCGGCGCGGTTCCATTATGGGCGCAACCCGCGCGTGCCGAGCTATCTGTGCCTTGCCGATGTCGGCTGGCGGGTAGATCCGAGTGCGCCGACCAAGGCTTCGGTCGGTGGGATGCACGGCTATGACAACATGGCGCCGGAGATGCGCGCGCTGTTCATCGCCAACGGGCCGGCGTTTGCGCGCGGCAAGACGATTGCGAGCTTCGACAACGTTACCATCGAGCCATTGCTGCGTGATCTGATCGGGTTGCCGGCAGAGGCGGGGCTGGACGGCACCGACGCACCCTTCCAGAAGGTGCTGCAACGATAAGAGGAGAGGTTGTGCAGTATTTCGAGGATATCGAGGTCGGTCGGACCGCGTCGTTCGGTTCCTACGCCGTTACGCGCGAGGAGGTGATGGACTTCGCCGCGAAATACGATCCGCAGCCGTTTCACCTGTCCGACGAGGCGGCCGCGCAGACGCATTTCGGGCGGCTGTCGGCGAGCGGCTGGCATACGTGCGCGATGGTAATGTCGATGGTGGTCGCGAACCTGAAGGAGAACCAGCAGGCTGGGCTCGGGTCGCCGGGGATCGACGAGTTGAAGTGGGTGAAGCCGGTGTATCCGGGGGACACCCTGCGCTGCGAGACCGAGATTCTGGAGAAACGCGTGTCGGCGAGTCGGCCGGAGATGGGGATTTTCAAGAGCCGGATGCGGGTGTTCAATCAGGACGACGTGATGGTGATGACGTTCGTTTCCAACGGCCTCGTCGCGACCCGCCCCACGGACGCCAACGTGGGCTGATTGCCGAGCCGTTGCCCTGACGGGCGGCTGACGGCCCTCCCAATGCAGTAAAGGTTCACGCGAAGACGTTGCGCCTTCGCGTGAACCAATCTGCTCTAATTACTGCGCCGGACGACCGCCGCCGCGGTTGCCACCGCCCTGACGTCCGCCACCGAAGCGCTGTCCACCGCCGAACCGCTGGCCGCCGCCGCCGCGATTGCCTCGGAACGCGCCGTCGCCGCGATTGCCGCGGAAGCCGCCTTGGGCCTGGGGCTGCTGCGGGTTGGTGACCTGGCCGGGCTGCGCGGGCTGGCCGGGTTGACCGAACTGGCCGCGATCGGGACCACGGCCACGGCCACGATCCCAGTCTTGGCCGGGACCTCGCCCGGGACGGCCGTTGCCGAACTGGCCCTGACCGGGGGTGCCGGGGTTGCCCTGGTAGCCTGGACGATTGCCACGCCAGCCGCCGTCTCGGCCGCCATTGCCGCGGTTGCCGAACCCGCCCCAGTTGCCGCGACCGCCGTCGTTGTGGTTGCCCCGATACTGCTGGCGGCCCTGCCAATAGCGCTGCTGGTTGCCGTTCCAGCGGTGCGGGCGACGGTAGCGGTCGTAGACGTACACGCCCGAGCCGGGATAATAATAATCGCCGCTCCAGCCGTAGTAGGAGTTCAGGCCGCCATAGCCTGCGAAGCCATCATAGCCGCCGCCGTAGCCTGCGCCATAATAGCCGTCGCCGTAGCCACCACCGTAATAGGGATCGCTGGCATAGCCGACGCCTGCGCCGCCATAGCCGTAACCATCAGTGCAGCCTGCGACACCTAGTCCGAGACCCAAGGCTAGGCCGATAATGCCGAAGCGCTTCAGAAACATGGAAATTCTCCCGTACATGGAGAGCGGACACAACGCGCCGCCATTCATCGCATAACGGAGTCGGTATGTCGCAAGTTCCATGAATGGGGTCTGACGGGGTTTCGTCTGGTGGTGAGCGCATGTGCGGGTGAGGCGCACTCCCTTTGCTGTTCCCTCGCGAACGCGGGAGTCCAGGGAAGCAGTGCACTACGGTATTTAGCTGGGCCCCCGCGTCCGCGGGGGAACGGCTATGTGGTTATGTCTTCCGAGCCATCAGTGGCCGGGGAAGTGGATCAGCGCGGTTGCTTCAATGCCGTCCGCGCGCAGTGCGTCCGCACCGCCTAGGTCCGGCAGGTCGACCAGGAACTGGGCTTGCGTGACGACCGCGCCGGCCTTGTGGAGAAGGCGGACGGCGGCGCGGGCGGTGCCGCCGGTGGCGATCAGGTCGTCGACCAGCAGGACGCGGGCGCCGGGGGCAAACGCATCGGCGTGGATTGCGATGCGATCGGTGCCATATTCTAGGGCGTAGTCCTCGGCGATCGTGGCGCCTGGGAGCTTGCCGTCCTTTCGGATCAGCAGGACGCCGGCCTTAAGCGGTGCGGCGAGCGCAGCGGCGAAGAGGAAGCCGCGGGCTTCGATGCCGGCTACCAGATCGACGGGACCGGAGACCGCCGCGACCATCCGCTCGATCGCGGTCGACCAGCCGTTCGGGTCGAGCAGCAAGGTGGTGATGTCGCGGAACTGGATGCCGGGCTTCGGGAAGTCCGGGATGGTGCGGATCAGCGCCTTCAGGTCGGCGTTGCGCGCGTCGGTATCGGACATGGGCGTTCCCTTCTCTCCGCGCAGGGGCGGCGGACGTACCGAGACGCGGTGCTGCGCGACGGCCAAAACGAAAGCGGCGGATCAGGCTGTTTGCCCGTCCGCCGCTCCCTTTATCCGTGCGCCCTTACTGCGGGAGCCGGGCCATCATCAATGCTTAACGTCGCGCCAGACGTTCTGGTACGCGCCCCAGGCGAGGCCGCAGAAGATCAGGATGAAGATGATCGACGCGAATCCGGCGGCATGGCGCGCCTCGAGGTTAGGCTCGGCGGTCCAGGTCAGGAACGCGGAAACGTCGGTCGACATCTGCTCCTTCGTTGCCTTGGTCCCGTCCGCATAGGCGACCTGGCCATCCGACGTCAGCGGCGGCGGCATCGCGATGTTGAGGTTCGCGAAATACGGATTGTAGTGGAGCCCGGTCGGCGTCTTGATGTCCGGGAACTCCTTCAGCAGCGCGGCGGGCTGCGTCGTGTAGCCGGTCAGCAGCGAATGGACATAGGCGGTGCCGTCCTCGCGCGCCTTGGTGATCAGCGAGAGATCGGGCGGCAGCGCATTGTTGTTCGCGGCGCGGGCGGCGATCTCGTTGGCGAACGGCGACGGGAAACGATCCGACGGGATATTCTTACGCGTCGCCGGCTCGCCGGTTTCCGGGTTGATCGACGGCTGTTCGATCACCCACTGGTTGGCGATCGCCTTAACCTCGGGGTCGGTATAGCCGATCTTGGTCAGGTCGCGGAACGACACCAGCCGCAGCGAGTGGCAGGCTGAGCAGACTTCCTTGTAGACCTGGAACCCGCGCTGCAGCTGGCGACGGTCGAACTTGCCGAACACGCCGTTGGAGGCGAGCTCGAGCTCCTTGGGGTGCTTGTGCGCGACGCTTTCCGCGGTCGGCGCGACGGGGTCGGTGATGACCCCCGACACGCTGCCGAAAAGCGCGATGCCGAGCACCAGCACGAAGGCCGCGCCGACGATGGAGGCGATGAGACGAACCATGTGTGTGTCCTCGAGTTCGTATCAGTGCGCGGCGTGCGGCGCGGAGGGCGCACCATGCGACGTGGGCGCCGTCGACAGCGCGGTGTGGGCCGGGCTGGTGCCGCCATGCTTGTTCAGCACGGCCTCGGTGATCGAGTTGGGCAGCGGCCGCGGACGCTCGGAGCGCGAGATGAGCGGCAGGATGATCAGGAAATGCGCGAAGTAATAGGCCGCGCAGATCTGGCTGAGGATCACGTAGAACGCGTTGGCCGGGGCGCCACCGCAATAGCCGAGCACGAAGATGTCCGCGACCAGCACCCAGAACGCGATCCGCGCCTTGGGACGGTAGTTCATCGAACGGACCGGCGAGCTGTCCAGCCAGGGCAGGAAGAACAGCAGCAGGATCGAGCCGAACATCGCCAGCACGCCCCACAGCTTGGCGGGCAGGATGAAGTCCGCGGTGAAGGCGCGCAGGATCGCGTAGAACGGCCAGAAATACCATTCGGGGACGATGTGCGCGGGCGTCGAGAGCGGGTTCGCCGGGATGTAGTTGTCCGGGTGGCCGAGATAGTTCGGGAAGAAGAACAGCAGGCCGGCGAAGATCAGCATGAAGATGCCGAGCCCGAAGCCGTCCTTCGCGGTGTAGTAGGGGTGGAACGGGACGGTGTCCTGCTCGCCCTTCACGTCGACGCCGGTCGGGTTGTTCGAGCCCGGGATATGCAGCGCCCAGATGTGCAGGATGATGACGCCCGCGATCACGAACGGCAGCAGGTAATGCAACGAGAAGAAGCGGTTGAGCGCGGCGTTGTCGGGTGCGAATCCGCCGAGCAGCCAGATGCGAATGGTATCGCCGACGAGCGGGATCGCCGAGAAGAACCCGGTGATGACCTGCGCGCCCCAGAAGCTCATCTGGCCCCAGGGAAGCACGTAGCCCATGAACGCGGTCGCCATCATCAGCAGGAAGATGACGACGCCGAGCAGCCACACCATCTCGCGCGGTGCCTTGTACGAGCCATAATAGAGCCCGCGGAAGATGTGCGTGTAGACGACGATGAAGAACATCGAGGCGCCATTGGCGTGTGCGTACCGCAGGAACCAGCCGGCGTTGACGTCGCGCATGATGCTCTCGACCGAGTCGAACGCGACCGCGCCGTTGGCGGCATAGTGCATCGCGAGCACGATGCCGGTGATGATCTGGATCGCCAGCGCGGCGCCGGCGAGCACGCCGAAGTTCCAGAAATAATTGAGGTTGCGCGGGACGGGATAGCCGCCGCCGAGTGAATTATAAACGAGCCGGGGAACGGGAAGCCGCTCATCCAGCCACCGCGTCAGCGGCAGCTTCGGTTCGTATTGCTTGGCCCAGGGAAAGCTCATGTCGTTTTCCTCAGCCTACCGTGACGACGGTGTCGGAGTTGAAGGCATAGTCCGGAACGTGGAGGTTCGACGGAGCGGGGCCTTTGCGGATGCGCGCGGCGGTGTCGTAGGCCGAGCCGTGGCACGGGCAGAAATAGCCGCCGAACGGACCTTTGTTCTCACCCTCGCCCGCACCGAGCGGAACGCAGCCGAGATGCGTGCAAACGCCCAGCGTGATCAGCCAGTTCTTCTTGCCCGCCTTGGTGCGCTGCTCCAGCGTCTGCGGATCGCGCAGCGTCGAGATGTCGACCGCGTCGGCTTCCGAGATTTCCTTCGGCGTTAGGTTGCGCACGAAGAGCGGCTGCTTGCGGAACGACGTCTTGATTGCCTGGCCGGGGAGGATCTTCGAGAGGTCGATCTCGGTGGTCGACTGTGCGAGCACGTCTGCCGAGGGGTTCATCTGGTTGATGAGCGGCAGGACGATCGCGACTGCGCCGACACCTGCAAAGGAGACGGCGGCGATGTTGATAAAATCACGGCGGCGAGGATCATGGGCCTCTTCGTGAAACGGCTCTGGCGATTCGCCGGGAGGAACCATGTCGTCGACTGTCGCCATTCATCTCGCCCTTGCACGTTATTTTTTTCGTGACGGGCTGGGCTTTCGGTTTCACGAAACCATATCCCCAATCCGTCCGACCGTCCCCACGGAGGCTGCGCTTTGATAGACGGCGGGGCGCGGGTTTGCCAACTGCATTTTGCTTTGGGTTACCACCCGGCCCCCGGCGCGCTAAGGGATCGGGCATGAGAATTGCCCTGTTTCAGCCCGATATTGCCGGAAATGTCGGCGCGATCCTGCGGACCGCCGCGTGCATGGGGATCGGCGTCGACCTGATCGAACCGATGGGATTCACCTGGAGCGAGAAGGCGGTGGCGCGCTCGGGGATGGATTATGTCGGCGCGGTCGACGTGGTGCGGCATGTCGATTGGGACGCGTTCCTGGCGCAGGTGCAGGGGCGGATCGTGTTGCTGACGACGAAGGGCGCGGTTCGACTGGATGTCGCGGAATTTCGCGAGGACGACGTGTTGCTGATGGGGAGCGAGGGGACTGGGGTGCCTGAGGACGTGCATGCGCGAGCCGATGTGCGGGTGCTGATCCCGATGCGGCCTGGGTTGCGGTCGATGAACATTTCCGTGGCGACGGGGATCGTTGCGGCGGAGGCGCTGCGGCAGACGGGCGGCTGGCCAGACTAGAATCCTCCCCCGCCAGGGGGAGGTGGCAGGCGCACGCCTGACGGAGGGGGAGGTAAGGGATAACCGCCGTTCCGTGTCCTCCCCCTCCGTCGCTTCGCGCCACCTCCCCCTGGCGGGGAGGATCGCTAGGCGGATGTCGATCCAGGCTAGCCCCCCCTCCCCGCCCCGCCACAGATTTGGTAGAGACACCTCCATGACCGAACTCGACCCCCAGCAAGCCGCCGCCCGCACCTGGTTCGAATCCCTACGCGATCGTATCTGCGCGGAGTTCGAGGCGATCGAGCGGGAGGCCGGTTCCGACGCCAGCTTCGAGTACACGCCCTGGGACCGGATCGATCCGTCGGGTGAACCGGGTGGCGGTGGTGTCCGCGGCGTCATGAAGGGCAAGGTTTTCGAGAAGGTCGGCGTCAACGTCTCGACCGTGGGCGGCACGTTCGAGGGCGACTTCGCCAAATCGATCCACGGTGCGGGCGACGACCCGCGATTCTTCGCGACCGGGATCAGCCTGGTCGCGCACATGACCAACCCGCACGTCCCCGCGGTGCACATGAACTGCCGCTTCCTCAACACCACCAAGCGCTGGTTCGGCGGTGGCGGCGATCTCAATCCACCGCTGCCGATCGAAGAGGATACGGCCGACTTTCACGCGACGATGAAGGCGGCGTGCGACGCGCACGATCCGGCGCATTACGAGCGGTTCAGGGACTGGGCGGAGACCTATTTCTACATCCCGCACCGGAAAGTGAGCCGCGGCGCGGGCGGCATCTTCTTCGACCATCTCGATGGCGATTTCGACGCGAACTTCGCGTTCACGCGCGATGTCGGCGAGGCGTTTCTAGATGCGTACCCGCGGATCGTGCGGCGGCGGATGGATACACCGTTCGATGCGGCCGACGAGGCGCGGATGCTCGAATGGCGCGGGCGCTATGCCGAGTTCAACCTTGTGTACGACCGCGGGACGCTGTTCGGGTTGAAGACCGGCGGCAACATCGACGCGATCCTGATGAGCCTGCCGCCGCGCGCGACTTGGTCGTAACGTGGCGCTGATCCCGGTTGCCGACGACGTCCTCGCGACGATCGTCACGACGCTGGAGATGCGGACGCGGCCACCGCTGCGACCAAGTCCGGGGTCGCGGTTGCGGCTGGTGAAGTGGGAGCGACCCGCGCTGGATAAGTATCGCGCACTGTTCCGGCGGGTCGGGAGCCCGTGGCTGTGGTTCTCGCGGCTGGTGATGGCGGACGATGCGCTGTCGGCGATCGTGCATGATCCGGGGATCGCGGTGTATGCGGTGATCGATCCGGCGGGGATCGAGGTCGGAATGCTCGAACTCGATTTCCGCGAGGCGGGGGCGTGCGAGATTTCGTATTTTGGGTTGATCCCGGAGTTGGCGGGGCAAGGTCATGGGCGGTGGCTGATGGCCGAGGCTTGCGCTCGGGCCTGGGCGAAGGGGGTGGAGCGGGTCTGGCTGCATACCTGCACGCTCGATCATCCGAGCGCGTTGGGGTTTTATCGGGCGCAGGGGTTCGTGGTGGTGAAGCGGACGATCGAGACGTTTCCGGACCCGCGGGCGTCTGGGTTGCTGCCGCAGGAGACGGCGCCGCAGATCCCGTATCTGGGGAAGAGTCCTGAGGACTAATGCACTCGATCACGCCTAGTCCAGCTTTACCTCCCCGGCGCAGGCCGGGGTCCAGTTGGGGGACGGTGCTAACGAAGGTGGCGCGTCGTCACTGCGACCTCTCCAACTGGGCCCCGGCCGCCGCCGGGGAGGTGCTGTTCTACTTGGCGGACGGCCTCTTACCTTGCCAAGCGCCGATAGGCGGAGATCGCGATCAGGGCCATCGCGATACCCGCCGCCATTGCCGCCACCGCGGCGCCGGCATCGACGATCGCGAGTGCTACCGGATTGCCCTGACCGCCGTCGCGCAACGCCTTGTCGGCCATCATGAAGGGGGCACCGACGAGCCAGCCGCTGATGTAGCTGAACGCGGCCAATCCCATGAGCGGGAGCCCCGAGCCTCGGCTGAGCGTGAAGCTGCGGCGGATCGCGCCGAGGGCGCCAAGCGGGGCTTCGGCGAACATTGCCGGGCCGGTCAGCATCGTCCGGCCGAGGATGTAGAGACCCGGGATCGCGTACAGCAACAGCCCTGCCCCGGCCGGCAGCGAGACGATCACCATCGCCAGCAGGAAGCGCGGGAAGATCCGTAGGCAGCGCGTCAACGCCTGCCGCAAGTCGAGATGCTCGCGGTCTAGATACAGCGCGTAGAACAGCGACGTCCCGAAGAAGCTCATCACATAGGCGAGCAGGTACCAGCCGCCATGCGCCGCCGCCCAGGTCTGCACCGCGTCGGCCCAGATCATCGCCTGCGCTTCGTTATTACCCGCCGCCGCGTCCGGCATTGGCGGATCGGGGACGACCAGCGCGAGCGCGAAGGCGGGGAGGAACAGGAACGGCGCGGCGATCCGCAGCAGCAGGTCGCGGTCGCGCTTGAACAGCGTCCAGGCGTCGGTGAGAACGGTCGCGAAATCAAGCTTCATGGGACGGCGTGTTTCTCTCTGGTCGCGACGTAGAGCTGCGCGGTGAAGACGGCGGCGAGCGCCGTGAAGGCGGTGGTGACGATCGAGCCCGCAACCCCCGCAAGGAAGGCCGCCGTTGCGACGGAGTCCGCGCCTAGCACGAGACGGAAGACGATACCCGTGACGGACTGCGCGGCGCCGGTCGCTACCAACAGCACGATGCAGAACAGCACCAGGACGCCGATGATCCGCGACGTCATCCCCTTGGTCAGCTGGATCGAGCGACGGATCGCACCGACACCGAGGCGTTCGTTGAGAATGACCGGGTTGAGCAGCACCAACCGCGCGCCGATCCAGAGCAGCACGAGCAGATAGGCGAGCCCGTAGAGTGCGGTGAAGCTGGCGGCACCGACGCTGGGCGGCGTCATCTGGACGCTCGTTCCGTTCGCGGCGGCGGCGAAGTCGAAACCGGACTGCACCAGAACGACGATCGGCGGCATCGCGAGCAGGACGGCGACGATGGTCAGCAGGACGGTGATGCCGAACGCGGGCAGGACGCGCGCGCTTCCCTGGCGACGGGCGGATGCCGCATCGACAGCGGGATCGGTCGCGATCGCGACGATCGCGAGTTGTGCCCAGATCAACGCGAACAGCGCGCCGATCGTCAGGACTGCGCCGACCAGCATCGAAACCGGATTTGCGCGCGAGGTGAACGCGACGAATCCGTCCCGCACGACGGTCGGCAGCAACATGCCGAGCACCGCGATCCGTGCGATCATCCCGGTACGTCCGTTGAGCACCTCGATCGTGCGATCCCAGACCGTTCCCATCTTCACGCGTGCGTTGACTATGCCCGTCGTCGCGCCTGTCGTCGCCATGCCTGTGCTCCCGCCATTCCCGTTCCTGCGCGGGTTAGCCCAAGCCCCCGTACTTGACCACATGGTTGAAACGCTCGTCGCGGTTGCAACTTCGGATGCGGGTGCGCAATTGGGTTCGGTGACCACTCCTCCCCTCTCCGATATCGAATGGCGGACCAGCGCCGGCCTGACCCCCTATGCGGACGCGCTGGCCGAGATGGAGGCGCGCGCGGTCGCAGTCGGCACCGGGGACGCGCGCGAACTGCTGTGGATGCTCGAACATCCGCCGGTCTATACCGCGGGCACCAGCGCCGAGCCGGGCGACCTGATCGACGCGCGATTCCCGGTGATCCCGACCGGACGCGGCGGCAAATACACCTATCATGGGCCGGGGCAGCGGATCGGCTATGTCGTGCTCGACCTGACCAAGCGCGGGCGCGACGTGCGGTGCTACGTCCACGCGCTCGAATCCTGGGTGATCGCGGCCTTGGGCGAACTCGGCGTCGAGGCATTCGCGGTCGATGGCCGGGTCGGCATCTGGACGCTCGACCGGGGACGCGAGGCCAAGATCGGGGCGATCGGCGTGCGGGTGAAGCGCTGGGTAACGCTCCACGGCTTCTCGGTGAACGTCGCCCCGGACCTGTCGCACTTCGGTGGTATCGTGCCCTGCGGCCTGCCGGAATACGGCGTTACCAGCCTGCAATCGCTCGGCATTCCGGCTGACCTTGCAACTTTCGACGCAGCCCTGGCGTTGACGGCCGATGCTTTCCTTGAAACAGTTTCTTGTCCTTGAGAAAACGAGGCTTGAGGGCAAAGCGTTATCGGATTAATGTCCACTACGATTTGGGTATTAAGGGCGAGCAGCCAGCCAAATCCTCTATCTAGGGAGCTTCCACATGCGTGCACTCATTTCCAAGGTTCTGACCGGTTCGTTGATCGCCAGCGCAGCACTCGCTGTTTCGGCTTGCGGTCCCAAGACCGAGACCACGACCGACAACACGATGGTCACCGACATGAACGCCACTGAGGGCATGGACACGATGTCCGACAACATGACCGCAGTCGACGGCGCGTCGAACGGTGGCATGATGGCCAACGACACCATGATGGCGAACGACACGATGATGTCGAACGACACCATGATGACGAACAACGCGATGACCACCAACGCAATGTAATTTCCGCAAGGGAACTACGACGTTGTGGAGGGCCGCCCGGGCAACCGGGCGGCCCTTTTCGTTATTGGCGGCGCGCGATAATTTCGGCGATCGCAGCGCGTGCGGCCGCACCCTCTATTGGGCACTCTACGGCACCCCCACGGCATCGTCGTCGGGCGATCGTTTCGGCGCCGACGGATTTCTGACGTTCCCACCTGACAACGGCGCCGAACGACGGGTCGAAAAGGTTAAAATCGCTTGGGGGTTTCATGGAAACGCTTTAGATTCGATCACTTGGAATGCCCTGGGGAGGTTGGAATGAAGGTGTTGCGTACCGCGCTCGCGCTCTGCGTGGCGTCGAGCGGGCTCGCTGTGGCGCAGTCGGCGTCGGCGCAGTTTTTTTTACAGTCGCGCGATTTCTCGGGCGCAGCCGTCACCGGCGAAGAATCCGACCTTGGCCAGGCCCTGCCCGGCGCGACGTCGGCGGAAATGCGGGCGGCGCTGGTCTGGCACATGCGTGCGGCGCTCAACGTCGCGGCGTTGCAGTGCCAGTTCGAACCGACGTTGCTGACCGTGCCGAATTATAACTCGATCCTGGCTGATCACGGCGACGAGTTGAAGGGGGCCTTCGACACGCTGACCAAATACTTCTTGCGCGTTAACAAGGCGGCGGGTCCCAAGGCGGGGCAGACCGCGCTCGATCAGTTCGGCACGCGGACGTATTCGAGCTTTGCGACCGTGGCGGCGCAATACGGCTTTTGCCAGACCGCAGGGTCGATCGGGCGTGATGCGGTGTTCGCACCGCGTGGGCATTTCGCCGACGTCGCGCTGTCGCGTTCGCGCGAGTTGCGCAACAGCCTGATTCCGTGGGGCGAGCAGCGCTTTCCCCGGTACATCGGTCGCGAACGGGGGGCACCGATGATGATCCGCCTCGATCCGATCTGCTGGAACAAGAAGGGCGAATGGGTCGTGAAGAAATGCGGCGCGCAGAACTGGCCGCCGGTCGGTTTGGGTATGGCGACTCGCTGAGAGGGTTGGCTCGGGGGTTGAGTGATGTGGAGAAGTACCTCCCAGTCCTCACCCTTCGCACCTGGCAACCGGCCGCCGGGCCTTCCCTTTGTTCAACATCCTGATCACCTAGCGTTACGCGATACCCACGCGAGAGCTGGAGTGGTGCGTGAGGCTAGGGTTAGCGCAGACCGAGCAGCTTGTGCGTCTGGAGCGACAGTCGCCATTGCGGGCGTTCCATCACCAAATCTACGCACGCCTCGCGGTTCGCATCCGCCCGCGGATCGTCGAGCGGCTGAAGCAGGAAGTTTGCGAAGTCCCAGGTTTCAACTTCCTCAATGTCACTGCCCGGCTGCGGCCAGACGAGCTTCAGCTCGTGCCCGGCGCGCTGGACGACGATGCTGCCGGCCTTGGGGCTGATGCAGATCCAGTCGATTCCCGGATGCGCCGGGATCGTACCGTTGCTCTCCATCGCAATGCGGAAGCCGTACGCATGCAGCGCATCGACGATCGCGTCATCGATCTGGAGCATCGGCTCGCCACCGGTCAGGACGACGAATCGATCGTGCACCCCTTCTCCCCAGAAGCCCGCTACCGCTGACGCCAAAGCCTGCGCATCGGCAAACTTGCCGCCGCCGAGCCCGTCGGTGCCGACGAACTCGGTGTCGCAGAACTTGCAGACCGCGGTCGCGCGATCCTGTTCGCGGCCCGACCACAGGTTGCAGCCAGCGAACCGGACGAACACTGCGCGGCGACCGGCGTTGACGCCCTCGCCCTGCAACGTGAGGAACATTTCCTTGACGGCGTAGCTCATGTCAGGCCGGCTTGACGGCGTAGCGCGTCGGGTCAGCGATCCCCGCCTCGTCGAAGCCACGCGAACGCAGGCGGCAGCTGTCGCACTCGCCGCAATGCTCACCGGCAGGCGTCGGATCGTAGCACGACCAGCTCAAACCGAGGTCGAGGCCGAGACGCGTACCTTCGCGGACGATATCCGCCTTGGTCATCATCTGGAGCGGTGCCTGGATGCGGAACGGTTCGCCTTCGACGCCGGCCTTTGTGGCGAGTTCGGCCAAGCCTTCGAACGCGGCGATGAACTCCGGTCGGCAATCGGGATAGCCGGAGTAATCGAGCGCGTTGACGCCGATATAGATGTCGCGCGCGCCTGCCGCCTCAGCCCAGCCGAGCGCGAGGCTGAGGAAGATCGTGTTGCGCGCCGGGACGTAGGTGACGGGAATGCCGCCGCCGTCTTCGGTACCCGCGCCGTCCTTCGGCACATCGATATCGGCGGTCAGCGCGGAGCCGCCGAACGCGGACAGGTCCATCGGCAACACAATGTGGCGCTCGGCACCGAGTGCGCTGGCGACGCGGCGTGCGGCATCGAGCTCGATCCGGTGACGCTGGTTATAGTCGAACGACAGCGCGAGCACGCGCTGGCCGGCTTCGCGCGCAAGCGCGGCGGATACCATCGAGTCGAGCCCGCCCGAGACGAGGGCGACCGCAAAGGGAGCAGGGGATGTCATGATGCGTGTTCGCTAGGCCAGCGAGCGCAAAAAAGAAAGGGGCCGCCCGGCGGAGCGGCCCCGAGTTTGGCGCGGACGCGCGCCACAAGGGAGAAACGTGCTGAATAAGAGCACGTGACCAGTGGTAAGGGTGAGGCGTAAAAACGCCGTTAACGCCTGTTTGCCCTCTCCCCTTGGGGGAGAGGGAAGGAGCAGCCCCTTGGTTGCGGGAGGGTGAGGGGTAGTTGGGACTGGTGTACCAAGCCTCACGCCCCTCACCCTCCCACGCTTCGCGTGGGCCCCTCCCTCTCCCCTGCAGGGAGAGGGTTTTACGCCTCCACCGGCACCGGGAATTTCTTCGCGCAGAACGCACAGTCGACGATGATGAAGCCGGTCTCGTCCGCCATCGACTGGCGCTCCTCCAAGGGAAATTTCGAAATCACACCCCGGATATAATCCGGATCGCAGCGGCAGCCGCGCATGATCGGAATGTCGGCGAGGATGCGGACGTCCTCCTCCTCGTTGAACAGGCGCCACACCAGCGTTTCCAGCGGCAACGTCGCATCGGTGAGTTCGTCGACGCCCATCGTGCTGCCGAGCGTGGCGACATGCTCCCATTCCGGATGATCGAGCTTGGTGTGAAGGCGCTCGCGCCCGTCCTCGCCCTCGGGGAGATGCTGGAGGAACAGCCCGCCGGAAATGCAGCGACCGTCGGGGCCCTTCGCCATGCCGGTGCGGATCATCGTCGGAATCTGCTCGGACTGCGTGAAATAGCTCTGCGCGGCTTGCGACAGCGTATCGCCGTCGAGCGGCACGATGCCTTGATAGCGCTCGTTGCTGGTCGCCATGTCAAACGTGATCGCGAGATAGCCAGCGCCGAACAGCGCGAACAGCGACGGCTCGGCGGGGGCCTCGGCGAGCTTGTCCGCGTCGTATTCGATATAGCCGCGCACCTCGCCGCCGCGGTAATCGCAGACGAGCAGCTGGACGACGCCGTTGTCGGTGCGCGTCTGCATCGTCAGCTGGCCGCTCGAATCCTTGAGCGTCGAACCGATAAGCGCGGCAAGCGTGAGCGCTTCGGCGAGCAACTTCTCGATCGCGGGCGGATAGGCGTGCGCGGCAAGCACTTCGTCGAGCGCGGTGCCGAGCCGGACGATCCGGCCGCGCGCACTCCGCGTGGGGATCGCGAAAGCCAGCGCGCGGTCGAGATCGGTCACATTGGGGTCGAATTTTGGCGTATCGTTCATCGTCCGCCAGATGGTGACCCTGCCCGTTCAGGTCAACCGATCTGCCCGAAGCACCAGCGCAGGACCGACTTCTGCGCGTGGAGGCGATTCTCCGCTTCCTGCCAGATCAGCGACTGCGGGCCGTCGATCACCTCGGGCGTAACCTCCTCGCCGCGGTGGGCCGGCAGGCAGTGAAGGAACTTCGCGTCGGGCTTGGCCATCGCCATCAGCGCGGCGTCGACCTGGTACGGGGTCAGCGCCTTCAGCTTCGCCTCGGCGTGCGACTGCCCCATCGAGATCCAGGTATCGGTGACGACGATGTCAGCGCCCTCGACCGCCTCGCGCGGATCGGCCACGACGCGGGCGCGGCCCGACGCGCGGACGATCGCCTCTTCCTCAGGCTGGAACCCTTGCGGGCAGGCCGCGACGACGTCGAACTGCATCAGCCCGGCGGCCTCGACGATCGAGGCGAGCACGTTGTTGCCATCGCCGAGCCATGCGACCTTGAGCCCGGGCAGCGCCTTTCCGCTCTCGATGATCGTCAGCAGGTCGGCCATGATCTGGCACGGATGCGACGCGTCGGTCAGGCCGTTGATGACCGGGACGGAGGCGTAATGCGCCATCTCCTCGATCTTGGCGTGATCGTCGGTGCGGATCATGATCGCGTCGACATAGCCCGACAGGATGCGCGCGGTGTCGGCGATCGACTCGCCGCGGCCGAGCTGCATCGAGCCGCCGTCGGACACGATCGAGATGCCCCCGAGCTGGCGGATCGCCATATCGAACGAGAAGCGCGTGCGGGTGGAGCTCTTCTCGAAGACCATCGCGAGCGTGTGGCCGGCAAGCGGCGCATCGGCATCGGTGCGGCCCTTGGGGAAGCCGGCGCGCGCCGCCTTGCGGTCGAGTGCATCGGACAGCATCGCGGCGATGCCGTCGGCTCCGGCGTCGGTGAGATCCAGGAAATGGCGGATGGTCAAGGCATCGGCTCCAGTCATGCAGGCCGTTATTCGGTAAAACCGTTCGTCCTGAGTAGGGGCTGAGCGAAGCCGAAGACCCGTATCGAAGGGTCTGGTGCCGAAGGTCGCGCCCGGTATCGGCGGGCCCTTCGATACGCCATTTCGGCTTCGCTCAATGGCTACTCAGGATGAGCGGAAGATTTCAATCGTCGGCAGCGGGCACGTAGACACGCGCGGCGGTCGACAGCTTGTCGATGCACTCGGCGATGTGGCTCTCGTCGATCACCAGCGGCGGCAGGATTCGGACGACGTTCTCGCCCGCCGAAACCAGCAGCAGATTGTGATTGTCGCGCGCGAACGCGACGAACGCGCGGCTGTCGCTCTTGAGCTTCAGCCCGAGCATCAGCCCGGTGCCGCGAACACTGTCGAACAAATGATCGTGGTTGGGGATCATCTGCTCGAGTCCCTGCCGCAACCGATCGCCCATCGCGGTGACGTTGTCGAGGAAGCCGTCCTCCAGCATCACGTCCAGGATGGCCTCGCCCGCCGCCATCGCCAGCGGGTTGCCGCCATAGGTCGAGCCGTGCGTGCCGGCGACCATGCCCTTGGCCGCTTCCTCGGTCGCGAGGCACGCGCCGAGCGGGAAGCCGCCGCCGATACCCTTGGCGACCGCCATGATGTCCGGCGTGATGCCGTACAGTTCGTGCGCGAAGAACTTGCCGGTACGCCCATAGCCGCACTGGACCTCGTCGAGCACCAGCAGCAGGCCGTGCTCGTCGCACGCCTTGCGCAAGCCGGTGAGGAACTCGTGGCTCGCCTGGCGGATACCGCCCTCGCCCTGGATCGGCTCGACCAGGAAGCCCGCGGTGTTGTCGTCGATCAGCGCCAGTGCGCCTTCGAGATCGTTGAACTTGGCATAGGCGAACCCCGGCAACAGCGGCTCGAACCCGTCGCGCATCTTCGCCTGGTTGGTCGCCGAGATCGCGCCGAGCGTACGGCCGTGGAACGCGGTGTCGAACGTGATCAGCGTGTGCCGCTGCGGATTGCCGTTGGCGAAGTGATAGCGCCGCGCGGTCTTGATCGCGCACTCGACCGCTTCCGCACCCGAATTGGTGAAGAACACCGTGTCGGCGAAACTGTTGTCGACGAGGCGCTGCGCAAGATGCTCGCCCTGCGGCGACCCATACAGGTTCGACACGTGCATCAGCGTCGCGGCCTGATCGGCGATCGCCTTGGTCAGATGCGAGTGGCCGTGACCGAGTGCGTTGACCGCGATGCCGCTGGCGAAATCGAGATACTGCTGGCCGTCCTCGCCGAAGAGGTACGCGCCCTCGCCTCGGACCGGACGCACGCCACACCGCGGGTAGACGGGCATGAGCGGGGTGATGGTCACGACGGCAAGCTCCTTCAAACAGCGAGGGCGACCCTTATCGGCCGCCCGAACCGCCTGATACGAGCGCATGAAGCCGGGGGCAACACCAGTGAACGAGCTAACGATCGAGTATCGTACCCGCAGCAGATTTACATGCGGACATTGTGATCGGTCAGCTCATTCCCGGCTCGACCGTCAGATCGAGTGCTTCAACGTGCGAGATGGTCGATCTCACAAGTATCCGAGTCCCTTTGACGGCGGCGATATCGTAAACCAAGGAATACCGCTCAATCCGACGAAGGCCCGGATCGGACGGCGCCAGCTTGAGTGGTCGATACACCCGCTTGCTCAGCGCCTCGATCACGATTTTCAGCCATTCCCCGCTGGCATTGGGCGACGCGCGCACGGTTTCGATGTCTTGCACCGTCCCGTCCGGTGCCACCCAGAACGCAATATCCGCCCATTGCGGTGTCGCATCGCCGTGCATGACCAGATTGGACGACGTGCTCGGCGGCCGCCAATTCTTCAGATCGATAGGCGGCGCGTAGACAAGTTCAGCGGTGGCAACGCGCTCGCTGCCGATCGCTCGCGCACAGGCGCGCCCAATCTCACCCCCACGAATGTCTTGCATGCGACACCGCAGCACCTTCGCGGCATCCCGAAACGGCGCAAGATCCGGCTCGGTCGTTTCTTCAATGCGACGCAACGATTCAAAGGCGGTTTGACGATAGTCCGGTCGCTTTTGCGCGATTGCAGTATACAGGCCGGCGACCCGGAACAGCGCATAGCCTTTGACACGAACATCGCCGGTCGCGGCAGCCTGCTTGGCGACTTTGGTGTAGACGTCCCGCGCAGCGATGAAGCGACCATCCTTTGCGAATGCATCGCCAACGGCAAGCCGCTGGATCAAGATACGACGATCGGTCGACGGGAGGCCGCTCTTGAGTGCGTCGAGCGAGTCGATTGCCGTGATCCGCGACGCATCGTTGCGGCCGTTGAGCGCGAGCATGCGGCCACTCGCCCGCAGCAGGTCGCCGACGTCAACGGGGAACTCCTTCCTGTATTTCATGTTGCGCCCGCGTGCTTTGTCTAACGTCCGTTGTGCATCGACATAGTCGCCTGCGAGAAACTGGTTTTCGGCATGCGCCAGCGATGCGTCGATCTCCTCCTTGGGGGGACAATGCCGGGCGATACAGGCCGCCAGCAAACGCTCGCTGTCCTCGATACGGCGGCCAACGACCACGATGGTCTTCTCCTCATCGCCGATCGAGAGCGCAACCGGCGGAGAGATTGTTGCCGGCGGAGAAACGGCAGGTTGAGTGGGCAAGGTCGATTGCAGAAGGAGGAAAGCCAACGGGATCATTTAACGATACCCCTATCTTTCGAAGCCCTGATCGCTTCGAATATAGCGTAGTGTATGCAAGCGTCTTATCGATGCAATATAATCGTTTCATCGGAATTCGATGTTTCCGCAATGTTGCGGTCGATCGAGACATGGTTCTCCACGTTGCGCTCCCCGCCTCTACTCAAGCGTCGATCGCCTCCTCGTCCATCCGGCCGGCATTCTCCTGGATAAAGGCAAACCTATGTGCGGGGTTGTTGCCCATCAGGCGGTCGACGAGGTCCTTCACCTGGGCGCGCTCTTCGTATTCCTGGGGCAGCGTGATGCGGAGCATGCCGCGGGTGGCGGGGTCCATCGTGGTTTCGCGGAGCTGGCTCGGGTTCATCTCGCCGAGGCCCTTGAAGCGGCCGACATCGACCTTCTTGCCCTTGAACACGGTGCGCTCGAGTTCGGCGCGGTGCGCGTCGTCGCGCGCGTAGACGCTCTTGGTGCCGACGGTCAGGCGATAGAGCGGCGGCTGCGCGAGGTAGAGGTGCCCGCGGCGGACGAGTTCGGGCATCTCCTGGAAGAAGAACGTCATCAGCAGCGTGGCGATGTGCGCGCCGTCGACGTCGGCGTCGGTCATGATGACGATGCGTTCGTAGCGCAGCGTATCCGGCGTGCAGTCCTTCCGCGTGCCGCAGCCCAGCGCGAGCGTGAGGTCGGCGATTTCCTGGTTGGCGAAGATCTTCGCGCTGGTGGCCGACGCGACGTTGAGGATCTTGCCGCGGATCGGAAGGATCGCCTGCGTCTTTCGATCACGCGCCTGCTTGGCCGATCCGCCTGCCGAATCGCCCTCGACGATGAACAGCTCGGTGCCTTCAGGCGAGTTCGCCGAGCAGTCGGTGAGCTTGCCGGGCAGGCGGAGTTTCCGCGCGGAGGTCGCGGTCTTGCGCTTGACGTCACGTTCCTGCTTGCGGCGCAGGCGCTCGTCCATCCGCTCCAGCACGTAATTCAGCAGCGCCTTGCCGCGCTCCATGTTGTGGCTGAGGAAATGGTCGAAATGATCGCGCACCGCCTTCTCGACGAGGCCGGCGGCTTCGGGGCTGGTCAGGCGATCCTTGGTCTGGCTCTGGAATTGCGGCTCGCGGATGAAGACCGACAGCATCAGTTCGCTGCCGACCATCACGTCGTCCGCGCTGATATCCTTGGTTTTCTTGTTGCCGACCAGATCCCCGAACGCGCGCAGGCCGCGGACCAGCGCCTGGCGCAGGCCCTGTTCGTGCGTGCCGCCGTCGGGGGTCGGGATGGTGTTGCAATACCAGCTGTACGAGCCGTCGCTCCACAGCGGCCATGCGACCGCCCATTCGACGCGGCCCTGGGTTTCGCCGTTCGCGCTCGGGAAATCCTGCGAGCCGGAGAAGAAGTCGGACGTCGCGCATTCGCGGCCGGCGATCTGGTCGCGGAGGTGGTCGGCGAGACCGCCGGGGAACTGAAAAACGGCCTGAGCGGGGGTGTCGTCGGCGATCAGGTCGGTGGCGCAGTGCCAGCGAATCTCGACGCCCGCGAACAGATACGCCTTCGAGCGGACGAGCTTGTAGAGGCGCTGTGGCTTGAAGTTCAGTTCGGTGCCGAAAATCTCAGTGTCGGGCGTGAACGCGACGCTGGTGCCGCGACGGTTAGGCGTGGCGCCGAGATGCTCGATCGGCCCCAGCGTCAGGCCCTTGGCGAAGCGCTGGCGGTATAATTGTCGATCGCGCGCGACTTCAACGACGGTATCGGACGAGAGCGCGTTGACGACGCTGATGCCGACGCCGTGCAGGCCGCCCGATGTCGCATAGGCCTTGCCGGCGAACTTGCCGCCCGAGTGGAGCGTCGAGAGGATCACCTCCAGCGCGGACTTGTCCGGAAACTTCGGATGCGGATCGACCGGGATGCCGCGGCCATTGTCGACGATCGTCAGGCGGTTGTTCGCTTCGAGCGTGACTTCGATCCGCGTGGCATGGCCGGCAACTGCCTCGTCCATAGCGTTGTCGAGCACTTCGGCGGCGAGGTGATGCAGCGCGCGCTCGTCGGTGCCGCCGACATACATGCCAGGGCGGCGGCGTACGGGTTCGAGGCCTTCGAGCACCTCGATCGACGACGCGTCATAGGTGTTGGCGGCGGTTTTGCCGGCGCCGGGCGTCGAGGGGGACGCGAACAGATCTTCAGCCATGGCAGGAACCTAGCCGCAGGCGTCGGACAAAGCCACAGGCTCCGTTTGTTCTCCCTGTGATCGAAAAGTCACATTGATATAGATTGTTGCTTTGGGGGGATAACTTTCGCGGGACCGGCAGTTTATGAAAAACCTGTCATGAAGTTTCCGGGAGTGAATATGACTAAGACGATGATGGTGGCGCTTGCTGGCGCCGCTACGCTGGGTTTTGCCGCAATGCCTGTCGCGGCGCAGGAGATCACCGAAGACGCACCGTTCAGCGGCATCTATTTCGGTGCAGCGGGCGGCTATGACGTGCAGCCGAACGACGAGGGTTCGTCGATCCTGTTCGACCGCAACCTCGACGGCCGCTTCGGCGATGCCGTCACGACCGCCGCTGGCGCAAACGCATTCTCGCCAGGCTTCTGCAACGGCGCCGCACGGAGCAGCACCGCTCCCGCCGTCGGTGGCCGTGGCTGCCGCAACGACAAGGACAATACCGCCTATTACGCGCGCGTCGGCATCGACCAGCAGCGTGGCAACATCGTCGTCGGCGTCGTCGGCGAGTTCGGCAAGTCGAACATCCGCGACAGCGTCACCGCCTTCTCGACCACCCCCGCCTTCTACACGATGACGCGCGACCTCGACTGGGAAGCCTCGATCCGCGGCCGCGCCGGCTATGCGGTCAACACGACGCTCTTCTACGGCACGTTCGGTGCGGGCTATGCACGCATCAACCGCGACTTCTATTCGAGCAACACGGCCAACGCCTATGCGCAGAGCGGCAAGAAGAACCAGTTCGGCATCACCGGCGGCGGTGGCATCGAGCAGAAGCTCGGCAAGAACATCTCGGTCGGCATGGAATACATGTTCCACCAGTATCAGGACGACGACGCGCGCGTTCTCGTGACGCGTGGCACGCAGCCTGCGAACAACCCGTTCGTGCTCGCGCCGAATACGGCTGGGACGGCGTTCAAGCGTTCGGACGACAACTTCCGTTGGCACAGCCTGCGCGGCACGGTTGCGTTTAGGTTCTGAGGCGAAGGGCGGCCGGCGCGGTTCACCGCGACCGACGACATGGGCTTTGCCCATGGCTAGCTGATATAGAAAGGGCCGCTTCCTCACACGGAGAAGCGGCCTTTTCTGTTTCCCCGCGAAGGCGGGGATCCAGTCTGGGCTCCCGCCTTCGCGGGAGAACAAGTAAGGGGCGGTAGGCATTTGAGCTACAAGAAGCGCCACCCCGGCGTAGGCCGGGGCCCAGTTGGGCAACGCTGCTAAACGCGCGCTGCGCTTAGTTACCGCTACCTTTCCAACTGGGCCCCGGCCTTCGTCGGGGTGGTAGCAGTTAGAGAAAAAGCCGCTTCCTCGCCCGAGGAAACGGCCTTTTCTATATCACGCTAGCCATGGGCAAAGCCCATGTCGTCGGCCGCGGTGAACCGCGCCGGCCGGGCTTAGGCGAGTCCTGCGCCAAGTTGGCGCAGGCCGCCCTGCGCCTTATCGCGGCCGCGGACCGCCGAACGGCAGCGGCGGAGTCGGACGCCGATCGCGGCGCGGGAGCTGCGCCTGGTACGCATGGCCGCAATGATCGACGCAATACGGGAAGCCAGGGTTCACCGCCTTGCCGCAGAAGTGGAAATCGGGCTCGCCGGGATGGCCGAGCGGCCATTTGCAGATGCGGTCGTTCAGTTCAAGCAGGCTCGTCTTGTTCGCCATCTCGGCCGACGGCTTAGCGGGCACGAGGCGACGCGGCGGGGCCGGCGTGCTGGGCGGCTGCTGTTCGCCGGGTGCCTGACGGAGGAAACCGCCTGGGCCGACCGAACGCAGAATCGGCTGCGGCGCGCGGACGGGCGCGGCGACCACCGGAGCAGCCTCGTCCTCGTCCTCGTCCTCGTCCTCGTCGTCCTCAGGCTCTTCAGCGACCGGATCCGGCTCGACCGGTGCAGCAGGCTTGGCCGCTGCCACGACCGGCGGTGCGACCGGGGCGGGCTTGGGGGCCTCGACCTCGACCGGCTCCGGTGCCGCGACCGGCTCGGGCGCCGCCGCTGCTGCCGACGCCGACGCCTCAGCCACAGCAGCCGCCTTAGCCTCGGGATCGTTCGGCTTCACCGGCGACGGGCGCGCCTGCAGCTCGAGGCGGTGGGCCTTGCCGATGACGGCGTTGCGGCTGACGCCACCCAGTGCTTCGGCGATCTGGCTGGCGGTCTGGCCGGCCTCCCACATCGTCTTGAGCGTCGCGATGCGCTCGTCGGTCCAGGACATGTTCGTTCCTTAGTCTTGCTCAGCCGGGTTGCGGGCGGCAGCGGCAGCGATTACCCGCAACGCCTATGAGCAGCCAGCCCCCAATCGGTGAAATCCATTCGGCGGTGCATTCCGCCCCCGGCGTTCCCGTCATAAAGAGCGTGAACTGGGAGGGATTGCGAACCCTCTATATCAAGGAGGTGCGCCGGTTCTTCAAGGTGCAGCTTCAGACGGTGTGGGCGCCGGCGATAACGACGCTGCTGTTTCTGATCGTGTTTACCATCGCGACCGGCGCGAAAAGCCCGGTTCCGGTCGATGGGCAGATCGTCGCGTTCGCGGATTTCATCGCGCCGGGGCTGATCATCGCGCAGGGCATGATGGGCCCGGCGTTCGCCAATGCGAGCTTCTCGCTGCTGGTCGGCAAGATGCAGGGCACGATCGTCGACTATCTCCAGCCGCCACTGTCGACGGGTGAGCTGCTGGGCGCGCTGGTCGCCGGCGCGGTGACACGCGCGGTCATCGTCGGAGTCGTCGTGTGGGCGGCGATGGCGCTGTATCCGGGTGTGCACGTGACGCCGCATGCGCCGCTCGCGATCATCTGGTTCGGGTTGCTGGGCGCGACGTTCCTCGCGCTGCTCGGCGTGCTGACGTCGATCTGGGCGGACAAGTTCGATCATGCCGCGGCGGTCACCAACTTCGTGATCGCGCCGTTGTCGCTGTTGTCGGGGACGTTCTATTCGGTCGACAAGCTGGCGCCGGCGTTCCGCGCGTTCAGCCATGCGAACCCGTTCTTCTATATCATCTCGGGGTTCCGATACGGGTTCCTGGGGATCGCCGACTCGCCGGTGATGATCGGCGGGATCGTGATCCTGGTGATCGACCTGGTGCTGGCGACGCTGTGCTACCGGTTGCTGAAGAGTGGTTGGAAGCTGAAGAACTGATGCGGGGCCTCGCGCTTTGGCTGGTGGTGTTGGCGGTGGCCTTGCTGCCGGTTGGTGCGGTGGCGCAGAGCGCTGTGGCGGACCCGGCGTTGCGCGCGAAGGCGGATGCGTTGGTCGCGATCCTCGATGGGCGCGGCGTGTATGACGCGTATTTCGCCGCGAGCTTCCGCGAGAAGGTGCCGAAGGCGCAGTTCTCGGTGATAGCCGAAAAGCTGAAGACCACGCTCGGCGCGCCGCAGAAGATCGAGTCGCTGACGGCGACGTCGGCATGGAGCGGAGATCTGGTGGTCGGCTATGCGCGGGGAACGGCGAGCGTTCGGCTCGTGATCGACCCCGCGGCGCCGCATGCCGCGACCGGGTTGCTGATTACCGGTACGGGTGCGCGGGACGATAGCCTAGCCAAGGTCGAGGCGGAGTTTCGCGCGCTGCCGGGGGCTAGCGGGTTCGGGCTTTACGCGCTCGCCGAGGGTAAGCCCGAGCCGATCCTAGAATACCGCGCAGACGTCGCGGCACCGCTCGGGTCGGCGTTCAAGCTCTGGGTGCTGGCGGAACTGGCGCATCAGGTTGCGGCGGGCGAGCGGCATTGGGATGACGTCGTGAAGCTCGGGGCGCCATCCTTGCCGTCGGGGGTGTTGCAGACCTGGCCCGCCGGATCGCCGGTGACCGTGCAGACGCTCGCGACGATGATGATCTCGGTCAGCGACAATACCGCGACGGATACGCTGCTGACGACGCTCGGACGTGCGAAGGTCGATGCGATGGCGAAGACGGCGGGTGGCAGCGTGCCGGTGATGACGACGCGCGAGATGTTTGCGCTGAAGGGGGATCCCGCGCTGACCAAGGCTTGGGCGGCTGGGTCGGTGGACGAGCGGCGGGCGCTGCTGGTGGACAATGCGGTAAGGATTTCCACTGCCAAGCTCGATCCGACGGTGTTCGCGGGGAAGCCGGTGGCGATCGACAGCGTCGAATGGTTTTCGAGCCCGGCGGCGATGGCTGTGGTGCTGAACGCGCTGCGGGGAGCGGACGCTACGACTCGGGCGGTGCTGGCGGTCAATGCGGGAGTTGATCCGGCGATCGCCAAGCGGTTTGGGTATGTCGGGTTCAAGGGAGGTGGCGAGCCTGGGGTGCTGACGCTGAACTATCTGGTGCAGGCGAAGGACGGGCGCTGGTATGCGGCGACCGGGAACTGGCACCGAGCTGATGATGGCGTGAACGAGGTTCGGTTTGCGGGGCTAATGGGGCGGGCGCTGGCGTTGTTGGCGGCGCGGTAGGTTCGCTTATCTGAAGAGCCACTAACTCGTGCCACCACCCCGGCGGAGGCCGGGGCCCAGTTGGGGAACGTAGCCAACTGAGGACGGGGCGCTGTTACGACCACCTTTCCACCTGGACCCCGGCCTTCGCCGGGGTGGCGTAATCTGTGGGAAAAGCAGCGGCGACTAGGCCCGCCCGGCAGCCTGCCAGCTATCGGCGCAGAGCCCGTAGATCAGGCTGTCGCGCAATCCCAGATGCGTTTCCCACTCGTCGCGCAGCAGGCGCTCGCGGCGGAAACCGAGGCGCTCCAGCAACAGGATCGACGCAGTATTCTCGGTATCCGCGTCGGCGAACACACGGCTCCGGCCTTCGGCGAACAAGCGATCGATCACTGCCGACACAGCCTCGCGCGCGATCCCCCGCCCCCAAGCTTCCCGCGCGAGGATGAAACCGATCTCCGTCACCCCTGCCCCGTCCGCCTCGCTCCCCGAGACCCAACCGATCGCGCGGTCGTCGCCAGTGCGGGTGATCGCCCAGGTGCGCTGGTTGCCCGGCGCAGCTTCTTCGGCGAGGTAGGTGCGGACGTCGTCGACCGAGCCCAAGGGGCCGTCCGCCGAATAGGCCATCAGCTCCGCGTCGGCGAGCATCGGGTGCAACGCGGTCGCGTCGCCCTCGACGAGCGGCCGCAATCGCAACCGTCGCGTCTTCAGCACCGGCGATACGCCGGCACGCCGTGGTCTGCGTCCGGGTTGCCTCACGCGGTCAGGGCATCCACAAGCGCGCGGACTTTCTTCTGGCGCCACTGCGGGAGCGGGGCGACGAGCCAATAGCCGCCCTTCGAAGGCTGCGACTCGCCGATGAGACGGACGCGGGCCTGCGCGAGATCGCGGCGGGCGAGCAGTTCCGGCACCGTCGCGCGACCAAGACCAGCCGCCGCCGCGTCGATCGCGAGCCCGGCGTCGGTGACGCGGACCAGCGCGACGCCGTCCTCACCCGACCATGCGATCGACGCCTCAGTGTCGGTGCCGGGCTTGACGATCGTCACCATACCCTCGGATTCGAGCGCCTCGCCCTCATGCTCGCCGGGACCATCGCCCCAGCGGATCGCGAGATCGAGATTGGCTTCGGTGAAGTCGACATTCTCGTCCGCGGTGATCAGCACGAAGCGGAGTTCCGGATCCGCCTCGGCGATCTGCGCGAGACGGGGCATCAGCCACTTCTCGGTCAGGTCGCGCGGCGCGGCGATCGTCAGCGATTTGGAGGACTGCCCGGCCTGCATCGCGCGCACGGCTTCCTCGAACTGGAGGAACCCGCCACGCAGCGCGCCGAGCCCCGCTTCCGCCTCAGGCGTTAGTTCGAGCCCGCGCGTGGTACGTCGGAACAGCACAACGCCGAGCGTATCCTCCAACGCGCGGATCTGCTGGCCGACCGCCGCCGGCGTCACCGCCAACTCGTCCGCAGCACGCGTAAACGACAGATGCCGCGCCGCCGCATCGAGCACGCGCAGGCCGTTGAGTGGGAGATGCGTGCGCTTCAATTGAGCACCGCGGGGGCGAACAGCGAGAAGCGGGGGATCTCTACCGCGAATACCGCGCCGTCTTCGCGGACCATCTGGTAGCTCCCCTGCATCGCACCCGACGGGGTCGCGAGCGGGCAGCCCGAGACGTAGTCGAAGCTAGCACCCGGTTCGATCACCGGCTGTTCGCCGACCACGCCTTCGCCCTCGACCGAGTGGCGCGCGCCGCGGCCGTCGGTGATCACCCAGTGGCGGGTGAGCAGCTGGACGGTCTCGGTGCCCTCGTTCTCGAGGCGGATGTGATACGCCCAGAACCAGCGGCCGCACTCCGGCTCGGACTGTTCGGGCAAATAGCTGACCGACACGCGCACCGTCACCCCATCGGTCGTCGCCGCGTTGGGGAACAGCGCTTTCACAGGCCCGCCTGGCGCAGCGCCTGGTCGAGGTCGTCGATCACGTCCTGCGCATCCTCGAGCCCGACGTTGATCCGCAGCAGTCCCTCGGTCACGCCCATCTCAATCTGCTTGTCGGGCGAGACGCTCGCGTGCGTCGTCGAGGCCGGATGCGTCATCAGCGAGCGCGAGTCGCCGATGTTGTTCGAGATGTCGACCAGCTCCAGCGCGTCGAGCAGAGCGTGCGCCTGTTCGCGACCCTCGACCTCGAACGCGAAGATCGGTCCGCATGCGTCCATCTGGCGCTTGGCCAGTTCGTGCTGCGGATGGCTCGGCAGGAAGGGGTGCAGCACGCGGGGCACGCGGCCTTCGAGGAATTCACCGACCTTCATCGCGTTCTCGGACTGACGGTGGATGCGCAGGTCGAGCGTCTCCAGGCCCTTGAGCACCACCCACGCATTGAACGGCGACAGCGTCGGGCCGGTGTTGCGCGTGAACGGCAACAGCGTGTTCGTGATGAAATCCTCGGTGCCGCAGACGGCGCCGGCAAGCACGCGGCCCTGCCCGTCCATCATCTTGGTCGCGCTGTACGCGGTAACGTCCGCGCCGAACTCCATCGGCCGCTGCAAGGCCGACGTCGCGAACGCGTTGTCGACCACGGTCGTGATGCCGCGCTCGCGCGCGATGTCGCAGATCGCCTTGAGGTCGGCGATATCCATCGTCGGGTTGGCGGGCGTCTCGAAGAAGAACACCTTCGTCTCCGGGCGGACCGCGTCGAGGAACGCCTGCGGATCGCGCGCGTCGACGATCGTCGTGGCAATCCCGAACTTCGGGAGCAGCGTGTCGGTGAGCCAGCGGCACGATCCGAACGCCGCGCGGCCGCCGACGAGATGATCGCCGGTCTGGAGCTGGCACAGCAGCGACGCGGTCATTGCCGCCATCCCGGTCGCCATCGTCCGGCACGCCTCGGCGCCTTCCAGCAGCGCGATCCGCTCCTCGAGCATCTGCACGGTCGGGTTCTGCAGCCGGGAATAGGTCATCCCCTCCTGCTCGCCGGCAAAGCGCGCCGCGGCGTCGCCTGCCTTGTCGTAGCAATAGCCCGAGGTGAGGAACAACGCCTCCGACGTCTCGCCATATTCGCTGCGGGCGGTGCCGCCGCGGATGGCGCGCGTCGCGGGACGCCAATTCTGAGTGATCGAACGATCCTGGCCGGTCTTGCGCTTCATGCGCGCCGCTTTGCCGGGGGGGAGCCGCGATGACAAGCCCGGGGCAAGCCTTGCGGGTGCGTGAGCCGCGGCCCCTAGTATCGTCCCAAGGTGAATTTCGACGACATAGCGTAGTTCCAGACCGCGCCGACCAGCACGCCGATCAGTGCTGAGACCGCCCCGGCCCCGTCGCGCGTCTTGTACAGGAATGCGGCGATGCCGACGTTGGCGACCGCGCCGACCGAGCAGATCACCGCGAACGACACCCAGCCGTCGACCAGCTGTCGCCACCCTTCAACCGCCGATCACGATACGTCAGCGCGTTGTTGAGGAAGAAGTTGAACGTCAGCGCGGCCAGTATCGCGAGGATCTCGCTTGCGAGGAACCTGGCGCGACCTGCAGACGAGCGTGCATCGCCGGCAACAGCGTCTCGTCATGCTGGAGATCGCCGTCGATGACTGGAACGAACGGCACGGCGGTCGCGCACATCCCCTCGATGCACGCCGAGGACAGCCCCCGCCGGCCGATCCGCTGGATCACGCGGCCCCGCGGATCGTGCCGGGCAATCATGAGCGCGGCGCCGGCCGTATCGTCGGGCCTGTCGTCGTCGACGAAGATCGCCTCCCAGTTGCGCCCCGCCAGCGCGCGGTCGAGCCTGCCGATCAACGTCGCGACATTCGCCGACTCTTTGAACGTCGGGATGACGATCCCGAGTTCGAGCAGGCCGCCGTTCACCAAGCGCTCAACCAAGCTTGGCCAGTACCGCATCACCCATCTCGCGGGTCGACAGCGTGCCACCGAGATCTGGCGTGCGGGCGCCGCCGAGGATCGCCGCCGCGACGGCAGCCTCGATCCGGTCCGCGGCTTCGGGCAGGTCGAGCGAGTGACGCAGCATCATCGCCGCGGACAGGATCGCCGCACACGGGTTGGCTTTGCCCTGTCCCGCGATGTCGGGCGCGCTGCCGTGGATCGGCTCGTACATGCCCTTGTTCGAACCGTTGAGCGCGGCAGACGGCAGCATGCCGATCGAGCCTGCGCACATCGACGCCTCGTCGGACAGGATGTCGCCGAACAGATTACCGGTGACGATCACGTCGAACTGCCCGGGGTTGCGCACCATCTGCATCGCCGCATTATCGACGTACATGTGGCTGAGTGCGACGTCGGGATAGTCGGCTGACACCTCGATCACGACATTGCGCCACAGCTGCGAGGTTTCGAGCACATTGGCCTTGTCGACGGAAAGCAGCTTGCCCTTGCGGGTGCGCGCGGTCTCGAAGCCGACGCGGGCGATGCGCGCGATCTCGGTCTCGTCGTAGCGCATCTCGTCATGGCCTTCGCGCAGGCCGTCGGCGGTCGTGCGGATGCCCTTCGCGCCGAAATACACGTCGCCGGTCAGTTCGCGGACGATGACCATGTCGATCGACCGGGCGATCTCGGGGCGGAGCGCGGAGGCGTCCTCGAGGCCGGCGAACAGCTTGGCGGGACGCAGGTTGGCGAACAGGCCGAGGTCCTTGCGCAGGCCGAGAATGGCTTGCTCGGGGCGGAACTGGCGTTCGAGCGCATCGCAGTCGGGATCGCCGACCGCACCGAACAGGATCGCATCGGCACGGCGGGCTAGGTCGAGCGTCTCGGGCGGCAGCGGATGGCCGACCGCCTTGTACGCGGCGCCGCCGACGAGGCCTTCCTCATAGGTCAGGTCGAGGCCGAGCGTATCGAGCACGCGACGCGCCTCCGCCGTGACTTCGGGTCCGATGCCGTCGCCGGCCAGTATCGCGATCAAGGGCATGTGCGTTTCTCCTGCGCGGCCCCTTGCCGGGCGGTGCGCGCTCACGCAACCGCCCTTTTGAGGCGATCGACCAGCCGGTCGCGCGCCGCCAACGGATCGGCGCGACGGTCGACGAGGATGTCGCGGGCGAGGAAGTGACCGGTCAACCGCAGGCCGTCGAAGATGTCCGGCCATGCCGCTTCACCGCCTGCCAGCAGGAAATCGGGTAATCGCAGGAGCTTGCCTTCATACCCGAACGCCGCCCCGCGCGAGACGGCTGCGCCACTCTTGGGCGACACGAAGCCGAGATCGTCCTCCGCTCCGGTCGCGACGCAGCGGTCGAGATCGAGTCCGAACCCCAGTTCCGCCAGCACCAGCAATTCGTACCGGACCAGCGCCGCCGCCCAGCCGCGGGCGGATGGAGCGCTCTCGATCGCACCCAGCACGCCGTCGAGCGCGTCGTGGATCTGCGGATAGGGCTGTGCTTCGGGAAGAGCGGCGGCGGCCAGCGCAGTCGCCCATTCGAGCGCACCGGCGGCGAGCGGCTCGCCGTGAAGCGTCGCGCGGCTGTGGATCAGCTCGGCGGTCAGCGAGGCCAGTTGCTCGCCGGTCCGCGCACGCCACTCGCCTTGGATGACGTTCGCCTGCAGCAGCACCGGCCGCATCGCGCGCGACCGCCCGCCGCGAACGTAGCCGGGCTGCACGCCGTCGTTCCGGGTCAGCGCGCGCACGATCGCGCCATGCTCGCCATGCTGGCGAACGGCGACGACGATGGCGGAGGCGCGGAGATGCATGGGTGTTCATCGAGCCTCGTTTGGCCGGACGCAACTCCCTCGTGGTACGAGCGACGCCAGCGACACGGACGTCAGAGGCGCCGTGGTCTAGGCCGCTCTGAGATCCAGTTCGACCAGAGCTGTTCGGCCTGTCGCCAGCGCGTGCGCACCGGATCGGGGCCAAGCGGCACGTCCACGCGATCGAGTTCGAGCACGGGACGATCGGTGAAATGCGTGGTCGGCAACACGTCGCGCATCTCGGCGAGCATGGTGCACAATGCCTGGAAGCGGCGGACATGAACCGCGTTGGCGCGCGTGCCGCGGCGGTTGGCGAGTTCGAATCCGTGGCTGACGATCGTCACCGCGGCATGGTGCGACACCGCCGCATGTTCGAGCGCGTCGTAGCTCTCGCCCGCGGACAAGGCGCAGAGCTGGAACGTGCGGATCCGGCCGCGGAGGTCCTCGATCACTGTCACCGGGACTTCGGTGATGCCGGTGCCGTGTGAACGCCGGACCGGGGCGATCTGGCGTGCAGGCAGCGATATGCGGCTGGTGTGCGGCGCCTCCGAGCCGTTGTGGCTGCTGTCATAGGCGAAGCCCAGGCTTTCGAGCGCGGTCAGCGTGTCGTCGTTGGCGGCATAGCTGCCCGCGCGAAACGCGATCGGGTGCGGCGCGCCGGCCTCGACCAGCAGTTCCGTCGCGCGAACGAGCAGGTCGGTCTGCTCGGCGAGGCTGTACATGTAGAGCTGGAACCGGTCGTGCGCGACGCCGCGATCGCCCGCTCGCGCGCTGGTCCAGTTGGGGTGGAGGTGGAGCTGGACCTCCTGGCCGGCGTTCAGGATCGTATCGATCATCCGCCTGATCGGCGCCGGTCCGAACGTGATCGCGGGCATCGGATCGACGAAGAAACACGCCTTCAGACCATGCCGCGCGAGTTCGGCCAATTGATAGCCCAGGCCTACCCCGGCCGGTTCCAGCGACCGCGCATAGATCGCGTCGCAATCCAGACCGGCGGCATGGTGGCGCCACGCGAACTCGGTATCGATGGTCAGGAAGACAGGCGTAGTCACAGATTAGTATGTAACAATCAGTAGTGAAAATGGCGTTGTGATTTTATACAAATCAACTTGATTTGGGTTATAAATTTTTCCCGATCCGGGACGTCATCATCTTCAGGCCCGCATGACGATCTGTGCGTCCTCGATCGACGGCAAAGTCCATGCGGCTACCGTGAATGATAGAAGTCGTAGACCTGCTGGGCGACGCCTGCCGATACGCCGGGTGCCTGTTGCAGATCCTGCAAGCTCGCGTTGCGCACCGCGCGGCCGGTCCCGAAGTGCATCAGCAGCGCCTTTTTCCGCGCGGGGCCGATGCCGGGGACCTCGTCGAGTGGGCTGGCGCCGATCGCCTTGCTGCGCTTGTCGCGGTGGACGCCGATAGCGAACCGATGGACCTCGTCGCGCAGCCGCTGGAGGTAGAACAGCACCGGGGCGTTGACCGGGAGCTGGAACTCGCGGCCGTCGAGCATGTGGAACACCTCGCGACCATCGCGGCCGTGTTCCGGCCCCTTGGCGATCCCGACCAGGCACACGTCCTCGACACCGATCTCCTCGAGCGCGGCCTTCACCGTGTTGAGCTGTCCCTTGCCGCCGTCGATCAGCACCAGGTCCGGCCAGTCGCCCGAATCGCGATCGGGGTCCTCGGCTTGCGCACGCGAGAACCGGCGGGTGAAGACCTCGCGCATCATCGCGAAATCGTCGCCCGGCGCGGTATCCTTGTTCTTGATGTTGAACTTTCGATACTGACCTTTGCGGAAACCCTCCGGCCCCGCGACGACCATCGCGCCGGTCGCGGCGGTGCCCTGGATGTGACTGTTGTCGTAGATCTCGATGCGTTCGGGCGGCTCGGCTAGGTCGAACAGGTCGGCGACCTCGCGCAGGAGTTTTGCCTGCGTGGTCGATTCGGCTTGCCTGCGTTCGATCGCCTCTATCGCGTTGCGCTTGGCCTGGTCCATCAGGCGGCGGCGGTCGCCGCGCTGCGGGACCTGCAACGCGATCTTGTAGCCGGCGCGCTCGCCTAGTGCTTCCGCCAGCAGTGCACCTTCCGTCAGTTCTCGGTCGAGCAGGATCTGCTTGGGGGGCGGGACCTCTTCGTAGAACTGGCCGAGGAAACTGGTCAGCACCTCGTCCTCGGGAACGTCGTTGGTGTGTTGCGGGAAGAAGCTGCGATGCCCCCAGTTCTGACCGCCGCGGATGAAGAACGCCTGGATGCCGATCAGGCCGTCCTTGCACGCCATCGCGAAGATATCGGCGTCGCCAACCCCTTCCGCGTTGATCGCCTGCGTGCCCTGGATGAAGGTGAGCGCGCGGAGACGATCGCGGAGCAGCGCCGCGAGTTCGAAGTCCATGTTCTCGGCAGCGGCCTGCATCTGCGCGCCGAGCTTGGCCTGCACGCCGGTCGACTTGCCGCCGAGGAACGCCTTCGCGTCCTCGGTCAGTTCCCGGTACGCGGCCTCGTCGATCCGGCCGACGCACGGCGCGGAGCAGCGCTTGATCTGATAGAGCAGGCATGGCCGGTCGCGGGTCTTGAAGAAGCTGTCGGTGCAACTGCGCAGGAGGAACAGCTTCTGCAGCGCGTTGAGCGTGTTGTTGACCGATCCGGCGCTCGCGAACGGGCCGTAGTAATTGCCCTTTGCCCGGCGCGCGCCGCGGTGTTTCTGGACGCGCGGGAAGGCGTGGTCGTCGCGCAAGAGGATGAAGGGGAAGCTCTTATCGTCGCGTAGCAGCACGTTGTACGCGGGGCGATAGCGCTTGATGAGCTGCGATTCGAGCAGCAGCGCTTCGGCTTCGTTGTTGGTGGTGACGATCGTCATCGAGCGGGTCTGCGACACCATCCGCTGGAGGCGCTTCGTCAGCCGCTCGACCTGGACGTAGTTGGCGACGCGGTTCCGGAGTGCGCGTGCCTTGCCGACGTAAAGCACGTCACCGCGCGCGTCCTGCATCCGGTAGACGCCGGGGCGGATCGGCAGCGTGTCGAGCACATTGCGGATTGCCGCCACGCCGGCGGCGAGGTCTGGCGCTTCACCACCACCGCGGACGGCGAATGTGGACTTGTCTTCGTTGAACCGGTCGGGGGAATTGGGGGAGGACATCGCTAAGGAATCTAGGGAGTGCGAGGGGGTTATGCCAGCGATCGTCTTTGCCGGGTTTCAGAAGAGATGGTTCACGCGAAGGCGCAAAGGCGCGAAGAGAAGATTGTTCCCGCGCAGAGGCGCAGAGGACGCTGAGAGAAGGGTCGATTGGGGTCGGCGTCCGCTCTCCAACCGCCGGAGGCTCTCGATCCTTGGCCCAGCCGGTACATCTGCCCGAAGCGCAACACCTCCGCGCTTTCTGCGCCTCTGCGCCTCTGCGCCTCTGCGCGAAACAATCTCACTTAATCTTCGCGCCTTTGCGCCCTCGCGTGAATCAATCTTCTGCGCCCTGCGGGCGAAAGCAACGGGTCAGGTTTGGGCGAAGACCTTGGTGCCGACGATGCCGACGACGGTCAGGGCCATGAAGCAGGCCTGGATGCCGCTGACCTTGTCGCCGAACAGGATGACGCCGCCGATGATGACGCCGATCGCGCCGGCGCCTGTCCAGATCGCATAGGCAGTCCCGGCGGGCAGGCCGCGCATCGCGAGCGCGAGCAGGCCCATGTTGACGAAGCTGAGGATGATCGGGACGCTGGAGGCCTGCCACGTGGCGACCGTGGCCGCCCATTTCAGGCTGAGCGCCCAGCAGATTTCCGTGACGACGGCGATAGCGAGGATGAGCCAAGACATGAATGTTCTCCAACGGGCTCAGATTGGAGACTCGGCCGCCGGAAACCCGGGAAGAGACGGCCGTCAATAATGATGGGTCGTGGGAGGGGCGTACCCTCACCTTCCCACTGCTTTGCAGCGGGCCCCTTCCTCTCCCCGAGGGGAGAGGAGCAGGATCAGTTTAGGCGGCTAAGGCCGGAGATCGAGCGGTCGACCATCATGCGGTCGGCGGCTGCGTCGTGGTGCTCCGCGATGAGCATGCCGGCAGCCTTCGTCGCGGCATCCGCGGCCCGGGCACGGACTTCGGAAATCGCGGCGCGCTCGGCGGCAGCGATCTTGTCCTCGGCCATCTTGACGCGGCGGGTCATGAGATCTTCGGCGCCGGCCTTGGCCTTGGCGATGATCGCCGCGGCTTCGTGGTGAGCGTGGGCCTTCATGGCTTCGGCTTCGACGTGTGCGGTCTTCGCCTTCGCCTCATACTCGGTGCGGATCGCTTCGGCTTCGGCACGGAGCGCCTTGGCTTCGTCGAGTTGCGTACGGATGCCGGCGATGCGCGTGTCGAGCATCTTGCCGATCATCCCTGGAACCTTCTTCCAGATCATCAGCAAGATGACGACGATCATCGCCACCGCGACCCAGCCGGTCGAGGTCAGGCCGAGGGCGGTTGGATCGGGCACATGCTCGACGCCGCCGGGCGCAGCCGTGTGACCCTGGAGGCCCTGGTTGTCGATCGCACCCTCGGGCGCCATGCCCTCGCCGTGGATGACCTTTGCGGCCGAATCTGGATTAGCCATGCGCCGTCGTCCTGCGTACCGCGTCGGTCGCCGCGTCCAGGCTGACCTGGAGGCCGGCTACCTTGGCGGCCAATTGCTGTGCTGCTTCGGCGGCGACACCCTGCAAGTTCGAGAGCGCCTCGGCCTTAGCGTTCGCTACCGCCAGATCGTGATGACCCAAACGCTCGGCGAGTTCGGCGTCGGCCGCATGGACCTGCTGCTCAAACGCCGTCGCCGCGCGCTTGGCTGCTGCCGCGGTCTCGGCCTGCGCCGCGACGCGGGCCGCGTCCATTTCAGCCTGCCAGTTCGCCTGGACCGTATCGGCCTGCGTACGGGCAGCGACAGCTGCCGCCAGATCGCCCGCGATTCGGCCTTCGCGCGAGTCCACGTTGGACACGATCTTTGGCACCATTCCCTTGCCAATCCCGAAATACAGGATGCCGAAGGTGAGGAGCAGCCAGAAGATCTGCGAGGCGTAGGTAGCGGCTATCTGGGAAATCTGGGGCATGTCGGTCCTTCGTGAAACGGCCGGGCGCGGTCGCCCGGCCAATTCAGCGAGTTGTTAGGCGACGAACACGAGGATGATCATCGTGACGAAGGCGAGCAGGCCGAGAAGCTCGGCTGCTGCGAAACCGATGAACAGACGGCCCTGCTGGCTGTCGGCTGCGCCCGGGTTGCGCAGAGCGCCGGCGAGGAACTGTGCGAACACGTTGCCCACGCCGAGTGCTGCGAGGCCCATGCCGATCGCTGCGAGGCCGGCACCGATCATCTTTGCTGCTTGTGCGTCCATGGTAAATTCCCTTTGAAAATCAGTTAGGTAATGGAAAAACTTAGTGAAGATTGACCGCGTCGTTCAGATAGACCGACGTCAGCAACGCGAACACGTATGCCTGGATCGCGGCGACCAGCAGCTCGAGCAGCGTGATGCCGATCATCAGCAACATGCTCGGCGCGGTCACCAGGCCGATATACATCCCACCGAGGTTCAGGCCGTTGATCACGAACGCGGCCAGCACCTTGAGCAGGATATGCCCCGCGGTCATCGCGACGAACAGTCGCAGACCGAGCGAGAAAGGACGCACCAGGAACGACATCAGCTCGACCACGAAGATCAGCGGGATCATCAGCGCTGGCGTGCCGCTCGGCACGAACAGCGAGAAGAAGTGGAAGCCGTGCTTGCCGAAGCCGACGAGCAGCACGATCGCAAAGCTGATCAGCGCCAGCACGCCGGTGACGGTCATGTGGCTGGTCACGGTGAACGGATGCACGCCGGGGACGATGCCGAACGGCAGGAGCCCGATAATGTTCGCGAACAGGATGAACATGAACAGCGAGAACACATAGGGCACGAAGCGCTTGCCACCGGGGCCGACATTCTGCTCGAGCATGCCCGAGATGAAGCCGGTAAAGCCCTCGACCGCCATCTGCCAGCGACCGGGGACGAGCTCACGCTTCATGCCACCGATCATGAACGCCCAAAGCGCGACCAGCGTCACCACCATCCACAATGCGGAGTTGGTGAACGACAGGTCATAGCCACCTACGATCCAGTGCGAGCCGAACGCCGGCTCGATCAGGAACTGGTGCATCGGATCGATCTTGCCGCCCTGTTCTGCCGCCACGTGGAATCCCTGTCGTCTTGATACGACAAACGCCCGGTTACTCCGGGCGTTCGCCTGAAATTCGAATGATCTGCCTGAACGCGACCGCTATCCCGAGGAACAGCAGCACGATCAGCCCCCATGGGCCAGTGCCGAACCAATGGTCTATCAACCACCCGATCAGCGCACTGCCGACGAGACTCCCGATGAGAGCGGAAATGACGCGATTGCCTTGCGAGTACCCCCGCTCGGCATCCGCCCCCTTCTGCCCCTTTGCGAGCGTTTCCCGATGCTGCGCCTCTCGCAACCGCTCATCGAGCGCGGAAAGTCGCGGATCTTCAACACCCTGGGGGTCCTGTCCGGGTTCGATCTCCGCCACGCACGTTCCTCCACCTGATTTCGCATCGGGGAGGAAGCAAGCAGCGACGAGCGATCCCGCCAAGGCGCGGTCCGTTTAGAAAAGGGGGGGGTGCAAGTCAACCGGTGTGACAGGGGTGTCATTAATGGGGGGGCATCTTACGATCCTCCCCCGCCAGGGGGAGGTGTCGCGCGGCAACGAAGTGGGAGGACACGGAACCTACGTTTCGCATGCCTCCCCCTCCGTCTGGCAAGGGCCAGCCACCTCCCCCTGGCGGGGAGGATTTTAGTGATGGGCGTCGGAACGGCCGCGCTCTTCGTCATCCCGGCGAAAGCCGGGACCTCGCGCCACAGGGGCACGCCCCTCCTTCTACGTCACCCCGGACTTGGTCCGGGGTCCACGGTTCCGCACGCTCACGACTATCGAATACGCGGAACGGTGGATGCCGGAACGAGCCCGGCATGACGAGAGGTCAAACGCAGCGCGAATCGCGTTCGGGAGCGCCGGCGGTGCGGGTCTTCCATACACCGTTCGGCGTCTTGTACTTCTCGCCGGGGTTGGTCTGCATGATCAGGTTGCAGCCACTGGTGAAGGCGAGTTGCTCGACCGTCGCGCCGCTCGCCTGCGCCTTCGCCGTGTACGCCGACTTGCGCTGGATATTGATGTTGTTGACCAGCGCACGCAGATCGCCGCTCGCCGCGCCGACCAGGCCGAGATAGCCGTCGGGCTGCTCGCCGACCTCGCCCCCGGCACGCGCTGCGGCATATGCCGGATCGCGCTGCGCGGTCACCGCGACAGACAGGCCACCGAGAGCCGCCGCTGCGGCAACCATCATAAGGACCTTGGTCTTCATCTTAGAATATCCCCGGATTCTGCTGGATCAACGATTTCGCCTCGCCATCGAGACGATAGACCACTTCCTGCGTGACGTTGATGTTGAGGTTGATCTCGATCGGCTTGTCGGGCGCCGACACGTTGATGCAGCCCGGCAGGGCGGCCAACAGCCCGATAATCGCGATCGTCCTCGTCATCTTCTGCAAGATCGGCCTTTGCTCCAGCTTCTTCAATCCTGTTTCGGTCATGGCACGATCCTGCTTGCGGGAGGCTGAATGGTCGGGGGTTTAGGAGCCGGCGGCGCGGCTTGCTGTTGCAGCAACGCCGGCAGGTTGCGCTGGATCAGCCGCTTCGGATCGTAGAAGCTCTGCGCCGAATCGAGCAGCCCGCGGAACGGCGCCTTGATGCGGATATTGAAGATGAACGGCAGTTTCTGCAGACGACGGACGATGAAGTTCGCCTTTGCCCCCTCACCCTGGCTGATCCCGGCGAACCGCACGTCGGTGACCATCTCGCCCGCGAGCGGCCCGTTCATGCCGACTCGCAACGACTGGTAGCGGAGCGACTTCAGCGCCTGGAACGCGATGTTCGCCCAGACGCCGAGATCCTTCTGGCTGAGATCGCCGACATAGGCGAGCGTGCCGCCGCCTTTGCGCACCAGCAGATCGCCACCTTCGATCCGGCCGCCCGTTTCGTCGAAGATCATCGGCAGCACGCCGTCGAAAATGCCGGTCGCGTCGAGATTCTTGAAATCGAACTGCTGGAGGAACTGGTCGGCCGCCATGTTGACGACGTGGAACGTCATCCGCCGCTCGGACTGCGCGGAAAAGTCGAGCAGCGTCGGGTCGAGCGTCAGCGATCCCCCCGCGAACGGCCACCGCCCGCCCTCGACCTGCACGCGCGCGCCGGGCAGCGTCTGGTAGCGGATCGTGCCGTCGCTGACCGGGATGCCGGGGTTGAGCGTGCGGATCGTCGCCACCTGCCCCGGCGCGCTCTGGAGATTGAGCAGGTCGGTGAAGCGGATCTCGGTGACGATTCCCGTGACCGGGCCAAATGCGGCGGCGAGATTGGTGCCGGCGGTGCGGAACACGCCGGTGCTCGTCACCCCGTCGGGGTTCCAGGCGATATGCCCCTCGCCGCTGACCGATCCGTTGACGTCGGCGATCACGCCGAACGTAAGCGGGGTGAGTGCGTCGGGTTGCAGCTTGTCCTTGGCGAACGCGATCGCAGGGACGGCGAGGTCGGCCTTCCCTGCCCCCGCGCCGAGAGCGTGGGTCAGCGTGACGTCGGCGACCTTGGTGTTGGTGGTCGGCTCGAACAGCGTGCCCGCCGCGGTGATCGTGCCGTTGACCAGTTGAAGCGTCACGGTGCGGGCGGCGAGCGGCTTGAACCGCGGCGTCGGCGCGGCATCGGACACGCGCATCGCGGCGGTGAGGTTGAGCGCGCCATTGACGAGCGTCCAGTCGCCGGCAGCCTCGCCGAGCAACAGCGGCACGTTGGCGATCTGTCCCGAGCCACCCGTGAACGCACCCGCCACGCCCTGGCCCGTCATGCGGCCCGTGACGGTGGCGAAGTCGAGTCGCGTGACACGTTCCGGCGCGCCGATGCGGGTCTGCACGCCGTCGATGGCAAAGCCGCGATCCGCCAGCCGCACGGTCGCTCCCGCGGTCGCCAGCGTGATCGAGGTAGTGCCGATTCGCCCACCCAGCTTGGCCGCGGCGATCTTCGCGCCGCCGCTGACCCGCGCGCCGTTGATCTGCACCAGCGCGCCATTAATCGGGCACAAGGTCAGCCGTGACGCATCGAGCACGAGGCCGGAGATCGCAAAGCGCTGGACTGCCAAAGGCACGCAACCAGTGTTGACGACCAGCCGCCCACGACCGTTCCAAACCGCAGATACCGGCATCGACAGCCCGTCGACCCGGTTGCCGGGACCGCCCGCAGCGATCGGTCCCCCGATCGTGACGCGCGTCGCGATCGAGGTTGCCCCGCCCGGCGTCGCGCTGAAGGTGACGGGCGTCAGCGCCAGTCGCGCGCCATCAGCCACATAGGGCGCGATGCTGGCCACGCCGCGGATCGCCGCGCCCGGTTTCGCCTGCGCCAGCGACACGCGTGCCTCGGGCAAGCCGCCGCCGCGCATCGCTAGTACCGTGTCGAGCCGGACGCCGCCGTTCGGCCAACCGAACGCGACCCCGGTCCCGCCGCCGAGCGCCACGCGCGCACCGCTTGCGGAGGCAAGCGCCAGGCGCGACAGCACGGCCTTGCCGCGTCCGCCATCGATCAGCACGCGAAGGTCGGCGTCCGCGGCAAATCCGCGGCCGGACTTCTGGACCGCCTGGGTCACCGCGGCCGCCAACGGCGCGACGGGCGTCCCTGCGGCCGCACCACCGATGCCAGCCAACCCCGCGAGTCGCTTCTGCGCCACTGCCGCCCCGCTCGCCTGGACGCGCCCGTCGAACGCGATCTGCTGGCCGATCCGGTAGGCGCCCGCGAGCGCAACCCGGCGCGCGCCGCCCTCGGTGGTGCGAACGGTATCGGCGGCGATGTTCGCCTTGCCGCCAGTCGCCGCCGCGGTTCCGGTGAATTCAATCGTACATCCGACACCAGCCAAAGTCGCACCCGGCGTCCGTGCCGCGCCCGTCTTGAGCGTCGCCTTGCCCTGCCAGCGATCGAGCGCCGCGGAGAGTCCGACGTCCAGATCGGCCACGATCCGCTCCGCCTGCGTCGTCCCGCAGGCGAGCCGCGACACACGGACCGGCCCAGTGATCGTCGGTTTCGCCGCGTCGATCCGCAGCTTCACCGTCGCCGCGAGCCGATCAATCCCGCACCCGCCGACATCGAGCCGCTCGCTGATCGCCGCCAGCGATCCACGAAACCCGTCGTCGAGCTTGCCGGAGCCCGCCAGCTTCAGTCCGACGATCCCCTGCGGGGTCTCCAGCCGCATCCGCCCATCGGCGACCGATACGTCGAGCGCCGGCAACGCGAACGGCTTCCCCGACGGCGCTGGCAGCAACCTGTCGATCGCGCCAAGCGAGACCTTGCCGTCGACCAGCCGCCCGCGCAGCCGGACCTTCCCGGCGCGTACGCCCTCCAGATACGGCCCGGACAAGCCGACGCCAGTCCGCGTCTCGACCCAGTCGGCGACCAGATCGGGATGCGCCGGATCGCCGATCACGACGTTGGTCAGTCGCTGGCCACCCAGGGCAAGGTCCGCGATGTCATAGCGCGCAGGCACGCCGGCCTTGGCAAGCTCGCGGTCGATAAACCCCTCGGCGATCGGCTTCCGCACCAGCCACAGCACGACCAGCGCGGCGATCAGGAGCAGCGCGATCCCCAGCGCAACGCGGCGAGCAGTCGCAAGACGGCGAGGATGGGCCCCGGGGTCGGCCCCCGTCTCGCTCGTCTCGCTCACCAACGCACTCCGCCATATTCGAGGTCTCTGCATAGGCGGGAGCGAGGGCGTCATGCAATTGCCCAGGGATGTGCTAGCATCGCAAAATGGCCGATCCGGACGAAGACGCTGACGTCCGGGGGGACGATCTGAAGGGCCATCGCGGCCGCCTCCGCAAACGCCTGTTCGAAGGCGGCAGCGATGCGCTGCTCGATCACGAACTCATCGAATATCTGCTCGCGATCGCCATTCCCCGCGGCGACACCAAGGCGCTCGCCAAGGCGCTGATGCGCGAGTTCGGCGGGATCGGCGGCGTGCTGACCGCGGATGCCGAGGCGCTCGGCCGGGTGAAGGGCATGGGCGAGATCTCGACCGCGGCAATCAAGATCGCACACGCCGCCGCGATCCGCCTGCTGCAATCGCACGTCAGCGACCGCCCGGTACTCGCCAACTGGCAGGCGCTGCTCGATTATCTCCGCGCGGACATGGCGCACCACGCGATCGAGCGCTTCCGCGTGCTGCACCTCAACACCAAGAACATGCTGATTCGCGACGAGGTGATGAGCAAGGGCTCGATCGACCAAGCCGCCGTATACGTCCGCGAGGTCATCCGCCGCGCGATCGACCTCGGCTCCGCGTCGATCATCCTCGTCCACAACCACCCGAGCGGGGACCCCTCCCCCAGCCGCGCCGATATCGACATCACGCGGACGATCGCGGAGGCAGGCAAGCGGCTCGGCATCACCGTCCACGACCATATCGTGATGGGTACCGGCGGCCATGTCAGCCTGCGTGCACAGGGGTTGATCTGACGCAATCAGATAAAGGAGAAACATCCGAAACTCCTCGTGCCTTTTCAGTCGTATCTTCGTTGTCAGGGCGAAGGAATTGCATGTGGATAACAAGTTGCACGACGAAGCCTCGGAGGTAACCGCCGAGCATGGTCAGGTCATGGTCGACGGGCCAGACGGGGTCGCGGTATCATTGACGCCCGACGCCGCGGCCGAAACCTCGGATCGGCTGCTCAATGCCGCCGTCGAGGCGCAGGGGCAGATCCTGGCGGAGACCCGCATTGCGAAAGATCGGGTGCGCAAGGCCGACTGATCTATCGCAAGTCGCCCCTCTCCGATCTATAGTAGCGATATGCGCAACTGTCGACCGGAGACGCGATGCGCCAAAATTCTATACATGAGTTCGAGTACCATAGCCGGCGACAAGGCCGATCTCGTGGGAATATTGCAGCAGTCCCGGCACAATAACGCGCTGCATGACATCACTGGGCTGTTGTGGTCGGACGGCACGCATTTTTTGCAGGTCATCGAGGGGCCTACCGCATTCGTCGACGCGACGTTCGGCCGTATTGCGCAGGACGATCGTCATTACGATCTGTCGCTCCAGCACAATATCTCGATCCATGAACGGCAGTTCGGTACCTGGACGATGGCACACAGGCGTGCGGACGATCCTGTCGATGCGTATGATGCGCGCATGCGGCGCCTGCTCAACGGCGCGTCGCAGCGGGTACGCGATCCCTTTCTCGCGCTGATGGCGACGGGTTCGCTGGACGGCTGACGTAACAAAGGCCGCCGGGCGCGAACCCGACGACCTTGATCCGTGCGATGGTACTTTGCGGACGTGCCGTTGCCGTCAGCCCTGCGACAGGAAGCTGGTGACCTCGGTCTTGGTGAGCGACTTGCTCTTGTCGGTATCGGCCTGCGCGAAGGCGGCGGAGACCCATTTCTTGGTCTCGGGCGCGTCCGGCTTGGTCGACGGATCGGTCTTGCTCTTCAGCGCGACCATCCAGCCACCGAATTCTGTCGCGCTGAGCTTGCCGTCGCCGTTCTTGTCGTAGGTCGGGAACTCGGTGTCGACGACCTGTGCGACCTGGCTGCCGGTCGCAGGCTGCTCGCGCGCGGCGGGTTGCATCGGGACGGCATCGGTTAGCGTACCAGATGGGGTGGCCTGCCCGGCAGCAGCACTGCCTGGCGCCGAAGTCTGCGGGGATGTCGTGGTCGTCTGTGCCAGTACGGGTGCAGCAACCAGTGCCGCGCCGGCCAGCATAGCATTTTTCAACATTGCGTCTCTCCGGTAGTGTTCTACGCGTCTACTAAGCGATGTTGCGACCATGCCCGATACATACTCGGCATAGCGATCCGCTTGCTCACTATATACGCGCCACATCGCTGGATTTATACCTCGCGACGGGTGTTTGAACCTTCCCCTGCGTCCTGCTACCGCGTTTCGCGAGCAGCCGCGGGCCGAACGGCACGCGACGCGCCCTACCCTTCACGCTCCCGAGGAAACCCGATGGTCCCCCGCTATTCCCGCCCCGACATGGTCGCGATCTGGACGCCCGAAGCGCGCTTCAGGATCTGGTTCGAGATTGAGGCACACGCCACCGACGCGCTTGCCGAACTCGGCGTGGTCCCCAAGGAAGCCGCCGCCGCGATCTGGGAAAAGGGCGCGTTCGAGGTCGACCGGATCGACGAGATCGAGCGCGAGACCAAGCACGACGTCATCGCCTTCCTGACCAATGTCGCCGAGCACGTTGGCCCCGAAGCGCGCTTCATGCACCAGGGCATGACCTCGTCCGACGTGCTCGATACCTGCCTGGCGGTCCAGTTGGCGAAGGCGAGCGACATCCTGATCGCCGATCTCGACGCGCTGCTCGTGGTGCTCGAACGCCGTGCGCGCGAGCACAAGATGACGCCGACGATCGGCCGCAGCCACGGCATCCACGCAGAACCCGTGACGTTCGGGCTGAAGCTCGCGCAGGCGCATGCCGAGTTCGCGCGCAACCGCGCCCGGCTGGTAGCGGCGCGCGAGGACGTCGCGACGTGTGCGATCTCGGGTGCGGTGGGGACGTTCGCTAACATCGATCCGTTCGTGGAAGAGTATGTCGCGGGCAAGCTCGGGCTGTCGGTCGAGCCGGTCTCGACGCAGGTCATCCCACGCGATCGTCACGCGATGTTCTTTGCGACCTTGGGGGTGATCGCCAGCTCGATCGAGCGGCTAGCGACCGAAGTGCGTCACTTGCAGCGGACCGAAGTGCTCGAGGCGGAAGAGTTCTTCTCGCCCGGTCAGAAGGGTTCGTCGGCGATGCCGCACAAGCGCAACCCGGTGCTGACCGAGAACCTCACCGGTCTTGCTCGGATGGTGCGCGGGTATGTCACGCCGGCGATGGAGAATGTCGCGCTGTGGCATGAGCGCGACATTTCGCACTCGTCGGTCGAGCGCTACATCGGGCCGGATGCGACGATTACGCTCGACTTCGCGCTCGCGCGGCTGACCGGGGTGATGGACAAGCTGGTCGTGTACCCCGAGCGAATGTTGAAGAACCTCAACAAGATGGGCGGCCTCGTCCATTCGCAGCGCGTGCTGCTGGCGCTGACGCAGGCGGGCGTGAGCCGCGAGGACGCGTATCGGCTGGTCCAGCGCAACGCGATGAAGGTGTGGGATTCGGACGGCGCGCTGTCGCTGCTCGAGTTGCTGAAGGCGGACCCAGAAGTGACGCTGTCGGATGCCGAGCTCGAGGACAAGTTCGACCTTGGCTATCACCTCAAGCACGTCGACACGATCTTCGCGCGCGTGTTCGACGCAGCCTGAGGCGTCCCCGCCAGCCCTCACCCCGTCATCCTGACGAACGTCAGGACCCAGAGCCAAGCAGGGCAGCGCTCGTTATCCTGAGTCCTGACTTTCGTCAGGATGACGGGTAGAGCTGGATGGTGGACCGCCCCAAGACTGTCCCAATTGCACGCAATGCAATTGCGATTACATGTTACAAAATTGCGGAAACGCGCAACTATGGTCATATGCCGCTTGCCGGATATTGTTCCGGCATCGGAGACCTATCCATGCGCATGTTCGAAACCGTGACCAGCACCATGCTGGCGATCGCGGCTCAAGCGCTGGTGGTTGGGGTGGTCATCACCGCCTTATGATCCATCGGCCCGCCCGCCCCCTCCCGAGGGGGCGCGGCTAGGCCAAGGTTCCCCCTATCGGCGTTGAGTGCAGGTCCGAAGTGGATCAATCGTCCCGCGCTTGCCATCGAAACGGTTGCGCCCGCGGTGGCGGTTTGACCGATGTGCTCTCAATATTCCGTCAGCTGGGCATAGACCTGCTCCGCTACAACGGGAGAGACGGACATGCGCCTGCGGCAATTCTTGATCACATCGGCCCTCTTTGCGGTTCCCGCGCGAGCGCAGGATGCGGCCCCACAGTCCCTGCCGTCGCTAGAGGCCGCACTGCCCGACGAGGTGCGACAGTTGCTGGCTAGCGTTACGACCGTCCATTCGCTGTTCCCGGTCAACGGCTCTGAGCCCTTTGCCGGCAACGTGTTGAAGGCGGATGTCATCAATTTCTCGCGCGACAGCGAGCTTGTCCTGCACAACGTCACTACGCCATACATCGTCATCGCCGCGCGGGAGGTAAAATTCCCCGATGCGACATCGAGCTACCGCGTACGTTTCGACAACGTCGTCGCGCCGCAGGGCAATGCTGGCGTGGGCGGTGCGCGTGGCCCCGATGGGGAGGGAGAAACCGATTTCACCGGGCACCCAGGCGCGGGCGGATCGGCCGGCACGAGTGGTGGGCCAGGCGCGCGACAGTTCCTGCCCCATGTCTATTTCGTGGTTGATCATTTCTCCGTGGCCAATGACCCGGCACCACGGTCGATCAACTTGGCGATGAAGCTTACCGGCATCGCGGGCGGCATCGGTGGGGCGGGCGGCGCCGGTGGGGACGGCGGTAGCGGCGCACGCGGGCATAAGGGATCCGACAATTTTCACAGCTGCAAGCACGGTGCCGGCCGCGGTGGGAAGGGCGGCGATGGTGCGATCGGCGGCACTGGCGGAGACGGCGCCCAAGGTACGAGGGGCGGTTCGCTGACCTTTGTGTCGACAGGGCTCGGGGTGAGCCAGTTCGGCTATGCATCGATCCAGAACCAGGGTGGCGCAGGCGGCATGGGCGGTGCGGCCGGAAACGCTGGTCGTCCCGGCGGTGGCGGCCCAGGCGGCCACGGCAGTCACTATTGTCACGGAGGCAACAGCGGCAGCGCAGGCAGCACCCCTGCCGCCGCATCGGCCGGAAACGAGGGCACTCCCGGCATGAAGGGTAAGACGACCCTTATCAGCGTGCCACTGATCCCGGCTCTATCCTGAAGCGCCGCGGGCGAGGACACGCTCCTCGCCCGCCTTACATCACTCGCCCGCGAACACGCCCTTAAGCTTGGCGAAGAAGCCCTGGCTCGCCGGGCATTCGTCACCCGTCTCCGTCTCGCGGAACATCTCGAGCAGTTCCTTCTGGCGGTTGCTGAGACGCGTGGGGGTTTCGACGTCGATCTGGACGACGAGGTCGCCGTGGCCGCGGCCTTGGAGGACGGGCATGCCGGCACCGCGCTGGCGGAGTTGCTTACCCGACTGGATGCCGGCGGGGATCTTCACCTCGTGCGTACGACCGTCGAGGCCGGGGATCGACAGCGCCCCGCCGAGCGATGCGACCGTGAAGCTGATCGGCGCGCGCGCGAACAAAGTCGTGCCTTCGCGTTCGAACAGATTGTGCTTGGTGACGTGGAGGAAAATGTAGAGATCGCCGGACGGCGCGCCGCGGGCACCCGCCTCGCCTTCGCCCGACATGCGGATCCGCGTGCCCTCGTCGACACCGGGGGGGACGTTGATCGACAGCGTCTTGGTCTTCTCGACGCGACCTTCGCCGCGGCAATCGGGGCATGGATCAGCAATGACTTCGCCCGCGCCGTTGCAGACCGGGCAAGCGCGCTCGACCACGAAGAAGCCCTGCTGCGCGCGCACCTTGCCGTGACCGCCGCAATGCTGACAGGTCTTAGCCCGCGTACCGGCCTTCGCGCCCGAGCCGTCGCAGGTGTCGCAGAGCGCGGAGACGTCGATCGTGATCTCGGTCGTCTTGCCGTGGAACGCTTCCTCCAGGCTGACCTCCATGTCATAGCGCAGGTCCGCGCCACGCCGGGCCGCCGAGCGACCGCCGCCGCGCTGTGCGCCGCCCATGAATTCGCCGAAGACGCTTTCGAAGATGTCGCTGAAGCCGCCGAAATCCTGCGCGCCGCCTCCGTGACTACCGCCGCCGCCGTTCTGGAACGCGGCATGGCCGAAGCGATCATAGGCCGCACGCTTCTGCGGGTCCTTGAGGCACTCGTACGCCTCGCTGACCGCCTTGAACTGCGCCTCGGAATCCTTGCAGCCGGCATTCTTGTCCGGGTGATACTTCATCGCGAGCTTGCGGTAGGACGACTTGATCGTCCCCGCATCCGCGGTCCGCTCGCATTCGAGCAGTTCGTAATAATCTGTCTGGGTACTCATAGCGGCCCTCTTAGCCCTCTCCCCTCCGGGGAGAGGGTTGGGTGAGGGGCCATTCCACACGGCAGCGCGCGGAACTGCCCCTCACCCCGGCCCTCTCCCCAGAGGGGAGAGGGAGTTTCGGTTACGCCTTCGGGTTGTCGTCGACTTCCGAGAACTCGGCGTCGACGACGTCGTCGTCCTTCTTCGCCGCATCGCCATCAGCCGACGGCGAAGCGTCCGCCTGGGCCTGCTTCTCGTAGATCGCCTGACCGAGCTTCATCGCAACCTGAGCGAGCGCGGTGCTCTTCTCGGTCATCGCGTCCGCATCGCCGCTCTCGACCGCAGCCTTGGTCGCGTCGATCGCGGCCTGGATCTCGGTCTTCATCGACTCGTCGACCTTGTCGCCGTTGTCGGCCAGCTGACGCTCGGTGGTGTGGACCAGCGACTCGGCGTTGTTCTTCGCCTCGGCGCCGGCACGACGCTTCTTGTCCTCCTCGGCGAAGGTCTCGGCATCGCGGACCATCTGGTCGATGTCGTTGTCCGAAAGACCACCCGACGCCTGGATGCGGATCTGCTGCTCCTTGCCGGTGCCCTTGTCCTTGGCCGAAACGCTGACGAGGCCGTTGGCATCAATGTCGAACGTCACTTCGATCTGCGGCACGCCGCGCGGTGCGGGCGGAATGCCGACGAGATCGAAATTGCCGAGCATCTTGTTGTCGGCCGCCATCTCGCGCTCGCCCTGGAACACGCGGATCGTCACCGCGCCCTGGTTGTCATCGGCGGTCGAGTAGGTCTGCGACTTCTTGGTCGGGATCGTCGTGTTGCGATCGATCATCCGGGTGAACACGCCACCCAGCGTCTCGATGCCCAGCGACAGCGGCGTCACGTCGAGCAGCAGCACGTCCTTGACGTCGCCCTGCAGCACGCCGGCCTGGATCGCGGCGCCCATCGCGACGACCTCGTCCGGGTTGACGCCGGTGTGCGGCTCCTTGCCGAAGAACTGCTTCACGACTTCACGAACGCGCGGCATGCGCGTCATACCGCCGACCAGCACGACTTCGGAGATGTCCTCGGGCTTCAGGCCGCCGTCTGCGAGCGCCTTGCGGCAAGGCTCGAGCGTGCGCTTGACCAAGTCCTCGACCATCCGCTCCAGGTCGGCGCGGGTGATCGACTTCACCAGGTGCTTCGGGCCGTTCTGGTCCGCGGTTATGAAGGGCAGATTGACCTCGGTCGACTGCGCCGAGCTCAGCTCGATCTTCGCCTTCTCCGCCGCTTCCTTCAGACGCTGGAGCGCCAGCTTGTCCTTGGCGAGGTCGATGCCCTCGGCCTTCTTGAACTCGTCGGCGAGGTACTGGACGATCTTGTTGTCGAAATCCTCACCACCCAGGAAGGTGTCGCCGTTCGTGGCCTTCACCTCAAACACGCCGTCGCCGATTTCCAGCACCGAGATGTCGAACGTGCCGCCGCCGAGATCGTAGACAGCGATCGTCTTGCCGTCCTGCTTGTCGAGGCCGTAGGCCAGCGCCGCCGCAGTCGGCTCGTTGATGATACGCAGCACTTCGAGGCCGGCGATCTGGCCGGCGTCCTTGGTCGCCTGGCGCTGTGCGTCGTTGAAGTAGGCCGGCACGGTGATGACCGCCTGCGTGACCGTCTCGCCGAGATACGACTCGGCGGTTTCCTTCATCTTCTGCAACGTGAACGCCGAGATCTGCGACGGCGAGTAATCCTTGCCGCCGGCCGAGACCCATGCGTCGCCGTTCGGCCCGCGCGAGATCTTGTACGGGACCAGCTCGGTGTCCTTCTTGGTGATCGGATCGTCGAAACGACGGCCGATCAGGCGCTTCACCGCGAAGATGGTGTTGTCGCCGTTCGTCACTGCCTGGCGCTTGGCCGGCTGGCCGACCAGTCGCTCGCCATCCTTGGCGAACGCGACGATCGACGGCGTGGTGCGCGCGCCCTCGGAATTCTCGATGACCTTCGGCTTGCCGCCTTCCATGACGGAAACGCAGCTGTTGGTCGTGCCGAGATCGATACCGATTACTTTAGCCATGAGTTCTGATTAGCCCCTCACTTGAAACGAAAATACGAAACTGGTTCCACCCCGTTACGGCAGTGGAACCTTTCTGATGATGGGCGCGATATAGGTGGCCTCGCGCTTGCCGCAAGATTGTACCGGTCATAGGATGCGCAAGTGGTCGGGCCCGGAGAAAAGTAACCTATGCGTATCGTTTTCGGACTGGGTGTTGCCGCGATGGCACTGGCGTCGTGCTCGCCGCCCAAGGAACTGTCCGTCGACGGGGCCTGGGTGCGGCTCGGCGCGGTGACCGGACGGCCCGCGGCGGCGTACTTTACGGTCCATGGCGGCCCCACGCCGGCGACGCTGATCTCGGCCACCACCGACGTCGCGATCAGGTCCGAAATGCACGAGACGATGGACAAGGGCGGCATGTCGACGATGACGCCGCTTGCGAAGGTCGAGGTTCCGGCGAATACGGATGTGGCGTTCGCGCCGGGTGGGCGGCACGTGATGCTGTTCGACATGAACTCGGGGATCAAGCCCGCCGATCGCGTGACGCTGACGTTCGCGTTTGCCGATGGGACGCGGATCATCAACAACGCGACCGTGGTCGCGGCGGGAACCCCTGTAGGGAAGTGATCCGCATTCTTGTCCGGGCTTCGCGACGCGGGTAAGTCCGGCGAGACGACGGACCGTCAGAGTGGAGCATCGGCATGGCCGGCAATACCGACGAAGCGATCTCGCGTGGCCTGACACCCGGTGAGCAGCGCATAGCGGCAACGATCTTCGGCATTTCGATCGATTACGGCCGGGTTCTGATCCACAATCGCAAGGCGTATTTCTTCCAGCCTGCAGACACCGCGATCACACCGAACGGCGAGGTGTATTTTCCGCCGTCATCCTACAAGGCGGACTTTTCGAAGACAGTTGGCGATGCAGCCTGGCTGGTACACGAACTGACCCATGTGTATCAGCACCAGCATGGCATGTGGGTACGAACGCAGGGCCTGCTTCACCGGAAATACGACTATGGCGACCTGTCGCAGACCAAACGGACGATCGCTGGTTTCTTGATCGAGCAGCAGGCGTCGATCGTCGAGGACTATTTCAAACTGATCCACCATGCGCAACCGACGCGCGGGACAGGATCGAAAGCCGATTATGAGCGTGTGATCACCTTTCTCCCGGGGAAATCGCAGTGAAACGATTCCTTCTTGCGATCGTCGGCGCATTGGCCAGCGGCACCTATTGGTGGCTTGTCACGACCATCGGCTTTGGCCTGTTCGGTGGCGATTATGCACCGAACACACCCCCTCAGTCCGCCGCGACGCAGACCGTCCAGACGGTAGCGCTGATCGTCGTCGCGGTAATCCTGTACGCGGTGCTAAGCCTGCAATGGCGCAAGTTCGAAGCGCGCATCGCAGGCTGAGACCGTCATCCCACGAGAGCCGGGTGACCGGCGTTGGTCAGAGCCAGCTACGACCATCCGCTCCGGCACAGCCATATGGCGGCAGCTGGCCGGGGAACCGCGCCTGAATCTTGTGGCAGCCCCACGCGCGCATCGGCCCCGGCGCGTAGCCGTTCAGCGCGATGCCGACCTCGTCATACGGGCTCGAGCCACGCGCGACGTACATGTACCAGCGGCCACCGAACATCACCGCGGCCGCGATGAGCATGACGCAAACGACCTGGACGATTTTCTGCATTAAGGACCCCTATGTAAAGAAGGGCGCCCCGTTGCAGCCAACATGGATCAATTTCAACTACCGATCTGGTAGATCGCGATCTACCCGATCGGCAGAAATCCGCAGTTTAGAGCGCGTTGAAATCGATAGGTCGTGTTCTATCAAGCGCTTGCGGCGCTTCGGGCATCGGATATTTCAGGCCGGTCGCGCAGTTGAAAAGAACGACCCGGTCGTCCTCGTCGACCAGCCCGGCGTTCAGCGCCTGATGATACGCCGCCAGCGTCGCGCCGCCCTCGGGACACAGCAGCAGCCCATCCTGCTTCGCCGCCGCATCGACCGCCTTCAGGATCGCGGGATCGCCGACCGCTAGCGCCTGCCCACCGCTTTCGCGAACCGCGCGGAGGATCAGGAAGTCGCCGACCGCCTTAGGGACGCGGATGCCCGCCGCCACGGTGCTCGCATCCTCCCAACGCTCGGCATGCTCCTCGCCCGCTTCGAACGCACGGACGATCGGCGCACACCCGCTCGCCTGCACCGCGAACATCTTCGGGCGCTCCGAGCCGATCCAGCCGAGCTTCTCGAGTTCGTCGAACGCCTTCCACATGCCGATCAGCCCGGTGCCGCCGCCGGTAGGATAGAAGATCGCATCCGGCAATTTCCAGCCGAACTGCGCGGCGAGTTCGAGCCCCATCGTCTTCTTGCCCTCGATTCTGTAGGGCTCCTTCAACGTCGAGAAATCGAACCAGCGGCCCTCTGCCGCACCCTTGCCGACGATCGCGCCGCAATCGTCGATCAGCCCGTTGACCCGCCAGACGCGTGCGCCCTGCATCGCGATCTCGCGGACGTTGATCTCGGGCGTGTCGTCCGGGCAGAACACGATCGTCTCGATCCCGCAACGGGTCGCGTAGGCTGCCAGCGCCGCTCCCGCATTGCCATTGGTCGGCATCGCGATCTTCGTGACGCCAAGCTCCTTCGCCATCGCGACAGCCATGACGAGGCCTCGGGCCTTGAAGCTACCCGTCGGGAGGCGGCCTTCGTCCTTCACAAGCACGTTGGGGCCGCCGGACTTGGTCAGCGGCACCAACGGCGTCTCGATTTCGCCGAGGCTGACGATGTTGGAAGTATGCCGCACGGGGAGCAGCTCACGCCACCGCCACAGATCGGTCGGGCGAGCCTCGATCGTGTCGCGAGAAACCGCGGACCGCACCGCGTCGAGGTCGTAGCGGACGAGCAAAGGCCGCCCGGCGCGCGACAGCCCATGAAGCTGGTCCGCCTCGTACCGCTCGCCGGTGATCGAGCATTCGAGATGCGTGACGAAGGTCTGGCGATCGGTCGTGAGGTTCTGATTCATTTTTTCATCCTGACGAGCCGCAAAACCCCCGTCACCCCGGACCTGTTCCGGGGTCCACCGTTCCGCAAACCAACCGGTCGTGAATGTGCGGCACAGTGGATGCCGGAACGAGCCCGGCATGACAGTTGAGGCTAAAGGTCGGTGCTAGTCATGACCGCATGAACGATCACACCAACAGCGCCGACCACGAGTAATACCGCGCCCACGGCAACACCGATCAAAAGCTTTGTTGCCTTGCTCACCCAGCCTTGGCGACGCCGACCATGGCGGGACGCAGCAGGCGGTCCTTGATCATGTAGCCCGCCTGCATCTCCTGCACGATCGTCCCGGCAGGCTGATCGCTGGGCACTTCGAGCATCGCCTGGTGCTTGTTCGGATCGAGCATCTGGCCCTCCGCGGCGATCTTGGTGATGCCGTGGCGCTGGAACACGCTCTCCAGCTCGCGGCCGGTCGCTTCGAGGCCAGTCACGAGCCCCTTCATTTTCTCATCAGCCCGCAGGTCCGCCGGAATCGCCGACAGGCCGCGCGACAAGTTGTCGGCAACCGACAGCACGTCGCGCGCGAACGCCGTCGCGGCATAGGCGCGCGCGTCCTGCGCTTCCTTCTCGGCGCGGCGGCGGACGTTCTGGATCTCGGCCTGCGCGTAGAGGACGTTCTGCTTGGCTTCGGCGAGCTGGTTCTCGAGCTCGGCGACGCGGTCGTTCGAGGCCACTTCGGGCGCGGCCCCGGCTGTTTCCTCACGAAGGCCGGTCTCTTCGCGCAGGTCTGCAGGCGTGTTCTGGTCGATGTCGGACATGGTTTTCCCTATAATTTGGGCCGGCTCAACCCATCAACCGGGCGAGCGTTGCAGCCGTGAAATCCACCATGGGCACGACGCGCGCATAGTTCAACCGCGTCGGCCCGATCACTCCGACCACGCCGACCACCCGGCCGTCCAATCCACGGAACGGTCGAGCTATCACCGAAGACCCTGACAACGCGAACAATTTGGTCTCCGCACCGATGAAAATCCGCGTCGAATCGCCGGCTCGCGCACTGTCCAGAAGCGATGCGACTTCCTGCTTTCCCTCCAGATCGTCGAGCAGGTCGCGGACCCGGTCGAGATCGGCGGCGGCGGCGGCGTCGATCAGCCGCCCCTGCCCGCGGACGATCAGCACCGGGCGGCGATCGGCATCTTCGCTCCACACCGCGATGCCGCGCTCGACCAGCGTCCGCGCCGCTCCGTCGAGCGCTGCCTGACCGTCCGCCAGTTCGCGTTCGATCCGGGTCCGCGCATCGGCCAGCGTCAGGCCGCCGAGCGTCGCCGACATGTAATTGCCCGCCTCGACCAGCGCGGACGGCGACATGCCCTTGGGCAGAGCGATCACGCGATTCTCGACCGAGCCGTCCTCGCTCACCAGCACCGCCAGCGCCTGTTCCGGCGACAGCGCGACGAACGCGATCTGGCGGAGTTTCAACTCGCGCTTGGGGACCATCACCAGCCCCGCGCACGCCGACAGCCCCGACAGCGCGAGCGTGGTCGCAGCGAGCGCCTCCTCGACCGGGCCACCGACGCCGGCACGGGCCTCGATCGTCTGGCGCTCCTCGAACGACGGCTCCATCGCCTGCATCATGCCGTCGACGAACAGTCGCAAGCCCCGGTCGGTAGGCATGCGGCCGGCGCTGGTATGCGGGCTGGCGAGCAGGCCGAGGCCTTCCAACTCGCCCATCACGCCGCGAATCGAGGCGGGCGAGAGGCTGAGGCCGGTCAGTTGCGCGATCGTCTTCGACCCCACGGGCGAGCCACTCGCCAGGTAGCTGTCGACCACCGCACGAAAAATGTCGCGCGCGCGATCGGTCAGTTCGGTGACGGGGGGCGTGGCCATCGCTTTGATCTAGGCTGGCGAGCGGGAATGCGAAAGGCTAGGCACACCATATTGCCCACCACTCGTTCGTCCTGAGTAGGGACTGAGCGCAGTCGAAGGCCCGTATCGAAGGATGTGCCCCAAGCGGGCCGATCCTTCGATACGCCGCTTCGACAAGCTCAGCAGCTACTCAGGACGAACGGAAGAATTTTAGGAATATGCTATGCGCCCATCCGGCCGCGCCCCAGACCAGATGCGTGCGATCACGATCGAGCCGCGCTTCACCAAGCATGCCGAGGGCTCCGTCCTGATCGGCTTCGGCGACACGAAAGTGCTCGTCACCGCCAGCGTCGAGGAGAAGGTGCCGCCGTTCATGCGCGGCAAGGGCGAAGGCTGGGTGACCGCCGAATACGGCATGCTCCCGCGCGCCACCAACACGCGCAACAACCGCGAAGCCGCCAAGGGCAAGCAGTCGGGCCGCACGCAGGAAATCCAGCGGCTGATCGGTCGCAGCCTGCGCGCCGTCGTCGACCTCAAGCTGCTCGGCGAGCGCCAGATCGTGATCGATTGTGACGTGATCCAGGCGGATGGCGGCACGCGCACCGCGTCGATCTCGGGCGGCTGGGTCGCACTGCGGCTCGCGATCGACGGCCTGCTGGCGAGCGGCAAGCTGACCGCCGACCCGCTGACGCAGAAGGTGGCCGCGATCAGCTGCGGGATCTACCAGGGCAATCCGGTGCTCGACCTCGACTATATCGAGGATTCGGGCGCGGATGCGGACGCGAACTTCGTGCTGCTCGAAAACGGCAACATCGCCGAGGCGCAGGCGACCGCCGAGGGCGCGACGTATGACGAGGAGGCGTTGCTCCGCCTGCTGCGCCTCGCGCGGATCGGCTGCACCGACATCTTCGCGGCACAGGCGAAAGCGGTGGCCAAGTGAGCGGCGAGGGCAAGGAACCGCAGGCGATCCGCAAGCTCCAGTCGGGCAAGCTGGTCATCGCCAGCCACAACAAGGGCAAGGTCCGCGAGATCGCCGCGTTGCTCGAAGGGCGCGGGCTGGAAGTCGTCTCCGCCGCCGAACTCGACCTGCCGGAACCCATCGAGACGGGCACCACCTTCTTCGCGAACGCGGAGCTGAAGGCGCGCTCGGCGGCCGACCTGTCGGGCTACCCCGCCCTCGCGGACGATAGCGGGCTGTGCGTCGACGCGCTGAACGGCGATCCGGGCGTGTACACCGCCGACTGGGCGGAAACGCCGACCGGTCGCGACTGGATGATGGCGATGCAGAAGGTCGAGGACGCGGTCGTCGCAAAGGGTCCGGACGCGACGCGCGGCGCGCATTTCGTCAGCGTGCTGGCGCTGGCGTGGCCGGATGGTCATGTCGAGTGGTTCGAGGGGCGTGCCGAGGGGACGCTCGTCTGGCCGCCGCGTGGGGATGTCGGGTTCGGGTACGATCCGGTGTTCGTGCCGCTGGGCTACGACCAGACCTATGCCGAACTGCCGCACGAGACGAAGAACGCGATCAGCCACCGGAACGAGGCGTTCAAGTTGCTGGAAGCCGCGGTGTTCTGAAAATCTGGCGGCGGGGAACCTGCCGCCAGCTTCTCGTCATCCTGACGAAAGTCAGGATCCAGGATAACGGGCGGTGCCCCTAATGGCTCTGGATCCTGACTTTCGTCAGGATGACGGAGCAGGTGTAGTTCAGACTGCGATCGCCTGCTTCACCGGCCACGTCACCGTAGGCAGCGCCTCGAACGCCGGTTTCGCCAGCAGATACCCCTGGATATACCGCACGCCGAGCCCCCGCAGCGCGTCGAACTCACCCCGTGTCTCCACCCCCTCGGCGATCACCGTGATCCCCAATCCCGTGCACATCCGCAGCATGCCCTCGACGATCATCCGCCGCGGCAGGCTCGTGTCGATGTCGCGGATCAGCTCCATATCGAGCTTGATGATATCCGGCTGGAACCGCGCGAGCAGATTGAGCCCGGCATGCCCCGCGCCGAAATCGTCGAGCGCGGTGCCGAACCCCATCTTCTGATACGTCGCGATGATGTTCGCGACATGCGCGGGATCGAGCATCTCCTCGTTCTCGGTGAACTCGAAGATCAGCCGGTCGGTCGGCATGCCCACCGCCGCCGCGGTCTTCAGCGTCAACTGGATGCACGCGGCCGGCGAATACACCGCGTTCGGGAGAAAATTGATCGACAGCCGCGCGGGTGTATCGAGCAGCCCGGCCTTCACCGACGCCTCGATCGCGCGCACCCGGCATTGCTGATCGAACGCGTAGAGATTCTTGGCATCGACCTGAGCCAGCACGCTCGCCGCCGACTGGCCTTCGGGACCGCGCACGAGCGCTTCGTAGGCGAAGACGGTCTCGGTCTCGACGTCGACGATCGGCTGGAACGCCATCGAGAAGGCGAAGGACAGGCCGGCGCCGTCTCGGCATCCGACGCAGCCAGTGGGCCGAGAGCCATCAGGTTTGGATACTGGTATCATTCAACCAGATTAAGCGACGACCGCTTAAGAAAGTGCCACCACTTTGGGGCTAACCGCTTGACCTAGATCAATAGGCGCGCTCGCCAAAAACGTTGCCGGGGGGCGAGTAGCGACACACCAGATAGTCGTCGGTCTTGTTGCTCGCCATCGCGCAACCGACCTGGGTCGAGCCGCGCCAGACGATCTGCGTATAGTGCGCGACGTCCTCGAACTTGCCGGTGCGGCTGAACCCGGGGGTCGGCTGGTTGATGAAATCGCGCTTCTCGGCGACCCAGTGCCCCATCATCTCGGTATACGCATAGGCATAGCGCGTGCCGGTCCAGAGGTTCTCGCCTTCGCGCGACATGCCCTGGGGCTGCGGGGCGTGCGCGAATTTGCCGGTCCGCGCCAGGTCCTCGGCATAGGCGCGCGCGGTCGTTGCCAGCGTATCGCTCCAGGTGAGAGGCGCCACGCCGACGGCGGCGCGCGCGGCGTTGTGCCCGTCCATCATGGCGGTCTTGAGCAGGCTCGCACCGCGCGGTGCCGGCGCCATGGTATCGCGGCGCTCGACGACACGCTCGGGGCCCTGCGCGCAACCTGCCAGCAAAAGCGCCCCGGCGATCGCCAAACCCATCCGTGCCGTCATTGCGCTTCCTTCGGCCGCCCCGTGCGACCATATGCGCGAGATAATGCCCGTCTTCGAAACACCAAGCCCCCGCTCCGATTCCCCCGGCGACCTTGCGCTCTACGTCCACTGGCCGTTCTGCGTGTCGAAATGCCCGTATTGCGACTTCAACAGCCATGTTCGCGAGGAGGTGGACCAGGCGGCGTGGCGGGATGCGCTGCTGACCGACCTCGCGCATGAGGCGCGGGTGTTGCCGGGGCGCAAGTTGCAGTCGATCTTCTTCGGGGGCGGCACGCCGTCGCTGATGCCGCCGTCAACCGTCGCCGCTGTGCTGGATGCGGCGGAGAAGGCCTGGGGGTTCGCCGAGGGGATCGAGATCACGCTGGAGGCCAATCCGTCTTCGGTCGAGGCGGCGCGGTTTGCGGATCTGGCGCGTGCCGGGGTGAACCGGGTGTCGCTGGGGCTGCAATCGCTTGACGATCAGGCGCTGAATTTTTTGGGGCGTGCGCATGACGTAAACGAGGGGCAAGCCGCGCTGGCGACTGCGCAGAGCGTGTTTCCGCGCGTCAGTTTCGACCTGATCTACGCGCTGCCCGGCCAGCGGCTCGATGACTGGCGCGCGGAACTTGCGCGTGCGCTGAGCCTGGGGACGGAACATCTCTCGCTGTATCAGCTGACGATCGAAGCCGGCACACGGTTCGCGACCGAGGCGCTGGCGGGGCGGATCGTGATCCCGGATGGCGATTCGGCCGCCGATCTGTTCGAGGCGACACGCGCCGATACCGCCGCGGCGGGGTTGCCAGCGTACGAGACGTCGAACCATGCACGGCCGGGGTCGGAGAGCCGCCACAATCTCGCTTACTGGCGGTACCAGGATTACGCGGGGATCGGGCCGGGCGCGCATGGGCGACGCGGCGGACTGGCGACGGTGCGGCGGAAGAAGCCGGAGAACTGGCTGGCTGCGATCGAGCGCAACGGCCACGGCATGGAGGTGGAGGACTCGCTGACGCCCTCGACGCGGGCGACCGAGGCTTTGCTGATGGGGTTGCGGTTGGCGGAAGGCGTGGATCTCGACCGGATCACCAAGCTGAACGCGGGTGCGGTGCCGGTGGATCTGGCTGCGGTGGCTCGGTTGGAAGCGTTGGGGCTGATCGTGCACTCGCCGGGGCGGTTGCGTGTTACCGAAGCTGGAGCGCTACTCCTGGACGCGATTCTGCCGGAAATCGTCACCGCGTAGGCTGATGCTCGATCATCCCCCTCCCTGAAAGGGAGGGGTTAGGGGTGGGTCGGCCAGTTGACTATCGGTGCGCCCGTCCCATACCGACCCATCCCCTACCCCTCCCTTTCAGGGAGGGGGGAGGCTTACTTTCCGAACCCGGCCGGTGCGGGCGAGACCACCGTTGTCGTACCGCCACGAATTTCCTTCACCTCCAGCGCGCGCTCGGCGACGCTGTCCTTGCCGAAGCGGAACGCGCCGTCGATGCCCGCAAACCCGTCGCCGTCGCGCAGGCGATTGACCGGGAACGGCGTGCCGGGCTTCCAGTCACGCGCGATGCGGACCGTCAGCAGGACCGAGTCGTAACCGAGGCTCGACAGGCGGTACGGCCCCGCCCCGAACCGCGCGCGGTATTTGGCGGCATATTGGCGGTAAAGCGTGTCCGAAACGCTCGCATACCAAGCGCCTGAGAGCGCAGGCTTGGCGGCGATCCCAGCGTCCGAATTCCAGAGCTCGGTGCCGAGGATACGCGTCGATGCGCCGCTGCCGCGCTTGACCATCGCCGCCGCCGATGCTGCGTTCGCGCCGCCATCGGCAATCAGGACCGCGTCATAAGGCGCCTTCGCCGCGAGCCGCGTGACGGCACCGGCGATACCGCCGGGACCACGCGCGTAGGTCTGGAGCGACACGACCTGCCCGCCCGCGCCTTCGACCGCACGGAGGAATGCGGTCGAGGCACGTTCGCCGTACAATCCGTTGGGGACGAGGCCGGCGAAGTTGCTGACGCCCCGCTCCTTCGCGAAATCGACGACGCGCGCGATCGACTGGGTCGGGACATAGCCCATCAGGTAGGCGCCGTTGCCCGCCACGCCGAGATCGTTGGAGAAGCTCAGCACCGGAATGTTCGCGGCGCGCGCGATCGGCGCCACTGCGCGGACGTCGTCGGCAAGCAGCGGTCCGAGGATCAGCTGTGCGCCCTCGGCGATCGCGCGCTGGGCGGCGGCGGCGGCGCCGGTCGCGGTGTCGTAGTTGGTGATCCGGACACGCTGGTTCTGCGTGTCGAGCAAGGCCAGCATCGTCGCGTTGGCGATCGAGGTGCCAACGCCCGCGTTGCTGCCCGACAGCGGCACGAGCAGCGCGACGCGGTTACGCTCGGCATCGCGCGGGATGCCGGTCTCGACGCCAATCTCGGGGCGATCGACGGGCCGCGTGGTCGGGCGCTGCTGCGACGGCTCGACGGGACCACGCGGGACGATCGTCTGGCACGCGCCGAGCAGGCACGCCGCGACAAGGGTCGCCCATCGCCCTGCAGTACGTGCGGATTGCCCTATCGTCGTCGCGTCTGCCATGACCGTCCCCATGAACCCTGAAACTCTTCTCGATCCCGGCCTCTACATCGTCGCGACCCCGATCGGCAATCTTGGCGATCTGTCGCCGCGCGCCGCCGACATCCTCCGCCGTGCCGACGTGATCGCGGTCGAGGACAGCCGCGTCACCGCCGGTCTGCTCCGCCACATCGGCACGAAGACGCCGATGGTGCCGTATCATGACCACAGCGCGGAGGGGGTACGCCCCGCGCTGATCGCGCGGATGGCGACGCAGGCGGTGGCACTGGTATCGGACGCGGGGACGCCGCTGATCTCGGACCCCGGGTTCAAGCTGGTGCGCGACGCGCGGGCTGCGGGGCATCTGGTGGTGACGATTCCGGGGCCGTGCGCGGCGGTGGCGGCGCTGACGCTGGCAGGGTTGCCGACCGATCGGTTCCTGTTCGTGGGGTTCCTGCCGTCGAAGATGCACGCGCGAGCGGAGGCTATTGCGGAGGTGGCCACGATCCGCGCGACTCTGGTGATGTACGAGTCGGGGCCGCGGTTGGGGGCGTGTCTGGCGGCGCTGCTCGAAGGGCTCGGCGACCGAGAGGCGGCGGTGACGCGCGAGATCAGCAAGAAGTTCGAGGAGGCCGTGACGGGGACCCTCTCCACGCTAGCCGCGCGTTATGCGGATGCGCCGCCGCGGGGGGAGATCGTGATCGTCGTCGCGCCGCCGGGCGAGGCGCCGCCGGCGAGTCTCGAGGATGGGGATGCCGCGCTGGTGGAGGCGTTGACGCGACTGTCGACCGGGCAAGCTGCGAGCGAGGTGGCCAAGAAGCTCGGGCTCGACCGGAAGGCGTTGTATGCGCGGGCGCTGGAATTGAAGGCGGAGAAAGGGTGACGCCCCTTCTTCCCCCATCCCTGGAAGGGAGGGGCCGGGGGTGGGTCGGCAGCTTGGGGTCCGCATCGCCAGCCAATGGGCCTACCCACCCCCAACCCCTCCCTTTCGGGGATGGGAGCAGGAATGCGTGACCGCCGTTCCGCGGAGATCGCCGGCCGTCGCGGCGAGCGGCTGGCGGGGTGGTGGCTGCGGTTGAAGGGCTGGAGCATCCTCGATCGCCGAGTCCGCACGCCCGCCGGCGAGGTCGACCTCGTTGCCCGCAAAGGCAACCTCGTCGCATTCGTCGAAGTAAAAACCCGCGCGACCGCCGCCGAACTTGACTTCGCGATCGACGAACGTCGCCTCGCCCGCGTCGCCGCAGCGGCAGAATACCTGATGCCGCGCTATGCCGGGCCGGGCGACGATATCCGCGTCGACGTCATCCTGCTCGCCCCCGGGACCCGCCCGCGGCATATCGAGAATGCCTGGATCGGGTGACGCCGCCCGGTGACTTCGCGTCCGCCCGCGCCTACATGCGCTCGACCGAACAGAAGGAAGACGCATGAGCCTCACCGTCGCCGTCCAGATGGACCCGCTCGACAGCATCAACATCGCCGGCGATTCGACCTTCGCGCTGATGCTGTCCGCGCAGGACCGTGGCCATACGCTCTTCCATTACTCGGCCGAGGACCTGAACTACCGCGACGGCCGGGTCTGGGCGAAGGCGCATCCGGTCACCGTGCAGCGCGTCGTCGGCGATCACTTCAGCGTCGGCGAGTCCGTGAACCTCGACCTCGGCGACGAGGCCGACGTCGTGCTCATGCGCCAGGATCCGCCGTTCGACCTCGGCTACATCACTGCGACGCACCTGCTCGAGCGGATCGCCGACAAGACGCTCGTCGTGAACGATCCCGCGCAGGTACGGAACGCACCCGAGAAGGTGTTCGTGCTCGACTATCCGCAGTTCATGCCGCCGACGCTCGTCACCCGCTCGCTCGACGAGGCACGCAAATTCCTCGCCGAGCACGGCGCGATCGTCATCAAGCCGCTGCACGGCAATGGCGGCAAGGCGATCTTCAAGGTCGAGTCGGACGGCGCGAACCTGTCGGCGCTAATGGAGGTCTTCAACATGACGTGGCGCGAGCCGCACATGGTCCAGGCATTCCTCCCCGACGTCGCGAAGGGCGATAAGCGCATCGTGCTGATCGACGGAGAAGTCGCAGGCGCGATCAACCGCCTGCCGGGCGAAGGAGAGATCCGCTCGAACCTCGCGGTCGGCGGCTCGGCGGAGAAGTCGGTGCTGACCGACAAGGAGCGCGAGATCTGCGCGGTGCTCGGGCCGGAGCTGAAGAAGCGCGGGCTGCTGTTCGTCGGGATCGACGTGATCGGCGGCACGTGGCTGACGGAGATCAACGTGACCTCGCCGACCGGGATCGTCGCGATCTCGAACTTCGATGGGACCGATGTCGCCGGCATGATCTGGGATGCGATCGAAGCGAAGGTGGCGGCTCGGTAATTTCAGCGCGAACTGTCGCTGATACGCCCAACCGTTGGAAGACCACCACCCCGGCGAAGGCCGGGGCCCAGTTGGCAAGGTTGCAGTAACGGAGCGTTGCCCTTCGTTATCGACGTCTCCCACCTGGACCCCGGCCTCCGCCGGGGTGGTGACATCGTTAGGTCGGGAGTGTCCCGCTCATAACGGTACCTCGAGGAACCCATCCGGCGTCCCGGCAGTATCTCATACCCATGACCGAATTCATCCTCGATCTCATCGCCTGGGGCGGATATTTCGGTATCTTCCTGTTGATGGCGCTCGAGAATATCGTGCCGCCGGTGCCGTCCGAAGTCATCATGGGGCTCGGCGGCATGGCGGTCGCGCGCGGCGACATGAGCGTCGTGCCGCTGATCGCCTGGGGAACCGCAGGCTCGGTCGTTGGCAATTACTTCTGGTATTATATCGGCCGCAACATCGGCTACGAGCGCTTCCGCCCGTTCATCGAGCGCAACGGCCGATGGCTGACGATGGAATGGTCCGACGTCGAGAAGATCCACCGCTTCTTCGTGAAGCGCGGCGGCTGGGTGATCTTCGTATTTCGATTCATGCCGACCTTCCGCACCGTCATCTCGCTGCCCGCCGGGATGACACGCATGCCGATCTGGCAGTTCGTGATCTGGACCGCGGCGGGCAGCGCGATCTGGAACACCGTGCTCACCTATGCCGGCATCCTGCTCGGCTCGCATTTCGAAGAACTCGACCGCTATGTCGGGCCGGTCGCAGTGGCGACGTTCGTGGTGATCATCATCGGCTATGGCTGGCGCGTGCTGACCTGGAAACCGAAGGGCTAGACGCCGCCATGCGGGTGGGCGTTGCGATAGACGTCCATCAGATGAGCGGCATCGACCTGCGTATAGACCTGCGTCGAACTTAGGCTCGCATGACCGAGCAACTCCTGAAGCGCGCGCAGGTCCGCCCCCCGCCCCAGCAGATGCGTCGCGAAACTGTGCCTCAGGGCATGCGGCGTCGTCCGATCGCCCAGCCCAAGCCGTGCGCGTGCCGACTGAACCGCCCGGCGGATCATCACCGGCGACAACGCCCCGCCCTTAGCCCCACGGAACAACGGTTCGTCGCGCGCGACAGGCCAAGGCGTCTGCGCGACATACGCCTCGATCGCCGTACGAACCTGCGGCAGCAAAGGCACTATACGCGTCTTGGCGCGCTTGCCCGTCACCCGGATCGTCTCGCCGAGCGGCAGGATATCGCCGCGCAACGTCAACGCCTCGCCGATTCGCAAGCCTGCGCCGTACAGCAGCATCAACACCGCCCAGTCGCGCGCGCCGATCCACGGCTCGGCGGCATCGTCGGCCACCTCCTCCGCCAGTGCGACCGCCTCGGCCGGCGAGATCGGTCGCGGCACGCCCGCCTTCACGCGCGGCCCCCGCATCCGCGGCTGCTCCGCACCTTCGTTCGCCCAGGCGAGAAACCCCCGCACCGCCGATAATTCGCGCGCCGCGGATGCATTGCCCAACCCCGCCTCGCGACGCTGCGCCAGATACGCCCGCAGGTCCGTCGCGGTCACTCGCGCGAGAGCCGCCCGATCGATCCGCTCACCCCAGTGCCCCACCAGGAATGCCGTCAGCCGCTCGGCCGACGCCCGGTACGCCCGCACCGTATGAACTGATCGCCGTCGATCACGCGAGAGATGGTCGGCCCAAAGCATAGAAGCCGGCAAACCTGTGTTACATTCCATCGTAAGATAGTAACGCGTTCCAGCGACAAAAGAAAATTAACCCCCGTCGGGATAGTGAGTGCCATGTCCCCCGCCGATCGCCTGTCTAGCGTATTTGTTGATGAAGCTCGGCGGGTCGCTGCGCTTCATGCGCTCGCGCTGCTCGACAGCGAGCCGGAACGTGAATTCGACGCGCTTGTCGCGCTCGCGGCAGAAATGCTGGACTGCCCGACCGCGTTGATGACGCTGGTCGACAGCGACCGGCTGTGGATCAAGGCCGCGGCTGGCGGCGAACGCGGCGAGATCAGCCGCGATATCGGCATGTGCGCCTACACGATCCAGAACGAGCATCCCCTCGTCATCGAAGATCTCGATACCGATTCGCGGTTTTTCCAGAATCCGCTGGTCATGGCGGAGCGGCCCGCGCGGTTTTATGCAGGGGCTGCGATCCACGCGGTTGATGACAGCGGCGAACGTCACGCGATCGGTACGATATGCGTCATCGATACGGTGCCACGCACCCTGAACGAAGCAGGTCGTCGCGCGCTGACCCATCTCGCCACGCTCGCCGAGGCGACTATCGCGGCAAGGGCTGCCGCGCATCAGGCAATTGCGATCGCGACCATCGCCGATCGACAGGCTGCAACACTGGAGAGACAGGACCGGATCTTTCGCCAAGCGGAACGGATGGCGGCGATGGGATCGTGGCAAGCCTCGCTCGATCATCAGAAGATGGCTTGGTCGGATGGGGTTTTCCATATCTACGGCCTGCCCGTGGGGCCCGTGCCGGAAATGGAAATCGCGATGGGCTTCTACCCACCGCACGCTCGGGACACGCTGACGGACTCGTTGGCCTCGACGTTGGAGACGGGTAGGCCGTTCGATATCGAGGTAGATTTCCTGACTGCTGGGGGCGAGGCACGTCGCGTACGCGTGTTGGGCGAACTTGAGCTCGATGAAAGTACGGCAATAGGATTTGTCGGTGTTTTTCAAGATGTTACCGAGCGGCATGCCCTTGAAACCACGTTGCGGCGGACGGCCGACACAGATTCGCTGACGGGTATCGCCAACCGTGCTGCTTTCGACCGGGCGCTCGATACCGCGATGACCCGCGCGCACACCGATGACACCCCGCTGCTGCTTGCCCTGGTCGATCTCGACGGGTTCAAGGCAATCAACGATACTCTCGGGCATACTGCCGGAGACGATGTACTTCGCGGCGTCGGCCGCGAATTGCAGGCGCGGTGGCTGATGGGCAGTTTCGTCGCGCGGCTCGGCGGCGACGAGTTTGCCGTGCTCATCGACGATCCAGCACTCGCCGCCGCGCCCGCACAGACCTGCACACGACTTGAGGAATCCCTGCGGTTTCCGATCGCCATGAACGGCCTCGCGATGGTCAGTGCCGGCACCGTCGGTATCGCTGCATTGGCACCGGATTGTCATTCGATCCGCGATTTCGTCCACCGGGCAGATACGGTGCTGTACCAGGCCAAGCGCGCCCGGGTGGGTGAGCGCCGACGGACGGACCGACGAAGCGCTGCCTAAAGCGGTTCACGCGGAGTCGATCTGTCCCCATATACCGACACGATGTCGTCCCGTGCCCGTGTCCTGATCCTCAACGCCGCCCTCGGGCCGCTCGACTACCGCGTGCCCGCCGGCATGAGCGTTGAGCCGGGCTCGGTCGTCGTCGCGCCGCTGGGGCCGCGGCAATTGCTCGGCGTGGTATGGGAAGCCGAGCGGATGCCGTCCGATGCGGAGGTCGGCGACAACCGGTTGCGCAACCTGCTGGCGGTTGCGGAGGTGCCGCCGCTGGGGGCGCCGTTGCGGCGCCTCGTCGAATGGACCGCGGACTATTACCTCGCGCCGGCGGCGTCGGTGTTGCGGATGACGCTCGCCTCGACCTCGGCGCTGGAGGGCGCCCGGACCGCCGTCGAGTATCGCTCTACCGGGGTCGTGCCACCGCGGCTTACCCCCCAGCGCGAGCAGGCGCTGGAACGGATTGGCGATCGCCAGGGCCTGATCCGCGAACTGGCGACGACTGCCGACGTCAGCGACGCAGTGATCCGCGGGTTGGTGAAGGTCGGCGCGATCGAGGCGGTCGAGGTCAGCCTCGACAGCCCCTACCCTGTCCCTGATCCAGCGCATTACGAGCCGACGCTCTCGGAAGACCAGCGCGCGGCGGCCGATGTCTTAGTCGCTGGCGTGGCCGAGCATGCATTCCACCCGACGTTGCTCGACGGCGTCACCGGGTCGGGCAAGACCGAGGTGTATTTCGAGGCGGTGGCCCAGGCTATCCGCGACGGCCGCCAGACGCTGGTGCTGCTTCCCGAGATCGCGCTGACCGAGCCGTTCCTGAAGCGCTTCCACGACCGCTTCGGCTGCGAGCCGATCGCGTGGCATTCGGGGCTTCGTTCGACCCAACGCCGTCGCGCTTGGCGCGCGATCGCGAGCGGCGAGGCGCTGGTGACGGTCGGCGCTCGCTCGGCACTGTTCCTGCCCTACCGCGACCTCGGGCTGATCGTCGTCGACGAGGCGCACGAAACCAGCTTCAAGCAGGAAGAGGGCGTGCATTATCATGCGCGCGACGTCGCGGTGATGCGCGGCAAGTTCGAGGGGTGTCCGGTGATCCTCGCCTCCGCGACGCCGGCGATCGAGACGCGGCAACAGGTCGCGACCGGGCGCTACGCGGAGTTGAAGCTGCCCGGCCGGTTCGGGGCGGCGGAGATGCCGACAATCGAACCGATCGACCTGATCAAGGAACCGCCCGAACGGGGTCGCTGGCTCGCGCCAAGGCTCGTGAAGGCGATTCAAGCGACGTTGGAGCGGCGCGAACAATCCTTGCTGTTCCTCAACCGCCGTGGCTACGCACCACTGACATTGTGCCGGACATGCGGGCATCGGTTCCAGTGCCCGAACTGCACAGCCTGGATGGTCGAGCACCGCCTGACGCGCCGGCTGGCGTGTCACCATTGCGGCCATGCCGAACCGACGCCGCGCGTGTGCCCTGAGTGCAAGGGCGAGGACACGCTGGTCGCCTGCGGACCCGGCGTCGAACGAATTGCTGACGAGGTAACGGCGCTGTTCCCCGAGGCGAAGACGGCAGTGGTCACATCGGACACGATCTGGTCCCCGGCCAAGGCGGCGGAGTTCGTCGGGCGGATGGAGGCGGGGGATATCGACATCGTCGTCGGCACGCAGCTCGTGACGAAGGGGTATCACTTTCCGAACCTCACCCTGGTCGGCGTGGTCGATGCAGACTTGGGGCTAGACGGCGGCGATCTGCGGGCTGCGGAGCGCACGTTCCAGCAGATCCGGCAGGTGTCGGGGCGCGCCGGGCGTGGCGAGAAGCCGGGCCACGTGTTCATCCAGACGCATAGCCCCGGCGCACAGGTGATGCAGGCGCTCATCACCGGCGATGCCGACGCGTTCTACGCTGCGGAGACAGACGCGCGGAAGGATGCGGGCGCGCCGCCGTTCGGTCGGTACGCAGCGATCGTGGTGTCGTCGGAGGACCAGTCCTGCGCACACGAGACGGCCAAACTCGTCGGCCGCAGTGCGCCCGAAGTCGACGGCATGCACGTCTACGGTCCCGCCCCCGCCCCGCTGGCGATGCTACGCGGCCGGCATCGCTACCGACTGCTCGTCCATGCGCGGCGCGCACTGGACGTGCAGGACGTCATACGGGACTGGCTGGGGAAGCTGGAATGGCCATCCAAGGCGCGGGTGACGGTGGACGTCGACCCGTATAATTTTCTTTGAACGCACGGGCAACGCGGCCCTAACGCCCGGCCCGGTATGCGTGCCGGATGACGCCGTCCCGCATCGCACCCATCCAGTGGCTTCGCGCACTCGCGGCGACGCTCGTGTTGCCGATGTACACGTCCGACATGATCGATTCCGGACCAGTCGCGCCGACCGGCTAGTTCGTACGTCTGTCCCCAATCTCTCGATGTTCGGTGCGAGCGGGGTCGACCTGTTCTTCGTCATCCGCGGGTTCGTCATGGCGCAGTCGCTGGCGACCGCGGACGCTGATTCGTGGCGATTCCTGGCGAAGCGGTGGCTGCGGATTCGCGTGCGTCAGCGCAGTCTACATGGTGATCATGCACGCCCCCTTGACCGTGCTGGCGGCGTGGATGTCGATCACCGTGCTGCCCGTTCACGACGGAGCGGGCTACCATGTTCCCGCGCTGTATCCGGGCTGGACGCTCGGGTTCGAATTCGCGTTCTATGCCATCGTGGCGGTTGCCATGCGGGCGCCGCAGCGCCGTGCCGAAATGCTGCTGGCCCTCACGGTGGCACTGGCGCTGATCGGCAGCGTCGTTCATCCCGGCTGGGCGCCTTTGAGGGTGCTGCTGAACCCGCTCCTGCTCGAATTGCGCTAGGCGTGGGTGTGTGGATGGCTTGGCGCAGCGGGATCAGCGCACGCTATACGACGCCTGCGCTCGTCATCGGGACCATGCTGCTGGTGGTCGGGATCGCCTTCGGACTAGGCGTCCCGCTCTCGCTTCAGATCGAAGTTGCCGTTGCCGGACCTCTGGCCTCGCGCGAACCCGGACGTGGGGCATTCCCTGGGCGCTATTGGTGGTCGGAGTGATCGACATACCGGCGGGGGGACGGTCCGAACGGATCGTCGCACGCGTCGGCGATGCGTCCTATTCGACGTACCTCACCCATCCCTGCCTGACCGCGCTGCTCTGGATGGTCGGAGGCTATGCCCCAACCATGTCGCCCTATCCGTTCGCGCTGGCGTTCATCGTCGCGTCGACGATGCTGGGATTGGCGGTGCATCGGTGGATCGAGCGGCCGCTGCTAGCACGGTTGCGGCGTCGGCCGTCGGTATCGATCAGGCGGGCACCGGCGCTCGCCTGACAGGCGTTACTCGCCGGCGTGCTCGGCGAGGACGGTCAGGCCCTTGGCGTTGACCTCGGCGAAACCGCCCTTGATCGCGATCACCTCGGGGGTGCCGTTCTGCGTGCGGAAGATCTGCACGCCGCCATCGCGGACCGTCGACATGAACGGCGCGTGGCCTTCGAGGACGCCGAAATCGCCTTCGGTGCCGGGGACAACGACCATGTAGACCTCCTCCGAGCGGACGAGCTTTTCTGGCGTGACGAGTTCGAAATGCAGCATCTTGTTCGCCTTCTCCCTCTCCCCTGCGGGGAGAGGGTCGGGGTGAGGGGCAGTACCGGGCGAAGGCGCTTGTCCCCTCACCCCAACCCTCTCCCCGGAGGGGAGAGGGAGCTAGAAAGGCTTAAGCCTCGGAAGCCATCTTCTCGGCCTTGGCGACGGCTTCGTCGATGCCGCCGACCATGTAGAACGCGGCCTCGGGCAGGTGATCATACTCGCCCTCGACCACTGCCTTGAACGACCGGACCGTGTCCTCGAGCTGGACGAACTTGCCGCTGATGCCGGTGAAGACCTCGGCGACGTGGAACGGCTGGCTCAGGAACTTCTGGATCTTCCGCGCCCGCTGGACGGTGAGCTTATCCTCTTCGCTGAGCTCGTCCATGCCGAGAATTGCGATGATGTCCTGCAGCGACTTGTCCTTCTGCAGCGTCGACTGAACGGCGCGTGCGGTGTCGTAATGCTCCTGGCCGACGACGCGTGGCTCGAGCAGACGCGAGGTCGAATCTAGCGGATCGACCGCCGGGTAGATGCCCAGCTCCGAGATCGCGCGGTTGAGGTTGGTCGTCGCATCGAGATGCGCGAACGAGGTCGCCGGTGCCGGATCGGTGAGATCGTCGGCCGGCACGTACACGGCCTGCACCGAGGTGATCGAGCCCTTGTTGGTCGACGTGATGCGCTCCTGCAGCGCGCCCATGTCGGTCGATAGCGTCGGCTGGTAACCCACTGCCGACGGGATGCGGCCGAGCAGGGCCGAAACCTCTGCGCCCGCCTGCGTGAAGCGGAAGATGTTGTCGACGAAGAACAGCACGTCCTGGCCTTCGACGTCGCGGAAATACTCGGCGATCGTCAGGCCCGACAGCGCGACGCGTGCACGCGCGCCTGGCGGCTCGTTCATCTGGCCGAACACGAGCGCGACCTTCGAGCCCTCCGACTGCGGATTGCCGTCGGCATCCTTGGCGATGACGCCTGCGTCGAGGAACTCGTGGTAGAGATCGTTACCCTCGCGGGTACGCTCGCCGACGCCGGCGAACACCGAGGTGCCGCCGTGACCCTTGGCGATGTTGTTGATCAGCTCCTGGATCAGCACGGTCTTGCCGACGCCGGCGCCGCCGAACAGACCAATCTTGCCGCCCTTCGCGTATGGCGCCAGCAGATCGATGACCTTGATGCCGGTGACCAGGATAGCGCTCTCGGTCGACTGGTCGACGAACAGCGGCGCCGAGGCATGGATCGGGGCGGTCGTCTCTGCGCCGACCGGGCCGCGCTCGTCGATCGGCTCGCCGATGACGTTGAGGATGCGGCCGAGCGTCTTCGGGCCGACCGGAACGCGGATCTGCGAGCCGGTGTCGGTGACGGTCTGGCCGCGGGTCAGACCCTCGGTGGCGTCCATCGCGATCGTGCGAACGGTGTTCTCGCCGAGATGCTGTGCGACTTCGAGGACGAGCCGGTTGCCGTTATTGTCGGTTTCGAGCGCCGACAGAATGGCGGGCAAATTGTCGGGGAAATGCACGTCGACGACCGCACCGATGACCTGCGAGATGCGGCCGGTGTTGTTGGTGGCCTTGGGGGCGAGCGTGGTTCCGAGGGTCTCTGGGGCGGTTGCCATTGTCTGCTTCCTTGGACTTACTTGAGCGCTTCGGCGCCCGAGATGATTTCGACCAGCTCGGTCGTGATCGCGGCTTGGCGGGTACGGTTATACTGGATCGAGAGACGCGTGATCATGTCGCCCGCGTTGCGCGTGGCGTTGTCCATCGCGTTCATGCGCGAGCCCTGCTCAGACGCCGCGTTTTCGAGCAGCGCGCGGAAAATCTGGATCGCGACGTTGCGCGGCAGAAGATCGGCGAGGATCGCTTCCTCGTCGGGTTCGTACTCGACCACGGCTTCGGCGGGCGCGCCCGGTTTGGCTTCCGCACCGGGGATCGCCGACAGCGGAATCGGGATGATCTGGATGCCCGTCGGGACCTGCACCAGTGCCGACACGAACTTCGCGTAGAACAGGTGCGCGACGTCGAACTGGCCCTCGCCGAAGCGCTTGATCAGGTCTTCGGAAATTTCCTGCGCATCGCTGAACGCGAGCCGCTTGATCTGGCCCATTTCGTGATCGGCGAGAATGTCGTTCGGGAAGAAGCGCTTGATCACGCGCCCCTTCTTGCCGGCGACGTAGAACTTCACGGTCTTGCCCGCCGCGATCAGCTCCTCGGCCTTGCGGCGCGCGGCGCGGACGATGTTGGTGTTGAACGCACCCGCGAGGCCGCGCTCCGACGTCGCGATGACGATCAGGTGGACCTGGTCCTTGCCGGTGCCCGCGAGCAGCGGCGATGCGCCCGGCGCGATGCCGACGCGCCCCGCGAGGCTCGCCATCACCGCTTCGAGACGCTCGGCATACGGACGCCCGGCGACCGCCGCGTCCTGCGCACGGCGCAGCTTCGCAGCGGCGACCATCTTCATCGCCTTGGTGATCTTCTGCGTCGACTTCACCGAGCCGATGCGGATCTTGAGGGCCTTAAGTGATGCCATCTTCTCTTCCTGCTCCCTCGCCCCTCCGGGGAGAGGGTTGGGGTGAGGGGCTGCCACAGGAGCGGCACCTCGCGGTACTACCCCTCACCCCGACCCTCTCCCCAGCGGGGAGAGGGAGTTTTACTTAAGCGAAAGTCTTCGCGAACGCTTCGAGCGCTGCCTTCAGCTTGTCCTTCGCCTCGTTACCCAGGTCGCGGGTATCGCGGATCAGCGTCAGCACGTCGGCATGGTTCGCACGCATGTCGGCCAGCAGCGCCTGCTCGTAGCGCGTCACGTGGGCGACCGGAACCTTGTCGAGATAGCCGCTGGTGCCGGCGAAGATCGACACCGTCTGCTCCTCGAACGGCAGCGGCGAGAACTGCGCCTGCTTCAGCAGCTCGGTCAAACGAGCACCACGATTCAGCAGCTTCTGCGTCGACGCATCGAGATCCGACCCGAACTGCGCGAACGCCGCCATCTCACGGTACTGCGCCAGCTCGAGCTTGATCGAGCCCGACACCTTCTTCATCGCCTTGGTCTGTGCGGCCGAACCGACGCGCGACACCGACAGGCCGACGTTGATCGCCGGACGCACGCCCGAGAAGAACAGATCGGTCTCGAGGAAGATCTGGCCGTCGGTGATCGAGATCACGTTGGTCGGGATGTACGCCGAAACGTCGCCCGCCTGCGTCTCGATGATCGGCAGCGCGGTCAGCGAGCCGCCGCCGTTCGCGTCCGACATCTTCGCCGCACGCTCAAGCAGACGGCTGTGGAGATAGAACACGTCGCCCGGATACGCTTCACGGCCGGGAGGACGACGCAGCAGCAGCGACATCTGGCGATACGCGACGGCCTGCTTCGAAAGATCGTCGTAGCAGATCAGCGCATGCATGCCGCGATCGCGGAAATACTCGCCCATCGCGACGCCGGTATAGGGTGCGAGATACTGGAGCGGTGCAGGGTCGGACGCGGTCGCGGCGATGACGATGGTGTATTCCATCGCGCCGTTCTCTTCGAGCGTCTTGACTAGCTGTGCGACGGTCGAGCGCTTCTGGCCGATCGCGACGTAGACGCAGTACAGCTTCTTCGACTCGTCGTCGCCGGCGTTGGCGATCTTCTGGTTGATGAACGCGTCGATCGCGACGGCGGACTTGCCGGTCTGGCGATCGCCGATGATCAGCTCGCGCTGGCCACGGCCGACGGGAACGAGTGCGTCGATCGCCTTGAGCCCGGTCTGGACCGGCTCGCTGACCGACTGGCGCGGGATGATGCCCGGTGCCTTTACTTCGACGCGGCTGCGCTCGGTGGTGTGGATCGGGCCCTTGCCGTCGATCGGGTTGCCGAGGCCATCGACCACGCGGCCGAGCAGCTCCTTGCCGATCGGCACGTCGACGATCGTGCCGGTGCGCTTGACGATGTCGCCTTCCTTGATCTCGGAATCGCTCCCGAAGATCACGACGCCGACGTTATCGGCCTCGAGGTTGAGCGCCATGCCCTGCACGCCGTTCGAGAATTCGACCATCTCGCCGGCCTGGACGTTGTCGAGGCCGAAGATGCGCGCGATGCCGTCGCCGACGCTCAACACCTGGCCGGTCTCGCTAACCTGGGCCTCGGTGCCGAAATTGGCGATCTGATCCTTGATGATCTTCGAGATTTCTGCGGCGCGGATATCCATTAGCTTAGCCCTTCATCGCGTGCGCGAGAGTGTTGAGACGCGTCTTGATCGACGAATCGATCATCTGGCTGCCGACGCGGACGACAAGTCCACCCAGCAACGATGGGTCGACGCTGAGGTCGACGGAAACTTCACGGCCGACGCGCTGGCGGAGCTGATGCTTCAGCTCGATCACCTGCTCGTCGGTCAGCGGATGCGCGGACGTCACCTCGGCCGCGATCTCGCCGCGATGCTGCGCGGCAAGTGTCCGGAAAGCCTTGATGATCTTCGGCAGCGCGCCCAGCCGGTGGTTCTCGGCGAGGACGCCGAGGAAGCTCTTGGTGGTCGCGTCGACGCTGAGTTCGTCGGCGACCGCGGAGACCGCCTTCACGGCAGCGCCACGCGACACCATCGGGCTCACCGTCAGATTGCGGAAGTCCTCGGACTGCGCGAGTGCGTCGCGCACGTTCGCCAGGCTAGACTCGACCGCGTCGATCGTCTTCGCGTCACGCGCGAGTTCGAACAGGGCCAGCGCATAACGCCCGCCTAAGCTCGCTTGAATACCGCCGGATGTCTCCACGGACCTGTCAATCCTCGCCTGAAACCGAAATAGTGCCGTCCCGCGGGGGAAGAGGGCGCGAAAGCACCTCTCATGGGACGTGGCGCGGGTAGCATCGGGTTCGCGGATTGGCAACCCGGCGGGAGGGTGATGGCGGCGGGTTTGTGACTGTTTTGTCATTGATCGAAGGTTGGAAGGTTACGATTACGCCCCTCCCCGTTATCCCCGCGCAGGCGGGGATCCATATCCTCCGGACCCGGCGCTTTCGCCACACGGCCCGCCACTATGGGTTCCCGCCTCCGTGGGAATGACGGTATTAGCAGGCGTAACGACCAACCGACGAGGACGAGAGAATGACCGGCACGATGGAAACGATGACGATGTCCGACGGCGCGACCGTCGCGGTCTATCACGCGCAGCCGACCGGCGAGCGTCGCGGTGGCCTCGTGCTGGTTCAGGAGATCTTCGGCGTGACCGACCACATCCGCGACCTCTGCGACGAGTACGCGGCCGACGGCTACGAAGTCCTGGCCCCCGCCCTGTTCGACCGCGAGCATCCCGGCTTTGAGGCGGACTATTCGGGCGGCGGTCTCGCCCGCGGCGTCGAGCTGGCGCGGCAACTCCACCCGTTCGACCTGTCGCTCAAGGACGTCCAGACCTGCATCGACATGCTCGCCCCCGCCGGGCCGGTGTTCGTGGTCGGCTATTGCTACGGCGGCTCGGTCGCGTGGTTCGCCTCGACCAAGATGCACGGCGTCGCGGCGGCGAGCGGCTATTATGGCAGCATGATCCCGGCGGCGGCGGACGAGGAACCGAAGGTGCCGGTGATCCTCCACTTCGGTCGCCACGATCACGGCATTCCGATGGAGGGCGTCGAGCAGGTGATCGCGAAGGATTGGCCGAATGCGACGGTGTACGTCTACGAGGCGGGCCACGGGTTCAATTCGGACCGGCGGAAGGATTATCACGAGCCTAGCGCGGATTTGGCGAAGCAGCGGACGTTGGACCTGTTCCGCGCCAACGGCGGGTGATCACCGCCCTTCCCCAACCCTAACGCCACCCCGGCGAAGGCCGGGGCCCAGTTGGGGGACGTTGCTAAAGGAGGACGGCCGTTCGTTATTACCACCTTTCCAACTGGACCCCGGCCTTCGCCGGGGTGGTGGATGTGGTAGAAGGCGTCGGTGCAGGCTGGCGCTACAAACGTGAAAGCAGCCCCTGCTTCCTTGTTCTCCCGCGAAGGCGGGAGCCCAGTCTGGGTCCCCGCCTTCGCGGGGAAACAATTCTATTTCGCTCGGTCGAGATTACTCCCCCGGGAAATCAGCCCCAAGGCTATCCGCCTTATGCGCTTCGATCTCCTTCAGCCGATCAGCCAGCTTCTTCGTCACAGCATCATACCCCCAGGCCCCGAGCACCAGATGCCGCGGCGGGTTCGCATTCTCGGTGAGCGCGATCATTGCCTCGCCCGCCCGCACCGGGTCACCAGCCTGCGTCCCGCTAACCTCCCGCGTACCATCGAGCCGCTTGCCCGCGGTATCGGCATAGTCGGCGATCTTCACCGGCGTCTGCTTCAGCGACCGACCCGCCCAGTCCGTCCGGAACGGCCCCGGTTCGACACACGTCACGTCGATCCCAAGCGGCTTCACCTCCGCCAGCAGCGCATCGGACCAACCCTCGACCGCATGCTTCGACGCGGCGTAATAGCCCGACCCGGGGAACCCGACCTGACCCGCGACCGACGTGATGTTGATGATATTGCCGCTCTTCTGCCCCCGCATGATCGGCAGCACAGTCCGCGTAAGCGCAAACAACCCGAACACGTTCGCATCGAACTGCGCGCGAATTTCGGCCTCCTCGCCCTCCTCGACCGACGCCTGATAGCCGTAGCCCGCGTTGTTCACGAGCACGTCGATCCGCCCGAACTTGGCCTTGGCCTGCGCGACAGCATCGTCGATCTGCGCCTGCTCCGTCACGTCGAGCGACAGCGCGAGCGCACGATCCTCGGCGCCCTCCGCCAGATCGGCGACGCGATCCGCATCCCGCGCGGTAACCACCGCACGCCAACCGCGCGCAAGCACGAGCTTGGCGAGTTCGCGACCGAAACCGGTCGAGCAGCCGGAAATGAACCAGACGGGCGTGTCGGAGGCCATGAGACATCTTTCGTTATGGGGTATGCACGAAAGAACGGCCGGACCGCCGATTGGCTCCGCTTTGACCGCAAGCCACGGGATGCGCACGCGTCGCGACCGGCTATACCGATCCAATGAGCATCGCCCCCGACACCGAAACCGCCTGGACTGCGTTCGAAACCCGCGACCGTGCGTGGGACGGCCGGTTCGTCGTCGGCGTGAAAACCACCGGCATCTACTGCAAACCAAGCTGCCCCGCGCGTCACCCAAAGCGCGAGAACGTCACTTTCCACCCCGATCCGCCAAGCGCGCGCGCCGCCGGCTTCCGCGCATGCCTGCGCTGCACCCCCGACGAAGTGGGCCGCGACCGCGTCGCCGTGGCCGCCGCCGTCGCGCTGCTCGAAGCTGAAGAAGACCGCCTCTCGCTGGACGAGGTCGCCGCGAAAGTCGGCTACGCCCCGCACCATTTCCACCGCCTGTTCAAGCGCGCCACCGGCGTCACCCCCGCCGCCTACGCGCGGGCGCTCCGCACCAGCCGCGCGGCCAACGCCTTATCGGAGGACTCGACCGTGACCGAAGCAATCTACGAAGCCGGCTATTCCGCCCCCAGCCGCTTCTACGAGGTCGACGCCAAACGGCTCGGCATGGCCCCCAGCGCCTGGGCGCGCGGCGGCGAAGGCGTCACGATCCGCTGGACCACCGCCGACACGAGCCTGGGCGCCTTGTTCGTCGCCGCCACCGACAAGGGGCTGTGCCGCGTGTCGTTCGACGAAGACGCGGACGAACTCCGCCGCCGCTTCCCCAACGCCACGATCGAGCTCGGCGACGAAGCCCTCGCGGACCTGACGGCGCAAGTCGTCGCGGCGGTGGAATCCCCCGAGCGCGACCAAGACCTCCCGCTAGACGTCCGCGGCACCGCGTTCCAGGAGGCGATCTGGCAAGCCCTACGCACCATCCCGATCGGCGAAACCCGCACCTACAGCGAACTCGCAGCCTTGGCCGGCCGCCCCGCCGCGGTCCGCGCCGCCGGCACCGCGTGCGGCCAGAACCCGGTTTCGATCGTCATCCCCTGCCACCGCGCGCAACGCATCGGCGGCGCACTCGGCGGCTACGCCTACGGGCTCGACCGCAAGCGTGCTCTCCTAGCCTCCGAAGCTCAGCGCGCCGACTTGCAGGAATAGACCAGCTTCTCGTTCGGCAGCGGCGGCAACACCGCGCGCACCGCAGCCTGCTGGCCCGCGAGACGACTCAACGCCGCCTCATCCATGTTGCACACGTTCGGCACGACGCCGCGCGCGGTCCGCGCCGCCTCCATCCCCGCCGCCGACATCAGATAGCGCGTGTTCGAATAGACGCGCGTCGCCGGATCGAACGACAGCACGGAGACGGTCTGCTCGGCATCGGGCACCAGCACGCGGTCCCACCGGCCATTCGCGCCGACATATTGCGTCTTGCCGTTGACACACCCCTTCGCGCCCCAGTCGATCGGCACATCCTCACTCGACGAGATCGTGATCCGGCTCCGCTCGGGGATCAGTGTGCACATCAGCTTGCCGAGCGCCGCATCGGGCGTCGATATCCGCGTCTTGGGCAGCGCGGACAGCGGCACGTCGACCTCACCCGAGGGCCGCAGCACGAACACGACGATCGCGACCAGCACGCTTAGCCCGCCGATACCCAGCGCCCAAACCGCCTGCCGTCTCTGCCCACGCGATTCGAGCAGCCCCGCGCTCCCGATCACCAGCGCTCCTGCCACCAGCAGCAGCCCGGCAAGCGCCATGACGTTCTCCCGCGCCCGCCCGGCCTCGGTCCGCGCCTTCTCCAGTGCGACCTCGCGTGTCATCGCATCCTGCGTCGCTGCATCGCGCTTGGCGGATGCCGCATCGGCGGTCGCCCGCGCATCCGCGTCGGCGTCCTGCCGCAAGCGATCCTCGATCGAGGTGCACCCCGTCCCGATCGACGCGTAAGGCTGTTTTGCATCGTGGAGGAAGCCCGCGAGTTCGGTATCCGCAATCGCGAACCCGAACGTCGAGTCGCCCTCCTCGCCGCGCGTGATCGCCGAGTTCACCCCGATCACCCGCCCGCACCGGTCGAGCAGCGGCCCACCCGAATTGCCGCGTGCGATGCTCGCCGTGTGAAGAAGCACCTCGACGCTGCTTAACACACGGCGCCCGGAGAGCACGCCCTCAGACCGCACCGGCGTCATCGGCCGGATATAATCCGCCGCCGACCGCGCCGTCGCCAGGTCAACGTTCCCCGGAAAGCCGAGCGACACCACCGGATCGCCCTCGGTCATCGGACCGGTATACAGCGCGCTTGGCGGCAGGCGCGCACCGGTGAACTCGATCAGCGCCAGGTCGCGCTGCGAATCATACGCGATCACCTTGCCCTGGTAGGATTTGCTGCCCTCGGTCGGGACGATGCCGACGACGACGTTGTCTGGATAGCGCTCGGCGAGATCGACGACGTGCGCGTTGGTGACGATCCGGTTGGGCGCGATCGCAAAGCCGCTGCCATGGCCGAAGCCGACCACCTGGTCGTCGACCACCGCGATCGTCACGACGCGCACGACGCCGCGCCCGGTGGCGGCGATGTCGTCCGCAGATGCGGAGCTCGCCAACCCGAAGGTGAGCGCGAGAAGAAGCAGCAGGCGGATCATGTGCCTGCCTTCGGGGAGTTCGCGGCGGCGATCAACCCTGACCATCGCACCGCGCGACAGCGGCCCTTTCACACGCCTGTTTTGGTTAGCAAATTATCAAGGCTTGGCGCCTAACCCGGTCGGCATTCATCCAGGGATACAGGCATGAGCGCATTCGGGCGTCGTAATGGCATCAGCGGGGGGCAGTCGGCCCGTCCCGCATTCGGCGTCGCGCGTCCGATGCAGGGAAGCTCGGGCAGCAATCCCGTGGCGCGCGCGGAACCCGAGGGGGGTGCCCAATTCCCGCCGATCGATTCGCTGCCAATGCCGGGGGAAACCGACGGATTCGCCTCGGGCACGATGCCCGCCGGACAGCTCGACGCCATGCAGCGACTGTCGGATCGACAGAACGCGAGCGGCGAGGCCGGCAACAGCAAGGTCGAGGGCTTCGAACAGTCGATCCACAAGATCAAGGAACAGGTCCTCCCGCGCCTGCTCGAACGCGTCGATCCGGAGGCTGCGGCGACGCTCGGTAAGGACGAGCTCGCCGAGGAATTCCGCCCGATCATCGGTGAGGTGCTCGCCGAACTGAAGCTGACGCTCAACCGCCGCGAACAGTTTGCGCTCGAGAAGGTGCTGGTCGACGAACTGCTCGGGCTTGGGCCGCTCGAGGAATTGCTGGCCGATCCGAACATCACCGACATCATGGTGAACGGCCCCGACCAGACCTATGTCGAGCGCAAGGGCAAGCTCGAACTCGCGCCGATCCAGTTCCGTGACGAGGAGCATCTGTTCCAGATCGCGCAACGCATCGTCAATTCGGTTGGCCGTCGCGTCGACCAGACCTCACCGCTTGCCGATGCGCGCCTGAAGGACGGCTCGCGCGTCAACGTGATCGTGCCGCCGCTGAGCTTGCGCGGCACCGCGATCTCGATTCGTAAATTCTCCGCCAAACCGATCACGCTCGACATGATGGCGGGGTTCGGCAGCATGTCGCCGAAGATGGCGACCGCGCTGAAGATCGCCGGGGCGTCGCGGTTCAACGTCGTCATCTCGGGCGGTACCGGCTCGGGCAAGACGACGATGCTCAACGCGCTGTCGAAGATGATCGACCCCGGCGAGCGCGTGCTGACGATCGAGGACGCCGCCGAACTTCGCCTGCAACAGCCGCACTGGCTCCCGCTCGAAACGCGCCCCGCTAATCTGGAGGGCCAGGGCGAGATCTCGATCCGCGATCTGGTCAAGAACGCGCTGCGCATGCGGCCGGACCGGATCATCCTGGGCGAAATTCGTGGCTCCGAGTGTTTTGACATGCTCGCCGCCATGAACACCGGTCACGACGGCTCGATGTGCACGCTCCACGCCAACTCCCCGCGCGAGGCGCTCGCGCGTATGGAGAACATGGTGATGATGTCCGACATCAAGGTGCCCAAGGAAGCGATCTCGCGCCAGATCGCCGATTCGGTCGAGCTGATCATCCAGGTGAAGCGCCTCCGCGACGGTTCGCGCCGGGTGACCAACATCACCGAGGTGATCGGCATGGAAGGCCCGGTGATCGTCACGCAGGAGCTGTTCAAGTTCGAATATATGGACGAGTCGGCCGACGGGAAAATCCTGGGCGAATACCGGTCGATGGGGCTGCGACCATATACGCTGGAGAAAGCAAAGCAGTTCGGGTTCGACCAGGCGTATTTGGAGGCATGCCTGTAGGGGCGTCGCTGATTGCGCCGACCTCCCGACTGTTACCGTCCCTGTTAAGCCGATCATCCGGGCGTAGGTCACCACCCCGGCGGAGGCGGCCGTTGCGAACGTTGAGTGCGTCCCGAACTGTTCGCTAGGCTGGTCTAGGCACGCGAGTTCGTCGAGTTGATTGCAAGACTGGTTCAAGCCACTGCACGCCCTCCTACCATTTCCTCGCGAACGCGGGGGTCCAGAGTCACGAACACCCCCCGCTTGTGACCCTGGCCCCCCGCGTTCGCGGGAGACCAAATATTGCTCCCCTGAGACCGGCCGAATGGGATAAAGATAAAGACGGCAGTGCCGAGCGGATACTGCCCGGCAAGCGACCATTCCACACCGATCCCCACCCCGTCCCTGCAAAGCCCCGCTTGTACCAGTCCCCCGACGCGCTAGGGACAGTGCCACATGCGTCGCGCCCTTCTCACCCTCGTTCCGCTGATCGCGGTCCTCTTCGTTTCGGCGCGCGAGCCCTCGAAAGCCACACCAGCCGCCGCCATCTCCCCCGCCGCACGCGACCGCGGCGTCTACCATCTCGCGACCGATGCGGAGGCGCGCTGGATTCCGTTCGACCTCACCCCCGGCAACCAGATCCGCTTCACGATGCAGCTCGACGGCCGCGACGTGACCGCGATCCTAGACACCGGAGTCAGCTACACGCTGCTCGCCAAGGCCTCTCCGGCTGTCGATGCCGCGAAACTCGTCGCCGGTGGCAGCGCGCAGGCGATCGGCGGATCGGTCGAGCTCGACTGGATGCCGACCCGCACCCTTGCGATCGGCGGCCTCGCAAGAACCGGCGGCGGCGTGACCGTCACCGACCTCCCCGCGCTCGCGACCGGCAGCGTGTCGGCGGTCGACCTGCTCGTCGGCGCGGACCTGCTGGCGGGGCATGCGCTTGACATAGATTACGCCGCGCATCGCTTTCGCCTGATCCGCTCGGGCCGCCTGCCGTTCAAGGGTGCGACGGCCCCCTTGCGCCTCTCGTCCGAGCGCAGCGTGTACGAAAGCGCCGCCACGCTCGGCGACCGGCGACTGGCGCCAATGATCGTCGACACCGGCGATGGCTCCTCGATCACCGTCACCGAGGCCGGCTGGAAGGCCGCCGCGATGGGAGTGCCATCGACCACGGCGATCGCGTTCGGGCTCGCAGGCGCAGCAGTCAGTGGCCTCGCGATCGTCCCGGATCTCCACGTCGGCGCGATGACGGCACGCTCGGTCGAAGTTCGGATCGAACCCGCCGGCGGTTTCTCGCAGTCGATCGGTGCCGCCGGCCGGATCGGCTCGGGCTTCCTGCAGAACTACCGCGTCCTACTCGATCCCGGTGCGCGCCGGATGGTGCTCGACCCGGGCCCCAAAGCCGATCGGCCGCCTCTCCGGTCGACCAGCGGATTGCTCCTCGGCATCGAGAAGGATCGGCTGAAGATCCTCCACGTCATGCGCGGCGGACCGGCGGCCGCAGCCGGCTGGAAGGACGGCGACCTGATCTGCACGATCGACGGCACGCCCGTCACAAGCGAATATGCATCGAACCCGATCGCGTCATGGTCTGCGGGCACGCCCGGCCGCGTCGTTTCGCTCGGCCTGTGCGACGGCACGACACGGGAACTTACCCTGCGACGCTTCTACTGAACCCATCCGCCGGTATAAAACTGGTCGCGTCATGGTATTGGGTGACCGAGTAGCACAGCGTCAGGGCAAGCCTCAGCTCTTGATCGCCAGCCCGACCGTTATCGCCAACGCGATCAACGCCAGCATCTGGACCGTCGGCCAGTCGACCCAGCCAACCGAATCCGGATCGCGCCGCCGTCGCCTGCGACGCTCACCAAGTCCCGCGATCACCGCCAGCGCCGCCAAGCCACCGCTCGCACCCCACAACACCGACGCCCCCATCAGTCCAATCGTTCAGCCGAGCTTCTCGACCTTTTCCTGCAACTTGGCGAGTTCGTTGCGCAGCGCAGCGATCTCGTCGTCCTTGCTGGCGGCGGGTGCAGGCGCAGGTGCGGGCGGCGTCATCGCCTGTGTTGCGGCGTCGAACATCTCGAGGTTGCGCTTGGCGATGTCGGCGAAAGGCGAGTTCGCGAACGCGCCTTCGACTGCGGACTTGAACTGGTCGTGATTGCGACGGAAGCTGTCCATCGACGCCTCCAGATAGCCGGGCACCATCGTCTGCATCGAATCGCCGTACATCGAGATCAGCTGGCGCAGGAAGTTCACCGGCATCATCGTCTCGCCGCGGCTCTCCTCCTCCATGATGATCTGCGTCAGGACGTTGTGCGTGATGTCCTCGTCGGTCTTCGCATCGACCACCTTGAAGTCGCGCCCCTCGCGAGTCATCGTCGCGAGATGATCGAGCGTGATGTAGGATGACGACTCGGTGTTATAGAGCCGCCGGTTGGCGTACTTCTTGATGATGACGATTCCGTCGGCAGCCTTTTGCTTCTTCATGGATCCCCCGTCTTATGTTTGAAACGGAGGCTACAGTCTTTGATGACGCACCGCAACAAGGTCCGAGGCCCTTACCCTTGTTCCTTTCCGTGCTGCGCAACGAGACTGCAGCATCGCCGGAACGCATGGCCCGCGCGCTAGCGGGATTGCGCGCTTATCAGGGGGCACCGCGAGGGGAACGCCCCGTTCCGCGGCCTGCGATCCACCGCGCTGGCCGGGTCGCGTTGCGCGACTATGGCGGCGAAGGGCGACCCGTCGTGTTCGTCCCATCGTTGATAAACCCGCCCGATATCCTCGATCATTCGCCCGAGTCTTCGCTGGTGCAATGGACCGCCCAGCAAGGATTCCACGTTTGGCTGGTCGACTGGGGATCACCCGGCGACGCCGACCGCGACCTCGATCTGGCGGCGCATGTCGAGCGGTTGCTCGTCCCGCTGCTCCAGGCACTCCCCGAGCCGCCGGTACTGGTCGGCTATTGCCTCGGCGGTACGCTCGCACTGGGCGCCGCTGCGATCACGCCCACCCCCGGTGTCGCGACGATCGCCGCCCCCTGGCACTTCGAAGGCTACGGCGAGGGCCGCCCCACGCTCGCCGCGACCTGGGCTGCGGTCCAGCCCGCCGCGGCGATGCTCGGTGTCCTCCCGATGGAAGTGCTCCAAGCCGGCTTCTGGCAACTCGACCCTGCGCGCACGATCGCCAAATACGAAGCCTTCGCCGATCTCGCCCCAGACAGCGACGCAGCACGCGCATTCGTCCGGCTCGAGGACTGGGCGAACGCTGGCGCCCCCCTCCCCTACGCCGCCGCCGCCTCGCTGTTCGAGGACTGCATCGCCAACGACCTGCCCGGCAAAGGCGGCTGGGTCATCGCCGGCACCCCCGTCGATCCGCTCACACTAGCCTGCCCCACGGTCGAGTTCGTCTCGCTCAGCGACCGCATCGTCCCCGCCGCCACCGCGATCGGTCTCGCCGACCGCCGCGATCTCGGCGCAGGCCATGTCGGCATGATCGTCGGCCGCTCCGCTCGCTCGCGCCTGTGGGAACCGCTCGCCAACTGGATCGCCGCGCTCGGCTGACCTACATGGGGTCCAACCATAGAGGATCCCGACATGACCGACCTGAACCCCCACGACGTCGTCATCACCGCCGCCAAGCGCACCCCCGTCGGCAGCTTCCTGGGCGCGTTCGCGAGCGTACCCGCGCACGAGCTCGGCCGCATCGCAATCGAAGCCGCGCTCGAACAGGCGGGCGTCGCCGGCGAAGACGTCTCGGAAGTGATCCTCGGCCAGGTTCTTACCGCGGCCCAAGGCCAGAACCCCGCCCGCCAGGCCTCGATGGCCGCCGGCGTGCCCAAGGAAATCCCCGCCTGGGGCGTCAACCAGGTCTGCGGCTCGGGCCTTCGCGCCGTCGCACTCGCCGCCCAGGCGATCCAGACCGGCGATGCCACCATCGTCGTCGCGGGCGGCCAGGAATCGATGTCGCTCTCCGCGCACGCGCAGTCGATCCGCGGCGGCCAGAAGATGGGTAATCTCAGCCTCGTCGACACGATGGTCAGCGACGGCCTGACCGACGTCTTCAACGGCTATCACATGGGCATCACCGCCGAGAACCTGGCCGAGCAATACCAGGTCACGCGCGGCGAGCAGGACGCCTTCTCGGTCGCCTCGCAGAACAAGGCCGAGGCCGCGCGCGGTTCGGGGCGCTTCAAGGACGAGATCGCGCTCGTCACGATCAAGGGCCGCAAGGGCGACACCGTGGTCACCGACGACGAATACATCCGCGCCGGCGCGACGATCGAGAGCGTCTCGGGCGTGAAACCCGCGTTCAAGAAGGACGGTACGGTCACCGCCGCCAACGCGAGCGGCCTCAACGACGGCGCCGCCGCGCTCGTGATGATGCGCCGCGACGAAGCCGAACGCCGCGGCTCGACCATCCTCGCGACGATCAAGAGCTGGGCCTCGGCCGGCGTCGACCCGTCGATCATGGGCATCGGCCCCGTCCCCGCCACAAGGCGCGCGCTGGAGAAGGCCGGCTGGACGCTCGCCGACCTCGACCTGATCGAGGCTAACGAAGCCTTCGCCGCCCAAGCGCTGTCGGTCGGCAAGGAACTCGGCTGGGACGCATCGAAGGTCAACGTCAACGGCGGCGCCATCGCGATCGGCCACCCGATCGGCGCCAGCGGCGCTCGCGTCCTGACGACGCTGATCTACGAGATGCAAAAGCGCGATGCGAAACGCGGGCTGGCGACGCTGTGCATCGGCGGCGGAATGGGGATTGCCATGTGTATCGAGCGGTAAGACCCCAGAATCGCGTAATTTTGTATCGATAGCGCTTTCGCGTGTGATGAATTGTGACGATTTTGTCACATCCGATTGCAAACGTACAAGGTGGACTGCCTGAACCTGAACACAGGCTTGCGAGTTCGCCCCAATGCGGGCTGTATGTCACCCATAACGGCAAAAGTGCCGGTAAACGGGGGACATTAATTGTCTAGAACACGCGACTTTTTATCTGCCACGATCCTCGCGACGGGCGCGGTTTTGTTGCCGGCATCGGCCTTCGCTCAGGTGGGCGCAGACCCTGCGACCACAACGACGGCAATCACCCCGACTCAGGACAAAGCTGACTCGACCAGCGAGGAGATCCTTGTAACGGGCTCGCGTATTCGCCGGGCGAACGACGACTCCCCCGTTCCGATCACAACCGTATCGGCGGCAGAAATCTTCCAGAGCGGGCGCATTTCGGTGGGTGACGTGCTTAACGACTTGCCGCAGTTGCGGAGTTCGCTGGGTTCGCAGAATTCGACGTCGGGCATCGGTACCCGCGGCCTGAATTTCCTTGATCTTCGTGGCCTGGGTCGGTCACGCACGCTCGTGCTGATCAACGGGCGCCGTCAGGTCACTGCAGACATCATCAACAACGGTAACGCCGTCGACATCAATACGCTGCCGACCGATCTGATCGATCGCGTCGACATCGTTACCGGCGGTAACTCGTCGATCTACGGATCGGACGCGATCGCCGGCGTCGTCAACTTTATCCTAAAGGACAATTTCGAAGGCCTGAAGCTGCATGGCCAGAGCGGCATCAGCAAATATGGCGATGCCGGCAACCAGTATATCGCCGCAGTCGCCGGCACCAACTTTGCCGATGGTCGCGGTAATTTCGCGGTGAACGCGGAATTTGCGCACCAGCAGGATTATTATGGGTCGGGTCGTCCGAACATCCGCCAGAACGACGCCTTCGTCATCGTCGATACCGATGTCGGCGCGTCGTCGGACGATGTGAAGGATCGCGTCTTCTACCGCGACATCCGCAGTTCGACGATTTCGCTCGGTGGTCAGGTTGGTGTCCGGTACGCTAACACGGCAAACGCGCCCTGCGGCGTCGACGCGGTCGGCTCGTCCTTCACTTGCTCCTCGCTGTTCCAGCCGAACGGCACCCTAGCCAACCAGACCGGCTTGCGGGTTGGTCTCGGCCCGAACGGCAGCTTCATCGGCGGCAACGGCACGACCAGCCGCGAAGACCGTCTTCTGGTGCTGTCGCCCGACGTCAAGCGCTATGCGTTCAACGCGATCGGTCATTACGAGATTTCTCCTGCCTTCGTCCCGTTCATCGAAGCGAAATATGTTCGGACGGATGCCTTCGGCTCACAAAGCGGCCCGTTCTTTTCACAGGGGCAGACGCTGGCCGATGGCATCTCCGTCGCGGGGCTCAACGACCGCTCGTACGGATCGGGCACTGGCACTGCGTCGGGCACGGTTAATCGCGAAGGCATCCGCCTCGACAACCCGTATCTGAACGCGCAAGCCCGCGCGACGTTGACGTCGCAGCTGACCGCTGCCGTCAATTCGGGCGTCAATCCGAACACGGGAACCGCCTATGGGACGACAGCAGCGGGAATCGCCAACCGCAATTTGTCGCTCGCGCAGATCGCCGCGGGAACGTATCGGTTCTCCCTGCGTCGCAACTATCTCGATCTCGGCACGCGTGACGAGCGCATCAAGCGCGAGACGTATCGGGCCGTTGTCGGCGTTCGCGGCGAATTCAACACCGACTGGAACTACGAGATCTCGGCGAACTATGGCGAGCATAAAGAGCGCAACGTCATCTCCGGCAACGTCAACCGTCAGCGCTTCCTGCTAGCGAACGATACCGCGCTGAATGCGGCGGGCCAGATCGTCTGCCGTTCGCAGATCAACCCGGCCTATGCGGGTACCGATCGCGGTGGCAACCCGGCGCAGCTCGCCGCGGACATCGCCGCCTGCGTTCCGCTCAACCCGTTCGGCCAGGGCAGCGTCAGCGATGCCACCAAGGCCTATTTGGTCACGCCGACAACGGCCGACGGCAAGGCTACGCAGTTCGTTGCCAGCGGCTATGTGTCGGGCAATTTGCGGCAGTTGTTCGAGCTACCCGGTGGCCCGATCGCCTTCTCGCTGGGTGGTGAATACCGTCGCGAGACGCTTTCCTACGATCTGGATCCCTTCACCCAGGCCGGCTACGCCTTCTACAATGCCCTGCCCTCGTTCTCCTCGCCTGCCTTCGAAGTGAAGGAAGCGTTCGGCGAAGTCTCGGTGCCGCTGGTCAAGGACGTGTTCCTGCTGAAGGAACTGACGCTTCACGGTTCGGGCCGCGTCGCGGACTATAAGGGCTCGGTGGGTACCGTGTACGCCTATAGCGGCGACGTTTCGTGGCGCCCAATGAACGACCTGCTGCTCCGCGGGTCGTATTCGAAGGCCGTCCGTTCGCCATACCTGGGGGAAACCTATTCGGTGCCCGGCCAGAACTTCACCCCGGCGCCAAACGATCCCTGCTCGACGCGTAACATCAACACTGGATCGGCGACCCGTGCGGCCAACTGCGCCGCGCAAGGGCGTCCAGCGAACTACGACTATGTCTACACCTCGTCGCTCGAGATCGTCAGCGGCGGCAATCGCGCGTTGAAGGCGGAAAGCTCGAAGTCGCTGACTCTCGGCGGCGTGTATCGTCCGAGCTATCTCCGCGGCCTGTCGGTATCGGTCGATTATTACGACATCACCGTCGACGACGTGATCACCTCGCCGACCGTCCAGCAGGCACTGAATGCGTGCTATGACGCTGCGTCGCTCGACAATCAGTTCTGCGCACTCTTTAAGCGTGCCGGTGCCGACGGTGGGCCGCGCGGCGAGCAGGCATTCCGTATCCTGGAAGGGTCATACCAGGATTCGCCGCAGAACTACGCCAAGCTGAAGGCGCGCGGGATCGACACGAACATCTCGTTCGATCGCGATTTCGGGTTCATGCAGGCAAGCGTGAAGGGCGTCTGGACGCATGTTATCCAGCGCGACAGCTTCACCGATCCGGCACGTCCCAACTTCAAGAACGTCATCACCGGCGAACTGGGCGACCCTTCGGACGCGTTCAACATCGGTGCCGACGCTAAGTTCGGTGGGTTCTCGGTCGGCTACACCTTCCGCTGGCTCGACAAAATGTACCTGAACACGTTCGAGGACTATAACTCGGTCAATGGCGAGCCTGCACAGAACCCCGATTATGCGGATCTCAAGCAGTATCCCATCGTCACCTACAGCGACGTTCGCGCGGGCTATGATGTGAACGAGAAGTTCAACTTCAATGTGGGCGTGAACAACATCGGCAACAAGAAGCCGCCTTATGGCCTTACCGGCGTCGGCGCAGGCTCGGGTATCTACGACAACCGTGGCCGCTTCTTCTACGCGGGTGTATCGGCGAAGTTCTGATTTAATCGAACGCCGATTTCTGATGAAAGAGAACCGGGGGCGATGCTCCCGGTTCTTTTTTTGCCGTAGATAACGGATAAGGTTCACGATGCCACACACAGCTGTCGCCGAAGCGAATCGTCTTGTTGCATCGGGTGCAGTCACGGATGCACTTGCCTTGCTGAACACGGCCGCACGTCGACGCGACGTCGATGCGGTGATGCAGCTGGCGGTGTGGCATCTTATCGGTGACGTCGTCCCCAGAGACCTCGTCCGCGCCCGCGCGCTACTGACTCAAGCCGTTTCGATCGGCCATGTCGATGCCGCGCTAATGGAAATTGCGTTGACGGCCAACGGTAGCGGCGGCCAATCGGACTGGCCGACGGCAGTGGCTCTGCTGCGAACTGCCGCGCTCCACGATCCGGTTGCAGCGGCGCAATTGACGCTGATCCAGGCCATGGCCATCGACGCCGCGGGCGCACCGGTCGCGATGCCCGTGTCGGAAACGCTTAGTGAGACGCCCGACGTGATCCGCTTTCCAAAATTCTTCACTCCGGCGGAGTGCGCGCACCTCGCCGGTGTCGCAGCAGAGATGCTGGAGCCCGCACGCGTCATCGATCCCCGCACTGGCCGCTGGATCGCGCATCCCATCCGGACATCGGATGGAACCGCGATCGGGCCAGCGCGCGAGGACCTTGTCGTTCGCGCGCTGAACCAGCGCATCGCCACCGCGAGCGGTACGGATATCGCACAGGGCGAACCGCTTACCGTGTTGCGGTATCGGCCCGGACAACAATACCGTCTTCATCTGGACACGATCCAGGGTGCCGTGAACCAACGCATCACAACCGTGCTGATCTATCTGAACGAAGGGTATCGCGGCGGCGAAACGCATTTTCCCGCCAGTAACCTCAAGGTTACGCCACGGGGTGGCGACGCGATCATGTTCAAGACGCTGACCAAGGACGGCGCGATCGACCAATCCAGCCAGCACGCGGGCTTGCCCGTCACGCAGGGAGCCAAATGGCTGGCTACGCGCTGGATTCGTGCGGAACCGATTGATCCGTGGACGATCAGCTAGACGACCATAGCCGATCGAACCGTTGGCCAAGACCAGTCAACAGTTCGTATTGCGAGAGCGCGGAGGCTGCGGCGCTGGTCGGCAGAGCATAGTCCAGCACGACCCAGTCGCCCTCGGCGAGATCCTTGGCAGCGTCGACGGCTATCGCGACGAGGTCCATCGAGACCCTGCCCAGGACGGGCAAGACGCTTCCTGAGGCCAGCGCCGCGCCGACATTGGTGAAATGCCGTCGATATCCATCTGCGTAGCCGAGATTGAGTATTGCGACTTCGGTTTCCGTACTGGCAGTCCATCGCGCGTTATAGCCGACGCTCCCGCCAGCCTCGACACGACGACGTTGTAGGATCTGTGCCTCGGGGCGAACGACTTGCTGGATCACATTCAGTTCGTCTCGGGGAACACCACCGTAAAGCGCCAGCCCCGGCCGCGTGAGATCGAAAGCATAGCCATCGAGCGCGATCCCGGCGGAGTTTGCGAGGCTCATGCGTTTAGCCGTCGTCCTACCGACCAACGCCGCAAACCGGTTGCGCTGCACCGCGTTCATCGGCGAGTCCTCGTCGGCGCAGGCCAGGTGGCTCATCAGCGTTTCGATCTGGAGGCCGTCGAGCAGACCGCTTGCGACGTCATCCGCCGAGATGCCGAGGCGGTTCATGCCGGTGTCGACCATCACGTCGCACACGCTGCCACCGGCTGCTTTCCAGCGCGCGACTTGCGTCGGGGTGTTGAGGACCGGTCGGGCGAAGCCGGCGGCCGCGGCGGGCATGTCGTCTTCGCGGACGCCGTGGAGGACGGAAACCGTCAGGCCCAGCGGGGCGAGTTCGGCGGCTTCCTGCCAGTTCGAGACGAAGAAATCTCGGCAGCCTGCGCCCGCCAACCGCCGCGCGACTTCGATCGCGCCGAGGCCGTAGCCGTTCGCCTTCACCGCGGCGCCGCACGCTGCGGTGCCGCTCATGCGGTCGAGTGTGCGCCAGTTCTGGACGAGAGCGTCGCCGTCTAGGCGCAGGCGGAGGGGGGCAGGAATGTCGATCACCCGGCGCGGAATAGTGCCGCGGGCGCGGCGCGTCGATGACCTTTCATCCGCCACGCCTCGGCTCGACCGCGGGGTCGCCCGGTCTAGCCGGCCTTGACGCGGCCGCGGGATCGCTTGGTTCAGCCGGCCGCGACGCGGCCGACCGGGACCAGCAAGTTCCGGCCTCCATCGTCTAACGGGGCGACGCGGACGCCGAACACGTGGGCGAGCATGTCCGCGGTCATCACCTCGGCGACCGGACCGAATGCAACGCACCGCCCCTCTGCGATCACCAGCGCATCGTCTGCCGCGCGCTGTGCCTGGACGAGGTCGTGGAGGACTATCGCCACCCCTGCCCCGCCGGCCGCATAAGCGCGCAGGCGGGAGAGCAGACCGATCTGGTGCGAGGGGTCTAGGCTCGCGAGCGGTTCGTCGGCGAGCAACCAGCGCGGTTCGCCGGCCAATACGCGTGCAAGCAGGACGCGGGCGCGCTCGCCGCCGGAGAGTTCGCCGACCGGGCGATCCGCGAAATGAATCGTCTCGGTATCGTGCATCGCGCGGTCGACGGCGGCATGATCTTCGAGCGATGGAGCAGCATGCGCGCCGAGATGTGGCAGGCGGCCTAATGCGACGACGTCGCGAGCTACGATGTTCCAATGCACGGTCGCGTCCTGCGGGAGATAGCCGACCGAACGGGCTCGGGCGCGCGGGTCCATACTGGCGACGTCCTGCGCATCGAGGCGGACGCTGCCGGTGCTGCGATCGACGAGCGCGGCGGCCGCCTTGATGAGCGTGCTCTTGCCGGCGCCATTGGGGCCGAGGATCGCGGTGACGCGGCCGGGGCGGAGATGTGCAGAGACGTCGCTAAGAACAGCGCGCTTGCCGAGCTTCACGCCCAGTGCGTCGATGATCAGATCCATGCGCGACCTCTTTCCCTGACCAGCAATCCGAGGAAGAACGGCGCGCCGATCATCGCCATCGCGACGCCGAGCCGGATTTCACCAGCACCGGGGGCAAGACGGACGAGGCTGTCGGCAGCGAGCACGAGCGCCGCTCCACCGAGCGCGGAGGGGAGTAGCAAGGCGCTCGGGCGGTGGCCGAAGATCGGCCGCAGGAGGTGCGGTACGACCAGCCCGACAAACCCGATCACGCCGGTAACTGCGACCCCTGCACCGACGACGAGGCCGGTGCCGAGCACGACCAGCAACCGAACACGGCCCATGCGTGTCCCGAGCGACCGCGCCGCCGCCTCGCCCAGCGCCAATGCATCGAGCGAGCGGCCAGTGAGCAACAGCAGCACCGCACCGACCGCCATTGGCGGCAGCGCGAGCGTCACGTCATCCCAGCCGCGATCGGTCAGCGCGCCCATGATCCAGTCGATCACTTCGGCGACCGCATAGGGGTTCGGCGCGATCGAGATCAGGAACGCGGTCAGCGCGCCGGCGAGGCTCGACAGCACCGTGCCCGCGAGAATGAAGGTGATCGCGCTCGGCGACCGCCACGTCAGCGCGGCGAGCAATGCGACCGCGCCGCCTGCGCCGAGCATCGCGGCGGCGAAGATCGCGGGGCCGGAGCCGAGCCCAAACACGATCGCCGCAACCGCTGCGAGCGCCGCGACCGATGATACGCCAACGACTGCCGGGTCGGCGAGTGGGTTGCGGAGATAGCCTTGCAGCACCGCCCCCGACAGGCCGAGCGTTGCGCCGAGCGCGAGCCCGAGCACTGCGCGCGGCAGGCGGAGCTCGATGATGATCCACCAGCGCGGGTCGATCGAGAACCAGGCGTCGAGCGGCACCCATACTTTCCCGCAACCCAGCGACAGGACGAACAGAAAGACTACGAGCAGGCCGAGCGCGAGGAGTTTAGGCGTGCGTGTCATAAGAGCGCCTCCTCGCCCATACCAACCACCGCCACCACCCCGGCGCAGGCCGGGGCCCAATTGGGGGACGGTCGTGACGGCGCGCAGCACTCCGTTACCTCGGCTACTCCAATTGGGCCCCGGCCTCCGCCGGGGTGGTTGTCGTATGCGTGTCGCATCACAGCCCCGCCCGGATCGCGGCGAGGCGTTCGAGCGCAGGCGCGATGGTAGGCCCGCCGCAATTGATCAGGACGCGCGGGAAGACGGCTTGCGGCGTGTTCGGCAGCAGGCGGCGGCGCAGTGTCGTGCCACGGCTGGCGCGTTCAGGGGCCATCACGACGGCGGGCGGCTGCGTCACGATCGTCTCGGCGGATAGCGTGCCGGTGTGCGTCAGGCCGTAGCTCGCGGCGGCGTTGCGGAAGCCGACGCGCGTCATCATGTCGTTCAGCAACGTGCTCCCCCCGGTCGCGAGATCGCCGCTGATATAGAGCAACGCGCTCGGCGAAGCGCCGTCCTCGCGGCTCCAGCGCGTCACCGCCCGGTCGATTTCCGCGTTGATCCGCGCTCCGCCCACGGGCGCACCGACCGCTTGGGCGATCTGCGTGACCTGCGCCTGGCTCTCCGCGATCGAGTCGGGGATGCCGACCAGCAACGTCTTCAAACCGGCGCGCGCGTACGCCGCCTGCGTCGCGGGCGGCGTGTAGGTGCTGGCGATGACCAGATCGGGGTGGAGCGCGATCACCTCCTCCGCGGTCCCGGCGATCCCGCGAAACCTGCGCGCGACGGCGATCGAGATCGAGGTCGCGGAGGGATCCTGCGAATAATGGCTGATCGCGGCGATCCGTGCAGGCGGCAGGATGCGGACCAGCACCGAATCCACGCACGGATTGGTCGAGACGATCCCCCCGCCTACTCCCGCGCCAGGGGGTTTTGCGCAGCCCCCGAGCAGGAGCGCGAGGAGGATCGCCCCACGCCTCACTTCAGCCGCAACCGCACGCCGCCATAGGCCGCGCGGCCGTAATTGCCGTAGCCCGCAATCGTCTCGTACCGCGAGTCGGTCAGGTTATCGATGCGGCCATAGACCGCGAACCGCTCCCCGATCGGCAGTTCCGCACGCACGCCGGCCAGCGCATAGCCGTCGAGACGCGTGGTATTGCTCGCCTCGTCGAAGCTGTCGCCGACCATCGTCACGGTGCCGCCAACGGAGAGGCCGAACGCGAACCGGTAATCGGCGTCGACGCTCGCGGTCTGCTTGGGGCGGCGCGCGAGATCATTGCCGAAATTGTCCCCGATAGAGCGGTTCTCCGTATCGATATAGCTGTAGTTTGCGGTCAGCGTCAGCGCGTCGACCGGGCGCAGCGCGAGCGTGAATTCGACGCCGTCCGCTTCGGCCCGCGCGACGTTGTCGTAGACGCCGAACGGGCGCTTGGCGCAGATCGAATTGGGCGTCTCCAGCTCGGTCGGGCTGCAATCGCGGAAGTCGATCTGGTTGCGCGTGCGGCGATTGAAATAGGTGACGCCTGTGCGGACCCGGTTGCCGAGGAACGCCTGTTCGACGCCGATATCGAAATTGCGCGCGGTCTCTGGAGCGAGGCCACGGTTCCCGTATTCGGAGAAGAGCTGGTACAAGGTCGGTGCCTTGAAGCCCTCGCCATAGCTCGCGCGGACGGTGGTGCCGGTGCGCAACGCCAGTGCAGCGTTCGCGCCAAACGTCGTGTGGCTGCCGAAATCGTCATGGTCGTCGTTGCGGACGCCGCCCGTGATCGTGAGGATGGAGAGCGGCTTGACGATCAGCTGACCGTAGACGCTGGTGATGCCGGTATGCGCGAAGGTGAAGCCGTCGTTAAAGCGGCTGTTCTCGCGCTCGACGCCGGCGACGACGCGCATCTGGTCGAGCGGACGGAAGTCGCCCTGATACTCGTAGCGTTCGCTGCGGCCGCGGCCGAGAAACGTCACATCCCCGCCGGGCTGCGAGTAATTGTCGCGGTTGATATCGGCGATCGTGAACGCCACGCGGTTGTTGAACCGGCCATCGGCGAGGTTCGCATGTAGGCCAGCATAGCCGTACAGCTCCTGCGTGGTGCCGTAGGCAAGGCTGTCCGCGACCACGAACGTCTTCGGGTCGAAACCGTCGTCGATGTCGACCTTGCTGTCGGCAAAATAGCCGCGCAGGTCGAGGCCGATGCCCGGCGCGAACTCGACGCCGACCCGCCCGGTCGTGCCATATTGGCGATAGCCGTCGCGCTCGGTGCCGCTGGCCGCGGACGAGATGCCATCGGTGCGCAGATATCCGCCGGTCAGCGATCCGGACACCGGCCCCGACTTGCCCGACACGCCCGCGCTCGCGAACACGCTGTCGGCATAGCCATATTCGGCGTTGGCGCGCGCCTGCACGCCTTCGGTCGGCGCGGCGGTGATGATGTTGACGACGCCGCCGATCGCCTGGCTGCCCCACGGCACAGAGTTCGGGCCGCGCAAGATTTCGATCCGCTCGACCGAGCTCGACAGGAGGTTGCCGAAGTTGAATCCGCCGCCGGTCGACGACGGATCGTTGACGCGCACGCCGTCGATCACGACGAGCGTTTGGTCCGCCTCGGCACCGCGGATGCGGACGCTGGTCAGTGCGCCGACTGTGCCGTTGCGCGTGACAGTGACGCCGGGCGTGGTCGCGAGCAGGTCGGAGACGATGGTGGTCTGGCGGCGCTCAATCTCGGCGCGGTCGATCACGGTCACGGCTTGGCCGATCTCGCTCAGCGGTTGCGCCGCGCGGGTCGCGGTGACGACGATTTCGGGGGCGTCGGCGTCGGGAATGTCCTGCGCATAGGCGGGCGATGCGATCGCCGCGGCACTCAGGAGAAGGAAGAATTTCGTCATCGGCTGCGTCCTAACCAGAACCGCCAGCGACCATTCGCCGGGCGGCCAGACGTCTCTCGCTCGAGGAAACCCGGCAAGACCGGAGCACTCGTCCGCGCCGGACACCCGCCCGCGCAGTGGATCGACCGTGAGGGGCAGGTCTCCTGGCTTCCGGGTCGCCGCGCCCACCCCGCCTTCCCAGGTCGAGACCCAGTGGCATATTAGGGGTGGCCGCTATCCGGTCACAGTTGCGGGTACAGCGCCGGTCTTGCGGATTTGGATCGTGACGACCCGGCCGCGCACCGACTTCCCTTTTGATCCCGTTGCCGGGAACCCTTCACGGGGGTGGCATTAGTCGTGCGCCAGACACGGGTCAACGCGGGGGATAAGGAGCATCGACCCGCGATAGCGCGCGCTGAGGTAGGGTTGGCACAGCCCATCGCACCTCCCCGGCGGAGGCCGGGGCCCAGTTGGGAAACGTCGCTAACTGCGCGTGGTCCGTCGTTACTGCGACCTCGCCAACTAGGCCCCGGCCTCCGCCGGGGAGGTGGCGTGTTAGTCGGGACGTCGCTTTCCCTTCCTTGTTCTCCCGCGAAGGCGGGAGCCCAGTCTGGGTCCCCGCCTTCGCGGGGAAACATGCTGTCTTTCTTTCCCTGGCTGCGGGCGGATTGACTCTTACCGAAGCCCGTATCGCAGCCCGACCCAGATCGTCCTCGGCATGGCGCGCTCGACAATGTTCGCGCCGCTGATCCCTGCCTCGACGCGCTCATTGAACAGATTCTCTCCGCGCAGTTCAGCCACCAGCGATCGCAGGATCGGCAGCGCCGCATACGCATCCAGCGTGGTCGCCGGATCGAGCACCCGCGTATTCTGGTCGTCATCGAACTGCTGGCCGATATGCCGCACCGTCAGCGACAGCGCCGCCGCGTCGCGCCGCCAGTCGACCGTCCCCGATACCTGATCGCGCGGGGTCTGCGCCGGTCGCAAGCCGTCCAGCGCAGCCGTGATCCCCGAACCCTCGACCGTCGAATTCGTATGCGACCACGACGCCTGCACGCCAATCGGACCGGGTCGATACGCCGCATCCAGCTCGAACCCATGCGCGCGGATCGCGTCGAGGTTCTGGCGAACACGGTAGGTGGTGACACCCGGCAACACCTGCGGCGGATTGGTCGTCGTGACGTTCGCCACCGCATCCTTCAGCCGGTTGTAGAAATAGGTCGCGGCAATGCTCACGCCCGGCGCAGGCGTCAGCGTCACCCCGCCCTCGACCCCGGTCAGCCGCTCCGGCGACAGCAGTGCGTTCGCCGCGGTCGCATCGTTGCCGACGCGGAATGGCCGATACAGCTCGTTGAGCGTCGGCAGGCGCCACCCGCGATACCCGGCCGCGCGCAACGTGATCGCCTCGACCGGCTGATACGCTACGCCCGCCCGGCCGGTCGTCTCGCTGCCATCGCGATCGGCATAGCGCAGATTGGTCAACGCAGCGCCGCCCGCCAGCGGCCGTTCGGACAGATAGCCACCGTCGATCGACCACCAGTCGACCCGGCCACCCAGGCTGAACGTGAAGTCGCCCGCGAGAAGACTCCCATCCGCGAACACACCCGTCGTCGTCGTGCGCCCGCCGGCCTCGCGCCGCCGCGTCGGCGCTGCGTTGACGAACGTGTACAGCTCCTGCGTCTTGCCGCTGACATCGCGAACATCCGCGCCCAGACGGAGCGTAATGCTCTCGCCCAGCGGCGGCGCGATCTCGATCCGTCCGCCAAGCCCGGTCGCGGGCGTATTATACTGATTCAACGATTGGATCGCGGTCGTCCGCGCGGCACTGATGCTGTTGAAGCTGCTCGCGAACGCCCGGGTCTGCAGATATGCCAGCGCTGAATAGCCCCAGCGCCCGCGCCCGACGAGCCGGACGCTCGCATCCGCGCCTTCGCTCTTGTTGTCGGTGAAGTCGCTGCCCCGGTCGCGCCGATCGGTGAACGCGCTCGCATTCATCTGTAATTCGGTCTTCGCACCGATCCCGACCACGGTCCGCAACGCCCCCGACGCCTGCTCGTACGGCGCGGCGCGATCGACGATCCCCCGGCTCTCCTCGACGGTCGGGGTGAAGCCATCCCCCCGCGCGTAAGCGCCGGACAGGGTCGCAAACCCCGACCCGCGCACCAGTGCAGCCGACCCCTGAGCATCGACCGAATCCCGGCTGCCATACGCGACACTGCCCTGGAAAGGCGCCGCCCGGTCCGGCGTCGCACTCTCGAGCTCGACCGTCCCGGCCAGCGCACCCGGCCCCTGATACCCGCTACCGCCGCCGCGCGTCACACGGATGCGCCCGAGCCGCCCCGTCGCATAGGCAGGGAACGCGACCCAGCCGCCGAACGGATCCGCCTGCGGCACACCGTCGAAGATCAGCAGCGCGCGGCTCGACGCATTGCCGCCGATCCCGCGCAGCGAAATGCCTTGGCTAGTCGGGTTGGCACTGCGCGAATCCGACCGGCGGAACTGCTGGAGCCCCGCGACGTCGGCCAGCACGCTCTCCAGCCGATTGCTCGCGTTCGCCTGGATCCGTGCGCGATCGATCGTGACGACGTCGTACGCACGATCGCCGGGCGCATCGGCTAGCCCGCGCCCGGTGACGACGATGTCAGCCGGCTGGTCGCCAGGCGCGACGGTCGTCTGCGCGACCGCGCCACCGGACGAAATCAACACGAAGGCGAGCGTAGAGAGCGAGATACGGATCATCGCCGCCGCATGGCAGCTTTTCCGCCCGCCCGGAATACGCCTCCGACGTCAGGCCGCGCCGAGCTTCGCCGCGTTGCGCACAATCGCCGCCGCGCCGCCAAGAACCACCGCATCCTCGACGAACCCCGTCGGCGTCTGGCCGTACTGCGACATCGCCGCCATCCGCGCACGCCAGCCGGGATAGGACGCCGCGACCGCCGTCAGTCCACCGACCGCGGCGCCGATCCACCGCTGCCGCCGCGGGACGAGCGACGCGCCCGCGATCGCTGACGTGACGAACCGCGCGGCCAGACCGATCGCGACGATCCGGTCGGGCGCGGTCTTCTGCTTGTCCCCCGCCATCTCGCCGATCGCGAGTGCCAGCGCACCCGCCGCGACGACGGGATGCGACAGCAGCTTCGGCGCACCATGGTCGGCGGGCAGTTCGTCACGAGCGGCGGCGATGGCGACTGCGGCGAGCGGCGTCATCGCGCGCTGGCCACCGACAAGGCCCATCAGGAAGGATGCGAGCATGATGATCTCCGGGAAAGCAGGTTCGAGCGCATCAACGCACGCGAGACCGGCCAGGGTCCGCCGTTGGGGAGAACGGGCGATCTCCTTGATTCAGCACGGAAACCCGGACGCATGTCGGTCGTTCATCGCGGTATCCCCCCAAAGCTTCAGGACACAGATCGATGAGATTCGATGACAAGATCGTGGTGATCACCGGTGCCGCCTCCGGCATCGGCGAAGGTGCCGCGCGTCGTTTCGCCGCGGAGGGCGCGACGCTGGTACTCGGCGACAAGGACGCGGACGGCCTCGCGAAGGTCGCGGCCAGCCTCGACGGCACGACCGTCGAAACGCTCGAAACCGACGTCTCCGACATGGCCGCTTGCGAGGCGCTGGTAGCGCATGCGAACGACAAGTTCGGCCGCATCGACGTGCTCGTCAACGACGCCGGTGTCGACCATCTCGGCAAGCTCGACGAGGGCGACCTCTCCCAATTCACCAAGGTCATCGAAACCGACCTCTACGGCGTCGTCCACATGAGCCGCGCCGCGATCGCCACGCTGCGCGCGAACAAGGGCTGCATCGTCAACGTCTCGTCGGTATCGGGCCTCGGCGGCGACTGGAACCACAGCTTCTACTGCGCCGCCAAGGGCGCGGTGACCAACTTCACCCGCGCGCTCGCGATGGACGAGGCGAAGCACGGCGTCCGTGTCAACGCGGTCAACCCGTCGCTGACCTACACCGCGCTGACCGCGGGCATGAAGGACCAGCCCGACCTGATCGCGAAGTTCGAGGAACGCATCCCAATGGCACGCGGCGCACAGCCCGAAGACATCGCCGGCGCCATCGCGTTTTTGGCTAGCGCCGACGCGCACTATATAACCGGGGTCAACCTGCCGGTCGACGGCGGCCTGTCCGCCTCGAACGGCCAACCAGCGCTCTCCTGAGCGCAAGAGGATCACCATGACCGACTATAAGAAAACCGACGAGGCGATCGCCAAGCTCACCCCCGAGCAGTTCCACGTCACGCAGCAGAGCGGCACCGAGCGGCCCGGCACCGGCGAGTATCTCAACACGCGCGAACCCGGTCTGTACGTCGACATCGTCTCTGGCGAGCCGCTGTTCGCGTCCGCCGACAAGTTCGATTCGCATTGCGGCTGGCCGAGCTTCACCAAGCCGATCACGCCCGAGCACGTTGCCGAGCTACACGATCGCAGCCACGGCATGGTCCGCACCGAGATCCGTTCGGCGGGTGCCGACAGCCATCTCGGCCACGTGTTCGAGGATGGCCCGCAGGACAAGGGCGGCCTGCGCTACTGCATCAACTCGGCGTCGCTGCGGTTCGTCCCGCGCGCCGAGATGGAAGCCAACGGGTATGCCGCTTACCTGCCGCAGGTCGACGCGGCAGGCTGACGATGGCGCGTGACGGTGTGCCGCACGGACACACCGTCACGTCTTGACGAGACTTCTCTTCAGCGCCGGGTCGCGAGCTTCGCACCCAGCGCCGTGATCAGCCCGAACACCGCGTGGTTCACGCTGTGCATGCCGATCGTCTTCGCATCGGCCTGCCACTCCGGCGGTTTTACGCCAAGCAACGGCCCCGTGATCCAATGCATCGCCGCATAGAACGCCGCGCCGAACACCAGGCCCGATCCAACGACCGACGCTTCCTCGTCGACAGTCGCGGCGTAGACCGCACCCGCCGCCGCAGACAGCAACAGGTGACCGCCCTGCGTTACGGTCTGCTCGCGTAACGACGGCAGGGCGGCCGCGGCGGGCATGTCGATGCCGAGCTTCTCAGCCGTCTTGCGTTCGAGCGTGACGATCTCGGACGGTTCGCCGCTCTTGCGCTCGCCCGCCATCAGCAGCGCGGTAATGCCCAGCCCGGCTACCAGGCCACCTGCGACCGCACCGGCCATACGTCGTGAATCCATCGTCGTGCTCTTGAAGTTCTGCCGTCCACAACGCGCGGATCGCAAATCGGCCCACCACGTCGCGCCGCCCGATCGCCTTTGCGAATCATTGGCTTAGCCGCCGGAACAGCAGCCTCCCGAGACTGTTTCGATACCAGGACCCTTTCGCGTCGGCCCGCTCCACCGTGAGCTTCCACCACGAGCCCGACGCCTGATCCACCGAGGACCATCATGCCGATCCAGACCACCGACGATCTCGAACTCGCCTATGCCGATACCGGGCCGCGCGACGGTCAGCCGGTCCTGCTGATCCACGGCTGGCCCGACGACGCATCGACCTGGGACGACGTCGTCCCCGCGCTCAATGCAGCCGGATTGCGGACCATCGTGCCGACCTTGCGCGGCTTCGGCGAAACCCGGTTCGTGCGCGATGCACCGCGCACCGGCAACAGCGCGATCTTGGCGATGGACATGATCGCGTTGATGGACGCGCTCGGGATCGAGACATTCATGGTCGCCGGGCATGATTGGGGCTCGAACACTGCGGAGGCGCTCGCGGTCGGCTGGCCCGATCGCGTCGAGCGGATGGCGATGCTCGCCACCCCGCCCCGTCTCGGCGGCATGCCGACGCCGCCGTTCGAGCAGGCGCAGCGCCAATGGTACCACTGGTTCATGGCCACCGCGCGTGGTGCGCAGGCCGTTCGCGACGACCACAAGGGCTTTGCGCACATCCACTGGGTCAACTGGTCGCCCTCCGGCTGGTTCGACGAAGCGACTTTCGCCCGCGTCGCACGATCGTTCGAGAACCCCGACTGGGCGGACGTCACGCTGCACAGCTACCGCGCGCGCTGGAACGAGGCCGAGCCCGATCCGCGCAGCCAGTGGCTCGAGGACAAGGTGAAGGCGACCAAGACGCTCTCGCTGCCGACGATGTATTTCCAGGGCGCGGTCGACGGCGTAAATCCGCCATCGGCGAGCGCATCGGTGCCGGCCAAGTTCACCGGCCCGTTCGCGTTCGTGACGCTCAACGGCGTCGGCCATTTCATCCAGCGCGAAGCCCCCGACGCGGTCGCGCGCCATCTCATCCAGCTTTTCACCGGCAATCCCGCCGACCTGTCCGACACCACCGACCGGAGCCTTATCATGTCCAAGACCAAGCCCTTCCTCGCCGGCGCTGCCGCGATCGCCGTCGTCGCCGCCACGGCGATCGGCGTTGCCAGCGCGCAGACCGCTTCGCAGACCAGCGGTCGCCCGCTCACCCAGGTCGCGCAGTTCGATCACCAGGCGACCGGCGTCGCCGTCACCGCCGACGGCCGCCGCTTCGTCAACTTCCCCCGCTGGACCGACGACGCGCCGATCTCGGTCGCCGAAGTGATGAAGGACGGCTCGCTCAAGGCCTATCCAGACGCCAAGTGGAACAGCTGGCGCAACGCGAAGTCGGCGGAAATGCCGGTCGGCGACTATTTCGTCTGCGTGCAGTCGATCGTCCCCGACGGCCATGGCAACCTCTGGGTGCTCGATCCCGGCGCGCCCGGTAACGAAAAGATCCTCGAAGGTGCGCCCAAGCTGGTCAAGATCGACCTTGCCACCAACCGCGTGACCAAGGTCATCAAGGTGCCGCTCGACGTCGCGCTTCAGGGCACCTACCTCAACGACATCCGCTTCTCGCCCGACGGCAAGACCGGCTACATCACCGATTCCGGGACGCGCGGCGCGATCATCGTCATCGATCTCGAAACCGGCAAGGGCTTCCGCGCGCTCGACGGGCACGGCTCGACGCAGATCGACAAGACCGTGAAGGTGATGACCGACGGCAAGCCGCTTGTCCGCCCCGACGGTCGCCAGCCCGCCTTTGCCGCGGATGGCATCGCGATCTCCAACGATGGCAAGACGCTCTATTACCAGGCGCTTACCGGCAAGACGCTCTACTCGATCGACACCGCGCTGCTGCGTGATGGCGTCAGCGAGGCGACGCGGGCCGCGGGCGTGAAGACGGTCGCGCAGACGCACGTCGCCGACGGCCTGTGGATGAGCAAGGCGGGCACGCTCTACCTGACGTCGCCGGTGAACAACGGCATCACCCGGCTCGTCGGCGATCATGTCGAGCCGGTGCTGACCGACGCCCGCCTGCGCTGGCCTGACACGTTCTCGGAAGGTGCCGACGGCCGCATCTACGTCACCGCCAGCCACATCCAGGACACCAACTGGTTCAAGCCCGGTGCGCCCGCGTCGCTCAAGACCGAGCTGTTCTCGTTCGCACCCGCAAAGTGAGGTCCGACATGACCTATCTCCGCTACAGCGATGACATCGAGACCATCCAGCCCGACGAGCAGAAATCGATCGACGGCATCATCCAGGGCATGTCGCAGCAGACGCAAACCGTCGAGAAGCGCGAGGGCCATGCGGTCCGTGCGAGCCACGCGAAGAGTTCGGCGTGCGTGATCGGCGAACTGACGATCGCGCCCGGCCTGCCACCCGAACTCGCACAAGGTGTGTTTGCAACGCCCGGCACGCACCCCGTCGCGATCCGCTTCGCGCAAGGGCCCGGCGAGACGCTCGGCGACCGCGTCTCGACACACCGCGGCATGGCGATCAAGATCTTCGACGTACTCGGCGACAAGCTGTCGGGTCATGATGCCGACACGCAGGATTTCGTGTTCGCGACGGGCACGACCTTTCCGTCCGGCACCGCGCAGGGCTTCCTGAGCGACGCCAAGAAGATCGGTGCGGCAGTGCCGTTGCCGGAGGGCTTCAAGAGCGCGGTGTCGAGCCTCGCGCGCAACGTGAACAAGGCACTGCACGCGGTCGGCACCGAAAGCCCCAAGGCGGACTTTTTCGGTCATCCCTTCAGTCATCCGCTCGCCGAACCGTATTTCAGCCAATGTCCGATCCGCTACGGCGATTACGTCGCCAAGCTCGGCGCCTTCCCCGCCTCGCCCGAACAGGCCGCGCTAAAGGGTTGGGAACTCGACGCGAAAGCGGACGAAAACGGTTTCCGCCACGCCGCCGTCCGCCATTTCGCCGAACACGAAGTGGTCTTCGAACTGTGCGTACAGCTCTGGGCGAACGCCGACACGCAGCCGATCGAGGATACGTCGGTCGACTGGCCCGAGGGTGAGAGCCGCTACCTGACCGTCGCGACGATCCGCATCCCGCGGCAGGAGGCCTATAGCGCCGCGCGCGTCCGCTATTTCGACGATGTGATGACGTTCCGCCCCGCGCACGCACTCGCGGCGCATCGCCCGCTGGGTTCGGTGATGCGCGCCCGTTTGCAGGTCTATCACGCGCTGTCGAAGCTGCGGCATGGCGAGAACGGCATCAAGGCCGAAAACACCGCTACGATCGACCAGATACCTGTCTGAGACGAGGATCCCTTCGGGGATCCCGCTTGCGCTCCAGGCAAATAAAAACCCCGCTAGTCCATGGGACTAGCGGGGTTTTCAATGGTGGGCGTGGCAAGGATTGAACTTGCGACCCCTGCGATGTCAACGAAGGGCTGTGTAGCGAAACCCGCAGAAAACTGCGGTTTTTCGTATGTTCCAGCCTTGAACAGTGGTAGAACGAAGCGTGATTCTGACGAGTGTTTACCGCGTCATTACCGCACGCAAAAAGGGCCCGCCCAGTTGCTGCCGGACGAGCCCCACCACACCGAACGGGAAAGGTTCGACATGGCAAAGAAGCGCATACAAAATCCATCTACCGTTAGCGAGGGCGCATCGATCGACCTTGCTGAGTTCCTGAGGCAACCGGCGATGGCCGGCTTTACGTGGCCGGCGTCGACTGACGCGCCATCCCGGTTCCTAAATCCAACGCCTGCGAAAGCGACGATCTATTTCATTGGCCCGAGGGATGGGCCGATCAAGATCGGTTACGCGAGCCGGGTCGCTGTTCGACTGAAGGATTTACGTCTCGCAAACGCCTATCCGCTGGAGGTTTGGGCGACCATCGAAGGCCCGCCATGCCTTGAGCGCCAATACCACCGCCGCTTCGCCAGCGCTCGCCTGCACGGCGAGTGGTTCACGCGCACGCCAGAGATCGAAGCCGAGATCGCGCGCCTCGTTGAGCGGAGTGAGGCGGCATGAGCCAGAACCGCTCCACCGCTGTTATGCAGCGCCGCGTCGAAGTGCACGATTCGCTCGACGACTTCCCTACACCGCCTTGGGCAACCCGCGCGCTATGCGAGTGGATCCAGGCGACGGTCGATCAGGACTTAGCCGATCGCACTTGTCGCGAACCAGCCGCGAATCGTGGTCACATGGTCAAGCCGTTGGCCGAGTCCTTCGCCAGCGTCGAGGCGGCGGACATCCACGACTATGGCGCCGGGTTCCCGCAGAACGACTATCTGTTCGGGCCGATTCCCGATGACGTGGATTGGACGATCACCAACCCGCCGTTCCGCCTTGCCGAGCAGTTCATAGAACGCGCGCTCGAGACCAGCACCGGCGTTGCTGTCATCGTGCGCGCCGCTTTCCTTGAAGGACAGGGACGATTCGAGCGTCTGTTCTCGCGCACCCCGCCCGCCTACATCCTCCAGTTCACCGAGCGCGTGGTGATGCACAAGGGGCGGCTGGCACCGGAGGGATCGACCGCGACCGCCTATGCGTGGCTGGTTTGGATCGACGGCGAGAACGATACCCGGCTGCGTTGGATTGCGCCCTGCCGGAGGCGGCTTGAGCGCGCTGCGGACTATCCCGATTCCCCCTCCCCCCTCACCCAATTGGAGCAAGCAGCATGAGCGAGGATGAAGCCGAAGCGCTGCGAACCGCGATCAAGGCTACCGAGTACAAGTATTTCGGTGATTACGAGCTGTCACCGGATCAGTGGAAGGCCGTCGATACGCTCGTCGAATTCGCGCAACGTCACCTTGATCCCACCCCCACCTCCGAGACCGACCAGCTTGGCGGGGTGGGGGTATGAGCGGGGTGTGTGTCGATAGCTGGGTCAACACGTCAGAAGCCGTGCGCGAACAAGCCATGTTGCTCGCGGAGGTCGAACTGCATCTCCAATCGACGCGCATCTTCATCACGACGCGCGAGAAGATGCATCCGTGTGGCGTCGAAATTCATGACGAGTTGCAGGCCAAAGTGACCGCGGCGATCAACGCAATTGGACGGGAGAAACCACGTGGATAGCGATATCGTCACGCGCGCCCTCGAAAGCATGATGGAGGCAACCAAGGATGGCGCCATGCCGATCGTCCGCCGCCTCGCTCGCATACAAGCACGCCACGCACTCGAGCACTTGAAGGCCACCCACCCCGCCTCGAACGCCCGCCAGGATGAAGCATGAGCAGGATCAACGAACGCCAGCGCTACCACATTCCAGCAAGCCAGCCGATCGGCCGCATCGAGGTCCGCAAGCCGCGTCGAGTTCGGTTCAAGCGCCGCATGAAGCCGCGCGCATGGCCATCTAACTTCTGGTTCAAGTCGGCGCTGTTCGACCGCGGCAAGGTCAGCCTCAAAGCTAAGTTCAGCGCGCTCATGGGCCGTTGTTTCACCCCACCCCCACCAGCAGGAGCCGACGATGGGATTGTTTGAAGAGCTAGCCGTGCATGACTTGCCGATCGAGCAGCAACAGTACGTCGAGAAGGGCAGCGCGACTCTGCACAGCCTGACGAACGTGGCTTACGGAACGCCGGGCTGGCATGTGATGGAGTTGGTTCGCAAGGGCATCTGGACATGGAAAGGCGTTGAGCCAGATGGTCATGGCTACCTTACCACGACTTACGGCCCCCTCGCTCTGTCGAAGGGATCGGACACATGACTACGATGATCGAACGAATGGCGCGGTCGATGGCGGCGCGGCACGTCGCGACTGGCGCAGAGGACACACTCGGCAAGATTATGGTCGATCATAGCTGGCGAGACTACGAGGATGACGCCCGAGCCGCCCTAACCGCTATGCTGGAACCAGACGCGCGCATGGTGACCGCTGCGGCCTTGGCTGCGATGATACGCGAGGATGACCAGCACATCTTTGCGGACTCGTACCGTGCCATGATCCAAGCAGCGCTAGACGAGAAGGAAGCATAATGCCCGAATACCAGCAGATCATGCTTATCATGGCGGCGCTGATCACCGCGGCCTACGCGGTCGGCATGGAGTGGGATCGTCGGTAGCCAGCGGGGCGGCGCTCTACGAACACCAACCCCGCCGACCCTAGCCCGATGCCGAAGCAGAGCGGGGACCTGAAACTGGACTGAGGGCCGGACTCGACACCGACTGGCCACTTTCTTCGAGCAGTGGAGGGTCTTTCACCTCGTTTTCGTGCGGCCTGCACGTTGCTCTAGCGTGTCCATCCACGCCGCCTCAGACTTGAGCACCCTACCACCGCGCGAATCGGGTTGCAATCGAAGCGCGATGGGTGACGATGCGGGGCTAGCAATCCGTTCCCGTCCTGTTCTATCAGGCAGGCATGTCGCGTTCCCCGTCACCCTCCCGAGTCGCCCAATACGCCGCAGAAGCCGCAGCGGCCAACGATCTGCACCCTGACGACGTGATGGGCACCGCGCGCACCGTTTCCTTCGTACGCGCCCGCTGTCAGGTCTGGCGGCGGTTATACGACGACGGGTTCAGCATGTACGCTATCGGTCAGGCTGTCGGGCGGCATCATACGACTGTGATGCATGCGCTTAGGAAGGGTTAGGCGCCGGCGCTGTCTGCTGCATCGACTTCCCGCTTCTTCTTCCGCAGGATCGGCTTTACAACTGCGACGATGGCCGGGGCAGCTTTCACCACCTTTACCGCGATCTTGAGTAGCTTGCCGAGATTCATGGCGTGGTTCCTTCGATTTGGCCGGCTCGCTCGCTTGCTGCATCGGCTGTCTGGCGGGCGGCTTGCTTGGCGTCCTCAGGCATCGGCGCCTCGAGCTTGGCCTTCCCGCCCGATGACGAGCCCAGCCAGAACGCGAACGCGGCGACGGCAAACGACTTCCATGTCCCGATCACGTCGCCGGTCATGGTTGCATCCCGCAGCCACATCACGGCGTAAACGCTAAATACGAGGTAGCCGACGACCGCGACCAGGCATGCGCCGATGACGACGCGGATGTTGGGGATGTTCATGCCAGCACATTCCCGACCCGGTTGAGCAGCCACCCCGCAAGGAAGTCCTCAAACTTGCTGTCGTCCTGCGCGAGCGAGAGATAATGCGCGCCCTGCTGCGCATCGAGCGCGCGGATCATGATACGGGTGGCGTTGGCCCCGCGTCGGCTGCGGAAGGCTGTGAATGCCTTGATCGTGCCGGGACCGATGTCACCGTCCTCGTTGATGTTCGGATACGCCTTGCCGCGCTCGTTGAGCCCGTTGAGAGCGTGCTGGAACCACTTGGCCGCGCGATCGGTGCCAGCGTTCACGCCACTGTCGATAAGCTCTTCACCGACCTTGGGATCGATCGCCAGTACATCATCGAAGTTCGGGCCGACGACGAAGCGGGTGTAGTAGATCGAGTAGGCCGTTGACCGCGGCAGGACGCGCATGTCGCCGAGGAAGCCGTTCGCGCGCGCTGTGGCTTGGGTGATACCCATATTGGTAGCACCGCCTGGATCTGAGGGGTGATCGACAAAGCCGCCTTCTACCGCGATTACGCCGTCGATGATGGTTTGGATTGTCATATCCCACGCTTCCCGGCCTTGTGAGCCTCCCAGTATTGAATCTGTCGATCGTTCGCGCGCTGGTGCCGACGATCGCGCCACGTGCGGCCGGCAAGGAACACCGCCAGGCCAATCGTCATCACTGATACCGCCCAGCCATCGAACGGGCTGTGGTGCCCCTGCCAGATGATCGGGACCGTCATCAGCGAGCCCGACGCCATGAACCCGAGGCCCATACGTTCTGCGGGGATCATCATATCGTGGAAGCGGTACAGCTTGTAGACGCACACGAACGTCACGATCGCGCGGGCCAGCGAGTTGATGATGTCGAACGTCATGCCGCGTCTCCCGTGCCGAGCAAGCGCTTCACGGACCGGATGATCGTCGGCAGCAGGATGTTGCTGCCGGATCCGAAGACGTAGGTGAGCGCTGCGATAGCGCGGGTGTTCGTTTCCGCGACGCCAAGCCATTCGTGCGCGACCCACGGCGTGACGAAGATGGCGAACGAGAACCCGCCGACCAGCGTCATCAGGAGTTCGGCGCGGGATAGCTGCTGCCATTTGACGAAGCCGAGCGCGGTGAACGCTCCCGACAACGCCGCCAGCGCGACATACCCGTATCGCAGGATATAACTCTGATCATCCACGCGCATGAGGCTCCCGCCCGTCGTTCGAGGCGTTGGCGAACCGGACGAGGATCATGGCTCGTCCCCACTGCTCGCCATGGCAGCATCCTCGGCAGCGTTTTCGGCAGCGTCCTCTTCGAGTAGCGCCAGGCGATGGGCCGCCCGTTGTTCCTGATTTTGCGCCTCCGCCGCATCAGCCTGCGCGTCCGCTGTCATGAGCGCCGCGAGAAACTCAGGGTCACCCACGGGAGCCGCCAATGCCGCGCTACGGACGGCTTCAAAACGTGAACTCGCTACCGCCGAACATGCCATCCAGCCGATAATGAACTCGGCGTACCAATCGCCGTAGCGGCGACGCGCAAGGCGCAAGACACTGGCACCGTCAGGCGCCGCAACCTGCTCGCCATCGACTGTGATTTGTGTAGCGCCGTCGAACTGGACGTGTTGCATGTCGAGTGTCAGACCCGCGGGTGCTTCAATCATCATGACGCGATCAACCCATGTGAGCGGAGTGCGGCGAGAATGGACAGCGTTGTAGCATCCCCACCATCAGGGATAGCCGGGCGCTGCAGTCCTAGAACCTTCGTGCCCGCGATCTTTAGAACAGAGTCGCTTTGGAAGCCGGTATCCGATCCAAGGAACCCGCATTGCTGATCGACGCCGTTCAGCACGATTAACTGGCCGTTCGGTGATTTGGAGCGGTTATCGCCAAGGCCGTAATACAGACGCTCGTTGCCTGCCTGATCCTTTAGCCACTTGCTCCGAGGCAAAATCACCTGGTCTGCGTAAGGTGCGAAGGCGGGGTTTTCGTAGAGATTGTGCGTTCGGGTACGCGTTCCGCCATCGGCAAATGTACCGCCTGCAATACCAAAGCGGAAATTGAGGAAGCTGTTGTCTGTGCCACTACAGGACACGTCATTGACGGAGTGACCGTCGACAACGTTGTTGTCGCCATAAATAGCGACAACCTTGTCCGACAATATCCCGATAAGCCGGTTGAATTTACCGTAGCATGCAACATCGTACATGGACGCAAATTCGAAATCCATGTTGAGGAATGTGTTGCTCACACATGGAACGTCGATGTTCAGGTTGCCGATGCCGTTCGCTTCCGACGTGCCTCCATAGAAAGTATTCTGGCTGGCATCGATCATCCGGATGCCGACGTTAGAAGCTTGCTCAATGATAGGGTTGATAAAAGAGCAGGCGCTAACGCTTTCCCCTGCGTTGCGCTTATCCAGGATTAAGCCGTCCTTCGGGATGATCGTAAAGCCGCCGCGACCAACCCCGGTGACCCGGATGTTGTTGAAATTGGTGCAGACCGCAAAGCGAACGCGTACCGCCGCCAACGCTGCGTCACCTGCGTCGAAGCTAAGCTCGGAATGATGCGTCGCGCGAATGTCGACGGCGTAAGTCGTATTGGCGTTACCGCGAATGATCGGTTGCCCGAGCAGGTGGAAGCGGAACAGATCGGCCGGGTCAGCCACCACCCCGCCGTCGATCAGGAAGCCAACGCCGGAGCCCGTGTGCTGGAACGCTACCCCCGGCTTGCAAACCAGGGCTGCATTGGCGACCCCGAAATTCGGCGAGTTCTCGTAGCGATATTTTCCGGTCGGAACCTCCAGCTGCGGAGTCATGCCGCCAGATGCGGCGCGCTGCTGATCGAGCCAGAGCAGCGCCTTGGTGAATGCAGCCCCGCAATCTGGATTGTCGGGCGTAGCGCCCCAGTCCGCGACACTAGGCACGCGCGCAACAGCAGCAGCAACGCTGGTCGGCTTCGTGTCGGGTGCTGGTAGCTGATAGCTGACGCCTTGCCCGCTCTGCCGCACAAGCGCGCCGGTCGTCAGGGGAACGTCATTCAGCTTTACGACGTTGATTTCGTCGTCGGCGCCGGTGAAGTTGCCGGTTACGTAGGCGTAGGTGATGGGGCCGGTCGCAGTCGTCAGGATGAACGACAGGTTGGTCGGGTCCGCGGCCTTGAGGGCGGTTAGGTTGGGGTAGGTGCTGTTGGCGGGGCCGGTCGCGCCGGTGAGCTGCGGAGGACTACCGATGATGATAGAGTCCCGCGCATACGAAACGCCAGAAACTCGCACTTCGCGCAGATAGACACCGTCTTCCGTGGTGAACGTGAAGAAGCCGAAGCCGTCAGTTACCGTCGGATTCGCACCTACCGTCGTCGCGAGGCTGCCATCTTCGTTCAACAGGAAGACGTCAGCGCCTTTCACCGGGCGCCGGTATTCACCTTCAACGACGTTCTCGGTGTACGTCGCGGTCATGACAGTTCCTTCCCGTAGTTGCTGACGGTTGCGATGACGCCGTTTGAATCGGCAGTCCGCCCCGTTGCGTCGGTTACCGTGCAGACGATCGTCGACGACAGGCTGTCCCCTGAGGCGACGGTCGCCCGGAATGCTGTCGTTTGAGACGCCGGCGCAGTCGCAACCACCTCACCGTCTGACACCCATGCGTAGGTGTAGGGCGCTTTGCCGCCCGTCACGGTAACGGTGGACGAATTAGTCGTAACCACTGCGCCACCAGGGCGAGATGACGCCCCGTAAACGCTATCAGGTGCCGCAGCCGTAGTGAACGCCGAGGCAGCCGAAGAGAACACCTGAACTAGCGCGTTCGAGGCGTCGCGTACCCAGCGCTCGCCGATTGAGACCAAGCCCGCAGCAGTACGGACAGACACAGCCCCGATCGCCGCTACATCGGTTGTAGTGCGGACGTTATGCACTGCGCTTCAACCATTCATCACCGGGCAGCGACGTAGGATCTGCTGCATCCGCTGCCGTGATGAAACGACGCCCGCTCGTCAGAGCCGGGTCGTTCCAATAGGCGTGCGTTCCAGCCCCGCTACGCGTGATGTTCGCGGTCACAGTGCCACCCGTCAACGGCAAGCAGTCCGCGATACCAGTCGCCGTTTTGAGTGCCGCAGCATTCGCAAGCGTCAGCAATGTGCGCCCGAACTCAGTCGTCGAAAGCGCGGCGATCGCGGACAGATCCGAGTCCAGCGGTTGGAAGTCGGCCCCGATCGGAAAGCTGGTGGGCTCGTACGACACCAGCCCGCCGTCAGCGTCAAGCACGCGCAACGAATAGTCCGGCTCTGCGACGAATATCTGCACCGGCGTTGCGCCGTTCACGATCTTGCCGCCCTGCGTGGCAAGTGGCTGCATCGCGGGGATCGTGCGCGCTGCGTCGAAGAACACTGCCACCGGCTGGTCTTGTGGGTCCGCGTTCGCCACGCCGACGTAGATCATGCCCGCGTCCAGCAGGTTGCCGCGCGCGTTCAGGAACAGGGGCTGCGGGTTGGTCAGGCGTGTCATTTGCTGCTACCTAGTGAGGATGCGGTCATGGTTGCGGGCTCTGCTGTTCGGGTTGCTGCTGGCCTGCGTTCCCCTGAGCCCGACTGGCTTCGTTCGAGGGTTCCTGAGCTGCCATTCGTGCCGGCGTTGAAGCGAAAGCGTCGGCAAGACGGGCCTGCAGTTGCAGCACTTCGTTGGCGATCGCAGGCTCGGAGCGAGCCACGACGCTAAGCCGGTCTACGTGCGACAGGAACGCGGGCGAGTTCGGCTTCTTGGCGGCAGAGGCTAGCCACTGAGCGAATCGAACGTTGGACAGGAGCTTGCCCGCGGCGATCTGGCTTCCGGCGATCCCAGCCGCGCCAAGAGGGCTTGCGAACGCGCCAGCCACGAGCGCGATGGCGTTACCACCCAGCGCCGTTTTCGACGTGTTGGCGAACTGCGACGACGCCTTCATGCCTGACATCACGCGAGCAAAGTCCTCGAGCGCCTTACGATGCTCGCCTTGGAAAAGGATGTTCTTCGCACGCGGATCCAGCTTGGCCCACTCGGTGCCAAATGTTGCAGGCGAGAATACATCGCCACCTTGGTCTTGGCGCCCGGCAGTCGCTCGTCCAATGCGCGAGATTAGCGATGCGCGCACGGTTCCAGCTTCGTCGTCGGGCAGGCTGCGGATCAGGCGGGCAAGGCGTCCGGTATCAGCAGTGTTTGTGTTCGCCCACGTGTTGATCTGGCGGGCTGCGCTCTCCGCACCTTTTTGCAAGTCGTTGCCAAGCACGGCGCTAAGGACGCCATCAATCCGCCCCTCGCGCCCGCGCCAGTACTGATTTGCACGGTTGAACTGCGTGAGGGCCCGCGGTCCGGTTTTCTCCGCCGTCTCGCGCATATCCTCGCTGAGCCCCGCATAGACCTTGCGAAGGGCCTTCGTAGGGAGATTGGCTGACAGCGTGGGCTGCCCTGCAAATTCACCGATGATCGTGCGGAAGCGCTTGAGATCTTCCCATGAGAGTTTTCCACCCTCCATCTCGCCGGTCGGGCGAGCAGGCGCACCGGGCACAGGGTCGACATCGACGCCGAACCCCATACCGCCCTGCTGCTCGGGAACGGCTGGCTCGATCTTCTCTTTCGGCGTCAGGGCGTCAAGGAATTGCTTTAGGCGTGGGTTCTCGGCGACCAGCTTCGACAGCTGGGGGTTGCTCTTCATGCCCGCAGTCAACTCACGAAGCGCGGTGCGGGTATTGGTCAGAACGGCGTCGGTAGACCCTTCGATCGGGATGGCTTCGTACAGTTCAGCCCCGCGCTTTTCAGACGCCGACATGAAGCGGTTCGCGCCACGCTGCACAGCCTGACCCACACCCGCGTTGTCGGTGACCACGCCAACCGCCTGCGCAATGCGATCGCGGCCCGCTTTCGCCTTTTCGACGATCCGAGCGGCCGCTTCGGAAAGCGGGATGCCGCCAAGCGTGACGTTTGCCACGCCCGAGGCCATGCGCGTGGCGATCTGGCGCATACCGTCGCCCTGGACGTCAGCAGGCAGGTAATCGAGGCCCTGGCGTTCCGCCGCCTGCCCGAAGAGTATGCGGTCTTCGACAGGCGCTGCGCGAGCGGCAGCAGCCTTAGCCGCCATGCGGGGTGCAACGGCTTGCCCTACGGCACCGAGGGCGAGCCCCGCGCCAGCGCCCATCGCGCCCTCTACACCCGCGCCTGTGGCAGCGTCGGACAGGTTGTCAGCCGAACCAGCGCCATGCGCGGCACCGTATCCAGCGCCCACAGCCGCCATACGGTTGCGAACCGCGATCGTCGCAGCCGCGCGAGCCTCCTGCATCGTAGCGCCCACCTTGAGCGCTTCGGTTCCCGCTTTCAGCCCGACACCTTCAAGCCCGCTCGGCAGGGCAAGCCCGCCCAGCAACTGCCCGGCGATCCGCATCCACGGATGCTCTTTCTCGTCCGCCGCGGTTGCTGCGTTGTTGTTGTCGAGGACACGGTTGTAACCCTCGGAAAACGAGCCATCACCAGCCAGCGAGCGCTCCAGCCCGCCGATGACCGCGCCGACCTTGGGCGCCGTTCCGAATGTCAGTGTATCGAGAACACCACGACCTGCCGCGCCGGCCGCGCTGTCGCTGCCAACTTCGGGCAAGTCATACTGAGGCTGGTCACCAATCGGAACACCCTGCTGACGGCCCGCGATGATCTCAGCAGCGTTGTTGAGCGCCATGCCGTGCGAACCGGCGAAATCGATCAGCGTCTGCGCCGTCGACTTCGGGTCCTTAACAAGCGCGTAGAACTGCGCGGTCTGCTCTGGCGTGAGCTGGGTTGCCGCCTCTGTTGGTGCTTCGTCAGCGAAACCTCCTACTCGGGTGTCGACAAGCTGAGCTTCAGGGGCCGCGTCAACGACCTCGCCGGGGAACGCGCCGTCTTGCTTCTGCGCGACCGGCGCGACTTGCTCGGCAGGCTGCGCAACGGGCTGCTGCTGGTTCTGCGACGCGAACGCAGGCATCTGCGTGAACTCGTCCTCGTTGACGATCTGACCGGGCCAGTTTGCCATTAGCGGCGCCTCACCTTGCCATCGGGCGCGCGATACAGCGTGCCGGGAGCGAGCTTCTGAGCCTGCTGAATCGAGCGGACGGTCGCAATCCCACCGCCATTGGTCGAACCCGACGAATATGGGCGGTAGCCGTTGGGCTCGCTGTAATAGTCCTTTTGCTCGTCGAGGCGGCTCTGCGTGAGCTGCTTGAGGCGCTTGAGCTTGGCGATCGCGATGCTGGGACGATCCGTGATCGTCGGCACATAGGGACGGAAGCGCGGCTCTTCGGACAGCGTGACCGCCGCGCCCGAGACGTCGTGAATGATCTGCCCGCCGATCTTGCCGATTGCCGCACGCGCGTCGGTGCCGTCGGGATCATGAAACTGGGTAAAGGTGTCGCCGAGCGCGCCGGTGCCAGGGCCGATCGAGTTCGGGCGCTTCTTCAGCACCGTCAGCGCGCGGTCAATCTCGCGACCAGTCGAGATATTCTCCTGGATGCTTGTCACGGCGCTCGTCGGGATCTGCTTCAACTGGGCCTTGCTCTGACCGCCCAACGCGGTGATCTGACCGTCAGGCGCGCGCTGGTACTTCACGTTCGGGTCAAGGCCCTGTGACGCGGTTTCTTCGGGCGTCAGCATCTGGTAGCCGGGCTTTGGCGCGCCCTGTGCTACGATACGTGCGCCGCCCATCGTAGCAGCGCCAGTCGCTCCACCAGACGACGAGCTAGGCCCGCCCTCCACACGCGATATGATCAACTGCAAGCGCGGAATAGAAGCCTTGCTAAGCGTGTCGGTCGGATTGACGCCAAGAGCCTTAGCTACCGTCGCCACATATGCCTTGGTGTCGTTGTTGTCCGAAGCCGGCGCCCACCGATTGATGATCTTGTCGACGGTGTTGAAGCCGCGGTCGATGTAGCTGCCGAGCAAAGCGCCTTGCGCCGATGCTCCGGACTGCGGGGAGTCGAAAATCGCGAAGCCACCGCTATCCACGCCCGAGAACCCGGGTAGCGCCTTCGTGAAGCTGCTGGCCTTCAGGTTTCCCGGGTTATTGTTTCGGACGCTGCGGGGCGCTGCACTGTTACCGCCAGCCGCCCCGGCACCGCCAGATGCTTGACCACCTCCTTCCCCACCAACGGCAACCAGCGTATCGCCGGCGCCTACTGATTTGTACTCGGTCGGCTCTGGGTCCCGGTAATCGGTCGTCCAGACACCTTCGTCGTTGTAATGCCCAATCGCGCGACCAACGACCTGCCCCTTCACGCCGCCAGCGATGCCTGCCTCCGTGAGGTTCTTGGCAACAGACGGGTCCATCGCGTTCATGGTGCTGTACGCAAACCCACGCGCGGCCTTCATCTGCGCGGGATCGCCGCTATCGATCATGGCGAGCAATGCGACGTCGGACGGATCGGGTTCGCGGCCCGCAGCCTTGTCGGCATCAGTGTGGCGCTGGATGATAGCGCGCGCCAGCTCGGGCCGGTTGGCACCGAGCGCGGAATGGACCTGCGCGAGGTCGCCCAGCGTCTTCGTACGCTGGCTGTCCTCCATGCCCTTCGCTGCCTGGTTAATGCCGGGCGCAAACTTCGGGAACCGAGCAGCGAGCGCGCGGTATCGATCAGGCGTGGGATTGCTGCCGAGATCCGAAATAGCCGTCTCAAACGCCGTTTCGTTCTGCGCCTGGCTGTTGGCCTCGTCGATCTGCTGCTGGGCGCGCGTGTTCTGCAACGCGAAGTTCTGCGTCTGGAGCGCGCCGAGCTTACGCTGCAATTGCTGCTGCACGTAATCCGGCACCAGCGTTTGTGCGCGGGCCAGAGGTGTTGCGAAATCGACGGGATTGATATCCGCCATCAGAACAGGCTCTTGAAGCCACCGCCGCCCGGCACGAACGCCGAGATGGCGCTGTCGAGCATGCCGCCTGCGTTGTTGAAGTTCGCCGCGTTGATTCCAGCCTTCGTCAGGTAGTTACCCGCCTGAGCGCGCCCGATGTCGGTCTGCGCGGTCATTACGTTGTTGGCGGTGTTCTGGCCTGCGCCGGTGACAACGCCCTGTGCGCCGAGACCTAGATTGGCGACGCTGCCGAGGTTGGAGAGCGTTTGCTGATAGACCTTAGCCAGCGTGTCGGACCCAAAGTCCGCGAGACCGCGCTGCGTGTTGCCTCCGCGAATACCGCCAGTCGCCGAAGCGTTCTGGAGCAGTGCTTCCTCGCCATTATTGTACAGCGACCCATACAGCGGGCCTTTCATGATCCGGTCGATCGCCTCCTGCGTGCTCTGGGGGTCGTTCAAGCCGACAAGGTCGCCAAGCTGACCGACCGCGCCCGTACCGGCCGTCGTGTACGGCATGTAATCGGAGCGGGTCTGCTGAGCGAACGCGTTCTGGGTGTCGATACCACGGTTCAGCGCCGCGACTGTCGCGTCGGTCGCTTTCTGCGAACCCTTCTTCTGCGCATTCCCGCCGAGGATACCGCCGATGAACGAAAAGAGGCCGATCGCTACCTCCTGTGGCGCGCTTGTGTTGCGCGGACAGTAGCGAACGACGGCAGGACGCGCGTTGAGGGAAGGTTGAGGTTACGCGACCCTAACTTTGAGCGCTGATCCAGTGCGGTACAGCCCGCTCACCGGCACCCCGCCAGCCGCGGCAGCTACATCGTCAGCATAGTCCGCCAACCCGGTCACGATCGGGCTAGCTAACGTCTTGCCTGTCAACGTTTCCGGACCGTCCCGCGTCGATAGAACCCCAGCGAGCGGAAGGACCAGCGTCGTGTCCGCCTCAACCGTGAGCGCCAGCCTGAACCCGCCCGCGACATGCGCCACCGTATCTGTGACGGACAGGGTTAGGTACGTTCCGTCGTCTGTGGCGGTGATCCCCTCGCCCAAGCGCAGCACTCGCTCGTTATTGAACGTCGCGTTCGGCGAGAGCGTCAGGACCGTGGCGTCCTGAAGCGCATCCGTGGCATCGACGTTGCCGACAACCACGGCTTGCGTTTCGCTGATCACATCCGCCTGTGCCTCGAACGCACCAACCAGCCGGGCATCGCCGTTGAACGCCTTGTACATGGCATCGCGAGGAAGGCGCTGGAGCGGCGTCACAGCGTCAGCGGCCTGGCGTTGACCTCACATGCGGCGAACCCCGCCAAAGCCTTGTTATAGCCCCTGAACCGCATCCCCATGTAGTTGCGGATGCGGAAGTGCGGACGGGCCTGCATGCGCTTCGTTCGCTGCCCGCGGACGCCCATCGAGATCGTGCGCTCCTGCGTGAACGTAGCACCGTCGCGGGTCAGTGAGAGGAACATCGTGTTGCCCGCGCTGTCATCGCCGCGCGTGGGTAGCCCAGTCATCTCGATCGTGTCGACGATCGCACCCTTGGCGCCGTTGTAGATCATGCCGAGGTCGAACGACCATTCGACCGCGTCACCGAAATGCGTGCTGACGTCGGTGGACAGCTCGCCGATCGCTGACGAGGCAGTGTCGCCGACCAGCGTACGGCCGTAGACCATAACCGGTGAGCGAAGGCGATACGGCTGCCCCACACCGGAGCCAAGCCGATACCAGACCGGTTCTCCCGCGGCGTTGCTGGCCTTCGCCATGAAGCACCACGACTGCCCGGCGAGGTGGACGATCAGCCGCAGCTCGTCACGCGAAACGCGGCGCTCCAGGACGATCTTGGTCGGGTCTTCCTCGCGCGACAGTGCGTCATCGATCACGCGGCTGCTGATCTTCGTGGCCGTCCCGCTACCTGCGACGTACACCCCGAGCGCGTCACCACGCCCCGAGCCGACGAACGCGAATGTATCGCCGAACAGCGTCTTGGCGGATGCAGACACGCAGCCCGTCGCGATGGTTGCACCCGGTACCGTGGCAAACGGAAAGCCGTTACCGCCGATGTTGTTCAGCACCTGAATCGTGTTCGTCCCAAGGACGTATACCTCGCCGCGTACCTTCTCTAGCCCGACGATCGGATCCGGGTCAGCTTCGGCCGAGCCGTACTTGAGCGGCTTGACCTGATACGGATCGTTCAGTTCCGTCACGAGGACGTACTGCCCGTCCGTCGTCATGGTGTAGCCATCGACCCATAGCGCGTCGAGAACGACACCGAGATCGGGGTCAGTCACCTGCTTGAGTGCGGTCCCGTCCCAATAGAACAAGCTCTTCCCGCTGCGAATGATCAGCTTATCGAACGAGAAATCGAACCGGACAGGCCCCTCGCCTCCGATCGTGCCAAGCGTGGTGATGACCTTCTGCGCCGACACACTAACGAGGTACGGTCCCATAGCCCGGTAGCAAACATCGTTCCATTCGATCCCGCCGCGATCGACGCCGGGGCCAGTCGCGAACGGGATCGCGCCGGCCGCGCTACGAAGCTGGCCTTTCGAGATACCTGACGCGACGACGACCGGCTCTAGGTTTAGCGGGTAGCTTGGCACAAACTCTGCCGTCTCGCTGGCCACGATCCCGAACAGCAACGGGACCTGCATCAGGTATACCTCTGTTCGGTAAACCCGTAGCCGTAGCGATTCCCCGCACCGACAGCCGTACCGGGTGCGGGATCGATCGTCTGGATGGTAGCCGTCAGCGCCTCGATGTTCGCAAGCGCCCGCGCCATCGTCGCCTTGAGTTCCGGCGAGATCGTGTTCCCGATACCTGGCGCGATCCGCATGGCCAGATACTGCGCCGTCCCGCTGATAGCCTCGTCGGGTAGCCCGCTAGCCCCCTCAGCGAGCCCCACGCCGTAATCCGGCTGGTTGTAGCCCAGCTTGTTCCACGGCCACTCCAGCATCAGCGCGTTGAGCTTGCGTAGCGCCATCGTCTGCTCTTCCGGCGTGCGGTCGAACTCGTATCCCGCCAGGCCGCAGTCGTCGAACGCTAGCTCGATGATGTCGCGCTTGGGGCGCCCGGTTGGGATTGTGATTAGGACGGTCATCAGTTGCTCCCCACATCAGAACGAGCGACGGCGATCAACGAGAACCGCGTACCGACCACACTGGCAGCGAACAGGTTAAAGACACCGCCGAGCAGCAGGTTGACGAGGTTCTGGGGGACAGTCTGGGACCGCCATATCCGTACCGTACAGCCGGTGAAGGCAGTAGCAGCAGCGTCAGGTACCAGCGTGGTCGGCCCCTTAGTCCAGGCAATCACCTTGCAGCTTGTCGGCTGTGCATTTGCGTCAGTGTCGGCAGTCGGAGGTGCCGTCGTGGTTCCGCTGGCCGGCAGTTCCTGATAATCGATACCCGGCTCTGCTGTGAAGCTCCGCGTGAAGCTGACGGTCGCCATGTTGCCCGACGTCACTGATCCCACCACAACCGATGTCAAACGGCCGTGCTGGTGATCCTCCAAGGCATACCGCGCCGGCTGCGCACCGATCGCAGCCCCGGTCTTCTCAGGTTGCGGCGCACTGGTCGCCGGCTTCGGCATCGCCTGCGCCAGCGCATCCACGCTAGCCTGCGACGCCCCTGGAGATACAGCAATTCCAGTCATGGTATTCTCCCGCCTGCGATGCGCCTGGGGTGATGGGTGGGGTTAGATCGTGGGCAGGTTGACAGCGAGCCACGCCTTCAGACCAGCGTTTGAATTGTAGCCCCCGTTCCAATTCAGAAGATGGCTTGCGTCGTTGGGATGGATGCCATCATTGCTGAGATAATTGCTCGCTACCGTGCGATCGAAAGCGTTGGCTTGGCTGTAATATTTCACCAAGGGATCAGCCTGAGCGATAACATAATCAGACAGTGCTTGGCGAAGGAGAACCTGCTTGGCTTCGTTCGGGTTGTCGAGAAGCGGGGTGCCCCCCATCAAGACGATAGGGGCCTTCGGGTAAAACTTCCGCTTCCACTGAACGAGCAAATCCACGTTCGCGACAAACGCCGCGGGCGTAACTGCAAACTGCGCATCATTGACCATCACATCGTAGACGATGGCGTCGATCTGCGGAAAATTGTAATCGCCCGCACGCCGCTTCGTCTCATGACCCCGGCTATCCCAACCGCCGTATGCCTTGAGGATATAACGACTGCTGATACCCGCATCACGATAGAACTGGTTAATCAGCCACGGCTCATGTGCAAGCGAGGTAGTCGCGCTGGTTGTGCCCCAAATGCTGTTGCCGATCGCGAGGATGACCTTCTTTGCGTCGAAGTTAATGCTATCCGCAAGCTCGAACGCCGTACCCCCACATGAGAATATCGGCGCAGCTACGGTCACAGTACCTGTCGCGGTTGCGTTCGTACTGATTGTGGCAGAAGTCCCGTTGACCCCTGTCACATAGGCGTTGTTCGCGATCCCAGTTCCCTCGACTAGTTGACCAACGACTAGCGCAGCGCCCGTAACGTTGGTTAGGTTGGGCGTACCGGACGTGGTTGTTGCAACAGTTAGGGATGCATTGAACCCGGCTGGGTCAAAAAACCTTCTGATACCTGCGCCGATTACCCCCTTCGCCGCATTGCTTACAAACGTGTTGATAGGCTTGTCACCCGACGTATAACCGGGACCGCACTCGTACATCACGTCCTGAAACTTGGTAGAACCAGTGCCCGGATAAGCGCCAGGAGTTGGGCCGATGGTAACCCGCCCCATGATAGGGGTGCGGCAGCTAAAATGGAGAGACTGCACAAAAATAGCACGCCCGCCACCGGGGCTAGGCACCGCGACGCTTGCCTGTTTGCCGGTCCCAGAAGGACCAGAACCCACCATGTCGGTTAGCCGCACTTCCCCAAATTGCGACAGCGGGTCGCCCTCGCGGTTAAGCTGCTCGATTAGCGAACCGTAACCGACAGCCTGAACTGGGAAACCCTTAGCCATCATACGATCTCCGCAGTTGCAGTGCCGGTAAGGGTCGCACGGACCTCGTAGGCGCTGTCTAAATAGGGGTAGTCTTCGGTGGGACCGGTCGTGCTGTAGAACTCTGCGTTGGCCGTAACCGTGCCGTCGCGGGTACGGGTGGCGAGGGTGACGTTGCCGGTTCCGCCTAACAGGAGCTTGTAGATACCGGGAAGCTTGACCCAGACACCGTTCAGGAGAGGACCGCCTGACATCGCCCCCCGAGCCACCCCATCAGCAAACACAACCCCAGCGGCAGTGGCGGCGTCGGCTTCAGCCTGTGTGAAATACGGCATGTTAGGCGACCCTTGATAGGACGACCGAGCCGTCCATGCGGCTGGTCAGGGGTTGGTTGTCGATGCGGGACAGGAGCGCGTTCGAGGGGATGCCGCTAACTGGCGGCAACTGACCCGGCCCCATCGGCCACCCGCGCTCGATCCCGTATCGCTTTGGGAGCGCCATCAGCTGATACTCGAATAGACGCCGGTGTCAGCAGTGCCGTTCGGGTTGAACAGCCGCAGCGTGGCGTTCTGACCGATCACTACGCCGACCGTGCCGCTGGTGGTCGCGGTGGCCACGTTGCGCCATGTGGTGCCGTCAGAGCCTAGCGCCTGGAGGATAACGCTTGTACCGCTTCCGATCTGCACGTCCCAGAGGTATGAGCCGCCTTGGACGCCAGTTACGGGCGCGGTGCCGGTGGTTGCGTTGATCGTGGCGTTGGTGGCTAGTTGGTAGACCGCCGAACCGCCGCTGGAGTTACCGGGCGTGAAGGAGCCGTCTGCGTTACGGGTGCCACTGACGGCGACGGTAAAGATCGGATCGCGTGGGTCGTTACCAATGCCAGAGCGCATCGCCGTCGCCTTTCATAAGGTGCCGGGGTGGCAGACCGGGGAAGCCGCCACCCCGAACAGGGTCAGAGCGAGGTGATATTCGTCACGTCGTTCGTGTAGCTGGGGCCCGCGGTCGTGACCTTGAACAGATCCTCGCCCTTGAGCTTCAGACGCTTCATCAGCGCCTTGACGTACGGCGTGCGGTTCTGGCCCGCGCGCTCAAGCTTCAGCAGCCCCGCCGCCATCGTGTCGGTGATCTCGTCGGATGCCGCCAGCTTCTCGAAGCGCGCGACGTCCAGTTCGATCAGCCCGGCGTACTGCTGGCTCTCGCTGCTGCCGGGGTATTCATGCTCGCTCGGGGGTGCGCCGGGGAGGACGCCATCGGTCAGCGCGGTATAGCTGTCCTTGGCGGCGTCCTTCACAGCATCCTTGGCACCCTCGTGGCGCGCGGTCTTCGCCTCGCTATCGGACAGCGCAAGGCCGTCCGGTGCGTTGTCCTTGATCTGCGCGCCCGATGCGTCAGTGGTTGCCTTCGTCATATCGATTCTCCCTTATGCCTGACCGAACATCTCGGCGCCGGCGAACTGCGGATTGAGCAGCGCGGTACCGAAATCGACGTCCCAGCGGGTCTTGACGCTGAGGTCGTTGATCGCCCCCTGGCGGGTGTAGGTGATCGCGATGCCGAGCTTCGGCGTGGTCGCGCGCATCGTGTTCCAACCATCCTCGGGATCGACCGCGAACGTTCCCGGCAGGAGCAGGAGGCCCGAGCCCTGGAAGAACGGGTTCAGCTCTGCAGTCGTGGTGTTCAGCCACGTGATCGCAGCACCGCTTGCCGGCGTTGCGGTGACGTTCTGATACTCTCGCCCGCCGATGGTGTTGCCACCGTTCGAGATGATCGCAGGAGCGACCGTCAGTGTGTTGTTCGCGGTGTTCACGGCGATCACGCGGAAGGTCTGGAGCTGGCCCGTGTCCTTCTTCGAGATCATGTGCACCGAGTTGACGCCCGCGATCGTGAAGGCATCACCCTTCTTGATGGCGGCGATCGTGGTGGCGGTGACGACGAGCTGCGAATAGCGGTTGTCGCGGTTCGTTGCTTCGCCAGCCGAACCCTGAACGGCAGCAGCGCCAGCAGCGTCCGACGTTGCGGCGGGCTCCCAGAACTGGTTTGCGCCGTTGACGGTCGTGGCACCACCACCAGCCGCAGCGAGGCGGATGGGCTGATCGTCCTGGAACACCTCGAACGTGGCGACATTCGAGTTGATCATCGCTTTGCTGTAGGCGTCCGACGAACGGGTCGTGGCTTCTGCGCGACCGGCGAGGTTAGAGGCCATGCCGATCGATGCGCGAATGCCGACCATGTACTTGCGGTCGTCGAGCGGCACGCCGATCTCGGTCATCGCAGCGTTGGCGAGTGCGACGTCGTCAAAGCCGGTCGGGGCGACGGTGCGCTTGACGAACACCGAACCTTCGAGCGCCACGCGGTTGCGCAGTTCGCCGTTGATGTCCGCTGCCAGCTTGACCTTCGCGGCCTCGCCGTAATTCGACAGCGCGGTCTTGTTGCGCAGGTTCTTCGCCGAGATGATCTTCGGGCTGGACTTGTGGAAGCCGACCGAGACGGGAACCGAAAGCTCGGTCAGGCCGTCGAAGTTGCTGGTCTGGTCGAAGCCGTCATAGCTCGAGCCGATCATCGGCGCCGGCACCCAGACGCGATCGCGCGTATGCACCATGCCTTCAGCGTCGAGGGGTTCGTATTTCCGCGCCATCTTGGCGTAGACGAGTTGATCTTCGAAGCCGTCGATCATGTCATCGAACATGACCCGCTCTTCGCGCGTGAACGAGGTTGCCATAGTAACTCCTGAGACAGGTTTGCGAACACGGCTCGGGGCCGCTGGCGCGTTCGCTCCTGTCTCAGGCGGAGGCCCCTGGTTTGCGCTGCCCTGTGGCTACGCGCGCGAAGGGGCGAGGGTCAATTGAGGGAAGGTTGAGGTTACTTCGTGGCTGGCGTGCACAAGCGTTGCGATTGCTCGGCCAGATCCAAGTCGCCGATCTCCAGCGCGGCGTTTTTGGCGTCATCGCAACGACCGGATCGAATGAAGTTGGCAACCCGCGTGCGAACCTGCTGCTGACGATCCGGGCGGCGGTATTGCGGCACCATCGCCATGCCTCGCTCAAGCAGCGCCTGGTTATCGAGTGGTGGCTTGGCATCGACGCAGCGCGTGATGTTCCCGGTCGTCGTGCATGTCGTAGCTTGCCCCGCGAGCAAGAACAGTGCGGCCCACATAATAATCTCCCGAATCGGTGACGCCGCGCAATATAGGCAGCGTCACGCGATCCGCGTCAGTTACTTCTCGCGCTTCGACGCCCGGTACTTCGCCAGCGCACTGCGATCGCCGGTCCGGTCGGCCTCCTTCTCCAGCCGTTCCAACTCCTTGTCGGCCTTGGTCGCGGTTACGACGCCGCCCTTCAGCGGGCGATCGGGATCGGGGGGCCGCTTGCCTGTCTTCGTCGTCACCTTCGCCTCCATCTTCGTGATTGCCTTGACCAGCTCGAGCGGGTCATCGATCTTCGCCAGTTCCGCCAGCTTGCCCGGCGATCGGCCCAGCGCGTAGATCATCTTGGCCGGGTCATCTGCGACCTTAGCGATGATGGCGCGCGCAGTGTCGGGCAGGACGGCGAACGCTGCCTCTTCGGCCTCGTCCTTGTCGCGGTACGGAAGCGCCGCCTTGCCGGTGTTGTAGCGATCCGTGACCTGCTGCCACTTCTGCTGCTGCTGCGTCTGCTGATCCGTCTGCCGGCGTTCGCGCTCTTCAGCTTGGCGCTTGCGGTCGTGCCATTCGTCGAGCTGCGCGGTGTAGCGATCCTCGTCGTAGTCACACGCTTCCATCGTCGGCTTGTCACCGACCACGATCGGCGCATCCTCGGGCGCGCGGCGCTGCTCGGCGAAGTCTTTGCGCTGCGCCTTCAGCTGCTGGCGCAGGACACGGATCAGCTCACTCTCGGACTTCGGCTTGTCGTCGTCCTCGTCGTCGAAACCGATCTGCTCGGGCTCGTCTTCGTGCTGCTCTTCCGGCTCTTCGCCTTCCTGCTGCTCGGGCTCCTGCTCGTCGATCTCGTCGTCGAGGATCAGGACGTCGTCTTCGTGTTCGTTCTCGCCGTTCATGCCGCAGCCCCCTTCTTCACAGGCACGGTAGCGGCAAGCGTGATGTGCCAGCCCGTCTCCAGTGCAGCCAGTTCCTCGTCGGCATCAGCCACAATCAGCGTTTCCGCGTCGTACTGATTGGCGATCTTGATCGGCTCGGCGTTGAGGTGGTGGTCGCGCAGTTCGCCCGCGCGATAGAGCATCTTGGGATATTCCCGCATCTGTCATCCTCTCACCCGTTGCGGTCGGGTGGCTACCGTTGGCGCGCTATTGCGCCAGATCGCGTCCGAACTTGATGGTCTGGTTGTGCTGGTCGTTCGCCGCCTGGATCGGCCGCAACCCTGCCTGCGCGTTGAGATCGTTGGCGCGTGCCTGCTTCTCGGTGACAGTCGCCTCAGACACCTTCGTATCGGCAACAGCCTTGACCGTGAGCGCCTTGTCCTTCTCGGCACCAGCATTGAGCGCGTTGGCCTGAGCCTCAGCGACCACAGCGGCAGGATCAGGCTTCTGCTGCTCGCCTTCCGCCTGCTCAGCCATCTCGCGCTGCTCGTCCTCGTTCGGCTTGGCGAGACCCATCGACAGCGCGCGCTTGCGGTTCCAGGCGAGGAAGTCCTCGAGCCCTTCGCCGTCCATGTTCGCTTCGGCGGTGATGAGCGCGGCCTGTGCGCCCTCCATGTCCTGCGCCTGGATATGAATCTGCGCGCTGTTCAGCATCTGCTTGACGGTGCGGTCACGGCGCGTGGCGGTCGCTTCGGTGACGTCCGCGATGACCTTGTACTTACCGGCTGCGAAATCGTTGCGCGTCTTGAGCGTCGGCCCGTCGTAATACGGCTCGTGCAGCGTGGCCTCGCCATCGTCGCCGTCATCGGTCATCGTCTCGACGACGCGGCCCGGCTCGACGTACACGGCAGTTGCCATGTCGAGGTAGATTTCGCCCTCGCGCTGCACTGACTGGCGCATGTTGTCGAGGTAGATGCCCGACTTCGCATCGACACGGGCCGCGGCGATGTCCATTGCATCCGCCGACGTGTTCGCGACGACCTGGTCCGCGCCGTCCTGATCGTCTTCGGTGAGGTTCGTGTTGTGGATCTGGATCAGCGCGGCGGTCGTGTCTGGCACTGACGCGGGCTTTACGCGATCGATCGGGCCTGGCGTGACCATTGCGCCCGTCAGCGGGTCCAGCAACGGCATGGCGAGCAGGTACGGCAGGTCGTCAACGTGGTTACGCGCCCAGAGGTTCGCAATCGCTGGCGGCATCTGCGAGGGCGCGAACACGGGCTTCTCGAACCCGCTGGTCGCATCGATACGCGCGACACGCGATATGGCACCGTTCAATCCGCGCTGCGCGTCCATCTTGGACTGCACGTGGCCCGTGAACCACTCAACACCGCCGACGTAATGGCGGTTGCCGTACACCGGCACGATCGGGATATTGGCGCCGGCGATGAAGCCGCGATCCTCCAACACTTCGGCACCAGACAGCACGTACTTGCGGCAGCGGCGACGCTTGGCGCGGCGCTTACGCTCGGTCCAGCCCTGGTCGAGTAGATCCTGCCGCTCGTCCGCGGTCAGTTCCTTGCGCCAGTGCCGCTGTTCCTCGCTGGTGGCAGCAAGCGTGAAGATCAGGACATCCTCGTCCGTCTCTTCGATCAGGTAATACTCGGCGACCGCGATCTGGTCACCGACGAACCACGGATAGTCGCGGCGCGAGATACCCTCAGGCCAATCGGTGCAGCTTGCGTCGGGGTATGCTTCCTCGAACGCACGCCGGCTCATCCGGACAATCACGAACGCGAACCTGGCGTCGCGCTTGTCGTAGCTTTTTGCGTCAGGGTCGAAGAACACGGACTGATCCGCGTCCACGATCATGCTGCCGGGGTTGATGCGCTGCTCGTCGCTGTCCTTGTCGAGCGGGTCGGCCCATTCGTTGGTCAGGCGATAAGCACCCATGCCACCGCGGACCATCTCGGCGAATGCATTGTCACGCCCTGCCTGAGCGCCGTACGTGCGGCTGTCCGCGCGGTGCAGCCCGTCCAACGTGTCTGCCGTGTCGCCGTCGCTGTTGCCGCCTGACGGGCGGAAATCGGGAACGATGCGGTTCTGCCGGTAGTCGTTCTCAAGTTTGCGGAGCGAGCGGCCGATCTTGTCGACCTGCATCCGGATCGCGTTGCCGAACAGCTCGCCATATGCGCCCGCCCACTGCGCACCGGGGATCGTCACGAACTGGCGAGCAGTCAATGCTTGCTCGCGAACCTCGATCTGAGGCAGCACCGCCTCGTCGAACCGGATCATCGCCTCGTCGTGCACCTCCGCGTTTGCGTCGGTGTCCGCGGTATCGTCATCCAGTGCGGCGTCGTGGTCGAGCATGACGGATGGTCATAGCCACGACGTGCGCGCGGTGGGTTGAGGGAAGGTTGAGGGTGGCTAGTTGTGTCCGATAATATGCATTCTCGGACACTCAACTGCGCGCCAATGAGGGCACGTAAATCGTCGTCGTATCCGGCTTATTCGCCAGCGCACGCCGCGCGCCCTCGCAGGCATACCGCAGAGCGTCGATCATGTGGTTGTTCTTGTCCTCCAGCACCGGCAGCACGTCACCGGTCAGGCTGTCGGTCTTGTACGAATACATGGTCAGCTCGTCGATCAGGTGCTGGCAACGCGGATGGACGATGATGTCGTACGACTTTAGCCACTCGACGCCTTCCTCGACCGATCGCGCGCCCTTCAGGGCTGGACGGATGCGCGGGAAACCGTTGGTACGCAGATGGCTGATCGTCTCAGGCCGACTGCTGTCCGCGGTAAGCCACCACTTCTCAGCCTCTGGTATCTCCATGAAAAGGTTCGGCAGGTTGACGATCTCGACACCAAGCCCCCACGCCTCGTAATCGATGCAGATGCGCTTGCCCTCGATCCAGCATCGCAGCGCACAACTCGGATCGATCGAAAACCCGAAGTCAGCGCCAAGGCGGAACTCGGCACCAGCCGGCGCGGCAAGTGCGCTGTCGACCGTCCAGTTCTTGAACACGCGCGCCTCGCTGTTCTGGCGGTACTTGCCCTCCCATACGTGCAGGTACTTATCCAGATCGCGCGTGCGGTCATATTCCATGCTGACGCGCAGTTCGTCGGGAAACCACGGGTTATCCTGATACCCGACCGGCAGCAGCATCGTGCCTGGCGGTTGCGTCTCGCCACGGAACATCGCGTCGATCGGATCAGTCGCAAGGTCAGGGTTCCAGGTGAACCACAGTTCAGAGCCCGGCGCACGGATCGTCGGCACCAGCGTATCGAGCGAGCCTTGGCTGATTGTCTGCGCTTCCTCGACCCATGCCTTAGTCACTCCCTCGAGCGACTTGATGCCGGCCGCATTGCCGCGCAAGCCAGCGAAGATGAACAGCGACCCGTTACGCCCTCGGATCTCGCGCTCGGTCGTAGTGAAGAACGACGTCAGACCCATACGTTCCACCTCGTCGTCCAAGAGGCGCTTCACAGAGTCTTTGATGCTGTTCTGGACCTCACGGGCGCAAAGGATGCGTTCGGGCTTCTCAGCGGCCATCAGGACCAGCGCGGAGGCCACGGAGCGCGACTTGCCTGCCCCACGCCCACCGTACATCGCCTTGAAGCGTGACGGCTCCCACAGGCGCTTTGCCCAGGATGGCAGTTCGATCTCAGCCACCAGGTTGCTCGACGCCGCGGAACATCACGCGCACCATGGCCCGTACCGTCTCGTCTCCCATATCGATCTCCTTCGGCAGGATCGACGCGATGACCTTCAGGTACTGGTCGGGCTTTTCAAGGCGCACGGATTGGACAGCATCTATGCCGTGCTTTGCGAAGTCTTCCTGCATGGCGGTCAGGAACGCCTCGCCTAGTTTAGCGCGCGCTCCTTTCGGCCTGCCTGCTGGGTTGCCAGACTGCCCAGGTTGAAACAGGTTGGCCCTGTTAACCTCTGTAAGATCAGACATTCACCCGCTCCTTCCGCTTAATATCCCGCCACATCGTCCGAACCGCAGCCGGTGAACGACCAATGTCTCGCGCGATCGCAGGCATCAGGCGCCGCGATGCCCTGCCCCGTCGCAACGTCTCAATCTCATCCGGCGTCCATTCACGCCGCCTGGTCGCAACCACCGCCATAAGCATATCGGTTTCCTCTGTTGTAAGTGCACGTAGCGAGCCCAACCGCTCGGCGAATGCGACTGCGATATCTTCAGCTCTCACGGCCTACTCCCCCAACCCAAAACAAAGATGAAGCGTCATGCGGAGGTGGCCGGAATGGCGAGGGCGGAAATGCTGAAAGCGCCATCGGCCGTGCGCTTCATGCCATGCGCGGCGAATAGACCAGCAGCTCTAACGCCAGCGCGATGGCCGACGTCGTAAGCCTCGTTGATGAAGCCAATAGGCTTGCCATTCAGGCCATCGACATAGCCTTCGCCATATTCGTCGGTGCCGCGGTACTTTTCGACCAATGCCTTTTCCATCTCACTCATCATCCTTCTCCAATTTGCGATGTGTTGCGGGCGGGGGTGGTGGCGAGGGCCCAGTCAGCCTTCCACTCGTCAGGTCCGGGAACAGCGAACCGAACGCCGCCCGAACGATCGGCCATCTCATCGCTCAGGAAGCCATGACGAGTCTGCCATGTGAATTGCTCCCCGAGTTGTGCCTGAACCTGCTCCAGCACGCTCGCAGCGGCCTTTGCGAGGCGGTCAGCGGTCGGGAGTTCACCGGGCGGGCATTCGAACCCAGCCTTTGCGACCTGTTTGCCATCAGTCAGCGCAAACTCGACGGTTACCCGGATTGGCGCGAACATTGCCAGCTCACTCATCTTCCTGCTCCTTCATTCGTAACGGGGGACATTGGCGATCCGCAGTGGTGGGCGAGATACCCAGCGGCGTGATCTGGGCTGATGTCGTACTTGGCGGCCATCTTCGTGGGATCCGCGCGTCTGATCGCTGCCGGGTCCGCACGCAGCATGGCGATGATGAAGTCGGTGAGGGGGAATTTCATGGATCCTCGCGTCCCGATGAGATCGCCTCGACCATCTCGCCCAGATGGATAGCGATCATCTCCAGCGCGCCCGGTGCAGCCCCATCTCCCGAGCTCGTGCCCAAGCAGAGGTCTTGCCGTAGCTGCGACGTTTCGCGTGCCAGCTGCAGGATCGCGTAGGCGATTGCATGAGCACCGGAGCCCGCCTCGGCCTGCGCGGAGATGTTCAATTCGATGTCGTCGGATGGTGTCATGTTGAGCCCTTTCGAGATGTTGTCCGGAACGTCCGGGGGGAAACGCCAAACTTTCTGGCAAGAGTGACCGGCACCCCTCTTCCCTCCCTCTTTTTCCCTCTTTTATATAAAAGGAAGAAAGGTTCCGGACATGGTGGCTAAGTGCTTGTAATTGCTTATGTCCGGAACCGTCCGGAACCTCCCTTTTCACGTTCCGGACAGGAGTTGTCCGGGACCTCAGCGGGAGGCGAGTTTCGCGGCCGAAATTTACAGAGGTTCCGGACAAGCTGATGTCCGGGACCTTTTCGACGATCTGGCGGAACCTACGCATCGGGCATCCTCCGCCAGATCGTGACCGTTTTCCGGTTCGCGTCCTTCGCGTCGATGCGCTTGAAGTTGAGCGACTTGAGCACCGCGGCGACACGCATCTGCGCACGGCGGTCCATGCGCTCGTAAGGGATGCCGAGCATCTGCATGGCACCGGCTGGCGTGACCTCTCGGGCGCCCGCAATCTTCTCTTTGAGGATTGGTTCCCAGGCATCCTGTTCCTGGCGATCGGCGGTCTGTTCCTCGGCCATGTATTCTTGGCCGGCTTCCAGCCACCAGGGGTGGCCCTCGCGGTAGAGGTGCTGCGCTTCAGCCCACAATTGATCCCGCCGCTTGCGGATGCCCTCGATGTCGATCTTCGTCACCGTGACAGGCCAGTAGCGGCGATTGCCGGTGCTATCCGTCAGGTATCCGAAATCCTCGGGGTTGATCGTCCCGAAAAAAACGCAGCGGCGAGGGTGTGTGCTGGCGAGCTTCGCATAGGGCAACACGACGCGGTCAGCGCGCATCGAGATGAGGCCCTTGACCGATGCATGGTCCTTTCGCGCGATCGCGACGAACTCGGCGAGCTCGACCACCCACGCGCCGAGCATCTGCATGACCATCTTATTGTGCTGGTCGAACAGACTGACTGATTCCGCGGTGTACTCGTCGCCAAACAGTGCGGCGATCGCGCTGGACTTCCGGATACCCTGTTCGCCTTCAAGCACTAGAACTGTGTCGACCTTGCACCCTGGATCACGCGCGCGGGCGACGGCAGCGATCAGTGTTTTGGGCCCAACCGCGCGAACGAAGGCTGTGTCCGGCGCGCCTAAAAGGGTCTGCATCCACCTATGAAGGCGCGGCCGCTGATCCCATACGAGGCCGTCTAGATAATCGGTGATCGGGTTGTATGAGTTGTCGAGCGCGACTCGCTGCACCGTCGGGGGGATATCCGACTTTGACGGTTGAAAACCGGCCTGCTCGATCAGCATCTGGATATCGACATAATCGGCATCGCGAAGCGGTTGCCCGCGCCATTCGATCGCGCCCGTCAGGTCGTTATGCCGCAGCGCCGAACCTAGGCCGGGCAAATGACGCATATACTGCATCAGATTATAGAGGGTTTTCCTCTCGCCTTTTTGACCGATCTGCAGGCGGCTACGCCACGCATTCAGCGGGATGGCTTCAACTGCGCCCATTTAGAGACACTCCTTGGGCTATAAGGTCGGCGCGCGTTTGTTCGACAGAGCGGCCCTTGGCCCATGCTCCACCCGCCTTGATCCAGGCATCACGCCAGCGCCGTTGGTTAGTACGAAGGTTGCCTGTGCCAGTCTTCACCTCGACCGCGATCGCGCGACCAGCAATGCAGCCAAGAATATCAGCGGCACCGGAAACCCCGAGTTTCAACGGGTTCCCCTTGCGGTCGTAAACAAGGCCGGGAGTGTCGTTTTTGGCAACGTACCCTGACGGGCTGAGATCAAGCAGGATCGAGTTGACTAAATCCGAATGCGTCATGCGCGCGCCCTCCACGACTGGCGTTCGCGATGCCGATGCTGAGCCCACACGACCGGGTTGCGGTAGTTGCGGGCCTTCCCGAGCGCGATCAGTTCCTCGAGTGTCCGGGCGGATTTGAGCTCATGCTTCTTGCGGGCGCGGATGGCGTCGAGATCAACCACCTCGAGCTCGCCTTCGACCTGCTCAATCTCACGGCTCTGGATTGCGTAGGTGTGACCGCAGCCGGGGCACTCTGGTTGCGGTGCGTGAATCAGGAAGCACTTCGGGCACTGTTTGACCGGCACCTCGGATTTCTCGCCACGCTTCTTCTTCGGGCGATCGTCCAGGGTCCATTCGCGATCATCGTCGGGCAGGCCGTGGCGCATAGCGTTGCCGGCGTGATCAAGGATGATCGCGTGAGGCTTGCCCTCGGCGGGTCGAAGCCCGCGGCCGATCTGCTGGAGGTGAAGCGATAGCGATTGCGTGGGCCGCAGCAGGATAACGGCCTCGACTGCGGGAACGTCGAAGCCCTCGCCGAACAGGTCAGCGTTGCTCAGGACAGTGATCGCGCCACTGGTGAAGTCCGATACGATTGCGTCTCGCGCGCCGCTGTCCATGCTGCCGTCGACGTGCGCGGCCGCGATCCCGGCGTCGCGGAACTGCTGGGCGATGTTCCGGCTATGCTCGATTGAGACGGCGAAGACGATCGCGCGCTTGCCCGCGGCGAGGCGCTGATAGTGCGACACCGCGTCGCCGACGATCGACGGCTTGTCCATGATCTTGGCGAGGTCGTCGCGTTTGAAGTCACCGCCCTGCGATGCGACGCGCGACACGTCGGTCGACATCGCCGGCGCGTACAGCCGGTAATCGCACAGCGCCCCCTGCTCCATGAGGTCGGCAACCGATGGCCCCTGCACCATGCTATCGAACCATGTGCCGAGCCCGCGACCGTCGAGACGCCAGGGCGTTGCGGTCAGGCCGACGATCTGCGCGCGCGGACAGGCTTCGTAGATTGCCTGGTACTGCGCGGCGCCCATGTGGTGGCACTCGTCGAAGATGATCAGGTCAGGCGGGGGAAGCTTGCCGAGCCGGCGCGCAAGGGTCTGCACCGAGCCGACCTGCACCATCGCGTCGGGATCGCCGATCGACCCGCCCATGACGAGCGAGTGCGGTATCTCCATCGACCAGAACGTGCGGCTGGCCTGTAGGATGATCTCGCGGCGGTGGACGACCCACCAGCATCGGCGACCGCGCTCAGCGGCGGTCTTGACCATGTACGCCGACGTGACGGTCTTGCCGCCCCCGGTTGCGAGTTGCACCAGCACCGTGCGATCCATGCTGCGGAACTGCGTGCGGATGTCGGCAATGAGGTTCTGTTGATATGGCCTGAGCTCGATCACGCGTAAGCCCTCCGCATCATGTCAGCCGAGAAGATCAGGGACTCGATCGCCACCCGGGTGAAAGCGAGGGTCTGAGCGTCCGCGCTCGAGAGTGCGGCCAGCGTGGCTATGCGCGCCGCCTCAGCCAGGATCGATTGCGCCTCTGGATTGGCCCGCCGCAGCGCTGCAGACGCGCGATCCCGCAGCCCCATGATCTCGACCCGCGTCGCCATCGAAAGAGGGTCGCAGTTCGGGTAGTGAATGCTGATCGCAGACCGGTACGCAGCCTCCATGTCGGGGACTGCACGCAGCGGTACGACGTTGGTGCGGACCGCAGCGGTCATATCGCGATCGACCGGAACACGACGTCGAGGTCGGCATCATCGGCGAACACCATCGACAGGGCCGCGGTCATGGTGCGCGGGTTTGTCGTGGTGGACGCGAGGCGCTTGAACACGTCGCGGACCTGATTGGCGTTGCGGGCGGCTTTCGGGGTGTCGGTCATGCTGCCCGCACCTGCTTCCAAGCGTCATGCGACCAGCCATTATATTCGGCCCGCTCGATGATGTCGGCGTCAGTCAGGATCGACGAACCGCGGCGCCAATGACTACCGGCGATGTCAGGGCTACCGCGATCGTTGCATTTGTAGACCGGCCCGAACTTGCGGAGAAAATCAGCAGCGAGCCCGCCGCGCGAACCATCCTTTACGGCGCGATCAACCGGCGTGGTCATGTACGCATTGCGGACGAGGTGCGCGGGCTTGTCCGGCGTGACGTGCTTGCCGACCGGATTAGGCTGCACACCGATCTGGACGCGGAACCGGCGGGCCATTTCGTGCGACATGCCGTAACGGGCTGCGATCGCACGCAGGCTCTTGCCCACCGCCCATGTCTTGAAGTCGTCGGGAATGTCGCGCGGCGCAGGCCCACTCTTCATCCGCGGAGGTTCGCCCAGGCCAAGCTCCTTGCGCCAACGCCCGGGGAGGCACGTGCCGCAACCGTAATGCTTGGCGAGCTGCGGGTTGCTCATCTTCGCTGCCATCTCGGCGAAGTCGGCGGGAGCGTCGCGGCGTTCGGAACCAAGCACCAGCCACGGCCCCAGGTCGTAGCGCTTGACCGCCGCCAGCAGTGTCTTGCGGACGATGCCGAGCGATTCCGAGATTTCCCGCGCGGTGTCGCCGGCTGCGATGCGGGCGCGGACTGCTGCCTGTTCGGCGGGGGTGAGGGTCGCGGGCTTCATGCCGACACCTCGACGCAACGGTCATGCGCAAGGGTCGCGTAGCCGGCGATGTCGTGCCACGAATCCTTGTGGTTAGCGTCACCGTTCAGCAGCCGCGCCATCTTCGCGCAGAACATGAACATCGCGTACTGCTTGTCTTCCGACATGCTGCCGTACGACGGGGTAGCCTGGACGATGCCAAAAAGGTCCATCGCGATCTTGGCGCCGTCTGTGTACTCGCCGTACGAGACACCGCGATCGGCTAGGGTTGCTTCGACGCTCATGCCGCGAACCTCGCCCGGTCGATCAGCACGTCGAGCGCTTGCCGAGCATCACGAAGCTGCGGAAGGATGCGAGTCAGCTCTGTCGGAGTGACGGCAACGCCACCCTCGCTTGCCGGTGACTGCGCGGCGATCAAGAGGTGCAACACCTCGGAAAGCTCGATCGTGGCGCTAACGGTGTCGTCAGCAGCGACGTTGAGCGGCACCGACCGCGAACCACCAAGCGCGAGAACCGGATCCAGCGCCGACGGGCCGAACTCGTATTCGACGTTCATCAGCGTAACGCCGTCGAGGTTGCCCGCTTCGTTGCGCGCGTTCTTGATCGTGCCAGCCGAGCAGCCGAGGCGCTCAGCCAATTCCGGGTCGTTCAGGTGGTGCGCGCCCTGAATGCCGACAATGATCGACTTCACTGCACTGCGGTAGGATTTTGTTGTCGGCCGCGAACGGCGAGACAAGACGTTAGCCGGATTCACGAGCTAATCCCCTCATTATGAATTGTACGGAACTCAGCTTCTCCCGCCTCACCGCGCCCATCCTGAGCGTCGCGTTCGCAGGGGCTTGGGGTGTCGACGCATGGGATGGCGAACGTCCCAATGCAGGTGCACCAGAGGAAGCAGCGACCGCAGGACGTGCAGCGAGTGTCAGTCTCGATGGTCATGCGGCGGTGCCAGAGATTGACTCGCTTACGGAGTCGGGCGACCCTTCCTTGTCATCAGGAAGGAATTTGTTGCCGTGGACCACAAGGGCGAGACGTTTACCGATTGCACCGTCAGACTCGATGACAACACATTCGACGGGTGCACCTTCGAACGCGTTGTTTTTGAATACGGTGGGGGCGAGACATTCTTCGCCAACAACACCGTCATCAGCAGCAAAATCAGAATCGACGGCAACGTTGAGCGCGGACTGGAATTCCTGCGCATGTTCACCCACGACGCAGGACCCAAAGCCGTCAAAAACCTCGTTGATCTTGTCAGCGCAAAGCTTCGTAAGCCCGTTCCGATCCGAAGCTTTACCATCGGGTGAAGCATTGTGAGGCCCGCTCATGCCGCAGCCTGCACGTCGGCGGGCTGGGGGAGAGCGATAGACACGCCCTCCCCGCTCGCTATCGTCGTGTTTCCACACACCGACGAAGGGCTGAAACTATGGCCGACGAGTTCACGCCGATTAACGAGATTACCATGCGTCTGCACCTTGCCGGAATGGCTATGCAGATGCGCACGCTGGTCGGCCTCGCGAAAGTTGGAGCCATCGGGCCCGACGATATTGAGGATGCGCTCAGCCATTACGAAGCTGCTTTCCGAGCGGCAGACGGTCTCTCAGATCGGAAAGTCGAACAGCTTGAGCAGATCTGGGCGTCGTTGGACGCTTGGCTCGCCCCACAATTTGCGTCTCTGCGGCAAGCAGCGCGGCAAATCCGGTCGGAACGGGACGATCGATGAGACGGCAATAGGCCAGCGATGTCAGGACGCGGTTTATCGAGGTGCTCATGCCGCCACCCGATCGCTCGTAGCGTCGGCGGGCTTCCGGGTGCGCTTGGGAGCTGGCGCGCGTAGGTATGCGAGCGTGTCGGAGGAGATTGGCTTGCCGGTTTCCTTCGCCTTGACCTTCACCGCATCAAGAACAGCCGCTCGTCGCCACTCCGGGATGTTGGCCGGGTCTTGGCCCCAGTCGAAAACGGTTTGGACCTTCGCGCCGATTGCTCTTGCGAGCTTGGTCGGGCTATCGTCGAAGGCGGCGAAGATTTCAGCTACTGGGCTCATTCACTCTAATTATCCGGTATTCGGATAATATGCAATACATCAAATATCCGGATTTAGCCGGAGCGCGCATCCGTGACGCGCGGCTATATACTCTCATGACATACGACGAGATGATCGAGCGCATTGCCGATACGGCAAAGGCCCAAAAAGTCACGCAAACGGCCCTGGCGCAGGTCGCTGGCCTGCCTTCTCAGTCGGCGATGTCGAACGTCTTTAAGGGCATTCGCAAGCTCTCCATCGACGAAGCCAATGCGATCAAAGACTTTCTTGGTATAGTCGACGAACCTCAGGTACAGTGGATACCCGTCATCGGCCTAGCTTCGGCCGGAGCGTGGCAGGAGGCTATCCACACACCTATGCGTACTTTCCCAGTGCCCAAAGGAACGGGCGGAAATCGATCATTCGGCGTAGTCATCAAAGGCGACAGCATGAACTTGTTGCTGCCTGAAGGAGGTTGGGCTGTAATTGACCCTGACCAGCGAACATTGTTCGCCGGTCGCGTTTACCTCATACAGAACGACGATCACGAGGCGACGGTTAAACGTTACTGCGGCGATCCAGCGCGCTTCGAACCAGTATCGAACAACCCTGCTCATGAAGCCTTCACGCTGGACGGAATGCCATACACGGTGATCGGTCGAGTCGTCAGCTACGGCAATACCAGCGGTTTGTAAGGAAAAGATCGAATGCGCATCGGATAGTGGCTTTGCCATGCCTGATGCAGAAATATCCGAAAACCGGATTGACATAGTTATCCGATAAGCGGATAAAGCTTCCAGACAGCAACGGCATCCGGCCAGTCGCTGATTTGGAGGCGTTATGTCCCAGACCCCGAACACCACTCTCGCAAAGACCCCGCCCGCAGTAACGGGCCTCGCCACTCTTTCGGCAGAGATCGCCGCCAGCTCCGAATACGCATGGTCGGTGCTCTGCAACATCGCAGTGCCGATCATGGATGCGTCGGGTGTCTCGCATCAGGTCGCGAACGAGACAGCCGCGCATCTGATGCAGCACCTGTTTGGCCATGACATCACGGCTCACCGGCTGTTCGAATACGGCAAGTCGGGTGCGCAGTCCTACGCTGAAATGCGGATCGCTGCCGATGCCGACGAAGACGCGCACCTCGCCGCTGTTAACGTTCTACCTACCGTATCGGGCGTCTGCGAAGTCTGCGGCGGTGATTGCGCGGGTGCCAATCCGCCTGTGACGTATTGCCCGATGCAGGTTGCGCAGGTGTCGGCATGATCACCCCCTCCCCCACCGCCAACGCGCAGGACGTGACGGGTTCTGGCGAATACGAACCGCTCAAGTGGCAGCTTGTTCGCGATAGTCTTGGCTACGGCGAGATTTACGAGACGAACGAAGACGGCGGACCCGGTGATCTGGTCGCCCACGTTTTCGGCGATCACGAGCATCTGATCGCGACCGCGCCACGCCTTCGTAGCATCCTGATCCAGCTTCTCGCGATTGCGGGAACGCCGATCACTGCCGCCCAGGAAGCGATCGTTGTCGAAGCGCGCAACGCCCTCGCGGCGAGCATCGGCGCCCTTCACGGCAAGCCGGAGTCGGTCGCATGAGCGCGCACCAGAAGCTCACGCCTCAGTCCGCGCAGGACGTGACGGCGATCGTGATGTCGCTGCCGGTGACGGCGCAAATCACGCTGATGCTGGCCGTGCTGAACGGTCGCGACTTCAACAGGATGGACGGCGACGAGATCGACCGCGCTGAGTGCGCGCTGGTGTCGTTGCAGTCTCAGTCGCGCGAAATGGATTACTGCGAGGACCGTGCTCTGCATGGTTGGCAGGTGGCAGCGTGATCCCCAAGCATAGTCCCGCTCCGTGGTCCTTCCGCCAGATTGATAAGGACGGCCTTGGCTACATCGTCTCAGAAGGCACCGACATTCATCACGCCGGCGTGCCTGAGATTTCGGCGCAGGAGAATATCGCAAACGGCTTTCTTGCCGCTGCCGCTCCCGATTTGCTGGCCCATCTGCAAAGCTGTGTTTCGTTCATGAACGAGCATTGCCCCGGCGCCGGTCACATCATCGACGCTGCCGAAGCCGTGATTGCAAAGGCGACCGGCGCATGATCACCCCGTTCCTGAACCCCGCCAACATGGTCGATACGGGCGCGCAGATTGCGGCGTGGCACGTCCAGTTTCCGCAGTTTTCGACGGTCGAAGCTTACTGGCGCGATCCGGCGCCGTTCGATGCCGAGCGCGATGCAAACCGCGCCAAAGCACATGCTCATTTCGACGCGCACCGTGATGCTGCGCTCGCCAAGCTGGGGTATATCTGATGGACCGCGATAAACTGACGGCGATGGCTGAGCGCTGCGAGCTATCTGATGGACCGTGCCGCGAGCTAGACGCCGCTATCTGGTTAGTTTGCGTACCTGGCACGACACGCAACGAGCTTCGGTACACGCACAAACCGACTGGCAAGGAATGCGTGATCGACGAGACGCGCGAGAACGGCCGGCTGATCGTCGTGCCGGAATATACTGGATCACTCGACGCGGCCCTTACACTCGTCGGTGATTACCATTGGCGTGTCGAGGATCATCCTCTGGCTGGGCCATGCGCGGTTGTTGGTGACGCTGAGGGTTACGCACCCTCCCCCACGCTCGCGCTGATGTCTGCGGCTCTGCGCAACCTTGCCGCCCGCACCCAGGAGTCCACCCCATGCTGATGCTGACCAAAACGCACGCCGCGGTTGTTGCGGCGAAGGATGCTGAGATTGCCGGGCTGATGAGCGCCCATGAAGGTGCGCTGCATGAGAACGGCAAGATCCGCGCCCGCCTCGCCGTCTTCACGGCACCCCGCGCTCGGGATGCCAAGGGGCATTTCCTGCCGACGAAGAAGCCGATCGATCACATGATCGAAGCGCTGGAGGCTCTGTGATGACCGTCCCCGCATCCACGAAGGCCCTGACCCGCGCCCGCCCCTTCATCCCCGGCGCCTACGTCTCGCCCTTCCCTCTGCGCTGTGCAGACGGTCGGACTTGGGCTGAGCGGGCTGCTGAGCGCAATTCTAGCAAGGATTTGGCAGCATGACCGGATTTACCGAAGAGCAATTCACCGGGTTCAAGCGCAAGCATTATCGGGTGGTCGATGGCCCGTGCTGGGACGCGTGCGAGACATATCGCCGGGCCAAGCAGGCGGTGTCGGACGCGCACTTCGACTTCGCCAAGAGTGTCGGCGGAGTTGGCCTCTACAGCGGCAATACCGAGAACGTCGGCAATGCGCTGCCGGTCAACGCGGTCATCTTCGACGCCGCGCTGCCCCAAGGTTGGAAGCGCCGCAACTGGTCGAGCATGAAGGGCATGAAGTCGGGTCAGATATCGGCGTTCCCTGACAAGCGCTCGAAGGTAGGCAAGGCGGCTCTGGCGGCAATCATGGCGTTGCCGTTGCTGCCGACTCCTGACCGCATCTGCAAAGCGATCGGCTACCCGCTGGCTATCAGCTACGAGCGTGGCGGCGACAAGCCATGCAGCGGAACGCAAGGCCTCGGGTTCTTCGAGGTCGCAAACGTCGGCTGGCTCAAGGATACGTTCTACCTATCGCTGCCAGATTATGCGGGCCAGCGCGGCAAGCTCGAAGCCGAAGGTTACACGATCACCACCGCGCCCTGGTCGCCGCTCGAAGGCATGCAGCCGATTCTCAAGGAGGAGGCTGACCTCGACTATGCCCGCGCCAAGTTGGAGCAGGTCGCATGATCGTCACCATGCACGCAGCCGAGCGCTGGGTCGAACGCGTCAACCCCGCCCTGACCGTCAGCCAAGCCCGGTCCGCCATCGCAGCGCACACCAGCGCCATTGAGACGGCCATAGCTTTCGGCGCGCACGTCGTCCGCATCGGCACCGGTCAGAAGCTCGTCATCGAAGGCGATACCGTCGTCACCGTGGCCCCTCGCGACTTCATGCGCACCCCCGCCACTCCCCTTCCTCGTGTGGAGAACGTCCGTTGAACGCGTTCAGCCCTATCCAGGTGCCATTGATCCAGGTGGCCGGCGCGTATCCCGACATCGAAAACGAGGATTATCACCGCAACCCGAACCTCCTCCCCGGTCCCTCGCTGTCGTCGTCCGGCGCCAAGAAGATCCTCGCGCAGTCGCCGCTTCACTACTGGTACGATAGCCCGCTGAACCCGGATCGCCCGGAGGAAGAGGACAAGTCGCACTTCGCGGTCGGCAAGGCCGCGCACGATCTGCTGCTGCTCGAAGACCGGTTCCCCGAGGCGTATTACGAGCTGCCCGAGGGGTTCGCCTGGAACAAGACGAAGATGATGGCGGACGAGATCGCAGCCGCCAACGCCGCGCAAGAATCTGGCCTGTGCCTGCTCAAGGCCGATGACGCCGAGACGGTGCGCAAGGTCGCCGCGGTCCTGCGCGCTAACCCGCTGGTCGTCGCGGCGCTCAAGAATGGCGTGACCGAAGAAACGCTGGCGCACGTCGATCCTGAGACTGGCGTGTGGTTGCGGGCGCGTCCCGACTTCCGCTCCAATACGATAACGACGGGCGGCGCGGTGCGGCTCGACGTCGACCTGAAGTTCATGGCACCGACGCATTGCAGTCCCGATGGCTTCTCGCGCGCAGTCGGCAACTTCGGGTTCCACCAAAGCGCGGCGTTTTACGCGGACGCGCTCAAGGCGATCTACGGACACGCTCCGACTAATCGGCTGCACATCGTGGTCGAGAAGGAGGCGCCCTACTCGGTATCTCTCTACGAGCTGCCCGAGGATGATGTCGCGCGCGGCCGCTGGCTGAACCGCCAGGCCATCCGCAAGTTCGCCGACTGCCTGAGCGCGGATCGCTGGCCAGCATATTCCAACGAACCAACGCTGTGCGGCCTCACTGGCTGGGCACGGCGATCCATTGATGACGCAATCGAGAAGGAAGCATAATGGCTACGCAGATCGCCAATATCGAAGAGCAGCCCGCCCGCCAGCTTTCGCCCCAGCGCGAGGTGCAAGAGCGCATCGCGAAGATGGGCAACCAGCTCAAGTCGGTGCTGCCGTCGCACATCGACATTTCCAAGTTCCAGCGCGTCGCGATGACCGCCATCGCCATGAACCCGGATCTGCTGAACGCCGATCGGGAATCGCTGTACCAGTCGCTTACCAAGGCTGCGCAGGACGGCTTGTTGCCGGATAAGCGCGAGGGCGCGCTCGTCATCTACAAGGTGAAGAAAAAGGTCGACGGCCGCGATGAGTGGATCGAGGCAGTCCAGTGGATGCCGATGGTTGCCGGCATCCTCAAGAAGATCCGCCAGTCGGGTGAGATCGCAAGCATTTCGGCACACGCGGTCTACGAAAACGACGAGTTCGATTACATCCTCGGCGACCACGAGGAAATTCACCACAAGCCGACGCAAGGCCAGCCCGGGAAGATCAAGGGTGCCTACTGCATCGTTGCGCTCAAGGACGGGTTTAAGGTCCGCGACTACATGCCTTGGTGGCGTATCGAGAAGGCGAAGGCGGTCGCCAAGACGAAGTACGTCTGGGATGCGTGGCCGGATGAGATGGCGATTAAGACCGTCATCAAGCATATCGCCAAGGTGCTGCCGCAGTCGACTGACATCGAGGCGGCATTCACTCGCGACGACACGGCGCAGTTCCAGGCGACCGCCGCTTTGCTCGGCGCGAACGGTGACGCTCCGCCCGCTCGCCCGGTTCCGCTGACGGCGCAGGCTCTGCTTGGGGACGGCACCCTAGCGAACGACAACCCCAACGCCACCGAAGGCCGCGACGACAACGATCAGGGCGAACGCACCGATGTTGATGAGGTGATCGGCTTTTACCAGGCGGCAACGTCTATGGTCGAGATCCTGAACGCTGACAAAGCGGCGCGGACGATGGGGCTGGAGGACGACCTAACCGTCGCGAATGCCCGGCTTGAGGCTGTTGCTGCGATGGGAGACGGGCAGTGACCAGCTTCACCGACGAGCAGTTTACCGGGTTCAAGCGCAAGCATTACCGGGTGGTCGACGGCCCATGCTGGGACGCGTGCGAGATGTATCGCCAGGCTAAGCAGGCGGTGTCGGACGCGCACTGGGACTTCGCAAAGAGCATCGGTGCTGTCGGGCTATACAGCGGCAACACTGAGAACGTCGGCAACGCGCTACCGGTTAACGCGATCATCTTCGACGGCGCGTTGCCGGAAGGGTGGAAGCGTCGCAACTGGTCGAGCATGAAGGGCATGAAGCCGGGACAGACATCGGCGTTTCCTGACAAGCGCTCGAAGGTCGGCAAGGCGGCTCTGGCGGCAATCATGGCGTTGCCGTTGCTGCCGACGCCTGACCGCATCTGCAAAGCGATCGGCTACCCGCTGGTTATCAGCTACGAGCGTGGCGGCGACAAGCCATGCAGCGGAACGCAGCGTCTCGGGTTCTTCGAGGTCGCTAACGTCGGCTGGCTCAAGGACACGTTCTACCTGTCGCTGCCAGATTACGCCGGCCAACGCGGCAAGCTCGAAGCCGAAGGTTATACGATCACCACCGCGCCCTGGTCGCCGCTCGAAGGCATGCAGCCGATTCTCAAGGAGGAGGCTGACCTCGACTATGCCCGCGCCAAGTTGGAGTCCGCCCAGTGACGACATCAGAACAGCAAGCGGTGCCGGTTGCGCAGGAGCGACCTCTTAGCGAGCATCGGTGCTGGCGTCCACTGATGGGGCGCTTGTGCCACCGGCATTGGTTTCAGGACAACGCGCTGATGCCGACTTGCGAGCGGTGTGGCACCCCGATCGACCGCGAACATAACCCTACCGGCCCGGTATCGTGGGAGCCGGAAGAACGCCACCGCCTCGCCTCCCTTCCTTGCAAGTCGGGCGAAGGTGCTGCTCGGGAGAGGATTGCGCAAATCATTCGAGGGCACATGCCTAGCCATTGGTGCGACGAGGATGCCTTGCGTACCGAAGCTTACTCAACAGCTTTGGCGGACGCGATTTTCGATGCCACCCAGACGCGAGAAGCGCAGGACGTGCCAACAGACGGCTATCCGATATCGGCGGCAATCCCGGCGCTGTTGCGTGTGATGGCTACCAACGGAACCTTGGTGGCGGTCGCTATGTGGAGGTCAGACTTTAGCGGCTGGTATTGGGAGGATGCCAACTACGATGAATGCGACGAGCCCAAGCGGTTCTGGCCCCTTCCCGCCGCCCTCAACGCCGGAGGTGGGGTATGACGCTCCCCAAGATCAAGCCGTGTCCGGATTGCGGCAACACCGATATGTCGATGTTCGGCTACGGCGACTGGCAACCCTACGACTGGCACGTCGAGTGCGAGGACTGCAACTACCTCGGGCCGTGCGGCAACAAGCTCAACGCCGTCCGCGAGCATAATGCACGCGTCGTCGCCCGCGCTCAACAGGAGCCCTCCGCATGACCCCCAATCCCAACCCGAGCCTAACCGCAGAGGAAATCGTCCTTCGCCTGCTGGGGTCGCAATTGCGCACCGTCCTGGGTCTGTCAGATGACCCGTGCCAGCTTGGATGCGCGGAAGGTGTGGCGGCAAGGCTCGCAATCCCAACGAAGCGCCGACCCGCCCTGACGATCGTTTCGCGCCAAGACGGGGTGCGTGTTTTCGCTCTCAATGGTTTCGGCTTGGCGGTTAAGTCCGCTGCTATCCGGATGGGGCATTCGCTATGACCAATCCCAACCCGAGCCCCGAGTTGCTTGCCGCTGTCGAGAAGCTGACGCGGCCTATCATCGGCATGGAGAACCGGACGCCTTTGGAAGTCCGAGACATCCTCTTCGACCGCATCCGAAGCCACTTTGCCGCCCTCTCGCAGACACTGCCAGCGCCGGGGGAGGTGGAGCTTCGGGAGGCGTACATCGCCGGCTTCGCTCAGGCCCTGTATAATCTGGAACTGACACCGAATGCCTTCTTTGATGCATGGCTTGATTTCGGGCGATATTACGGTCTCGAAAAAGAGCAATTTGACCCTGACGTAATCCATACCTCCACCCTCGCCACCGTTGCGGCAGCGAATGACGAGGGGGTGGCGAGGACGGCGATTGAGGCGCTGGAACCTTTCACCCGAGTTCATCCGCACAAGAACGAGGCAGGCGCCAGCGCAATCCTGATCCCTGTCACGGTTGCTGATGTTCGACGCGCCACTGCCGCCATCCGTCTCTTGTCGCAGGGAGTGGGGAAGGCTCGCAGCAAAGGCTGGACCGAAAAGGGGCACGAATGGCTCGATGCTGGTGCGCCTCTCGCCACCTCACGCTCGCAACACGAAGGGGCTTCATCATGACCAACGTATTTCTAGTGATCGTCGCCTTGATGCTGGCATTCGTTTCCGCGATCTGGTCCGCCAAGGGTTGGGCCAACATCGGCATCAAGGTTTCGTATGCCGCGGTGGCAGTCTGGGCCTCCGGGCTCGCGATGATTAGCCTCAAGGTGCTGTCATGAACCCGACCACCAACACCGAGGCGGGGGCTGTTGCAGACGTGGCGGCGAAGCTGACGAAGGCGCAGCGGGCGGCGCTCTTGCGGGCCGAACTCGACGGCAATCTCGGAAGGTACTTCGCGCGCTTTATCAGCGTTCCAGTCGGCAAGGGTTTGGTCAAAGCGCAACTTGCTACAGCCGTTTGGTCGGGCGTCATGCTGAACGATCGCGGCCTATCAGTCCGCCAGCACCTTGAGCAGGGGGCGACGGCGGGGGTTGTTGGGGGGAAGGAGGCGGCTGGTGGGTAGCCTCGCAGACCTGGACCGCCGGTTTTCGCGTAAGCTCGAAAGCGGCAAGGGCATCCAGCTTACATCCGAAGACCTAGACCTATTCGTTACGACCGGCGCCTACGCAAAATTCCGCGAGGCCGTAGCAGAAGCACAGAGGACGCAATGCCTGCACAGAAGCGCGACAAGCCGCTCTATCAACGGGGGACGTACAAGCTCTACCGGCGAGAAGGCCGCGCGAACTTTGAGATCGTCTTCTACGACACCCAACGAAAGCGAGAGCGAAGCGTTACTGCGGGCACAGCGGATGAGCAGACCGCCAAATCGAAGCTCGACAACCTCTATGTAGAGCGGACAGGCGGCGATGCGTTCTGTCCTGAGTGTGGTCAACCTCGCAACAATGCCGGGGTCTACGTCACCGCGGCGATTGCCGACTATCTCGCCCTGCACCACGACACCGAGCAGGAGAAGGCGCTGCGGCCGCGTTTGCAGCATGTCCTGAACTACCTGATCGCCACGCACCGCGCAGGCACACGAACCGGCCAGGTCGACGAGCACTGGATCGCTGGCATGCGGAAGTGGCTCGCGACGCAACCGATCGTGTCGAAGTACGGCAAGGTGCGCCCGCGCTCGCTATCGACCATCGAGAACAGCGTGCTCCAGCTCGCCGCAGCGATCAACAAATGCGGAGGCGTCGAGCCCAAGTTCAAGTCGATTCAGATGAAGGAGGTCAACCAAACTCCGACGTATCGGGCGAACCTGAAAACGCTGATCGCCATGTTCGCCTATTGCCTGCAACCCAAGGGTCGGTCGGACAAGGAGCGCGCGCGGCGGATGCGTGAACGCCAGCACCTGTTGTCGTTCCTGCGAATTAGCGTTGCGACGTTGGCGCGGCCGGATGCGGCATTAGACGTGTCCACCGATCCAAAGCGCCGCCAGTGGCACCCTGACAACCTGGTTCTCGCGCTCAACCCGCATATGCGCCGCCAGACGAAGAAGTATCGCGCCGTCGTCCCGCTCGCCCGTCAGATGGCTGCGTTGCTCGCCGACGTGAAAGGCCCGCTAATCCCGGTCGCGTCGGTGAAGTCGGCATGGGAGTCGATGGCCGCAGAGATCGGGCTACCCGGCGAAGGGCAGGGCGGACTGAAGCTGATCCGGCGCTCGGTCGCCAACATCGTGCGCGAACGCCTGCCGACCGAGGCTTGGGGCGAACTCGAGATGTTCCTAGGCCACGACAAGTTCGATGACACGTCGGACCTCTATGCACCCTTCCGCCCGGACTATCTGCGGCGCGCTTTGCCGGTCATCGAATCGCTGATCGAGGAAATCGAAATAGGCTGTAGCGGAGCGTTTTACCGCTCCGTTACCGCAGATGCTGGGGTGGTAGTTCGCCTCGGGAGTGTCAAATAATGAACACTTCCCGAGGCTTAACCCTGGTGGGCGTGGCAAGGATTGAACTTGCGACCCCTGCGATGTCAACACAGTGCTCTACCACTGAGCTACACGCCCGCCGGAGGGCTCCACTAGCCGCGCTCTTCGCGGCGTGCAAGCCCTCAATGCATGCCCGTCACATTATCCATCTCGAACAGCCGGTCGACCTCGGCGACCAGGTCGCGCAGGTGGAACGGCTTGGACAGCACGCGCGCCTGCGGCATCGCCCGCCCGGCCTTCAACGTGACCGCCGCAAAGCCGGTGATGAACATCACGCGCAGGTCCGCGCACATCTCGCCCGCCTTCTGCGCCAGTTCGATGCCATCCATCTCGGGCATGACGATATCAGTCAGCAGCAGGTCGAACGTCTCGGTTTCGAGCAACGGAATCGCCGCCGTCCCGCGGTCGACCGCGGTCACGGCATAGCCCGAGCGTTCGAGCGCCCGAGTCAGATACTCGCGCATGACCTGATCGTCCTCGGCCAGCAGAATTCGTAACATCGATCTAAAGTCCCGTTTTCACACGCACATTCCGCGGTCGCCCTAGCCTGAAAATGGTTAACATATCCAGGTCGATTGCCCATGCCCGGTGCTGGCCCTAGCGTGATGCGATGCAGTCTTCTTCCTTCGAGCGCCTGGGCGCAATGCCGCCCGTGAGCCCGGTGGTGATGTCCGTCCCGCACGCAGGCCGGGACTATCCGCTCGCGCTCAAGACGGCGTTGCGCGTGCCGCTTGCCGGGCTGCTGCCGCTCGAGGACCGGCTCGTCGATGCGGTGGCGCGTGCCGCAAGGACGGACCAGACGACGATCGTCCAGACCCGCGCGCGCGCCTGGATCGATCTCAACCGGCGCGAGGACGAGCGCGATCCGCTGCTCGACGAGGGTGCGCCGTCGATGCCGCTCGCCCAGCAATCCGCCAAGCTGCGCAGCGGGCTCGGGCTCGTCCCACGCCGCGCATCGGGGGCGGGCGACCTCTGGGCGCGCAGGTTCACCGATGCCGACGTCACCGCGCGGATCGCCAACGATCACCGCCCTTACCATGCGGCGCTCGCGGCGGCGTTGAAGGCGGCGCACGGCCGATTCGGCGTGGCGGTGTTGCTCGACGTGCATTCGATGCCGCCGCTCGGACCGGGTGGATCGCGAATCGTGATCGGTGACCGGTTCGGCCATTCCGCCGAGCCACGCTTCGTTGCGCGGATCGAGGCGGAGTGTGTCGCGCGCGGCTTCTCGACCGCGATCAACGCGCCCTATGCGGGGGGCCATATCCTCGAACGCCATGCGTGCCCGGCCGCAAACGTTCATGCGATCCAGTTCGAACTGGACCGCACGCTGTACCTCGATCGCAAGCTCCACGTGCCCGGCGCCGGATTCGCGCGCGTGGTCGACCTGGTGCGCGCGATCCTGGCGGCGCTCACCGACGAGGCTTTGCCCGTCCCGCTCGCCGCCGCCGCCGAATAACCGGACGCGCCTAGCCGATCAGCGCGTCCAGCAGCTCCTCGATCCGCCCTGCCCGCGTGATCGGGTCGGCAATGCCCTCGGCGGCGATCCAGCGCCCGTTCTTCTCGACCAGGTCGTCGAGCGGTTTTGCGGCAGTCCGGTCGTGCGGCGTGAACGCGATCGCCGCAGGACCCGCGTCGATCTGTCGTACGCCCGCCTCACGCGCCATCATCCGGATCCGCGCCACCTGCAACAGTCGCAGCGCCGCCTCGGGCGCCTTGCCGAATCGATCATCCAGCTCGGCCTCGAACAGGTCGAGCGCCGAGACATCCTCAAGCCGCGCAAGCCGGCCATAGAGCGACATCCGGACCTCCATTTCGGGGATCCACGCTTCGGGAAGGCTGCCGCCCAGTTCGAGGTGCAGCTCGGGAGTCCAGTCGTCGATCGGCGCACCGCCTTCGCGGTCGATCCGCGCCAGCCGCAACGCGCGGCCGAACAGATGCTGGTACAGGTCGATCCCGATCAGCTTCATGTGACCCGCCTGTGCCTCGCCGACCAGATCGCCCGCACCTCGCAGATCGAGGTCACGCGCGCTGATCGCAAAGCCCGCGCCCAGGCGGTCGAACGCCTGCAGCGTCCGCAACCGCTTCAGCGTTGCCTCGGCGATCGTCGCCTCGCCGTCGGTCAGCAGCATCACCTGCCCCCGCCGTCCGCTGCGGCCGACCCGCCCTCGCAACTGATGCAGCTGCGACAGCCCGAACCGGTCCGCGTGATGCACGATCATCGTGTTCGCGCGCGGCACGTCGAGCCCGGCCTCGATGATGTTGGTCGCGAGCAGCACGTCGCCGTCGCCCGCCGCGAACGAGACCATCGCCTCGTCGATCTCCCCCGCCGGCATTTTCCCGTGCGCCTGCACCAGCCCGAGTTCGGGCACGAGCTTGGCCAGCTTGGCGGCTAGCGGCGCCATGTCGTCGATCCGCGGCACCACGACGAAGCTCTGTCCGCCGCGCGCCCGCTCGCGACGCAGCGCCGCGCGCACCGTCGCATCGTCGAACTGCGCGACCGACGTGCGGATCGGCTGGCGACGTGCCGGCGGGGTGGCGATGACCGACAAGCCCTGCAACCCGATCATCGCGGATTGCAGCGTGCGCGGGATCGGCGTCGCGCTCAGCGTCAGGACGTGCCCCGCCCCCAGCGCATGCATCTTGGCCTTGTCAGCCGCGCCGAACCTTTGCTCCTCATCGATCACGACGAGCGCGAGATCCTTGTATGCGACGCCCTTGCCGCCGATCGCCCCCGTGCCGATCACGACGCCGATCGATCCGTCCGCAAGCCCCGCCCGAACCCGTGCCTTCTCCGCAGTGCTCGACAGCCGCGACAGGCCGGCGACGGCCACGCCGGTCCCCTCGAAGCGCTTCGAGAACGTCTCGATATGCTGGCGGACCAGCACCGTCGTTGGTGCGGCAATCGCCACCTGGCGCCCGGCCAGCGCAACCGCAGCAGCGGCTCGCAACGCGACCTCGGTCTTGCCGTAGCCGACATCGCCAATGATCAGCCGGTCCATCGGCTTGCCGCTCGCAAGGTCAGCCAGCGTCGTCGAGATCGCCTTTGCCTGATCCGGCGTCTCGGTGAAGGCGAAGCCGGCGGCGAATTTCTCGTAGCGGGCGCGGTCGGGCTCGATCGGATCGGTCGTCCGTGCGTCGCGTTCCGCAGCGATCGCGGCCAGATCCCGCGCGCTTTCGGCGATCGCGGCATCGATCGCGCCACGCCGTTTCTGCCACGATGCGCCGTCGAGCGAATCGAGCGTGACCGCGTCGATCTCCGCGCCATACCGCCAGATCCGGTCGGCCTCGCGCACCGGCACCAGGCGGCGGCCTTCCTTCGCATATTCGAGGATGATCGCGTCGCCGTCGGTCCCCGGCAGCATCTCGAGCCCGCGGACGACGCCGATCCCGAACTCCTCGTGGACGATCACGTCGCCGCATCGCAGCTCGCTCGTCAGTCCCGGCAGCATGCCGGCGCTGCCGCCTGCGATCTCGTCACCCCGCGCCCGCCCACCGAGCAGGTCCGCGCCGGCAACGACCGCGGTCCCGCTCGCGACGAACCCGCGATCGACCGGGGCGACCAGCAACATCGCGGTGCCGGGCTTGGCCGAAACGACATCCGTCCAGCGATCGACCGACGTAAAGGTGACCTTCGCCGCCCGCTCGAGCCTGGGCTGGAGGAACCGCAGGTCGCGCGGCGATCCCACGACGAGCAGACGCCCATCCGCGAGCGCGTCCTTGGCAAACCGGGCGAACGCACGCGCCGGATCGCGCCGTTCGATGAATCGCGGGGGCATTTCATTACCGACGTCGAACGCGGCCGTTTCACGTTTCGAGATTTCGGTTGCCCAGACTTTGTCGAGGACCAGATCGGCGGAGGCACGACGTCGGGGTAGGCCATCCGCGGCGATGGCAAGAAACCGATCGCGCCGCTTTTCCGCATCCCGGTCGAACGCGACCGCCGCATCCGGTAGGTGCGCGAGGATCGTCACGCCCTTCTCGACCGCGGGTTCGGTCGCGCGACCGATCTCGACGACGTCGACGTCGCCCAGGCCGAGCTGCGACACCGGATCGTAATCACGCAACCCCGTGATGCGTCCATCGGCGAATTCGATTCGGACCGGGGTTTCGCGATCGGCGGGGAACACGTCGATCACGCCACCGCGTACCGCGATCTCGCCGGGTTCGTCGATCCGATCGTCGGTCAGGTAGCCGACCTCCTCGGCGATCGCGGCAAACGCCTCGATGTCGATCGGATCGCCGACCTGCAGCCGCGGTGGTGCCACGTCGAACATCGGTGGCGGCGGATAGCGTACCGCAGTCGCCTCGGCGGTCGTCACCACCAGGATCGGTGCCGCCTTAATCTCGGCCCCCGCGCGCAGCCGCCGCAACGCCGCCACGCGACGTCCGACATTGGCAGGCGATGCCGGCGCGTCGTCGCCCGGCAGCGCATCGCTCGACGGCACGTGGACGACCAGCGCATCGGGCGCAAGCGCCGCGGCGATGGTCGCGATCTCGGTCGCACGCTGATCGTCCGCCGCGACGTAGACGAGGTTCCCGTCAGACAAGCGCTCGACGATAGCCGCCGCCAGCGGTGCCACTGCGCTAGGCTTCGCCGCAATCGCTGGCGCAATATCCATATTCTCGACGTCTTGACTGACCTGAAGCACCGACACGCATCCTTCTTTCGAGGATGAACGTGATGTCGGCAGCGTGCGTTCCGGCGATACTATCCTCGATCAGGGTATTCGATCACCATTCGAAGGCGGGAACGATCGTACGCCGTCCGACCAGGAACGCGTCCGCCACGAGACGCAGCGGCGTGACGTCCACATCGCTGGAGCGCGAACCGACGAGTGCCGCGAACTTGGCATAGAGCCCGGGATATTCGGCATCCGTGGCCTCGGTGACCGTGCCGTCGATATCCAGGATCGCGCCGCCCATACTCAGCTTGAGCGTACCACCGTCAGTCTCGACGATGATGTCCCATTGCTGCGGGCCTTCGTGAAGGAAGTCGAACGCCGCCGTGACGGGGATGTCGCCACAGGTGAGATCGATATCGGCAGCCAGCGGCGACATGCGGCCTTCCGGCACCTGCAGGTCCGCACGGTGAACGACCCAGTCGCCGGGGAGGATTTCGGTCACGATCGACAGCGCGTTGATGCCCGGATCGAACACACCGAACCCGCCCGCTTCCAGAATCCAGTCCTGGCCGGGGTGCCAGCGCCGGATATCCTCGCGCCATGCGATGGTGACGCGCTCGACCGCGCGATCGGCGAGCCATGCGCGCGCCGGCGCGACGCCGGCCGCCTCGCGCGAATGCCAGGTTGCGAACAGCGAGCGGCCAGCGGCAACCGCATGCGCCTCGATACGCGCGACCTCGGACAGCGTCGCGGCAGGCGGCTTTTCCATCATCACGTCCAGTCCGGCATCGAGCGCCGCCATCGCGATCGCCGACCGTCCGACCGGCGGCGTGCAGATCGACACGGCATTGAGGTCATGCCCGGCCGCGAGCAGTTCGGCGATGTCGTGATAATTGTCGACGCCGTCGACCACCGCATTACGGCTGACCGCCGCGACCAGTTCGAAGCGCGGATCGTTCGCGATCGCCGGCAGATGCTGGTCGCGTGCGATCTTGCCAACGCCAATGATCGCCAGCCGGATCGGCTTTGCGGACTTTGCCTCGGTCGCCATTAAAACCCTCTCAGTTACAGTATAACGGTGCTTACTCGTCGCCGATCAGCGTCAGCACGTCGCCGATGATCCGCGTCATCGCGATCCGCGCCGCGGCGGGGTCACGTGCGATGATCGCGTCCGCCACCGCGGCGTGATCGGGGATATTGGCGGAACGGCCCTTGATCCGGTTGGTGAAGCGGATCGACGTCCGCAGCGCGGTCGAGACCACCGATTGGAACTGCGCGTAGAACGGGTTCTTCGACGCGCGCAGGATCGCCATGTGAAACGCGATATCGGCCTCGAGCGGATCAGTCGTTCCCGCCTCGCCGGCTTCCATCTGCGCCAGCCCGTTGCGGATCGCCGCCTCGTCCGCGGCGTCGCCGAACCGCGCCGCCAAGGCAGCGGCCTCCGGTTCGATCGCGACGCGCAACTGGTTGAAGTGCCGCAACAACTCGACCGAGAACTTGCGCTCCAGCGTCCAGCGTAGCACGTCGGTATCGAACAGGTTCCATGAGCTCGCCGGCTGTACGACGGTCCCCTGCCGGGGACGTGCGCTGACCAGGCCCTTCGCAGTCAGCATCTTGACCGCCTCCCGGGTCACCGATCGGCTCACGCCATGCGTCTTGGCGATCTCCGCTTCGGTCGGGAACGGACGGTTTTCATAGCGTCCGGTGACGATCGCCCGGCCTAGCGTGTCGAGCATACCATGCGTCAGATTACGGCCCAAGATCGCGGTGGCCGGAAGAACGTCGGTGTCTGTCGTATCGGTCGCCATCGGCCGGGTTTTGGCGCAACGCGCTCCTGGTGTCACGCGTCTTGCAACGCGCCGCAACGATATCCGGTGGAAGGCTTGCCGCATTCATCGTACAATTAGCGACAATGCGGGCGGATACAGGTGAAACCGTCAAGCTCGCGACGACGTCGAGGTAGAGTTATGCAGCCTTTCATTGCAGTCGACTGGGGCACCACCAATCGGCGCGCGTTCCGGATCGAGGACGGTACGGTCGTCGTGACCGAGCGCGACGACCGCGGGGCCGCGACCGTAGCGGCCGGCGAGTACGATGCTGAGGTTGCGGGTATCCGCGAACGGCTGGGCGACCTGCCGATGCTGCTCGCGGGGATGGTCGGATCGAACATCGGCTGGCGTAGCGTGCCCTATGTCGCCGCCCCCGCAGGACTTGCAGACGTTGCCGCCGCGCTCGACCGGATCGACGACTGGACCGCGATCGTCCCCGGACTGTCGTACCGCGACGGGTTGCATGCCGACGTGATGCGCGGCGAGGAGGTGCAGCTGCTGGGGGCGGTTGCCGCGGGGCTGGTACCGACGGACGCATTGCTCTGCCAGCCCGGCACGCACTGCAAATGGGCGACCGTCGGGGGCGGCAGGATCACGCAGTTCACCACGGCAATGACCGGCGAGCTGTTCGCCCTGCTCCGCGCGCACGGTGTCCTGTCGCGCCAGCTCGGCCATCCAGTCGAGCCGGGCACCGCCTTTCTCGAAGGTGTCGCGGAAGGCGCGAAACGCGATCTTGCCGCCAGCCTGTTCGCGATCCGCGCGCGCGGCGTACTCGGACTTGCCGACGATGCGCACGCCGCCTCGTTCGCGAGCGGGCTACTGATCGGCGCAGACACCGCCGCGCGTATCGAGGCCGGCGCGACCGTCCACATTCTCGCCGACCCGGCCCTCGGCGCGCTGTACGCCAGCGCGATCGATGCGCTCGGCGGCACGTCGCACCATATAGACAGTCAGGCCGCGTTCGTGGCCGGCATCACCCGCATCCAGGATCTCGCCGCATGACCAACCGCCAAGCCTTTGACGACGCCTTCGCGAAATGCCCGCTGATCGCGATCCTCCGCGGGGTGAAGCCCGACGAGGTCGAGGCGATCGGCGAGGCTTTGGTCGAGGCGGGCTTCACGATCCTCGAAGTGCCGATGAACTCGCCCGACCCGCTCGACAGCATCGCCCGACTGGCGCGCCGGTTCGAGGGCCGCGCGGTCGTCGGCGCGGGCACAGTGTTGCGCGTCGAGGACGTCGAGGCGGTCGGCGCCGCGGGCGGCACGCTGATCATCGCCCCCAACGCGAACGTACGCGTGATCGCCGCAGCGGCGGAGCGTGGCTATGTCGCGCTCCCCGGCATCGCCACGCCGACCGAGGCATTCGCTGCACTCGACGCCGGCGCAGCCGCATTGAAGCTGTTCCCCGCCGAAGCCGCCAGTCCTGCTGTGCTCAAGGCAATGCGGGCGATCCTCCCCAAGGAAACGCGCGTGCTGCCGGTCGGCGGGATCGCGCCGGAACTGATGGCGGATTGGCGCAGGGCCGGCGCGGCTGGCTTCGGGCTGGGCTCGGCCCTGTTCGCACCCGGTATGTCCGCAGCGGACGTCGGCGCACGCGCGAAGACGTTCATCGAGACGTGGAACGCGGGTTAGACCCAAGACTGGACACAGGGATCGTCTTCGCGGCGCGCAGGGTTTAGGGCGGCGGGATGATGTTTGCCGAACAGGAACGAGACCTCGCCAGACTTACGGCTGCCGACCGGTACCGATCGCTCCGGCCGCGTACGGGCGTCGACTTCGCCTCGAACGACTATCTCGGACTCGCCGGATCGGACCGGCTGCGTAGCGCGATGACCGATGCGTTGCAGCGCGGCGTCGCGGTCGGTTCGGGCGGGTCGCGGTTGCTGCGCGGCAATGCGCCCGAGCATGAGGCGCTGGAGGCGGACGCCTCGCAGTTCTTCGGGACTAAGGCCGCGCTGTTCTTCGCGAGCGGCTATGTCGCCAACACGATCCTGTTCGCGACGCTGCCGCAACGCGGCGACCTGATCGTCCACGACGCGCTGATCCACGCCAGCGCGCACGAGGGCATGCGGCTCACCCGAGCAACCTTCGTCGCCGCCGCGCATAACGATGCCGACGCCTTCGAGGACGCCATCACCGCGTGGCGCGCGTCGGGCGGCACCGGCCGCGTGTGGATCGCGATCGAGAGCCTCTACAGCATGGACGGCGACCAGGCCCCGCTCGCAGCGCTCGCCAAGATTGCCGACCGCCACGACGCCGTCCTGCTGATCGACGAGGCGCACGCAACAGGCGTGTTCGGCACCGACGGCCGCGGGCTGGCCGAAGCGCTCGACGGGCGCGAGAACGTCATTACCTTGCGGACTTGCGGCAAGGCGCTGGGGTGCGAGGGCGCGCTGTTGTGCGGGCCCGCTGTGATGCGAGAGTTCATCGTCAATCGCGGGCGCGGGTTCATCTTCTCGACCGCACCGTCGCCGCTGATGGCGCTCGCGGTCGGCGAAGCGTTGCGGATCGTGGCGGACGAGCCGGCACGGCGGGATAGGCTCTGGACGTTGGTTGCCACGGCGGAGCGCGTGCTTGCACCATACGGCGTCGTGGCGACGGGGTCTCAGATCCTGCCGCTGATTCTCGGCGATGCCGCGCGGACAATGCGCGTCGCCGGTGCGATCCAGGCGGCGGGGTTCGACGTGCGCGGAATACGGCCGCCGACCGTGCCCGAGGGCGGATCGCGGTTGCGGATTTCGTTGACGCTGAACGCGACGGTCGCGGATATCGAGGCTTTGGCCGAGGTCATGGGGGAAGCGCTGCAATGACGATCGTCGTTACCGGAACGGACACCGATATCGGCAAGACCGTGTTCGCCGCCGGGCTTACCGCGGCACTCGGCGCGCGCTACTGGAAGCCGGTGCAGGCCGGGCTCGCGGACGGCAGCGACGCAGCTTCCGTCGTGACACTCGGCGTTCCCGCGGAGCACGTCCTGCCCGAAGCATACCGGCTGACGACGCCGTGCTCGCCGCATCTCGCTGCCGAGATCGACGGTGTGACGATCGATCCGGACCGGCTTGCGCTACCTGAAGTCGATGGTCCGCTGGTGGTCGAGGGCGCGGGCGGCGTGATGGTCCCCGTCACGCGCGAGTTGATCTTCGCAGACCTGTTCGCGCGGTGGAACACGCCGGTCGTGCTCGTCGCGCGCACTGGGCTCGGCACGATCAACCACAGCCTGCTCTCGATCGAGGCGCTGCGCAGCCGCGGCGTCCCGATCCTCGGAATCGCCTTCGTCGGCGATCCGGTCGAGGATAGCGAGGCGACCATCGCCACGCTCGGGAAAGTCCGCCGCCTCGGCCGCCTGCCTCGCCTCGATCCGCTCAACGCCGCCACCCTGGCCGAGGCATTCGCAGCGAACTTCGACTTGGAGGCGTTCCGGTGAGCAACTCCCCCGTCTGGCACCCCTTCACGCAACACGGCCTGCGCGAACCCATCCCGCTCGTCACGCATGCCGAGGGCGCCGCGCTCTACACGTCGGACGGACGGCGGATCGTCGATGCGATCTCATCCTGGTGGGTCACCACACATGGCCACGCCAACCCGAAGATCATGGCCGCCATCGCCGAACAGGCGGGCAAGCTCGACCAAATCATCTTCGCCGGCTGGACGCACCAGCCTGCGGAAGACCTCGCGCGCGGCCTGACCGCGATCATGCCGCCGGAATTGACCCGCGTGTTCTTTTCGGACTCAGGCTCGACCAGCGTCGAGTGTGCGCTGAAGATGGCGCTCGGTTACTGGCTCGACTGCGGCGAGGATCGCCACCGCATCCTGGTGCTCGAACACGGCTATCACGGCGACACGATCGGCGCGATGTCGGTCGGCGCGCGCGGCGTCTACAACCGCGCCTACGCGCCGTTGTTGTTCGACGTCGGCACCATCCCCTTCCCAGCCGTTGGACACGAACAGGCGACGCTCGACGCGCTCGAGGCCGCCTGCGCCGCACACCCCGCCGCGTTTATCGTCGAGCCGTTGCTGCTCGGCGCGGGCGGGATGTACATCTATCCCGCGCACATCCTCGCCGAGATGCGGCGGATCTGCGCAGCGCACGACGTCCTGTTCATCGCCGACGAGGTGATGACCGGCTGGGGTCGTACCGGGACCTTGCTTGCCTGCGAACAGGCGGGCGTCGTGCCCGACATCCTCTGCCTGTCGAAGGGGCTGACCGGCGGCGCGATCCCGCTCGCGGTGACGATGGCGACCGAGGCGATCTACCAGGCGCATTACGGCACCGACCGCGCGCGGATGTTCTTTCACTCGTCGAGCTACACCGCAAACCCGATCGCCTGCGCCGCCGCTAACGCGAACCTCGCGATCTGGCGCGACGAGCCGGTTCGCGAGCGGATCGCCGACCTCGCCACACGCCAAACCTCGCGGCTGGAAGCTCTCGCTCGCCACCCCCGCATCACCAACGCGCGCCAGATCGGCACCCTTACCGCGGTCGAACTCCGCGGCGAGGACGGCTATCTGTCGCAAATCGGCCCGCAATTGCTCGCCTTCTTCCGCGACCGCGACCTGCTGCTCCGGCCGCTCGGCAACACCGTCTACGTCATGCCGCCCTATTGCATCGACGATCCCGATCTCGACTGGATCTACGCGGCGATCGCCGAAGCGTGCGATGCAATCCGGCATTGATCCTGACGTTCTTGCTGCACTGCAGCAACAAACGATGTACGTGCGACGTTGAGATAAGATCGCGGCCGAGTACGCTGGCGACGAAAGGCTCGATTACCGTGAGAAACATCGCCGATACCCTCGCCCGCATGGCGCGCGCCGGAGCACCGACCCCGCGCGACACTGCGCCCAGCCGCCTGACGCCACTGACCGAGTTCGGGACCAATCCAGGTGCACTGCTGGGCTTCAGCTACGTTCCCGCCGACCTCCCACCGGGCGCGCCAATAGTCGTCGTCCTGCACGGCTGCACGCAGACCGCGGCGGGCTATGACCACGGATCAGGCTGGTCGAAGCTCGCCGATCGCGCGGGCTTCGCGCTGGTATTCCCCGAGCAGACGCGTGCGAACAACCCTAACCTCTGCTTCAATTGGTTCGCGTCGGAAGACACCGCGCAAGCGGGCGGCGAGGCGGAATCGATCGCGCAGATGACGGAGGCGATGATCACGCGCCATAGCCTTGATCGCAGGCGCGTGTACGTCACCGGGCTGTCGGCGGGCGGCGCGATGACGATGGCGATGCTGGTCACGCGCCCGGACCTGTTCGCGGGTGGCGCGGTGATCGGCGGGCTCGCCTACGGTACCGCGACCGGCGTGTCGCAGGCGCTCGACCGGATGCGCGGGCACGGCGACACCAGCGATACCGCTCTGGTCGACATGGTCCGCAGCGGCGCGCGCGGGCATGACGGATGCTGGCCGACGCTCGCGATCTGGCACGGCGGCGCGGACGCGACGGTGAGCGTGGCGAACGCGGACACGATCGCGCGGCAATGGCGCGGCGTCCACGGCGTCGATGCGAAGGCCGTGCGGACGGAGCGCCTAGGCACCACCGTCCACCGCATCTGGTCGGACGCGGAGGGGCATGATGTCGTCGAGGACTGGACCGTGCCCGGCATGGGCCACGGCACGCCAATCGATCCGTTGCGTGGCGAACGACTGGGGGCTGTGGGGCCTTTCATGCTCGACGTCGGGATTTCGAGCACGGCGGTGATCGCCAAGTCCTGGGGTCTTATTGCGGCGGCGAAGGCGGAAACTGCGGTCAAGCCAGCACGAGTCGAAGGCGTGGCGAAGATCGCTATCCCCGTCTCGCCAAAGACAACATCGAAACCCCGCGCCGAAGCCCCCGCCGGTATTCAGGCGACGATCGAGAACGCCCTTCGCGCTGCTGGGTTGATGCGGTAGGATTGAGATTAGCGGGGGTCGGACGTCAGCGCGCGCCAAACTCCACCCGTCATCCTGCCGAGTCAGGATCCAGAGCCAAATTGGACGACGTTCGTTATCCTGGATCCTGACTTTCGTCAGGATGACGGAGTTGGTGAGAACCTCGACGGCCTCAACCGCGCAATCTACGCGCCATAGTCCACCCTATCGATCCTCCCCCGCCAGGGGGGGTGGCAGGCATCAGCCTGACGGAGGGGGAGGAATGGACGACATCCGTTGCATGTCCTCCCATGCGTCGCCTTCTACCAGCACGGGGATCGACGCGAGCAATCGACAAGCCGCCCAACCCGGCTAAAGCCAGCGTATGACGTCCACCCCGCCCCGCCCCTGGCGCACCGAGTTCGCCGCCACGCTGAAACTCGCCTGGCCACTCGTCGCGACCAACCTAGCCCAAGCGCTGGTCGGCGCGACCGACGTCGCGATGCTCGGGCGGCTCGGGTCGGACACGCTGGCGGCAGCAACGCTCGGCCTCAACCTATACCTCGTCTTCCTGATCTTCGGGATGGGCCTCACCACCGCCGCCGTCCCGATGATCGCGCGCGAGCGGGGTGCGCGGCCGCATGCGGTACGCGATATCCGGCGGACCGTGCGCCAGACGATCTGGGTTGCCGCGACGCTCTGCCTGCCATCGTGGATCGTGCTGTGGAACGCCGAGCCGATCCTCGTCCACCTGCTCGACCAGGATCCGCTGCTCGCGCACGAAGCCGCAAGGTTCGTGCGCGCGGTAATGTGGGGAATGCTGCCCAGCCTCTGCTTCCTCGTGCTCCGCGCGTTCGTCGCCGCGCTCGAGAAACCCGCCTGGTCGCTGGTCGTGATGGTCGGGCTGCTGCTCGTCAACGCCGGGCTCAACTGGCTGTTGATCTTCGGCCACGCAGGCCTTCCCGCGCTCGGCCTGCTCGGCTCGGGAATGGCGAGCAGCATCGCCAACGGCCTGAGCTTCGTCGCAATGGCGGCGGTCATCGTCTACGCCAAGCCGTTCCGTCGCTATCGCCTGCTCGGCCGGTTCTGGCGTGCCGACTGGCCACGATATCGCGCGGTCTGGAAGCTCGGCCTGCCGATCGCGATTACGCTCGGGTTTGAATCCACCGTGTTCATCGCCGCGGTGTTCCTGATGGGCCTGCTCGGCACCGTGCCGCTCGCGGCGCACGCGATCGCGATCCAGATCGCCAGCGTCACGTTCATGGTCCCACTCGGCATCGCGCAGGCGGCGACGATCCGCGTCGGCCTGGCGTCAGGGCGTGGCGACCGTGCTGGCATAGGGCGCGCAGGTTGGGCAGCGTTCGCGATCGGCGAGAGCTTCATGGTGCTGACCGCCGCGCTGCTGATCCTCGCCCCGCAAATGCTGATCGGCATCATCCTCGACGTCGATGCGCCTGCGAACGCACCGGTCGTCGCGCTCGCGATCTCTCTGCTCGCGGTTGCTGCGATATTTCAGGTGGTGGACGGCGCGCAGGTGATCGGCGCAGGCATGTTGCGCGGATTGGGGGATACCACGGTGCCGATGATCTTCGCCGCGATCGGCTATTGGGGGATCGGCATCGGCGTCGGCGCGTGGCTCGCCTTTGCCCGCGGCTGGGGCGGGGTCGGCATCTGGACCGGGCTTGCGACCGGATTGGCGGTAGTATCGGTGTTGATGATCGCCCGGTGGCAAGCACGCGAACGGCTCGGCCTCGGCTAAGGCTCGCTTGGTCTCTTTGTCCGACAAGAATGATACATAACCGCTCCAGTGTGTTAACGTGTGTTACACAATCGGAGCCTGACATATGCCTGATCAAGACCGCATCGTTGCGATCGGTTTGCTCACGCAGCGCGACGTTTTCGCGCTCGGCCACGACCTGTCGCGCGTCTATCCGCTCGACGAGATGCCGTGCTTCGGCGCGTTGCTTGGCGCGATCGACGACGCAGACCGGGCGTTCCACCGCGCCCGCGATGCCCAGCAGCTTGCCATTCCTCTGAGACAGAGCGCAACCTCGCGCGGATAGCGGCGTTCGAAACCCGCTGCGCTGCGGAGATCGTTAATGACGCTACCTACCGAAATGCTGTTGCTGGGCTGGTCGACGGTCCTGCTGTTCGCGTACGTCATGATCCAGGGGCAGACAGCGACGCGCGATCGAGGGCTAGACTGGAACGCTGGGCCGCGCGACGGCGAGCAGAAGCCGCTCGGCGAGATGGCCGGCCGCGCCGAACGTGCGCTCAAGAATTTCCAGGAAACCTATCCCGTCTTCATCGCACTCGCGCTAGGGCTGGCGGTGACCGATCGCACTGGCGGGCTTGGTGCGATCGGCGCATGGCTCTGGTTCGGCGCGCGGATCGCCTACATCCCGCTCTATCTGTTCGGCATCAGATATGTGCGCAGCCTGTGCTGGACGGTGTCGATCCTCGGCCTGCTGCTGATGCTGGTCCGCTTCCTTTGAGAAGCAGTCTCGCCCCCGCTTGTCTCAAAGTGTGCGGATGATCGCCGAGAAGTCGAGCCCGCCCTGCCCGGCCTCGGCAAACGCCTCGTAACGCTCGGCCGCCTTCGCGCCCATCGGCGTATCGGCACCAGTGTCCTTCGCCGCCGCCATCGCGAGCCGCAGGTCCTTGAGCATCAGCGCCGCCGCGAAGCCGCCCTGATAGTCGTGGTCCGCGGGCGTATCGGGACCGATGCCAGGCAGCGGTGCATAGGTAGTCATCGACCAGCTCTGCCCCGACGACACGCTGGCGATGTCGTAAAACGCCTGCGCATCGAGCCCGAGCTTCTCCGCCAGCACGAACGCCTCGCAGGTCGCGATCATCGTCGCGCCGAGGATCATGTTGTTGCAGATCTTCGCCGCCTGCCCCGCGCCGTTCCCGCCCGCGTGGATGACCGCCTTGCCCATGTCGGCGAGGATAGCCTGCGCCCGGTCGAACGCCTCCGCCGAGCCACCGACCATGAAGGTGAGCGTGCCTGCATTCGCCGCGCCGATCCCACCCGAGACGGGCGCGTCGACCGCAACGAGGCCCTTGGCCTGCGCGGCTGCGGCGACCTGCTTGGCGGTCGCGACGTCGATCGTAGAGCAGTCGATCAGGATCGCGGACAGCGACGCGACCCCGAACAGCATGTCATAGACCTCCGCGACATGCTTGCCGGCGGGGAGCATCGTCACGATCGCCTCGGCACCGTCTGCGGCTTCGGCGGCGGACGCGACCGGCAGGCATCCGGCGGCCTTGGCCTTGCCCAGCGCGTCGGCGCTCAGGTCGAACGCGCGAACGTCGTGGCCCTTCTTGGCGAGGTTCGCCGCCATTCCGCCGCCCATGTTGCCGAGCCCGATGAAACCGATCCGTGCCATGTTCTCTCTCCTAATCTTGCTCCCCTCCCGTTTACGGGAGGGGTTGGGGGAGGGCGGTGCCGCAAATACGTCGCGCGTGGTCGCGGCAGGCCCCTCCCCTGACCCCTCCCGCAAGCGGGAGGGGAATGGTGATCATTTCCCCGTCCAGGTCCCGGCGCGCTTCTCAACGAACGCGGCCATCCCCTCGCTCTGGTCCGCGGTCCCGAACAGCCCGTGGAACAACCGTCGCTCGAACTGGACGCCCATCGCGAGCCCCGTCTCGAACGCAGCGTTGACCATTTCCTTGTTCGCCAGCACGGCCAGCGGCGCCATCGCGGCGATCGTGGTCGCCGTCTTCACCGCCTCCTCGACCAGCTCATCCGCCGGCACGATCCGCGACACGAGGCCCGAGCGTTCGGCTTCGGCGGCGTCCATCATCCGCCCGGTCAAGCACATCTCCATCGCCTTGGCCTTGCCGACCGCGCGCGTGAGCCGCTGCGATCCGCCCATGCCGGGGGACACGGCGAGCTTGATCTCGGGCTGGCCGAACTTGGCGGTATCGGCGGCAAGGATGAAGTCGCACATCATCGCCAGCTCACACCCGCCGCCGAGCGCATAGCCCGCGACCGCCGCGATGATCGGTTTGCGCGTGCGCGTGAAATTCTCCCACCCCGCGAAGAAGTTGCTCGCGTACATTTCCGCGAAGCCCTGCGACTGCATCTCCTTGATGTCCGCCCCCGCCGCGAACGCCTTGGCGCTACCAGTCAGTACCGCACAGCCCTGCGACGCATCCGCATCGAACGCGGCGAACGCGGCGATCAGGTCGGCGAGCACCTGCGAATTGAGCGCGTTCAGCGCCTGGGGCCGGTTCAGCGTGACGAGCGTGACGCCACCGCGCTGCTCGACGAGGATCGTTTCGTAGGTCATTCACTTACTCCTTGTATCCCCGCGAAGGCGGGGACCCAGTCTGGGCTCCCGCCTTCGGGGCCCCTTCAAAGTAGTACTTTGAAGGGAAACCCTTCGCGGGAGAACATTTAGACGTATCAGCCCGGCGTCCACGCCTCCGCTTCAGGCAACGGCGCGAAAATCTGGTCGATCACGTGATCGGTCACATCCTCGGGCGTCGCCGGATCCCAGCGCGGCGCGTTGTCCTTGTCGACGATCACAGCGCGCACGCCCTCGATGAAGTCATGCCGCTGCACGACATGCGCACCGATCGCATATTCCTGCCGCATCTCGTCCGCAAAACTCGCCATCGCGGCGCCTTCGTGGAGCAGACGAAGCGAGACCTTCATTGTCTGCGGCGACTTGGTCTTCAGTGTCGCGAGCGTCTGCGTTGCCCACTCGCCGCCATCGGCTTCGAGCGCGGCGTAGATGTCCTCCAGCACGTCCGAAGCAAACAGTCGGTCGATGTCGTCCCGGTGCGTCATGATCTCCGCATCGTCTGGTACGTCGGACGAACCTGCGAGGATCAGGTCGATCTCGCGCGGACGCTCGACGATCCAATCCTTCACGCCTTCGAGACGACCACTCGTCAAATAGTGCGTTGCCAGACCCAACGCCAAGCAATCGGCACCGTTGATCCGGTGCCCGGTCAGCGCGAGATACTGCCCGATCCGCCCCGGCAACCGCGACAGATACCAGCCGCCACCGACGTCCGGGAACAGGCCGATCCCCGTCTCCGGCATCGCGAACTTGGTGTTCTCGGTCGCGACGCGGAACCGGCACGGCAGCGCCAGGCCAACGCCGCCGCCCATCGTGATCCCGTCCATGAACGCCACAATCGGCTTGGCATAGGTGAATAGTCGATGGTTCATGCGGTACTCGGCATGAAAGAACGCCCGCGCCTCGACGCCATCGGTCGCGCCCGAGGCTGCAAGCATGCGGATATCCCCGCCAGCGCAGAACCCACGCCCTTCCGCGTGATCGACCACGATCGCCTCGACCGCCGCGTCACCGCGCCACGCCTCCAGCGCCTCAAGCACACCTTCGCACATGCCAAGATTCAGCGCGTGCAGTGCCTTGGGGCGATTGAGCCGTATCCGGCCAATCGGGCCCTCAACGGTCGTGATCACGTCTTCGGTCATTCGCTCTTCCTTGTTCTCCCGCGAAGGCGGGAGCCCAGTCTGGACCCCCGCCTTCGCGGGAGAACATGCTATTGCCGCGTCAGCTCTCGGCCGACGATCATCCGCATGACCTGGTTCGTCCCCTCCAGGATCGAATGCACGCGCAGGTCGCGCCAGAAACGCTCGATCGGGTAATCCTGCAAATACCCATAGCCGCCATGCAGCTGCAACGCACGGTCGACCACTGAAGACCCCGTATCCGTCGCAAGCCGCTTCGCCATCGCCGCGAACTTGGTCTTGTCAGGCGCGTTCGCCGTCACCTTCGCCGCTGCCATGTACAGCAACGCGCGCGCCGCCTCCAACTCGGTCGCCATGTCCGCCAGCATGAACTGCGTGTTCTGGAAGTCCGCGATCGCCTTCCCGAACTGCTTCCGATCCTTCGTATACGCGATCGCCTCGTCGAGACACCGCTGCGCACCGCCAAGCGAGCACGCGCCGATGTTCAGCCGCCCGCCGTCCAAGCCCATCATCGCGATCCGGAAGCCCTCGCCCTCCCCGCCGACCATGTTCTCCCCCGGCACGCGGACGCCATCGAAGATCACCTGCCGCGTCGGCTGCGAATGCCAGCCGAGCTTCTTCTCGTTCGCGCCGAACGACACGCCGGGCATGTCCTTCTCGATCACGAGGCACGAGATGCCTTTCGGCCCGTCCTCGCCGGTGCGGACCATCGTCACGTACACCTCGTTCTCACCCGCGCCCGAGATGAACTGCTTCGAGCCCGTGACGATCCAGTCGTCGCCGTCGCGAACCGCGCGCGTCTTCAGAGCCGCCGCGTCGGAACCCGACCCCGGCTCGGTCAGGCAATAGCTGCCGAGCCGGTCCATCGTCACCATGCTGGGGAGGTACTTGTCCTTCACCGCCTGCGATCCGAACCGGTCGATCATCCACGCCGCCATGTTGTGGATGCTGATGAACGCCGACGTCGACGGGCAGCCGTACGACATCGCCTCCATGATCAGCGCCGCCTCGAGCCGCCCGAGCGCGATCCCGCCGCTCTCCTCGCTGACGTAGATCGCCGCGAAGCCGAGTTCGGCCGCGGCCTTGATCGTCTCGCGCGGGAAGATGTGCTTCTCGTCCCACTCCGCCGCATGCGGAGTGATCCGGTCTGCGGTGAACCGGCGCGCGAGTTCCTGGATCTCGCGCTGGTCGTCGGTGAGGTCGAACTGGTTGGTCATAGGTCTCTCTTCCGTCATGCTGGGCTCGACCCAGCATCCAGAGCCAGGAACGGCGAAACTAGTGGCTCTGGATCCTGACGTGCGTCAGGATGACGACTTGGGGGAATGATGTGGCTAGGCAACCAGCGGTCTATATCATGGCAAGCTGGCGCAACGGAACGCTCTACATCGGCGTGACATCCGACCTCATGGCGCGGATCGTTCAGCATCGCGAGGGCACATTCGCTGGGTTCACAAAGCGATACAGGGTCGACCAACTGGTGTGGTTCGCGATGGCCGACACGATGGAAGCCGCCATCACGCGCGAGAAACAGCTCAAGGTGTGGAAGCGCTCCTGGAAGATAGAACTGATCGAAACCGACAATCCTACGTGGCGCAATCTGGCCGAAGACTGGGGTTTCGATCCCCTCCCGTCATCCTGACGAAAGTCAGGATCCAGAGCCACAGGCGTCGCCGCTGATGGCTCTGGATCCTGGATCAAGTCCAGGATGACGGAGGAGGCAGACCGCACCCAATCACCCCATCGTCGGGATGACGAACGCGTCGTTATTGCGCGCCGGACCGCCATCCTCGGCCATCGCCGGCAGCGCAGACCCGTCCGGCCAGCGCTGCGTGATCGTCTTGACCTTCGTCCAGAACTTCACGCCTTCCATGCCGTGCTGATTGGTGTCGCCGAACGCCGAGCGCTTCCAGCCGCCGAACGTATGATACGCGACCGGCACCGGGATCGGCACGTTGATGCCCACCATCCCGACGTTCACCCGCGCCGCGAACTCGCGCGCCGCGTGGCCGTTGCGCGTGAAGATCGCGACGCCGTTGCCGTATTGATGCTCGCTCGGCAGCCGCACCGCCTCCTCGAAATCGGCAGCGCGGACGATCTGGAGCACCGGCCCGAAGATCTCCTCCTTGTACGCCGACATCTCCGTCGTCACGTGGTCGAACAGCGACGGCCCGATGAAGAAGCCCTTCTCATGCCCCTGCAACGCAAACCCGCGCCCGTCGACGACCAGTTCCGCGCCCTCGTCGACGCCGGTCTGGATCCAGTTCTCGATCCGGGTACGGTGCGCCGCGTTCACAACCGGCCCGTAGTGCGCGTCATTGTCGGTCGACACGCCGACGCGCAGCGCCGCGATCGCCGGGATCAGTTTCTCGCGCAGCGCGATGGCGGTCTTCTCGCCGACCGGCACCACCACCGGCAGCGCCATGCAGCGCTCGCCGGCGCTCCCGAACGCCGCGCCCGACAGGTCGGCGACCACCTGGTCGAGGTCCGCGTCGGGCATGACGATGCCGTGGTTCTTCGCGCCGCCCATTGCCTGGACGCGCTTGCCCGCCTCGACGCCGCGCCGATAAACGTAATGCGCGATGTCGGACGATCCGACGAAGCTTACCGCGGAGATCGCCGGGTGATCGAGGATCGCGTCGACCATTTCCTTGTCGCCGTGGACGACCTGGAAGATCCCCTCGGGCAGCCCCGCCTCGACGAACAATTCGCCAAGTCGCACCGGCACCGAAGGATCGCGCTCGCTGGGCTTCAGGATGAACGCGTTACCCGTGGCGATCGCGACGCCCGACATCCACAGCGGGATCATCGCCGGGAAGTTGAACGGCGTGATCCCCGCGCCGATGCCGAGTGGCTGGCGCATCGAATACACATCGATCCCCGGCCCGGCGCCCTGCGTATATTCGCCCTTGAGGATGTGCGGAATGCCGCAGCAGAACTCGATCACCTCGAGCCCGCGCTGGATATCGCCCTTCGAATCCGCGATCACCTTGCCGTGCTCGGACGACAGGAGCCGCGCGAGTTCGTCCATGTTCGCCTCGACGAGCCGCTTGAACTCGAACATCACGCGCGCGCGACGCTGCGGGTTAGTCGCCGCCCAGCCCGGCTGCGCCTTCTGTGCTGCGGCGACCGCACGGTCCAGATCGGTTGCGCCCGACAGCCGCACGCGCGCCTGCACCTCGCCCGAATTCGGGTCGAACACGTCGCCGAAGCGCTCCGCCGTGCTGGCCGCACCGCTAACGAAATTCTCGATAGTCCGCATGGCATCCTCTTCTTGTTGCACGCACCGTCGGGCATAAGCGTTTCGCAGCCAAGCGGGGTTGTTTGCAGAATCGCTCTGCGAATATGCAGCATAGGGTGAGGCGTTCATGGATTGGGACGACGTCCGGTATTTCCTCGCTTTGGCGCGCACGCACCGGCTTGGGCCAGCCGCAAAACTGTTGGGACAGGACGCGACGACGGTTTCGCGGCGCCTGCAGCGGTTGGAGAGGCGACTCCAGACGACGTTGTTCGAACAGACCGTGGCGGGATACGCGCTGACCGAACGCGGCGCAGCGCTGCTCGACCACGCCGAGACGATGGAGGCGTCTGCGCTCGGCATCCAGGAAGTGGTCGGCACCGACGCGGGCGTGCTCGCCGGCCCGATCCGGTTGAGCGTCTCGGAAGGCTTTGGCAGCCGCATCCTCGCGCCGCGTCTCGCGTCGTTCACCAACCAGCATCCGCGGATCGCGGTGGACCTGATCGCGTCGACCGGGTTCCTCAATCCCTCACGGCGAGAGGCGGACATCGCGGTGATGCTCGCACGCCCCAAGAGCGGGCCGTTGGTCGCGCGCAAGCTCACCGACTATCATCTCGGCCTCTACGCGCACCCGGATCACCTCGCGCGGACGGGGCCGATCGCAACCACCGCAGACCTGATGCGGCACCGGCTGATCGGCTATGTGCCCGACATGATCTACGCGCCCGAACTCCGCTATCTGGCCGAGATCGACGGTAGGCTCGATGCCTCGATCCGTAGTTCGAGCATCGTCGCGCAAGCCGAACTTATGGCGGCGGGGGCGGGATGCGGGATTCTTCCATGCTTCATCGGCGACGGAGTACCGGGATTGGTGCGCGTGCTGCCCGACGCCGTCGATATTCAGCGCTCGTTCTGGCTCGTCGTCCACCGCGACGTCCGCCGGATCGCGCGGATCGACCGGTTCATCGCCTGGCTGGACTCGACCATTGGCGACCTGAAGCCGCTGATGATGGGCGTGTCGTCCCCACCAATTGCCGCCCCAGAGTGAGGCCCGTATAGATCGATGTTGCATGGCAGCATCGCCGGGCCTGGAGCAGCGCGTTGATCCCCAAACTCTATCATCAGATGATCGACGCGATCGGCGACGGCACCGGCCTCCCCGATATCATCCTGCACATCCACGCCGGCATGGCGCTGTTGATGATCGCCCGCCTGATCACGCGGCGGTCGTTCGGGACGTTCATTCCGTGGTGGGTGGTCGTCGCCGGCGAGGCGTTCAACGAGATCATGGATCGGCTGAACTTCGGATCATGGCGGTGGGAGGATACCTCGCTGGACATCGTCAATACGTTGCTGTGGCCGACTGTCATCTGCCTTGGGGTAAGGTTGCGGCCGATGATCCGGCCGCGGACGACGGTGGAACCGGTGCGGGACGACACCGCTTCATAATCCACTGCCCGTCATCCTGACACACTCCGTCACCCTGACGAAAGTCAGGGCCCAGAGTTACGGGCGTCGTCGTTTGTGGCTCTGGGTCCTGACGTTCGTCAGGATGACGGAATAAGGCGCGTCTCAGCCCAGTTCGATATACCGATGCAGATGGTAGTCCTCGTCGCCGAGCTGGTGGTCGATCATCACTAGGCGCTTGGCGTAGTGCGACACGGCGTATTCCCACGTCATGCCGATTCCGCCGTGCAGCTGGATCGTTTCTTCCGCAACAAGCGCGCCGGTCCGCCCGATCGTGTATTTCGCCGCAGACAGGGCACGGTCTCGCGCGCGTGCGTCGTCGCCGTCGAACGCCGAGGCCGCGTTGATCACCGCGGAATGCGCCTGCTCGATCTCCAAAAGAACGGTCGCCATGCGGTGCTGGAGCGCCTGGAACTTCCCGATCGGCACGCCGAACTGCTTCCGGTCGCGGAGGTAGCCGAGAGTCGCCTCCTTGACGAACTCCATCGCGCCGACCGCCTCGGCGGACAGCGCGAGCAACCCTGCCCCGACCGCCGCATCGACGATCGCCTGCCCCTGCTCTTCGCCACCGACACGCGCATCGGCGCCGAGCGTCACGTCCTCGAACGTCACGTCACCGGCCGCACCACCCTCGACGACGTTGAAGCTGCGGACTGATACCCCCGCCGTATCCGCCGGCACGAGGAACACGAGAGGATCACCAACCTGCTCGACGGTCACGACGAACACCGATGCCGCACCAGCCTGCGAAACGACTGCCTTCGTCCCGCTAAGCGCCCAACCGTCGCCGCTCTTCGTCGCGGTCACCGGCGTCGCGCCGTCATCATGCGCAAACGCGGAGATCATCTCGCCGGAAACGATTGCGGCCAGCGTCTCGTCATGCCCGCCAGCCTTCGCCAGCGCCCGCCCCGCCATCAGCGCGCCCAGAAACGGCTCGACCACCAGCGCGCGGCCGAGCGCCTCGAACACCACCATGATGTCGAACCCGCTGCCGCCAAAGCCGCCTGCCGCCTCGTCGAACAGCGCGGAGACGATACCGAGTTCGGTCAACTGCTGCCAGACGCCCGCGTCATACCCCGCCTCGCCATACGCGCCCGCGTTGCGCGTCTCGATCGGATAGCCGTCGCGCAGCGCCCGAACGAGCGTGTCGGCGAGCATGCGGCGGTCGTCGGTGTGTTCGAAGTTCATGGTATCACAGACCCAGGATGGCTTTGGAGATGATGTTCTTCTGGATCTCGTTCGACCCGCCGAAGATCGACAGTTTCCGATTGTTGAAATAGCTCGGCGCCGCCATCGCCGCGTCCTCCGGGCCGACATCCTCGCCGTTCCACCCGGCCTCCAGAGCTTCGGGTATGTAGGGCGCCGCGTAGGAGCCGTAGGCGCGACGGGTCAGCGACGTGATCTCCTGGCGGATCTCGGTGCCCTTGATCTTGAGCATCGAACTCTCCGCGCCGGGCGCACCGCCGCCCGCGACCGCCGCGAGCACGCGCAGGTTGGTCGTCTGCATGTTCGCCAGATCGATCTCGACCCGCGCCATCCGTGCCGCGAACAACGGATCTTCCGCCAGCGAGCGCCCGCCCTTCTTCTGCATCTGCGCGACTTCCTTCAGCCGCTCGAACGACGCGATCGAGAAGCCGACGCCGGCAATGTTGGTGCGCTCGTAGGTCAGCAGATACTTGGCGTAGGTCCAGCCCATGTTCTCTTCGCCAACGAGGTTCGCCACCGGCACCTCGACGTCGGTAAAGAACACCTCGTTCACCTCCTGCTCGCCGTCGATCAGCGTGATCGGGCGGACCTCGATGCCGGGCGACTTCATGTCGATCAGCAGGAACGAGATGCCCTCCTGCTTCTTCGCGGTCGCGTCGGTACGGACGAGGCAGAAGATCATGTCGGCATGCTGGCCGAGCGTCGTCCAGGTCTTCTGGCCATTGACGACATAGACGTCGCCCTTCCGGACAGCGGTGGTCTTGAGACCCGCGAGATCGGACCCCGCACCCGGCTCCGAATACCCCTGGCACCACCAGTCGGAGCCGTCGAGAATCCGCGGCAGCCACTGCTTCTTCTGCTCCTCCGAGCCGTATTTGATCAGCACCGGCCCGAGCATGTTCACCCCGAACGGCACGACGCGGGGCGCGTGCGCGAGCGCGGATTCATTGTCGAAGATGAACCGCTGGATCACACTCCAGCCGGGTCCGCCCCATTGCTCGGGCCAGTGGTTCGCCAGCCAACCGCGTTCGTTGAGGATCGCGTGCCATTCCTCCATGTCCGACTTGCGCAGGCGTTTCCCTTCGCGAACCAGCGTCGAGAGGCGAGCGGGAAGTTTGTCGCGGAAGAAGCTGCGGACTTCCTCGCGGAAGGCTTCTTCCTCGGGCGTGAAGCTGAGATCCATGGCCATGTGACTCCTGATGTTGGAGCCTGTGTGCCACAGTCGACCGGAGAATTGAAGGACCGGTATGGTCCGAAACGAAGAAAACGCAGTGCCGAACGACGCAGGTTAATCCGGACGGTATCGCGGCCCCTCCCGTCATCCTGACGAAAGTCAGGACCCAGAGCCAAGAACGTTAGCGCCCGTGACCCTGGGTCCTGACTTTCGTCAGGATGACGGAGTGGAGTGGGGCGATCGCCCCTTCAGAACCGGTAGCTGATCCAGCCGGCGAGGAAGTCGGAGTTCTTATACCCCGCATTCGTCAGCGCAGGCCCCGCGATCAAATGCTCGTACCGCCCGGTGAACGACAGCCGCGAGGTGAACGGGTACACCGCCTGGAATCGCAGCGTATCGGCGATCTTCTTGCCCCCGAAATTCTGCGTGCCCGCAAACGCGGAGCCGTTCGCACGGTACACCGCATCGCTCGTCGTATCGCGCCACGAGCGCTGATACTCCGCGGTCAGTCGCAGCTTGTCGAACACGCTGAACGTCACGTTGGGCGCCAGCGCGACCAGGTTGGTCGGCGTCGCGAACAGTTGATAGCTGTAATAGATGTTGTTGCCGAACGGCGCCAACGAGTTGCGCAGCGTGCCCGTACCATAGGCGCCGCCGCCGCTCGCATAATCGGCGTGGAAACCGACGCGGGGCGCGGACTTGCCCTCGCCGAGCTTGTAGGTCTGCGCCAGCAGGATCAGCCACGCCTTGATCGAGCGGTTGTCATACGAACCGCCCTGGTAATTGATCGTCCAGTCGAGATTGACCGGCCCCGCATCGCCCCAGACGTGGAGGCCGTAGAAGTTGCGGACTTCGCGCGCATTGTCCGTGCCCCATACCGCCGCGCGGTTGCGCAGGCGCCAGAGGAACGGATCGACGTACAGCTTCGAGCCCCCGAACAGCGTCTCTGGCACGACGATGCCCGTCGAGATACCCGAGAAGCGCCGCGCGCTCTCCGCGTTGTCGTCCTGTGTACCGCCATTGCCATACGCGGTCGGCTTGAAGTCGAACACGTCGGCCCGGACGCCAGCGGTGCGCGCCCAGGCGCGGAAGCCGTTGAAGCCAAAGAACAGCGTGTTGTTGTCGCGCGGCACGACCAGCAGGTTGGGACCGTCCGCAAACGTCTGGCGGCCATAGCGCACGCCGACGTCGACATCGGCGACCGTCCCGGTCAGGTCGACGAACGCCTGCTGCACGGCCAGCTTGTTGCGCAGGTTCGGCAGCGCGGTCCCGAGATTCTGCCCCTCCAGCGTGCCGTGCGCGAGTTCGCCATAGAAGCGGAGATGCTGACCGACATGCAAATCGGCGCCACCGAACAGGCGGAGAATGTCCTGTCGCTGTGCCTCGGCATTGCGCAGATTGGGGTTGGTCGTCTCGTTGACACGGAACCGCGCCTCGCCCGACAGCGTCAGGTACACGTCGCCATCACCCGCGATCGAGATGAACTTCAGCTGGTCGACGATGTCCTTGCGCTTCTTCGGATCGCGCAGCTTCGACCAGTCCTCCGCCCAGCGCGACTGGTTGTAGCCACCCGTCGTCGTACCGTCGCCGATCGCGGCGTTGGGATAGCTCTCGGCGATCGGCGAGGCTTCGGCGGTGCTCGACACGTCCTTGGCGCCGGCATTCGCCTGTCGCGAGGGCGGCGCTTCGGCCTGCGCCATCGCCGCGCTCGGAAAGGCCAGGGTCGAAAGTGCGGACGCGGCAAAGCCGGCCGCATACGCCATGCGGCGGATCGTCATCGAGGTCATAAGCAAATATCCGGTACAGGACGCGGGACCGGCGAACCGGCCCCGTACGCGTCAGTGGGCGGTAGCAGGGGCGGGGATCGCCGCCGGCACGAACTCGGGAAGCTTGCCCGACAAGGCGGCATCAAGCTTGTCGCGGTCGAGACCGCCCTCCCAGCGGGCGACGACGATCGTCGCGACCGCGTTGCCGATGAAGTTGGTCAGGCTGCGGCACTCGCTCATGAAGCGATCGACACCCAGGATCAGCGCCATCCCCGCGATCGGCACGGTCGGCACGATCGACAGCGTCGCGGCCAGGGTAATGAAGCCCGCGCCGGTAACGCCCGCCGCACCCTTCGAAGAGATCATCGCGACGACCAGCAGCAGTAATTCCTGCCCAAGCGTCAGGTGCGTGTTGGTCGCCTGCGCGATGAACAACGCCGCCAGCGTCATGTAAATGTTGGTGCCGTCGAGGTTGAATGAATAGCCCGTCGGCACGACCAGCCCGACCACCGACTTCTCGCAGCCTGCCGCTTCCATCTTCTGGATCAGGTTCGGCAGTGCGGCTTCCGACGACGACGTCCCGAGCACCAGCAGCAGTTCGGCCTTGAGATAGCGGATCAGCTTGAAGATCGAGAAGCCGGTGAGCCGCGCGACGGTGCCGAGCACGACGATGACGAACAGCGCAGCCGTCAGATAGAAGGTGGCGACCAAGGCACCGAGGTTGGCAAGGCTGCCGATCCCGTATTTGCCGATCGTGAAGGCGATCGCGCCGAACGCGCCGAGCGGCGCCGCGCGCATCAGGATGCCGACCAGCTTGAAGACGATCAGGCTGAGGCGCTCGAGGAAGTTCAGCACCGGCTTGGCAGGCTCGCCGACCAGGCTCAGCGAGATGCCGAACAAGATCGCGACGAGCAGGATCTGGAGGATGTTGCCCTCGGTGAACGCGCTGACCATCGTGTCCGGGATGATGCTCATCAGGAACCCGGTGATCGTCGTCTCGTGCGCCTTCACGGTGTAGTCGGCGATGCCCTTGGTATCGAGCGTGGCGGCGTCGATGTTCATCCCCGCGCCCGGCTGGACGACGTTGGCGACGATCAGCCCGACGATCAGCGCCAGCGTCGAGAAGAACAGGAAATACGCGAACGCCTTGCCCGCGACGCGGCCGACCGAGCCGAGCTCCTTCATGCCGGCGATACCCGTGACGAGCGTCAGGAAGATCACCGGTGCGATGATCATCTTCACCAGCTTGATGAACGCATCGCCGAGCGGCTTCAGCGCCGCGCCGTACGCCGGATAGAAATGTCCGAGCGCCGCGCCGAGCGCGATCGCGATCAGGACCTGGATATAGAGCTGGCCGCTCCAGCGCTTCCGCGCGGGCGTTTCCGCGACGCCATATGTCTGGGTGGGTAGGGTCAACATCGCCTCCTGCTATCCTCGTCCACTCACGCGGGACGTTGTGTGCGACGGTAATGCCGGGCCGAACCCAGGACTACAAGAGTAGCCCCTTCAGCGCTTAAAACGTTGGTTTTTAGCCATTTAGCAGCATACCCATTGTTCGGACGTGCGGAAATCGCCGCATTTCACCAATGGCGCGGCCGCCCGGTGTGTGATAATCCGCACAAAATGACGCGACTCCGATCTCCCCTTTTCGTCACCGCGTTGACGGTGCTGATGGCATTCGCGGCGCTTGGCGTGATCATCGCGGGAGTCGCCTCGATCTACGGCCAGCGCGCCGCCGAAGACGCGCGCGCGGGCGTGCGGATGCGCTCGGTCCAGCAGACTCGGAGCAACCTTCGCCTGCTCGAAGCCGAGTTGCAGACCTATCGCCTGCTACCGATCATGCTCGGCGAATATCCCGACGTCCGCGCGGCGCTGGCCTCGGGCAAGGTCGACCCGGCGCTCAACACCAAGCTCGCGCTGCTGGCGGAACGAACCGGCGCCCCGGTGATCTACGCGCTCGACACGCAGGGCATGACGATCGCCGCCTCGAACGCCGGCCGCACCGACAGCTTCCTCGGCCACGACTACAGGTTCCGCGACTATTTCACCAAGGCGATGGCGTCGGGCGCGACCGAGTTCTTCGCGCTCGGCAGCGTCAGCGGGCGGCCGGGCCTGTACCTGTCGCGAAGGATCGACCGCGCCGGCCGACCGCTCGGCGTGGTCGTGGTCAAGGTCGAGTTCGAGAAGATCGCACGCGCGTGGATTCAGGACCGGATGGCGACCTTCGTCATCGATCCCGACGGCGTCATCCTGATCTCCAGCGATCCGAAGCTCGAATTCCGCACCACCCGTCCGCTCTCGCGTTCGCGTCGCGCCGAGCTGGTCGAGACGCGCCAGTTCGGGACGTCGCCACTGGCCCCCGCCCCACTAACGCTAGCCGACGGGGTGTCACGTTTGCCCGACGGATCGCCTGCGATCACCGTGTCGCTGCCAGTACCGATCTCGGGCTGGCGGCTGGTGCATATGGAGCCGCTCGACGACGCCCTGCGCACCGCCGCGGCGCGCACGCGCTGGGCCACCGCGATCGCCGCAATGCTGACGATCGCGGCGATCCTCGGCGCATGGTGGCTATACGAGCGGCGCAAGCGCAACGTCGGCGCGCGCGCGGAACTGGAGGCGGAGGTCGCCCGCCGCACCGCCGAACTCCGCGCCACCGCCGATCGCCTCCAGATCGAGGTCGAGCAGCGCGAGGCCTCCGACCAGCGCTTCCGCCAGGCCCGCGAGGAACTCGCGCACGCCAACCGCGTCGGCTCGATCGGCACGATCACCGCCAGCGTCGCGCACGAGATCAACCAGCCCGTCGCCGCGATCCGCACCTTCGCCGACAACGCCGCGGCGTTCCTCGACCGCGGCGAACCGGCGCGCGCCGCGACCAATCTCCAGTCGATCGTCGACCTCACCAGCCGGATCGGCACGATCACCGCCGGGCTCAGGCGCTATGCCCGGCGCGGCGCAGGCTCGATCGGCCCCGTCGCGCTCGACGAGGCGATCGACGGCGTCCGCCTGCTGATAGGCGACCGCTTCCGCGCGAAGGGCGTGACGCTCGACCTGCCGAACGGTCCGGAAGCGCGACTGACGGTGATCGCCGGTCGCGTCCGCCTGGAGCAGGTGCTGGTCAACCTCCTCCAGAACGCGCTCGACGCGGTCGCCGACCGTCGCGCTGCCCGCGTAAGCGTCACCGTCGGGCGTAAAGGCCGAGACGTCGTACTGACCGTCGCCGACAACGGTCCCGGTATCGAGGCCGACATAGCCGACCACCTCTTCACCCCGTTCGCGACGAGCAAGAAGGACGGCCTCGGGCTCGGCCTCGGCATCGCGCGCGACATCATGACCGAGTTCGGCGGCACGCTCGACCTCGTCCCCGCTCCAGAAGGCGCCATTTTCCGCATGATCCTGGTGAAGGCATGAGCGAGCAGGCGGTTCTGCTCGTCGACGACGACGACGTGTTGCGCGGGGCGCTGGAGCAATCGTTCGAACTCGCCGGCATCGCGGTGATCGCCGAGCGCGATCCGACCGTCGCTTTGGCCCGCGTAACCGCCGGGTTCGACGGCGCGGTCGTATCCGACATTCGCATGCCGAAGATGGACGGCCTCGAACTCTTCCGCCGGATCGCCGCAATCGACCACGAGATCCCGGTGTTGCTGATGACCGGCCACGGCGACGTCGCGATGGCGGTCGCTGCACTGAAGAACGGCGCGTTCGACTTCATCCCGAAACCCTTCGCGACGGACCATTTGATCGCAGGCGCGCGCCGGGCGCTCGAAATGCGCCGCCTCGTCCTCGACAACCGCCGCCTCCGCGCCGCCGCCGAGGAAACGATCGGCGCCGAACCGCTGATCGGCGAGACCCCGGTGATGGTCCGCCTCCGCGAGACAATGCGCCAGATCGCCCAAGCCGATATCGACGTACTGGTCGAAGGCGAGACCGGCACCGGCAAGGAACTCGTCGCAGTCCTCCTCCACCGCTGGAGCAACCGCCGCTCGCGTCCGTTCGTCGCGGTCAACTGCGCCGCGCTGCCCGAGGCGGTCGCGGAGCTCGAGCTGTTCGGCCACGACGGCGACTCCCGCCTGCCGCGCACCGGCCGGATCGAGGCCTCCAACCGTGGTACGCTGTTCCTCGACGAGATCGAGAGCACGCTGCCGGCGTTCCAGGCCAAACTGCTGCGGGTACTGGAGGAGCGCGAGGTGATGCCGGTCGGCGGCGACCTGCCCCGCGCGCTCGACCTCCGCGTGATTGCCGCCGCCAAACCCGGCCTCGAACAAGCGGTCGAGGAAGGGAGGTTCCGCGCCGATCTGCTGTTCCGGCTAGACGCGGTCCGCCTGCGTATCCCTCCGCTGAGGGAACGCCGCGACGACATTCCGCTGCTGTTCGGCCATCTGCTTCATCAGGCCGCCGAACGGTTCGGCCGCGAGGTCCCGACGATCGACACCGCGACGCTAGCGTATCTCGGCCAACACGACTGGCCCGGCAACGTGCGCGAACTCGACAACCTGGCGAAACGTCTCGTGCTCCGGGTCGAGGCGGAAGAGTCGGTCGACGAAGACAGCGACATCCCCCTCCCCGCCCGCGTCGACAAGTTCGAGGAAGCGACGATCCGCGCCGTGCTCCAACAGGTAAGTGGCGACGTGCGGTCTGCGCTGGCCGCGCTCGGAATCCCGCGAAAGACGTTCTACGACAAGCTCAAGCGCCACGAGATCGACGTCGAGGCGTATCGCCCGACCAAGGGGTGACTTGTGATCCTCCCCCGCCAGGGGGAGGTGGCACCGAAGGTGACGGAGGGGGAGGACGCGGAACCGGGGTTGTCTCTTACCTCCCCCTTCGTCTGGCAAGTGCCAGCCACCTCCCCCTTGCGGGGGAGGATCACGAGTTCGCTCCGGCGGCAAGCGCAGCGCTAAGTCGGAATGACCGGCGGCGGCACACCGCCCTGCCGCGTGGCCACGAACTTCGCGAGCGGTGGCCCGATCAGCAACACCCCCAGGAACCGCAGCACCTGAAGCGCCATCACGAACGGCACATCGACCGGGCTCGATGCAGCGATGATCGCGACCGAGTCCATCCCACCCGGGCTAGTCGCCAGATACGCGGTAACCGGATCGATCCCCCACCAGCGCGTCAACGCCGCCGCGATCCCGCCGCAGAACGCGATCAGCAACGCGACCGACAACAGGATGCGCGGCATAGCCTTCCCCGCCACCCGCAACGTATCGCGCGTGAACGACAGCCCGATCCGCCACCCGACCACCGCATAGCTGATCGCGAGCAGCCACTGCGGCAACACCGGTTGCGCGACGCCAGTGACGTTGAGCGCCGCCCCCGCGACCAGCGACCCGAGCAGCGCGCCGGCGGGCAACTTCAGTACGACGCCAACACTCGCACCGACACCGGCAATCGCGATCGTCCGCAGCACGACCGGGGGGTCCACGGAGGCGAACCACGTGGCTGCGACATGATGCCCGCTCCCGCCACCGACCATCACCGCCGCCAGCACCGACGCGACCACCGCCACGCTCACGACCCGCGTGTACGTCATCACCGCGACCAGCCGCGAGTCCGCGCCATACGCCTGCGCCATCAACACCATCGCGCTCGCCGCGCCCGGCGTCGATCCCCACACCGCGACGGTCCCCGGCAACACCTGCCACCGGCTCAGCAAATACCCGAGCACGCTGCTGGCAGCGAGTGTGACGAAATTGACCATCAGGAACACCGGCCAGTGATCCGCCACCGTCGCGACGATCCCCGTGGTGATCGACCCCGCAATCAGCGTTCCGACCGCCGCCTGCGCCCCGCGAAACGCCGAAGTCGGCACGCTCAAAGACCATCCCCGCACCGCCAGCACGACCGCGGCGACCATTGGCCCGAGCAGCAACCCCGCAGGCAGCCCGACGACTTCGAGCAGCGCGGCGATCACCGCCGACAGCGCGGTCAAGACGGCCCACCGCCAGATCATGGCTTGGTGGCGAACCAGATCGTGTGCCGCGCGCCGCCCTTGCGCGTCGCCCGCGCGATTACTTCGTCCACCGCGAAATCCGCTTCGGCAAGCCGGGTGGTGAACGGCTTGCTCGGCGCCGACGACCACACGGCAAGCACCCCGCCCGGCCGCAAAGCCGCTCGCGCCAGAGACAATCCACGCGCCCCGTAAAGTCGATCGTTACCCGGCCGAGAAATCCCGTCGGGGCCGTTGTCGACGTCGAGCAGGATCGCGTCCCACTCGCCCTCGCCAATCGCCGCGGCGACATCGCCTTCGAAAATCCGCGTCCGCGGATCGGTCAGGCTGTCGCCGTGCAGCACCGCCATCGGCTCGCGCGCCCATTCGATCACCGCCGGTACGATCTCCGCAACCGCCACCTCCGCATCGGGCCCAAGCTGGGCCAGCGCAGCGCGAAGCGTAAACCCCATCCCAAGCCCGCCGATCAGCATCCGAACACCCGGCCGCCCCCCGATCCGGTCGCAAGCCTGCTCCGCCAGCGCCTCTTCCGATCCGCTCAGCCGGCTGTTCATCAACTCGTTCGCACCGAGCATGATCGAGAACTCGGCGCCACGCTGAAGCAAGCGAAGCTCACCCCCACCCGGCACCTGCGCCGTCCCGAGTAGAACCCGAGGAATCATGCCGACCAAGCCGCAATATCGTCCTGCTCGCCGATCAAGGCCAGCCCATGCGCGATCGAGGTCAGTTCGCCGCCGCTCATGATCGCCGCCTCGCCGAACCGCTCGACGAAGATTTGCCGGATGCGCGGGATCAGCGACGATCCGCCGGTCAGGAACACCCGGTCGATCTCGCCGCCACCGACGTTCGCGACCTCCAAGGCCCGGTCGACCGCCGCTTCGATTCGCACGACGTCGTCCGCAATCCAACCCTCGAACTGCGCCCGCGTCACGTCCGCCTCGATCTCCAGCCCCGCACCCGCAAAGTGGAAATGCGCATCCTCGCCACTCGACAGCGCGCGCTTGAGCGACCCGACCGCATCGTACAGCGGATAGCCAAGTTCGTTCTCGATCACCGCGATCATCCGCCCGATCGCGTCGGGATCCACGGCGGTCTTCTGCAACCGCTCGAGCTCGGTCATCGTCTTGCGGTTGCGCATCAGCGCGAGGCGCGACCAGTCCGCGAAGTCGGCGAAATACGCGCGCGGAATTTCCAGTTCCTTGCCGAACGACTTGTAGGCGCCACCCTTGCCCAGCATCGGCAGCACCAGCCGGTCGAGGATCCGGTAATCGAACCGATCGCCGGCGATCCCGACGCCAGCATGCCCAAGCGGCGTACAGCGCCGCGCCGCCCCCGGCTCGGCCACACGCACCACCGAGAAGTCGCTCGTCCCGCCGCCGAAATCCGCCACAAGGATCGTCGCCGGCTCGGTCAGCCGCGTCGCATAGCTGTAGGCCGCGCCGAGCGGTTCGTAGACGTAATGGATCTCCGCCCCGAAACCCTTAAACATCGCGTCATACCGCGTGCGTGCGAGCGCCTCGTCGGGTCGCGCGCCGGCATATTCGACCGGCCGGCCGACGACGATCCGGTGCGGCCGCGTGTCGAGCTTGCCGCCCGCGTGCGAAATCAGCTTTTCGAGGAACAGCTGGCCCATCTCCTCGAAGCGATAGCGCTTGTCGAAGACCGACGCCTGCTCGAACGTCTTCATCGCCGCGACCGACTTGAACGACTGGATGAACCGGCTGTCGAGCGGATACTCCATATATTCGGCGATCGCCCACGGCCCAGCATCCGACGCGAGCCCCTTGCCGCTGTCGTCCTGCCAGAAGCACAGTGCCGAGCGGAACACCGGGCTAGTCTCGGCAGGGGCGGCGAACGTCACCAGTTCCGGCGTGCCACCCTTCGTCCCGAGCGCCACGACACTGTTGGTCGTGCCGAAATCCAGCCCCAAAGCGGGGCCGCCAGCGTTCGTGTGCATCGCATGTTCTCCGTGAACGCGCGCCTATGGCGATACGAGGTGCGTGATGGCAACCCCGTGCGGGCAAAGTGCGACAACGGACGAGAGCATAATCAGCAGCCTTGGAGACGCCTGGTCTGCGTAGTCAGGACGGATCGATAAATCCCACCGCGTCCGCACAACTCTCCACTCCCCTCCCTGAAAGGGAGGGGTCGGGGGTGGGTCGGGTTCCGTATCATCGACCGTCAGCGTCACAAGCCGGCCAACCCACCCCCAGCCCCTCCCTTTCAGGGAGGGGAGATCGATGACGGTCGGTCCTAAAGTCGCTTCAACCGTACCAGCGCCGCATCGAGCGCGGAGAGGAAGCTCGACCGGTCCGCTTTCGAAAACGGCGCCGGCCCGCCGATCACGTCGCCGCCCGCACGCAGGTCGGCCATGATCGCGCGCGTTGCGATCGCGCCGCCGATGGAACTGGTGGTGAACGGCTTGCCGGTATTGGCCAACACGGTCGCGCCGGCCTTCACGCAGCGATCGGCGAGCAGGATGTCGGCGGTGATCACGACCGACTTCGCATCGGCCTGTTCGGCGATCCAGTCGTCGGCGGCGTCGAAGCCGTCGCTGACCACGACGCGCGAGATCAGCGGATGGACGGGGATGCGGAAATGGCTGTTGGCGACGATCGTCACGGGGACTTCGTGGCGCCACGCGACCTTGTAGATCTCGTCTTTGACGGGGCATGCGTCGGCGTCGACGAGGATGCGGACCGCGCTGGAAGATACGTTCGTCATCGTACACATCCCAAACCGCCCCACTCACTCCTGTCATCCTGACGAAAGTCAGGATCCAGGATCAAGCAGGGCGGCGTTCGTTACTCTGGATCCTGACTTTCGTCAGGATGACGGAGTTCTGTGGGCCACGCGCCCTTCCCTAGTAGGAAGAACGCGCGAGTCCCTCAGCTCCGCTCGCGGTTGCCGCGGTACGGGGGCTTGCGCGCAGGAGCCGGCCCGCCACGCGGGGCCGCACGGTGCAGCGTCGAGCGGGGGCCGCTCGCATTGCTGCGACCACCGCCGCCGCCGTCATGCCGAGCACCGCTCTCGGGCGCGCCCTGCATCGCCTCAATCGCCACGCCGCTCTCTTCCTCGCCAGCCTGTGCCGTACGCTGGATCGCCGCCGAGAACCGCGACGCTACGGCGCGCGGAATCTCGAACGCCGTCTCGTTCGGCCCAATCCGGATCGCACCGATCTCCGACTTGGTGATGTGGCCACGACGGCAGATCAGCGGCAGGATCCAGCGCGGATCGGCGTTCTGGCGACGACCGATGTCCATGCGGAACCAGACGGTGTCCTCGAAGCCCGCGCGCGGACCCTGCGAACGCTCGTCCTGAGTCGGCTGCTTGCTCTGGTCGATCAGATCCTCGGCCTGCGGCATCGTCGCGCGGTGCATGTGCACCAGCGCGGCAGCGATGTCCTCCGGCGTCTTCTCGGCCATCAGGCGGACGGCGAGCGCGCGATCCTCCTCCTCGACCTCGACCGGCTGCAACAGCATGCCGATCAGCCGCTCGTGATCGTTCTTGCGGATGTCCTCCGCGGTCGGGGCGTTGACCCATTCCGCGTTGATCTTCGCACCACGGAGCATCATCTCGACGCGACGGCGACGCGGGAACGGCACGATCAGGACGGCCGTACCCTTCTTGCCCGCACGACCGGTACGGCCCGAGCGATGCTGGAGCGTCTCGGCATCGCGCGGCAGCTCGACGTGCACGACCAGCGACAGCGTCGGCAGATCGATACCGCGTGCGGCAACGTCGGTTGCGACGCAGACGCGCGCGCGACGGTCACGCAGAGCCTGAAGCGCAGCGTTACGCTCGTTCTGCGAATGCTCGCCCGACAGCGCGACGGCGGCAAAGCCACGCTCGACGAGGCTGGCATGCAGATGGCGCACATTGTCACGAGTCGCGCAGAACAGCATCGCCGTCTCCGCCTCGTGGAAGCGCAGCAGGTTGATCACCGCATGCTCGATCTCGGACGGCGAGACCGTGACGGCCTGGTACGAGATATCGCCATGACCGCGGTCCTCGCCGACGGTCGAGATCCGCAGCGCATCCTTCTGGTAACGCTTGGCGAGCGCGACGATCGGCCGCGGCATCGTTGCCGAGAACAACAGCGTGCGACGCGCTTCGGGAGACGCATCGAGGATCTGCTCGAGGTCCTCGCGGAAGCCCATGTCGAGCATCTCGTCGGCCTCGTCGAGTACCGCGACCTTGAGGGCCGACAGGTCCAGCGCGCCACGCTCGAGGTGATCGCGCAGACGGCCCGGCGTGCCGACGACGATATGCGCGCCGTGCGCGAGCGAACGACGCTCCTTCGAGGCATCCATCCCGCCGACGCAGGTCGAGATGCGCGCACCAGCCTTGGCATAGAGCCACATCAGCTCGCGGCTGACCTGAAGCGCGAGCTCGCGAGTCGGCGCGATGCAGAGGACGAGCGGCTTGTGCGGCGCGGGCAGGCGCTGGACGCCGTCCTCGCCGGCTTCACCGAGCAGTTCGCCGGCCATCGCCAGGCCGAACGCGACGGTCTTGCCCGAGCCGGTCTGCGCCGACACGACGAGATCGCGACCGATCGCATTGTCCTCGATCACATGAGCCTGGACGGGGGTGAGCGCGGTATAGCCGCGCGCTTCGAGCGCCTCGGAAAGAAGCGACGGAATATTTGTAAAAGGCATGTACGTCCTAATTGGTGGCCGGCTTACGCAACGGCAAGGCACTGGCGTGGTGGTCCCTACAGGACTTGACCCGCGGCCCACCCGCTCGACCATGCCCATTGGAAGTTGTAGCCGCCGAGCCACCCTGTGACATCGACCGCTTCGCCGACTGCATACAGCATTGGTACGCGTTTGGCTTGCATTGTTTGCGATGACAGTTCCGCGGTGCTGATTCCGCCTGCGGTGACCTCGGCCTTGGCATAGCCTTCGGAGCCATTCGGCGTGAATTGCCAATGGCTTAGCGCGCGTTCGGCGTCCTGGAGCTTGCGGTCGGTGAGCGTGGAAATCTCGCTCGTCATGCCCAATCGCTCGCTCAAAGTCTCCGCGAGTCGGTCCGGGAGCGTGCTGCCGAGCAGTTTCCGGAGAGTCGCGCGCGGCGTGGTACGCTTGGCGGCGGGCAGCCAGCCGGACTCGCGATCGGGGAGGAAATCGATGCCGACGGGCTGGCCGTTGCGCCAATAGGACGACGCCTGGAGGATCGCCGGGCCGGACAGGCCGCGGTGCGTGAAGAGCGCGGCCTCGCGGAATGCGGTCTTGCCGGCGGTGGCGACGACTTCGGCGGCGACACCGGACAGTTCGCGGAACAGCGTCTCGTCGCCGCCTAGCGTCAGTGGGACGAGCGCGGGGCGTGGCTCGACGACCTTCAACCCGAACTGCCGCGCGAGATCATAGGCGAACCCGGTCGCGCCCATCTTGGGGATCGACGGGCCTCCGGTGGCGATGACCAAAGCGGGCGCGGTGACGGTGCGGCCGTCGAGCGACACGCGGTAGCGGCCGTCTGCGTGGTCGACCCCGGTGACCGCGCGGCCGAGCGACAGGTCGACGCGGCCCTTGTCGCATTCGTCTAGGAGCATCTCGACGATCTGCTTCGCGGAGCCGTCGCAGAACAGTTGGCCGAGCGTCTTCTCGTGCCACGCGATGCCGTAGGACTCGACGAGCGCGAGAAAATCTTGCGCGGTGTAGCGGCCGAGCGCGGACTTGGCGAAATGCGGGTTGGCGGAGATGTAGCGGTCGGCGGCGGTGTGGACGTTGGTGAAATTGCACCGTCCTCCGCCGGAGATCAGGATCTTCTTGCCCGCTTGGTCGGCGTGGTCGACGAGCAGGATTTTCCGGCCACGCTGGCCTGCGACGGCGGCGCACATGAGGCCGGCGGCACCGGCTCCGAGGATGATCGCGTCGTATTCGGACAAGTGTAGCTCCGTGCGGCTTGGTTGGGCGAGCCGCTAGTCAAGAATGTTTCCCCGCGAAGGCGGGGACCCAGACTGGGCTCCCGCCTTCGCGGGAGAACAAGGGGTGGCCGCTGTAGCGTGTTCGGGCGGGGCCACATAGGAGGTAACCCGCATATCCGTCAGCCACACCCGCGCTCGATCTATAACCACCCCGGCGGAGGCCGGGGCCCAATTGGGGGACGGCAATGACGCAAGTTGCGCCCCGTTACTGCGACCTTTCCAATTGGGCCCCGGCCTTCGCCGGGGTGGTGCCATTTGGGCGGGGTGGTGTCTCTCGCGGTGGCGCCATTCGGAGTGGCGCCAAATGGAGAAGCCAAAACGTCCGATGGTCTGGTGGAGTACGATAACGCCCCCTTTTCCTCCCTCTCCCCTCCGGGGAGAGGGTCGGGGTGAGGGGCAGCCAAGCAATGCACCGCCAAGAACAGCCCCTCACCCAACCCTCTCCCCGGAGGGGAGAGGGCTCAGGACCCACAAATTACCGCAGCTTCGCGATATTCAACGAGTCTTCCTTCGCTCGAACCTTCACCGACTCCTCGCTCCGAGTCAGCGCCTTGGCGATCGCCTTCAACGCCATGCCCTTCTTCGCCAGCGTATGCAGCTTCTGGATCTCGTCCTGAGTCCAAGCCTGACGGTGCCGTTCGAATTTCGCCTCAGCCATCAGCCCTCATCCTTGTCGATCGCCAGAACCTCGATCGCGTCCGCCTTGTCCGCGAACGCGACCGTCTCGCCAACCGCCGCGCCCATCAGCGCGCGCGCCAACGGTGCCGAGAACGCCAGCCTGTCCTCGCCGGGCTCGGCCTCGTCACCACCAACGATCGCGATCACCCGCTCAACCCCGTTCATCCGAACCCGAACCCGCGAACCGATTCCAACTTCGTCATCCTCGGGCGAAGGCGCGAGTTCGGCGGTCGTCTGGCGCGTGTGCCAATAGCGGAGGTCGCGCAGCAGCAGCTTCCGCGCTTCCTCATCCGTCTCCGCCGCAACCGCAGCCTCGATTTCGGTCACCCGCTCGCCGAGCAACCGCAACCCCCGCGCCGTGACCAGATTAGGCCCTGGCGCGATCGGCTGTTCGAACTTCGGCTCGAGATGTTCCTCGTCACTCTCGCGACGGAAGGCGACGCTCATGCCCTTACTTCAAGCACGCGACGATTCCGGCGATCGCCGCCAGCGTGCCATCGACGTTCTTCACCTTCACGACGTCCAGCCCAAGCTGCTCCGCCGGATAGTCGTTCCCGCCCGGGAAAATCGCGTCGCCGATGAACATCATCTTGTCGAGCGCGATGCCGCTAGCCTCGTTGAGCTTCTTCAACCCGTACGCCTTGTCGACACCCTCGCGCGTGATATCGATCGAGGTCGCGCCGCCCATGTTGATCGACAGACCCGGCAGGCGCTTCTGCAGATCGGCCTGGATCACCTTGCGCTTGGCGAAGTCCGGATCCCAGCTGTGCTTGGCATCGATCGGCGCTTCCTGACCGAGCGCGGAGAACGTGATCTGGCTGCCCCGATCCTCGATCCGCTCGCCCCAGGTCTTCTCCGGCACGAACCCGGTAGCTTCCAGCGACTCGTCGAACGCCTTGAGGATCTTCTGCTTCTCGTCCTCCTCGAACAGCTCGGCGTACACCGCGCGCCATTCGCCATCGAAGCGGTACAGCTTCGTCCCGGTCGTCGGCATCAGCCAGAGCTTGGTACGGTCCGCCCGCTCGGGCAGCCGCGACGCGACCTGCTTTTCGAACTGCGGCCAGTCGCCGCCCGAGATCACCGCGACATGCGCGACGTCGAGCAGGTTCGCCAACGCCTCACCCATTGGCTCCTGCAGGGGCTGCTTGCTCTCGGCCAGCGTTCCATCGAGGTCGAAGGCAACGAGGTCTTTCATGCGGAAACTCCGGTAAGGATGAAGGTGTCGATCGCGTGGGCGACGCCGTCGGCATCGTTCGCGCTGGTAATCTCGTGCGCGACGTCACGGACAGTCTGTGGCGCATTGCCCATCGCGATCGCCAGCTTGGCGCGCTTGAGCATCGCGATGTCGTTGGCCTGATCGCCGATCGCCGCGGTCTGCGTCAAGCTGATGCCGAACGCGTCCGCCAGTTCCTCGATCCCGCTGCCCTTGTTGCCAGCGACGGGCGTGATGTCGAGATAATAGGTCTGGCTCTGGACGATCGTCGCCTGCGTATCGAACTTCGCTGCGACCTTCGCGTGCAGGTCGCGCAACAGATCCTCGTCATCGCTGACGAAGGTCACCTTGTCGGCCTTGGCGAGCAGGTCGGTGAAGTCGGAGACGATCACCGGGTCCTGCGCGGAGGCCTTCTTCTCGCTGCCGACATGCCCGCCCTGATCGGTGCTGGCGTACCAGACGTCGTCCGCGAAGAACCACGTATCGACCGGCGCGTCGCCGATGATCTCCATCGCGCCGCGGACGACATCGACGTCGATCATGTGGTGCTCGATCACGGTGCCGTCGCGCTTGAACACGATCCCGCCGTTGAACGCTCCCATCGGCTCGTCGATGCCGAGCAATTCCGCGATCGGCATCATCCCCGAGCGCGGCCGCGCGCTGATGATCGTGAAGCCGAGGCCCGCCGCCTTTAACCGCTTGACCGCATCGACGGTCGCGGGCGTCACCTTCTTCTCCTTGTCGACGAGCGTGCCGTCGACATCGGAGACGAGGAGCTTGATATCAGCGCTCACTGCGGCATCTCGACATGACCGCCAAAGCCATAGCGCATCGCCGACAACAGCTTGTCGCCGAACGTGTGGTCCACGCGGCTGCGATAGCGCGCATACAGCGCCGCGCTCAGCACGTTGGCGGGCACCTTCTCCTCCATCGCCGCGTCGATCGTCCACTGGCCCTCGCCCGAGTCCGCGACGCTGCCGCTGAACCCTTCGAGCGTACCGTCCTTCGCCAGCGCGATCGCCGACAGGTCGAGCAGCCACGACGAAATCACGCTGCCGCGACGCCAGACTTCGGCAACGTCGGTCAGGTTGATGTCAAAGCGCTCCTCCTCGACGACATGCTCGCCGGACTTGCCCTTGAGGATGTCGAAACCCTCGGCATAGGCCTGCATCAAGCCGTATTCGATGCCGTTATGGACCATCTTGACGAAGTGGCCGGCGCCCGAGGGGCCTGCGTGGATATAGCCCTTCTCGGCGCGCGGATCGGCCTGACCCTCGACGCGGCCCGGCGTGCGGACTATCGTTCCCATGCCCGGCGCGAGCGTCTCGAAGATCGGATCGAGCAGGTCGACCGTTTCCTTGTCGCCGCCGATCATCATGCAATAGCCGCGCTCCAGCCCCCACACGCCGCCCGACGTGCCGACGTCGACATAGTGGATGCCCTTCTCGGCCAGTTCCTTTGCGCGGCGGACGTCGTCCTTGTAGAAGCTGTTGCCGCCGTCGATGATGATATCGCCCGAATTCGACTTCGCGGCGATCGCCTGGACGGTGCTCTCGGTCGGCTCGCCCGCGGGCACCATGACCCACCAGATCGCCGGGGTGTCGAGCTTGGCGTGCATGTCGTCGAGCGAGTCCGCACCGATCGCACCGTCGGCGGCGAGCTTCTTGACGGCTTCGGCATCGCGGTCGAACGCGACGACCTCGTGGCCGTTCTTCATCAACCGGCGCGCGATGTTGCCGCCCATCCGGCCGAGGCCGATCAGTCCGATCTTCATGGGGAATTCCTTGCTTACCCCCTCTCCCCGCCGGGGAGAGGGTTGGGGTGAGGGGCAGTTGGGGAGGGCAGCGCTCGCGGCGCCCCTCACCCCGACCCTCTCCCCGAAAGGGAGAGGGAGCAGACGTTTACGCCGTCGCCGGCTGCTTCTTGGCGATCGAGCCGAGCAGGTCGTCGAACGCCTTGACGAACGAGGCGACGCCCTCCTCGACCAGCTTGCCGGTCACGCCGTTGAGGTCGAGACCCAGCCGCTCGGCTTCGGCGAGCGTGTGCTTCGCGCCCTCGACATCCTGCGTGATCGTCTCCGCCGCGGTGCCGTGGTCGCGGAACGCATCCATCGTCTTCGGCGGCATCGTGTTGACCGTATCCTTGCCGATCAGCGTGTCGATATACAGCGTGTCGGGATAGCTCGGATCCTTCACGCCGGTCGATGCCCACAGCAGACGCTGCGGCTGCGCACCCTTGGCGGCGAGCGCCTGCCAGCGATCCGACTTCAGGAAATCGAGATACCATTGATATGCCATCTTCGCGTTGGCGATCGCGACCTTGCCGCGGACCGCCTTCAGCGCATCGGCCTCGGCATCGCCCTTCTCAAGACGCGCATCGATCTCCTTGTCGATCGACGAATCGATCCGGCTGACGAAGAAGCTCGCGACGCTGGCAATCTTGTCGATCGGCTCCCCCTGCTTGACGCGCTCCTCGAGCCCCGCCGCATACGCCTCGGCAACGCGAATATAGGCGTCGAGCGCGAACAGCAGCGTGACGTTGACGTTGATCCCGCTCGCGATCGTCGACGAGATCGCCGGACCGCCCGCGAGCGTCCCCGGAATCTTGATCATCAGGTTCGGCCGGTCGACCATCCCCCACAGCTTCTTCGCCTCGGCGATCGTCGCGTCGGTATCGTCCGAAATATACGGCGACACCTCAAGGCTGACATAGCCATCCTTCGCGTCGAGCTTGTCATAGACCGGCTTCAACGTCTCCGCCGCCGCCTTGATGTCCTGGATCGCGAGATGCTCGTAGCGGTCGATCGTCGCCGCGCCGGCATGCTGCTTGTCGTATTCGGCGAGCGTCGAATCATAGGCATCGCCGTGACCCATCGCCTTTTCGAAGATCGAAGGGTTCGACGTGACGCCGGTCAGCCCATCCTCGTCGACCAGCTTCTGGAGACCACCGGCCTCCAGGAACTTCCGATCGACGAAATCAAGCCATACCGCCTGGCCGAAGCCTTCGAGATCGTTGAGCGCACCCATCACTTGGTCTCCATCACTTGGCGGGCGACCTTGACGACATTGTCGACGGTGAACCCGAACTTGTCCTGCAGCTTGGCGAGCGGCGCCGAAGCGCCGAAGGTCGACATCGTCACGGTCGCGCCGTCGAGACCGACATAGCGGTCCCAACCGATCGACCCGGCCATCTCGACCGCAACGCGCGCCCGCACTTCGCGCGGCAGCACGCTTTCCTTGTACGCGGCGTCCTGCAGTTCGTAGCGATACCAGCTCGGCATCGACACGACCCGGCTCTTCACGCCGTCCGCCTTGAGCTTCTCGTGCGCGTCGACGACCAGCGACACTTCGCTGCCGGTCGCGATCAGGATCACGTCGGGCGTGCCATCGCTATCCGCGAGGACATAGCCGCCCTTTTCGAGCCCGTCTGCACTCGCATACTTGGTCCGGTCGAGCGTCGGCAGGGCCTGGCGCGACATGATCAGCGCGGCCGGCGTGCTGGCGTCCTTGAGGACCGCCTTCCATGCGGCGACGACTTCGTTCGCGTCGCTCGGACGGATCGTGTCGAGGCCGGGGATCGCACGCAGCGTGGCGAGATGCTCGATCGGCTGGTGCGTCGGGCCGTCCTCGCCGACACCGATCGAGTCGTGCGTGAACACCCAGATCGCGCCGACCTCCATGATCGCGGACAGGCGCACCGGCGCGCGCATGTAGTCGGCGAACACCAGGAAGGTGGAGCCGTACGAGCGCAGGTGCGACAGCGCCATGCCGTTGACGATCGCGCCCATCCCATGTTCGCGGATGCCGAAGTGGAAGTTCCGGCCGGCGTAGTTCTCCGCCTCGAACGAGGGCTGCCCCTTGATGTCGGTCTTGGTCGACGGCGCGAGATCGGCCGAACCACCGATCAGCCACGGCACCTTCGCGGCGATCGCGTTGAGCACCTTGCCGCCGGAGTCGCGGCTGGCAACGCCCTTGGCATCCGCTTCAAATTTCGGGATGTCGGCATCCCAGCCCTCGGGCAACTCGTCCTTGAGCAACAGGTCGAGTTCGGCCGACAGCTCGGGATATGCCGTGCGATACTTGTCGGTCAGCGCGACCCATTCGTCACGCAGCTTGGCGCCACGCTCGGCGATCGCACCGTTGAAATGCTCGATTACACCGTCCGGCACGAAGAACGACTTGTCCTCGGGCCAGCCATAAGCCTTCTTCGTGATGCGGATATTCTCTTCGCCGAGCGGCTCGCCGTGGGCCTTCTCGCTGCCTGCCTTGGGGCTGCCGTAGCCGATCACCGAATGCACGACGATGAAGGTCGGCTTGTCGTTGGTCGCCTTGAACGTCTCGATCGCGCGGCTGAGCGCGGCGGTGTCGTTCGCGTCGTCGATGTGGATAACGTTCCAGCCATACGCGTCGAAGCGCAGACCCACATCCTCGTCGAATGCGAGATCGGTCGCGCCCTCGATCGAGATGTGGTTGCTGTCGTAGATCCAGCACAGGTTGCTGAGCTTGAGGTGGCCGGCGAGGCTCGCAGCCTCGGCCGAAACGCCCTCCATCATGTCGCCGTCGCCACAGATCGTGTAGACGTCATGGTCGAACAGCGTGAAGCCGTCCTTGTTGTAGCGCGCCGCGAGCCAGCGCTCGGCGATCGCCATGCCGACCGAGTTGCCGCAACCCTGGCCAAGCGGCCCGGTCGTGGTCTCGACGCCAGTGGTGTGGCGGTATTCCGGATGGCCCGGCGTCTTCGACGACAGCTGGCGGAACTGCTCGATATCCGCGAGGCTGACGGCCTCCTTGCCGGTCTTGTTACCGTCCGCGTTGATCTCTTCGATCTTGGCGAGGTGGATCAGCGAATAGAGCAGCATCGACGCATGGCCGACCGACAGCACGAAGCGATCGCGATTGGGCCAGTCGGCGTGCTTGGGATCGTAGCGCAGGAACTTCGACCAGAGCGTGTAGCCGACCGGCGCGAGCGCCATCGGCGTGCCGGGGTGGCCCGAATTGGCCTTCTGCACGGCGTCCATCGACAACGTGCGGATGGTATCGATCGCCAGACGCTCGGGGGAGCCGTCCTCGTGCAGCATAGGGTCCGCCTTGGTGGGGGCGGTTGCGGTATCGGTCATGGAAGAAGCCTCGCTCTAGACGGTGACCGAACGCCGCGCATCCGATCTGGTTGCCAACATAGGATGCCTTTAGTCGGATGCACCCATCCGTTCCAGTCGCGTAACGACGCCGTTCGTTGCAATATATGCGGCATTGACCTCGTCGAGGAACAGGCCGTGGCCGAGAATGCCGGGGATCGCGGCGAGCGTGGCGGCGGTCGCGCGGGGGTCGTCGAGGGCAGCGAAGTGGCAGTCGATAACGAGATTGCCTTGGTCCGTCCGGTAGTTGTCGCGGATCTTTGGGGCGGCGCCCATGTCTGACAGCACCCGCATTACATAGGCGATGGCGAACGGTAGCACCTCGACCGGCAGCTTGGCGACACCGATCTGGTCGACGCGCTTGGAACCGTCGGCGATCACGACCATCCGTGCCGAGCTTGCGGCGACGATCTTCTCGCGCAACATCGCGCCGCCTGCGCCCTTGATGGCGAAGCACCGCGAGTCGATTTCGTCTGCGCCGTCGATCGTGAGGTCGACATGGGCGACGGTGGCGAAGTCGAGGATCTCGATGCCGAGTTCGCGGGCGAGTTTGCCGGAGGCTTCGGAGGTGACGACGGCGTGGATTTGCAGGCCTTCGGCGACCCGGTCGCCGAGCGCCTGGATTGCGAACGCCGCAGTGGATCCGGTGCCGAGTCCCACGAGCATCCCGTCTTGAACTTCCGCCACGGCGGCAACGGCGGCAGCCTTCTTGTCGTCATCGATCGAAGCCATCGGCCCACCCTTCCGTCATGCCGGGCTAGTTCCGGCATCCACGCTTCAACACATCCCAGAGGATTTAGTTTGGAGGACCCGCACAAGAAGCACCACCCCGGCGGAGGCCGGGGCCCAGTTGGAAAGGTCGCAGTAACGACGGACCGCGCTCCGTTAGCAAGGTCCCCCAACTGGGCCCCGGCCTTCGCCGGGGTGGTGGTGGTGTGGTTGGGGCGCCCGCCCCTTCCTTGTTCTCCCGCGAAGGCGGGGCCCCAGTCGGGGTCCCCGCCTTCGCGGGGAAACATTCTTGGGACGTTGGCGGGCCTTACGTCGCACAAAACACCCCCAAACAATCAAACAGGTTACTCTTTCTTCCCTATTTCTCACCCGCGCTTTTCAACTGACATACTTCTGGTACATCCTCGTGGTTTAGGCCGACCAACAGCTGCCACCACCGATCGCGAGCGGATACCAAACTTGATAGCCACACGATTTTCTGCGCGGCAGTGCGCCATCCTGCTGGTGCCCGCACTGGCGCTCGCCGCCTGCTCCGGCGGCGACGACAAGGCGCAAGGCAAGGCCGGGCGCGGTGGCCAACCGGGCCAGGGCACGCCGACCGTCGGCTATGTCGTCGTCCAGCCGACCAGCGTCGCGATGACCACCGAACTCAGCGGCCGCACCACCGCATTCGAAAGCTCGGACGTCCGCCCGCAGGTCACCGGCATCATCCGCCGGCGGTTCTTCACCGAGGGCACGCTCGTCAAGAAAGGCCAGCCGCTCTACGAGATCGACCCGCGTCTCTATCGCGCCGCCGCCAACGAGGCGCAGGCCAACCTCCAGAGCGCACGCGCCAACCAGCAGGCGCAAACCATCCTCGCACAGCGCTACAAGCCGCTCGCCGAGATGGAGGCAATCAGCAAGCAGGATTACACCAACGCGGTCGCCACCTCGCGCCAGGCCACCGCCTCGGTCGCGCAGACGCGCGCGGCGCTCGAAACCGCGCAGATCAACCTCAAGTTCACCACCGTCCCCGCGCCGATCACCGGGCGCATCGGGCGGTCGCTATTCACCGTCGGTGCGCTTGTCTCGGCAACGCAGACCGATCCGCTCGCGCAGATCCAGCGGCTCGATCCGATGTTCGTTGATATCCAGCAATCCTCCGGCGACCTGCTCGCGCTGCGCCGGTCGCTCGGCCAGAACGGCATCGTCGCGACCCGCGCCGAAGTCCGCCTGACGCTCGAGGATGGCAGCGAATATGGCGCGACCGGCACGGTCGAGTTCGCCGAAGCGCTGGTCAACACCGAGACCGGCACCGTGACGCTGCGTGCCCGCTTCCCCAATCCGCAAGGACTGCTGCTCCCCGGCATGTTCGTCCAGGCCAAGTTTGCGCAGGCGATCAACCAGCGCGCGTTCCTCGTGCCGCAGGCGGGCGTGTCGCGCGACGCGAAGGGCAATGCGACGGTCTATGTCGTCGATGCGAACAACAAGGCGGTCCAGAAGAAGATCAAGGCGGACCGCACGCAGGGCGCGTTCTGGGTGGTCACCAGCGGGCTCAACCCCGGGGACAGGATCATTACGCAGGGCCTGTCGAAGATCGCCCCGAACCAGGGCGTGAAGCCGGTGCCGGAAAACACCGCGCAAAAGATCGAAGCGCCCAAGGGCACCTCTGATGACGGGTCCTCCGGCGGCGACTCCAGCCAGAAAAAGGCCGGCTAAGCCCTTATGTTGTCCCGTGTCTTCATCGATCGCCCGATCTTCGCCTGGGTGCTCGCGATCATCGTGATGCTCGGCGGCATCGGCGCGATCATGAGCCTGCCGATCGCGCAGTACCCCGACGTCGCGCCGCCGCAGGTGACCGTCCGCGCGACCTTCCCGGGTGCCAATGCGCAGACCATCCAGAACAGCGTCACGCAGGTCGTCGAGCAGTCGCTGACGGGTATCGACGGGCTGATCTATTTCAGCTCGTCCTCGTCGTCGCGCGGCTCGGTGACGATCACCGTGACGTTCGAGAAGGGCACCGATCCCGACATCGCGCAGGTCCAGGTCCAGAACCAGGTCCAGCAGACGCTGTCCCGCCTGCCGCAACAGGTCCAGCAACAGGGCCTCGTGGTGCGGAAATCGAACCCGGACAACCTTCTGATCGTCGGCGTCTATGACGAGACCGACAAGCTGACCAATCAGGACGTCTCGGACTATCTCGTCTCGAACCTGCAGGATCCGCTCGGCCGTATTCCCGGGATCGGCGACAGCAACGTGTTCGGCGCGCAATACGCGATGCGGATCTGGCTGAACCCGAACAAGCTCGCGAGCTACCAGCTGATCCCGAGCGACGTGACGACTGCGATCCAGGCGCAGAACACCGAAGTCGCGGCGGGCGAACTCGGCGGGCAACCTCAGCCCGACACGCAGATGCTCAACGCGACCGTCACCGCGCAGTCGCGCCTCCAGACGCCCGAGCAGTTCGCCAACATCATCCTGAAGACCACCAACGACAGCGCGGTGGTCAAGCTGCGCGACGTCGCCCGCATCGAGCTGGGCGCGGAGAACTACAACGCGCGTAGCCGCGTCAACGCGCATCCCGGCGCCGGCATCGCGGTGCTGCTCGCGCCGGGCGCCGACGCGCTCAAGACCGCCGAGCTGGTCAAGGCGTTCGTCGCCAAGTCCGCCAAGAGCTTCCCGCCCGGCCTGAAGTTCGCCTACGCCAACGACACCACCGACTTCATCAAGCTGTCGATCGACGAGGTCGTGAAGACGCTGATCGAGGCCGTCATCCTCGTCGTCATCGTCATGTTCGTGTTCCTGCAAAGCTGGCGCGCGACGCTGATCCCGACGATCGCGGTCCCGGTCGTGCTGCTGGGCACGTTCGGCGTGTTCTATCTCGCCGGCTTCTCGATCAACACGTTGACGCTGTTCGGGCTCGTGCTCGCGATCGGCCTGCTGGTCGACGACGCGATCGTCGTGGTCGAGAACGTCGAGCGCCTGATGGAGGAAAATCCCGAGATGACGCCTCGGGAGGCGACGATCGAGTCGATGAACGAGATCACCGTCGCGCTGGTCGCGATCGCGCTCGTTTTGTCGGCGGTGTTCCTGCCGATGGCGTTCTTCGGCGGATCGACCGGCGTGATCTACCGCCAGTTCTCGCTGACGATGGTGTCGGCGATGGTCCTGTCGGTGCTGGTCGCGCTGATCCTCTCCCCAGCCCTCACCGCGACGTTGCTCAAGCAGAAGCAGAAGGACGCCGACGGCAACACCGAGAAGAGCTGGGGCGAACGCAAATTCCCCAAGGTGGCGCATTTCTTCACGCGCGCCGGCGACAAGTTCAACGACGGGTTCGAGAAGGGCACGCAGAAATACACGAGTGCGGTCCAGTCGGTGATCGACCGCAAGTGGCTGTTCCTGCTGATCTACGCGGTGATCGTCGCGGTGCTCGCGGTGCTGTTCCTGCGGCTGCCGACGGGCTTCCTGCCGACCGAGGACCAGGGCTCGGGCATCGTCCAGTTCCAGCTTCCGGCGGGCGCCACGCAAGGCCGCACCTTCGCGCTGCAGAAGCAGATCGAGCAATATTACTACACCAACGAGAAGGCCAACGTCCGCACGATGTTCACCGTCAGCGGTGGCGGCGGTGGCGGCGCAAGCGGCCAGAACACGGGGCAAGGCTTCATCGCGTTCGCACCGTGGGACGATCGCAAGGGCAAGGAAAACACCGCGGAAGCGATCACCGGTCGCGCATCGAAGGCGTTCGCCGGCTTCCGTGACGCGCAGGTCTATTCGCTGGTGCCACCGGCGGTACGCGGTCTCGGCTCGTCGAACGGCTTCACGATGGAGTTGCAGAACGCCGGCGGGCTTAGCCAGGTCGAGTTCAACGCCGCGCGCGACAAGCTGCTCGCGCTCGCCCGCGCCGACTCGTCGCTGACCGCGATCCGCCTCACCGAGCTGCCCGACGTCGCCACGCTGCGCGTCGATGCCGACCAGCAGAAGCTGTCCACGCTAGGCCTTACGCAGGCGAACGTGAACTCGACGCTGTCGACCGCCTGGGGTGGCCAGTACGTCAACGACTTCATCGACCGTGGCCGCGTCAAGCGCGTCTATGTCCAGGGCGACGCGCAGTTCCGCGCGCAGCCATCGGACCTGAGCCAGTGGTTCGTCCGCGGATCGAACGGCCAGATGGCGCCGTTCTCGTCGTTCGCGAAAACCAGCTGGGGCCAGGCGCCGACGACGCTGTCGCGATTCAACGGCATCGCCTCGTACGAAATCCAGGGCTCGGGCGCGCCGGGCGTCAGCTCGGGCGACGCGATGAACCGGATCGCCGAGCTTGCTGGGCAGATTCCCGGCACCTCGGTCGCCTGGTCCGGCCTGTCGTATCAGGAACGCCTGTCCTCGGGTCAGGCGCCCATCCTTTACGGCCTGTCGCTGCTGGTCGTGTTCCTGTGCCTCGCCGCGCTGTACGAGAGCTGGTCGATCCCGATCGCCGTGCTGCTGGTGATCCCGCTCGGCCTCGTCGGCGCGATCCTCGCGGTGACGCTGAGGGGGCTGATCAACGACGTATATCTCCAGATCGGCCTGCTCACGACGATGGGTCTGGCCGCGAAAAACGCGATCCTGATGATCGAGTTCGCCGAGCAGGAGGAGAAGAAGGGCAAGCGCGTCATCGAGGCGGCATTGTCGGCTGCGAAGATCCGGTTGCGCCCGATCCTGATGACGTCGTTCGCGTTTATCCTCGGCGTGCTCCCGCTGGCGCTGTCGACCGGTGCCGGCGCGAACAGCCGTATCGCGATCGGGACGGCCGTGGTCGGCGGCATGCTGACCGCGACGATTCTCGCGATTTTCTACATCCCGCTGTTCTTCGTCCTCGTCCGCCGCGGCGCGCGTGACGGCATCGCCAAGCTGCGGGGCAAGCCGACCGGCTTCCAGGGCCATGACGGCCACGGCCCTGACGGCCATGGATCTGATGGGGATCACAACGAACCGCTCGGACCACCCGAACCACAGGGCCCTCACCGGCCGGAGCCCGCATGATGCGCTCGCTAGTCCTGATCCTCGCCGCGTCGACCGCACTCGCCGGCTGCTCGCTCGCGCCGAAATACGCGCGGACCGAACTTCCCGTGCCGCCGTCCCTCCCGGTCGGCGACGCGTATCTGCGCCAGTCCGAGGCGGCGCTGCCCGCGATCACCTACCGCGACGTCTTCAAGGACCCGCGGCTCCAGCAGATCATCGTCCAGGCGCTCGCCAACAACCGCGATCTCCGCGTCGCCGCCGCCAACATCGCGTCGACCCGCGCGCAATACCGCATCCAGCGCGCCGACCTGTTGCCGCAAGTCGATGCCAGCGGCCGCTACACCTATTCGGGTGGTGGCAACGGCACCCGCAACACCGTTACGAGTGGTGGAACTGGCGGTACGGGAACAGGAACGGGTAACACCGGAACTGGCACTGGGACTGGCGGCACCGGCACAGGCGGCACCGGGACAGGCACCGGCGCCGGCACCGGATCGGTCGTCAGTTCTTCCAGCTCGAACAGCGCCTTCTCGGTCGATCTCGGCACGACCGCTTTCGAGCTCGACCTGTTCGGCCGCATCCGTTCGCTGACCAGCGCTGCGCTCGATCGCTATTTCGCGACCGAAGCCGCTGCGCGAACGACCCGCCTGACGCTCGTCGGCGACATCGCCGATGCGTGGCTCACCTACGCGTCCGACCAGAGCCTGCTAAAGATCGCGCAGGACACGGTGACGAGTTCGCAGCGCAGCGTAACGCTCACCAATGCGCGGCTGCGCGGCGGCGTCGCCCCGCGCACCGATCTCCGCCAGGCGCAGCAGATCCTGTTCACCGCGCAGTCCGACCTCGCGCAGCAACGCACCGCGCTCGCGCAGGACGTCAACGCGCTGCAACTGCTCGTCGGCGCGCCGGTCGACGCCAGCCTGTTGCCCACCTCGATCGAGCAGGCGCTGCCGACCGTCGCCACGCTGCCCGCAGGGCTCGACAGCAGCATCCTGCTACGCCGCCCCGACGTCGTCGAGTCCGAATACCAGCTCCGCGCCACCAATGCCGAGATCGGCGCAGCGCGTGCGGAACTGTTCCCGAAGATCTCGCTGACCGGGATACTCGGGTTCGCCAGCACGTCGCTCACCTCGCTGTTCAGCGGCGGCGCGTTCAACTATTCGGTCGCGCCCTCGGTCAGCTACCCGATCTTCCGCGCGGGGGCCGGGATCGCCGGTGTCGCCTATTCGAAGGCGCAGCGCGACGCCGCGCTCGCGACCTACGAGAAGACGATCCAGACCGCGTTCCAGGAAACCGCCGACGCGCTCGCACGCCAGGGCACGATCGCCGACCAGTTGAAGGCGAACCAGAATTTCTCGGAAGCGGCCCTCGATACATACCGCCTGTCCGACGCGCGCTATCGCGGCGGGATCGACACGTTCCTCAACTCACTGGACGCGCAACGCTCGCTCTACACCGCGCAGCGCAACCTCGTCGCGACGCAGCTCGTCGGCGCGAGCAACCGCGTGACGCTGTACCGGGTACTCGGCGGCGATTCGACGCTCGAAGCCACCGCCGGCGGGCCACAACCCGTGACGATGAGCGGCGCACCGCGGCCGGAAACGGACTGACGCGTCGGAGGGAACGGAAGAGCCAGGCGCAACTCCGTTCCCTCCGCCTTTATAACGCACTGAGTGGACGAAGTTTTTTTCGCGTCCCGCCAATCTTACCGTATCAGCAAGATATTCCAGTCAGAACGGTTGGATGTACGCCCCCCTCCCCGTCGCGGATCGCCGCGCGCGCGATCGATCGCCAGCCCCCGCCGTGTTCGGGCTTGGCGAGGATGCGCGCGAACAGGTTGCCGAACTCCTCGATCGCAAGCTCGCGCAGGTCGCGGAAACCTGGCCGATCGCGGTTGCCACGCAGATGGTCGGCTGCGCCCTCATCGTCGCGCTTGCGCTGATCGCGCCGCCTGCCGCCGGTCTTGGAACGATCGTCCCATCGATCGGCATCCATGCCGCGATCCTGGCGGCGCTGTCCGCAGGCGTGTTCGGCGTATTGCGACTGCCGGGATTGCGCGAATGGCCTGCCTATAAGCGTAACCGCGCGCTTACCGTCGGTGTCGCGGGAGTCGCCGCGCTGTCGCTGTCACTATTGTGGGCCGTTGCGCGCGCGCCGTCGGGGTCGCTGCAACTCGCCTGCTGCGTCGCGGTGCTGGGGATGATCGCGGTTACGGCGGTTAGCGTCCATGCGGTTCGCGCGGCGACGCTCGGCCTCGGCGTCGGGATCGTCGTGATGCTCGCGGTCTGCGCGGGAATCGGCGCGCCGCTGGTGGTCGCGATCGTCTTCCTCGGCTGTCTGGGGATCGTCGCGCACCGCCTCGCGCGGATCGACGTCGCGCAGGAACTGCACCGCGCCGAGACCGCGAACGAGGGCCAGCTCGCGATCCGGATGGTCGCCGAATTCGAGGACCAGGGTACCGGCTGGTTCTGGGAAGCCGACCGCCAGGGCCGCCTGACCTATCTGTCCGCCAAGGTGACCGACGAACTCGGCCTCGCCGACGACGCGGTCGGGCAACCGCTCACCGACCTGTTCCGCATGGACAACGACGCGCCGGGCACCGAGCGCACGCTCGCCTTCCACATCGCCTCGCGCACGTCGTTCTCGGACTATTCGGTGTGCGCCGCGACCTCGCCCGATTGCGAACGCTGGTGGTCGATCTCGGGGAGGCCGGTGGTCGACGACCTCGGGCGCTTCCAGGGTTTCATCGGCTCGGGCCGCGACCTGACCGAACAACGCAAGTCGGAAGCCGAGATCACCCGGCTGGCGCTGTTCGACGGGCTCACCGGACTCGCCAACCGCCAGCGGATGCGCTCGTCGCTCGACAAGACGCTGGCGCAGAAGACCGGTCCCTACCGCGCGACGTCGTTGTTCCTGATGGACCTCGATCGGTTCAAGGCGGTCAACGATACGCTGGGCCACCAGGCGGGCGACACGCTGTTGAAGCAGGTCGCGCAACGGCTCCAGCGCGGCATCGCCGATGCGGGGCTGGTCGGGCGGCTGGGTGGCGACGAGTTCCAGGTCGTGCTGCCCGGCATCGCCGACCGCGATACGCTCGCAGCGCTGTCCCGCGAAGTCATCGCCTCGCTGTCCGAACCCTATTTCATCAGCGGGACGTCGGTCACGATCGGCTGCTCGATCGGCATCGCGATCGCACCCGACGATGGCGACGATGCCGAGACGCTGGTCCGTAACGCCGATCTCGCGCTGTACGCCGCCAAGGCCGATGGCCGCGGCGTCCACCGCTTCTATTCGGACGACATGCTGACCGGCGCGCGCACGCGGAAACTGCTCGAGGACGATCTGCGCGCGGCGATCTCAGATGGCGCGTTCCACCTCTGCTACCAGCCGATCGTCAGCACGAAATCGGCGCAGATCGTCGGCTACGAAGCGCTGATCCGTTGGAACCACCCGACGCGGGGACTCGTCTCGCCCGCCGACTTCATCCCGGTCGCGGAGGAATGCGGGCTGATCGAGGCGATCGGCGAATGGGTGCTGCGGACCGCGTGCCTGGAGGCGGCGCGCTGGCCGGGCTCGGTGCGCGTCGCGGTCAACGTCTCGCCAATCCAGTTCGCCAACCCCGCTCTGCCCGCGCTCGTCACCAGCGCGCTCGCGCAGTCGGGAATCGCCGCGGGTCGGCTCGAACTGGAGATCACCGAAGGCGTGTTCCTCGACGAGACGCGCTCGTCGGAACAGATGTTCAAGGCGCTGAAGGGGATCGGCGTGCGGCTTGCGTTGGACGATTTCGGCACCGGTTATTCGTCGCTCGGCTATCTGCGCAACGCGCCGTTCGACAAGATCAAGATCGACCAGTCGTTCGTGCGCGGTGCGGCCGAGCCGGGCAACCGCAACGCGGCGATCATCAAGGCGATCGTCACGCTCGCCGACACGCTCGGGATGGAGACGACCGCCGAGGGGGTCGAGGTGCAGGACGAGATCGACTTGATCCGCGACCTAGGGTGCAGCCATATCCAGGGCTATGTCTATGGCCGCCCGGTCCGCGCGGACGAGGCGTTGCGGCAATTGGGAGTCGAGAACGGCACCGCCGCCGCGAGCGGCTTCAAGGTAAGTCGCGCGCCGCGCACCAAGATGCTGCGCTCCGCCCGGATCGCGATCGACGGGGTCCGCGGCGACGTCCGCATCCGCGACATATCGACGTCGGGCGCGATGCTCGACGGGCTGCGGATCGACGGCAACCCCGACGGCGTCGAACTGGAGATCGAACTGGTCGAGGACCAGATGTTCGGCGCCCGCATCCGCTGGGCCCGCGCCGGCAAGGCGGGCATCGAGTTCCACGAGGCGTTCAATCTGGAACGACTGAACCAGGGCCACTCCGCGCGTCTTCGCCGGACTGGGTGAGTTAGGCGGCCGAGCGACAGTCAGTCCGACTTTGCGGGAGACCGGTAAAAGGCCACCACCCCGGCGAAGGCCGGGGCCCAATTGGAGAGGTCGTCGTAACAGCAGACGGCGTTCGCCAATCCACGTTTCCCAATTGGGCCCCGGCCTCCGCCGGGGTGGTGTGTAATCTCCTAGGATGGTGGGATGAATTGCCGAGTTCCCCGCTCAACGGCGGCCTGCGCAAAGGCCCGGAAGTCCCCCATTCCCGGGAACCAACCGCCGCCTCCCACCGTCTCACCATCATGGTACATCGCGCCCCGATCAAAGCCCTCGCGTTCGACGTGTTCGGCACCGTGGTCGACTGGCGCTCGGGCATCGCGCGCGATGCCGCGCCGATCCTCGCGCGCCTCGACCGCACCGATATCGACCCGCACCGCTTCGCCGACGGCTGGCGCAAACGCTATCAGCCAGCGCTCGAGGAGGTCCGCAGCGGACGGCGGCCGTTCGTCATTCTCGACACGCTCCACCGCGAGGCGCTCGAAGACCTGCTCCGTCACCACGGCATCGACCCCGCCGCGCTGGACGAAGATACGCTCACCGACCTGACCGACGCCTGGCACCGGCTCGATCCCTGGCCCGACTCGGTCGAGGGTCTCACCCGCCTCAAGACCCGCTACCCGGTCGTCACGCTCAGCAACGGCAACATCGCACTCATGCTGGAAATGGCCCGCCGCGCCGGCCTGCCCTGGGATGCGATCCTCGGAGCGGAAGTCAGCCGCGTCTACAAGCCGCTTCCCGAATCCTACCTCGCCACCGCGCGGTTTCTCGATATTGCTCCCGGCGAACTCTGCCTCGTCGCTGCGCACCACAGCGACCTCGCCGCGGCGCGCGCCGCTGGCCTGCAGACCGCCTATGTCGACCGCCCGCACGAATATGGCGGCGGGCCCGCGCCCGACGCGGATGCCGTGCAGGAGTGGGACTATTGCGTCGACAGCCTGACGCGCCTGGCGGACGAACTGTGCCGATGACCCGGCGACCTGCCCGCGAACAGGTGGAAACGCGCGACGCGTCCCCGTATCGAACGCGCACCGGCGTAAAATTCGGCCCGGCGTGCGACCCGGCAGGACTTTGAGATGACCACACAGACGGCCGAAGCCGATTTCCTGACCGGTGGCGGCGAGATGGCCGCGATGATCCGCGCGCACGACTGGTCGTCGTCGCCACTCGGCCCGATCGACCGCTGGCCTCAGTCGCTCCGCTCGATCGTGTCACTGATGCTCGCCTCGGAGTTCGCGATGTGCCTCGCATGGGGGCCTGAGCTCGGCTTCCTCTACAACGACCATTACGCGCGCATCATGCACGACAAGCACCCGCAGGCGCTCGGCCAGCGGTTCGCCGACGTGTGGGCGGATGTCTGGAGCGATATCAGCCCCCTGGTCGACAAGGCCTTGACGGGCGAAGCGTCGTTCTTCGAGAATCTGCCGCTCGTCACCGACCGGAAGGGCTATGACGAGCATGCCTGGTTCACCTTCTCCTACTCGCCCGTGCGCGACGAGAGCGGCGCGATCGCGGGCATGTTCTGCTCGACCTACGAGAGCACCGAGCGCGTCCAGACCGAACGCGCGCTGCGCGACGAGCGTGAACGGATGAGCCAGATGTTCGCGCAGGCGCCGACCTTCATGGCGATGTTGCGCGGGCCCGAGCACCGGTTCGAGCTAACCAACCCCGGCTACGACAAGCTGGTCGGCCACCGAGAGATGCTGGGTCGAACCGTTGCCGAGGCGTTGCCCGACGCGGTCGAACAGGGGTTTCTGGACCTGCTCGACGATGTGTATGCGACAGGCGAAGCGTTCACGGCGGTGGGCATGCTCTATGCGGTTCAGGCTGAACCCGGCGGTTCGGTCAACGACCGCTACGTCGATTTCGTCTACCAGCCGATCCGCGACGCGACCGGTGCGGTCGTCGGCATTTTCGTCGAAGGCGCGGACGTCACCGACCGCAAGCGGCTCGAACGCGACCTGCAATCGCTCAACGCCGACCTCGAACAACGCGTCCGCGATCGTACGCAGGAACTGGTCGAGGCGCAGGAAGCACTCCGCCAGGCGCAGAAGATGGAGGCGGTCGGGCAACTCACCGGTGGCATCGCCCACGATTTCAACAATCTGTTGCAAGGCATCACCGGTAGCCTTGAGATCGTCCAGCGCCGCGTCGCGCAAGGGCGTGTCGGCGAGCTCGATCGCTTCATCACCGGCGCGACCACCGCCGCCAACCGCGCCGCCTCGCTGACCCACCGCTTGCTCGCGTTCTCGCGCCGACAGCCGCTCGATCCGCGCCCGGTCAAGGTCAACCCGCTGGTCGCCTCGCTCGAGGACTTGCTCCGCCGCACCACCGGCGAGCAGATCGAACTCGAGATGGTGCTCGCCGGTGGTCTGTGGACGACGCTGTGCGATCCCAACCAGCTCGAGAACTCGTTGCTCAACCTCGTCATCAACGCGCGCGACGCGATGCCGCACGGTGGCAAGCTAACGATCGAGACGTGCAACGCGCACCTCGACGACCATTTCGCCGCCAGCCAGCGCGACGTCCGGCCCGGCCACTACGTGTGTATCTGCGTGTCCGACACCGGCACCGGCATGTCCGCCGACACGATCGCCAAGGCATTCGAGCCGTTCTTCACCACCAAGCCGATCGGCCAGGGAACGGGGCTCGGCCTGTCGATGATCTACGGTTTCGCGCGCCAGTCCGAGGGCTATGCGAGGATCTATAGCGAGCTCGGCCAGGGCACGACGATCAAGCTGTATCTGCCGCGCCATTACGGCGAAGCGGAGCAGGACGAGGTGCTGCCCGGACTGACGCAGGACCACGTCACCGATGCGGGCGAGATCGTATTGGTGGTCGAGGACGATTCGGTCGTCCGCGCGCTGATCGTCGAGGTATTGGGCGAACTTGGTTACCGGGCGGTCGAGGCGCATGATGGCCCGGCGGGGCTTGAGAGGTTGCGGACGATGGAGCGCGTCGACTTGCTCGTAACCGACATCGGCCTACCCGGACTGAACGGCCGCCAGGTCGCCGATGCGGGCCGTGCGCTGCGTCCGGGGCTCCGCGTGCTGTTCATGACGGGCTATGCGGAGAATGCCGCGCTGGCGTCGGGCTTCCTGGAGCCGGGGATGTCGATGATCACCAAGCCGTTTGCGATGGAGGCGTTGGCGACGCACATCCGGACGATGATCGAGGGGTAAGGCGGACCGCCTTCGCCAATCACCACCACCCCGGCGAAGGCCGGGGCCCAGTTGGAAAGGTCGTAGTAACGGCACGCATCGCTCAGTTGGCACCGTCCCCCAACTGGGCCCCGGCCTTCGCCGGGGTGGTGTGATTTGAGGTTATCTTCGCATCACCACGGTTCCCCCGCGAAGGCGGGGGTCCAGGAATCAAGTAGGACGACGTTCGTGGCGTCTGGGCCCCCGCGTTCGCGGGGGAACTAGAGCGGTCCCACCCCATATCCAGTGCCCCACTCCCACACCTCCCTTCGAAGCAACATTTGCCATCTTCCGCCCTTAAATAATTTTTCGTTCCCCCTTCGCCCCCTTGCGCTTCACGAACCCCGCAGAAGTCCACGCGTCGCGAATATCCCGCCCGGCCAACCCGCACGCGAACGCGACGAACCGAGCCCCCGACCACCCCCGCACCCCCTTGCGTCTCTTCGCGCTTTGGCACAATCTCTTGGGGTTGCGTTCGGGGGCGGACCCAATCGCTGGTAGAACAACCCTCGCATAGCCATATGCGATATGACCGTAAGCGCGCCTTCCACCGCCGCGATGGTCACTTTTTGTTCTCCCGTTAGGGGCCGTCCGATGGTAGCATGGCGACATGACGCCGATTCGAACGAATACAGAACACTAGGAGCGGTTTCGATGGATTTCAGAGACAGCAGCCGGGATAGCGACATGACCACAGACACGATCGAACAAACCACTGCCACGCCTGAAGCCGAGGCCCCCAAGGCCCCGCGCCAGGCGCAGGACAGCCACTCCGTGCGCGCGCAGATCTACCCGGTCGAGGTCGATCACAGCCGCGACGCGCTGCTGACCGAGTTCGGCAAGGACACGCTCAAGGATCGCTACCTGCTCCCGGGCGAAAGCTACCAGGACCTGTTCGTCCGCGTCGCCTCCGCGTACGCCGATGATGCCGGCCACGCGCAGCGGCTCTACGATGCGATCTCGAAGCTCTGGTTCATGCCCGCCACCCCCGTTCTCTCGAACGGCGGCACCGGTCGCGGCCTGCCGATCTCGTGCTACCTCAACTCGGTCCCCGACAGCCTCGGCGGGATCGTCGACACCTGGAACGAGAATGTCTGGCTCGCCTCGCGCGGCGGCGGCATCGGCACCTATTGGGGCAACGTCCGCGGCATCGGCGAGCCGGTCGGCCTCAACGGCAAGACCAGCGGCATCATCCCGTTCGTCCGCGTCATGGATTCGCTGACGCTCGCGATCTCGCAAGGGTCCCTGCGTCGCGGTTCGGCCGCCGTGTACCTCGACGTCTCGCACCCCGAGATCGAGGAATTTCTCGAAATCCGCAAACCCTCGGGCGATTTCAACCGCAAGGCGCTCAACCTGCACCACGGCGTGCTGATCACCGACGACTTCATGGAAGCCGTCCGCAACGGCGAGGAATGGCATCTCCGCTCGCCGAAGGACCAGGCGATCCGCGCCACCGTCGACGCGCGCTCGCTATTCCAGAAGCTCGTCGAGACACGTCTCCAGACCGGTGAGCCGTACATCGTCTTCGCCGATCACGTGAACAAGGCGATGCCCAAGCATCACCGCGAGTTGGGCCTCAAGGTCTCGACCTCGAACCTGTGCTCGGAGATCACGCTGCCGACCGGCAAGGATCACCTCGGTAACGAGCGTACCGCGGTCTGCTGCCTGTCGTCGCTGAACCTCGAGACGTGGGATCAGTGGAAGGACGAGAAGGGTCTGATCGAGGACGTCATGCGCTTCCTCGACAACGTGCTGCAGGATTACATCGACCGCCACGAACCCGGCATGGAACGCGCCGCCTACAGCGCGGGCCGCGAGCGGTCGGTCGGTCTCGGCGTGATGGGCTTCCACTCGTTCCTTCAGGCGCGCGGCATCCCGTTCGAGGGCGCGATGGCGAAGTCGTGGAACCTGCGCATGTTCAAGCACATCAGCAGCCAGGCCAACGAAGCCTCGATGCAGCTCGCGATCGAGCGCGGCCCCTGCCCCGATGCCGCCGACGTCGGCGCGATGGAGCGCTTCAGCTGCAAGATGGCGATCGCGCCCACGGCTTCGATCTCGATCATCTGCGGCGGCACGTCGGCGTGCATCGAGCCGATCCCGGCGAACATCTACACGCACAAGACGCTGTCGGGCAGCTTCTCGATCAAGAACCCGTATCTCGAAAAGATGCTGAGCGAGAAGTCGAAGAACTCGGACGCGGTGTGGAACTCGATCCTCGAACAGGGTGGCAGCGTTCAGCATCTCGACTTCCTCTCGGTCGAGGAAAAGGACTGCTACAAGACGAGCTTCGAGATCGACCAGCGCTGGCTGCTCGAACTCGCCGCCGATCGCACGCCGTACATCGACCAGGCGCAGTCGCTGAACCTGTTCATCCCGGCGGACGTCGAGAAGTGGGACCTGCTGATGCTCCACTTCCGCGCGTGGGAGCTCGGCATCAAGTCGCTCTATTACCTGCGTTCGAAGTCGGTCCAGCGCGCGGGCTTCGCTGGCGGCGTCGAGGCGGACAACACCATCGACCTGCGCCAGATCGACGTCGAGTCGAAGGATTACGATGAGTGCCTTGCCTGCCAGTAAGGTCTCTCGGCGTTCAAGCATGACCCCGAACCGTCAATCACGGACCGGGGCGCGCCTGACGCAAAAACCCCGGCCCGCGCGAAGCGGACCGGGGTTCGGGCTGGCTATGCGGCGCGCTCGATGCGAACCGCGTTCGCGTCAGGCCTCTTCTTCGAACGTCACCGCCACGTCGGCGTTGGCGGAAAGCCGGACCTTGCCGTCCTCGATATCCGCAACCAGCCCGAGCGAGATGAAGTGATGATGCCCTTCATGGCTGCCCGTGCCCTCGACGACCTGCGCGCCCGAGTCCTTCTTGGTCAGCTTGATGCGGTTGCCTTCGACCTTGTCGACGGTGCCGACATGGACGCCGTCCGCGCCGATGACTTCGGCATGTTCCTGGATCTTGGTTGCATCGACCATGGTCGTTCTCCTGTGTTGGGTTCGGGTGCTGAACGCGCGCCGGGCGAGTTGGTCGCATGACGTATGGTTCAGCTATCATGTTCGTGGTCGCAGGCGTGCTCGGAATCGTCGGCACCACGATGCTGCTCCGTTTGCGCAGCCCGAGCATCACCGAGCAACAGACCTACGCGTTCCGCATGATCGGCATCATGCTCACCTCCGCCGCGATCGTTCTCGCGATGTCCGCCGCCGCGATGTGGCAATGGAGCACCGAGACATGAAACACGCGACCTGATCCCCCCAGTTTCTCGATATAAAACCAATCTTCCGAAAGGCTTACCCCATGTCCCTCCTTCACGCCTCCAAGCAGTACAAGCCGTTCGAATACCCCTGGGCGTTCGAGTTCTGGAAGCGCCAGCAGCAGCTCCACTGGCTCCCCGAGGAAGTGCCCCTGGGCGAGGATTGCCGCGATTGGGCGCAGAAGCTCAGCGATCACGAGCGCAACCTGCTCACGCAGATCTTCCGCTTCTTCACGCAGGCCGACGTCGAGGTGCAGGATTGCTACCACGAAAAGTATGGCCGTGTGTTCAAGCCGACCGAGATCAAGATGATGCTGACCTCGTTCAGCAACATGGAGACGGTCCACATCGCCGCCTACAGCCATCTGCTCGACACCATCGGCATGCCCGAGAGCGAGTACGGCGCCTTCCTCGAATATGCCGAGATGAAGGAAAAGCATGATTACATGCAGCAGTTCACCGTCGACAACGACGAGGACATCGCGCGCACGCTGGCCATGTTCGGCGGCTTCACCGAGGGCGTCCAGCTGTTCGCGTCGTTCGCGATGCTGATGAACTTCCCGCGCTTCAACAAGATGAAGGGCATGGGCCAGATCGTCACCTGGTCGATCCGCGACGAGTCCTTGCACTGCGAGGGCATCATCAAGATGTTCCACACCTTCTGTCAGGAGCGCCAGTGCCTGACCAAGGCGGTCAAGGACGACATCGCCGACGTCTGCCAGACGACGATCCGCCTCGAGGACAATTTCATCGACCTCGCCTTCGAGATGGGCCCGGTCAACGGCATGACCCCCAAGGAGATCAAGAAGTACATCCGCTTCATCGCCGACTGGCGCATGACTCAGCTCGGCCTGAAGCCGATCTACATGATCGACGAGCACCCACTGCCCTGGCTCGCCCCGATGCTCAACGGCGTCGAGCACGCCAACTTCTTCGAACAGCGCGCAACGGAGTATTCGAAGGCCGCGACCAAGGGCCAGTGGAACGACGTCTGGGACTCGTTCGACAAGCGCCAGACCGCGAAGAAGGGGCCTGCCGCGAATGTGGATATGAGTGAGGTTCGGGACATGTTCAGCGAATCGGTGGCAGCGGAGTAACCTAAATGGGATACCACGCAGATATTGGAACATTCGGCGATGTTGCTGCTGAGGAGGATGACTCAGTACTCTCGTATTTTTTAAAGACTGACGCGGTATCCCAAATTGAGTCTGGCGACACGATCGTCGTTCTGGGTCGGAAGGGATCAGGTAAAACTGCTTTAGCTAAGTATTTCGGCGCATCGACGAATAATTACCTTTCCACATCTCTAAGCCTCCGTGATTACCCTTGGTCGCTTCATGAAAAGAGACGAAATACCGGTGCGTCCGAGATCGAGACGTACGTCAGTTCATGGCGATATCTTATCGCCGTAAAGACACTTTCGCTTCTTATAAATGAGAAGGGCATGAAATTACAAACTGATGCGCAGCGGTCGGCCCATCAGTTTTTATATGATAATTACGGAGGGCAAAGCCCAACTCTGTCTGATATCTTGAGGCCTAAACGACTTAAGCTCAGCAAAACATCATTTTTACCGTCTGTAATGGGAAACTCTTTAGGTGGGGTTGAGTTTGAAACCAAGGACGGCGGAATTGCGCCAGAACTGGACGCTCTTACCGAGGTACTGATAAATTGCGCTTTAACTATTTGCTCGCAGACGGCGACTAAGAAGATACTCCTTAATTTTGATGAACTTGACCAAGGTTTGTCAATTTTAAATAGTCAACATGAGCAGATGATCGTTGGCCTCATACTTGCCGCTCGCTCATACAGGAAGTACAGACTAACAAGTGCTACAATCTCTCCCGTTATATTTCTCAGAACTGACATCTGGGACGAATTAAGATTTTCGGATAAAAATAAGATTTCCCAGTCTTCGGCAGTACTACTAGAATGGGATCCAGAATCTTTACTTGATTTGATAAACGAATGAATCAAAGCAAAACTCGGTAAAAATCTTACGTGGACCGATATCGAAGATGAGGCCCTTATGAGGGGATCACAATCTAAATGGAACCACGTGATAGCGAGGACGTTTTTACGCCCTCGCGATGTTATTAAATTTCTAAATTGTGCCCTTTCAGTAAGCATTAGCCGCAACGCTGATTCAAACTTCTTCGATAATGACGATATCCAGTCTGCTCGAGAACCGTATTCGCGGTACTTGAAGCAGGAACTCGATGATGAGTTAGGACCACACTGGGAGCGTTGGAGCGAGGCTCTCCAAGCATGCTCAGAGCTAGCAACTATAACTTTCTCCCGAGATGGGTTTGTAGAGGCATATAATCGTCGAAAGTCAGCAAAGAACTTGGTAACTGCAGATGATGCTTTAGAATTGCTTTATCAGTTCTCGGTGGTTGGCTATCGCAGAGGGATAGGCAAAGGCGGAAGTGGGTGGGTATTTCAGTATAGCGACTCACACGCTGGTTGGGATAACGGGGCGTCCCTTTTAAAAGTACATCTCGGGTTGAAGGAGTTTGCTAAACTACGGGAAGAGCGAAACGGGTAGTTTCACGACGACTTTCCACACCAAGGCGAACGCTTGCCGCCGCCATAGTCGCGCGCGAGTCCGTGGCGGACCAGTACCGCTCCCAGTGACTCCCCGCCTCGCTCGACGATGCGCAGTTTGCGGCCATAGCGATCGACGTCGCGCTTGATCGGGGTCAGCGTGAAGGGGCCGGCGTTGAGCAGCGCCTGCATCTTCAGCGTCGCCGCCTGCCCCAGCCGCGCTTCGCGGGCGCAGCGCGGCGGGTGGGTCTCCGGCGTGTCGATGTCGGCGATACGGATCTTGGTGCCCGCCATCCAGAACGTGTCGCCGTCGACCATGCAGTTGATCCGCTTGGCGTGGCCGCAGATCGTGAAGCGCGCGGAGACCGCCTTGCCGCCCGACAGCGCGGACGACACCGCCGCGACGGTCGACGCAGCGCTGGCGACTCCCGCCGCGGTCGCCAGCGCGCCGGTGGCAGTGGTGACGGCACCGGCCGTGGTCGCCGCTCCGGCAGCAGCAGCGGACGCCCCCTCCGTCTTGGCAGCGTTCGCACCCCAACCCCAGCCGCCCGGCACACGCAGATGCCCGGCAGGCCAGGCGATACCGAACCCGGTCGGCCATTCGATCTTCAAGCCGGGCGGTAACAGCGCCGCCCAGTCGATCTGACGGATCACCGGCATCATCAGCCCGAGCAGCACGCCGTAGAACACCAGGCGGAGCTGCAGCAGGACTCCCGGCTTGGTGCTGCGCGCCGAGCCCCCACGGCCACGCGTGGCACCAGCGCGGTCGCCGCCAAGCAACCGCATGAAATCAAACACATACTCCATCACCGCTCGCGCCTACGCGCGCGCCCACGGAAGTCACCTTGGCGCGACCCGGTCTTGCGGCGAGCGGAGTCGGAAACGAGGCGAACGCATCGTGAACATCGTGCACAGCACGTCTCGGATGCATCGGATCAGCAATGCACCCTCGCACGGGCACGAGATTTCGATGTCCTACACGGGGCCGGCATGCCCCGTTCGACACGTGCCAGCCCTCACTTCAGTCCAGCGCAACGTGCACGCACCCTCGCAACTTGCACGCGCGCGCCTTCCCGCGATCATCGGGCGAGCGTCTATACTTTCTATACTTCACTTTCTGACACCCGCAGGCGCCAGACGCACGACGGGCAGGAAAGTGCTGCCCCCCCCTGCCCATCTCACGGCCTTGGCCCGTCCCGCGATCATCGCGCGAGCGTCTGCACTTCCTATACTTCACTCGCCAACCCACTGGAAACGCCGGACACACGAAGGGCGGGAAATGGCCCTAGCCACTCCCCGCCCCCGTTACGCGTCCAGCTTGAACCTCTTGCGAGGCAAAGGCTTAGAAGTGCGTGATGATGCCGAGCATCGGACGGAAGCTCTGCGCGTCGCCGAAGGTGTTGACCTCGGCGCGAATACGGAAGCCTGCGTTGCCGGTGATGCCCTTCAGGCCAATGCTCTGCGGACCGACTTCTGCGCCGATGCCGTAGGTGATCGCGCTGTAGTCACGACCGGTGTCGCCGCCGTTGGTCGAGCGTGCCGAGAAATGGTCGAAGTTGACCCACTGGTAGCCAACCTTGCCGTAGATCAGGCCGCTGTCGCCAGCGCGGAAGCCGAAGCGGCCTGCTGCGCCGTATTCCCAATCGATGTTGCCATCGATGCCCTTGATCACGTTGCCTTCTGCGCCGACGAAGACCGGGCCGAGCGGTACGTTCACGCCGAGCACACCCTGGACCAGCGAGCCCGATGGCTTGTAGCCGCGGCGGAGCGAGTTGTCGGCGTTCAGCGCCTGCGGGATGCCGTGGCCGCGCTCGTTGTCGAACTGCTCCCAGCCGCCCATCACGCCGAAATATGGCTCGATGCCGAATGCCTTCGAGCCGTCGGGCGCTGCTGCTTCGCCGGGCTGTGCGCTGTTGTCGACGGGTGCCGGTGCCGACATGTCCTGCGCGAAGGCGGGAACTGCGACCGTTGCGGCGGCGAGGGCGATTGCCAGGGAAAGCTTACGCATGAGTTTGACCTTATACCGTGTTGTTGCGTGGATCGCCGACTGCACGGTGCGTCGGTTCGGTCCAGGCAAGCCAAACCGGTCGGCGAGCACATGGTTGCACAAAAAACGTCACATTCAGAGAACTGGCAGGGAACTGTTCCGCTGTGTTGCGTTACAGCAACGGTTCCTGTCATTTGGATGAACGAACCATGGCCGCTGCGGGGCGGACTAGGCAGGAATACAGCGGAAAAGCGGCAAAAAGCAGCCGCGGCTGGTGTTAACGCCGTCTGTTTACCCTCTGGTGACAAACAGTGTGCGATGCAGCATCGATGGGGTTTTCACGCCTGTTCCGCAGCCGCTGGGCGGCGCTCTTCTGGTCGGCGGGGATCGTGTGGACGGCCTATGACGTGGCCAGCGATGCACCGGAACCGGCCCCAACAAACGCGTCTTCGGGTAACACGGTGGAACAACCGACCCACGCCGCCGGCGCCGCGTTCAACGCGGACGATCTCGCAATCCTCGCCAACGCCGCCGACTGAGAGCGACGCGCCCGGTACAGGCGCGCCGCGGATAGTTCAGGGCTTCAGCGCGACGTCGTCAGCGTCCTTCAGGTCTTCGTCGTCGTCGATCGTGTCGTCGTCGAGTTCGTCCTGGACGTCGTCCTCGTCCATGTCGGCTTCGTCCATCGTCACCGTTGAGTCCGTCTCGCCGACCTCTTCCGAATCCATCTTGGTCTCGTCGATCGACTCGTCGTCGGTGTCATCCTCGCCCAGATCGGGTTCGAGGTCGGTCAGGATGATGCCGTCGCTCGGCCCGTTCCGCGTGGCCTCGAGGATCTCGGCGCGCTGGCTCTCGTCATAGCCCTCTTCGTCATAACCGTCGTCGCCCGAACCGGCACTCGGCACCTGATGTCCGCCCATGGTCAAACTCCCTCGTTCCAGGACGCCCGCGTTTTGCAGGCCTACCAGATGCGAACGGTGGACGTGCGCGGTGGTTCCTTCAAGCGCGGACGGGCGTCGTCGATGCGGGCCGGAACAGCCGACCGCGTTCGGTCACTAGGATCGACAGGAGTGCTGCGAGTCCGGCGAGCAGGAACCCGCCGACCAGCGGCACGGTGGTGCCGTTGAAGGCCTGGCCGATCAATGCGCCGAACACCGCACCGATCGTAACGCTAAGGAACCCCTGCACGCTCGACGCGGTACCGGCGATCCGCCCCATATTCTCCATCGCCATCGCCGAGAAGTTCGACGTCGCCAGCCCGAAACACCCGAGCGTCAGCGCCTGGAAGACGGCAAAGCTGACCAAAGTCTCGAACCCGACCTCGATCGCGAACAGATGGACGAGCGAGACCAGGATCATCAGCGACAGCGCGCCATGGCTGATCAGCCGGGTCCCCAGCCGCATCACGATCCGCGAGTTGAGCAGATTGCAGATCGCCATCGTCACCGACGTCGTCGCGAAGATCAGCGCGAGCAGCGACGGCTTGTGGAACACGTCCGCCATGATCTGCTGGATCGAATTGAGATAGCCGTACAGCGATCCGAGCAACGCGGTCGAGGCGAGCGTGTAGCCGAGCGAATTGCGATCGCCGAGCGTCTGCCGCCAGTCGCTGAGGATCCGCTCCGGCGTAATCGGCAGGACGTTCTCGGGCGCCAGCGTCTCAGGCATCCGCAGGTAGAACCAGACCAGCACCCCCAGCGTCAGCACCGCAACCGTCCAGAAGATCGCGCGCCAATCGCCGAACTGGAGCACCGTCCAGCCGAACGTCGGCGCCAGGATCGGCACGATCATGAACACCATGAACGCTATCGACATCACCCGCGCCATCGGCCGCCCGTGATAGCAGTCACGGACCAAAGCGATCGTCGCCACGCGTGCCGCTGCGATCACCGCGCCACCGAATGCGCGCGCCGCCAGCAAAAGCGTGAAACTGCCCGCGGTCGCGCAGGCGACGTTGGCGATGATGTACAGGACGAGCGACCACAGCAGCACCGTCCGCCGCCCGAACCGATCCGCGAGCGGCCCGTGGACGAGCTGCGCGACGCCGAACCCGATCACGAACGCGGTTACGACGAACTGCCGCCCGTTCTCGGTCGCGACACCGAGCGAGTTGCCAATCGCCGGCAGCGCTGGCAGCATCGAGTCGATGCCGAGCGCGGTCAGCGACATCAGCGAGGCGACGAGCGCGACGAACTCGACGAAGCCGATCGGCGCGCCGCGCATCGCTGGCGCGTCGGATTGTGGATCCTGGGTCTGCATGATGCGTGGCCCTGTACCCGCTCGTGCGATCGCGCGGAACCCGCTAACCGGCGCAGCTATGCGACGATTGCGCAGTGCGCCGACGACCCCTATCTGTATTGCCAGAACAACACACTTCGGAGATGATCATGATCCGCCCGTATTTGCTCGCTGCTGTCGGTCTCACCAGCGTGCTTGCCCTGTCCGCCTGCGATCGCTCGAACGAGGGCGCGTCGGTCTCGATCAACGCCGATGGCGGCAACGTGCTCGGCGCGATCAATGGCGAGACCGGCGAGATGAAGATCGACGTGCCCGGCTTCCAGGGCTCGGTAAAGCTGCCGAAGATCAAGATCGATACGGGCAATTTCGATCTCAACGGCGTGCGGCTGTATCCGGGGTCGTCGATCAAGAACCTGAACATCGTCGGTAACGAAAACAACGGTAGCGATGCAGGAAGCGGCCTACGTGTTGCATTTACCAGCCCGGCGACTCCGCTAATCGTCCGTGACTGGTTCGCGCAGCGCTTGGGCAAGGTCGGCTACAAGGTGCACGGCGAAGGCGCGAATCTGATCGGCACGACCGACGAGAACAAACCCTTCCGCCTCGAACTCGCCCCAGATGGCAAGGACAAGGCGACCGGCACGATCGTCATCAGCGGATAAGTCGACGATCCTCTCCCGCAAGGGGGAGGATCATTACAGATTCCAAATCCAGACCAACCCTAACCCAAGCATTTGGCACGGCACCCCCAATCCCCTATATCGGGCGTCCCCCAATCCGGACACGCACCTCATGCTCGACACCCCCGCCGCCCAGGTCCCGACGCTCAGCCTCGCCACGCAGGATTCCGACCCCGACGGTTTCGCCGCCGCGTTCGGCGAATCGTTCGAGCGGTACGGCTTTGCGATCGTCGCCGATCACGGCATCCCCGCCGACCTGATCGAGCGCGCCTGGGCCGAGACGAAACTCCTGTTCGACCTGCCCGAAGACGAGAAGCGCGGCTATCACATCCCCGGCGGCGGCGGCGCGCGCGGCTACACGCCGTTCAAGACCGAGATCGCCAAGGACGCCAAGGTCGTCGACCTCAAGGAATTCTGGCACGTCGGCCGCGAGCTGCCCGAGGGTCATCGCTATGCGGACACGATGGCGCCGAACGTCTGGCCGACGCGGCCCGAGGGCTTCAAGCCGGTCTTCCTCGAACTCTTCGCCGCGTTCGACCGCGCCGGCGACAAGCTGCTGTCCGCGATCGCGCGTCACCTGAAGCTCAAGCCCGACTGGTTCGATCCCGCGGTGAAGGACGGCAACAGCATACTTCGTCTGCTCCACTACCCGCCCATCCCCGCCGATGCGGAAGGCGTCCGCGCCGGCGCGCATGAAGACATCAACCTCATCACGCTGTTGCTTGGTGCCGAGGAAGCGGGCCTCGAACTGCTCGACCGCGCGAACGGCCGCTGGCTGTCGATCAAGCCGCCCGAGGGCGCGATGGTCGTCAACGTCGGCGACATGCTCCAGCGACTGACCAACAACGTGCTGCCCTCGACCACGCACCGCGTCGTCAACCCGCCTCCCGAACGCCGCGGCCATTCGCGCTACTCGATGCCGTTCTTCCTGCACCCCGCGCCGGACTTCCTGATCGAGACGCTGCCCGGGACGATCACGCCGGACAACGCGAACCGCTATCCAAACCCTATCACCGCGCATGATTACCTGTACGAGCGACTGGTCGAGATCGGGCTGATCAAGAAGTAGGAGGCTTCAACCTCATACTCCCCCTCGAACCGAAGAAGCATGTTTCCCCGAAGGCGGGGAGGCTCCCGCCTTCGCAAGAGAACAAGGAGGGAGCTTGGTGGGACAAGTATCTTCCACCACACCTCCACCCCGGCGGAGGCCGGGGCCCAATTGGGGGACGGTCATAACGAAGCGCGGCGCGCCGTTACGATCACGTTTCCAACTGGACCCCGGCCTTCGCCGGGGTGGTGCCTCTCTCGGGAAAGTGAAGCGAGGCAAACACCCCACCGCTTTTCTCCCCACCTGATACCCAACAACCACGCATCGCCCATTGGTGCGCGCCCCCGCATCCGCTAGACCGCGCGCGATGCCCCATCTCTATCTCGTCGACGGCTCCGGCTATATCTTCCGCGCCTATCACCGGCTGCCGCCGCTCACCAACAAGCATGGCGAGCCCGTCGGTGCGGTGTACGGCTATACGACGATGCTGTGGAAGCTCGCTGACGAGGTTCACGCCGCCGACGGCCCGACCCACATGGCGGTCATCCTCGACAAGTCGTCGAAGACCTTCCGCAACGATCTCTACGACAAGTACAAGGCGCAGCGTCCGCCGCCGCCCGAGGATCTCGTCCCCCAGTTCCCGATGATCCGCGACGCCACGCGCGCCTTCTCGCTGCCCTGCATCGAGACCGAGGGACTCGAAGCCGACGACATCATCGCCTGTTACTCAAAGGCCGCACTCGCCCAAGGCTGGGAAGTCACGATCGTCAGTTCCGACAAGGATCTGATGCAGCTGATCGAGCCCGGGCTCGACATGTACGACACGATGAACAACCGCCGGCTCGGCGCGGAGCATGTCGCGGAGAAATTCCACGGCGTATCCCCCGCGCAGCTCGGCGACGTGCTCGCGCTGATGGGCGACAGCGTCGACAACGTCCCCGGCGTCCCCGGCGTCGGCCCCAAGACCGCGGCGAAACTGATCCTTGAACACGGCGATCTCGAAGCCGTGCTCGCCGCCGCCGACGGCATGAAGAAGGGCAAGCTGCGCGACAATCTGATCGAGCATGCCGAGATGGCGCGGCTGTCGAAGGTGCTCGTCACGCTCAAATGCGACGTCGCGCTGCCCGAACCGCTCGAAGATCTCGAACTCAAGGGCATCCCCGACGCCCCCCTTCGCGCGTTCCTCGAACATCACGGCTTCAAGTCGCTGATCGCGAAGCTTTCCGCGGTCGCCGAGGCCCCCGTCGCGGAACCGGCGAGCACGGCCGAGTTCGACGAGGACGAACCGTGCAAGCACGACGATTACGAAACCGTCGTCGACGAAGCCGCGCTTGATCGCTGGATCACCGTCGCCAAGCACCAGGGCTGGATCGCGATCGACACCGAGACCACCGGCATCGACGCGACGCGCGCGGACCTCGTCGGGGTGAGCATGGCGCTGCATCCGAACCTCGCCTGCTACATACCTATCGCACATGGCGGAACGGATTTGCTCGCGGAAAACCCGGTCCAGCTCGATCGCGCGCTCGTGCTCGAGAAACTGAAGCCGTTGCTGGAGGATCCGAGCGTCCTGAAGATCGGCCACAACCTCAAATACGACATGATCGTCCTCGGCCGTGCTTACGAGTCGGCCGGCGGCGTGACCATCGCGCCGTTCGACGACACGATCGTGATGAGCTTCGATCTCGACGCCGGGCTGCACGGCCACGGCATGGACGAACTCGCCGCTACGCACCTCTCGCACAGCTGCATCGCGTTCAAGGACGTCGTCGGCACCGGCAAGACGCAGCGCAGTTTCAACGAAATCGACCTCAAGGCCGCCACGCGTTACGCCGCCGAGGACGCCGACGTCACGCTCCGTCTCTGGCGCCGGTTCAAGCGCCGCCTGCCCGCGGAGGGCTCGACGCGCGTCTACGAGATGGTCGACCGCCCGCTCGTCCCCGTCATCGCGCAGATGGAAATGCACGGGATCAAGGTCGACGCCGCGAAACTGTCGAAGCTCTCGACCGAGTTCGCCGGCCAGATGGCGAGCCTCGAAACCGAAATCCACGCGCTCGCCGGCGCGCCCTTCACGATCGGCAGTCCCAAGCAATTGGGCGACGTCCTGTTCGAGAAGATGGGCATCAAGGGCGGCCGAAAGGGCAAATCCGGCGTCTATTCGACCGACGTCAACGAACTCGAGCGCATCGCCGCGGACAAGGATTCACCGGGCGCAGTGATCGCACGCAAAGTGCTCGACTGGCGCCAGTTGTCGAAGCTGAAATCGACCTACACTGATGCGTTGCAGGCGCAGATCAATCCGGCGACGGGCCGCGTCCACACGTCCTACTCGCTGACCGGCGCACAGACGGGGCGGCTGTCGTCGACCGATCCCAACCTCCAGAACATCCCGATCCGCACCGAGATCGGCCGCCAGATCCGCGACGCGTTCGTGGCCGAGCCCGGCAACGTCATCCTCGCCGCCGATTACTCGCAGATCGAGCTGCGGCTGGCCGCGCACATGGCGAACGTTCCCGCGCTGAAGGCCGCGTTCGCAAACGGCGACGACATCCACAGCCTCACCGCGCAGGAACTGTTCGGCGAAGTCAACCGCGACACCCGCGGCCGCGCGAAGACGATCAACTTCGCGATCCTCTACGGCATCTCGCGCTGGGGGCTGGCGGGTCGGCTCGACGTGTCGGCGGACGAAGCGCAAGCGATGATCGACCGCTATTTCGATCGCTTCCCCGGCATCTCGAACTACATCGTCGAGACCACCGAGAGCGTCCGCGCGAGCGGCTTCACCACTACGCTGTTCGGCCGCAAAACGCACTTCCCGCGCATCCGTTCGAAGATCCAGCATGAGCGGCAGGGCGCCGAACGCGCCGCGATCAACGCGCCGATCCAGGGGACGAGCGCCGACATCATCAAGCGCGCGATGGTTCGCATGGGGCCGGCGTTGCTCGAAGCGGGCCTCCCGAACGTCCGCATGCTCCTTCAGGTGCACGACGAACTCGTGTTCGAACTCCCCGAGGGCGACGTCGAAGCGGCCAAGCCGGTGATCGAACGTGTCATGGCAACCGCGGCGCAACCCGCGGTGACGCTCGACGTACCCCTCGGAATCGAGATCGGCACCGGCCTGAGCTGGGGCGCAGCGCATTGAGCGAGAAACTGCCCGAAAACCTTCCCCCCTCCCTGAAAGGGAGGGGCCGGGGGTGGGTCGGCCTGGGGCAGGTGCAACCGAACCTCATAAGCCAATCCACCCCCTACCCCTCCCTTCCAGGGAGCCGAAAAGCGTGACCGAGGCCACGCAGGATATCGACACGCTCGCCAAGGGTGGTCGGACCAACATCGCCGGCTTCGTCCTCCGCCTCGCCGCGCGTATCCCGTTCCTGTTCATCGCCGGCCGTATCTACGGCCCTGACCTCGTCGGCCGCTTTGCAATCGCGGTCGTGGTGGTCGAACTAGCCGCGCTCCTTGCCACGCTCGGCCTTAAGCGCGGTCTCGCCCAGGCGCTCAGCAGCGCCGACCGCCCCCACGCCAACGTCGTGTGGGACGCGATGGCGGTCGCGTTCGTCGCGTCGCTCATCGCCAGTGCCGTGCTCTGCACCTTCCCGCAGATCATGTATCCGAACAGCGCGATCACGGGGCTCGACCGATTCCTGCCGCTGATCATCGTCGCGATCGCCTGGTCCGACGTCAGCCTCGCCGCGCTCGCCTATCGCCTCAACGTCAAGGCCGCGGTCACGGCGCGCGCGGTGGTCGAGCCGTGGACGATCTCGATCGCCGCCTGGGCGTTCTCCTATTTCACGATCCGCGACGGCCTCGTGCTAAGCTACGTCGCATCGATGACCGCGGCGCTGATCGCCAGCCTCGTGCCGTTCCTGCGCAGCTATGGCATCCCGCGCGGCTGGAAACCCCAGCTCCGTCCATTGTACGCGCTCGCTCGCGCGAACGTGCCGCTCGCCGGTGCGGACATCCTCGAATGGGGCAGCCGCAACGTCGACCGCTTCATCCTCGGCGTGATGTTCGAGCCCAAGGTCGTCGGCATCTACTACATGGCCCAACAGGTCGCGAGCCTGCCGCAGAAGCTCAAGACCAGCTTCGACCCGATCCTCGGTCCCGTCATCACCCACAGTCTCGCGATCAACGACCGCACGGCAATCGCCAATCAGGTGCGGCAGGTCGCGTTCTGGATCATGGCGGCGCAAGGCGGCCTTGCGCTGATGGGCTCGATCCCCGGCGAAGCGGTGATGGGCGTGGTCGGACCGCAGTTCGTCGCCGGCACTGCCGCGCTCGCATTCCTGCTCACCGCCGAAGTGCTCGCGTCGACCGGCGCGGTCAGCGAATCCGCACTCGTCTACATCGCCCGCCACCGCAATTTGATGATCTCGGCCGCGATGCTCGCGTTCCAGGTCGGCCTCAGTTTCGCACTGATCTTTACAATCCGGGCACTGGGCTACCCCGTCAATTACCAGGCTGCAGGCCCGGCGATCGCGCTGATGCTGTCGGTGGGTCTGACCTCGATCATCAAGTCGAAGCTGCTTGGCCATCTGCTGGGGACAAGCGTCTCACCGTGGCGCTGGCCGCTGATCTGGGCCGCGCTCGCCGCGATCGTGGTCGGTGGCGCGTTCACGACGCTACCCAAGCGTTACGAGTGGGTAGAGCTCGCGATCGGCGAACCCGCGATCGCGGCCACCTATCTCTACATCCTGTGGAAATACGCGTTCGGCCCTACGGACCGCGCCTTGTTCGGCAAATCGACGCCGGTTGGCGAGGCGACGCTGCCGAATGCCGGATCACCGATCCGCTAGCGCGATCAGTATGCGCGGGCGACCGCGAACTCGACGGCTTCGATCATTGCGTCCTTGGCGGCGCCGTTCGGGAAGCCGGCGATCGAGTCGATCGCGCGCTGGCCGTAATGCCGGGCGCGCGCGAACGTGTCGTCGATTGCACGAGTGGAGCGGATCAGGCGGATCGCGTGTTGCAGATCGGCCTCGCTGTCACGGCGACCTTCGACCGCATCCTTCCAGAACGCACGGTCCTCGACCGAACCACGCGCATAGGCGAGGATCACCGGAAGCGTCATCTTGCCCTCACGGAAGTCATCGCCCGCATCCTTGCCCATCGTATCAGCATCGGAGACGTAATCGATCGCATCGTCGACCAGCTGGAACGCGATGCCGAGATTGCGACCATAGGCGTCGAGCGCAGCCTCCTCGGCCTCGGGACGATCGGCGACGACCGCCGAAATCCGGCACGCCGCCGCGAACAGCGCCGCGGTCTTCGCACCGATGATGTCGAGATAGCGTTCCTCGCCGAGATCGACGCGGCGCGCAGCAGTGAGCTGATTGACCTCGCCTTCCGCGATGACTGCGCTGGTAGAGGACAGGATCTTCAGCGCCTTCAGGCTGCCCGCCTCGACCATCAGTTCGAAGCTGCGGCTGAACAGAAAATCGCCGACCAGCACGCTGGCGGGGTTACCCCAGATGATGTTGGCGGTGCGCTTGCCGCGGCGCAGGTCCGAGCCATCGACGACGTCGTCGTGAAGCAGCGTCGCGGTGTGGATGAACTCGACCGCGGCCGCGAGCAGATGATGCTGCGTACCCGCATAGCCGATCAGTTGCGCGCTCGCGAGCGTCAGCATCGGCCGCATCCGCTTGCCGCCACCCGCGATCAGGTGACCCGCGAGTTCGGGGATCAGCGGGATCTCGGACTCCATCCGGCCGCGGATCACCGCGTTGACCTGGTCCATGTCGCCACGGACGAGCTTGACCATCGGGTCCAGCGAGGGCTGGGACTCGGGCGTGGGACGAAGGGTGTCGAGGCGGTGGACGGTGGCGCTCATCTTCCCGAGCCTCTGACGCCTATGCCCCTGCAAAGCAACCCTTGCCGGGCGTCGGCCTGCCCCGGCTCGCCCCAATCTGCCGTGCAACGCCTTGCCGATCCGGCCACGTCGCCGCAAAAGGCGCGCCGAACCAACGAAAGGGTATTTTGGTGGCTGACGACCTGTTGACCGGATACCGCCAGAGCATCGACAACATCGATGCGGCTCTGATCCACATGCTCGCGGAGCGCTTCAAGGTGACGCAGGCGGTGGGCCGGCACAAGGCGACGCACGGCCTGCCTGCCGCCGATCCGGGCCGCGAGGAGCGCCAGATCGCACGACTGCGGCACCTCGCGGCGGAGGCGCAGCTCGATCCCGAGTTTTCGGAAAAATTCCTGCGCTTCATCATCGACGAGGTGATCCGTCACCATGAGCGGTTGGCGCACGATCCCGACGAGGTGTGAGGCGACGAGCCAAGCGTATCGATTACCTCTCGGTAAACTTACTGCCGCAGCAAATTCACGCCACCACAAACTTACCACCTGGCGAAGGCCGGGGCCCAATTGGGGGACGGCGATCACGAGGCGTAGGGCGCTGTCACGAACGCCTTTTCAATTGGGCCCCGACCTTCGCCGGGGTGGTGCTTCGTCGCTAAGCATCTCTGCGCGTCAGCGACCTGCGGCACGACTCAGCAGTGCATGACGAAAACGTCATCCTTGTTCCACGTGCCGATCACGCGCCCCGGTGCAATCGGTCGCGGATGACGTGGCTCTACCGATCTCTGCTCGCGCTGGTCCTGGCCGCTATTGCCGCGGCCGGCTTCATGGGCTGGCTCGGCTATTTCGGTGGGCCGTTGTTCACCGATGTCCATCCTACCAAGCCGCAACAGCTGTTCGCCGCCGTGCTTCTCACCGGCGATCTCGGCTACAAGATCGGCATGGCGCCGCAGATCGCACGGCGGTTGGCGGCGGACGGCGTGCCGGTGGTCGCGGTCAATACGCTGACCTATCTGCGCACGACGCGGACGCCGGCGGACATCACGACGCTGATCGCACGCGCCGAACAGCGCGCGCTGCGCCTCGGCCACACCGACCGGGTGGTGCTGATCGGCCAATCGTTCGGCGCGGACATGCTGCATGTCGGACTGGTCGACCTCGCCCCCGAATTGCGCGCCAAGATCGCCAAGATCGCGCTGATCGTACCGGAGGACAACGTCCAGTTCCGCGCGTCGCCAAGCGAGGTCTTCGATCTCTGGACCCCGACCGTCGACGCGATGCCGACCGCGCGCCAGCTGACCTGGGCGCCTTTGCTATGCGTGCAGGGCGCGGAGGAAGTCGGCAGTCTGTGCCCGTTGCTGACCCAGGCCAATGCGACGCGGATCGCGTTGCCGGGCGGACACCCGCTTCACCGCGACGCCGATGCGCTCTACGAGGTGCTGGCGCGGTTCGTTTTCGCGGATTGAGGATCGACCGATGATTCCTGTGATAATGGCGCTCGCGATGGCCGTGGGCAGCCCGGCCCCTGCTTCCCCCGTGGAAGGCACCTGGCACAATCCGAAGAACAGCGTGGCCGTGAAGACAGGCGCCTGCGGGGACAGGCTGTGCGGCTGGGTCGTGCGCGCCAGCGACGAGGCGCAGGCGGACGCCCGCGATGGCGGCACGCCGAAACTGATCGGCACCGCCTTGCTTCGCGAATATCGCCCGAGCGGCCGCAGGAAATGGTCGGGCCAGATCTTCGTCCCCGACATGGGCCGCACCTTCGGGTCGACGCTGACGCTGGTCGACGCGAATACGATCGACGTGAAAGGCTGCCTGATCGGCGGGTTCCTGTGCAAGACGCAGACCTGGCACCGCGGTTGACCCGATGACGACTCGTCCGTTGATCATCCGGACCCGCGACTGGATCGCGCATCGCCGGGGCACACTGATCGCGCTGGCGGTGCTCATCGTCGCGGTGCTTGGCTTCGCTGCGATCCACAAGCTGACCGCCGAAATCCGCCTGTCCGAAGTGCGCGCCGCGTTCTCCGCGCTCGGCTGGTCGCAGCTCTCGGTGGCGATCGGGCTGACCGTCGTCAGCTATATCGCGCTGACCTTCTACGATTCGATCGCTTTGAAAGTGATCGGCCATCCACTGCCGTGGCGGACGGCTGCAGTCGCGTCGTTCACCAGCTACACGATCAGCCACAACCTTGGGCTGGCCATGCTGACCGGCGGGTCGGCGCGATACCGCGTGTATAGCCGCGCCGGGCTAGACGAAGCCGCCGTGGCGCGCGTCGTGCTGATAGCCGGCGTGACGTTCTGGGCGGGGGTCATCACGGTCGCGTGCCTGTCGATGGCGATCCATCCGGGGACGCTGCCGATCGTGAAGTGGACGATGCCGCCTCTGCTGGAGCGCACCGTCGGCATCGTCATCCCGCTCGTCATGCTGGGGATCGTCCTGCGTCACCGCCATGGCGGATCGATCGGGCTGCTCGGCTGGAGACTCCCCTTGCCGAACTGGCGGCAGGCGCTCGCGCTCCTGCTGGTCTCGACGGTCGATCTCGCGGCAGCGAGTGCGGCGTTGTTCGTGCTGCTCCCCAATGCCTCGCCCGAACTCTATCCGGTGCTGTTCCTCGGCTACGCGGTGGCGATCGTCGTTGCGTTGATCAGCCATGTGCCGGGCGGGCTCGGCGTGTTCGAGGCGGTGATCATAGCGACGATGCCGCAGGACAATGCGACGGTCCTCGCAGCTTTGCTCGCCTACCGGATCATCTATTATGTCGCCCCACTGATCCTCGCCGCAGTACTGATGGCGTTCCACGAGGGGCGTCAGTGGCGCGGGCGAGGCACCGATCCGCTGGCGATCGCGCTGCCGCTGGCACCGCTGTTGCTGGGCGTGCTGGTGTTCCTGAGCGGTGCGATGCTACTCGTATCGGGCGCGCTGCCCGCGGCCCCTGGTCGCATGGACACCCTGGCGACGATCCTGCCGCTGCCGATCAGCGAGATGGCGCACGTCGCGGCGAGCCTCGTCGGCGTGATGCTGTTGCTGGTCGCACTTGGCCTGTACCGGCGGCTCGACGGCGCGTTCTGGGCGGCGCGGACGTTGCTCGTCGCAGGCGCGCTGCTGTCGATCGCCAAGGGCCTCGATTACGAGGAAGCGACGATCCTGCTGCTCACCGCCGCCGCGCTCCAATGGACGCGCGCCGCGTTCTACCGGCGGACGCGACTGACCGCGGAGCCGCTGTCCCCGGAATGGCTGGTTGGCGTAGGTGCCGCGATCGGGCTGTCGGTGTTGATCGGCTTCTTCGCCTATCGCCGCGTTGGCTATTCGAGCGACCTGTGGTGGCAGTTCGAGACCAACGCCAACGCCTCGCGTTTCCTGCGCACCAGCCTCGCGGTCGGGCTCTTGCTGATCGGTGCGGCGATCTGGCGACTGTTCGCCGCGGCACCCGTGCCGATGATCCACGACATGCTGCCCGACGACGTCGCGACCGCCGCGCTCGCGCATGCCGACCGCACCGACGCGATGCTCGCCTTTACTGGCGACAAGCGCTTCCTGGTCTCGGACAGCGGCGACGCGTTCCTGATGTACCAGGTCAAGGGCGCGAGCTGGATCGTGCTCGGCGATCCGGTGGGCCCGAGCGAGGCATGGTCGGAACTGCTATGGGCGATCCGCGCCCGCGCCGACGCCGCACAGGGGCGGCTGCTGCTGTACCAGATCGGCCTTCGGATCGTGCCGATCGCGATCGAGATGGGGCTGAAGCTCGTCAAATACGGCGAAGAGGCGACGGTCGAGCTCGACGGCTTCACGCTGGAGACGCCCGAGATGCGCAGCGTCCGGAAGGCCAGCCGTGTCGCCGAACGCGCCGGTGCGCAGTTCGCCGTCGTCCCGGCCGCCGAGATGCCCGCGATCATCCCAGAACTGCAAACGATCTCCGACTGGTGGCTGGCCGACAAGGATCATGCCGAGAAGAGCTTCAGCGTCGGTCGGTTCGAGCCGGGATACATGGCGAAGTTCGACTGCGCGGTGGTGCGGATCGAGGGCAGAATCGTCGCCTTCGCCAACGTCTGGGGCACTCCGAACAGGCAGGAGCTGTCGGTCGACCTGATGCGCCACGCCGAGGACATGCCGCAGGGTGGCATGGATTTCCTGTTCACGCGGCTGATGCTGTGGGGGCACGAGCATGGCTATCGCAACTTCTCGCTCGGGATGGCGCCGCTGTCCGGGATCGAGGCGCGGCGGCTGTCGCCGACCTGGTCGAAGGTGGCGGCGTTCCTGTTCCGCCACGGCGAGCGGTTCTACGGGTTCGCCGGCCTGCGCGCGTACAAGGAGAAGTTCCGCCCGAACTGGACGCCGCGTTATATCGCCTCGCCGGGCGGCACGTCGCTGTTGCGCGGACTGATCGATTTGCGGGCTTTGGTGAGCGGGTAAGCCTTGCTAGGGCTCGCACATGAGCTTCCTCCTGGCAATCGAAGGCGCCGACGGCGCGGGCAAGGCCACCGCCTCGGCACTGGTGGTCGAGCAGCTGCGCGCCGCTGGTCGCACCGCCGACGTCGTGTCGTTCCCGCGCTATACCGAGACGGTCGGCGGCTGGGCGCTGGGCGCGATGCTCGCGGGGACACTGCCGCGTGACACGTCGCCCAGGGCGGCGGCGGTGCTGTATGCGCTCGACCGGATGGAGTCGCGTGAGCATCTGCTGGCGACGATGGCGGCGAACGATGTGGTCGTGTTCGACCGCTATATCGCCTCGAACATGGCGTATCAGGCGGCGCAGGTTCCGGCTGACGAAGCGGACGCGATGATGGCGTGGATCGCAGATTTGGAGACAGGGTCGTTCGCGCTGCCGAAGCCAGACCTGTCGGTATATCTCGACACCCCGGCCGCGATCGCGCGCGGGCTGATCCTGAAGAAGCGGAAGCGGTCCTACACCGACGATGCGTTCGATGCGTACGAGGCGGATACCGGACTGCAGGATCGGGTGCGGACGAATTACGCGGCGATGGCCAAGGCTGGGTTGCTGGGGCGCTGGGCGACGGTGTCGACGGTAGCTGACGGTGCATCGCGCTTGCCGGCCGAGATCGCCGCCGAGATCGTCGCCCTCCTCGCTTAACGCCGCTGCCCTCCACCCCGGCGAAGGCCGGGGCCCAATTGGAAAGGTCACAGTAAGGGCACGCGACGCTCGCCAAGCGTCGTCCCCCAATTGGGCCCCGGCCTTCGCCGGGGTGGTGCATGTATCGGCACGTGCGCGTTCGCAAATCCCTCTATTCGTTTTCAAACTTCTCGTTATGTAGCCCAGCTATATAACGAAGGGGTGACGACAATGCGGGGACATGATTTCGCGCGGCTGAGTGCCGTGCTGCTGGCGACGACGTGCCTGCCGATGATGGCAGACGCGCAGACCAGCGCCGCCAACCCGGAACAGACACGCGCTGAGGGCACCACGGCTCTACCGAGCGCCGACCCCGACACCTCGATGGAAGTGATCGTCACCGCCCGCCGCCGCGCGGAAAACGCGCAGAAGATCCCCGGGTCGCTCTCCGTCGTCGGCGGCGCGTTGCTCGACCGCTCCTACACGGTGAACACACAGCAACTGGCGCAGCTCGTCCCCGCGCTGAACTACAGCTCGGCCAATCCCCGCAACACCGCGTTCACGATCCGCGGGCTCGGCAGCAGCGTCGTCGCGGTCAGCCAGGCGAACGATGGGCTCGAACCCGGCGTCGGCTATTATGTCGACCAGGTCTATCACGCGCGCCCCGCCACCGCCGCCTTCGACTTCAGCGACATCGAGCAGGTCGAGGTGCTGCGCGGCCCCCAAGGCACGCTGTTCGGCAAGAACTCCACCGCCGGCGCGATCAACATCACCACGCGAGCGCCGACCTTCACAACCGAAGGCGAGGCCGAGGTCAGCTATGCGAGCTACAACTTCCTCCAGGTGAAGGGCGCCGTCTCAGGCCCGATCGTCGGCGACACGCTCGCCGGCCGCGTGTCGGTGGTCAGCACGCGCCGCGACGGCGTGATCGACAATGTTGTCACCGGCCGCGACCAGAACACCATCGGCAACCAGGCGATCCGCGGGCAGCTACTGTTCCGCCCTTCGGAAGTGTTCCAAGTGAAGGTCAGCGCGGACTTCACCAACTTCCAGAGCAACTGCTGCACGCAGGTCTATTACAACGTCGCCACTCGCCCCGGCAGTGGCACCGACGGCCGCCTGTTCCGCACCGCCACGCGCCAGTTCGGCGGCCCGACCGGCCTCGCCGCGCAGTTCAACTACGCCCCGCCCAGCACCAATCCGTACGACCGCAAGACCGACATCGACGCGGCGCTCGGTGTCGATACCAACGAGGGCGGCGTCGGCGTCATCGCCGACTGGAACCTGGGCGGTGCGACGCTCACCTCGGTCAGCGCGTGGCGATTCTGGAACTGGGATGCCGACAACGATCGCGATTATACCGGCATCCCGATCCAGACCGAACAGCACATTCCGTCGCGCCAGGATCAGTACAGCCAGGAATTGCGCCTCGCCTCGAACGGCGACCACAAACTGAGCTATGTCGGCGGGCTGTATTTCTTCCGCCAGCGCGTGATCGGCCGCCCGATCTCGATCTACGGCCCCGCCGCCGCGCGCTACCTGATCGGCACAACCACCGGGACAGGCGCCGCTGCGACCGCCGTGCCAAGCAACCTGCTCGACGGCTACGGCACCGACGGCCGCACCGATTTCCGCTCGGACAGCTATGCCGCGTTCGGCGAAGTGAACTGGAAGCCGGTCGATCGTCTCACCCTGACCGGCGGGCTCCGCTATACCTACGAGGAAAAGGAAGGGACGTACGACACCTTCACCTTCGGCGGCTTGCAGACGACCAACGCGGCGCTGAACGCGGCCAAGCTCTCGATCCTGCGCGGCCAGAACTACGCGGCCAGCGACAAGGACGGCGCACTCACCGGCCGCGCCAACATCGCGTATCAAGCGACCGATAACGTCCTAGCCTATGCCAGCTACGCGCGCGGCGAGAAGTCGGGCGGGATCAACATGTCCGGCCTCCCGCTCAACGACCAGAACCAGCCGGCGATCGGCACGGCCGTCGTCCGCCCCGAGAAGAACACCGCGTACGAGATCGGCCTGAAGACGCAGCTGTTCGACAACCGCCTGATCTTCAACGTCGACGGCTATTACACGCGCGTCACAGACTTCCAGTCGAACGTCACCGACACCCGCGCCGCCGCCGCTTTGCGTACCTACCTCGCCAATATCCCGAAGGTCACCGTCCGCGGCTTCGAGGCGGACGCGACCGCGCTCGTCACGCGCAACCTGTCGCTGCGCGGCAGCGTCGCCTACGCCGACGGCAAGTTCAATTCCTACCCGGCGGCCCCCTGCCCGATCGAGCGGATCTTCAACACCGCGGCCTTCTGCGATCTCAGCGGCCAGCGCCTGTCCAGCCTGCCCCGCTGGTCGTACACGCTCGGCGCGGACTACAACCAGCCGATCGCCGACATCGGCAGCGGTTTCGTCCACGTCGACTCGAACACCCGCACGCGGCAGTTCGGCGATCCCTCAGGTTCGGCGTTTACGGTGATCGAAGGCTACACGATCGTCAACGGCAGCATCGGCTTCCGCTCGAAGGACGGCTGGGAACTCGCCGTGTTCTCACGCAACCTGCTGAACAAGGACTACATCCAGAACGTGACGATCCAGGCGGGCAATTCGGGCCTGATCCTCGCCACGCCGAGCGATCCGCGCACGATCGGGCTTACCTTCCGCATCAAGCAGTAGCTATGAAGCGGGGATGACCGACCCCGCCCTCCACGCCACGATCCTGCTCGCCAAGGACCAGACGGGCCGCGTTGGCGCCGACCGGATCGCGCTGCTCCGCGCCATCCGCGAAGGCGGCTCGATCACCAGCGCGGCGAAGGTCGTGGGGCTCAGCTACAAGGCGGCATGGGACGCGGTTCAGGTGATTAACAACCTGTTCGACCGCCCGCTCGTGCTCCCTGCGGCGGGCGGCAAGAACGGTGGCGCGAGCCCGATCACCGAGGCGGGCGTGGCGGTGCTCGACGGCTATGCGGTCGCGGAGGCCGAACTCGCCAGCGCGATGGCACGGATCGAGGCGAGCGTGTCGAACGGGCTGTCGCTGAAGCCGTTGCTATGGGGAATCGGAATGAAGACGAGCGCACGCAACGTGTTGCGCGGCACCGTGTCGCGCGTGACGCCGGGGACGATCGATGCCGAGGTTGCGCTGGCGGTGGCGGACGGCGTGGAGATCGTCGCGACCATCACGCGCGGCAGTGCAGAGGATCTGGGACTGGTGCCGGGCGCGACCGCGCTGGCGCTCATCAAGTCGAGCTTCGTGATCCTTGCGCGCGGTGACGAGAGCCTGCGGACGTCGGCTCGCAACACGCTAGCGGGAACGGTGATCGCGCGCGAAGACGGCGCGATCTCCAGCGAGGTGACGCTCGAACTGACGCTCGGTAAGACGCTGACCGCAACGTTGACGAAGGAAAGTGCGGACGCGCTCGACCTGCAGATCGGCACGCGCGCACTGGCGTTGATCAAGGCCAGCCATGTAATCCTGGCGGTCGAGTAAGACCTTTCCGTTGAGCGGCACCACCCCGGCGGAGGTCGGGGCCCAATTGGGAGACGTCGCCAACTACACACTGCCCCCTGTTACGTCGGCCTCGCCAACTGGGCCCCGGCCTCCGCCGGGGTGGTGCCAGTTAGCGGGACCGGTTTCTAACATTTCCGTCATGATCCGATTCCGCATTGCAGCATACAAAATCGCCATTACTTAGCAAGCTAATGACTTCCCCCCGCGCCATTCTCGAGTCGTCCTACGCTCGCACCCTTCTGCCGCTCGCAAAGATGTGGCGGCGGGCAGCAGATCGGGCGTTGCGCGACATGAACGTGTCGGCGTCGACCGGCTGGGCGCTCGTCCAGGTCGGGAGGCTCGGCGACGACGTGCGCCAAACCGACCTCGCGCAGCAGCTCGACGTGACGCAGGCGTCGCTGGTGCGCTCGATCGACCAGATGTCGGCTGCCAACCTCGTCGAGCGTCGCCGCGACCCCGCCGACGCGCGCGTCAGCCGTATCCGCCTGACCGATCACGGCCGTGCGCTTGTCACCACGATCGAGGCGAAATTCGCCAGCCTGCGCGCGGGGATGCTCGACGACGTGTCCGACGACGATCTCACCACGGCGTTGCACGTCGCGGAGCGGCTCGGCGCACGGTTCACCGCGGATCACGCCCGATGAGCCCGGCACGATGAACCTCACCCGGTTCGGCGGGAAGGAAGCGCTCTTCTCGGTCAAATGCCTGATCGCCGCGTTCCTAGCCTATTACATCGCGCTCAGGATCGGGCTGACGCGTCCCTATTGGGCAGTGACGACGTCGTACATCGTAGCGCAGCCACTGGCGGGCGCGGTGCTGTCGAAAGCGGTGTTCCGCGTCGCCGGCACGGTGCTCGGCGCGGCCGCTGCGGTGGTGCTGGTGCCGAACCTGGTCAACGCGCCCGAGCTTCTCTCGCTCGGCCTCGCGCTGTGGCTCGGGCTTTGCCTGTATATCTCGCTGCTCGACCGGACGCCGCGTGCGTACCTGTTCCTGCTCGCAGGCTATACGGCCAGCATCATCGGATTTCCGTCGGTCACGACTCCGGGTGCGGTGTTCACGATCGCTGCGTTGCGCGTGCAGGAGATCACGATCGGCATCTTGTGCGGGAGCCTGATCCACGGCTTCGTCTTCCCGCAGACCGTGACCGCGACGCTGCTCGCGCGGATCGACGCGATCCTGGCCGATGCCGAGCGCTGGTCGCGGGATTCGCTGGCGGGCGCATCCGATGCTGCGCTCGACCGCGATCGCCGTCGCCTGGCGCTCGACATCAACGAGCTTCACCAGCTGTCCATCCACCTGCCGTTCGACACTGCGCGCCTGCTGCCGCGTACGCGGACCCTGCGCGCGCTCCAGGCCGAACTGTCGATGCTGCTGCCCTTGGCGAGCGCGGTCGACGACCGGATCGTCGAGCTGAAGCGCGGCGCCGACGCGCCCCGCCCCGAGGCGCTCGCGCTGATCGAGGACGTCCGCGAATGGCTGCGCGATCCACCGCCCGTGGCGGAGCGTGGTCCGACAGCGGACGCACTGATCGAACGCGCCCGCGTCCTCGAACCGGTGGTGGGCGATACGCTCATCTGGCGTGATGCGCTGCGGCTCAGCCTGCTCGCGCGGCTCGGCGAACTGGTCGACGCGCACCGTAACGCGCGCGACCTGCGCGACCAGATGCGCTCGCCGTCGCGCGCGCCGGTCACGCCTGCGGTCGCACGGCTGCTCGCCCGGATCGCCAAGCGACCACTGCACCGCGATCGCGGTATCGCACTCCGCGCCGCCGCCGGCACCGTCGCGACCATCCTGCTCGGCTGCGTCTTCTGGATCGGCACGGGCTGGGCGGACGGGGCGGGCGCGGTGCTGATCGCGGGCGTGTGCTGCGCGCTATTCGGCAACAGCGACGACCCCGCACCATCGATCCTGGCGTTTTTCTACGGCACGATCATCGGGCTCGTAATATCCGCCGTCTACGCCTTCGCCATCCTGCCGCGCGTGACCGATTTCGTGACGCTCGCCGCGGTGCTCGCACCGCCGATGCTGATCGGAGGGATGTTCCTGGCCCGTCCGGCAACCTTGCTGATGACGCTCGGCGGACTCCTCGGCGCGCTGAACACGGTGGGCCTCAACGACCGGTTCGGCGGCAGTTTCGACGCGTTCCTCAATGGCGGCATCGCCCAGTTGATCGGCACGTTGTTCGCGGTCGTAACGGTCGGCCTGTTCCAGACGATTGGCGCGGATACCAGCGCGCGGCGACTGATCCGCGCAGGCTGGCGCGAACTGGCAGCGCGCAGCGATTCGATGAGCCGCCCCGATGCCGCGGGTTGGATCGCCCGGATGCTCGACCGCATCGGCCTGCTCGCGCCGCGCCTCGCGTTGCAGGGTGAGGATCCGGGCAAGCCGCTGCTCGACGCGTTGACCGACCTGCGCGTCGGCGTCGCTGTCGGCGAACTCAAGCAGTTGCGGATGGATGGCTCGGTCGACGAGGCCGCGGTGATCACGCCGGTCCTTCGTGGTATCGGCGCGCATTACCGTGCGTTACGTCCGGATGAGCCCGCGCCACCCGAACCCGATCTGCTCGCCGGTATCGACGCAGCGATGACCGGTTTCGCGACCAGTACGCCCGATCGCCACCGCACCGGCGTACTCGCGCTGACCTCGCTACGCCGCAACCTGTTCCCGCAAGCGCCAGCCTACGGAGCACCGGCATGACCGGCGAAATCTCGATCGGCGGCGTATATCTGCCGAGCATCCTGCTGCTCGCGGTCGCCGCCGTCATCCTCACCGGCATCGCCACGCGGTTGCTCGCGTTCGCCGGCGCCTACCGCGTGGTGACGTATCGACCGCTCGTCGACCTCGCGTTGTTCATCCTCATCCTCGGGCTGCTCGCCCTGCTGACCGGACCTTCCGCATGACCTCTTCCCGCCTCAAGTCGCTGTTCGCCCCGCTGGGTCGCTCGGCCGTCACGCTGATCATCGTCGCGCTCGCGGTGCTGGTCGCGCTGTGGCTATGGAAGCGGTACGAGACCGATCCGTGGACGCGCGACGGGCATATCCGCGCCGACATCGTCCGCGTAACGCCCGACGTCGCGGGGCTCGTCACGCAGGTCGCGGTGCACGACAACCAGGCGGTGAAGCCTGGCGACGTGCTGTTCGTGGTCGATCGCCCGCGCTTTCAGCTGACGCTGGCGCAGTCCGACGCGTCGATCGCGAGCGCCCGCGCGACGCTGTTGCAGGCCCGCCGCGAGGCACAGCGCGACCTGGCGCTCGGCGATCTGGTCGCGAAAGAAACGCACGAGCAGAACGTCGCGCGCGTCGCCACTGCGTCGGCCGCCCTCGCCCAAGCCCAGAGCGCCCGCTCGACCGCGGCGCTGAACCTTGCGCGGACGACGGTGCGTGCGACGGTGCACGGCATCGTCACCAACCTCGATCTCCACCCCGGCGACTATATCGCGACCGGCGCGCAGGCGATGGCGCTGGTCGACACCGACTCACTCCGCGTCGAGGGCTATTTCGAGGAGACCAAGCTTGGCAGCATCCGGGTCGGCGATCCGGTGGTCGTTCACCTGATGGGCGAACCGCAGGCATTGCACGGCCGCGTCGACAGCATCGCCGCGGGGATCAACGACAGCGAGCGGACCAACACGACGAACCTGCTGCCGAACGTGAATCCGACCTTCAACTGGGTGCGACTGGCACAGCGTATCCCGGTGCGGGTGAAGCTGACCAGCGTGCCGAAGGGGACGCAGTTGATCGTAGGCCGCACAGCGACTGTAACGGTGGTGCCGCGGATCGCGTCGGGGACGACGGCATGATGCGCGCTTCCATCCGCCCCACCCCCCGCCGTCATCCTGACAAAAGTCAGGACCCAGGGTTACAAGCGATGTCCTACGTGGCTCTGGGTCCTGACTTTCGTCAGCATGACGGTGTGGGGCAACGCGAGCGTAAAGGTCGCCGCGGTATCGCCGCAAGTATCCTCGCGCTCGCTCTCGCCGCCTGCACCACCGCCGGCCCTAACTACGCCCTCCCCGAGTCCGCCGTCGTCAACCGCCCCTCCGCCCAGGGCGCATTCGACAGCGGCCACGAGAAGGCGTTCGCCAACGCCCCGCTCCCCGACCATTGGTGGCAACTCTACGGCGACGCCCGCCTCGACGGCTTCGTCACCGAAGCGCTCGCCGCCAACACCGATCTCCGCGCCGCCGACGCCAACCTCCGCCGCGCCGACGCAGTCGTCGCGGAAGTCGCCGCGGGCCGAACGCTGTCGACCGTGCTCGGCGGTGGCACCTCGCTCGACCGCCCCTACACGACCGGCGGCAGCCTACCCGGCACGCTCGACTACAACCTCGGCATCACGCTAGCCTACCCGCTCGACCTGTCGGGTCGCATCCGCCGCGCGATCGAAGCGGCACAAGGCGACGCCGAGGCGGTCGCCGCCGCACGCGACAACGTCCGCGTCACCGTCGCCGCGGAAACCGCGCGCAGCTACGCCACCGCCTGCACCGCGAACTCGGTGCTGGCTGCGAACAATCGCATCCTCGCGCTGCAACGCCAGACGCTGAACGTGACGCAGCGCCTGCAACGCGGCGGTCGCGGCACCGCGTTCGATGTAACGCGCGCAAGAACCGCAGTCGACCAAAGCGAGGCGTTGATCCCGTCGCAGATTGCGACGCGCACCGCCGCGCTCTACCGGCTTGCGACCCTGATGGGCCGCGCCCCCGCCGACTATCCCAAGGACGTCGCGATTTGCGCGAAGCCACCCTCACTCACCCGCCCGCTGCCGATCGGCGACGGCAGCGCGCTGATCCTCCGCCGCCCCGACATCCGCGCCGCCGAACGCACGCTCGCCGCTGCGACCGCGCGGATCGGTGTCGCTACCGCCAACCTCTATCCGCAGGTCAGCCTCGGCGGCTCGGCCGGGTTCACCGGGCCGGTCTCGTCGCTCGGCTCGACCAACGCGTTCCATCTCGGGCTCGGACCGCTGATCAGCTGGAGTTTCCCCAACCGCCCGGTCATCCGCGCGCAGATCGCGCAAGCGGGCGCCAGCGCGGACCAGGCGCTCGCGCAGTTCGATTCGACCACACTCGAGGCGCTCCGCCAGACCGAGACCGCGCTCTCCGCCTATGCCCGCGAAGGCGACCGCAACGCAGCCCTCCGCCGCGCGCAATCCAGCGCCGCACGCGCCGCGGATCAGGCCGGGACGCTCTACCGTTTCGGCCGCACCGACTTCCTCTCGCTGCTTACCGCGCAAGCGGCGCTGACCACCGCGCAAGCCAACCTCGCCGCGTCCGATGCGCTGCTGGTCGATCGCCAGGTCGACGTCTTCAAGGCGCTCGGCGGGGGGTGGCAGACTTGAGGCTGCGTCGCCGCGGGCTGGCGTCGATCAACAGCGAAATCCGCGATGGCATCATGCCCGCCGCCGACACGATCGCGCGCGTCGCCAAGGACCCGGACGCGTTGCCGCATACGCCGAGCAACTACCGCGTCACCGCGCTGATCATCGCCTGCGCGCTGTTCATGGAGCAGATGGACTCGACCGTGCTCGCGACCGCGCTGCCGACGATGGCGCGCGATTTCGGCGTACCCGCGACCAGCATGAGTTCGGCGTTGACCTCCTACCTGCTGGCGCTCGCGATCTTCATCCCCGCCAGCGGGCGCCTCGCGGACCGGTTCGGCTCGCGCACGATCTTTCGCGCCGCAATCCTGATCTTCGTCGGCGGGTCGATGCTGTGCGGCCAGGCAACCAGCCTGCCGTTCATGATGGTCGCGCGCTTCCTGCAAGGGCTCGGCGGCGCGATGATGATCCCGATCGGCCGCCTCGTCCTGCTCCGCAGCGTCGCCAAGGAGGACATGGTCCAGGCGATGTCGTGGCTCATCATGCCCGCGCTGATCGGACCTATTTTGGGCCCCCCGGTCGGTGGCGCGATCGTCACCTATCTCGACTGGCGCTGGATCTTCTATCTCAACGTGCCGATCGGCCTGCTCGGCGTGATCCTGGTAACGCGCTTCATCGGCGAGGTCCGCGAGGACAAACCCGCGCGGTTCGACGTGCCCGGCTTCATCCTGTCGGGCGTGTCGCTCGGCTGTCTGTTGTTCGGGTTCGAAATGACCAGCCGCACCGGCGAACTGTCGCGTGCGATCGTCCTGATCGCGGTCGGGATCGTCGCGGGCGTCGCTTATATCCGCCACGCAAAACATTGCAGCGATCCGATCCTCGATCTGTCGCTGATGCACATTCCCACGTTCCGCTTATCGGTAATCGGCGGATCGCTGACCCGCATCACGCAGGGCGCGCAGCCGTTCCTGCTGCCGATGATGCTCCAATTGGGCTTCGGCATGACCGCGGCGGCGAGCGGCGCGATCACGATCGCCGGCGCGATCGGCTCGCTGGGAATGAAGGGGCTCGCCCCGCGCGTGCTCCGGCGCTTTGGGTTCCGCAACAGCCTGATCGTCGGTGGCCTCTGCGCAAGCTCGGGCTATGCGGTCGCCGGCCTCTTCCGCCCCGACTGGCCCATCCCCGCGATCTTCGGCGTGCTGATGATCTCGGGCTTCTTCATGTCGTTCCAGTTCTCGGCGTACAACACGATCGCGTATGACGAGATCCCGTCGTCGCGGATGAGCAGCGCGACCAGCTTCTACGCGACGTTTCAGCAACTGATGCTGTCGCTCGGTATCTGCGTGGGGGCGGCGTCGCTGCATGTCGGGATGCTGCGAACGGGCGCGACCCGGCCGGCGCTGACGGACTTCACGCTGGCGTTCCTAGTGGTGACCGCGGTGTCGGCGTCAGCAACGATCTGGAACCGGCGATTTGCGGTGAATGCGGGTGCGGAGTTAAGCGGACACCGCGCGTAGCAGGACCAACCTGCCCCCCTCCCTGAAAGGGAGGGGTTAGGGGTGGGTTGGCCAGCTTGTGCCGCGACCGTTCGGCGATACGGAAACCAACCCACCCCAGGCCCCTCCCTTCCAGGAAGGGGGGAAGTAGAAAGCGTCAGACCTGCGTCGCCGGCAGCGAAGGCCGCGAGAGCACCGATACATGCTCGCCCGGCTCGACGAACATGCCGTGCGACAGCGCCCACCGCCCCGCCTTCTCGCTCGCCGTCAGCATCGTCAGGAACGGACTGAGCAACAACCCCAGCGTCACCGGCGCAAGCCACGCCGCGGTGACCGGCGCGAACGGCGTCACGAGCAACAACGCCACCCCCACTCCGACATGCCAGCGATACCGCGGCATCACGTCCGCCAGCGACAGTTCGTGCGCGTCACGGTTCTGCGGCGCCCAACCGGACTTCCGGCCCATCAGGATTCCCGCGAGGTCCATCGTCTGGGTCAGCGCGATCACCGGCGCGGACAGCATCGAGAACGGTACGTCGACCAGCACCGATCTGACGATCCCGCGCCGCCCGCCGAACCCCGCACGCCGCTCTGCATTCGAGAACGCCCAGATCACGCTCAGCAGCTTCGGCCCGAACAGCAGCAGCAACGTGACGAACAGCACCTGCAGCGAGGTCTGCGCCTCGACGATGTTGCGTTCGCCGATCAGCGCCTGCACCACGCTCGTCGCGATCATCAGCAGCCACACCGGCGACGTGATGAACGCCGATGCGCCCATCAGCAATTGCAGCCGGCTGATCCAATGGAACCCCGACGACGTCAGCAGGCTGAGATGCTGGATATTCCCCTGCGCCCAGCGCCGGTCACGTACCGCCGCATCGATCAGCGTCGGCGGATATTCCTCGAACGTCTCCTCGGTCATCAGCATATGGACGCGCCAGCCGCGCCGCCGCAACAGCGCCGCCTCGACCATGTCGTGGCTCATGATGACGCCGCCGAACGGCGCGCGGCCGGGGAGATCGGGAAGCCCGCAACTCGAAGCGAACGCCTCGATCCGGATCAGCGCATTATGCCCCCAGAAGGTCGCCTCCGAGCCCGACCACCAGACCAGCCCGGCGGTGGAAATCGGACCGTACAACCGGCTGGCGAACTGCATCCAGCGCTGGAAGAACGTCACGCCATTGATCACCGCCGGCACGGTCTGGAGCAGCGCCACCGCGGGGCGGCGTTCGAGCACCTGCGCCATGCCGATGATCGTGTTGCCGCCCATCAGGCTGTCCGCGTCGAGCATCAGCATGTAGCGATAGCCGCCACCGAACCGCCGGATCCACTCCGCGACGTTGCCGGGTTTGCGGCCGACGTTCACGGTGCGGCGCCGGTAATAGAGCGCGCAGTCGAGCGTCGGCGCGAGGCGCTCCCACGCCGCGACCTCGGCCGCTTCCGCCGCTTCAACCGAATCGCTCAGGATGAAGATGTCGAACCGGTCGGCGACGCCACCGGCGGCGATCGCGCGCGCCATCCAGGCGATCCGCTCGAACACCGCATCGATGTCCTCGTTGTGGACCGGCATCAGGATCGCGGTGCGACCCTCGAGCGGCTCTGACTGGCGCGGCGTCGGGACGAACCCCGGATGCCCCCCGGTCATCAACAGCACGAAGCCGATCGCCGCATTCATGAAGCCGAACGCGATCCAGGCGAACAGTGGGCAGAACAGCGCGAGCAACGCCGCGTCCCAGAAGCTCAGTCCGTCGGCGAGCAGCGATTCCTGCACCGCCGACGACGCCGCGGTTGCCAGCAACCCGGTCATCAGCACGAGGAGGATGCGGCGCGCGAGCATGTCGTCCGAGGAGACGACCATGCCGGCGCCGGGCTCGGGCGCGGACCAGGGCGGCGGCGGGCCGTCGAAACGCTGAGGGGGCATCTCGATCGGTGTTTCGCCCGGCATCATTGCAGGAAGGGCGGGCATCAGAATATCGGCGTCAGGACGGTTTCACTGAGCGCGAGACCGCCGCGCGTGAGGAACAACCTGACGTCGGCGGGGCCATGTGCGTCGGGCGCGACGTCGGCGGTCACGCGCCAGCGGTTCTTCTGGCCGACGACGGGATAAGCTGCGTTGGCGAGCACCTTGCCGCGGACGACGTCGATCTTGGCGGTCACGCTACTCTGCCGGTCGAGCCCGGCGAGACCGTCGCCGATGAAATCGACCACGAGTTTCCGCGCGCCCTTCACCGGCTCGGCGCCCGGTCGGCCGGCGGCGCCCTGCCAGCAATCGACGACATGCGCGGTCGCGGCGACGGCAGTCGGATCGGTCGATTTCCATGACAGCGAGTAGTCGAACTGCAACCGCTGCCCCGCCTTCGCAGGCGTTGCCGGCGTCCAGAACGAGACGACATTATCGACCGTCTCGCTGTTGGTCGGGAACGCATAGAGCATCACTGCGCCCTTGCCCCAATCGCCCTGCGGCTGGACCCACAGGTTCGGCCGGCGATCGTAGAACGCCCCGTCGTCCTGGTAGTGGTCGAAGTTCCGGTCGCGCTGGATCAGCCCGAAGCCCTTGGGCGCCTGATCCGCGAAACTGTCCAGCGTATCATGCGGCGGATTGTTCAGCGGACGCCAGATGCGTTCGCCGGCGCCGGTGAGCAGCGCCAGACCGTCCGAATCGTGGATTTCGGGACGCCAGTCGATCGCGGCGGCGCGGTTGCCTTCGCCGTACCAGAACATGCTGGTCGCAGGCGCGACGCCGAGCCGTTCGATGTCGCGGCGGACGTTGAGCACGGACGAAACCTGCTGCTCGACCCCCGCGCCCGCGACGTGCCGCGACTGGATGCGGTACGCGCCGGTGACACTGGCGCCGTCCATCAGCGCATAGATCGTGTACGCGTCCGCGCCGGTCCGCTCGATCCAGAATTCGGTGAAGTCGGGAAATTCCTCGCGGCCGGGCAGCCCGGTATTGATCGCGAGCCCGCGCGCGGACAGGCCATATTGGTCCTGCGCGCCGGCGGTGCGGAAATAGGATGCGCCCTGGAACGCCATCCAGTCGCTGGTGCCGCCCGGTGCCATCGCGCGGAATCCGGCGATGCCCAGCGCGGCGGCGTGGCCCTCTTCCGCCTCGAACAGGTCGCGCGAGAACTCGATGCGACGCGCCTGCCCGTTCTCGACGACGTTGATCGCGACCGGCATCGGCGCATACCGGCCGAGCGGGAACAGGCGGATACCACCCGCCAGAGTCTTGTCGGCGCGGAAGCGGATGCTGCCGACTTTGTCGTAATCGATCGCGGCGGCGGCGGCGACTTTGGCAGGGGCACTGTATGGCTTGGTAGCGAGCGTCGCGGCGCGCTGCTGGAGCGCGTCCCAAGAGAACGGCTCTGCCTTGCCGGGCGCTGCACGCATTGCGGCGGCGGCCTGTGGGAGGACCCCCAACAGCCCCAGCGCGGTTACTACTTCGCGTCGACCGATCATGCAGAGCGCTCCCTTGTCGTCATCATGCTGCAATGCGGTAGCATAGTGACGGCGCGGGCGCGCGTCGACAGGTCCCGCCGCCGGCGCAGCCTATCGCGCAGCGCGTCGCCAGCGGGCGCTGATCCTGACCGGGTCGTGGATGTGTCCGCCGACAAAGACCAGCATTGCACCGGCACTCGCGCAAACGAAGCCGATCGTGGCGAGCAGGAACGCGAACGAGCCGGCTGCCGAGTGAAGGCGAGCGAGCGCGTGGACCGTGGTAATGGCAATCGCAAGCGACAGAACACCACTGGTGCGGAGGCTGAGATCGGTGCGGAGGCGGTGAGCGTCGGTCATGCGACACTCCAGCTATCGCCTGCCGCATATGCGTTCGAGATCGATAACAGGGGGAGCCATAGTGTTCACATAGTGCGCAACCCCGTCATCCCGGCGAAAGCCGGGACCTCGAGCGGCAGGGGCGACGCGTGGCTGGAAACCTTAGCATTTACTGGGGTGATGGTTGGCTGCGTGCATTTACCAGCGAACCGCCTGCTTCCTTGTTCTGCCGCGAAGGCGGGAGCCCAGTCTGGGTCCCCGCCTCCGCGGGGAAACAAGCTTTTTAGTTCAGGCGTCGACGAGCAAGCGGTACCCGATGCCGAGTTCGTTCGCGATGACCGTTCCGACTCCCCCCGTCCCCTCCAGCTTCTGCCGCAAGTTACGCACGACGATGCGGAGATACTCGATCCGGCGATCGTGATCGGTCGGCCACGCTGCCTCGAGGATCCGCTGGTGCGTCACCACCCGCCCCGGATGCGCCGCTAACGCCGAGAGCACGTCGAACTCCTTGCGCGTCAGATGCGCTTCCTCGTTCCCACGGCGGACGAGCCGGTGCTCGAAATCGATTTCCACCCCATGCGCGTGCAAAACCGTAGGCCGAGACGTCGCTTCGCCGCGCCCCCGCAACGCCACCCGCAACCGGGCGAGCAACTCCTCCGTGTCGAACGGCTTCGTCACATAATCCTCGGCTCCAAGATCGAGCGCAGCGACCTTCTGGTCGGTCGCCTCGCGCGCGGAGACGACGAGGATGATCGGATCGCCGAGCTTCTTCAGCAGCGGCACCAGTTCCAGCCCGTCGCGATCGGGCAGCCCCAGGTCGAGCAGTACCGCGGTCAACGGCCGGCTCCCCGCGATCCGTAGCGCCTCGCGTGCGTCGACCGCCTCCTCGACGCCGTACCCCGCGCGTTCCAGCGTGTTCTTCAACAACCGGCGGATGTGCAGTTCGTCGTCCACTATCAGGACCGTTTGTGTGCTCATATGTTCGCTCCGTCGGTGTCGCGGACGAGCAGCGCCACGGGGAAGCACAGGCTGAACCGTGCTCCGGTCAGGTCTTCGCGGTTGCTGGCTTCGACGGTCATCCTCATCGCTTCGGCGAACGCTTTCACGATCGCAAGCCCGAGCCCGGTGCCGCCGATCGCGCGGTCGGAGCCTTCGAGCCGGCGGAACGTCTCGAACACCTCTTTCTCGCGGCCGGGTGGCAGGCCCGGTCCCTGGTCGATTACCGACAGCCGCAGCATCCCGAACCGGTGTTCCGCGCGCACCACGATCGGCGTCCCCGGGTCGGCATAGCGGCCGGCATTGTCGAGCAGGTTGAGCAGGCAATGGTGGAGTAACTGCGGGTCGACGCGGACCAGCGGCAGGTTCGGCGCGACGTCGAGTTCGATCGCATGGCCCTCAAGTACACGCTTCGTGTCGTGCACCGCGCCCGCCACCGCGTCGGTGAGGTCGGTCGGTTCGAGCCGCAACCGGAGCGCACCCGCCTCGACCCGCGCCATGTCGAGCAGATTGCCGACGAAGCGGTTGAGCCGCGCCGCCTCGGTCTCGATCGTGTCGATCAGCTCGGGCGTGACGCCGCGGTGCAGTTCCGCCGCCGCCGCCATCACCGATGTGAGCGGCGTGCGCAGGTCGTGGCTCACCGATGACAGCAACGCCTGCCGCAACCGATCACGCTCGCGCACCGCGTCGACATCGCGCATCTCGACCTCCAGTCGCGCGCGTTCGAGCACCAGCGACGCCTGATCGACCAGGCTCATCAGCAACGGCAGTTGGTCCGATCGCACCGGATCCCCACCCGCTTCCCGAGCCAACCCAAGCACCGCCAGCGTCCGCTCGCTTGAGCGCAACGGCTGGAAGAACCACTCCGACGCCGCCAGCGTGCTCGACCCACGCCCCGCCGGCGCGCCCGTATCATAGGCCCATTGCGCGGCGGCCATCTCCATCGTTTCGAGCCGGTAATCCGCGCCGTTCGCCGCCTGCACCGCGAGACCGGGGTCCTCCGCAACGAGGATGACGGCACGCACGCCGAACAACCGGCCGATTTCCTCGCAGATCGCACGACCCAGCGCGACCGGCTCGTTGAGCGAGGTCAATTGGCGAAGGAACCCCGCGAGCGCGGCGTTGGTGCGCGCGCTGGCGGCGGCGATGTCGGCCTGCGCGCGGACTCGTGACGTGAGCTGGCTCGTCACGAACGCTATGCCGAGCAGCACGAGGATCGAGATCACGTTCTCGGGATTGTTGATCGTCAGCGTGCCGGTCGGCGGCAGGAAGAAGAAGTTGTACGCGATCGACGAAACCACGCCTGCGAACAGCCCGGTACGCAGGCCGAACAGACTCGCCGCGGCCATCACCGGCAGCAAATAGAGCAGTGCGACGTTGCCCAGGTTGAGGATATGGAACAGCGCGCTCGCCACGCCGGTGACACCCGCGACCATCGCCGTCGTCCAGGCGTAGCCGGATTTGCTGCCCCATCCGCCGGTCCGCACGCGTGTGCCGCGGGGCGCGGTGGGTGGGTCCATCGGCAGGACATGGACGGCGATCCCCGGTGACTCGCGGACCATCTGGTCGACGACCGAGCCGTGACGGAGTTCGAACCAGCGCGAGCGGGTCGACTTGCCGACCACCAGCTGCGTCGCGCGCGCCTCGGTCGTGAAGGTCTTGAGGCCGTCGACCACCGACGTCGCGGGCACGGTCGCGACGTCGCCGCCGAGTTGCGTCGCGAGGTTGAAGACCGCGGCGAGCTGGCGGTGCTCGGGCTCGCCGAAGGTCTGCGCGCGCGGCGTCTCGATATAGACCGCGGTCCAGGGCGCGTGCATCGCGTCGGCGATCCGCTTGGTGGCGCGGACCAGGCCGAGCGCGCCGGGCAGTTCGCTGATCGCGACGACGATCCGCTCGCCGCCCGCCCAGGTGCCGCCGACCCCCAACGCGCGGACGTGTTCGAGCATCTGCGCATCGACGGCCTGCGCGGCGCGACGGAGCGCGAGTTCGCGTAATGCCGACAGGTTGGACTTCGAGAAAAAATGCGAGAGGGCGCGAGTGGCCTCTTGGGGCAGATAGACCTTGCCCGCCTTCAGCCGCTCGATCAGTTCGTCCGGCGGAATGTCGACGACTTCGATCTCGGCGGCTTCGACGATGCTGTCGGGGACGGTCTCGCGGACGCGGACGCGCGTGAACGAGGCGACGACGTCGTTGAGGCTCTCGATGTGCTGGACGTTGATCGTCGAATAGACGTCGATGCCCGCGGCAAGCAGCTCCTCGACGTCCTGGTAGCGTTTCGGGTGGCGGCTGCCGGGCGCGTTGGTGTGGGCGAGTTCATCGACGAGGACGAGCGTCGGCGCGCGTTCGAGGATGGCGTCGAGGTCCATCTCGTCCAGCGTGCGGCCTTCGTACGGGATCGCTTTCCGCGGGACGATCTCGTGGCCCCGCGTGAGCGCTTCGGTTTCGACGCGACCGTGCGTCTCGACCACGCCGATGACGACATCGACGCCCGCACGACGGCGTTCGGCGCCTTCAGAGAGCATCTCGTACGTCTTGCCGACACCGGGGGCGGCGCCGAGGAAGATCTTCAGACGGCCGCGACCCTCCTGCGACGCCTGTCGCAGAAGGGCCTCGGGGGATGGTCGCGTGTCGTCGTTCAACGTGCGCCCGTTGCGTCCAGCGCGCGGTTGAGGGCGAAGACGTTCACGCGGGGCTCGCCGAGGATGCCGAGCAGCGGGCCGTCGACGTTGGCGGCAACCAGCGCGCGGACCTTGTCGACGGGCAAGCCACGGGTACGCGCGACGCGGGCGACCTGTGCGTAGGCCGAGGCTGGCGACAGGTCAGGGTCGAGGCCTGAACCCGAGGCGGTGGCGAGATCGGCTGGCAGTGGCCCGGTCACGCCTTCCGCGCGGCGCTTGGCGACGTCGGCCTTGGTGCGATCGACGAGCGCCTGGCTGGTTGGGCCGAGGTTCGATCCCGACGACGCGAGGCCGTCATAGCCCTTGCCGGCGGCCGAGGGGCGCGTCTGGAAATAGCGGTCGGTGGTGAAGGCCTGTCCGACGACGGTCGAGCCGATCGCCTTGCCGTTGGCCATGACAAGGCTGCCGTTCGCTTGCGCGGGGAAAATGGCCTGTCCGATGCCGGTCATCGCGAGGGGGTAGACGATCCCGAGCAGCAGCGCGAACAGGATCGTCATGACGAACGCCGGGCGGAGGGCGGAGGTGAAATCGGAGGTCATTGGATGCTTCCTTCTGCCGTCACCCCAGCGAACGCTGGGGTATCGTGCCGCGCACGGCGCACTTCGGGGAGGGAGACCCCAGCGTTCGCTGGGGTGACGGGGTTGGGTTGGGTGGTGGTGGTGTCACGCCCAGAGCGCACCGGAGCTTGCGTTCGCCCGCCCAGCACCTCCCCGGCGAAGGCCGGGGTCCAGTTGGGTGACGTTGCTAACTGCGGATGCGCTTCGTTACTGCGACCTTTCCACCTAGGCCCCGCCCTTCGCCGGGGTGGTGTTGGGGGTCGGTGCGAGGGTGCATGTGCGCGCAACGGACTGGTCTGGATCATCATGCGAGGTCCAGCGCGCCGACCAGAAGGTCGATCAGCTTGATCCCCACGAACGGCGCGATCAGCCCCCCCAGCCCATACACCGCCAGATTGCGCGCCAGCAGCGGTCCCGCGGCCATCGGCTTGTACGCCACGCCCTTGAGCGCGAGCGGTACCAGCATCGGGATGATGATCGCATTGAAGATGATCGCCGACAGGATCGCACTCTCCGGTGAGCCGAGCCGCATCACGTTGAGCACCCCCAACCCCGGATAGAGCGCGACGAACATCGCCGGGATGATCGCGAAATACTTCGCCACGTCGTTCGCCACCGAGAAGGTGGTCAGCGCACCGCGGGTCATCAGGAGCTGTTTGCCGAGACCGACGATCTCGATCAGCTTGGTCGGATCGCTGTCGAGGTCGACCATGTTGCCCGCCTCGCGCGCGGCCTGCGTGCCGGTGTTCATCGCCACGCCAACGTCCGCCTGCGCCAAAGCCGGCGCGTCGTTGGTGCCGTCGCCGCACATCGCGACCAGCCGCCCGCCCTGCTGTTCCTTGCGGATCAGGTCGAGCTTGTCCTCGGGCGTCGCCTGCGCGAGGAAGTCGTCGACGCCGGCCTCTGCGGCGATCGCGGCGGCGGTGAGCGGGTTATCGCCGGTGATCATCACCGTGCGAATGCCCATCGCGCGCAGCTCGCCGAACCGCTCGCGAATGCCCGCCTTCACGACGTCCTTGAGGAAGATCGCGCCGAGCAACCGACCATCGCGGGCGACTGCCAGCGGCGTACCGCCAGCGCGCGCGATCTCGTCGGTGATCCGGCGCAATTCGGTCGCGGCGGCGGTCGCCCCTGCCCCCGGATTGGCCTTCAGGATCGAATCCACGGCCCCCTTCTGGATCAGCGAACCCCCGACGATCACGCCCGAGATGCGCGTCTGCGCGGTGAACGGAATGACCTCCGCATCGCCCGGCAGTTCGCTGGTCGTCACGCCGAACTTCTCGCGCGCCAGCACGACGATCGAGCGGCCCTCAGGCGTCTCGTCGGCGAGGCTGGCGAGCAAGGCTGCCTCGGCCAGGTCCTCGTCACGCGTGCCGCCGACTGAGCGGAATTCGCTCGCCTGACGATCGCCGATCGTGATCGTGCCGGTCTTGTCGAGCAGCAGCACGTCGATATCGCCCGCCGCCTCGACTGCACGGCCCGACTTCGCCAGCACGTTGAAGCGCACCAGACGGTCCATCCCCGCGATCCCGATCGCCGACAGCAACGCCGCAATCGTCGTCGGGATCAGCGTGATCAGCAGCGCCGCCAGGATCGCGACCGGCACCCGACCGCCGGCATAGCTGGCAAACCCGGGGATCGTGCCGACCGCGATCAGGAAGATGATCGTCAGGCCGACGAGCAGCAGCGTCAGCGCGATCTCGTTCGGCGTCTTCTGCCGCTCGGCGCCCTCGACGAGTGCGATCATCCGGTCGAGAAAGCCTTCGCCGGGGTTGGCCGTGACCTTCACGCGGATCTCGTCGGAGATGACGCGCGTGCCCGCCGTCACCGCCGAGCGATCGCCGCCCGCCTCGCGGATCACCGGCGCGCTCTCGCCCGTGATTGCCGCTTCGTTGACCGAGGCGACACCCCAGACGACTTCGCCGTCCGCCGGGATGAGGTCGCCCATCGTCACCAGGACGATGTCGCCCGCGCGGAGCATGCTGGCGGGGACGGACTCGACCTGGTCCCCCTTCATGCGGCGGGCGGTCAGTTCGGCCTTGGTCGCGCGCAACGACGCGGCCTGCGCCTTGCCGCGGCCTTCGGCGAGCGCTTCGGCGAAGGTGCCGAACAGCACGGTCAGCCACAGCCAGATCACCAGCTGGATCTTGAAGCCGACCGAGAGCCCGTCGCCGCCGACATTGACGAGGATCGTCAACAGCGTGGCGACGACGGCGGTGACGAACATCACCGGGTTGCGGATCAACTGCCGCGGATCGAGCTTGCGGAAAGCGTCGCTGATCGCCGGTACGATCAAGTCGGCCGTGAACAGCGACTTGGTAGGGGTGCGTGCCATTTTGGCTTGTCCCGTCAGAAGGTTTTGCCGCTGATCATCGCAAGATGATCGGCGATGGGACCGAGCGCGAGGCTCGGCAGGAAGGTCAGGCCGCCGACGATCAGGATGATCCCGACCAGCAGGCCGACCCACAGCGCACCCGTCGTCGGGAACGAACCTGCGCTTTCGGGCGTGTACTTCTTGGCCGCGAGACCACCGGCGATGGCGAGCATCGGCACGATGATGAAGAAGCGCCCGAGCCACATCGCGACCCCCAGCAGGCCGTTGTAATACGGCGTGTTGGCGGTGAGCCCGGCAAAGGCCGACCCGTTGTTCCCGACTGCGCTGGTGAAGGCGTAGAGGATCTCGCTGAACCCGTGCGGCCCCTTGTTGAGCGGCCCCGCCAGCCCGTCGGGCAGCACGGCGCTGAGCGCGGTGAAGCCGAGGATGACGAGCGGCAGGATGGCGATCGCCAGCACCGCCAGTTTCACTTCGCGGCTCTCGATCTTCTTCCCGACATATTCGGGCGTGCGGCCGACCATCAGGCCGGCGACGAACACGGCGAGGATGGCGAACAGCAGGAAGCCGTAGATGCCCGCGCCGACGCCGCCGATGACGACTTCGCCGAGCTGCATGTTGAGCAACGGAATCATGCCGCCCAGCGCCGTAAAGCTGTCGTGCATGCTGTTGACCGCACCACACGACGCGGCGGTGGTGACGACCGAGAACAGCGCGGACGCGGCGATCCCGAAGCGGACCTCCTTGCCTTCCATGTTGCCGCCCGCGACACCGATGTTGTGGAGGATCGGGTTACCCGCGGCTTCCTGCCAATAGGTGACGGTGACGCCGGCGAGGAATAGCACGAGCATCGCCGAGAGGATCGCCCAGCCCTGCCTGGTGTTGCCGACGGCCTTGCCGAACGTCCAGGTCAGGCCGAAGCCGACGACGAAGATCGACAGCATCTGCACGAGGTTGACCAGCGCGGTCGGGTTCTCGAACGGATGCGCCGAGTTCGCGTTGAAGAAGCCGCCACCATTGGTGCCGAGCATCTTGATCGCTTCCTGGCTCGCCACCGGACCGAGGACCAGCGTCTGCTTGAGCCCTTCGAGCGTGGAGATGTCCACCGTGCCGGCCATCGTCTGCGGCACGCCGCTGGCGATGTAGAAGAGCGTCACAACGACGCAGATCGGCAGCAGCACGTAGAGCGTGACGCGCGTCATGTCGGCCCAGAAATTACCGATCGTTGCGCTCGAGCGCCGAGCGAACCCGCGGAACAGCGCGAACGCCAGCGCGATGCCGGTCGCCGCCGACAGGAAGTTGTGGATCGTCAGCCCAAACATCTGGCTGAAGTTCGACATGGAAGTCTCGCCGGCATAGCTCTGCCAGTTGGTGTTCGCCGTGAAGCTGATCGCGGTGTTGAACGCGAGATGGGGGCTGAGCCCCGCGAGGCCCTGCGGATTGCCCGGCAACACGCCCTGCAGACGCAGCACCGCGTAGGTCAGTGCCATCAGCACGGCGTTGAACACGATCATGTGCAGGGCGTAGCGGCGCCAGCCCTGCTCTTGTTTCGGATCGATGCCGCTGAGCTTGTAGAAGCCGGTCTCGACCGGTCCGAGGATTGCGTGGATCGGGGTGCGGCGGCCTTCGTACAAGGCGAACAGCCACAGGCCGACGGGTTTGGTCAACGCCAGCAATATGCCGACGAAGCCCAGGATGAGGATCCATCCTTCGAATGTCATGGGCGCGCGCTCCTAAAAGCGTTCGGGACGGACGAGCACCGCCACGAGGTAAAACAGCAGCCCGAGCGCGACGATCGCGGCGAGCCAGAGGTCGAGGGTCATGATGATGTCCTCATGGGCTCAAGCGTTGTCGCACAGGCGGACATAGGCGAGCGTCGCCGCCACCAGTCCGACCATGAACGCTATCCAGAGTAGATCCTGCATCGGTTGATCCTTCAGAAGGCGGCGGTGAGCGAGGCGACGATCGTGCCGTCGGCGATCGATCCGGTTCCGTCCTGGCCGCGGCTGAAGCTAGGCTGGAGATACGCGGCACTGCGACGCGTGATGTCGGTGTCGACATAGCTCACGTTGAAGGTGAGGTTTCGATACGTAGTGTCCGCACCGAGCGACCAATCCCAATAGTCGCCGGTCGGCGCGGCGCTGGTCGCGTTGGGGCCGAGCCCGTCATTGCCCCAGCTATGGCCGATATGCGCCTTGGCGGTAACCGGCGTACCTGCGATCGCGAACGCGCCGTCGCCGGTGAGGTAGAGGTTGTCCTCCTTGTCGCCCGCATCGGTATAGACGCCCGCGGCGGCATCGGCGCCGGTGCGATACCATTTGCCGAGCGCCTGCTGCTTCGGCGCATAGAAGGCGCTGGCGGTCAGCGTCGCCGGGCCGGTGGTGCCGCTGAGCTTCACATAGGGCTCGGCGTAATCGGTCTTCGAGGCGCCGCCCGGATACATGTACCAGGTCAGGCCGACGTCGATCGTCGCGTTGTCGGCGAGCTTGTGCTTGTAGCCGCCGATCAGGTCGAGCTCCATGTTCGAGCCGCCGAACGTGCCCCAGCCCGACAGGTTCGAGCCCCAGGCGCCGACATACACGCCGCTCTGATGCGTGATCGTCAGCCCGCCCTGGATCGCGCCGTCCTTGTCCGACTGCGACACGCCGCGCAGGCGATAGTCGGTCGCGAGCGTCGCCGAACCACTGACGGTCACGGGTGACGGCGGCGCGGTATCCTGTGCGAACGCGGGCGTGGCGAGGCCAGCGATCAGGCTAGCGGCGGCGGTGAAACGAAGAATGTGCATTGCGGTCCCCATGCGCGCGCCGCCGGAAGGATGGCGGTTCGCGAGGACTGGCAATTAGGCTCCGGCGACGTAGCAATTCGAGATCGATTGCCGTGCCGGAGCATATGTTTCGCGTAGTATTGTCGGAATTATCGACGGCTACCGTACTGGCCGAGATGCACCACCCCGGCGGAGGCCGGGGCCCAGGTGATAAGGTCGTTGTGACGAAGCGCACACGCCGATGGCAACGTCGCCCAACTGGGCCCCGGCCTCCGCCGGGGTGATGCCGGCTCAGTGCCGATCAGCATTACCGACTTACTATACGGTGCGGCGAAGGATCAGCCAGCCCGCGATGCCCGACAGGATCGAGCCCGCGAAAACGCCGACCTTCACCGCGTCCATCGCGTGCGGTGCGCCGGCGAAGGCGAGCCCGCCGATGAACAGGCTCATCGTGAAACCGATCCCGCACAGCACTGCCATGCCGTACACCTGCGTCCAGCTCGCGTTCTTGGGCGCCTCGGCCAGCCGGAACGTCACGAGACCGCGGATCGTCGCGAAGATGCCGATCTGCTTGCCGAGGAACAGCCCGAGCATGATCCCGACCGGCAGCGGCGAGATCACGTCCGCCGCCACCATCCCGCCGAACGCGATGCCCGCATTGGCGAACCCGAACGCCGGCACGATCAGGAAACTCGACCAGGGCTGGAGCGCGTGCTCGAGACGTTTGAGCGGTGGCTGGCCGTCCCCGGTCCGTAGCGGGATCGTCATCGCAACCGCCACGCCGGCGAGTGTCGCATGGACACCCGACAGCAAGACACCGTACCAGATCCCCGCGCCGATCAGCAGATACGGCACCAGCGACCGCACGCCCGACAGGTTCAGGATGACGAGAACGCCGAGCCCAGCGCCCGCCGCAAGCAGCGGCAGCAGCGCGATATGACCGGTATAGAACAGCGCGATGACGAGGATCGCGAGCAGGTCGTCGATCACCGCGATCGCCGTCAGCAGCACCTTCAACGAGGTCGGCACACGCGACCCGAGCAGGGCCAGGATGCCGAGCGCGAACGCGATGTCGGTCGCCGCCGGGATCGCCCAGCCGCGCAGGTTCTCCGGCGTACCGACGTTGACCAGCAGGTAAATGCACGCCGGCACCGCCATGCCCGCGAGCGCCGCCGCCCCGGGCATGATGCGCTCGTCCCAGGTCGAGAGATGCCCCGAGACGAACTCGCTCTTTACCTCCAGCCCGATCAGCAGGAAGAACAGCGCCATCAAACCGTCGTCGATCCAGTGATGGACGCTCATCCCGCCGACTACGTGGTGCAACGTCGCGAAGTACGTTGATGCGAGGGGTGAATTTGCAACGATCAATGCCGCTATCGCCGCCGCGAGCAGCACGATGGCGCCCGCGGCATCACTCGAGAAAAAGCGCCGGATCGCGGTCAAAGACCTTCGCCGCCGACCCATTGCGCGTTGGACAGGCGGCGCGCGAGATCCCAGCTCTGTACGCGGATATCGGGCACCGCGACGACTTCCCACAATCCGCCGCGGGTCATCGGCCCAATGCAGTGGATCCGGTCGTCGGGCGTCCCAGCGGTACGGATCGTGCGTGACTGCGCATCGACGTCGACGCCGAGCCGAAGCGGATCGGGGCGGATCGCACCGGCCGCGAGCAGGTGCTTCACGAGCGGTTCCTCCGACCGCAAGAGGTCACCCTGCGGCCCGGTGCAGTTCACGATCCGCGCCGCGCGCGTGACGACCGGGTCGGTCTCGCCCCGTGGTCGCCACGTCAGCTTTGCCTGGGTCCCGTCGGCTTCGGCCGAGACGATCTTCCCCGCTGCGAAGCTCAGCCGCCCGGTCTCGACGAGTGCTTCTACGCGGTCGGCAACGGCCGGTGCGAGGCGGTGGCGATGGACGTCCCAATAGGGCCGTAGATGACGAAGGAAGCGCCCGCGCACCTCCTGCGACGCTGCTGCCCACAGCATCTGCGTGACAGGACGAAGCTCGTCGACGGCGCAACGCCACCCTTCCTGCGCAGCGCGTGCACGAACATGGCGGACGAGGTCGGTCAGCCCACCCTGCGGTTTGTCCGAAACACCGCGATGCGCCGGAGCACCATCGACATGCCGCCGCGGCGACAGCCCGCGTCGCGACATCGCCAGGATGTTTCCGGCGAACCCCTGCGCATCGAGCAGCAACGCCGCATCGATCGCGGTCAGCCCCGTCCCGACCAGCACGACGGTATCGTCCGCGCCCAGCCCCTCGGCGAGGTTGGCCGCCCAGGGGTCCGCGTAATAGACACCGGCCGGCAGCGCGTCCGGCTTCAACCCCGGCGGCGTGTGCGGTGGCAGGTTGCCGAGTGCGAGCACCGCGGTATCGGCGGCGATCTTGCGCCCGTCCGCCATCGTCAGCGTCACCCCGTCGTCTTCGACCGGATCGATCGCGCAGACCTCGCCCTCGACATGCACCAGCCGGCCGTCCGACGCCGCGATCGCCGCATCGAGCAATTCGCGCAGATACGCGCCATAGGTGGTGCGCGGGACGAAGGTCTTGCGGTCGCCCTTGCCGTGCGCCTCCAGCCAGCGGACGAAGTGATCGGGATCGTCGGGCAGCGCACTCATGTTGCCGGCACGGACGTTCAACAGGTGATCGGGATGCGCGGCACTATACGCGACGCCCCGCGCGAGCTGCCGGTCTCGCCGTTCGATCAAGGTCACGCGCGGCCCCTCGTGCCGCATCAGATTGACCGCGAACAGCGCGCCGGAGAACCCGCCCCCGACGACGACGACATGATCCTCGGGCCCCGCGATCCGCGGCATCGTCGCTCGGTCGTCCATCTGCTAGCTCACCTCGTTAGACGCGGACGCCATGCCCCATCGGCAGCGACTAGCCTACCCCCTGCCCCGCAGAGTTTGGTTCCACCCGCTACTATATGCAGCGCGATGCAACGGTCACGCGGGCGCGTCGCGCTGTGTGCCAAGGCCGGACTTTAGTCGTCGCCAGAGAGGCGGCCGTGCGATGAGGCATCGATACGGAGGGACTATCGCCTTCCGCAGCGCCTCTTTAATGAACCGCGCATGCAGCGGCTCGACGGCGGCGCGTCCATTCCTTCGCATCTCGCGAACGGGATCGTCGCGCTGGGCAATTTCGATGGATTCCACCTCGGTCACCAGGCGGTGGTCGCGCGCGCGATCGCCTGGGCCAAAGCCGAGGGCCGGCCCGCGCTGGTGGCGACGTTCGATCCGCACCCGGTGCGGCATTTCCGCCCCGACACGGCACCCTTCCGCCTCAGCACGCTCGACCAGCGCGAGCGGCTGTTCGCCGACGCCGGCGCCGACGCGATGGTGGTGTTCCATTTCGATGGCGATCTTGCCGCGCTGACCGCCGAAGAATTCATCGCCCAGCGGCTCGAGCACAATCTCCGCATCGGCGGCGTCGTCACCGGCGAGGACTTCACCTTTGGCAAGGGCAAGGCCGGCACCGTCCACACGCTCGCCTCGCGGGGCCCGGTCCACGGTTTTCGCGCGGAGACCGTCGGCGCGGTCGCGCTGAACGGCGAGACCGTCTCGTCCACGCGGATCCGCGACGCCCTGCGCAGCGGCGACATGGCGACCGCGACGCGGCTGCTCACGCGGCCGTTCACGATCGAGGGCGTGGTGCAGCACGGCGACAAGCTCGGTCGCACGATCGGCTATCCGACCGCCAATCTCGACATGGGGAATTACCTCCGCCCGGCGTACGGGATCTATGCCGTGACCGGGCGGCTGGATGACGGCCGCGTACTCAAGGGCGCGGCGAACCTCGGCATCCGCCCGAGTTTCGATCCGCCGAAGGAATTGCTGGAGCCGTATTTCTTCGACTTCTCGGAGGACCTGTACGGCCGCCGCGTCGAGGTTTTGCTGGTCGAGTATCTTCGGCCGGAGGCGAAGTTCGACAGCCTCGAAGCGCTGACGACGCAGATGGATGCCGACTGCGCGCGAGCAAGAGAGATACTGGCGTAAAACCCCTCTCCCTTCAGTGGAGAGGGAGGGGCCCGCGCGAAGCGTGGGAGGGTGAGGGCACGCCAGCCCAAAACGGCTGAATTCTCCGCCCGTGCCCTCGCCCGCGTCGCTTCGCAGCTTGCCCCTCTCCCCGAGGGAGAGGGGATGGCAACGTGCGTCGCGCTCGGCTAAGTGCGCCGTACTTATGACCGATACTCCCGCGCCCGCCCGCGATTACCGCGACACCGTCTTCCTGCCGAAGACCGACTTCCCGATGAAGGCGGGCCTCGCCGCGAAGGAGCCGGCGATCCTGGAGCGCTGGGCCAAGCTCGGCATCTACGACCGGTTGCGCGAACAGCGGCTCGGGCGCGAGCGGTTCATCCTGCACGACGGCCCGCCCTACGCGAACGGCGACATCCACATGGGCCACGCGATGAACAAGGTCCTCAAGGACATCATCGTCCGCTCGCAATCGCTGATGGGCAAGGACGCGCCGTACGTCCCCGGCTGGGATTGCCACGGCCTGCCGATCGAGTGGAAGGTCGAGGAAGCGTATCGCGCGAAGAAGCTCAACAAGGACGACGTGCCGGTCGACCAGTTCCGCGCCGAATGCCGCGCCTATGCCGAGAAATGGGTCGCCGTGCAGAAGGCCGAGTTCGAGCGGCTCGGCGTGATGGGCGACTGGGCCGATCCGTACCTGACGATGAAGTACGAGGCGGAAGCCGCGATCGTCGGCGAGCTGTTGAAGTTCGCCGAGAGCGGGCAACTGTACCGCGGCGCCAAGCCGGTGATGTGGTCGCCGGTCGAGAAGACCGCGCTCGCCGAGGCCGAGGTCGAGTATGAGGACATCGTCTCCACACAGATCGACGTCGCGTTCGAGATCGACTCTGCGCCGAACGCGCCCGAACTGGTCGGCGCGCATGCGGTGATCTGGACGACCACGCCGTGGACGATCCCGGTGAACCAGGCGCTGAGCTATGGTCCTGAGATCGAGTATGTTCTGCTGGCAGACGGCGATCGCCGTTACCTGATCGCAGATGCGCTGATCGACAGCTTTTTTGCCCGTACCCTCCCCTCCCGTCATCCCGGCGGAGGCCGGGACCCACTTACCAACGAGGGAGACCGCGGTGAGGTGGGCCCCGGCCTCCGCCGGGGTGACGGGGAGGAAGATGGCGCTGCGATCCTTTGGCGCGGGAAGGGCTCCGACCTCGCCGACGCCACCGCACGGCACCCGATGCACGCACTCGGCGTGTTCTTCGCGAAGCCGCGGCCGTTCCTCCCCGGCGAGTTCGTCACGACCGATGCGGGCACCGGGCTCGTCCACATGGCGCCGGACCACGGCGAGGACGATTTCGAACTCTGCAAGCAATACGGCATCGACCCGGTCTTCGCGATCGACGGCGCCGGGATGTACCGCGCGGACTGGGCATGGCTCGGCGGCCAGGGCAGCGTCATCAACAAGAAGTTCGTGAGCGCGGACGGCCCGATCTGCACTGACCTGCGCGATGCCGGCGCGTTGCTCGCGGCGAGCGACGACTTCAAGCACAGCTACCCACATTCGTGGCGTTCGAAGGCGAAAGTGATCTTCCGCGCGACCCCGCAATGGTTCATCCCGATGGATGCTCCTGCTCCCTCTCCCCTCCGGGGAGAGGGTCGGGGTGAGGGGCAGCCCAGCAATGCTGCGCTTGGAACGACCCCTCACCCCAGCCCTCTCCCCGACGGGAAGAGGGAGTCAGAAGCTGGCAACGGCGCCACCCTCCGCGAAATCGCGCTTGATGCGATCGCCGCGACCACCTGGATCCCCGCACGCTCCGAAAACCGGATCACGTCGATGGTGCAGGGCCGCCCCGACTGGGTCATCTCGCGCCAGCGCGCCTGGGGCGTGCCGATCGCGCTGTTCGTCGACCGCGCCACCGGCCAGTACCTCAACGACCCCGCCGTCAACGCACGCATCGTCGAAGCCTTCCGCCAGAACGGCGCGGATGCGTGGTATTCGGACGGCCACCAGGCGCTGCTCGGCCCCGACTACGACCTCGCCGACTATGAGGTCGTGAAGGACATTCTCGACGTCTGGTTCGACTCTGGCTGCACGCACGTCTTCACCGTCGAAGCACGCTACGGCGAGGGAACGCGCGCGAACCTGTATCTCGAAGGCTCCGACCAGCATCGCGGCTGGTTCCAGTCGTCGCTGCTCGAAAGCTGCGGCACGCGCGGTCGCGCGCCCTATGACGCGGTCCTCACGCACGGCTTCGCGCTCGACGGCCAGGGCCGCAAGATGTCGAAGTCGCTCGGCAACGTCGTCGATCCGCTCAAGATCATCGGCGAGTCCGGCGCCGACATCCTGCGCATGTGGGTCGCCTCGACCGACTATTTCGACGACGTGAAGATCGGCAAGGAAGTGCTCGCCACCGCCTCCGACGCGTATCGGAAGCTGCGCAACACGTTCCGCTACATGCTCGGCGCGCTCGAAGACTTCGACGAGTCCGAGCGCGTCGCCGTGTCCGACATGCCCGAACTCGAGCGTTACGTGCTCCACCGCCTCGGCATGATCGACACCGAACTGCGCCAGGCGGCGGAAGCGTACGAGTTCAACCGCTACACACGCCTGCTGACCGACTTTGCGAACGAGGACCTGTCCGCGTTCTTCTTCGATATCCGCAAGGACTCGCTCTATTGCGACGCGCCGGGCGACATCAAGCGCCGGTCGTACCGCACGGTGCTCGACGTGCTGTTCCACGCACTGGTCCGCTACGCTGCGCCCGTCCTCTGCTTCACCGCGGAAGAGGTATGGCAGTCGCGCTTCCCCAACGACGACAGCTCGGTACACTATCTCGAATGGCCGGCGCTGCCAGAGGTGGAGGACGGCGTCGAGGTCGGGAAGAAGTGGACGCAGATCCGTGCACTTCGCGAAACGGTTACCGAAGCGATCGAGCCAATGCGTCGGGAAAAGACCGTGCGTTCGAGTTTGGAGGCAGAGGTCACAATCAAATCGATGTCGCCTCTCGCGCCAACTGAAGCTGCGGAACTGGCCGAAGCCTTCATCGTCGCCAAGGTCACGCCGGGCGACGCGGTCACCGTAACGCGCACCGACTTCCACAAATGCGGCCGCTGCTGGCGCCACCTCCCCGAGGTGACCGTCGATGGCGAACTCTGCAACCGATGCGACGAGGTAGTGGCCGATGCGTAATCTGCCCAAGGCCGGGTTCGGCGCGGCGATCGCGCTGTTCCTCGCCGACCAGCTCAGCAAATGGGCGGTGACCAAGCCGCTCGGGATCGACTCGCTCGGCGATTCGCAGACGATCACGTCGTTCTTCGACCTGCGCTTCGTCCCCAACATCGGCATCTCGCTCGGGCTGCTCCCCGCCGACGGCCACCTCACCCGCTGGGCACTGGTGCTGCTGACCGGCGCGATCGCGGTCGGTGTGGCCGTGTGGATGACGCGTGAGAAGAACCCCGCCGATCAGGTCGCGCTCGGCTTCGTGCTTGGCGGGGCGATCGGCAATATCCTCGACCGGATCCGGCTCGGCTATGTCGTCGATTTCTGCGACCTGCATATCGGCGAGTGGCGTCCGTTTTTGGTCTTCAATGTCGCCGATGCAGCGATTACTGTCGGCGTGCTCGTCCTGCTTGTTCGGGCGCTCCTCGTGCGCGAGAAGCCCCCTGTGGAGAATTCCCATGCGTAAGTTCGTACCCCTGGCCGCCGGCCTCACCTGCGTCGCGCTGCTCAGTGGTTGCGGGGCAGGCCGTAGCCTCGATCGCGCACGCCCGGACGAGTTCGCCGTCGCGCGCCAGGCGCCGCTCGTGATCCCGCCCGACTTCGCGCTGGTCCCGCCGCAGCCCGGTGCCGCCCGCCCGCAGGATACCGCCGCCAACGCGCAGACGCTCGACGCGTTGTTCGGTGGGGCCGCTGCGCGCAGCCCGGCCGAGTCGGGTGTCGTCGCTGATGCGGGCGCCGACAACGACGATCCCGGCATCCGCTCGAGCGCAGGCGATCCCGGCACGACGGTGGTCGACAAGGGTTCGACGACGCGCGACATCGTCGCAGCACCAGAGGGCGATGGCCAGGACGCGAAGACCACCGCAAACTGATCGAACCCTAACGGCTAACGAAAAAGGGCAGCTCCTCGCGGGGCCGCCCTTCTTCGTGTCTGACGGCTCGTTCCGCCGCCACCCCCGTCATCCTGACGAAAGTCAGGATTCAGAGCCATGAGCGCGGCGCGTGCGGCTCTGGATCCTGGGTCGAGCCCAGGATGACGGGTCGGGTGGGGCGATCAAAAAGTTGAAGGCCCTGATGCAATCTCAGAGCGCCCTTCCTTGTTCTCCCGCGAAGGCGGGAGCACAGACTGGGTCCCCGCCTTCGCGGGGAAACAAGCTTTCAGGTTGATGGGCGCGGAAAGCTCGCCGCGCCCTCTCCTCAGGCGATCAGAACGCGGCGGTCAGCGACACCAGCACCTTGCCGTTGGCGATCGAACCATTGCCGTCCTGGCCTCGGCTGAAGCTAGGCTGCAAATACGCCGACTCGCCCTTGCCGATGTCGGTGTCGACATACGCCACGCCCAGCGTCAGCGGGGTCGTCGGGATCACGTAGTCCGCACCGAACAGCCAGTCCCAATACTCGCCCGTTGGCGACACGCTGGTCGCGAACGGGCCAAGGCCCTTGTTGCCGTTCGAATAGCCGACATGCGCCTTCACGGTCAGCCCGGTGTTCGGGATCCCGCTGCTGACGTCGCCCCAGAGATACAGGTTGTCGTCCTTGGCATTGACCCGGTCATAGCCGACCGCCACCGAGGCACCGTTAGTGTACCACGGCCCGAGCGCCTGCTGCTTGGGGGCATAGGCGACACCGGCGAGCAATGCGACCGGACCGACGGTGCCCGACAGCTTGGCATAGGGCTCGATGAAGTCGGTGTTGTCGAAGCCGCTCGGGTACATGTACCAGGTCGCGCCGACGTCGAGTGCGCCGCCGCCGACCGGCACCTTGTAGCCTGCGATCAGATCGAGCTCCATGTTGGCGCCGCCGAACGTGCCCCAGCCTGCGAGGTTGGAACCCCAGGTGCCGATGTACAGCCCGCTCTTGTGCGTGATCGTGATGCCGCCCTGGACGGCGAGGTTCTCGTCCGACTGCGACACACCGCGGAAGCGATAGTCGCTGACGAGCCCGACCGCGCCGCTGACCGTGACCTCCTTGGGAGGTGCGGTGTCGTCCTGCGCGAACGCTGGCGTTGCGGCAGCCAAAGCAATGCCGCCGAGAAGAAGTGTGGTGAAGCGCATCGTTTCCCTTTCGATACCGGAAGTCGATGTCCGCCCTGCATCCGTGAACGCCGCATCTTTCGGGGCCGAACCCCAGTGCGGTCTTTCCAACGGTGACACCGCGATGACAGCCCATGGTGTGCCGCACAAGCGAATCTTGCGTACAATCGGGCTTTGACAGCACGCATGTTGCGCAACCGCCACACTCATTTCAAAGACAGCCGTCGCGTCCAACGTGCGTTCAGCGTGCTAGGACGTTAATCGACCGTCGGTTTTCCCAACCCTCGCGCTCGAGTTCGGGGATGACGGCGTCGGTCTCGGGATAGCCGATGCAGAGATACGCGACGAGGTGCCAAGTCTCCGGCACGTCGAGGATCGCGCGGATGCGCGACGGGTCGAGGATCGAGACCCAGCCCAGGCCGATCCCCTGCGCGCGAGCGGCCAGCCACAGCGTATGGACCGCGATAACCGCGGAATAGGCGACGGCTTCGGGCATGGTCCGGCGGCCGAGACCGTGGCCCTGCGCCGGGTCGGGTTCGACGAACACTGCGATATGACACGGCGCCTGTTCGAGCCCCGCGAGCTTTAGCCGCGCGTAGTTCGCCGCCCGCGTCTCGTCCTGCATCGCCAACGCCGCTGCATTGCACGCCTCGAACTCGGCACGGACCGCGGCGCGGCGGGCGGGGTCGTCGACCGTGACGAACCGCCACGGCTGACTGAGTCCGACAGACGGGGCGGTGTTCGCCGTCGCCAGCAACCGGTCGAGCAGCCCGGCCGGCAACGCATCGCGCCGAAACCGCCGGACGTCGCGGCGCCAGCGGAACAGCGCGTCCAGCTCGGCCTGGAACGCGAGGCCGAAGATGGGTGCGTCGGCCTCCTGCGCGGACACACCTCGATCGGAAATCGTCTAGACCTTTGCGGCAGAGAAGGCTGCGAGCCCGGCTTCAAGATCGGCGATCAGGTCGGCGGGGTCTTCGAGGCCGATCTGGAGGCGGACCATCGGGCCTGCGGCTTCGCGCTTGGTGACGCTGCGATAGCGGTGTGGGTCGGCGGGGATGGCGAGGCTTTCGAAACCGCCCCAGCTATAGCCAATGCCGAACAGCTGGAGTGTATCGATCAGGGCGGCACGGGACGCCTCATCGCCGCCGTTGAGGACGAACGAGAACAGGCCGCTGGAGCCCTTGAAGTCGCGGACGAACAGGTCGTGGCCGGGGCAATCTGGAAGAGCGGGGTGAAGGACCTGTGTGACTTCGGGCCGGCCTTGGAGCCACTTCGCGATGGTCAGCGCGCTCGACTGGTGCTGCGCGAGGCGGATCGCCATCGTGCGCAGGCCACGGCTGCCGAGCCAGCAATCGTCGGGGCTCGCGACCTGGCCGAGCTGAAAACTCGTCTCGCGGAGCTTCTTGAAATGGCCGGGCGCGGCGGTGACCGAGCCGAGCATGACGTCCGAATGGCCGACGACGTACTTGGTGCCGGCGAGGATCGTCAGGTCGACGCCGCGCTCGATCGCCGGGAAGAACAGCGGCGTGGCCCAGGTGTTGTCGAGCAACGTTGTCACGCCGCGCGCCTTGGCGGCGGCGACGATTGCGGGAACGTCCTGCACCTCGAAGCTCAACGAGCCCGGGCTTTCCATGAAGATCGCCCGCGTGTTCTCGCCGATCAGGTCGGCGATGCCCGCGCCGATCATCGGGTCGTAATAGCGCGTGGTGATCCCGAACCGCTTGAGCAGCCCGCCTGCCATGCCGCGCGTCGGGTCGTAGGCGCTGTCGACCAGCAGCAGTTCGTCGCCTGGGGACAGCACCGACAACAACGCCGCCGCGATCGCCGCAACGCCCGAGCAATAGAGGAACGTCCCCTCCGCGCCGGGCTCGAGCGAGGTCAGGGCGTCGGCGAGGCTCCACTGCGTCGGCGTGCCCTTGCGCCCGTAGAACAGCCGGTGATGCGTATCGCGCGTGGCGCTTTCGCGGAGGTGGCCGACCGAATCATAGAGGATCGTCGAGGCGCGCCAGACCGGCGGGCTGACGATGCCCTGAGTCCATTCCGGGCGACGGCCGGCGAGGACGACCTTAGTCGCGTCACCGACCGGCTTGTTCGTGTCGCTCATGCCGTTCCTGTCGCCTTGGGTGTCTCGGGATCGCCGCCCCATTCGGACCAGCTGCCATCGTACAGCGCCGCGTCGTTGCCGAGCAGGTGCGCGCCGAACGCAAGGACCGACGCGGTGATGCCGGAGCCGCAGGTCATCACGATCGGCTTCGCCAGGTTGATGCCCGCCTTGTCAAACTCGACCTTCAGCGCGTCGCCCGTCTTCCACGTACCGTCCGCGTTGAACACAGCGCCCTGCGGCAGGTTCTTGGAGCCCGGAATATGCCCCGGCGCGGTGCCCGGCCGCGGGTCTTCCTCAGCGCCGGTGAAACGCGTCGCAGAGCGCGCGTCGAGCACCTGCTCCGCACCGCTTGCGACGTTCGCCTTCATCTGGTCGAGATCGCGCACGCCCTTCAGGTCGGCCCAGGTCGTGAAGTGCCGATGCCGCGGCGTTTCTTTCCCCGTTGCGATCTCGCGCCCCTCGGCCTGCCATTTGGCCAGTCCGCCGTCGAGGATCGCCACATTGTGCGCACCGAACAGCCTGAGCATCCACCACGCGCGCGCGGCCGTGTGCCAGGGCGAACTGTCGTACAGCACGATCCGGCTGCCATCGCCGAGCCCCAGCGTCTGCATCCGGCTCGCGAATTTCTCCGCCGAGGGCAGAGTATTCGGCAGGTCGCTGTCGGTATCGCGCAACTCGCTGAGGTTCATGAACACCGCGCCGGGAATATGCGCCGCCTCATACTCCGCCGCCGCATCGCGACCCTCGGCGTAGGTCGCGTCGACGATCCGAAGATCACTCGCGCCCAGTTCGTTCGCCAGCCATTCGGTGCTTACCAACGCGTCCATATGCGGCTCCTTGTGCTCGATCGGTCAGTATCCAGCCGGGCCGCTCGCGTCGAGGGAGGCGAGGAACCCAGCCGCCTGCGCACGCGTCGCCTCGCGGTCCGCCTCGGACTGTTTCGCCCAGTTGCGATACGGCATCGCCAGCCGGTTGTTGCGCCCGAGCTTGTCCGCGTGCCGCGCGAGGAGATCCCAATAGAGCGCGTTGAACGGGCACGCATCGGGCCCGATCCGCTGCTTCACGTTATACCGGCACGTCCCGCAATAATCGGACATCCGGTCGATATACGCGCCCGACGAGATATACGGCTTAGACCCGAGCAGCCCGCCATCCCCGAACTGACTCATCCCCAGCGTATTGGGCAGCTCGACCCATTCATACGCGTCGACATACACTTCCAGATACCAGAGGTGCACCTTGGCGGGGTCCGCGCCGATCAGCAGCGCGAAATTGCCCGTCACCATCAGCCGCTGGATGTGATGCGCGTGCGCGGTCTCCAGCGTCTGGCCGATCGCCTCGCGCAGGCAGTGCATGTCGGTCTCGCCGGTCCAGTACCAGCCGGGCAGCTCACGGTGATGGTCGAGGAAGTTGCGTTCGACGTACTCCGGCCCCTCGCGCCAGTAGATCCCGCGCATATATTCGCGCCAGCCGATGATCTGGCGGATATACCCCTCGACCGCATTCAGCGGCGCGCGGCCCGCGCGATATTCCGCCTCCGCGCGCCGGCACAGGTCGAGCGGATCTAGCAGCCCCGAATTGATATACGGCGACAGGATCGAGTGCCACAGATGCCGCTCGCCCGTGAGCATCGCATCCTCGTAATCGCCGAACTGCGCGAGCGCGTGCTTGAAGAAATTCGCCGCCTGCCGCTCGGCATCGGTCGCGGTCACGGCGTACTCGAACCCGTCGAGGCTCCCCGGATGATCTGCGAACCTTTCCGCCACCAGCGCCAGCACGTCCTTCGTGATCGCATCCGGCGCGAAGACCAGCGGGCGCGGCATCAGCAGGTCGTTCTTCGCGGGCTTCCGGTTCTCCTTGTCGAAGTTCCAGCGATCGCCCTCGGGCTTGCCGGCGGCCATCAACAGCCCGGTGCGCGTCCGCATCTGGCGATAGAACCACTCCATCGTCAGCGACTTGCGCTCCGCCGCCCAGGTCTCGAACTCGGCATGGCTGGCAAGGAAGCGGTCGTCGCTGCGGATCTCGACCGGGATCCCGAACAGCGTTTCCCAGCTTTCGAGCATCGCCATCACACGCCACTCGCCGCCCTCGGTGACGACGATCCGCTCCGGGTCATGCCGCTCGACCGCACGCGCGATCTCGCCGGTGAAGCTGCCCGCATTGTCGGGGTCGTCGAGCTGCGTGTATTCGACCGTCCAACCGGCCTCGCGCAGCGCCTCGGCATGGTGCCGCATCGCCGACAGGATGTACGCGATCTTGCGCTTGTGGTGGCGGACATAGGTCGTCTCCTCGTCGACCTCCATCATCAGCACGATCGTGGTTTCGGGATCACAGTCCCGCAGCGAGGCGAGGTCGATCGTGAGCTGGTCGCCGAGGATCGGTACGAGTGTGGTTTTCTTGCGCGTCATCGCATCCTACATGGCGGCACATGACCGCTCCCCAGAACCCATTGCATCTCGGCCAGAACAGCGCCCTCCCTGCCTCTCCAGAAGAGGCCGTGCTCGATTATGTTCCGAACCCGCGGCCGGGCCGGACGTATCTCGTGCGGTTCGCGGCGCCCGAGTTCACGTCGCTCTGCCCCGTCACCGGCCAGCCCGACTTCGCGCACCTCGTCATCGACTATGTCCCCGGCGAGACGATCGTCGAATCCAAGTCGCTCAAACTGTTCCTGAGCAGCTTCCGCAACCATGCCGGGTTCCACGAAGACTGCACCGTCGGCATCGGCGAGCGCCTGTTCGACGAGATGAAACCGGTGTGGCTGCGCATCGGCGGCTATTGGTATCCGCGTGGCGGGATCCCGATCGACGTGTTCTGGCAATCGAGTGCACCGCCGCAAGATCTGTGGCTGCCGGACCAGGGAGTCGCCTCCTATCGCGGTCGCGGATGAGGCACGCATAAAACCGGTTTGACGTGGGTTGTTAGTATTCCCGTGCTGCACTGCAGTATGTGATGAAACTTTATGCTACCTGAACCGTTCAAATGGATGCGCGACCGGGTTTTCCCAGAAGTGCGCGCTCAAACGAGGGACAGGGTATGGTGAAACCGGCGGACGGTGGGAATATCGCGCGACTGGCGCTGATCGGTAATTTCCTGCCGAGACAGTGTGGCATCGCCACCTTCACGACCGACGTTTTCACGGCCATGCGCGCGCGCTTCCCCGAGATCGCGGTCGACGTCTATGCGATGGACGATCATCCCGGCAAATACGACTACCCGGCCGAAGTCACGGGCACGATCCCCGAGCCCGATCTGTCGGCCTATATCGACACCGCGCGCAAGATCGAGGCGAGCGGCGCGCAGGCGATCTGGCTCCAGCACGAATACGGCATCTTCGGTGGCCCGGCCGGCGAGCACATCCTCGCACTGCTCGATCGCACGACGCTGCCGGTCATCGTCACGCTGCACACGATCCTCGAAAAGCCCAACGCCGACGAGCGCCGCGTGCTCGAAGGGTTGCTGCGTCGGGCTGCCCGCGTGGTCGTCATGGCCGAGCGTGGCCGCGACATCCTCCAGCGCGTCTACGGCGCCAATTCGCGCCAGATCGTCATGATCCCGCACGGCGTGCCCGATCGCGACCTGCTCGATCCGGCCATGCTGAAGGACAAGTTCGGCTGGGAAGGCCGGAAAGTCATGCTGACGTTCGGCCTGCTCGCCCCCAACAAGGGGATCGAGACGGTCATCAACGCGCTGCCCGCGGTGATCGCGAAGCATCCCGACCTGTTGTACGTCGTGCTCGGCGCGACGCACCCGAACCTCGTCGCGTACGAGGGCGAGAAGTACCGCGACAAGCTGAAGGCGCTCGCCGCCGAGAAGGGCGTCGCCGACAACGTCTCGTTCGTCGACGCTTTCCTCGAGCATGGCGAACTGCTCGACTATCTCCAGGCGGCGGACGTCTATGTGACGCCCTACACCAACCCCGCGCAGATCACGTCGGGCACGCTCAGCTACGCGATCGGCGTCGGCAAGCCCGTCATCTCGACGCCGTACGTGCACGCGACCGAGATCCTCGCGGATGGCCACGGCGTGCTCGTCCCGTTCGGTGACGTCGACGCGTTCGCGCGCGAGATCGATGCGCTGATGTCGAACGACCGCGATCGCAACCGTCTCGCCGAGCGTGCTTATGCGCGCGGCCGCACGATGATCTGGCCGAAGCTCGCCGAGGCGATGATGACGGAGATCCGTGCGATCGTGGCGGCGCGCCCTTTTCGCCTCGCCAAGGTTCCAGCCCCGCTGAAGCAGCTGACGCCTGATTTCGCCGCGGTCGAGCGGATGAGCGATTCAACCGGCATGCTCCAGCATTCGATCTATTCGATCCCCGATCGTCGCCACGGCTACTGCATCGACGACAATTGCCGCGCGCTGATGCTGATGAGCGCACTGCCCGATCTCGACGACGTCACCCGCGACAAGTGGATGACGATCTACGCATCATTCGTGCAATACGCCTGGAACCCGGACACGCGCCGGTTCCGCAACTTCATGAACTTCGATCGCACCTGGTGCGAGGATTCGGGGTCGGAGGATTCGAACGGCCGCACGCTCTGGTCGCTCGGCGTCACCGCGCGCGATGCGCAGGCCGCCAAGCACCGCGACTGGGCGACGGCGATGTTCGATTCGACCGCGTCGATGGCGCTCGAACTCGGTAGCCTTCGCGCGCAGGCGTTCGCGATGCTCGGCGCTGCGGCGATGCTGGAGGCCAAGCCCGGCCACCAGCTGTCGCTGTCGATCCTCGAAGCCTTCCCCAAGGTCCATCTCGACCTGCTAGCCAAGGCGCGTCGTCCGGAATGGCAGTGGTTCGAGATCGTGCTCGCCTACGACAATACGCGCCTCCCGCAGGCGCTGATCCGCGCAGGCCAGGCGCTCGGGCGTCAGGACCTGATCGACTGTGGCCTCGCCACGCTCGACTGGATCGTCGCCAAGCAGACTTCGCCCGAGGGTCGTTTCCGCGCGGTCGGGTCGGAAAGCTTCAACCGGCCTTATGCCGAGCCGTTGCAGTTCGACCAGCAGCCGCTGGAAGCGCAGGCAACCGTCGATGCGTGCGCCGCAGCGTATGACGCGACCGGGGACGTGCGCTGGCGTGACGAGGCGTTGCGCGCCTACGGGTGGTTCCTCGGCGTCAACGACCTCGACCTGCCGCTCGCGAGCGTCGCGGATGGTGGTTGCTATGACGGTTTGATGCCGACCGGGCTCAACCGAAACCAGGGTGCCGAGTCGATTTTGGCGCTCCAACTCGCAAGTTGTGCGATTTCAGGGGTATCAAAGGCAGCGCAAAGCGTGGCAGGAGCGGCGCGCGTCGTCGCCTAGCCACGCTAGAGACAGCCTGACAGGCGACGGTGCGCTGAGTGGAACGACGCGGGGCACTGCTACGATGGATCTGTTCAACCACCAGCTGCGGCTGCACGCGGACCCTTCGCGTGTCGTCGTGCGGCCGTTCCATATCGCCTGGGGCGGTCATGGCGGCGCACCGAGCCGCACCGAGCGGCTCGTCGGCGAAGTGCTGGAAATGTCGCCCGCACAGGCGCGCGCGCAGCTCGAGGTCGTGCTGAAGGATTTCGAGGCACGCCACTGGCAGACGCGACGCGTGTTCATGACGCGCTACGACCAGATCGAGGACATGCTCGGGCTGAACGGCGCGGAGATCGGCGACGAGAAACGCCAGTTGATCGGTGCCTATTTCTGCCACGAATACAGCTATGCCGCCGCCGCGCTGATGAACCCCAGCGCGGTGCCGCATTTCGACCAGTCGGGCATGCCGCCGGGCTCGATGCGCATCCTGATGAGCCTGCGCGCCGTCGGCGAGGGTCACATCTCCTCCGTAGCGTTCCGCGAGGGCATCATCACCTGCGAAAACCAGATGAAGCTCGCGCCCGAGCCGCCGTTCGCGACGGCCACGGATGCGGTCGGCAGCGGCGAGGACGAGATGCCGATCGGCCCCGTCACCGTCTATCGCCACCGCGACAGCACGCTGAGCGGCACGGTGATCTTCCCGATCACGCAGGCGCAGTCGAAGGGCCTCGAGGATCTCCGCATCGTCCGCTTCCAGCACGAGGACGGCGATTACGAGTGGATCGGCACCTACACCGCGTATAACGGCTCGGTGATCCAGTCCGAACTGATGCGCACGCGCGATTTCCGCGCGTTCGACCTCGTGCCGATGACCGGCCCCGCCGCGCGGAACAAGGGCATGGCCCTGTTCCCACGGAAGGTGAACGGCCAGTACATGATGATCGGCCGGCAGGACGGCGAGAATTTGTTCCTGCTCAAGTCCGACACGCTGACCGACTGGGACGACGGCGAGAAGATCCTGACGCCCGAATATCCGTGGGAACTGGTGCAGATCGGCAATTGCGGCCCGCCGATCGAGCTCGACGAGGGCTGGCTGCTGCTGACGCACGGCGTCGGCGCGATGCGAAAATACTCGATCGGCGCGGTGCTGCTCGACAAGGACGATCCGTCGAAGGTGATCGGCCGGACGAGCCAGCCTATCTTGGCGGCGAAGGACCAGGACCGTGAGGGGTATGTGCCCAACGTCGTCTACAGCTGCGGCGCGCTGAAGCATGGCGATACGATCTTCATGCCGTACGGGATTGCGGACAGCTCGGTGGGCTTTGCCTTCGTGCCGATCAAGGACATGCTCGCTGCGATGAAGTGAGCGGGGGTGGGTGTGGATCACGTTCCGACACCCTCCTCCTTCCGTTCGTCCTGAGTAGCCATCGAGTAGCTGCTCTTGCAGCGTATCGAGAGGGCGTATCGAAGGACAGTTGGCGCGCGAAACCCATGCTTCGATACGAGCCCTCGATACGCTGCGAGTGCAGCTACTCGGTCTCTACTCAGCACGAACGGTAGGGGGACTTGTTCTCCCGCGAAGGCGGGAGCCCAGTCTGGATCCCCGCCTTCGCGGGGAAACACGCTCGCTTACCCCCTCTCCCCTCGGGGGAGAGGGAAGGGGCCCGCCCGGCGCTTGCCGGGTGGGAAGGTTGAGGGCACGCGCCTAGCGCGAAGCCGCCATAGTCCGCCTGTACATCACCCACGTCAGCACCGCGAACAACACCGTCCCGCCAACCAGCGCCATGCTAGCAAACCCATCCCCAACCAGCGCCAACGGCGTCTCCTTGTTGGTCAAATACACGATCCCCGCAAAGCCAACGCCCCACAGCGACTCCCCGACGATCATGCCGGTAGCGGTCAGCACCCCCATCCGCTTGGCGAGTTCAGGATTCCGAGCGCGGTCCGCCCAACGATCATACGCAAACCCCACGACCGCCCCGATCGTGACCGGCAACGTCACCGACATCGGCAGATACACGCCGAGCCCGACGCCAAGCGGCGGCAACCGCAGCTTCCCCGCCTTGCCGAGCAACTCGTCGACCGCGATCACGACCACGCCGGTAAGCGCCCCATACCCGATCATCGCCCAATTGAGATTGCCTCCCAGCACGCCCTTCGCGAGCGCCGAGATCAACGCCGCCTGAGGCGCCGCCAGCGCATTAGGCCCCGCCCCCGGCGCGCCCGCAAACCCGAGCGTGCTCCCCAGCAGGTTCAACACCGGCGGCACCACAATCGAGCCGAACACCACGCCGATCAGCAAGGCGACCTGCTGCTTCCACGGCGTCGCACCAACCAACTGCCCGGTCTTCAGATCCTGCAGATTGTCGTTCGAGATCGTCGCGATCCCGAACACGATCCCCGTCACGATCAGCCCGTAGGCGACCAGCGCCTGCGTCGTCCCCGGCTCGACCGCGCGGCCGAACCACGACACCAGCAGGATCGACGCGGCGAGAATGGCGAGAATGCCGATCCCCGAAACCGGCGAGTTCGACGCGCCGATCAGCCCCGCCATGTACCCGCAGACCGCCGCGATCACGAGGCCGATGACGAGGATGAACACGAGGCTCCCCGCGATCAGCCCAACCGCCGACGCCTCCAGCGGTCCGCCCTGCAACACCGTCCAGAGCAGGATGCCGATCGGCACCAGCATCGCGAGCGAGCCGATCCCGACGATCCCGATCGGAATGTCGCGCTCTTCGAGAGCCAGCACTTCGCCGCCGCGCTTCGCCGCCGAAGCCGCCAGCGCCGAGCGCACACCGCCGACCACCGGCCCGGCGATCTTCAGCAACGTCCAGATCGCCGCGACGCCGATCACGCCTGCACCGAAGAAGCGGACATCCGACCGGAACACGGTGTTGGCGATCACTTCCGCGGTGCCGGTGACGCTCCCGCCCGAGGTCAGGATCGGCAGCAATATCCACCAGCCGATCACCACGCCCGCGAACATCGCCATGCCGACCGAGATGCCGACCAGATGCCCCGCCCCCAGCAACGCGAACGACAGCCCGCCCGAGATCCCGGTCGCGCCCGCGCCGACGCGAAACCACGTCGCGGCCTCGGCGGCGGCGAGCTTGGTCTGCGTCAGGATCGCGAACCCGGCCGAGACGACCGCATTGGCGACGATGATGCCGAGCCCGCGCGCGCTTTCCTCGCCGCCTTCGCGACTGCCCGCGCCGACCTTCAGCACTTCGGCGGCCGCGCGGCCTTCCGGATACGGCAGCACCGTGTCGACGACGAGCGCACGGCGCAGCGGCACCGAGAACAGCACGCCGAGCACGCCGCCGAACATCGTGATCGCCGCGGTGGTGAAGAACGGGAAGCCCTGCCACCAGCCGATCATCACGAGGCCCGGCAGCACGAAGATGATCGCCGCGAGCGTGCCCGCGGCGGACGCGATCGTCTGGACGATGTTGTTCTCGAGGATCGTCGAATCCTTGAACAGCCGCAGCACCGCCATCGAGATCACCGCAGCCGGGATCGACGTCGCGAACGTCAGTCCGATCTTGAGCCCGAGATAGACGTTGGCCGCGGTGAACAGCAGCGTGATGATCCCGCCGAGCACGATCCCGCGAAACGTAAGCTCGCGCATGCTGGTCTCGGGGCCCGTGTCGGTTACGCCCCGCGTCGCGTCGGTCATCTGGTCAGCCTCAAAGCAATTCGGGCGACTTGTGGCATGATGTGCGATCAGAGGAAACAGTATCGACCGTAACTAGCCTGTTCTCCCGCGAAGGCGGGAGTCCAGACTGGGCTCCCGCCTTCGCGGGAGAACAAGGAGGAGCGAGCACCCCCTCCCCAAACCTACCGCGCCGCCATACGCCGCGCGAAATGGACCTCGACCGCCCGCGTGACGCTCTCCGCGATCCGGTGCCGCCCTTCTTCGCTGTCGAGGAACGCAGCGTCCTGCGGGTTCGAGATATACCCCGTCTCGAACAGGATCGACGGCATGTCCGGCGCCTTCAGCACCATCAGCGACGCCATCCGGTGGAAGTTCGCCTTCAACGGCATCAACGGCCTGGCCTCGCGCCCCAGCAGCCGCGCGAAGGTCGCCGAGGCGTTCATCGTCTCGCGCTGCGTCAGGTCGATCAAGATCGACGACACGTCCGCGGGCGCCTCGCCGAGGTTCACGCCGGAGATCACGTCCGCCTTGTTCTCGCGCGCCGCCAGCCGCGCCGCCTCCTTGTCGGACGCCACCTCCGACAACGTGTACGCCGTCGCCCCGGTCGCGTTCTCGGAACCCGTGCTGTCGCAGTGGATCGAGATGAACAGGTCACCCTTCAACCGCCGAGCAACCCCATACCGCTCGCGCAGAATCAGATAGCGGTCGTCGTTCCGCGTCAGCGCCACGCGCACGCGCCCCGACGCCAGCAACTCATCGCGGATCGCCTTGGCGACCTTCAGCGTCACGTCCTTCTCGCGCAGCCCATTCGGCCCGATCGCGCCCGGATCGACGCCACCATGCCCCGCATCGATCACCACCAGCGGCCGCGTATCGTCGCCCTGCACGCGCGGCAGTTTCATGCCCCGCGCCTTGGGCGGCACCGGCACCGAGACCTTGTACTTGGGCCGCGACGCAGCCCCGAAATTGAACGGGAAGAAGTTCAGCGGCCCGGCGATCCCGGCCTCCGCGAACTGATCGTAATCGACCGTGCGCAACGCCAGCGTCAGCTCGCGCCCGTCGGAGTCGAACCCGCCGTCGGTCACGATCGCCGGCTCGGCCAGATCGAACACCATCCGCATCCCCGATCGCCCGCTGCGCATCTGCGTGACGCCGGTCACCAGACCGCGCCCCATGACCTCCCGCCCCGGCGTAGCACCCGACACGTCGACCGCGATCTGGCGCGGTCCGGTCAGCACGCGGCTGGCGGCATCGCCGACCGCCTCGTCGAAGCGGATGACGATCCGCCCGTCCCTGATCGCGACGCTCTGCACGGTCGCCGCCCAGGCGGGGACGCTCGCCAGCCAGCTGGCGATGAGGGCGATGACCGTCAACACCTCGCGTCCTTGCCGTGCGGCCCTGCCGCTGGTCCAGCGAAAACCCATGCTACACCCCTTTGATCGATACATCCGATCTCTGCGAGCGAGCGATAGCGCCTCGCATCACAAGACGCGGTTGCGCAGTGCGGTTAATTTGCCGTTTGCCATGTATTTGCCGGCAAGGCTCTGCCGCCCCGGCAAGTCTGCGCCTCGCTGCCCCTATTTCGAGCCGAAACGCCCACGAAAGCGACGGTTCCGGGGCTAGTTGCGAGATCGGGTATGCAGTGCTAGTCCTGTCGTACAGCCGTGTGTCGCCTGGATTTTACCAGCGATGCGCCGGTCTCGACGCCCGCCAGCGGATTCTCGCCGGCGCGGCAATTCAGGTTGACGCTCGAATGACGCATTCCCCCCGCCCCGCACTCCGACCGGCCTTCGCCGACGGACTCGCGGTCGTGCGGGCGCCGCAGGGAGAGTTCCCGCGGCATGCACTTCGCGCAGAGGCAGTTTCGCACACCATCCGCGAGTCCGGGCGTCCGTGCCCGACCGCACCACCATCAAGCGCGCGACGGCTGCCGACAGGCCCGGCGCGCGCGCGGAGAATCTATAATGACAACGCGCATGCTGATCGACGCACGCCACCGGGAAGAGACCCGGATCGCAGTCGTCAAGGGTAACCGGATCGAGGAATTCGATTTTGAGAGTGCCGAACGCAAGCAGCTCAAGGGCAATATCTACCTCGCCAAGGTCACGCGGGTCGAGCCGTCGCTCCAGGCGGCGTTCATCGATTACGGCGGCAATCGCCACGGCTTCCTCGCGTTCAGCGAGATCCACCCCGATTACTACCAGATCCCCAAGGAAGATCGCGACGCGCTGCTCCGTGAGGAAGCAGAGCACGCCGCCGAAGAAGCCGCACTTCGCGCCGACTACGACTCGGACGAAGACGAGGGTGACGACGAGGACGACATCGAGCGCTTCGAGGACGATGGCGGGGTAGATCCCGACGTCGCTGAGGAACTCGAAGGCGGCGAAGGTGGCGAAGCACCCCGTCGCAAGCGCAAGCCGAGCGCCGACGATGCCGCGGTCGAGGACCTGCGCGAGCGTCGCATGAACCTGCGCCGCCGCTACAAGATCCAGGACGTAATCCATCGCCGCCAGGTGCTGCTCGTCCAGGTCGTCAAGGAGGAGCGCGGCAACAAGGGCGCGGCGCTCACCACATACCTGAGCCTCGCCGGTCGCTACTGCGTGCTGATGCCGAACACGTCGCACGGCGGCGGCATTTCGCGGAAGATCAGCAACGCGGGCGATCGCAAGCGCCTCAAGACGATCATGGCCGACATGCAGTTGCCGCCATCGATGGGCTGCATCGTCCGCACCGCCGGCCTCCAGCGCTCGAAGGTCGAGATCAAGCGCGACTTCGATTACCTCGCCCGCCTGTGGGACGGCATCCGCGAGGCCACGCTCAAGGCGTCGGCCCCCGCGCTCGTCTACGGCGACAGCGACCTGATCAAGCGGGCGATCCGCGACATCTACAACAAGGAAATCGAAGAGGTCATCGTCGAGGGCGAGGGCGGCTATCGCCAGGCGCGCGAGTTCATGCGCCTGCTGATGCCGACGCACGCGCGCCGCATCAAGCATTACGCCGACCCCGTGCCGCTGTTCCAGCGCGCCGGCGTCGAGGATCAGCTTGCCGCGATGTACCACCCCGTCGTCCAGCTGAAGTCGGGCGGCTATCTGGTCATCAACCCGACCGAGGCGCTCGTCTCGATCGACATCAACTCGGGCCGTTCGACGCGCGAGCACAGCATCGAGCAGACCGCGACCGCGACCAACCTCGAAGCAGCCCAGGAAATCGGCCGCCAGCTCCGCCTGCGCGACATGGCCGGGCTCGTCGTCATCGACTTCATCGACATGGATAACAATTCCAACGTCCGTAAGGTCGAGAAGGCGATGAAGGAGGCGCTCAAGAACGATCGCGCGCGCATCCAGATCGGCCGCATCTCGTCGTTCGGCCTCATGGAAATGAGCCGCCAGCGTCTGCGCACCGGCGTGCTCGAAGCGTCGACGCGTGCTTGCCCGCATTGCGAAGGCACCGGCCTCGTTCGCACCGCATCGTCGTCGGGTATCTCCGCACTTCGCCTCATCGAGGACGAGGCCGCCCGCGGTCGCGGTTCGCTGCTCACCCTGCGCGCGAGCCAGGAAGCGGCGGTCTACATCCTCAACCGCAAGCGTGCCGACATCGCCGAGATCGAGGATCGCTACGGCGTGATCGTCGAGATCATCCCCGGCCAGGACGAGGAAGGCGCGCACATGACGGTCGAGGCCAGCGGCCCGCCGCCCGCGCACGCGCCGAAGTTCGTCCAGATCATCGAGGAAGACGAGGACGACCTCCCCGAGGAGATCGAGGACGAGATCGAGGAGGAAGAGGTCGAGGAGGCCGAAGCCGAGCAGCCGCGTCGTCGTGAGGGCGGTCGTGAGCCCCGCGAAGGCAATGGCGAGCAGCGTGCGCCGCGTGAGGCTCGCGATGCGGACGGTGAAGGCGGCAAGAAGCGTCGTCGTCGCCGCGGTCGTCGCGGTCGCGCACGTCCCGGTGAGGAAGGTGCAGCAGAGGGCGTCAACGAGGACGGTAATTTCGAGGACGCCGACACCAACGTCGAGGAGATCGACGAGGTCGAGGGCGATATCGTCGAAGTCGGCGGTGGCGAAATGGTCGAGGCCGGTGCACCTGCCGAGCAGGCCAATGGCGCAGAGGGCGAAGGTCGTCGTCGTCGCGGTCGTCGGGGACGTCGTGGCGGTCGCCGCAACGAGCAGGGCGCCGAGAACGGCCAGTCGGTCGCCGTCAGCAGCATCGATGATGCCCAGCTGATCGCCGAGGCACCCGAGCCGGAAGCGTATGAGCCGGTCGAGTCGACCTATGCCGAGCCCCCGTACGAGCCCGCGTTTGAGCCGGTCGTCGAGGAAACCCCGGTGGCGGAAGTCGCCGAGGGTCCGAAGATGCGCCGTCGTCCGCGTGCCCGTGCGGCAGCCGCTGCGGCGAACATCGCCGAGGCGGTGGCCGATGCAGCCCCCAAGGCGCGTCGTGGTCGCAAGCCACGCGCGGTCGAAGCGGACGCCGAGACGGTTGCACCGGAGCCAGTGGTTCCGGCGCCGATCGCTCCGGAGCCTGTCGCCGCCGAGCCGGCTGCACCGAAGCCCGGTCGTCGCCGTCGCGAGGCGGTTGCGGAAACGACGATGGACGAGGTGAGCGCAACGCCCGCCGAGACCATCGAAGCGTCGGCGCCCAAGCCCAAGCGTGCGCGTCGCAAGGCGTCGGACGCGGTGGTCGAAGCCCCAGCGGTCGAAGCCCCGGTCGTCGAGGAAGCCCCCGTCAAGGTCGCCAAGCCCCGCGGTCGCCCGCGGAAGACGCCGATCGTCGAAGCCGGCGACGCTGCGCCGACCAGCGAGCCCCTCGCCGAGCCGATCGCAACCACCCCGCCCAAGGCCGAAGTCCAGCCCCAGGACGTCGCGACCCCCCGTACCGACGACGGCGCCAACGACGACCCCGACGGCGCCCCCCGCCGGGGCTGGTGGCAGCGCACCTTCGGCTAACGCCGGAGCCTAGCCATCAAGAACGGGCGCGACCGAAAGGCCGCGCCCGTTTTCGTTTGTGAGGAAGCGCCGAAGCCACCGGTGAAACGCTCCGTCCGACAAGAGCATGTTTCCCCGCGAAGGCGGGGACCCAGACTGGGCACCCGCCTTCGCGGGTGAACACGACAGAAGAGCAATGCTGTGTTTGGGTTCCGCTAGTGAGGCACCACCCAGCCCCCCCCCTAAACCACCACCCCGGCGAAGGCCGGGGCCCAGTTGGAAAGGTGGTAATAACGAAGCGCCGCCCTCAGTTAGCGACGTGTCCCAACTGGACCCCGGCCTCCGCCGGGGAGGTGCCACATCATGGCGGCCCGACTCCCGCAAGGGCAGGCAAACACGAGGAAGCAGCGCGCGCCCCCCCCCCTCAAACGCCTGTCCTACACACCCAAACCCTGCTCCCCTCCCCCAATGCCACTCACACTCTCAACGAACCGCAAAACAGCTCCCAGCGTCTGCACTTCCTATACTTCACTCTACCGCACGCCCGACCGCACGACCATTGCCCCCCCGCCCCCAATCGACGATACCCCGTAATATGAAGCGCCTAGTAGCCGCCGCAGCCACCGCCCTCCTCCTCTGGACGACGCCCCTCCAGGCCCAGTCGATCCTCCGCGACGCCGAGACCGAAACGATGTTCGCGGAGATGTCCAATCCGCTGATCAAGGCGGCCGGGCTCTCAACGCGCGACGTGAAGGTCGTCCTCATCAACGACGAGTCGATCAACGCGTTCGTTGCCGGCGGCCAGACCGTCTACGTCCACTCAGGCCTCATCCAGGCCGTCGACAATGCCAACGAAGTCCAGGGCGTCATCGCGCATGAGCTCGGCCACATCGCCGACGGCCACGTCGTCCTCGCCGACCGCGGCACCAAGCCGGCAATGGGCATGTACCTGCTCTCGATGGTCCTCGGCCTCGCCGCGATGGCGGCCGGCAGCGGCGAAGCAGGCGCCGGCATCATGGCCGCGGGCCAGCAGGCGGCGATGGGCAGCTACCTCTCGTTCAGCCGCGTCCAGGAATCGACTGCAGACGCCACCGGCGCGAAATTCCTCCGCGAGGCCAACGTCTCCGGCCGCGGGATGCTGAGCTTCTTCAAGAAATTGCAGCAGCAGGAATACCGCTTCGGCACCGCCAACATCGATCCCTTCATGCAGTCGCATCCGCTCTCCGGCGAACGCGTCGCGACGCTCACCGCCGACCTGCAAGCCTCGCCCGCCTGGGCCAACAAGCCCGACGCCGCGCTGGAGGAACGCTTCCGCCGCGTGAAGGCCAAGCTCGCCGGCTACGTCATGCCCGCCGACCAGACGCTGCAAGCCTACCCACCCAGCAACCAGTCGATCTACGCCCACTACGCCCGCGCCTACGCGTACCACAAAGCCGGCTACCCCGAAAAAGCCGACGCCGAAGCCAACGCATTGGTAAAGGCCGAACCCACCGACCCGTATTTCCTCGAGATCAAGGGGCAGATTCTCCTCGAGGCGGGCAAGCCGACCGAGTCGCTCGTTCCCCTACGCGAAGCCACCGAAGGTTCGCGCAACAACCCATTGATCGCCACCACCTTCGGCCACGCGCTGATCGCGACCGAGAACAAGGCGAACTACCCCGAGGCCACCAGGGTCCTGCGCACCGCGGTCGGTCGCGACGACCAGAACCCGTTCGCCTGGATGCAACTCGGCACCGTCTACGAACTGACCGGCGACACCGCACGCGCCGCGCTCGCCACCGCCGAGCGCGCGAGCATGGGCGGCGACATGCGGACCGCCTCGGCGAGCGCGCAATATGCGCTGGCGAACATCCCCGCGAACACCACCGACTGGATCCGCGCGCAGGATATCGCGATGGCCGCGCAGAACGAGATGGACGACAATCCCAAGCAGTATAAGCGCCGCAAATGAGCAAACTTACATTCCCGGCAATTGCCGTCGCGGGCGCCGTCATTGGAGGCCTCGCGGTCTGGGGCTATGATCGCCAAGGCGGCGGCGTCGAGCGCGCGCAGGTCGAATCGATCGTCCACGACTATGTCTTGGCGCACCCCGAGATCCTCCCCGAGGCGATGGAGAAACTGCGCGATCGCGAGTCCGGCAAGACCGTCACCGCGAACCGCGACGCGATCGTCACGCCGTTCGGCAGCGCCTGGGCCGGCAACCCCAAGGGCGACGTCACGCTGGTTGAGTATTTCGATTACAATTGCGGCTATTGCCGCGCGAGCCTGCCGATGATCGCCAAGCTGATCGCCTCCGATGCCAAGGTCCGCGTGGTTTTCCGCGAACTCCCGATCCTCAGCGCCGAAAGCCGCATCGCCGCGCGCGCGAGCCTGGCGGCCGCACAACAGGGCAAGTTCGCCACCTTCCACGACGCGCTCTACGCCGCCGGCCCCGTCAGCGACGCCTCGATCGCCGCGGCTGCGAGCAAGGCCGGCGTAGACACCACCCAAACAAACTTCACCAAAACCGCCGACGCCGAAATAGCGAAGAACATGGAAACCGCCGCCAAGCTCGGCATGACCGGCACGCCAAGCTGGGTGGTCGGCGACCGAGTCCTGTCCGGCGCGTTGCCGCTCGAAGACCTGCAAAAAGCCGTAGCGGCGGCAAGGGCCGGCTAACCGTTCTCCTGCGAACGCAGGAGCCCAGGGTTACAAAGCGCGACGCCCGGTATCTTGGGCTCCTGCGTTCGCAGGAGAACAGGGCGGGAGCCCTTACTTTCCCCCCTCCCCACCCCCATCTTCCCCTCACAAAAAGGGGTGCCAATGACCGAACCGATCCTGTCCATCGCGGGCGTCACCAAGACCTACAAGAGCGGCACCACCGCCCTCCACCCCGTCGACCTAGATATCCAAAAGGGCGAGATCTTCGCCCTCCTCGGTCCCAACGGCGCGGGCAAGACGACGCTGATCAGCATAATCTGCGGTATCGTCACGCCGTCCGCCGGCACGATCAAGGTCGCCGGCTACGACGCGATCCGCGACTATAAGCAGGCGCGCAGCCGCATCGGTCTGGTGCCGCAGGAACTCAACGTCGACATGTTCGAGACGGTACTCGCCACCGTCACCTTCAGCCGTCGCTTGTTCGGCCGCTCGGGCCACAGCGCGTACATCGAACAGGTGCTCCGCGACCTCTCGCTCTGGGACAAGCGCGACGCGAAAATCCGCGAACTCTCCGGCGGCATGAAGCGCCGCGTGCTGATCGCCAAGGCACTCGCGCACGAACCCGAGATCCTGTTCCTCGACGAACCCACCGCGGGCGTCGACGTGGCGCTCCGCCGCGACATGTGGAAGCTCGTCCACCGCCTGCGCGAAGGCGGCACGACGATCATCCTGACGACGCATTACATCGAGGAAGCCGAGGAAATGGCCGACCGCGTCGGCGTCATCAACAAGGGCAAGCTGCTCCTCGTCGACGACAAGGCGTCGCTGATGAAGAAGCTCGGCAAGCGCGAACTCGACATCGCGCTCCAGGACCCGATGACGGCGCTGCCCCCGGAACTCGCCGACTGGGACGTCTCGCTGGAAGACGACGGCAAACGCCTGCGCTACGTGTTCGACGCGCAGGCCGACCACACCGGAATCCCGTCGCTGCTGCGCAAACTCAGCGAGCTCGGCATCGGCTTCAAGGATCTCGAAACCAGCAAATCGAGCCTCGAAGACATCTTCGTCGATCTCGTCGGAGAACACGCATGAACACGCACGGCATCTGGGCGATCTACCGCTTCGAAATGGCGCGCGCTTTGCGCACCCTTTGGCAAAGCCTAGTCACCCCCGTCCTGACCACCTCACTGTACTTCATCGTCTTCGGCGGTGCGATCGGCAGCCGGATGCAGCAGGTCGGTGGAGTAGCCTATGGCAGCTTCATCGTCCCCGGCCTGATCATGCTGTCGCTACTCACGCAGAGCATCTCGAACGCATCGATCGGGATCTACTTCCCGAAGTTCACCGGGACGATCTACGAGCTGTTGTCGGCACCCGTCTCGGCGATGGAGATGGTGATCGGCTATGTCGGCGCGGCGACCACCAAGTCGGTGATCCTCGGGCTGATCATCCTCGCGACCGCCTCGTTCTTCGTGCCGCTACGGATCGAACACCCGTTCGCGATGATCGCGTTCCTGATCCTCACCGCGGTCGCGTTCAGCCTGTTCGGGTTTATCATCGGCGTCTGGGCCAACGGCTTCGAGCAGCTGAACTTCGTCCCCGCGCTGCTGATCACCCCGCTGACGTTCCTCGGCGGCGCGTTCTACTCGATCGACATGCTGCCCCAGCCCTGGCGCACGTTCAGCCTGTTCAACCCGGTCGTCTACCTGGTGAGCGGCTTCCGCTGGAGCTTCTTCGGGGTCGGCGACGTTGCAGTCGGGGTAAGCCTCGCGGTGACAGCGGGCTTCCTAGCGGTGTGCCTGATCGCGATCGCGTGGATCTTCAAGACCGGTTGGCGAATGAAGAACTGACGAGATAGAGATGCACCACCCCGGCGGAGGCCGGGGCCCAGTTGGGGGACGGTAGTTACGAAGGACCGCGCTCCGTTACCTCGACCTTTCCAACTGGGCCCCGGCCTCCGCCGGGGTGGGCAACGTTCCGCAAACCCTAGCGCATAACCGGCAACGTGATCCGTGATCCCGCACAGATCTTCTGCGTCGCCTTCACGTAATCGCCCGGTTTAGCCCGCCCGATGTTCGGCACGAACGACTGCGGGTTGCGGTCGATCATCGGGAACCAGCTCGACTGGATCTGCACCATGATCCGGTGCTCCGCCTTGAACACATGGTCATGGTCACGCAGCGGCACGTCCCACGCGACGACCTTCCCCGGTACCAACGGCTGCGGCGCCGTATCGCTCGCGAGGAAGCGTCCGCGCCGCACCTCCATCGCGATCGGCAACTGATAGCCGTTCAACGTCTTCGCGTAATCGCCAGGCCGGGCCTGAGATTTGTCGAACGCCTCGGTATCGTCGGGCAGCACGTCGATCAGCTTCACCACGAAATCGCTGTCCGTCCCGCTGGTCGACGCCTGCAACGTCGCCGACAGCGCCCCCGTCACGGTCAGGTCCGCGGCCAGTGGCTCCGACACATACCCCAGCACATCGGGCCGGTGATCGACGAAGCGCTGGTCGTCCGCCTCCCACCACGCCCAGTCCGGGCTGGCATAGGTCGCAGACATCGGTCGCCGGCGGAACGGCACCGGGTTCGCCGGATCGGACACGTAGTCGCGGCACCCCTCGCCCGCGACCGGAGCGGTGAACGACAGGCTGCCGTCCGCATGCAAATACAGCTCGGTCGCCTTCGCGCCCGTCGGAGGCCAGGCGGCATAGGTCTTCCACACGTTCGACCCCGACTGGAACATCTTCGCCGCAAAGTCCGGCCGCGGGCCCTTGCCGTGCAGCCAGTATGCGAAGAACGGCGCCTGGATCTGCTCCTGGAACTGCGTGCCGCTCGCCGTCCCGAGTGGGATCGGCCCGAGATGATCCGCCACGCCCTGCCACCCGCCATGCCGCCACGGCCCCGCCACCATCTGCGCGAGGTGGTTCGGATCGTTGCGCTTCTGCTTGGCGTAGATCTGCCATGATCCCCAGGGATCCTCCTGATCCCAGAACCCGGCGACGTTCAGCGTCGGCACGGTCGTCTTGCCGAGCGCATCGGTCCAGCGTTGCGCAGTATAGAACGTATCATGATTGGGGTGATCGAGCAGCGACGTGAACATCGGCACCCGCCCCTTGAAGACATTCCGGTCGATCGCCTCCGCCGAGCCGACCTTCAGGAAATAGTCGTAGGTATCGCTCGGATACGCGAAGTCGGAATTCTTCGTCTTGTCGAGTTGCAGCGACGACACCCAGTCGGTCGCATAGCTCAACCGCAGCGCGCCGTTGCGGTGCAGGTCGTCCGACTGCCAGTAATCGATCCACGCCGCCTGCGGAGACACCGCCTTTAACGCGGGATGCGGGTTCGCCAGCGCCACTGCGGCAGCGAAGCCAGGGTATGACACGCCCCACATGCCGACCTTGCCACTGTTGGCCGGGACGTTCTTCACCAGCCAGCCGACCGTGTCGTAGGCGTCCGTAGCCTCGTCGACCGCTTTTCGATCGTTTGGATGCACCGCGGTCGAGAGCGTGAACACCCCGTCCGACTTGAACCGCCCGCGCATCGACTGGAAGACGAAGACATAGCCGTCCTTCATCAACGGCGCGAAGCGATCGGCGGTGGGAAACGGCGCATCGGGCACGCCGTAGGGCGTTCGCTGGAGCAGGATCGGCAGCGGCCCGGTCATGCCGCGCGGCCGCATGATGACCGTCTGCAACTTCGCCCCGTCGCGCATCGGCACCATTACCTCTTCGAACGTAAAGGGGGATTGGGTCGCGGTTTGCGGTACGGGCTGCGCGAGCGTGGCGGCCGGGACGGCTGCGGTGACTGCAAGCGCGAGCAGGAAAGCGTTACGCGACATGGAATTCCCTTCGTGGACCGTGCCACGATTGGACGAACCCACGGCTGCGAAGTCAAGCCGCGCGCCATACTCCGGTCAGTATTGGGCGCAATACCAGCGAGTTGAGATCGATCAGCGCGTGCAGGAGCATCGCCAGCCACAGCTCCCCGGTCATCAGATACACCGCCGCCATCAGCGCGCCGACGAGCGTGGTCGCGATCACGCCCGCCCGCCCCTGATACAGATGCATCGCGCCGAACGCCGCCACGGCGACGCCGAACGCGACGAACGCGCTACCGGATACGAGCGCGACCAGCAGTGGCAGGAACAGGCGGAAGGCGAGTTCCTCGGAGATGCCCGCCGCGATCGACATGGCGGCGGCATGCGCGATCTCCGGCCGATTACGCGGCAGCAGCGAGCCGACATTGCCGATCGTCTTGAGGATGCGCCAGTTACGCCGCGTCGCGAGCACCGCGCCGATGATCAGGCCACCCAGCGCACTGCCGCCGATCATGCCGAGCAGTTCCACGCGGCTGTAGCCTTCGAAGCTGGGGAGGAGCGTGCGGAGGTCATCGAACTCGGGCGGGACGGTGACGAGCGCGTCGAGGCGGCCGAGCAGGGCCAGTCCGATCACCGCCGGCAGGACGAAGCCGATCGCGGCCTTGGCAATCCACAGGCGGTAGGTCTTCTGCCGCGAGGCTGTGTCGGGGAGGCGCTTGATCCGGCGGTAGCCGAGCAGGTCGCCCTTGAGAAACCAGACGAGGCTCATGATCGTGACGAGGAGGAGGACGTTGGGCAGGATCATGCCGACACTTCGCTCCTCCTCCGTTCCACCGCTCGGCCTTTATGTTCTCTCGCGAAGGCGGGAGCTAAGTCTAAGTCCCCGCCTTCGCGGGGACACATGGTGGTTGGTTCACCACCCTGACCTAGCGCTCCACCCCGGCGGAGGCCGGGGCCCAACTGGAACGTCCGGAGTAACGAAGGGCATCGCGCCGTTAGCGACGTTTCCCAATTGGGCCCCGGCCTTCGCCGGGGTGGTATTGGGGATCAATCAGTCCGATGCTCACCCTTGACCCAACGCACCGTCCCCGACGACGCGCGCATCACCACGCTCTCCGTCGTCATCTTGCCCTTCTTCCGCTTCACCCCAGCCAGCAACGAGCCATCCGTAACCCCGGTCGCCGCAAAGATGCAGTCGCCCTTCGCCAGCTCCGAAAGGTCATACTGCTTGTCGAGGTCCGTAATCCCCCACTTCGCCGCACGCCCACGCTCGTCATCGTTCCGGAACAGCAGTCGTCCCTTGAACTGCCCACCGACGCAGCGCAGCGCCGCACACGCCAGCACGCCCTCGGGCGCGCCGCCGGAGCCCATGTACACGTCGACGGTCGTCTCGGGATCCGACGTCGCGATCACGCCGGCAACGTCGCCGTCACCGATCAGCATGATCCCGCAACCTACCTGGCGCAGTTCGGCGATCAGCGCCTCGTGACGCGGCCGGTCCAGCACGCACACGATCAGGTCGCGCGCCGGAACGCCCTTGGCGGCGGCGACAGCGTTGATGTTCTCGGTCGGCGTCTTGTCGAGATCGATGATCCCCTCGGGATAACCCGGCCCGACCGCGATCTTGTCCATGTAGACGTCGGGCGCGTTGAGCAGCCCGCCCTCTTCGGCGATCGCCAGCACGGCGAGGCTGTTCGGCCCCGCGGTCGCGCAGATCGTCGTGCCCTCCAGGGGATCAAGCGCGATGTCGATCTTCGGGCCCTTGCCGATCGCCGAGCCGACCTTCTCGCCGATGAACAGCATCGGGGCTTCGTCGCGCTCGCCCTCGCCGATCACGACGGTGCCGTCCATGTACAGCGAGTTGAGCGCCTCGCGCATCGCCTCGACCGCCGCTGCATCCGCCGCCTTCTCGTCGCCGCGCCCGACGAGCGTGGAGGCGGCGATCGCCGCCGCCTCGGTCACGCGGACCATTTCGAGGACGAGTACGCGGTCGAGAACCTGGCTGGCGGCAGCGGTCAAAGTCTATCTCCTCGGTATGTTTCGACCCGGATAGGCAGCGCCCGCCGGGTTGTCGACCCGATCAGTCCCTCAGCAGGTCGTTGATCGAGGTTTTGGAACGCGTTTGCGCATCGACACGCTTGACGATCACCGCGCAGTACAGGGCCGGCTTGCCGTCCCCGCCACCGATCGAGCCCGGCACGACGACGGAATAGGGCGGCACTTCGCCCTTAAATACTTGGCCAGTCGCGCGGTCGATGATCTTCGTCGACGCGCCCAGATACACGCCCATCGACAGCACCGCGCCCTCGCCGACGCGGACGCCCTCGGCCACTTCCGCGCGCGCGCCAATGAAGGCGCCGTCGCCGATGATGACGGGATCCGCCTGCAAAGGCTCGAGCACGCCACCGATGCCGGCGCCGCCCGAAAGGTGCACGTTCTTGCCGATCTGCGCGCACGACCCGACCGTCGCCCAGGCGTCGACCATCGTCCCCTCGCCGACATAGGCGCCGATGTTGACGAAACTCGGCATCAGGATCGCGCCCTTGGCGATGAAGCTGCCGCGCCGCGCGACCGCGCCAGGAACGACGCGGATGCCAGCCGATCGGAACTCGGCTTCACCCCAGCTCGAGAACTTCGACGGCACCTTGTCGAACCCCGGGGACCCCGCCGAACCGCCGTCGATCACGACGTTGTCGTTGAGCCGGAACGAGAGCAGCACCGCCTTCTTCAACCACTGGTTGACCTGCCAGCCATCAGCGGTCGGCTCGGCAACGCGCGCGGTCCCTGCGTCCAGCATCGCCAGCGCGGACTCGACGGCGTCGCGAACCTCGCCCTTGGTATCGAGGCCCAGGTTCGCGCGGTCGTCCCAGGCGGCGTCGATGATGGTCTGCAAGGTCATGATGTCTCCAGGATGGTTTCGAGCCACGGCGCAAGCACCGGCACGGTGAAATCGATGTGATCGCGCGCCGCGTCGGGCGACTGTTCGGAGCCGTTGTCGATCCACACGGTGGTCATCCCGATCGCCTTGGCCGGCGTCAGGTTGCGCGCCATGTCGTCGGCGAACAGCGACTCCCGCGGATCGATGTCGAACGCCGCGCAGAACCCTGCATAGGCGGATGCATGCGGCTTCGGCATCAGGTTCATCGCGTGGATGTCGTGGATCGCCTCGAAGCTCTCGCCGAGCCCGAGCCGGTCGAGAATCTTCAGCGCGTAGGGCTTGTCGCCATTCGTGAAGACCAGCTTGCGCCCCGGCAGCTTGGCGATCGCGGCGACCAGCGGCGCGTCGTGCTCGATCACGTCCATCTCGATGTCGTGGACATGCGCCAGGAACGCGTGCGGATCGACGTGGTGCTCGGCCATCAGCCCCGACAGCGTCGTGCCGTGATTGTGGAAATACCCCTTCTGCACGCGCCGCGCCTCGTCATGCTCGAGCCCGAGCAGGTCCTGGATGAACCCGGTCATCCGCGCGTCGACCTGCGCGAACAGGTCCGCGCTCGCCGGATACAGCGTGTTGTCGAGATCGAATATCCAGTTGCGGATATGGTCGAGGCGGGGGTCAAGGCGGGTAAGCATCGGCCGGAACCTCTACGGACCGCGACACGCGGCGACAAGCGGGGTGCTACACTGACGACCTTCAGGACCGATGTTTACGATCGCGTAAGGCTTTGCATTCCAGTATGTTACGGAAAATCACAAAAGGGCGGGATGCATGCGCGGCACGAAGGCGGGGCTGCTGAGAACGGCGGCGGTGGCAAGCGGCCTGCTGCTCGCCGCCTGTGGAGGCGGCGGTGGTGGCGGCGTCAACAGCACGCCGGCCCCTCCCACGGTTTCCACCCCGACGCCGACACCGCTTCCAACACCAGCGCCCACCCCTGCTCCGACTCCCGCGCCGACCCCGACCCCGACCCCGACACCGTCCAGCAACGACACCAGCGAATATCGCGCGACCGTCGGCGCGGTCTCGATGAACGCTCTGGCCGCGTACAACGTCGGCGCGACCGGCAAGGGGATCGGCGTCGGCGTGATTGACAGCGGTATCGACCTGCAAAGCCAGGAATTCGGCACCCGCGTCTCGTCCGCCTCGCAGGATGTCGCCGGCAATAGCTCGATCGACGACGAAGGCGGCCATGGCACCGCGGTCGCTTTCACCCTGGCGGGCCGGAGGAATGGCGCGGGCTCGCACGGCGTGGCGTTCGATGCGACCCTGATCGTCCTGCGCGCCGACCGCCCCGGCACCTGCGCTACCGCGAGCAAGGACGACGAGGATTCGGGCTGCAAGTTCGGCACCGACGCGATCACGCGCGGGCTCGACGCGGCACGCACGGCAGGCGCGAAGGTCGTCAACATCTCGCTTGGCGGCTCCGAAATGCCGCAGAGCCTGAAAGACGCGATCGGCCGCGCGACTGCCGCCGGGCTGGTCGTCGTGATCGCCGCGGGCAATGACGGTTCGGTCAATCCCGATCCGTTCACCAACGTCGCAGGCGAAGCGCAGGGCCGCAACCAAGTGATCATCGCCGGTTCGGTCGGCGCCAGCGACGGGATATCCACCTTCAGCGACCGCGCGGGAACCGGCGCTGCGCATTTCCTCACCGCGGTCGGCGAAAGCGTCCGTGCGCCCGACGCGACCGACACCGCCTATCTCTGGTCGGGCACGTCGTTCGCCGCGCCGCAGATTTCCGGCGCGGTGGCGTTGCTCGCCCAGGCCTTCCCCAACCTGACCGGCGCGCAGATCGTCGACATCCTGTTTCGAAGCGCACGCGATGTCGGCGCGCCCGGAGTCGACGCGGTCTACGGCAATGGTGTGCTCGATCTGACGCGCGCATTCCAGCCGCTCGGCACGACCTCGATCGCGGGATCGAAAGCGGTCGTCTCGATGAGCGGCAACGCCAGCCTGTCCGCGCCGATGGGCGACGCGACCCAAGGCGAACTCGGCGCGGTAATTCTCGACGGCTACAGCCGCGCGTTCGCGATCGACCTCGCCAAGACGATCGCCCGCCGCAGCCCGGAACGCTCGCTCGGTGGCGCGCTCCAGTCGCGATTCCGCACGGTCGCATTGGCGCAAGGCAACATGACCGTATCGATGACGCTCGCCCCACGCCCGAACGGCGACGTCGCGCTCGATCGCACCTCGCTCTCCACCGCCGACGCGACCAGCGCGCGCGCGATCGCTGGAATGGTGACGCAGAAGCTCGGCAGCACGCTGTCGTTCGGCTTCGGCTTTGCACAAGGATCGGGCGCGCTCAGTGCACAGCTTTCCGGCCAGTCCGAACCCGCCTTCCTCATCGCCAACACCGGCGGCATGGGCTTCGACAGCAGCATCCGGGCCTCCAGCGCGATGCGGCAGAGCGTCGGTGGGTTCGGCTTCACCGCGGGCATCGAGAATGGCGACGTCCTGACGCAACGCGACAGCGACCTCCGCCTGCGCGACCGATGGCAGCGCTCCGGCTACAACCGGGTATCGCTTGCAGTCGACCGACGCTTCGGCGCGCTGTCGACGATGGTCGCGGCCATCCGCATGGACGAGCGCGACACCGTCCTCGGCGCGCGGTTCGACGCCGCGCTCGGCGCGACACGCGCGGCATCGTGGTTCGTCGATACCAAGGCGCGGTTCGATGCAGGTAGCGGCTGGAGCATCGGCGGTTCGATGCGCCAGGGCTGGACCCGCGCCGCCGTCCGCGGCGGTCTCAGCGGCGACGGCCTCGTCCGCACCAATGCGTTCGCGGCCGACATCGGCAAGGACGGCGTGTTCGGTCACGACACGCTCGGCCTCCGCGTCGCACAACCGTTGCGCGTAGCGCGCGGCGGGATCGACCTCGGCCTCCCGACCTATTTCGACTATGCCAGCAACACCGTCACCGACTGGACCACGCAACGCCTCAACCTCGCCCCGCAAGGCCGCGAACTCGATGTCGAGATGCGCTACGGCGTCCGCGCATTCGGCGGTGGCCTAGACACCAACCTGTTCTACCGCCGCGACCCCGGCAACTTCGCCGCGCTCCCCAACGACTACGGCATGGCGATGCGGTACAGCCTGGGGTTCTGAGAGCCGACCCCTCATCCTCCCCCGCAAGGGGGAGGTGGCTGGCTCTTGCCAGACGGAGGGGGAGGCAAGCGAAACATCTGCTCCGTGTCCCCCCCCTCCGTCGCCTTCGGCGCCACCTCCCCCTTGCGGGGGAGGATTACGGGTCAATTCGTCAAAACACTGGATAAGCTACCGGTCGGTACCTATCTCTGCCGCATGACACGCTATTCCCTGCTCGATCTGGTCCCCGTCATCGAAGGCGGCACCGTCTCCCAATCTCTCGCCAACGCGGCCGACCTCGCGCGGCACGCCGAGAGCGTCGGGTTCCAGCGCTACTGGGTTGCCGAGCATCACGGCATGACCGGCATCGCATCAGCCGCGACCGCCGTCGTGATCGCGCACATCGCTGCCGCTACGAAGACCATCCGCGTAGGCTCGGGCGGCATCATGCTCCCCAATCACGCGCCGCTGACGATCGCCGAACAGTTCGGTACGCTCGACGCCTTGTTCCCCGGCCGCATCGACCTGGGCCTCGGCCGCGCACCCGGTTCCGACCAGCGCGTCGCGCGCGCAATGCGCCGCACGCTCGAGACAGACGCCAACGCCTTCCCGCAAGACGTCATGGAGCTCCAGAGCTACTTCGCCAACGATGGCCAGACCGGCATCGTCGCGACCCCGGGCGCAGGCGCGGACGTCGAGATGTGGATCCTCGGCTCCAGCACGTTCGGCGCGCAGCTGGCGGCGGCACTCGGCCTGCCCTACGCGTTCGCCTCACACTTCGCGCCCGACGCGCTCGATGCCGCGCTCGCGATCTACCGCCGTGACTTCCGCCCTTCTGCGCGCCTGTCGAAGCCACACGTCATGGCCGGCTTCAACGTGTTCGCGGCCGAGACCGATGCGGAGGCAGAACTGCTCGCCACCTCGCAGCAACAGTCGTTCGTCGCGCTCCGCACGGGCAACCCCGGCAAGATGAAGCCGCCCCTCGCCGGCTACCGCGAGTCGCTCGGCGCGCAGGGCAACCAGATCCTCGACCACGTGCTTCAATGCTCGGCAGTCGGCAGCCCGGCCAAGGTCGCCCGCGGCATCGCGGCGTTCGTCGAGCGGACCGGCGTCGACGAGGTCATGGTAACCAGCGCGATTTACGACCACGAAGCGCGCAAGCGCAGCCTGTCGATCACTGCCGACGTGATGCAGGACTTGAAGATCGCGGCGTAAGACTGGGCCAGTGGTCACGGACTGAACGGGGATCAACGCCGCGTTCAGTCCGTTCAGTCGCCGCCGGCTTCGACATACTCGAAATAGCTGAAATCGGCGGGTTCGCCTGATCCCGACATATCCTGGCACGCCATCCCGACAAAGGCGCCGGTGAAGTTGGGCAGGCCCGGCAAGGTCGCCTCATCGGACAGGATGCTCGCGTCGAACCGGTCCGCGAGCCAGGTCCACGCGCTCGATTGCGCATTCCGGTATCCGAAGCGAAGGCTTTCGTGATCCACCTCGACCCGCAATCCGATCGGGCCCGCGTCGATCGCGATCGGCTGGGTGATCACGCTGCTGCCGAGCGGGGTCGGTATCGCCGACAGCACCTGCAGCACGCGCCGGCCATCGTCGTCGGCGGTGACGTGCAGATAATGAAACTTCGTCGAATTATAGTAGCAGACCAGCCCCCCCGCCTGCTGGAAGTGACGCGGTTCGAACGTGACGAGCGTCTCAGCGGCATAGGCGAACGCCTGCTGCCGGCGCGCGACCAGCGACTGCGTGAAGTGGCTCCCGATCGTCTCGCGGCCGTAGAGGCGCAGATAACCGGGCCGCGCGGTTAGGCTGAACAACCGGTCGGCATCCGGCGTGCGCAGCCACTGGAAGGCCTCGGGCAGCGTCGCGGTATCGAACGCGCTGCGCTCGCGCGGCGGTTCGGAAGCGGCCGACGCCGTGCCATCCTCCACGATCAGCGCCGGACTCGCGTCGCCATCGAGCGTCCGCAGCCAGCCGTCCTCGCCCCAGCGCATCGGCTGGATCGCGGTCTCGCGCCCCAGCACGCATCGATCGCTGACGGGCAGCGGCCGTCCGCACAGATACACCATCCAGGTTTCGCCGGTCGGCGTTTCGACCAGATCGCCGTGCCCGGTCCGCTGCAACTGCACGCCCTGCTTGCCCGCCGCGGTCAGTACCGGGCCATCCGGATGCACCTCGTACGGTCCGAACAGCGACCGCGACCGCGCCATCACGACGGCATGGTTGCGCTCGGTGCCGCCTTCCGCGACCAGCAGGTGATACCAGCCGTCGCGTTTGTAGAGGTGCGGGCCCTCGGTGAAGCCAAGCGACGTGCCCTCGAAGATCATCCTATGGTCGCCGAGCATGCCGCCCGTCGCGAGGTCGATCTCCTGCGCCACGATCCCGGCAAAGCGCCGCCCGCCCGGCCGGTGGTCCCACAGCATGTTGAGCAGCCAGCTCCGCCCGTCATCGTCATGGAACAGCGCCGGGTCGAAACCACTGCTGTTGAGGTGGACGGGATCGGACCAAGGCCCGTCGATATGCTCCGCCGTGACCCAGTAATTGTGGAAATCGCGCAGCGACGCGCCCCGCGCACCGTCGATCGTCGTCTGGCCGTAGCGCTTCACGTCGGTGTAGATCAGGTGGAACCGACCGTTCGCATGGCTCAGGTCCGGCGCCCAGACTCCGCACGAGTCCGGATTCCCGCGCATGTCCAACTGGCTCGCGCGGTTGAGCGGTCGCGTTACCAGCCGCCAGTTCGCGAGGTCGCGCGAATGGTGGATCTGGACGCCCGGATACCATTCGAAGGTCGAGGTCGCGATGTAGTAATCGTCGCCGACGCGGACGATCGATGGGTCCGGATTGAAGCCGGGAAGGATCGGATTTCGAATAGTCATGCGGGCTTTCGTATCAGGACCCAGAGGAGTGCGGCGCCGACCAGGTCGAGCAGTCCGAGCAGGATGAAGAACGGCTGGTAGCCGACCTCCGCGACCATCGAGCCGAGCACCAGCGTGAAGATCAGGACGCCGAGATTGGCGGCGGTGCCCGACATCCCCGTCGCGGTCGCGACCTGATCCTGCGGGAACAGGTCCGACGACAGCGTGATGACGGTCACCGACAGCGTCTGGTGCGCAAAACCACCGAGGCACAGCAGCGCGATCGCCGCGATCGGGCTGGTCACCGTGCCGACGAACATCATCCCCGTCATCAGCACCGCGCCTACCGTGAAGGCGCCACGCCGCGCATCGATAAGGTCGACACCGCGCCGTTGCAGCCACGCCACCACGATCGGCCCAAACAGGCATCCGAGGTCCGCCGCCAGGAACGGCAGCCACGCGAACATCGCGATCTGGCCGAGATCGAAATGGCGCACCTGCACGAGGTATAGCGGCATCCAGAACGACAGCATGCCCCACACCGGATCGGCGAGGAACCGCGCCGCCGCGATTGCCCACAGGTTACGCCGCCGCAGCAGTTCGCCGAGCGGCGGACGCTTGCGGTGCGTGGCGAGCGATGCCTCCTGTCCTTCGATGATCAGCGTGCGTTCCGCCGGCGACAGCCGTCGATGTTTCGCGGGCGGCGCATACCAGAATAGCCAGGCGATAACCCACACCAGCCCGAGCGCACCGGCGATGAAGAAGGCCGCGTGCCAGCTATGGCTGAGCACCGCCCAGGCCACCAGCGGCGGCGCGAACACCGCGCCGAACGAGGCCCCGATCTGATAGATGCCGCCCGCGACGCCGCGCTCGCGTGCCGGAAACCATTCGGCAACCAGCTTCATGCCCGCGGGCTGCGCCGATCCCTCGACCAGCCCCAGCGCGCCGCGCAGGCCGGCGAATCCCATCCAGCCGGTCGCCAGTCCGTGCGCCATCGTGATCAGCGACCAGACCGTGACGAACAGCGTGAAGCCGATCTTCAGCCCGACCACGTCGAGCACATAGCCGGCGAGCGGCTGGAACATGATGCCGATCTGGAATGCGCCGGTGATCCAGGAATATTCGGCGGCGCTGATATGCTGCTCGGTCATAATCGCCGGCGCCGCGACGCCCAGCACGCTGCGTGCAAGATAGTTGATGACCATCGCCACCACGAACAGGCCGATGATGGTCCAGCGGATATTCCTGAAACGCCGCACCCTCACCCCCTCGGTAACGTTATCATCGCGTGGTAGACGCCGACGCTCGCATTAGGCAAGCATTGCTGCTGCAAAAACGCGTCGAAATGCGGTCGAGAGCAACTGTAGCCACGCGCGGCGCGGTCGCGGTCCGGCTCAGTGCGCCGCCGCGATCGGCATTTCGTAGATCGCCGCGGAGATCGCCGGTACCATCACGGTGCGTGTCCCCGCCACCTTGCTTCCGACGATCGTCACGCCGTTCGGGTAGGCGATCGTGTTTGCCGCCTCCACCGTCTTGCCGGTCATGACCCAGCGTCTGCCGCCGCTTCGCAGCCTCATGCCGGAAAGCGCAAGGTTCAGTCGCTGCGGCCGGAACGTCGCGTTCACCACTGCGAGGCGCAGTTTGGTGCCGTCCGGCGACAGCCCCGCGATCACGTCGAGCGGATAAGTCGGGCTGCCCGCGCGCACCTTGGGATGCGCATGGCCGACTGGATACTTTGGCTCTGGTTGCGGTACATCGCCATCGACTTTCAGCGGAACCGTCCCGGCGCCGAAATGCTCGCCGTACAGTTTAAATACGGTGCCAGTGGCGTTGAGGGTCGCGGCGGATGGCGAGATGTCCATCGTCGAAACGCCGGTCGTGAACGCCGACATCGTCAGGAAATCGGTGTGGCGGAGCATCTCCTGGAATACCATCGCATAGGCCAGCGAGGATTTGAGCGTCGGCGGTCCGGCCATGTACGCGTATTCGTCGATCGACAGGAACGTCTTGGCGGCGCGAATCTTCGGGAACTTCGTCTCGTAGATCGCCCATTCCTCCGCCTCCATGCGAACATGGTTCGACGGCGAACGGACGAACTCGATCAGTTCGTCGGCGGCCGGCGCATCGGGCCGTTTTTCCGCGCGATCATACCAATGCTCGGTAATGCCGTCGAAATTGCCCCATGCCTTGGCGAAGAAGCCGCCGGTCCAGTCCTCCTCGGTACCGAATTTCGCCTGGATGCTCTCGATCGACGAGTTCTGCTGCACGCCCTTCGGATGCAACTGGTCGGGCATCGCGCCCGATGCGATCAGCCTTATCGACGGGTCCTTCGCGCGCATCGCCTTCGCGAATTCATTGTGCTTGATCATGAAGTAATCGAGCGAAGTCTTGCCGATCTGCCACCAGCCGAACGGTTCGTTGCCGATGTTCCACCATTTGACGCGGTATGGCTCGGGATGACCGTTCGCCGCACGCTTCGCGCCCCATCCGGAGGTCGCCGCACCGTTGAGATATTCGACTTCCTCCGCCGCCGAGTTCGCATCGCCCAGCCCGGCATTGACCGTGACATAGGGTTCGACGCCCAGGATACGCGTCAGGTCCATCCATTCGTCCATGCCGAGATCGTTCGGCTGCATCGCGCTCCAGGCGTGATCGAACATCGGCGGGCGCGCGTCGCGCGGCCCGATCGCCTCGTGCCAATCCCAGTCGGACAGGAAGTTTCCGCCGGGCAAGCGCCAGAAGCCCGAGTTCAGCGACTTCGCGATCGCGGTCGTATCCGCGCGCCAGCCATTGACGTTGTCCGCCGGCATCAGCGACACCACGCCGACCCGAAAGACGCCAGGGCCGTTGCCAGTGCCGGTGATCTCCAACCGCGCATCGGTCGCCGCCGCGGTCGGCGTGAACGCGAAGCTGGCCTCGCTCCAGTCCGCGCCGGGCGCCGGCAACGGCACGACCTGCCGTTCCTGCGGCCGATCGCCCCAGACCAACGCCGCCGACACCGACACGCCTGGCTCGCCACTCAGCCTGAGCTTGCCGACATACCGCCGGCCGCGGACGACCTCGATCCCGCTCTGGCCGATGCCGGTGACATGGTCGGCGAACACCGCGATCCGCGCGCTCTGCGTGCCGACGTACGGATGCTGCGTGTCCATCTTGACGGCCACATCGCCGCCGATCGGGCGCCATTTGCGGTAGACGATTCCGGGTCGCCCTTCGGCATTGACCGGTGGCGGCGCGTCGCTCGCCGCAGGGCCGATCGGGTAGTAGAATTTCCGGTCGTCGAGCATCTCCGCCCACAGCGTCCGCGCGACCAGTCCGCCGATCGGTTCGATGAACATGCCGTATTCATAGGGTGTGACGGCCGCAGACCGCGCCGTTGCGTCGATCCGGACGGCGATAGGCTGAGCCCGTTGCGCCTCGGCCGAGACGAAGACCGTGGCTTGACCCGCGAACAGGACGAACGCTGCGACGACCGGTTTCATCGACCTCTCCCCTTTTGTGCGTGCTCGCCATTCCGGCGATGATCGCGACGCGCCGGTTCGATCCCGATGTCGTAGCGCATGTCGAAATAGATTACGCAGACTAATGATAACGTCAACATGCGTTTTCGGCGTGTCGGCATACTCTGGTCGAGATCCGACCAACTTGCATCGCGGGACCGAAGGTCTAGGTCGCTTCGTCGTGTATGGTTCGTATTGAGGGGCTCGACGTGACGATCGTCGGGCGGGGTTGAAGGGATCGGTGTGAAGGAACGCGCTCGGCGCTCGCGCAGCCCGACGATCATCGATGTCGCCGCGCAGGCCGGGGTATCCCCGATGACGGTGTCGCGCGTCATCAACGGCCGCGCCAGCGTCGATCCGACCACGCGCGCCAGTGTCCAGGATGCGATCGACGCACTGGGCTACACGCCGAACCTCGCCGCGCGCAGTCTGGTCACGTCCACCGAACTCAAGATCGGCGTGATCTACGCCAACCCGAGCGCCGCGTTCATGAGCGACTTCCTCACCGGCGTGTTCGAGGAGGCCTCGACTCGCGGCGCGCGCCTGATTTTGCTCAAGGGCGAGGACGGCCGTCCGCCGAGCCCCGCCGCGCTGGAGAACCTGGTCGCAACGGGTATCTCCGGCATGATCTGCGCGCCGCCATTGAGTGAATCCGCGGCGGTCCTCGACGTGTTGCGCAAGGCGCGCGTGCCGGTGGCGGCGGTCGGCGCGCACGATGTCGACGACGTGATCTGCGTCCGTATCGACGATCGTCTCGCGGCGTACGAGATGACGCGCGAGCTGATCGCGATGGGTCATCGCCGGCTTGGGTTCGTCGTCGGCAACCCCGACCAGGTCGCCAGTCTGAAGCGGCTCGACGGCTTCTACGCCGCGGTGCGCGAACATCCGGGCGTTCGCGCAACGATCGCGCAAGGCGATTTCAGCTTTGCCTCGGGACTCGCCGCCGGCGACCAGCTGCTCCAGGCCGATCCGCCCCCGACCGCGATCTTCGCCAGCAACGACGACATGGCCGCCGCCGTCGTGTCGGTCGCGCATCGGCGACAGCTGGACGTGCCACGCGAACTGACGGTCGTCGGGTTCGACGATACCACCGCGGCGGTGATGCTGTGGCCGCCGCTGACCACGGTACATCAGCCGGTCCGCCGCCTCGCCGCAGAAGCGCTCGGCCTTCTGGTCGCGGAGATCGCCACGCCGCTAAGAACCCCTGCAAAGCGGGCCGACCGGGTGCTGGACCACGCAATCGTCAAGCGACAGTCGACGTCGCCGCCGCAGGACGACGCCACGCCTTAACGCCATCCGCCGTTTCTGCGGACGTCGACGACCTTCACTCCACCGCACCGATAGTATGAGTATTGACTCCTCCACGATGTCGCCGCATTGTTGCGTGGTAACGTTATCAAACAGCAACATCGAGTTGCGGGATGACGTGGCAGGAACGCTGGTAAATCGGCGCGCCGTAAAAGGGGGTAGGATGCAATGGTTTCCAGAATCACGACTCTGTCGGTTCACGTCCGCGCCAGCGTTTGCGCGCAAGACACATCGCGTTTAGCAGCAGCGCCACGATCGATTTCTACCATTTCCAGTCCGACTACACGGCAACTGCGCACCCTCATCGCCGGATCGAGCAGCATCGCCGCGCTCATCCTCTCGCTATACGCAGCGCCGTCTTTCGCACAGGCCGCCACTCCACAAACCACCGACACCGTCGCCTCCGCAGAGCCGGTCGCCGAGACGCCCAGGCCCGCCGAACCCGAAGCCGTCAGAACCGCCGACATCATCGTCACCGGCTCGCGGATCCAGTCGAGCGGCTTCACCGCCCCGACGCCGACCACGGTCATCAGCGAAGCCGACATCCAGAACAACGCGCAGCCCAACGTCTTCACGACGATCGCGCAGCTGCCGTCGTTGCAGGGATCGAGCGGCTCGACGACCAACACGTTCAGCACGTCGAGCGGCCAGCAGGGCCTGAGTTCGTTCTCGCTCCGGGGCCTGGGCACGATCCGTACGCTCACCTTGGTCGACGGCCAGCGCGTCGTCGGCGCCTATTATACCGGCGTCACCGATGTCAGCCTGCTCCCACAATTGCTGATCAAGCGAGTCGACATCGTCAACGGCGGCGCGTCGGCGTCCTATGGATCGGACGCGGTCGGCGGCGTCGTCAACTTCATCACCGACACCCATTTCCAGGGCTTCAAGGGCAACATCCAGGGCGGCATCACCAACTACGGCGATGACGGTCAGGGGCTGATCCAGCTTGCCGCGGGACGGAGCTACCTGAACGATCGACTCCACCTCGTCGTCAGCGGCGAATATGCCAAGGAAGCAGGTGTCGGCCCCGGCGATTTCGGCACCGACCTCGCCGGGGGTCGCGACTGGTTCACGCAGACGACGATGATCAACCGCAACGTAGTCGACGACGGATCGCCGCAATACGTCCTGCGCGACTTCGCCCAGCCGTATAACTTTACGAAATACGGCCTCATCACCGCCGGTCCACTGCAAGGCACCGCGTTCGACCAGAGCGGCCGCCCCTTCCAGTTCCAATACGGCTCGAACGGCGTGCCCGCACGTGACAATTCCGGCGCGGTCCGAGGCTGCCTGCCCGGCTTCTGCGTCGGCGGCGACCTGTCGGGGAACATCGATACCGGCCGCACCTTGCAGTCGGCGATCCAGCGCCTCGATAGCTATGGGCGTATCGGCTATGATTTCGCGACCGACAACGAAGTCTATGTCAGCGTCAACGTCGGCCAGGTGAAGACCCACAACCAGCCGACCAACGGGGCCAACCGACCCGGCCTGAGGCTGCAGTGCGCCAACCCGTTCGTCCCGGCGTCGATCCAGGCGGCGTGCGCGACCGCGGGGATCACGGACTTCCAGTTCGGCGCCAGCGTCGCGATCCTGCCGAACACCATCGTCCATACCGACCGCCGCCAATACCGTGTCGTCGGCGGCCTGAAGGGCAAGTTCGATATTGGTGGGTCGCCCTGGACCTATGACGCTTATTACGAGCGCGGCATCACCGATACCGCGATCGACGTCGACGACATCGTCCTCACGCCGCATTTCAACCAGGCGATCCAGGCGATCACGCTCAACGGCGCGATCGTCTGCGCCAATCCGGTCGCGCGCGCCAATGGCTGCATCCCGCTCAACATCATCGGCGGCGCGACGCCCTCTGAGTCGGCACGCCGGTATGTCCAGCCCGAGAACGGCCCGATCCAGCGCCTTCACCTGACGCAGGACGTCGCGAGCCTCGCCTTCTCCGGCACCCCCGTCGAGCTCTGGGCGGGTCCCTTGTCGGTCGCGTTCGGCGGCGAATATCGCAAGGAATTCTACAAGGTCCGCGCGGACGCATACGGCGCCGGCGTTTCCGCGCTCAGTCCCTATACCAGCGAATACCCTGCCGACCCGACCCTGCTCGCGGCCGGCAACAACTGGTATGCCGGCAACTACAAGAACGGCACCGGCGCCTACGACGTCAAGGAAGCGTTCCTCGAGCTGGACGTCCCGCTGTTCAAGTCGGACATGATGGGCAGGGCCAACATTAACGGCGCGGCCCGCATCACCGACTACAGCACCTCGGGCCGGGTCTGGACGTGGAAGATCGGCGGGACATGGGACACGCCGCTCAACGGACTTCGCCTGCGCGGCGTCACCTCGCGCGACGTTCGCGCACCCAATCTGTCCGAGCTGTTCGCCGCTCCGGTGACGACGACGCTGCCCAACTTCCTCGACCCTGCGCGCAACGTGAACGTCGTGGCGATCCAGAACGCGATCGGCAACCCGGCACTCACCCCCGAGATCGCGCGCAATACTGAGGTCGGTGCAGTCTATGCCAATCCGTCCTGGCTGCCGGGGTTCAGCGCTTCGGTCGATTACTATAACATCAAGGTCACCGACGTGATCTCCAGCCTTGGCGCGGCGCAGATCGTCGATCTGTGCTTCCGCAACATCCTGCCCGAAACGTGCAGCGCGTATAATCTCAACAACACCGCCGGTCCCAATTTCATCAATACGCAGGCGTTCAACCTCGCGTCGATCAAGACCGACGGCTTCGATATCGAGGCAAGCTATCGGTGGCGGCGCCCGCTCGGTGTGGACGGGACGTTCACGCTCCGCGGCCTGGCGACGCACATTCGGAAGTTCGTCACGGATACCGGCCTGCCGGGGACGATTTCGACCGATGGCGCCGGCGTGAACCTCGGCGCCACCCCGCGCTGGAAGCTGCTCGCGGTACAGGCGTTCAGCAACGACCGCTTCAGCCTGACGGTGCAGGAACGCTGGTTCAGCGACGGCAATTACGGCAACCAGTACGTCGTCTGCGCGCCCGGCACCTGCCCGCTCTCGACCACCACCGCGCCGACGATCGACCGCAACTTCATGCCCGGCGCCTTCTATCTCGACGTCGGCGGAACGTATACCATCACCAAACAGGTGTCCGGCTATTTCAAGGTCGACAACGTCTTCGATCACGACCCGGCCGCGTCGCCGCAAAGCGCCAACCCGGCCTTGTACGACATCGTCGGGCGCATCTACCGTGTCGGCGTCCGCTTCTCGTTCTGACGCCCCACGCCTACCAATACGGAGATCCAGCATGCGCGCTCTCGCCCTTCTGATTGCCGGCACGATGCTGGGCTCGTCCGCGATCGCGCAGACCGCTGACGGTGCGGCGTCGCAACCGGCGGCACTGGAACGCGGGTCGGGCACGTACCCCGCGATCTTCGAGGAACGACCGGACCTGCCCGACCATGTCGTCTACCGCCCGGCGAATCTTGGTGCGCTGGGTCGGGCCAAGCTCGGAATCTACGTCTTCGGCAATGGCGGCTGCAGCGCGGACGGTACGAGTTCGCGCAACCACCTGCTGGAGATCGCCTCGCACGGCTATCTCGTCATCGCGTCGGGCACGATCCCAAAACCGAAGTCCGACGCCGCCACCAAACCCGGCCCAACCCCCGCCCCCGGCACGAAGCTGACCTCGGCAACGCCGACGCGCGCGCTGACCGACGCGATCGACTGGGCACAGCGCGAGAATGCCCGCGCCGGCAGTCCGTTCAAGGGCAGGATCGCCACCACCGAGATCGCGGCGTCCGGCTGGAGTTGCGGCGGCTTGCAGGCATTATCGGCGGCGCAGGACCCGCGTGTGGCGACCGCGGTGATCATGAACAGCGGCTTCTTCCCAGAGGGCGCGAACCCGATCGGCGGCGTCGTGTCTGACAAGGCACTGCTGAAAACGCTGCACGGCTCTATCCTATATGTGCTCGGCGGCCCGACCGACATCGCGGTCGCGAACGGCACCGACGATTTCCAGCGGATCGATCACATCCCCGCGGCGCTGGTCAACATACCGGTTGGCCATGGCGGCACGTACATGCAGCCGCATGGCGGTATTGCGGCAGAGGTCGTGACCGCCTGGCTGGATTGGCAGCTGAAGAACGACCGAACCGCCGCCGCACGCTTGATCGGCAAGGACTGCGGGTTCTGCAAGGACAAGCGGCTCACAATCGAGCGGAAACACTTCGACTAGCCTCAGACATTACCCCAACGCACGCTCAACCGCCGCGCAGCAGGCGCATCACCAACGTCCGGATGCGCCCGTGATTCTCCTTCGACGCGCCGAGCACGCCGTGGCGTTCGGGCGGGAGGAACGCGAGGGGGTGGCCGTCGGGGCGGAATACGTAATGATCGAACCACGCGCGCCATGCTGCGCGCTCGGCCGGCGGGCGTTCGGCGATTGTCAGGAGCGACAGCAGCATCGCGGTGTAGGGCTGATCCGGTCCTGCGCTGAAGCCGTCCCACCAGAAATTGACCAGGACGTTGACGTCGCCGACCGCCTCGACCTGATGCCACCAGAGTTTCGGCACGTAGAGCGCGTCGCCGGGCTCCATCTCGACGACCAGCGCGCGGTCGCGGGCGTTTTCGAAGCGGGGGAAGCGCAGGTCGCCGGGCTCGCTGCCAACCGCGAGGCTGATCGGCTGGCCGGCCAGCGTGTGGTCGATCGGCCCCACATACAGGTCGCGGATCGCGTCCGGCGGGAACAGCGTGAAGCGCCGCCGCCCCGCCGCGACGCACGCGACATTGTCCATCGTGTCGTAATGGCAGGCGACGGTCGAGGCGTGCCCGACCCAGAACCGGGGGCGCACCGCGGGCGGTACGAACGGCAGGCGGGTGGTCTCCTCGATACCGGGGAAATACGTCTCCGCGGTCATCGATCCCATGTACATGCTCGCCCGGTCGAGGTCCGACGCGCTGTCGAGGATGCGCGTCAGCGCCTCGCCGAACGGCACCGCGCTGCGGTCGAAATTGAAACCAGCGAGCGTCGCGTCGTAAGTGTACCGCGCGCCGATCTCGGGCTTGCCGACGAACACCTCCGCGAGCTTGCCGCTATCGAAGCGGCGAAGCTGCGCCACCACGCCGTCCAGCGCAGCACTTGGCGTCGTCGCCCCCGACAGCATCGCCCAATCCCGCGCCGCACCGCGCAGCACCGCGGGCTCGCACCGCGCCATCACCTCGGCCTGGAAAGTGTCCGGATCGCGCAACGCGTCGGCGGGTGGCTCGTGCAGCATCAGCCGATGTCCGCCAGCCGATTGTTCCGGATCCGGCCGAGCGTCCGCAGATGGCGGATCGATCCAGCCTGCGCATAGGCGAGTTGCAGGTCGCCGCGGCGAAACAGGTCGAGTACCGCGGCATCGGGCAATGTGTGCAGCGCATCGAGGCTGATCGTGTAGAGCCCTTCGAGCGTTAGATGTTCGCCGTCATCGAAGCTCATCGTCACGTCGATCGGCTCGAGCAGGCGGTGCGCGAGGAAACGCTCGATCAGCGCATCGGTCTCCGGAATGCCCGACTGTAGGACGTGAAGCGCCTGCTGGATGCGCTTGAGTGGTAGCGCTGCCTCACCGTTCATGTCGAACAAAAGCTGGCCGTCTGGCTCCACGAAAACGCCATGCTCGCGGTCGACGACCAACTGCCCGTCTGTGATGTAGAAGCCCTGCCGTTCGAGGTCGGCGGGCCGGTAATCGGGCAACGTGCCCTTGACCGCCATCAGGTTGCGGCCCGGCTCGAGTCCCATCACGACCCCGGCGTAGAAGGCGCCCGTCTCCGGGTGCTTTGTGAAGAGAATCGCATAATGGGGGGCGGCTTGGAGGAATTCATCGGCGACGATCTGCGCGAAGTGCCGCTCGCCATCATGCGCGCGCGATACGCGCAACGCCGCGTGCTGCGCATGGCTCAGCATCTCCCAGATCGGCATCCCATTCCCCTCCGTGCAGTCTTGTTGCCGACGGGATCGCACATGCGACGCCGGTTGCAAAGCTTCGTCGCCACCACTCATACAATTGCTTGCATTGGCCGGCAGTGTGATTATTGTGAGCGCTACCGTAGACGATCGAGACGGTGCGGAAACGCGCATGATTCGATCGTCGAAGCAACTTTGTCGTGAACGCCTCTCCAAAGAAGGGCGGTGCGGCGCCGCATGAGGGGATGTTTGACCGTGACCACCAATACGCGCGCTTTCGGCTTTCGAGGCCTGACCCACCCATCGAGCGCACTCGCCTGCGCGACCAGCGTACTGGCGATGATGTGGTCGCTCCCGGCAATGGCGCAGGATCAGGGCAATCTTCAGAACAGCACGACGACGCAGCCGGCCGCGCCGCAGCCAGCTGTCCCGACGACCGCGAATACGACGACCGCGTCGGAGGCCGGGCAGCCACAGGACCTCGCCACCGCACCCGACGCGTCGCAGGGCAACACCGTCCAAGGCAGCGCACCGCAAAGCGACGACATCATCGTCACCGGCCTGCGCGGATCGCTCCAGCGCAACCTCGACCTGAAGCGCACGTCGTCGGGCATCGTCGACGTCATCTCGGCCGAGGACATCGGCAAGTTCCCGGACTCCAACGTCGCGGCCGCCTTGCAGCGCCTGCCTGGCGTGACGATCCAGCGCTCCGGCTCGCGCGGTGAACCCACGGGCATTGCCGTGCGCGGCTTTGGCAACGACTTCAACACGACGCTGTATGATGGTCGTCGTATCTCGACCGCGACCGGCGGTCGCCAGATCGACTTCAGCACCGTCGGCGTCGACTTCATCGGCCAACTCAGTGTTCTGAAGACGCCCGACGTCACTCTGTCATCGAGTTCGATCGGTGCGACCGTGGACATCCAGTTCCCGAAGCCATTCGATCATCCGGGCTTCCGCCTTGCCGCATCTGGTTCTGGTTCGATCCAGGACCGCTCGGGCAAGATCGCGCCGACCGCTGGTCTCCTGATCAGCAGCACGAACAAGGATGAAACGTTCGGCGTCTTGGCGGACGTGATCTACACGCAGCGTAAGACCGATACCAACCGCGTGTACGTGTCCGGCTGGCCGGGCGGAAACTTCGCGCCGTGCCAGCTCGCGGGCAGCACCGGGGCGTGCGCCCCGACCAGCGACACTGCGTCGGCAGGCTATGCCAATCCGAACAACCGGCAGAACCTGCCAGGCTGGTTCCCGCAGCAATATGGCGCCGAACAGCAGCGCGTCAAAGATGAGCGTGTCGATGCGCGCGTCGCATTCCAATATCATCCGACCGACGACCTGATGGTAACGCTCGACAATAATTTCTCGCGTCAGGAAATTACTCAGAACAACTACGCGTTCGGCGTCTGGTTCAACCAGGGCGACTTGCGCAACGTGACGCTCGACAAGAACGGGACCGCGGTAGATTTTACCCAGACCGGCACGCCAACCGACTTCACTGCCGCGCGCAACACGGAAATCCTTCAGACCAACCAGACCGGGCTGAACGTCAAATACGATGTAACCGAAAACCTCACGCTGGAGGCAGACGGTTCCTATGCGAAGAGTTGGCGGAACCCCGGCAACGTAATCGGCAGCCAGAATGGCGACATCGGCTACGGCAATGCCCTAGGCAATGTCCTGCGCTTCACCGTCGATGGCAAAAGCAGCGATGCTTTCCCAACGATCAGCAACTTTGGTCCCGCCGGTGATGGCGCACGCTGGGCGGACCAGTCGTTGATCGGCTCGCACGTCGCGGTCAATCAGACGCAACGCAATACCGACGAACTCGCGCAGTTCCGCGGCAATGCCACCTGGAAGCAGGATGACCTGACGATCAAGGCCGGTGGCCAATATTATCAGGACACGTTCAATTTCCGCAATACGAGCACCTTCACGAACAATTTCTGGCAGGCCTATGCCGGTTACGGCGGGCCCTCCCGCGGAACATCCGGTATCTCGCCACTGCCCGCCGACTTGTATCAGGGATCAATCAGCCTCAACAACTTCATCCCGGGCTTCAACGGCAGTCTGCCGCCATCGGTGTTCGTGTTCAGCCCGATCGCCTATCAAAACTTCCTGTCCAGCTTGGGTAATCCGCAGGCACAGAACGTGCCGGGGTTCAATTATGCCAACGTGACCGGCTTCACCGGTGCGTTCGACGAAGCGGTCGATCCCGGGAGCATCGCGCGGATTCGAGAGCGGACTTGGTCGCTGTACTTCAGCGTTAACTTCAAGACCGAGATCGGCAGCCTGCCGTTCACGTTCAACGCAGGCGTGCGTAACGAGAACACCAATCTGGCATCTGTCGGACAGGGCCGCCTGCCCACCGCGCTCGTCACCAGCACGGCGGACCGGACGCTGCTCAGCATCCCGACCTACACGAACGTGCAGGACGTCAGGAGCAACAGCTCGTATTCGTATCTGTTGCCCAGCATGGATGCGAAGCTGGAACTCGCCGACAACCTGATCCTTCGCTTCGACGCCTCGCGCACGCTGACCCGTCCGTCGTTGAATCTGCTGAACCCGGTGCTCAATGTCGGCAATGGTCAACGCATCGGCGCCTTGTCAGCCAGCGGCGGCAATCCGAACCTGCGTCCGTATCTCGCCGACAATTTCGACGTCGGGGCCGAATGGTATTATCAGCGCAACTCGTATCTCTCGGTCGGGTTCTTCCTGAAGAACGTCAGCAATTTCGTGGTTGGCGGCGTGACGCGGCAGTCGATCAACGGCTTGATCGATCCGACGACGGGCACCTTGGCGAGCTTCGCCGTCACGCAGCAGGTAAACGGACCGGATGCCACCGTCCGCGGCGTCGAGCTAGCCTGGCAGCAGGTGTTCGGCACCTCGGGCTTCGGGTTCCAAGCCAACGCGACCTTCGTCAACACCAACCGGCCGTATGACGACAAGAACATCTCGCAGACCGGCTTCGCGGTTACCGGGTTGGCAAACTCGGCGAACTTCGTTGGCTTCTACGAAAAGAACGGGTTCCAGTTCCGCACCGCGCTCAACTGGCGTGACCAGTATCTCCTGGCGTTCGGCCAGAACCAGAATACCGGCTCGTTCGGGTCCGAGCCGACCTTCGTCGACCAGAGCTTCCAGGTCGATCTGTCGACGAGCTACGACATTAACAGGCAGTTCAGCGTCTTCGCCGAAGCGTTGAACGTCAACAACAACCAGCAGAGCACGCACGGGCGCTACGACAACCAGTTGCTCGACGTGTTCGACTACGGCCGCCGCTACACCGCAGGCGTCCGCTTCCACTTCTGATCCCCCTCCCCCTGGCGGAGCACGACCTGTTCGTGCTCCGCCTTTTTTTCGATTACGCTGCACCATGCACGAAATTCAGAACATCGTTATCGTCGGCGGCGGCACCGCAGGGTGGCTGACCGCGGGCGTGATCGCGGCCAAGCACCAGGCGCGACGCCAACACGGCTTCACCGTCACTTTGGTCGAATCGCCCAACGTCCCGACGATCGGCGTCGGCGAAGGAACATGGCCGACGCTGCGTTCGACGCTCAAGAAGATGGGCGTATCGGAGACCGAACTGTTCCGGCAGTGCGACGCGTCGTTCAAGCAGGGCGCACGGTTCAATCGCTGGACCACCGGTGCGCCGGACGATGGCTATTACCACCCGCTGATGCTCCCGCAGCACTTCGGGCAGGTGAACCTCGCGCCGCACTGGCTTGCGGACGAGGGCAACGCGACGTTCTGCGACACGGTCACGCCGCAGGGCCGGATCTGCGACGAAGGGCTAGGCCCCAAGACGATCGCGACGCCCGAATATGACGGCCATGCGAACTACGCCTATCACCTCGACGCGGGCAAATTCTCGCACTTCCTCCAGCGGCATTGCTGCGACACGCTCGGCGTCCGCCATGTGAAGGCCGACGTCACCGAGGTTCGGCTCGACGAGAGCGGCGACATCGCCAGCCTCGATACCGAACAGGGCATATCGATCGCGGGCGACCTGTTCATCGACTGCACCGGGTTCGCCGCGCTGCTGATCGGCGGCGCGATGAAGGTGCCGTTCCGCAGTTGCACCGACATATTGTTCTGCGACACCGCGCTGGCGATGCAGGTGCCCTATGACGTGCCCGACGCACCGATCGCGAGCCACACGATTTCGACCGCGCAGTCCGCCGGCTGGATCTGGGACATCGGCCTGCCGACGCGGCGCGGGGTAGGTCATGTCTTCTCCAGCAGCCACATCAGCGCGGACGCCGCCGAGCAGGAGTTGCGCGACTATATCGGGCCCGCGGCGCGTGACCTGACCGCGCGTCGACTGGCGATCCGTGCCGGCCACCGCGAGCAGTTCTGGGTGCGCAACTGCGTCGCGGTCGGGCTCGCCGCAGGGTTTCTCGAACCGCTGGAGGCCTCCGCGATCGTCCTGATCGAGTTGTCGGCGAAGATGATCGCCGAGCAGATGCCCGCGTGTCGCGAAGTGATGGACGTCGTCGCGCACCGCTTCAACGACACGGCGCATTATCGCTGGGGGCGGATCATCGACTTCCTCAAGCTGCATTATGCGCTGACGAAGCGGACCGACACCGCGTTCTGGCGCGACAATGTCCGCCCGGAGTCGATCCCCGACCGGCTAGCGGGCCTGATGGAGTTGTGGCGGTTCCAGTCGCCCTGGGTTCATGACGAATTCGATCGCGCCGAGGAGGTCTTCCCGTCGGCGAGCTATCAATATGTGCTGTACGGCATGGGCGCGCGGACCGCGGTGATGCCGGGGTCGATCGACGACGATGTCGCGCTGGCTCGGCGCGCGCGGCACGACAACCAGGTGCAGACGCAGCGGCTGGTGAGCAGCCTGCCCGGCCACCGCGATCTCATCGACCGAATCAAACGCCACGGCCTCCAGCCGATCTAGCCGTCAGGGGAATACAACATGCGGACCGTCACAGCGTGCCTGGCCATGGGTGCGATCCTAACCATCGGTGCGACCGCCGCGTCGGCGGCTCCGCGCCTCGACGGCGTCATGGGCGATCACGCGGTCATCCAGCGCGGGCAGCCGATCGTGCTGACCGGGCAGGCCGCGGCGGGCGAAACCGTGATGATCACGCTGGCCGGGCGCAGCGTCACCGCCAAGGCCGCGCGCGACGGCAGTTTTTCGGCGAGCCTCCCCGCCCTCCCCGCCGGTGGACCCTACGACCTGACGATCGCCGCCCCGAGCGGCGCAGCGGTCCTGCGCGATATCCTGGTCGGCGACGTCTTCCTGTGTTCGGGCCAGAGCAACATGGAACTCCGCGTCGAGCAGGGACAGGGCCTGTTTCCCGACGCGCACCCGGAAGTCGACGACAAGCTGCGCCTGCTGACGATCGCCAAGGTCTCCGCCGCCGCACCGGTCGCGCGGTTTGCCCAACAGCCGACGTGGGCAGTGTCCGGTCCGACAACCGCGCCCAGCTTCTCGGCGGCGTGCTTTTACATGGTCCAGGCGCTGCGCCGTACGTCCGGCGTACCGATCGGTGCGGTGCATTCGAGCTGGGGCGGGTCGCGGATCAGCGCGTGGATGAGCGATCCTGCGCTGCGCCAGGCCGGGCTCGGCGCCCCCGCGGACCTGCTCGCGCTCTATGCCCGCGATCCCGCCGCCGCCAACCGGCAGGCATCGACGATCTGGGAAAGCTGGTGGCGCGACGGCTCGGGCGACGCCGCCGGCCGCGAGCCGTGGCAGCCCGATGCCGCGCTCGACTGGCATCCGGTGCCCGCGATGACCAATTTCGAGACCTGGGGCGTCCCCGCACTCGCCGATTACAACGGCATGATCTGGTACCAGCACGAGGTGCAGCTGACCGCCGAACAGGCACGCGGCCCGGCAACCTTGGTGCTGGGCATGGTCGACGACGCGGACCGCACCTGGGTCAACGGCGTGGGCGTCGGGGGCAGCAGCCTAGCCTCGCAATCGCGCGTCTACGCGCTGCCCGCCGGCAGCCTGAAGGCCGGGCGCAACGTCATCACCGTCAACGACGACGACGTCTATGCCTATGGCGGGATGACCGGCCCGGCGGATTCGATGCGGCTGTCGTTTACCGACGGGACCAGCGTGCCGCTCGGCACCGGCTGGCGCTATGCGATCGCCAAGCGGATCGCTGGCGCCGCACCGCGCGTGCCGTGGGACGACATCAACGGTGCTGGCACGCTCTACAATGCGATGATCGCGCCGCTCGGTGCTACGAAGTTCGCTGGCATGGCCTGGTACCAGGGCGAGTCCGACACCGGCATCCCCGGGTACGACCGCCGGATGACCGCGTTGATCGCCGACTGGCGCCACCGTTTCGGCACGCCCGACACCGGGTTCGGCATCGTCCAGCTCGCCAATTACGGCAGCCCTGCGATCGCCCCGAGCGAGAGCGGCTGGGGCGACGTCCGCGATGCGCAGCGACGCGTCGCCGCGGCGGACCCCCATGCCGGCATCGCCGTCGCGCTCGACCTCGGCGATGCGCTCGACATCCATCCCGGCGAGAAGCACGAGGTCGGGCAAAGGCTCGCCCGCGTGATGCGCGCCGCGGTGTACGGCGAGAAAATCGCGCCCTCCGGCCCTGCCGTCGCCGATGCAACGCGCACGGCGGATGGCGGCGTCACGGTACGGTTCAGCGGTGTGACGGGCGCGCTGCATGCCCGCAGTGCCGCGCAGGCGATCGGCTTCGAACTGTGCGGCGCCGCGGTCGGCACTTGCCGCTACGCTCCGGGCAAGGTCGCGGGGTCCGAGGTGCTGCTGCCCGGCGATGGCCAACCCGTCACACGTGTCCGCTACGCGTGGGCCGACGCCCCGGCGACCAACCTCGCCGACGACGCACCGCTGCCCGTCGGCACGTTCGAGGTGCCGGTCCTGCCGGCTCGATAAGCCCCGAACGGGTGCGAAGAACAAGAACGGCCGCCAACGCGCGCCGCAACGGGAGAGACTGACGATGCGCATGACCATGAAGGCGAAAGCCCTGGCGACGGCCGGGCTCGCGCTCGCATTCTCCCCCGCGATCGCACGCGAGCCGGCCGCCGCGCCGAGCCAGCGGACCGCGACCGACCCCGCCGAGCAGATGGCGCGCACGATGGTGTCGCGAATGACGCTCGACGAGAAACTGCCGCAGTTGCTCAACGTCGCGCCTACGATCCCGCGGCTCGGTGTGCCCGCATATAACTGGTGGACCGAGTCGCTCCACGGCGCGCTGGGACCGCTTGCGACCACCAATTTCCCCGAGCCGATCGGCCTCGCCGCAAGCTTCGATGCGCCGATCGTCCACGACGTCGCGGGCGCAATCAGCGAAGAAGTGCGCGGGCTGCATACGCTCGGCCGCGAGACCGGCAGGAACGGGCATATCGGCACCGGGCTCGACACATGGTCGCCCAATATCAACATCTTCCGCGATCCGCGCTGGGGCCGCGGGCAGGAGACCTATGGCGAGGATCCGTTCCTGACCGCGACGATGGGCGTCGCGTTCGTGACCGGGATGCAGGGCCCCAACCCCGATCGCCCGCAGGTGATCGCCACGCCCAAACACTTCGCGGTCCACAGCGGACCCGAAGGCACGCGCCACCAGGCCAACGTCTACATCTCCGCGCACGACCTGGAGGACACCTACCTCCCCGCCTTCCGTGCGGCTCTCGTCGACGGACGCGCAGGCTCGGTGATGTGCGCCTACAACCGCATCGACGGCCAGCCGGCCTGCGCGAGCGACCTGCTGCTCAAGGAGCATTTGCGCGGTGCGTGGGGCTTCAAGGGCTATGTCGTGTCCGATTGCGACGCGGTGAAGGACATCGCCGACAACCATAAATACGCCCCCGACAGTGCCGCCGCGGTCGCCGCCGCGATGCGCGCGGGCGTCGACAACGAATGCAACGGCGAGACGCTGGGCGATACCGCGGGCCTGGAGACCCGGTACCGCGAGGCGCTCGGCCGCGACCTGATCACCGAGGCGGACGTCGACCAGAGCCTCGTGCGCCTGTTCACCGCACGGTACCGCAACGGCGACCTGCCCGGACTCGCCGGCGCCCCCAAGGCGTTGCCGACCAGCGTGGTCGGTGCCCCCGAGCATCGGCGGCTGGCGCTGGCCGCGGCCGAGCGATCGATGGTGCTGCTGAAGAACGATGGCATCCTGCCGCTCAAGCCCGGCGTGAAGCTCGCCGTGATCGGCCCGCTCGGCGATGCGACGCGCGTGCTGCGCGGCAATTATTCGTCGCCTCTGTCGGGCCAGCCGGTATCGGTGCTGGAGGGGCTGAAAACCGCGCTTGGCGCAAGCCAGGTCACGCTCGTACCGTTCGGGGAATCCGTCACGGACGGCGACCGCGTACCGACATCCGCGCTGCTTACGCCCGACGGCAAGCCCGGCCTGCTCGCGCGCTACTATAATCCGACGACGCCGATGCCCGCGCAATATGCCCGCGGCACGCGCGAGAAGCTTGTTGCCGCCGCCAAGTATCAGGCGCAACCGGTGGTCACGCGCATCGAGCCCGACGTCGACGATCGCAACCTCGATCTCGCACGCGTCACCGACGTCCACCGCACCGAATGGACCGGCTTCCTGGTGCCGCCCGAAAGCGGCACCTACCGCGTCGGCCTGTCGGGATCGGGCGGCACTTTAACGCTCGACGGCAAGATGATCTCCGACCGGCGCAAGGCGCGCTGGAACGACCTTCCCGGCATGACGACGCTGAAACTCGAAGGCGGCCGGCGCTATGCGATCCGCGCGGAGGGCAGCGGGATCGACCTGGTGTGGAAGCGCGTTTCGGATGCGCCGTCCGCCGAGCTTCGCCGCGCCGCCGCTGCCGCCGACGTGCTGGTCGCGGTCGTCGGCCTCACCTCCGACCTGGAAGCGGAGGAAACCGGCGTGACGGTGCCGGGCTTCTCGGGCGGCGACAAGACCACGCTCGACCTCCCCGCGGACCAGATCGCGATGCTCGAACAGGCCAAGGCCACCGGCAAGCCGATCGTGCTCGTCACGATGAACGGCAGCCCGATCAACCTCGCCTGGGCGAAGGACAATGCCGCCGCCGTGCTGGAGGCGTGGTATCCGGGCGAGACCGGGGGCACCGCCGCGGCCAACATCCTGACCGGTCGCACCAACCCGTCGGGCCGCCTGCCGCTCACCTTCTACCGCAGCGTCGCGGACCTGCCGCCGTTCGGTGATTACGCGATGAAGGGCCGCACCTATCGCTATTTCCCGGGCACGCCGGTCTATCCGTTCGGCCATGGGCTCAGCTACACCAAGTTCGGCTATGCGCCGCTGACCGTCACGCCCGCCCGCGGCGGTGCCGAGAACGGCCTGCGCGTCACCACGCGATTGACCAACCAGGGCGACCGGCCCGGCGAAGAGGTCGCGCAACTCTATCTCGACTTCCCCGATCGGCCCGGCACCCCGCGGATCGCGTTGCGCGGGTTCCAGCGCGTCGCACTCCGCCCCGGCGAAGCACGCAGTTTGACGTTCGACCTGTCGCCGCGCGATCTGAGCTCGGTGGCGTTGGACGGTGCACGTTCGGTCGCCCCAGGCACCTACAGCGTGACGGTCGGCGCCGGACAGCCCGGCACGGGGGTCGCAGGACAGACCGCAAGCTTTACCGCGCGCCAGTCGGCGGAGCTGCCGAAGTGAGCCGCATCCGGCCACTCGCGACGCTCGGCACCGCGCTGGTCGCGCTCTGCACGCCGATCGCGGCACTGGCGGATCCGCTGACCCCGACCGGCAAATGGAGCGCCAACACCGATGGCTCAGCAGCCGTGCCGCCGATGGGCTGGAGCTCGTGGAACGCCTTCAACAGCGACGTCGACGAGGAGAAGGTGCTCGCGTCGGCGCAGGCGCTGATCGACACCAAGTTGCGCGACATCGGCTATCGCTACGTCAATATCGACGATGGCTGGTGGCTGAAGCGTCGTCAGCCCGATGGCCGGCTGCTCATCCGCACTAGTCACTTCCCGTCCGCCGCGACCGGCGCGGACACGAGCTTCCGCCCGTTCACCGACCGGCTCCACGCGATGGGCCTCAAGGTCGGCATCTATTCGGACATCGGCCGCAACAGCTGCGGCCAGATCTACACCCCCGATTTCAAGAACCAGCCCGAGGGCAGCGTCGCCGAGCGCGAGGTCGGGCTGTACGGCCATGTCGACCAGGACATCCGGCTGTTCTTCGCCGAATGGAACTTCGATTTCCTGAAGGTCGACGGCTGCGGCGCGCGCGGCCTGCCGGTCGACGCACCGCGCGTGAAGTCCGGCCTGTACCGCGCCCTCACGCCCCTCGTCGACATGCAGTCGCTGGGCGGATCGGACATCCCCGGCATCCGCCGCCTCTACGAACAGGTCCACACCGCGCTGCACACGCACGCGGGCGACCGGCCCTACGTCTATTCGCTGTGCCTGTGGGGCGCGGGCGACGTGCGCGCCTGGGGAAAGGACGTCGGCAACACGTCGCGCACCAGCGACGACATCCAGCCGGTCTGGCCGCGGATGCTGACCAACCTCGACACCGTCACGCACCGTGCGCTCTATGCGCATCCGGGATCGTGGAACGACCCCGACATGCTGTTTGTCGGCACCGGCGATTTCGACGCGGCGCACAGCGCGGAGGCGCGATCGCACTTCGCATTGTGGGCGATGCTCAACGCGCCGCTGATCATCGGCTACGATCTCCGGAAACTGACACCGGACCTGCTCGCGATCTTCGGCAACGCGGATATCGTCGCGCTGAACCAGGATTCGGCGGGCAACCAGGCGGTGCTCGCCTATGACTCGTCGGAGGTGCAGACCTTCGTCAAGACGCTCGCGGACGGAAGCAAGGGCGTCGCACTGTTCAACCGAACCGCCTCGCCCGCCAAGGCGGTGCTCACCGCCGAACAACTCAAGATGTTGCCGACCGCAGACGTGCGCCTGAAGGACCTCTGGACCAAGAAGGAGCAGAGCTTCCGTAAGGAGATCGCGGTGACGCTCGCGCCGCACGAGACGCTGATCTTTCGCGCGACCGGCACGCGGCGGTTGCCGGGCGGGCTGTACCTTTCGGAGCAGACCGGCCGCGTCAATACGGCAACCGACGGCGTGGTCGTGCCGCAGCCGGATCCGACGATCTACCAGTCGATCACGCCGTGGACGGGCACCCGCGGCGGCGGCGAGCACCCGCAATATGGCGGCTGGGGCGGCGCCGAAGCCGACCGCGCGCCATACGGCAAGCTGTTGCGCGTTGCCGGCACCGACTTCGACACGGGGATCGGCGTGCTAGCCAACTCCCGTCTCGAAGTCCGCAATCAGGGCTATGCGCGGTTCGCGGCCAGGGTCGGCATCAACGATTCCGGCCAACCGCGCTCGGGCACGACGGTGTTCGAGATCTGGGGCGACGGTCGCCTGCTCGCCAAGTCCCGGCCGATGGGGTTTGGTGAGGCAGCGGTACCGCTGGAGGCGAAGGTGACGGGTGTGCGGATCGTCGAACTGGTGGCGCGGGGGAGTGGTGCGGCGGCGAATGCCGGGACGCCGCAACCTGCGACTTGGGCTGACGCTGCGTTACTTAAATAGCGATGGGAGAGCCCCCCTCTCCGTTCGCCCTGAGCGCAGTCGAAGGGTACCGTTCCACAGGCGTGAACGCCCGTTGAGAGCAGTGCTTCGACTTCGCTCAGCACGAACGGAGAGGTGTGGACAGTCCAAATGCCAGCACACCTTTAACCAGCAGCTTGGGCGGACGTCACGCTCAGCAAACAGTGATGAGAAGCCTCCCTCCCGTTCGCCCTAAGCGCGGTCGAAGGGTCTCTTTCCACAGGCGTGAACGCCCGTTGAGGGCGGTGCTTCGACTTCGCTCAGCACGAACGGAAGGGTGTGAAAGGACGCTAACGCACCCGCTCCGGCGCCCCCGGCGGTAACGCCGACAGCGTGAACCGGTCGACATCCAGCCACCCCCGGCTCTCCGCCGGCGCATAGCAGAACAGCGCAAGCTGCTCGCCCTGGAACGTCCCCGTCCGCCACGCGAACGCGAGCGGGAAGTCGCCGCCCAGCCCGGTCCAGCGCCGCCCGTCCACACTATACGCCACGCGCGCACGATCGGTCGTAAAGTCCATGTCGGTCCGCAACCACAGCGCTTCCGTCCGCGGCAAAGGCGCAGTGGCGCGAACCTCGGTCCGGGCACCGGCGACCGTGTCTTCGGTCACCTCCATCGCCAGCGTCGCCTTACCGCCCGCCGCGCCCTGCACCGTCAAGTTCCCGCTGAACTGCCCGAACGTCCCGAACCCGCAGCGATCCCCCGGTGCCAGATGGCGGATGTCGAGCTTCACCTCGGCCCGGCTCGCCGGCCCCTGCCCCTTCTGCACCAGCGTATTGCGTGCGCTCCAGAACCCGGTCGCGACCGTCGGCCTCAACCGCAACCATCCCGGCCGCTCGGACAAGGACCAGCGCGAAGACTCGGGATTGTGGTTCCACTGCCACTGCAACCCGAGCGTCGGCTTCCCGAAATCGTCCGACGTCGCCGGCTCCGCGAAGGCCCCACCCAGGATCGGTTTCGCGGCACGCCGCGGCACGCGACCGGGTGCCTCGCGCGTGCCCCATACCGGCCAGTCGTCCTGCCAGAACACCGGGCTGAGGTTCGTCATCCGCCCGATCGCGCCGCTATCCTCCATCACGAAGCCGAACCAGCGGCCATCGGGCAGGTCGACCAGCGCACCCTGGTGCCCGCCCGTCTTGTCGTCGATCTGGTCGCGCGTTTCCCACGGCCCGAACAGGCTGCGCGACCGCGACACGGTCAGCCCCAGCCGCGGCGGCAGTGCGTTGAAGAGGTAGTAATACGCACCGCGCCGAATGATCTTCGACCCCTCCGCGCCTTTGATATAATGCACTTTCTGCGACGCGGTGACGTGCGCCAACGTCTTGTCGAGCGTCAGCAGCGTGATCGTCCCGTCCGCGGTACTCGCGGTCGCCAGATACGCACGACCGTCCGGCTCGATGAACAGCCCCGGATCGAACGCCTCGCGCTCCAGTTCGTGATAGCGCCACGGCCCGCGCACATCCTTCGCGTACCAGATCCGCGTCTTCTGCCCGACCGGCGTATTGGCGAGATAATACGTGCCGGCGTGATAGCGCAAGGACGAGGCATAGAGCCCGTGCCGGTACGCGTTGCCACCCTTCAGGTCGTATTCGGGCTTGCCCTCCAGCCGATCGACGAGGTGCGAGGCGAGCGTCCAGTTGACCAGATCGCGGCTGTGCAGGATCGTGATGCCCGGCGTGTTCGCGAACGTCGTCGTCGCGAAATAATAGTCGCTGCCGACGCGGATGATGTCGGGATCGGGATAGTCCGCGAACAGCACCGGATTGCGGAAGCTCCCGTCGCCCTGGTCCGATCGCCACACCTGCGCCGACGCGGCGGTCGCCAGCAACCCCAGCGTAATCGCCACCGCGATCCTCATTTGCCGAACGCCAGCGCGCGCGAGAAGAACGGCATCATCTTATCCTGCACGCGCCCCGCGACACCGCTGGTATGATCGCCCGGATACACCTCGAAGCTGTTCGCGATCCCGTAGCTGTCGAGCGCGGCGTGGAGCTTGCCGGCATCGTCCTTCAGCCCGTCGCGGTCGCCGACGTCGATCCCGATCGCCGCATAACGCCGCAGATTTCCGACATATTGATCGAGCATCGCCAACGGCGCGTTCGCCGCCCAGCGCGCGATCACGTCGGGCTGCGGCACGCCGTCCTTGACCGGGAGATCAAGGTACAGCGGCGGCGCCTTGGGGTTGGGCGACCATGCAGCAGCCGTCGCGAGTTGTGCGCGCTGCCCCCATGACAGGGTCGCGCTGTCCGCGGGCGAACGCAGCGCGCGGATCGCCGTCTCGGTCGCCGCATCGGGCGTGCCGAGCGCGCGCGTCGAGAGGCAGCACGGGCTCATCATGTAGAGCGCGCCGAACACATCGGGATGCTTCATGCCGATCCGCGCGGTGCCGTAGCCGCCCATCGAATGTCCCGCGAGCCCGCGGCTGCGACGGTCCGCGATCGTCCGGTAATGGCCGTCGACATAGCCGACCAGGTCGCGCGCGACGAACGTCTCGAAATCGCCGACCGTCACCGAACTCGAATAGAAGGAGCCGTTATGCGCGGTCTTGCTGTCGGGGATCACGACGATCATCTCGCGCGCGCCGTTCGCGAACGCACCCTCGATCGTCTGTGGCACGTGAATCTCGCCGATCCACTGCTCCGCGCCGATCGAATAGCCGTGGAGGGCATAGACCACCGGAAAGCGCCGCGTCGGGTTGGCGCGGTAGCTCGGCGGCAGGACCACCAGCACCGCGCGATCAGGGCTCTCGCCCTCCAGATTACCCTCGATCGCAGGCGAGTGGACGGTGATCCGCTCGATCGTCACCGGCTTCGCACCGGCAACCGGCGGCGGTCCGGGCGTTTTGACCTGCGCCGAAGCAGGGACAGCCAACAGCATCAACGCAGTGCCGAGTGCGGCGAGAAACTTGTTCACGGACATCCCCTTTTGTTGTTCACGCGCGCGCGAGAGCGTTGCCGCGAAGCCTCACCGCCCCCCCCGGGGTCAGCACGACCTCGACCCGCCGCGTGCCGAGCCGGATCAAGCGACGCCCCGGTATCTCGCCGCGGACCACCGCCTCGACGAGTTCGCCCTCCTGCCAGCGCAGATCGACCGAACACCGCCCCCGCGCGCGCAGCCCGGTAACCGACCCCGCTGGCCAAGCCCCCGGCAGCGCGGGCAACAGGAGGATCTCATCGCCGCGGCTCTGCATCAGCATTTCCGCGATCGCGCGCGTGCCGCCGAAATTGCCGTCGATCTGGAACGGCGGATGCGCGTCGAACAGATTGGGGTAGGTCCGCTCGGGGCCGAGCAGGAAGGCGAGGATCCGGTGCGCGTGATCGCCGTCGCGCAACCGCGCCCACAGGTTCGCGCGCCACGCGGTCGCCCAGCCGGTCGACTCGTCGCCCCGCAGTTCGAGCGACCGCCGCGCCGCCTGTGCTAGCGCAGGCGTCCGGTCGAGATCGATCTGGTCGCTCGGGAACAGGCCATACAGATGCGAGACATGGCGGTGATGAGGCTCGGGTGCGGTCGCGTCCCAGTCGCGCTGCCATTCCTGAAGCTGGCCCTGCGCACCGATATGATCGGGCGCCAAACGCGCGCGCGCGGCCGCTACCTCCGCCGCAAACGGCGCATCGATCTTCAGCAACGCCGCCGCCTGTCCGACCTGATCGAACAGGTCGCGCAGGATCTGCATGTCCATCGCCGGCCCCGCGCAAATCGATGCGCCCGCCGGATGGATGTTCTCAGGCGACAGCGACGGGTTGGTCACCAGCGCGCCGGTTGCCGGATCGGTCTGCAGCGTATCGAGAAAGAACAACGCCGCCCCGCGAATCAACGGATAGACCGAGCGCAGATAATCGAGGTCGCGCCCGTAATCGTAGCGATCCCACAAATGCGTGCACAGCCACGCGCCGCCGGTCGGCCACAGCCCCCATTGCGCCCCGTCGATCGGCGCCGTCGCGCGCCACAGATCGGTGTTGTGATGACACACCCACCCGCGCGCACCGTACATCGTCCGCGCCGTCCGCTCACCCGTGATCGCCAGTTCACGGACCATCTGCACCAGCGGCGCGGTGCACTCGGCCAGCGCGGTCACTTCCGCCGGCCAATAGTTCATCTCGGTGTTGATATTGACGGTGTACTTGGATTCCCACGGCGGCTTGATCGCGTCGTTCCAGATACCCTGCAAGTTCGCCGGCTGCGTCCCCGGTCGCGACGACGCGATCAGCAGGTAGCGGCCATAGTCGAAATACAGCGTCGCCAGCGCCGGATCGGCGGCGGCGCGATTGGCACGGACGCGCTCGTCGGTCGGCTTGTCTGCCGCGCCCGTGCGTCCGAGATCGAGCGTCACGCGGCGGAACAGCGCACGGTGCGCGGCGCTCGTCTCGGCCCGGATCCGCTCGACCCCGCGCCGGCTCGCTAAATCGAGCGCGGCGAGAGTCGCGGCTTCCGGGTTGCCGCTCACGTCATCGAAGCGACGATAGCTGGTCGCCATTGCCACCAGCACCGTAACGGCGCGTGCTCCGGTGATGCGAACCCGGCCGCCATCGTTCGAGACGACACCGCCCACCGTCGAAACGCGCGCGCGCGCCGCGAACCGCAACCGGCCCGCAATCCCAGCCCGCTCGCCATTGTGGCCGGCCAGCGTCACCGTCGCGCCGTCGACCGAGACGCTCGCGCCGAGTTGCGGCGACTGGAGCCCAACCAGCAGGTCGAACGGCCGATCGCCGACAAGGTGCACCGCGATCACCTGATCCCCGGGCGACGCGAACACGTCGCGCCGAAACCGCGTGCCGCCCATCGTGAAACTGGTGGTCGCAACCGCCGCGTCGAGATCGAGCTGCCGGACATAGTCACCGACCGCGCCCGCCACGCCGGGCATCTCCAGAATCAGGTCGCCGACCGGCTGGTACGCCATCTGCGTCTTGGGCAGTCCCATGACCTGCGCATTGGCGAGCGCCTGCGCCTCGGCGAACTTGCCCGCGTCGATCAACCGCCGCACCTCGGGCAGCGCCGCGTGCGCCGCCGGGTTGACCGGATCATACGGCCCCCCGGTCCACAGCGTATCCTCGTTCAGTTGCAACCGCTCGCTGGCGGTCCCGCCGAACACCATCGCGCCGAGCCGGCCATTGCCGACCGGCAACGCCTCGGTCCAGGCAACCGCCGGCTGCCGATACCAGAGCCGCGGACCATCGGCCGGGGCCGCCGCCCAAGTGGATACAGATGCAGACCCGGCAAGCGCAGCGACGGCGACCGCCGCTGCGCCTTCCAACATGTCGCGACGCGTGGGTTCGACGGTCATCGCCCAATCAGCGCAGGTCGAGGACCAGCACCGACTTCGCCGGTACGGTGAGCGTCAGATTGCCGCCTGCCACCTGCGCGCCCGTGAACGGCTGCGGCACGACCGTATCCGGCGCGTCGAAGCTGTTATGCGCGTCCATCGCGGTGCCGGTGATGATCCGCCCGCTCGCCTGCGCCGCCTGCAATCCGGCGAGTGCGACCGACACCGGCATCGCGCGGTTCGGGTCGAGGTTGACCAGCGCGACATGCACCTGCCCCGCCGCATCGCGCACCGCCGACGCACTGACCGCAGGCACCGCCACCTCGTCCTTGTGGTACCAGGGCGAGGTCACCTGGATCGGCAGCGACGTCGCGCCCTGCCACGGCTTGTAGAGGTCGAACACCCAATAGGTCGGCGTCTTGACCATCTTCGCGCCGTCGGTGAGCAGCATCGCCTGCAACACGTTCACCATCTGCGCGATCGCCGCCATCCGAACCCGGTCGGCATGATGCGCGAAGATGTTGAGGTTGAGCCCGGCGACCACCGCATCGCGCAACGAATTCTGCTGTTCGAGGAAACCGGGATTGCTGCCCGGCGTCGGATCGTACCACGTGCCCCATTCGTCGACCGCGAGCATCACGCGCTTGGCCGGATCGTACTTGTCCATGATCGCCGAATGCTTGGTGATGAATTCCTCCATCTCCAGCGTGTGCGACATGGTGGACGCCCATTCGCGCTCGGGAAAGCCGATCGCCGCGCCCTTGTCCTTCCAGTCCTTGTCGCGTGGGCGCGTGTAGTAATGCAGCGCCAGACCATCGATGTTCTTGCCGGCGATCCGCATCATCGCCTCGGTCCACTCATAGTTCGAGTCGCTCGGGCCGCTCGCGATCTTGAGCATCGGGCCGTTCGCGGACTTGGCGAACTGCGCATAGCGGTTGGTCAGGTCGGCGGCATATTCGGCGCGCATGTTGCCACCGCAGCCCCACAGCTCGTTGCCGATGCCGAGATACTGGATCTTCCACGGCGCGGCGTGACCGTTGCGCTCGCGTTCCTTCGCCAGCACGGTCGTGCCTTTCGCGGCGGTCATGTACTCGACCCATTGCGCGGTTTCGGACGGGGGCGCGCTGCCGACGTTGGCGGAGACGTAGGTGCTGGCGCCGAGGCGGTCCATCAGCCCGAAATATTCGTGCGTGCCGAACGCGTTGTCCTCGTTGACGCCGCCCCAGTTGGTGTTGACCTTGGTCGGGCGCGCCTTTGTCGCACCGATCCCGTCACGCCAATGATATTCGTCGCCGAAACACCCGCCGGGCCAGCGCACCATCGGCACGTTGATCGCCTTCAGCGCGTCCAGCACGTCGCGACGATAGCCGCCGTCATTGGGGATGCGCGAGCCCTTGCCGACCCAGATCCCGCCATAGATGCCGTGGCCGAGATGCTCGGCGAACTGCCCGAACACGTCGCGGTGGACGACCGCACCCGGCTTGTCCGCCTGCAACGTCGCAGTCACGGTCGGTGCCGCGGCATCCTGCGCAACCGCCGGCGTCTCGAGGCCGGCCCCCGCCAGCATGAGCGGCGCGAACGTCAGCGCGGCGATCGCGCGCTTGAACCCGCGCGTCTGGCCGGAACCCGACTGTGAAGTGCGTTGCGTCAACAGGTCCATACTCTCCCTTTCGGCCACCATGAGGCAGCCCCATCTTTTCGATACTTGTAGGAGTAGTTCAATCTCGGCCGGCGTCAACGTCGGCCGGATATCGGCTACGGTCGCTTGAAGGTCCAGCGCCCGGCGGGGCTGGCCGGATCGAACTTGGCGAGCGTCGGCGTGCTGGCGCCGATCGCGACGAGCGCCAGGTTTGCGCGGCCACCCGGTACGGACTTCGGCATGATGCGGTAGGTGCCGTCGGTCAGCTGATCGATCCGCCACATCTGCTCGGTCGCGCCCGTGAACGCTGGCACCGTCTCGACCTCGCCCTGCGCGGTCGCCGCGAGCACGCGCGCGGTCCCGGCGATCGTGATCGTGTAATAAGGCGCACCGAAATACCCGCCGCCGCCCGCCGCCGGCGCGATCGTCCACAATTGGTGCGGCCGGTTCATATAGTCGGCGAGATCGACGCGGATGCGGCCCTGCGGCCAACCCGCCGAATCCTGCGCCAGTGTCTGGTTTGGGATCGGGCTGACCGGATCGGTCGGCTTGGCCATGAAGGCGCGGCGCGGGTCGAACGCGATCCTGACGACATCGGTGGCGAGGCCGAGCGCGTAGCCGCTACGTTCGGAGGCGACTTCATAGGTGCCGGGGACGACGTTCTCCCCCGCAACCGGCCAGCCATCGGTCCAGCGGAGCGGCTCGATCCCCAGCACGCTGCGGCCGCTGCGATCCATGTCCGCCTCGTAATGCATCGAGAATTTCTCGACGCCGCCGTCGAGTTCGATCAGCCCGAAATGACCGGGGCCGATATTGCGACCGCGTGCGCTGACGACCAACTTGCCGCCGCCGCGCAGCAACGGCGTCCCCATGTGATCGACATACGGTCCGAGCGGGCTACGCGATCGGCCGACGCGGATATGGTAGGTCGAATTGGGCCCGTCGCAGCACGTCCCGTGCGTGCCGAGCAGGTAGTACCAGCCATCGCGGTGCATCATCGCGGTGGCTTCCATGTCGATCGCGACGTCGACCGGCTGATTGCCTGCGACGCGCAGGCCGGTCTTCGGATCGAGTTCGATGATGCGGATCGGCCCGAAATAGGTGCCGTAAGTCAGCCACAGGCGGCCATCGACGTACAGGAATGCAGGATCGATCGCGTCGGCGGTCTCCACCCCGTCGCTCGACGCGACCACGCCGACGTCGTGATATTCGAACCGCGGCGATTTCGGATCGAGCGACAGCGTCCACATGATCTTGACCTGGCTCGCATGCCCGCCGGACATACCGCCGCCACCGACCGCATAGGCAACGTAATAGCGGTCGCCGATCTTGATCACGTCGGGCGCGACGCCGCCGCCGGGACGCTCGGGGCCGCTGCGCCACGTCCAGCCGTCGTCCGAGACCAGGCCTCCGCCGCGCGTGCCGAACGTGTAGTATTTGCCGTCGGACTCGGTCACCGTCGACGGATCGTGGATGAACGTCTCGCCCTGCAACTGCGCGGCGGCGGGAGACGCGCCGGCGGCCAGGATCGCAGACAGCCCGAGAGTGGCGGCGGCAAGACGCGTCATGAGGGTCTCCATGCTAGCGGACATCGGTCTTGAGGTCGGTGATCGGGCGGCCGGTCTCGTCGACGAAGCGCACGCAGAAGTCGCTCAGGCCGGGTCCGTTGATCACCGCGCCGCGCAGGACCTTGCGACCTTTGCGCAGCGTCACGCGGTCCGACAGCACGTCGTCCATCACCATCCGGCGATCGTTGAACAGCCCGGCCGTCTCCTTGCCGTTCAGCCACCAGATCGACGCCGAGTTCGACCCGACCGCCAGCCGCACGTCGCGCATCTCGCGCGGGCTGTCGACGATCGTCACCGCCCAGAAGATTACGCCGTAGGTCGGCTTGCCGAGGCTCTTGGCGAAACTGAACAGCTTGACGTCGAACGCGCCTGAATCGAGCGCGTGCCAGCGTAGCGGTTGCGCCGCTTTCACGACCTGGCCGTCGCGCGGGATCGCGGTGAACTGGCCGGGGAAATACTGCGTGGTCAGCGCCTGCCGGACATAGGTGGCGGTGAAGCCGGTATTGCTGCGGTTGGGCTTGTCGATCGGCTCGAGCAATAGCCAGCGACGCAGGAACCCGTCGCCGTCGGGCGTCGTGGCGCCTTGCGTCACCGGCTGGAAATACGGCGCGAGACCGGTCGCCGGTGGCTGCGCCGTATCCTGCCCGTTAGCGCCGGACGACATCCCGGCCAGCGCACCCAACACCAGCAGCGGCGCGGCGCGCAGCCCGATCGCCCGAACCCTCGTGAAGCGCGTCATTCCCGTCTCCCCCTGCATCGTGTCATCGCCGTACGAGCATGCCGTTGGCGTCGAGCCAGTGCATGAAATCCTCGAACCAGCCGGTGCTGGTCGTGCCTGTCTTGCCCAGCCCGAAGCCGTGCCCGCCTGCTTGGTAAAGGTGGAACTCGACCGGCTTCCCCGCCTTCTGCCAGGATTCGATCAGGCCGAATCCCTTGTTGGCGAACAGCGGGTCGTTGGCGGCGAGCACCGCGAACAGAGGTGGCGCGTCGGCCGGCACCTTCACCGCCTCCATCGATCCATAGATCGGCGCGATGAAGGCCAGATGCGTGTCGGGGGCGGCCAGTGCGGTCGCCATCGTCGTCATCGCCCCCGCCGAAAAGCCGACCATGCCGACGCGGGCGGGGTCGACCTTCCACTCGGCCGCGCGCGTCCTCACCAAAGCAACCGCGGCTTTCGCATCGGCGATCTGGTCGGCGAGCCCCGCGATCGCCTCATCCGGGCTCATCCGCCGCTGCGGTTGCGCGGCGCCCGCGAACATCGCCGTGACCGATTGCTCGAACCCGCTCATGTCCGCCGGCGTCGGCTTCAACCGGTATTTAAGCACGAACGCCGCGATGCCCCGGTCGGCGAGCGCCTTCGCCACACGCCAGCCCTCATTCTCCATCGACAGCATCAGGAAACCACCGCCCGGCGCGACGATTACCGCCGCTCCCGTCGCCTTGGCCGGATCGGGCAGGAACGGCGTCAGCGTCGCGGACGTGACGTTGCGCGTCATCGCCACCCCGTACTGGCTGAACCAAGCTTCGGGTGCCGCCTGCCCTTTTACACCGCCGGTGTTGAGCGGAATCGCCGTCGGCTCGGCCGGAGCCGCCGTCGCAGTCATCCGCGCGTCCTGAGCCAACGCCGGCGTCGCCAGTGCCAGCACGCTAGCAAACAGCCCAAATCCGATCGACCAACGCATCGCCTTCTCCCCCTTATTGTCCGTCACACCAAGCTCACGACAACAGGATACGCCGCGCCGCGCCCTCGGGATCGTCCACCATGCGGCTCGTCGTATCGAACACCATCGTCTGGCAGCGCTGCGGGTCGGTCGGCGTCCAGGCCAAGCCCGGTTGGCTCGGATTGCCCGTCCGCGCGAAGTTCGCCCACGCGGTCGACATGGTACGCGCGACGCGCTGCGCCTCTGGCGTATTGCCGGTGCCCTGGTCGCAGAGCGCGGTGTTGTCGAAGCAGAAGGCGAGATCGGCGGTGTGCCACGCGCCCGCGACGCCACCGAGCTGCGGCGACTGCCACTGGAACAGATATTGGTACACCGGCGCGCCGCGCTGCGCGTGTTTCAGCCGTACCATGTCCTGCACGCGGTTGCGGTTCTGCAGGCCCTGCACGCCGTATGCGAGGGTCCGCACCGCCTTTTCCGGGTGCGCCTGCTTCATCGCCGCGATCAGCCGCCCGGCCTTGTCGCCACCTATCTGCGCGGTGAGATCGGTCCGCCACTGCGCCTCGCTCGGGTTATAGCCCCAGCGCATCCCCTCCTCGCTGACGTTGCCGATCATCACCGGCACGTCGCGCGACACCTCGGGCCCAATGTCAGAGTATGAGCGGACGTCGATCACCTTGCCGTCGAGCGTCGGGTTCCAGCCTACGCGCGGTGTCAGCGACGGCCCCATCGGCCCACGCGGACCATTGATCTCGGTCGCGACCTTGTTGCCAGCCTCGAACAGCGGCTTCCACGCGATCCGCTGGAGTGCGCCCAGATCCTTCGGCCCGATGTTCAGTTCGCGCAGCACGCGCCGCGAGAAATCGCGCGACTGTTCGGCGGTCGGCAACGACCCGCCGCCGCCCGACTGCACCGCCGCACGGTGGATCAGGCGCTTGCCGGTCGCCATGCCGAGCAACGTCGTCACCTTCGATCCGCCGCCCGACTGGCCGTAGATCATCACCGTGTCGGGATCCCCGCCGAACCGCGCGATGTTCTCCTGCACCCAGCGCAGCGCCGCGACGCAGTCGGTCATGCTGACGTTGACGGACTCGTCATACGCCGCGCCGCCGACCTCGGTCAGGTCGAGGAACCCGAGCACGTTGAGCCGGTGGTTGATCGACACCTGCACCACGTCGTGATGCCGCGCCATCTGCGCGCCGTCATGCGAGGCGAGCTCGTACGACGATCCGAACGCGAACCCGCCGCCGTGGAAATACACCATCACCGGCCGCTTGCCCGACAGCGACGGCGTCCAGACGTTCAGCTTCAGCATGTCCTCGCCAATGAACCCGTCGGTCCATTGCTGGAGGAACGTGTGCTCTACAGCACTAAAATCGTGGAGCGTCTGCGGGCAGTTCGCGCCGTAGGACAGCGTGTCGCGCGTCTCGGTCCAGCGCTGCGGCGGCTTGGCGGGCAGCCAGCGGTTCTCGCCGCCGGTATCCGCGCCGTAAGGCACGCCCTTGAAGGTATAGACGCCGTCCGAGACATAGCCGCGGACCGGACCGTATTGCGTCCGCGCGATCGCCGATTGCGGAGTCGAGCAGGTGCCGGTGCGCGATGCGGAGGGTCCAGGCGCAGCACGCGCGCGACCGATTGCGGGCAGCATCAGCCCTGCCCCGGTGGCGATCGATGCAAGCATCGCGCGACGACGATCGACGGTTGGCCCGGTCATCCTCTTCTCCCTATCGATTGCGTGCAGGCTGTTCTCCGACGTCCCGAAACCGGAACCGTCGCGTGCCATTTGCAACCTTGTATGAGTATTAGGGTGATACCGCTATCCTGTCCATATGCGAACAGTGACAGCGGGTGGCGTATGCGATTGTTAGCGCTATAGTCACCGGAATAGCAGGCGAATCCAACGCCGCATGACGATACCGGAGAGGAAAACCATGGCGGCCAAATCCGCATTCTGCCTGATCGCGACCCTGCTCGCGAGCGCCGCACCCGCAATCGCTCAGACAAGCCCGCACGCCGCGTCGACCGACCTGACGCTCAACGCCGCCGGCTATTACGAGGCGCCCGCCGCCAACGTGCTCGTCTTCTCCAACTGGTATGACGGCCTGTTCGCCGATTCGAAGATCAGCGGCGTCGAGATCATCCAGCAGGGCGAACGCATCGCCACCAACGGCGACGTCCGCCTGTCCTCCACGCCCGGCCAATGGGACGCGATCGGACGCCTGGTAGACCGCAAGATCGACGCCGCGACCGGCGCGATCACCGTCACGCTCGAATATCCCGACTATAAATGGCGCTACCGCGTGCGCTCGGAAAAGCGTGGCGGGGCGGTCGCCGTTTCGGTGATCCTTGACCAGCCCGTGCCGGCTGCGCTCGCGGGGAAGGCCGGGTTCAACCTCGAATTTCTCCCCGCCGCCTATTTCCACCACAGCTACATGGCGGACGGCGTCAGCGGTGCCTTCCCGGTCTATCCGGCCGACGCGATGATCCAGACGCCGCAGCGCAACGCGGCAAGCGGGCGCGCGGAAGGTCCCGGCGCCGAACCGACCGCTATCGCCAAGGGCAGCCGCTTCGTGCTCGCGCCCGAGGACCCGGCCCGTCGCGTGACGATCCGATCGACGGCCGAGGTGCAGCTGTTCGACGGTCGCAACCAGGCGCAGAACGGCTGGTTCGTCCTCCGCTCGCTGCTCCCGGCCGGGCGCACCGGCACCGTGCTCGAATGGACGATCCAGCCCAACAGCGTGCCGGACTGGCTCCGTCCCCCGGTGATCGCGCATTCGCAGCTCGGCTACACGCCCGACGCGCGGAAGGTCGCGACGATCGAGCTCGATCGCAACGATCGCCGCCTGCTGCCCGCACGCCTGCTCCGCGTCGGCGAGGATGGCAGCATGACGCCGGTGCAGACGGCGCCCGCCAAGCGCTGGGGCGACTATCTGCGCTACAGCTATCTGCAACTCGATTTCAGCGCGGTCCGCCAGCCCGGCACCTATGTGATAGACTACGGCACGACGCGCACCGCACCGTTCCGGATCGCCGCCGACGCCTATGCCGGCGCATGGCACCCGACGCTCGACGTGTATTTCCCAGTCGCGATGGACCATATGTTCGTCAACGAAGGCTACCGAGTCTGGCACGGCGACGCGCACCGCGACGATGCGCGCCAGGCGCCGACCGGCCACGAGCATATCGACCTCTATGCGCAGGGGCCGGCCACCGACACGAAGTTCAAGTCGGGCGAGCACATCCCCGGCCTCGCAATCGGCGGATGGTTCGACGCGGGCGACTATGACATCCGCACCCAGTCGCAATATCAGGTAATCCGCTCGCTGGTCGACAGTTGGGAGCGCTGGCACCCGATGCGCGATACGACCGCGATCGACTGGACGCGGCGCAAGACCGAGATCCACGTGCCCGACGGCACGCCCGATCTCGTCCAGCAGATCCGCCACGGCACGCTGCAACTCGTCGCACAGTTCGACGCGGTCGGCCACGCGATCCACGGCATCGTCGAGCCCGACGTCGCGCAATACACGCACCTCGGCGATGCCTCGACCAAGACCGACGGGCTGGTCTACGATCCTGCGCTGAAGCTCGGCGAGGAAAAGAACGGCCGCAGCGGGACGCCCGACGATCGCTGGGCGTTCACGACCAAGGCCTCCGCGCTGAACTACGGCTCGATCGCCGGGCTCGCGGCGGCATCCCGCGCGCTCGCCGCGGTCGATCCGGCACTGTCGAAGAAGGCGCTGGGCATCGCGACGCGGACCTGGGCGGAGGAGCAGTCGCACGCGCCCGATCTGTACCAGCACGGCAACACCACCGGCGGCCCGCTTGACGCCGAGCGCTTCTCCGCCGCGGTCGAGCTGCTCCGCACGACCCGCGATCCGCGCTATGCCGCCGCGGTCCAGTCGCTGTGGCCGGCGATGGAAAAGACGTTCGCCTTCACGCTGCGCGATGCGGTCGCGGCGATCCCGTTCATGCCGTCAGCTTACCGCGCGGCGATGATCCCGGCGGTGCGCGCCTATGCCGCCTCCGCCGAGACCGCGGCCAAGGCCAACCCGTTCGGCGTGCCGATCACCACCGGCGGCTGGGCGGGCAGCGGCACCGTGCTCGGCTATGCGATGAACGCATACACGCTGCACAAGGCATTCCCGGAGATCATGCCTGCCGACGCGGTGTTCCGCGGGCTCGAGTTCCTGGTCGGCAACCACCCCGCGTCGGACGTGTCGTTCGTCTCCGCCGTCGGCACCGTCTCGAAGGAAGTCGCCTACGGCAACAACCGCGCCGACTTCTCGTTCATCGCCGGCGGCGTCGTGCCGGGCGTGCTGATCATCAAGCCGGACTTCCCCGAGAACCATGAGGACTGGCCGTTCTTCTGGGGGGAAAACGAATACGTCATCCCCGAAGGCGCGATGTGGATCGAACTCGCGCAAGCCGCGCAGGAACTCGCCGCGGCGCCTGCATCTAAACCAGCCCGGACAGCCAGCGCAACCCAGTGAGAACCGCCATGAAAATCCAGAAATTCGCACTGCTCGCCGGTCTCGCGCTCGGAACGCCCGCCTTCGCCAGCGACGCGCCACGGTTCAGCAGCTTCAGCTATGACGGCCACACGCAGGAGAAGGTCACCGTCGGCCCCGACCAATACCGCAACCCGATCCTGTCGGGCTATTATCCCGACCCGTCGGTAACGCGCGTCGGCGAAGACTATTACCTCGTCCTCTCCTCGTTCGCGCATTATCCCGGCCTGCCGATCTTCAAGTCGAAGGACCTGGTGAACTGGACCCAGATCGGCAACGCGATCGACCGGCCGGAGCAGCTCGACTTCACCGGGATGCGCACGTCGCAGGCGGTGTTCGCGCCCGACATCTCGTATCACGACGGCGTCTTCTACATCGTCAACACGTGCGTCGAGTGCAGAGGCAATTTCGTCATCACCGCGAAGGACCCCGCGGGGCCGTGGTCGAACCCGACATGGCTGCCGTTCGAGGGCATCGACCCCTCGATCTACTGGGAAGGCGACAAGGCGTATATCGTCAACAACCGCGCCCCCGCCGAGCCGCCGCGCTACGACGGCCACCGCGCGATCTGGATCCAGGAATATGACTGGCGCGCGGGAAAAATGGTCGGCGACAGCACGCAACTGATCAACGGCGGCGTCGACATCACCAAGAAGCCGGTCTGGATCGAGGGACCGCACATCTTCCGCAAGGAGGGCTATTATTTCCTGACCGCAGCCGAGGGCGGCACCAGCGTCAACCATTCGCAGGTCGCACTGCGCTCGAAATCACTCCGGGGACCCTATGTCCCGTTCGCCGGCAATCCGATCCTGACTCAGCGCGATCTCGATCCAGCGCGTCCCAACCCGGTCACCTCGACCGGCCATGCCAAGCTCGTCGAGACGCAGAACGGCGATTGGTACGCGACCTTCCTCGGCGTGCGGCCATACGAAGGCGACTATTACAACACCGGCCGCGAGACGTTCTTGTTACCGGTAACATGGAAGGACGGTTGGCCGATCATCCTGCCGAAGGGCCAGCCGGTCCCGTTCGTCGGCACCAGGCCCAGGCTGCCCGCAAGCCTGCCGAGCCGCATCTCGACCAGCGGCGATTTCGGCTATGTCGACAGCTTCGACGGCAGCAAGCTGGCGATGCAATGGGTCGGCGTACGCACGCCCAAGGCGCCCTTCTACCGGCTCGACCACGGCGACCTGATCCTCGACCGCGGCGGACGCATCGGCGACCTTTCCAAGGTGCCGTCGTTCGTCGGACGCCGTCAGCAGCATCATTTCGCGACGATGTCGACGACGGTCCGCTTCACCCCCGACACCGATGGCGACCGCGCCGGCCTTGTCGCGATGCAGAGTGACGCGAACTACCTTTTTTTCGGCATCACCCGGATCGCCGGCAAACCCGTCGTCGCGCTCTACACCGCCGACAAGGGCAAGGAGCAACTGGTCGCCTCCGCCCCCGTCACCGGCACGGGCCCCGTCACGCTGACGATCCGCGCGAACGGCGGCACGATGGCGTTCGACTATGACGGTGTCGGCGGCAAGAAGACCCTCGCACGCGACGTCGACGCGCGCATTCTCAGCACCAAGACCGCAGGCGGGTTCGTCGGCACGCTGGTCGGTCCCTATGCGTGGCGAAGGTGAGCCGAGTAGGTTCACATGCGACCTAGGTCGTGTCGACAGTCGTCCGCCCGGCGTGCTAAGAGTTGACACGTTTCGTACGGTAGCGCTACCCAAACACATCGAAGCTCGACACCACATCAGATGGTGAACATTAGGAAGGACCACGGACCGATGCGTTTCAGCCTCGCGCCTACGCTCGTCATTGCCGCACTTGCCGCAACGGGGACGATCGCCCTCGCCCAGACCAATGGGGGGAATACCCAGCCGAAAACGTCCGCTGGCAAGGAACCGCGCAGCCCCGACGGCAAGCGCTATCTGTCGCAGCCGCTGGTCACCAGCATCTACACCGCTGATCCTTCCGCGCACGTCTTCGCCGGCAAGATCTACATCTATCCGAGCCACGACATCGACGTGAAGATCCCGGACGACGATCTCGGCAACCAATATGCGATGCGCGATTACCGCGTCCTGAGCATGGACCGCATCGGCGGGCCGGTGAAGGTCAACGGCGTCGCGCTCGACGTGAAGGACGTGCCCTGGGCGTCGCAGCAGATGTGGGCCCCCGATGCCGCCTACAAGAACGGCACCTATTACCTGTACTTCCCGGCGCGCGACAAACAGCTCGACAAGAACGGCCTCGGCACGTTCCGGATCGGCGTCGCCACCTCGAAGAGCCCGGTCGGTCCGTTCAAGGCCGATCCCAAACCGATCGCCGGCAGCTTCTCAATGGACCCCGCGGTGTTCACCGACGCGAACGGCGCGAGCTACATGTATTTCGGCGGCATCTGGGGCGGTCAGCTCCAGCGCTGGAAGGACGGCAAGTTCGACTCCAACGGTTCGGACACCGATCTCGGCAAGGACGACCAGCCTGCGCTCTCGGGCAAGATCGCCAAGCTCAACCCCGACATGAAGAGCTTCGCCGAGACCCCACGCGACGTCCAGATCCTCGACGAGGCCGGCAAGCCCGTGCTCGGCGGCGACCATGAACGCCGCTTTTTCGAGGCGTCCTGGGTCTTCACGCGCGGCGGCAAATATTACTACACCTACTCGACTGGCGACACGCACTTCCTGAACTACGCGACCGGCGACAACCCGTACGGCCCGTTCACCTACCGCGGCCATATCCTGAAGCCGGTACAGGGCTGGACGAGCCACCATTCGATCGTCGAATGGAACAAGAAATGGTGGCTGTTCTATGCGGACACGCAAATGAGCAACAAGAACCACCTGCGCAACGTCAAGGTGACCGAATTGAAGTTCGCGCCCGACGGCTCGATCCCGACCATCGATCCGTTCGTCAACTGATGTTCCTCGGAATCGATATCGGCACCTCGGGTGTCAAGGCCGTGGTGCTCGACGAGCATGGCAGCGTGGTGGGCCAAGGCACCGCCGCGCTGACCGTGCAGCGGCCGCATCCGCTCTGGTCCGAACAGGATCCGGACGCGTGGTGGAAGGCGACGATCGCCGCGGTCCAGGCGATCGACCCGAGCGTCCGCCGCTCGGTACGCGGCGTCGGGCTCGCCGGCCAGATGCACGGCGCGACGTTGCTCGACGCCGACGACAAGCCGCTTCGCCCCGCGATCCTGTGGAACGATGGGCGTTGCTTTGCCGAATGCGAGGCATTGGAACGCGCGGTTCCCGATCTGCGCACGATCTCGGGGAACATCGCGATGCCCGGCTTCACCGCACCGAAACTGCTGTGGGTCCGCGAGCATGAGCCGGTGGTCTTTGGGAAGATCGCGACGGTCTTGCTGCCCAAGGACTATGTCCGGTTGCTGATGACCGGCGACAAGGCGTCCGACCTGTCGGACAGCGCGGGCACGTTGTGGCTCGACGTTGGCGGCCGCTGCTGGAGCGACGAGATCCTCGCCGCCTGCGGACTGACGCAGGCGCAGATGCCGACGCTGTACGAGGGCACGGAGATCACCGGCACGCTTACCGCCGAGGTCGCCGAACTCTGGGGCATGCCGCAGGTCTCGGTCGCAGCGGGTGGCAGCGACAACGCGGCGGGCGCAGTCGGCGTCGGTGTCGTCAGGGACGGCGATGCGCTGCTGTCGCTCGGCACGTCGGGCGTCATCTTCGTCGCGACCAACGACTTCCGCCCCAATCCTGCGCGCGCGGTTCACGCCTTCTGTCACGCGCTGCCGGGGATGTGGCACCAGATGTCGGTTCACCTGTCGGCGGCGTCGTGCATCGACTGGATCGCGCGGATCACCGGTGCCGCGGGTGCGGCCGACCTGTTCGCGCGCGCCGAGGCCGCTGGTCCGGCCAGTGGCCCCGAGATCTTCCTCCCCTATCTCTCGGGCGAGCGCACGCCGCACAACGATCCGGAGGTGCGCGGTGCGTTCCTCCGCCTCGACAATGACACCGACGCCGGTCGCCTGTCACAGGCAGTGCTCGAAGGCGTCGCGTTCGCGCTCGCCGACGGTCTCGACGTGTTGCGGGAGGCCGGCACGACGGTCGAGCGCCTCGCGGTGATCGGCGGCGGTGCCCGCTCGCGCTATTGGGGCGAGGTGATCGCCGCGGCGATGGAGGTCGAGCTCGTCTATCTCCAGGGCGGCGAGGTCGGCCCCGCGCTCGGCGCCGCACGGCTCGCCCAGCTCGGCGTCGACGGCGGCGACCCTGCCGAGATCTGCGTCGCGCCGCCCGTCTCGCACACCATCGTCCCCGACCCTGCCCTCGTCTCGGCGCTCGCCGAGAAGAAGGCCGCGTTTCGCCAAGCCTATTCCCGCATCACCCCCAAATCGTAGGAAGCTTTGATGTCCGACTTCTTCGCCGATATCCCCCAGATCAAATATGAGGGCCCCGACAGCACCAACGAGCTGGCGTACCGCTTCTACGACAAGGACAAGATGGTCCTCGGCAAGCGCATGGAGGATCACCTCCGCTTCGCCGCATGCTTCTGGCACACCTTCTGCTGGCCCGGCTCCGACGTGTTCGGTGGCGGCACGTTCGATCGCCCGTGGCATCGCGGCGCCAACGACAGCGCCGCCGCGGCGATGAAGCGCGAAGTCGCGTTCGAGTTCTTCAAGACGCTCGACGTGCCCTATTACTGCTTCCACGACGTCGATGTGATGGCCGACGCTGCCAACATCACCGAGCACCGCAAGTTCTTCGCCGAAGCCGTCGACCATCTCGAACAGCTCCAGGCCGCGTCGGGGCGGAAACTCCTGTGGGGCACCGCCAACCTGTTCAGCCACCCGCGCTTTGCCGCCGGCGGCGCGACCAACCCCGATCCGGAAGTGTTCGCGTTCGGCGCGATGCAGGTCCGCGACGCGCTCGAGGCGACGCATCGTCTCGGTGGCCAGAACTACGTGCTCTGGGGCGGTCGCGAGGGCTACGAGACGCTGCTCAACACCGACATGAAGCGCGAGCTGGACAATTTTGGCCGCTTCCTGAGCCTGGTCGTCGAGCACAAGCACAAGATCGGCTTCACCGGCACGATCCTGATCGAGCCGAAGCCGTTCGAGCCGACCAAGCACCAGTACGACTTCGACACCGCGACGGTGTATGGCTTCCTCAAGCGCTACGGCCTGGAGAACGAGGTCAAGGTCAACATCGAGGCGAACCACGCTACCCTCGCCAGCCACACGTTCGAGCATGAGATCGCGACCGCCGCGGCGCTCGGCATCTTCGGTTCGATCGACGCCAACCGCGGCGATCCGCAGAATGGCTGGGACACCGATCAATTCCCGAACTCGGTCGAGGAACTGACGCTCGCCAATCTCGAGATCATCCGCGCGGGCGGGTTCACCACCGGCGGCTTCAACTTCGACGCCAAGGTGCGGCGCCAGAGCATGGACCCGGCCGACCTGTTCTACGGTCATGTCGGCGCGATCGACGTCGTCGCGAAGGGCCTGCTCAATGCCGCCAAGCTGATCGAAGACGGCCGGATCGATGCGATCAAGACCAAGCGCTATGCCGGCTGGGACGGCGAGTTCGGTGGCGCGATCGGTGGGCTAGACCTCGCCGGGATCGCCGACCTCGCGATCGAGCGCGGCATCGATCCGAAGCCGGTCTCGGGCCAGCAGGAGCGGATCGAGAACCTCATCAACCGCGTCCTCTGATCGACGACGCCCGATCCTGCGCTCCGGCGCGGGATCGGGGACGTCCCGACAGCGCGGTGATGCGCCTCGGCGGCCGGCTCTCGCGGCATTCTGACCGACCGGGAGAGACGCGAGCCGACCCTGACACGTGCGGTATCGACGATGATGCTGATGGCGACGGGGTTCGCGACCCAGCCACCCCCCGCGCTGGCGCAACTTCCGCCACCACCGACCTTTCCCGTGATCGCGCCGCCCGCAGCGCCTGCGCACCATCACATCGTCATCCCCAATCGCCCCGCTCCCGTGCCGGTCGTGCTCCACCTGTCGCCGAACGGATCGGATGCAGGCGACGGATCGACCGCGCATCCGTTCGCAACGCCCGCGCGCGCGCAAGCCGCGGTGCGACGTCTCAACCCGGATCACGACGTCACCGTGCGGATCGCGCCGGGCACCTACCGGCTGGCCGCACCGCTCCGTTTCACCGCCGATGATGGCGGCCAGAACGGCTTTACCGTCCGCTGGGAAGGCGAGCCCGGCATGCGTCCGATCCTGTCGGGCGGCATACCGATCGACGGGTGGCGGCTCGCCGATCGCGCGAAGGGCATCTGGTCCGCCACCGTGCCGAAGGGCGCCGATCCGCGGCAACTGACGGTGAACGAACGGCTCGCCAGCCGCGCCCGCATCGAGATTCCGCGTTCTGCCGTTACGTTCCAGACCTGGGGCCTCGACATCAAGGACCCGGCGTGGCGCGAACTCGCCTCGCTCCCCGACCAGCGCCGTATCGAGATCGAGGGCATGAGCAGGTTCACGCACCGCCACGCCGTCGTCGACCGAATCGAAGGCGTGTCGCCCCAAGGAATCCGGATCGTCATGCAACAGCTGGGCTGGCGCAATAACCTGATCGGCTACGACACGATCGCTCGGCCGGTCTCGGCCGAGGTCGCGCGCCTGTTCCTCGTCAATGCGCTCGCCTTCTTGCGCGAGCCCGGCCAATGGTATGTCGATCCCAAGGCGGGGCTTCTCTATTACAAGCCGTTGCCGGGCGAGGACATGCGCCGCGCCGAGGTTGTGATGCCGATCCTCGAACGGCTCGTCTCGATCGGCGGCAGCTATGATCGGCCGGTCCGCGACCTTCAGTTCCGCCACCTCGCGTTTCGCCACACCAGCTGGCTACAGCCCTCGGGCCCGCAAGGCTATGCAAGCCAGCAAAGCGGTGCCTATCTGGCGGGCGACGTGACCGGTTATCCCGCCGACCCGATCCGCGATTGCAGCTGGGGATGCCCCGCGTTCGAGGCGATGCGCAACCGCTGGAACCAGCAGCCCGCCGCAGTGCAAGTGGCCGCCGCGACCCGTATCGTGTTCGACGACGACCAGTTCTCGCAACTCGGGCAGGTCGCGCTCGGCATCGGTAACAATCTCGACGCGAACGGCGGCGGCGTCGGGCTTGGCGCGGCGGCGATCGAGCTCACGCGCAACAGCTTCAGCGACCTCGCCGGCGGTGCGATCATGGTCGGCGGCATCCGACCCGGCGCGCACCATCCCTCGCGCCCCGAAATGGGCCTGCGCGACATCCTGATCCGCGACAACCGGATCGCCGGCGTGTCGCGCGACTACAAGGAGCAGTCGGCGATCCTCGTCACCCATGCATCGGGGACGGTGATCGCGAACAACGACGTGTCGGACGCGCCGTATGACGGGATCGACATCGGCTGGGGATGGGGAACGAACGATCCCGGCGGCAGCGCGGAATATTGGCGGCAACAGCGCGGCTATTACGACCAGCCGGGCAATCTGGTCTACGACACGCCGACGACGCTGCGCGACACGGTCGTCGTCGGCAACCGCGTGACCCGGGTGAAGCAGTGGTTTCCCGACGGTGGCGCGATCTATCATCTGTCCGCCGATCCGGGCGCGCTGATCGCCGACAACTACATCGCCGATGTCGCGGGTGCTGGCGGGATCGCGATCTATCTCGACGAGGGATCGCGCTGCGTCACGATCCGCAACAACGTGATCGACCGCGTCGGCGGCGTCTGGCTGAACCTCAACTCGCAGGATTTCATCGCGCCGAAACGCACCGCGCTGGACAATCTGGCGATCGGCAACTGGTATAATTCCGGCCGGCTCCAGGGGTCGTGGACCGACTATCTGAAGAACCGGGCGGTCGACAATATCAAGGTCGAGGGCGATGCCTGGCCAGCCGCCGCGCGCAGCGTGATCGACCACAGCGGCGTCCGGCCGGAGGACAAGCAGCCCTGACGATCGCGGCCGCCAACGCATGTCGCACTATGCCGCGATGTATCGATTTCGGCCCGAATCCGCGCCTTCTGGGCCCCAGGACAGAAAATCTCTTATCGTCTCGCGATTGTCACGCGGCTATCACCTCGGTGATGGGAGCTTACCAATGACGAACTTCAATCCCGATCAGACGAGCCCGTCGTCCGATACGCCCGGCGCATCGGACGCGGCGATACCGTCGGAAAGCGCGACGCCGCCACGCCCGCCCCGCGGTACGGGACGGCGGCTGCACGGCGCGATCGCGCACAAGCTGGGCACCGCGATCCTGTCGGGCGAGTATCTCCCGGGCGATACATTGTCGGGCGAAGTCGCGTTCTCGGAGGCGCTGGACGTGTCGCGCAGCGCCTACCGCGAGGCGGTCCAGGTGCTGATGGCAAAGGGATTGGTCGAAAGTCGACCCAAAACCGGTACCCGCGTGCTGCCGCGCAGCCGCTGGAACCTGCTCGATCCCGACGTGCTCGCCTGGGCCTTTGCCGGCGAACCCGATATCGACTTCGTTCGCGGACTGTTCGAGTTGCGCGCGATCGTCGAGCCTGCCGCCGCCGCGCTGGCCGCAGAGCGACGCGATCGTGCCGATCTCGCCGTGATGAAGGAGTCGCTCGCCGCGATGCGCCGCCACACGCTGGCCACCGAAGCCGGACGTGCCGCGGACCGCGAGTTCCACAACGCGGTATTGCAGGCGACCCGCAACGACGCGCTCGTCGTGCTCAGCGCGAGCATCGGGGCAGCAGTAAGCTGGACGACGCAGTTCAAGCAGCGCACCCGCTCGCTGCCGCGCAACCCGATCCCCGATCACGTCCGCGTCTACGAGGCGATCGCCGCGAGCGACCCAGCGGCCGCCAACGCGGCGATGCGCAAGCTCGTGGACCTGGCGCTCGACGATACGCAACTCGCGATGACGCGGTAGGCTCGGTTCCTACGCGGCGCCCCGGCCGTGCACGATACCCGTTTCCAGTCCGCGCAGTTCCGCCAGCCCACGCAGCCGCCCGATCAACGAATAGCCGGGGTTGGTCCGCTTGTTGAGGTCGTCCACCATCTGGTGCCCGTGATCGGGGCGCATCGGCAGCGACTGGCCCGTGCGCGCCTGCAACGCGACCAGCTCGGTCATGATCGCGGGCATGTTCGCATCGCCCTCCAGATGCGCCGCCTCGTGAAACGCGCCACCGGGTTCGCGCTGCACCGATCGCAGATGCACGAAGCCGATGCGATCGCCGAGCCGACGGACCATCCCCGGTAGGTCGTTGTCCGCGCGCACGCCGAACGATCCGCTGCAAAAGCACAGCCCGTTGGCGGCGGATGGCACGGCGGCGAACAGCGCGCTGACGTCCGCCTCCGTGCTGACCACGCGCGGCAGGCCGAAGATCGGGAATGGCGGATCGTCGGGATGCACCACCAGCCGGATGCCCTCGGCCTCGGCGACCGGACACACCGCCTCCAGGAACGCGACATGGTTCGCACGCAGGCGCGCTGCGTCGATGTCGCCATAGGTCTCGATCTGCTCGAGCAACTGCGGCGAACTGAAGCTCTCCTCGCTACCCGGCAGCCCGGCGATGATCGTCCGCTCCAGCGTCGCACGCGCGGCCTCGTCCATCGCCGCAAACCGCTCGGCCGCGATAGCGACGACATCGGTTGCGTAATCCCGCTCGGCGCCCGGGCGGCGCAGGATATGGATGTCGTACACGGCAAGCGCGTGCAGCTCGAAGCGCAATGCGCGTGCGCCGTCCGGCAACGCCCAGCGCAGGTCGGTCCGCGTCCAGTCGAGCAACGGCATGAAGTTGTAGGTCACGACCTCGATGCCCTGCCCCGCCAAATTCCGCAGGCTGGTGACATAGGCCTCGATCAATCGATCCCAGTCGCCCGAACGCCGCTTCAGATCCTCGATGACGGGCAGGCTCTCGACCACCTTCCAGTCGAGCCCGGCGTTCTCGATCATCACGCGACGCGCGGCGATGGCGTCGACGGTCCATACATCGCCATTGGCGACCTCGTGCAGCGCCGTGACGATCCCGGTCGCGCCGGCTTGGCGGATGGCGTCGAGCGGCACCGGGTCGTTCGGGCCAAACCAGCGCATGGTCTGGGTCATTTTCATTGGCCGCTCATCCCCGTTTTCCCATGGCGGTGCAGCCACATGCTCACACTGTCGATAGCAACGATCGAATTGGTCTGACAACCTATAAGCGCGTGGTCGCCAGATGGATCAAATTTGCGGGACGCCGCCATAGCGCTGGCGAGTCGTCGCAAGGGCCAGTCGAGCCTGTTCCATCGCCATCTCCTCGGTCTGGAACAGGAGGTGGTCCATCACCGACGTCAGGTGCGCGCGCATCGCGCCCCGCGCCGCCGCCGCGTCGCGGGCGCGCAAAGCATCAACGATTGCAGCATGTTCGGCTACGACCGGCCGCACCTTGGCGTTGCGCGCCTTGGCATGGAGAAGCGCGCATTCGGGCGAGGTCGAGCGCAAATGCCACAGATCCTCGATCGTCCGGACAACGCCCGAATTCCGCGTGGCCTTGGCGATCGCCATGTGGAAATCGCGATCGGCGATCTCGGTGACTTCGGTCAGCAAATTCTCGGTTGTCATGGCCTCGACCAGTCCGTCGAGCAGGTCGATCTCCGCATCGGTGATCTGGACCGCTGCGAGCGCTGCCGCCTCACCCTCGAACATGATCCGCGCTTCGGTCAGTTCGAACGCGGTGATCGCGAAACCCGGCTCCTCGCCCTGCCCCGGCAGCCGGCAGACATACGCCCCGGAGCCGACACGGACTTCGATAAAACCCTGCACTTCCAGCGCGATGAGGGCTTCGCGCACCGCCGGGCGACTGGCGCCGTAATCGATCGCCAGCTCGCGCTCGGCAGGCAGCCGGTCGCCGATCGCATAGGTGCCCGCGACCAGTTCCTCGAACAGCCGCCGCGCCAGCCGCTGGTACAGGCGATCGTTCGCGGGAGCGTCGTATTTTCCGACCGCGAACAGCGCGTTCTGGGAGGCGGGCTTTGCCACTGGACTTACCAATCTAATGTCTGCGTATTGATAATAGTACGGCAGCGTGTCGAGTGGAACGGGCATGGCCGAATTATTCGAGGGAAACCTACGCGGAACGCAAGATAGATGGTGCGAAGCGATCCCGTCGACCGCTTCGCTTTCGTGCACCGTCTAGAAGGTCCCGCGCAGACCGACCAGGAACTGACGGCCCGGCTTGTACTGCGTGAAGGTCGCATTCTCGAACTGGAAGTACGACCGCAGCGTCGCATTCGTGAAGTTCGCGACGTTGACCGTCAACTGCGGCGCCCCGGCAAGACCGAAGATCTTGTCCAGGTCGAACGACGACGAGAAATCGTAGGTCGTATAGTCCGTACCGAACAATGCCGCTGCCGGAATGCCGTTCTGCGCCGCACCGCTGTTCTGCGATCCCTCCCGCGAGGTGGTCGACACCCGCAGCATCACGCCGTGCTTTTCGTAATAGCCCGTGATGTTGTAGGTAAACGGCGCCACGCCGAACGCGGTTGCCGCCCCCTTGCTGGTCTGATCGACGACCGTCGCATTGGCGTTGAAGCCGAACCCGGTGATGCCGATGTTCTTGGTCAGGAAATCAAGTGGCTGGACCCACTGGAATTCGAGCCCGTTGATGGTCAGCTTGTCGGCCACGTTGATCTGCGACGTGACCTGGACCTGCGCGGTGCCGGGGCCGCCGCGCGAGTTGATCGCGATCTGCTGCGTCGGGTTCAGCGTGTCGTAGGTGATCCCGTATTGCGACAGGTTCGAGAACGGAACCGTGCTGATCGCGGTGTTCGTGAAGCCCTTGATCGACTTGCGGAACGCATTGAAGCTGACCACGCCTTCGCGGCCGGTATAATATTCGAAGCCCAGATCGATGTTCGTCGACATGTACGGCTCGAGCGCCGGGTTGCCGATCGACGCCTGATCCGCCGACGGCGCGCCGAAGTTCACGCCCGGCAACTGCGCCGACGGATCGGGACGCGTCATGGTACGCGACCCGGCGACGCGGACTACCGCGTGCTCGCTGACGTCGTAGGCGAAGGTCGCTGCGGGCAGCCACTTCGAATAGACGTTGCGCGTCGACACGATGCTGACGAGGTTCGGATAGCGGCTACCGTCCGGCAACGCGACGCCGGTCGCGGTCGTATTGCGGGGATCGGGCAACGACACGCGACCCGTGATCGTCTGGATCGTGTTGACGTAGCGCACGCCGACGTTGAACCGCAGCATGTTGCCGCCAAGGTCCTGCTCGCCGTTCACCGTGGCGAACGCGGACTTCACCACTTCGCGAATGCCGCCGCCGCTTGCGCCCGTGGTGGACGCACCGCTTTCCGGCGAGTTGTCGTGGTAGAAGTCATAGTTGGTCGCAGCCGCGAACTTCGGCCAGTCGACCGTCACGAAACCGGCTGGCCCTGGTGTCAGGTAGCTTGGGGCCGCCGAGTTGGGAACGAGCGAGCCACCATAGGTTACCGGGCCGGTCATGCCCGCGGTCGATCCAGTGCCGAAGCCCGGATAGGTCGGGTAGCCGGCTGGGATCACGCCCGGCGCATTCAGGCCTTCGCAGGGCGGCTGCGAATTCGGCGAGGCGACGAACACGCTGGGATTATTGCCGCAGACCGCGTTCTGGTACGCCTGGCTATTGTCGTTGCTGCTGATCCGGCGCGACACGTCGTCGAACGCGCCGCCGATCTTCAGGTTGAGCGCTGGCTTGCCCCAGGTCAGGTCGCCGCGCGCGCCCTTGCTCTTGTTGAGCCGGCGTTCGTCGGAGATGTTGACGCGGCTGCCGGGATTCCAGCCGAAGTTCGCCGGATCGTTCAGGTCCAGTGCGCTCTGGATCGTCGGGATGCCGCTGCCGTCGTTCGAATAGGTCACGGTGTTGCCGACACCCAGCGGGGTCGTCAGGCCGACCGACGGGTTCTCGCGGTGGAAGGTCGAGCGCGCGTAATTGCCCTGCAGGTTCAGCTTGAGCGTGTCGGAGATTTCCCACTCGCCGCCGGGGTTGATGCTGAAGAGCTTCGTCGTCTCGGTGTACGGGCGGAATTCGTTGAAGAACTGTGCGTTGGCGAACGTCCCGCCGGTGACGACGCAGCCGATCGTGCAGTCAGCCTTGTCGAACGTCAGGTTGGTCGGGATGATCGCGCCGTTGCGGACGATCCACGCCATGTTCTCGCGCGTCAGGTCGTTCTTCTTGTAGCCGTACAGGCCATCAACGTAGAAGTGCAGCGTATCGGACGGCTGCCATTCGGCGCTAACGATCGCGTTGATACGGTCGCGCGGACCGCGGATGCTGGTCGACCGGCCAAGCCGAGGCAGCAGCGCATTGTCGATCTGCTGGATCGTCGCGCCGGGGTTGTTCGCGAGCAGGAACGCGCTGGTGATCGGCGTACCGGCTACCAGCCCCGCACCGGCGCCAACAGGCACCACGACCGGGATCGTCCAGTTGCCGCCACCCGTCGTGTTGCAGCCCGAAGCAGCGCCGCACTGCGCCGACGTCAGCGCCGGATTGGTATAGCCAATCGTCTCGAACCCGCGCGTGTCGGTGAACAGGCGCTGGGCGGACACACCCGCCAGAATACCGACCTTGTCTCCGCGCCAGCTGCCGATCACTGAGCCGCGGGCACCGATCCGATCTTCTGGCGACTGCTTCGTACCCTGCACGTTATACGCCAGGAACGAGGTCGAGCGATCGAACGGGCGGGCCGACCGGAGGTCGATGTTACCGGCCGCGCCACCTTCGAGCAGGTCGGCGGTATAGCTCTTGTTGACCGTCAGCTTGGTGAACAGGTCGGTCGGGAAGAAGCTGAGGTCGACCGAACGATCGGTTCCCTGTGCGTCGGTCGCGCCCGACGACGCAACCGCGATCGTCGCGCCGTTGAGCGTGACGTTCGTGAAGTTCGATCCGAGACCACGGATTGCGACGTTCGTACCTTCGCCGGTCACGTCGCGCGTGATGGTGATGCCCGGGATGCGGTTGAAGGATTCGGCGATGTTGGTGTCGGGGAACTTGCCGATGTCCTCGGCGAAGATCGAATCCGTGAAGCCGGTCGCTGCGCGCTTGGCGTTCGTCGACTTGGCCAGGCTCGAACGATAGCCGGTGACGACGATGTCGCCGCTGTCGGCCGCATCGATCGTGCCGGGGGTCTGGTCGGAGTTCGGCAGGGCCGCTGCTGGCGACGCGGCAGGCGCGGTCGGCTCGGCGGTGGCGGGCGTTGGGCCTTGCGACGCGGCTGGTGCCGGGTCCTGCGTCGGCGGAATGGTCTGCGCCGCTGCAACGGTCGCCGACAGCGCTACCATCGTCGTCGCGCACAGGAGCGCTGCGCGCGTAAGACGAGGGGCCATTTTGAAAGGCGTCATGTTCAGGATCCTCTTGGAACCTCGCTGTCCGACTGGCGGCAGGAAGCGTCTCGTTGTTATGAAAGCTTGAAGAAAGTCAGGCGCCGGGCGCTAGGTACTGCGCGACGCACTCCACCACCTCGACCGACCGGCCGATGGGCATGCGACATCAAAGGCGTTGAAAGCCATCCCCGTTCCCCGTCACGCCTGTCTCATGCAGGTCATTTGATAGCGCTATCTTGCTGCTATTGGTCAGCGAGTCAAGCCTGTTCGGTTAGGCCAATTTTATCTTCGCTGGCCGACGAGTTGGTAACCGGTTTTCAGCAAGATCGCGGCCGTTCGATCAGCACGCCATTCGATCAGCACACTGCCCTTGGCAGTACCTCCCTTCCGTGAATCCGATCGTTGCGCGAGCAGCGTCATGTTCGCATCACCGCATCTGGTTGCCGGCCTTGTCACCGCGCAAGGTCACCGCGCCAAGTCACCGCGCAAACCACTGCTTGTCGCGCGTGCCGGAAATCACAGTATGCAAAGACCAAGTCTTGGTAGTCGGCGTAGAAAGTTGATTAACCCGATCTGCGGCATTTTACCAAATATCAGGCAACGAACTCCACCGCAGAACGCGCACGCCTTGCCTAAAATCGATTGTCGTGTCGGCGAACGTGGGATGAGTGGCATCATCCACGTTCGGAGAGGTGAGTACATGCGTTCCAATCTTCCTAAATATTACACGGCAGCCATCATCCTGGTTGGCGCGACGACGCTTGGCGGGTGCGCGACGAAGGGCTTCGTCCGGGAGCAGATCGCGACCGTCAACACGCGCATCGACGGCATGGACGGTCGCCTCCGCACGGTCGAAGGCACGTCCGGCCAGGCACTCGCCCAAGCCCAGGCTGCCGCCGGTCAGGCTCAGCAGAACGGCCAGCGTATCGATCAGATCAACGGTCGTGTCGACGGCATGGAACAGCAGTTGCAGCAGCGGCAGCGCAAGCCCCGCGGTTAAGCGCAACATCGCACACATCGATTGCCCGGCCGGACTATTCTGCTGACCATCACCGCGATCCTCGATGGGTCGTGCCACCGCGTCTTGCGCGTTGGCACGGCCATGATGCTGGCAATCGCGTTGCTTGCACCGCAGCTTAGTCTGGCCGCGCCTTCCAATACGAACGCGCGTGCCGCTGCGCCCGTGCGCAAGCGCAAGCCGCCCGCAGTGAAAACGGTGTCCCCGCCAATCGTTTTGGCGGAGGAAGCCGCGCAAACCGTGCGATCGGAGGCGGCGAGCCGCATGATCGCGTGGGTTGCGGCTGCGCACGACAACGGCATGCTGCCCTATGTCGTGATCGACAAACAGGCGGCGACGTTGTTCCTCTTCAGCGCGAAGGGCGACTTCCTTGGAGACGCGCCGGTGCTTCTCGGCATCGGGATCGGCGACGACTCGTCTCCGGGCGTCGGCGCCAAGAGCCTGGAAGAGATCGGTCCTGCCGAACGGACCACGCCGGCGGGTCGGTTCATCGCCAAGTTCGGTCGCGCGCTAGGTCGCCAGCGCGTCTTGTGGGTCGATTATACCAACTCGGTCGCACTCCACGCGGTGATCACCACGCACAAGGCCGAGCACCGGGTCGAGCGACTGCTGTCCCCGACACCGGACGACAACCGGATCAGCTTCGGCTGCATCAACGTCGGTACCAGTTTCTACAGCAGGAAGTTGCGCCCGCTATTCCAGCGGAAAGGCGGCATGGTCTACATCCTACCCGACACCAAATCGCTCGACGAGGTATTCCCGCGCGTGCGCCTGTTGCCGTATCTCGACACGGTCGCGAGCAAATAGGCCATATCGCCGAGGGGCAAAGTTATGATGATATTGATGGCAGCCCTGTTGGCCGCGGCCGACCGCCCCGTCGTGGTGAGTTCCGTCACGACTGCGCAACTCCTCGAGTTTTGCCGCGGTAAGGACAACGATCCCACGTCGAATTTCTGCACCGGCTACATCATCGCGGCGTTCGACACCTTGTCGCTGTCGCGCCAGATTTGCCCATCGCAGACCCGTTCGTCGAATATCGAGGTCGTCGCCACGACACGCAAATACCTGCGCAAACACGCCAAGGCGACGGGCACGGGGGCACCCTCGTTCGTCGTGCGCGAGGCGTTGCAACAGGCATTCCCCTGCAAGCATAAATAGCTGCGTCTAACCCGCTACGATCGCGATGCATGGCATTCGTACCGCGTAGCATAGCCGCGCGACTACCCGATCGCGTCCAAAGCGCGGCATGATGCGCGCATGGTATCAACACGCAACGCCATCGTCAGCCTCCCCGCCGGCGATATCCTGAGTCGATCCGAAGACGGCATCTCGATCTACCGCGCGGTCCCCTACGCGACCGCGCCGGTGGGTGAGCAGCGCTTTGCCGTCCCTCAGCCCGCCACCCCGTGGACCGGCGTCCGCCCTGCCTTGGACGGAGGCGCCAACGCACCGCAACGCACGCGGCAGGTGCCGGGACTAAATGCCGCGCCACTGATCGGCACGGGCTGGTCGAAGGGCGACGACTATCTGACGCTCGACGTCCTGCGCCCCGACGATCAGCGCACCGCCCTGCCCGTCATGGTGTTCATCCACGGTGGCGGATTCGTCGTCGGTAGCAAGGATGCGTCGGTACAGGACGGGCGGACCTTCGCACGCGACGGCATCGTCTATGTCGCGCTCAACTACCGGATGGGGATCGACGGCTTCCTGCCGATCCCCGGCGTCTCGACCAATCTCGGCCTGCGCGACATGATCGCGGGGCTCGGCTGGGTGCAGGCGAACATCGCGGCGTTCGGTGGGGATCCCGGCAACGTCACGGTGTTCGGCGAAAGCGCGGGCGCGATGGCGGTCGCCGATCTCGTCACGTCGCCGCTCGCCAAGGGCCTGTTCCGCCGCGCGATCGTGCAGAGCGGCCACGGTGGCATGACTCGCGAAATCGGCGTGGCGCAACGGCTGGTCCGCAAGCTCGCGAAGCTCCTGCGTATCACGCCAGATCGGGCCGGGTTTGCCAGCATCCAGCCAAGCGAAGCGATGCTGGACGCGGTCGAGAAAGTGTCGCTTCCAACGACACGGCTCGACCTGCGCGGGGCCGACGGACGCGAGCCGGTGTTCGGGATCAGCCGATTCGTGCCTGTCCACGGCGACGAGATACTCCCGACCGAGCCACTCGAAGCGCTCAAGCAAGGCGCCGGCGCCGAGGTCGAGCTACTGATCGGCAGCAACGCCGAGGAGATGAACCTCTACCTCATCCCCAGCGGCGTGCGCGACAAGGTCGGCAAGCTGCTCGCCTGGTTTATCCTGCGCAAGTCGCAGCCGCGCGCATGGGCGGTGCTCAAGGCGTACGGCATGGGCACAAACAAGGCACCGGGGCAGGCGCTGACCGATGCGATGAACGACCTCGTCTTCCGCTGGCCCGCGCGCAGGTTCGCCGAGGAGCATCGCGGGCGTACGCATATGTATGAGTTCGAATGGCGCTCGCCGCGCTTCGATGGAGAGCTCGGCGCGTCGCACGGCATGGAACTGCCGTTCGTGTTCGACAGCCTCGCAACATGCACCGGCGAGGACGGCCTGTGCGGCACCAATCCGCCACAGGAACTGGCGACCCGCACCCACAGGATCTGGATCGATTTCGCGCGCGACGGATCGCTGCCTTGGGCGCCGTTCGAGCGCGATACGCGATTGGTCTACAAGCTTGCCGCGGGTGAAGCACAGTTCGAGCCGCCGATGCCCGCCCAGCCTTTCCTGCCCTGACCGGAGCATTTGCATGTATCTCGACCGTCTCCGCCTCGACGGCCGCACCGCCTTGGTCACGGGTGGCGCGCAGGGCATCGGCTATTGCTGCGTCGATGCGCTCGCCGAGGCTGGCGCACGCGTCACGATCGCGGACCGTGACGCAGACGCGATCGGCGCCGCGATGGAGTCACTCCGTGCAAAAGGTCATATCGTCGAAGGCGTCGTCCTCGACGTGACCGACCCGGCGCGCGTGACTCAGGTCGCCGATCAGGCCGGCGTAATCGACATCCTCGTCAATAATGCCGGCATCGCGCGCAGCGAGACCGCCGCCGAAGACGTCACCGACGAACACTGGCGCAACGTCCTCGACGTGAATCTCAACGGCACCTTCTGGTGTGCACGCGCCTTCGGCCAGCATATGCTCGCCGCCGGAAAGGGCAGCATCGTCAATGTCGGATCGATGTCCGGCTTCATCGTCAACCGGCCCCAGCCGCAAAGCTATTACAACGCGTCGAAGGCGGCGGTGCACCAGTTGACCAAAAGCCTCGCCGCGGAATGGGCGCCGCGCGGCGTTCGCGTCAACGCGGTCGCGCCGACCTATATCGCAACCCCACTCAACGCCTTTGCCGACAAAGAAGGCGCGATGTACAAGCGCTGGATCGACGGCACCCCGCAAGGTCGCCTCGGCGAACCAGAAGAGGTCGCCTCGGTCGTCCACTTCCTCGCGAGCGATGCCGCAAGCCTGATGACCGGCAGCATCGTGCTCGCTGACGGTGGCTATACCTGCTGGTAAAACGAACTATCGACCGGCCAAGTCTCGATTCCGATCGGCATAGCGATCATCCTTTCCGATAGGTCGGACTAGGCGCACAACCTTTCTGACAGGTGAGCAGAGACTCGCCAGCCGTAGAGAGGATTATCGATGCGCCTTCGCACCCTGCTTGCTGCCTCCACCGCACTTGCCTTCGCGCTGCCCGCGACCGGCTGGGCTCAGGTCGCCAATACCCCCGACGCCACTGCCACCACCCCGCCCGGACAAGCCGCAACCGCGGCACCGCAGACCGGCGACCAGGACATCGTCGTCACCGCCCGCAAGCGCGCCGAGACCTTGCTCGACGTGCCGATCGCCGCGACCGCGATCAGCGGCAACACGCTGACCGAACGCGGCATCAATTCGGTGCGCGAGGCCGCAGCGTTGACGCCCGGCCTGAACATCACCAGCGACGGTGCGGGTCGCGCGTTCGTCTCGATCCGCGGCGTCGGCGTCACGCTGGTGCAGACGGTCCAGCCCGGCGTCGGCCTGTTCATCAACGGCATCTACCAGCCGAACACGTCGTATCTGAACAACCCACTGCTCGACATCGACCGGATCGAGGTGCTGCGCGGGCCGCAGGGCACGCTGTACGGCAAGAACACGCTGGGCGGCGCGATCAACGTCATCACCCGCCAGCCTTCGAACATGGTCGAGGCGCGTGGCAATTTGAGCTTTGCCGGCCCCGACGACAGCATCCTCGCCTCCGCCTCGGTCAGCGGTCCGATCATCAAGGACAAGCTGCAGGTCCGCATCGCCGCCGGCCACCGTCAGCAGGATGGCTTCCTGCGTAACCCTCTGCTCGGCACCGATGCCAGCCCGTTCAAGACGGACTCGCTCAACGGCACGATCCGTTTCGCGCCGGTCGACGACGTCGTGCTGACGGTGAACGGCTATTACGACTGGGTGAACGGCGCGAACACGCCCTATTCGCGCGTCACCGGCCCGACCGATTATTCGCGCATCGTCCAGTTCAACGCGCTGTCACGCGTCGAATACCGTTACCGCGGGCTCAGCGCCCGGCTCGAGGCGCCGATCGATGCGATCAATTCGAAGTTCACGCTGCTCGGATCGTACGACGCGCGCAACGGCTTCTCGCCCGACACTGACGCCGACTTCGGCCCCGCCAACATCGCCCGCTCGACAACCACTGACAAGCTCCGCACCAAGACCGTCGAAGCGCGGCTCGATACCGAGCTCAGCAGCACATTCAGCTCGCTAGTCGGCCTGTTTTACAGCCGCGAGACCACCGGCGCGACCGACACGACGCGGATCGTCCCGGCCAACCTCACCCGCCTGACCAACAACGCGACCCAGGCCGACACTTATGCCGCGTTCGGCACGTTGTTCTGGAAGCCGTCCCCCGCGTGGGAAGTCGCGCTGGGCCTGCGCTACGATCACGAGGATCGCAGCGCCGAGGGCAACGTCGCGATCTCGGTCGGGCCGGCCAACCTGCCGGTCACCGTCACCAACGCGAAGCTGAAATCCGACCAGGTCGAGCCACGGCTGTCGATCACGCGCCACTGGACCAGCCAGCTGATGACCTACGCCTCGGTCGCGCGCGGCTATCGTGGCGGCGGCTTCAACGCCCCGACCGCGCCGATCCGCACCTACAAGGGCGACTCCGCCTGGACCTATGAGGTCGGCTCGAAATACGTCTCGCCGGACCGCGTGTTCAGCCTGTCGGGCGACGTCTTCTACAACGATTATTCCAACTATATCGGCCTGAACTCGATCGCACCGGCGGCGGGTGGCGGGTTGGTCACGGTCGACCTCAACAGCGGCGACGTCGAGAGCTACGGCGCCGAGCTGGAGGCGACGGTGCGCCCGGTCCGGAACTGGTCGATCAACGGCAGCGTCACCTACCTCCACGCACGCCTCACGGACTCTTCGCCCTACACCGCGGTCACCGGTCGCCTGCTGTCGTCCGATCGGCTGACGTTCCAGCCGGACTTCAGCGGCAATATCTACAGTGACTACACCATCCCGCTCGGGGGCACCGACTCGGTGACGCTGACCGGCGGCGTCGTCGCCAAGGGCCGCCGCCTGGCGGGCACGCTCAACCAGACCACGCCGACGTTCCTGAAGGGCTATGCGCTGGTCAACACCGCGATCACCTATCGCACCGGGCCGCTCGAAGTCGCGGTGTTCGCCAACAACCTGCTGCAGAAGAACTATTTCGACGCGTACATCGAAAAGACGACGTTGCAGCTTGCCGGACTCCCCGCCTCCGATCTCGGCATCATCGGCGAGCGCCGCCGCATCGGCGTCCGCCTCGGCTTCAGGTTCTGATCCCATGCTTCTCGATACCGCCTTCGTCCGAGCCGAGCTCGATCCCGCCTTCCTCGACCGGTTGCGAGACCGGTTCGGGACCAGCCTTCACCTGACCGACGCGATGCTGCGCCAGCATGGCTCGAACGAGGCACATTTCGACGTTGTGCTTCCCGACGCGGTCGTCTTTGCACGCTCGACGCAGGACGTGGTCGATCTCGTCAATCTGTGCGTCGCCGCCGACGTGCCGATCGTGCCGTTCGGCGCCGGCACCTCGATCGAGGGCAACGCGGTACCGGTGCGCGGCGGGGTCAGCGTCAATCTGGGCGAGATGAACCAGATCGTCGCGGTCAACACTGACGACTTCGACTGCACCGTACAGGCCGGGTGCCGCCGCGAGCAACTGAACGAGCATCTGCGCGATACCGGGCTGTTCTTCCCGATCGATCCGGGCGCGAACGCGACGATCGGCGGCATGGCCTCGACTCGGGCAAGCGGCACCAACGCGGTCCGCTACGGCACGATGCGCGAGGCGGTGCTGAGCCTCAAGGTCGTCACCCCCGATGGGAAGATCATCACGACGTCCCGCCGCGCTCGGAAATCCGCGGCTGGCTACGACCTGACGCGGCTCTATGTTGGCAGCGAAGGCACACTCGGCATCATTACCGAGGTCACGCTACGCCTGCATCCGATCCCCGAGATGATCTCGTCGGCCGTGTGCGGCTTCGAAAGCCTGGAGGGCGCGATCACCACCGTCGTCCAGGCGATCCAGGTCGGCGTGCCACTCGCCCGCGTGGAAATTCTCGACGACATGCAGATCCGGGCGGTCAACGCGTGGTCAAAGCTCGGCCTGCCCGAGGTGACGACGTTGTTCTTCGAATTCCACGGGTCGCCCGGCGGCGTCGCCGAGCAGGTCGAGATGGTCAGCGCACTCGCGGCCGAGAACGGCGGTGGCGATTTTGCCTGGTCCAACTTGCCTGAGGAACGTGCCAAGCTCTGGAAGGCGCGGCACGAGGCCTATTACGCCGCCGTCGCGCTCCGGCCCGGCGCGGTCGGCTGGACCACCGACGTGTGCGTACCGATCAGCCGCCTGCCCGAGTGCATCACCGCCACCAAGCACGACCTTGCGAGCGCGAGCATGCCTGCGACCATTCTCGGGCATGTCGGCGACGGCAATTTCCACGTCATCTTCGCGATGGACCCGAGCTCGCAGGACGAACTGCGCGAGGTGAAGGCGATCAACGACCGGCTTGTCGCGCGCGCGCTGGAGATGGACGGCACCTGTACCGGTGAACACGGCATCGGTCTCGGCAAGCAGGACTGGCTGGTCAAGGAACTCGGCGACGCGGTCGACGTGATGCGCGTGCTGAAGCGCGCGCTCGATCCAAAGAACCTGTTCAACCCCGGCAAGATCTTCAGCCTGTGAGTGCGGCAACGCCCCCGTTCGCCCGCTCGCTCGCGCCGCTGTTTACACTGGCGCTGGCGATGATGCTCGGCTTCGCGCTGATGGGCTCGTTCGGTACCGTGCAGGAGGGCGCGAAGGCCGAACTGCACCTCAGCGATTACAGCCTCAGCCTGATCCAGGGATTGAGCGCCGCCTTGCCGCTCGCGCTGTTCTCGATCCCGATCGGCATATTGGTCGATCGGCACAACCGCGTCCGGATCATGTTCGCTCTCGTCGCGACGGTGATCGTAGGCACGGTGCTGACAGCGTTCGCAAACAGCGTCCTACTCTTGTTCGTCGCGCGGATGCTGACCGGCATCGGCGCGACCGGTGCGCTGACCGCCGCGCTGTCGCTGTGCGCGGACCTGTGTGCGCCGACCCAGCGTGGCCGCGCGCTGCTCATCATCAATCTCGGCAAGTCACTTGGCCAGGCGATGGCGTTCGGGCTGACCGGCATATTGTTCGGGATGATCGCGCATGGCGGCGCGCCCGACTGGTTCTGGCACGCGGCACCGTGGCGCAGCGCGCACCTCATGCTCGGCATCCTCGCCGCCGTCCTGATGATACCGCTGTTCCTGCTACGCGAACCTGCCCGCCAGGAGGTCGCCGCCAGTACGCACGCTCCGTTCCGCGTCGTCGCAGGCGAGCTCTGGGCACGCCGGACATTCCTGCTACCGTTGTTCATTGGCCAGGTCGGCGTCGTCATGGCCGATGCCGCCGCGGCGATCTGGGCCGCGCCGGTCCTCTCGCGCAGCTTCCACTTGCAACCTGATCAGGTCGCCTATTGGATGGGACCGCTGATCTTCTTCGCCGGCTTGCTCGGCGCGATCTTCGGCGGGCTGTCGGCGGACTGGGGCCAGAAGAGCGGACGGCGTGGTGGTCTCCTGATCGGCGCGGTAATCGCGGCGGCCGTCGGTATCCCCGCCGCATTGTTCCCGATCGCGCCGTCCGTGCCGGTCTTCGCCGCAGCGCTCGGCACGTTGCTGCTCTGCGGCGCGGCGACCGGTGTCGTGACGTCGGTCGCGCTGACCGTATTGATCCCCAACGAGCTTCGCGGGCTGTGCATCGGCGCGTTCATCGCCATCGCCGGACTGATCGGCTTCGGCGTCGCACCCACGTTGGTCGCCGCCGCGAGCAGCCTTTACGGCGGCGAAAGCCATCTCGATCAGGGTCTGGCGACGATCGGCATCCTCACCAGCCTGCTGTCGACGATCGCCTTCTTCATCGCGATGCGACGCGCCCCCGTGTCGGCAATGGCCGGACCTATCTGAAAGCCCTTGCACCAGCTATCGGATAGGTTATGATGCCCCTCTACCTGGAAACCGGGAGAGAGGCATCATGAAAGCACGAATCGACGTATCGCCAGAAATGATCGCCTTCATCGGCGACGGGATGGTCCCGCGCGAGGACTGGCCCGAAACGTCCGTTGGTTTCAGCTACCTATTCTCCCCGGCGATCTGCGCGTTCCACATGGATGCCGGTGCCGGTGACGATTTCGCAGCAGCTGACATCGTGTTCGTCGTGAAGCGTGAGGCCTGCGTGCGCACGTTCGGCATGTTGCCCGACACGGCTGCGACGTGGCACATGCCGAGCGAGATGCGGAGCATCGCGCTAGCGGTCCGCGACTGTCGCCTCACCGGCCTCGCCGCGGCGACGTTGCGCGTCGCGAAAAGCATCGAGCTCCTCTGCGTCACCTTTGAACAGCTTGGTGACGGGAGCATGATTCCGGCCGACGGAACCGGTATGCTGACCGCATCAGAGGCACGCCGCATCGCTGCCGCCCGCGACCTGATCGACAAGCGCTGGAACGAGAAGCTGACGCTCGAGACGATCTCGCGCGCATGCGGGATCAACCGCGCGCAATTGACACGCGGCTTCCGATCGATGTTCGCGATGAGCGTTGCCGATGCGATTGCCGACCGCCGGCTGGGCGGCGCTCGCCAGTTGCTGCTGGCGACCGACCTGCCGGTGTCGGCGATCGGCTATAAATGCGGCTATCTCAACAATGCGAGCTTCACGCGTGCCTTCTCCCGTCGCTTCGGTCAGGCCCCGACCCAGCTTCGCAACACCCGGCTTGCGGCATGAGCGTTTCGCTGGTCGATCAGGCCGTCAGCCGCGTTCGCGCGCATATCCGGGACCATGACCTGAAAGTCGGCGACACCCTGCCCGGCGAGGGGCACTTCGCCACTGAGCTCAGCGTCAGCCGCGCCGTCATGCGCGAAGCGTTCGGTGCGCTCGCCGCGCTCCGCCTGATCGACGTCGGCAACGGTCGCAAGGCGCGGGTCGGCGCGATCGACGGTTCGGTGATGGCCGCCTCGATCGACCACGCCGTCGCTACCGCACAGGTCACTACGACCGAAGTCTGGGATGTCCGCCGCACGCTGGAATTGCGTACTGCCGCTCTGGCCGCGGACCATCGCAGCGACGACGACGCGAGAACGATTATCGATCATGCCCGGCAAATGGCGTTTCACGCGAACGATCTGGATCGGCTCATCGGCCATGACATCGCGTTCCACCAAGCGATCGCTCGCGCAGGGGGCAACGCGCTGTTCCACCAGATCGTCCGCTCGTTCGAACAGCTGATGCGGATCGCCGTCCCAACTGCGTGGGATACGCGGGAAACGGATACGGAGCGCGCTACGGTATTCCGCGTTCACGAGGACATTGCCGAGGCGATTGCAGACCGGGCCCCGAAAGCCGCCACCCTACTGATGGAGGCGCATTTCGATAATTCGATCAGCGCGATATTATCTACCGCCGCGTGACCTCCGCATGCCGGCGACCATCACGGCGCCGGCCGCTCCACCTGAGCCTCGGCGAGATACACGCCGAACAAGCCCTCGGGGTCGGTCCACGCCGCGATCGGCGTCCATCCGCCTGACCGAAGCAGGATCCGTGCATCGCGCGCGCCATATTTGTGGCTGTTCTCGGTGTGGATCGTCTCGCCTGCCGTTATCTCGAACGGCCGCCCGTCGACCGAAAACGCGACATCGCGCACCGCCTCCAGATGCATCTCGATCCGTGCGCGATCGTCGTTCCACACCGCCTTGTGCCGGAACGCGTCGACCGGGATATCGCCGTCCAGTTCGCGGTTGATCCGCTCGAGCAGGTTCAGGTTGAACGCCGCCGTCACGCCCTGCGCATCGTCATACGCGGGCACCAGCACGTCCTCGCTTTTGATCCGGTCCATCCCGATCAACAGCATTGCACCCACGCCGAGCGAAGACCGCATCGCGCGCAACAGGTCGACCGCCATCAACGGGATCATATTGCCGATCGTCGACCCCGGAAAAAACCCCAGCTTGGGCGTATCTGCAATTGTCTTCGGCAAACTCAACGGCCGCATAAAGTCCGCCTCGAACGGCAGTACCAGCAGGTCGGGGAAATGATCGCCCAGCACCTTCGACGACTCGCGTAGGAAATCGCCCGAGATGTCGATCGGCACGTAAACCGACGGCGCTACGGCATCGAGCAGGATCGGCGTCTTGGTCGACGACCCGGAGCCGAACTCGACAACCGCACGCCCTGCTCCCGCTAACGTCGCCACCTCGGGACAGGCCGTCTCCAGGATCGAGCGCTCGGTCCGCGTCGGATAATATTCGGGCAGGTCGGTGATCTTCTCGAAGAGTTCCGAGCCGCGCCGGTCGTAGAACCAGCGCGCCGGGATAGCCCGCGGGCGCCGCGCAAGGCCGTCCAGCACGTCCGCGCGGAATTGCGGGTCGGCGAGCGTCTGCTGGCCGTCCTCGATCTCAGGCTTCAACATCAGATATCTTTCGCGAGACGCACGCCGGTGAACTGCCACCGTTGGTGCGGATAAAAGAAATTGCGGTAGCTCGGCCGGGCATGGCCACGCGGCGTGGCACAACTGCCACCGCGCAGGATGAACTGCGAACTCATGAACTTGCCGTTATACTCACCAACGGCGCCGGCCGCGGTCACGAACCCGGGATACGGGCGGTACGCGCTGCCGGTCCATTCCCAGACATCGCCGAAAAATGCCGGGCCATTCGCCGCAGGCCGAGGCTCGACCGGCCCCGCGACGTCCATCTGGTTGCCGCCGCGCGCATCATGCGACGCCGCCGCCGCCTCCCATTCGAACTCCGTCGGCAACCGTGCACCAGCCCAGCTCGCATACGCGTCTGCCTCGAAGAAGCTCACATGCGTCACCGGTGCCGCCGGATCGATCGCGCGTCGGCCGTCGAGCCCGAACCGCGTCCAGCCCGCCTCGCCCTGTTCCCAATACAGCGGCGCGACGATGCCCTCGGCCCTCACCCACGCCCAACCATCCGCCAGCCAATGCCGCGCTTCAGTGTAGCCACCGTCGGCAATGAACGCCGCCCATTCGCCGTTCGTCACGGTCCGGTCGGCGATCGCATGCGGTACCAGCAAGGCGGCGTGACGCGGTCCCTCGCAGTCGAACGCGAACCCGTCGCCGTCATGCCCGACCTCGACGATCCCGCTCTCGCGCGCGATCCAGCCGATCGACCCCGGCATCTCGACCGGCACTTTCCGCGCCGCCGGCCACATCGCCGGTTCCAGCGGGTTCTCGGAAAACATGTGGAGGATGTCCGTCACCAGCAATTCCTGGTGCTGCTCCTCGTGATGACACCCGAGCGCAACCAACGCCTGCGCATCCGCCGACAACCCAGGCAGCGCATCGAGCAACGCCGCATCGACATGCGCACGATACGCCCGCACTTCGTCGAGCGACGGCCGCGTCACCATCCCGCGCCGATCGCGCGCATGGCGCCGCCCCTCGGCCTCGTAATAGCTGTTGAACAGGAACGGAAAACGCTCGTCATGCAGCGCATAGCCAGCGACGTGATCACGCAACACGAAGGTCTCGAAGAACCACGTCGTATGCGCCAGATGCCACTTGGTCGGCGACACGTCGTCCATCGACTGCACCGTCGCATCTGCATCCGACAGCGGCGCGGCGAGCGCCAGCGTCAGCGCGCGTACGGCGGAAAAACGCTCACTCAAATCCGACGAATGAGCGGGAGTGATATCTGGACGAACAGGCTGCGGCATCGATTATCCTTCAATGCGTCGCCAAGCACCGCAACGCTCGAACGCCGATCACGCCTGCGCGCGCGTAGCCCCCGGTCGCCATAGAACGTCGCCGGCCCCGTTTTGGTTCACCGCCCGCGACGCCACGAACAGGAAATCCGATAGCCGGTTAACATACGCTAATGCCGCGGGATTCAGCGGCATATCGTGCGTCGCCGCGACCGCGGATCGCTCCGCGCGCCGCGAAATCGCCCGCGCCAGATGCAGTGCGGCGGCCTGCGGCGACCCGCCCGGCAGGATGAAGCTCCGCAAGGGCGCAAGGTGCGTGTTCATCGCATCGATCTCGCGCTCGAGTCGCTCGACCTGCGCCGGCACGATCCGCAACACCATCTCGGACGGTGCAAATCCGTCGTCGGTTGCAGGCGTCGCAAGGTCGGCACCAAGATCGAACAGGTCGTTCTGGATCCGCTCCAGCGCCACGGCGAGCGGATCGTCGCCGAGCGCCACCACCGCCACGCCGATCGCGGAGTTCGCCTCGTCGACATCGCCGATCGCCTGCATCAGCGCGCTGGCCTTCGACACACGTGATCCGTCGACCAGCCCCGTCGTGCCGTCGTCACCCGTTCGCGTGTAGATCTTGTTGAGCTTGACCATCGGCCGATTCCTTCTGCCCGACCATGCTTTGCCACAAACCCGTCACCCCAGCGAAAGCTGGGGTATCCCTCGTGGCTCGCGACATCCGCCTAACATCGAAATCCCAGCTTGCGCTGGAATGACGGTAATTAGGAAAGCGCGTCAGACCCTAGTTCCGCCCCGCCGCGAACAGGATCACCACCACGATCAGGATCGCCAGCGCCTGGAAAAAGATCCGCTGCTGCATCATCCGATTCGATTTGAGCGACGCCGCGCTCGGGCCGTTGCCGTCGCGGACCTGCGCCGTCCCCTCCTGCAGGAACGACACGACGCCCCGCACCAGGGCCACGACGGTCGCGATCATCGCCGCGATCAGGAGGATGACGAGGAATGTGTTCATGAGAGGAATGTAAGCGCACCAGATGCTGCTAGCAATGGCTGTAGCAGTGTTGCGGAACCCTTCGTGATGCGTGCAAATGCTGCATGTTATACTTGACGCTGAAAGCCCTGATTTCCGGCATACTTATCGCCGCCGCCTCGGAAATCGCCAAGCGCTACCCCGGCTTCGGCGCGCTCGTCGCGTCGCTGCCGTTGGTGTCGGTGCTCGGCATGATCTGGCTCTGGCACGACAAGCCCGACCCGCGGACGATGGCCGCGCATGCCGGCGCGACGTTCTGGTACGTGCTGCCGTCGCTGCCGATGTTCCTGCTGATCCCGGCGATGCTTCGGCAGGGTGCGTCGTTCTGGGTGTCGCTGGTGGCGGGATGCGTGCTGACGATCGCGCTGTACGCGGCGATGACGTGGGCCGCGCCGAGGTTGGGGATCGAGCTTTAGCGCATCCCATACAAGCAAAAGCCCCCCCGGCGAAGGCCGGGGCCCAGTTGGAAAGGTCGCAATAACGAAGCGCAGCGTTCAGTTGCAACGTCCCCCAACTGGACCCCGGCCTCTGCCGGGGTGGTGGCACGTTACAGGCGTCGTACCCTCCTCCTTGTTTCCCCGCGAAGGCGGGGACCCAGACTGGGCTCCCGCCTTCGCGGGAGAACAAGGAAGTGCAGGCTGCGCTGTGTTGGCGACCGCACCGTGTTCGAAGGATATTGGCACCAATCCGGTCATGCGCTCACCCGGCCCCCGCTAGCCGATCGCCATCATCCCCCACTCCGTACCCGAGCCGCCAACGCCACCCCATCCTCCCCCGCAGCCCGCATCTCCGCCAGCGACAAAGCCCCATCCCGCTTCGCCAACCGCCGCCCCGCCGCATCCACAATCATCGGATGATGATGATAGCGCGGCACCGCCAACCCCAGCAAAGCCTGCAACACCCGGTGCACGTCCGTCGCCGCGAACAGGTCCACCCCGCGCACCACGTCCGTCACCCCCTGCGCCGCATCATCCAGAGTCACCGCCAGATGATAACTCGCCGGCGCATCCTTCCGCGCCAGCACGACGTCCCCCTGCGCCAACGGATCGGCGACAACCGTTCCCGCAATCGCATCGTGCCACGAGAGCACGCCGGCAATCGCCACAGCCTCCGCCATGTCGAGCCGCCAGCAATGCGCCACATCCCCCCGCGCAGCGACCTCCTCCGCGCTCAAACGGCGACACGTGCCCGGATAGACCGGCCCGACATCCCCCTGCGGCGCAGAGGCACTCGCCGCGATCTCCGCCCGCGTACAGAAACAGGGGTAAACCAGCCCGCGCGCCTTCAGCCGCTCCAGCGCAGCGTCATACGTAGCCAGCCGCTCCGACTGGAACACCAGCAAATCCCATCGCAGCCCGAGCCAAGCCAGGTCCTCCAAGATCCCAGCGACGAACTCAGGCCGACTCCGCGTCCCGTCGATATCCTCGATCCGCAGCAGGAACCGCCCGCCCCGCTCCCGCGCGTAATCGTGCGCGCGGATCGCCGAGACCGCATGGCCCAGGTGCAACCGCCCCGTCGGGCTCGGCGCGAACCGCGTTACGACCGGTCCGTCGCTCAGCATGCTTGACCGACCGCCACGCGGCGTGCTGTCATGCCGCTGTCATCGCTGTCGTCCATAGGGCGCTCTGCGAAGCCTGAGTGGGAGGAGCCGTGTTTCACCCCGATCTGATGCGTCACCCGGATGGTTGTCCGGCGCTCGTGCTCAATGCCGATTATACGCCGCTTTCCTACTATCCGCTCAGCGTCTGGCCGTGGCAAACCGCGGTCAAGGCTGTCTTCCTCGACCGGGTCGACATCGTCGCCACCTATGAACGCGAAGTCCGCAGCGCCAATTTCGCGCTGAAGCTGCCCTCGGTGATCGCGCTCAAGCAGTTCGTCCGACCGTCGCAATTTCCCGCCTTCACCCGCTTCAATCTGTTCCTGCGCGACAAGTTCACCTGCCAATATTGCGGCAAGCTGCGCGATCTCACCTTCGACCATGTCGTGCCGCGCGCGCAAGGCGGTCGTACCACGTGGGAGAACGTCGTCACCGCCTGCTCGCCCTGCAACCTCAAAAAGGGCGGCCGCACGCCGAAACAGGCGGCGATGCCGCTGCATATCGAGGCGATCCGCCCGACCAATTGGCACCTCCAGGAACACGGCCGCAGCTTCCCACCCAACTACCTGCACGACACGTGGCACGACTGGCTGTACTGGGACATCGAACTCGAGGCCTGACGGCATCGATACGACGGGAGATTCTATGCAGGTGAAACTGGTAGCGGCGCTCGCCGCGACGGGAATTCTGGTGTCCGCGTGCGGCAACAAGGACGAGCAGCGCGCGCAGGCCGACGCCAACGCGGTCGGCTTCGTGCCGCCCTCGGTGACCTCGCGGCTCGACTTCGGCGCCAGCATGGAACGGCGTTTCCGCACGCTCGACCGCAACGGCGACGATCGGGTCACCAAGGACGAACTCCCCTCGCCGAATGCCCGCATCAAGGCGTTCGACCGCAACAAGGACGGTGTCATCACCGCGATCGAATGGAGCGAAGGCACGCTCGCCTGGTTCGACAGAATGGACCTGAACCATGACGGCACGGTCACGTCGGAAGAGCGGGCGGAGTCGCGGAAGCGCTGATCGCTGCAACAATCTGTCGCTCCGAGGTCCGTCGGGGCGACTATTTAAGCGTGTCGCCTAGCGTTCACGGTTGACCTGATCCCTGCCGCAGCGCAGCAGGGAATCATGGCAAGCCTCCCCGCAATCGCGAACAATTCCGACATCCGTTTTCTTGGCAAACTGCTCGGCGACGTCATCCGCGCCTATGGCGGCGAGCGTCTGTTCGCGGCCACCGAGACGATCCGAAAAGCATCGGTCGAACGCCACCGCGACGCCTCCGAAGGCAAGCCCGGCGACGATCGCGCCGTCGATCTCAGCCTCGAAAAGCTCAGCCTCGACGAGACGCTCGATTTCGTCCGCGGCTTCATGCTCTTCTCGATGCTCGCCAACCTCGCCGAAGACCGCCAGGGCATCGCCGCGGAAGACGGCGCCGATCTCGCCTCCGCGATCGCCCAGCTCGAACCCGAAGGCATCGACCGCGCCCAGATCCGCACGCTGCTCGACCACGCGCTGATCGCCCCCGTGCTCACCGCGCACCCGACCGAAGTCCGCCGCAAAAGCATGATCGACCACCGCAACCGCATCGCCGAGCTAATGGGCCTGCGCGATCTCGGCCGCGACACCACGCCCGACGGCGACAGCGTCGACGACGCGATCCTCCGCCAGATCGCGCTGCTCTGGCAGACGCGCGTCCTGCGCCGCGACCGCCTCTACGTCACCGACGAGGTCGACACCGCGCTTAGCTACCTGCGCGACGTGTTCCTCCCAGCGCTCCCCGCGCTCTACCAGCGCTGGGACCGCGCCCTCGGCGAACGCACGCCGAGCTTCCTGCGCCCCGGCAGCTGGATCGGCGGCGACCGCGACGGCAACCCGTACGTCACCGCCGATTCGCTCAAGACCGCGCTAGCGAAGGCGAGCGAGGCCGTGCTCGGCTATTATTGCGACGCCGTACACGCGCTCGGCGCCGAACTCTCGATCTCGACCGAGCACGCGCCCGCCGACGCCGCGGTGCAGGCGCTCGCCGACGCCAGCGGCGACGACGCCGCCAGCCGCAGTGACGAGCCCTACCGCCGCGCGCTCTCCGGCATCTACGCCCGGCTGTCCGCGACGCACGACGCACTCACCGGCAAGCACGCCCCCCGCCCCGGCCGGCTCGTCGGCGAACCCTACGCCAACCCCGCCGACTTCCGCGCGGACCTCGTCACGCTCGCGCATGGCCTCGGCATCGCGCTGAAGACCGGCGGCGCGCTCGGCCCGCTGATCCGCGCGGTCGAGACGTTCGGCTTCCACCTCGCCACCCTGGACCTTCGCCAGAACAGCGCCGTCCACGAACGCGTCGTCGCCGAACTGCTGAAAGTCGCCGGCGTCGAGGACGATTACCTCGCGCTCGACGAAGACGCCCGCGTCGCGCTGCTCGGCCGCGAACTCGCCAACGCCCGCCCGCTCACCTCGCGCTTCGCCGAATATTCCGAAGAAACCGCCGGCGAACTCGCGATCGTCCAGGCCGCCGCCGACGCGCACGCCGCCTACGGCCCGGCGTGCATCACCAACTACATCGTCTCGATGGCGCAGTCGGTCAGCGACCTGCTCGAAGTGAACCTCCTGCTCAAGGAAGTCGGCCTCTACCGCCCCGGCGAAACCCCGACCGCGGCGATCATGGCCGTGCCCTTGTTCGAGACGATCGGCGATCTCGAAGCCGCCCCCGCCGTCATGTCCGCCTGGTTCGCGCTCCCCGAGATCGCCACCATCTCCAAGGCACGCGGCCATCAGGAAGTGATGATCGGCTATTCGGACAGCAACAAGGACGGCGGCTACCTCACCTCCACCTGGCAGCTCTCGAAAGCCTCGACCGCGCTAAAACCCGTCTTCGCAGCCGCCGGCGTCGGCATGCAGCTGTTCCACGGCCGCGGCGGCGCGGTCGGCCGCGGCGGCGGCTCCGCCTTCCGCGCGATCCGCGCGCAGCCCTCGGGCACCGTCCAGGGCCGCATCCGCATCACCGAGCAAGGCGAAGTCATCGCCGCCAAATACGGCACGCGCGACGCCGCGATGACCAATCTCGAAGCAATCGCCTCCGCCATGTTGCTCGCAAGCCTCGAACCCGAACGCCTCTCCAATGCCGACAACGCAAGCTTCTCTGCGGCAATGGACAAGCTCAGCGACACCGCATTCCACAGCTACCGCGACTTGGTTTATGGCACGGAGGGCTTCCGCACCTTCTTCCGCCAGATGACCCCGATCGCCGAGATCGCCGGCCTCAAGATCGGCAGCCGCCCCGCCAGCCGCACCAAGTCCGACCGCATCGAAGACCTCCGCGCGATCCCCTGGGTGTTCAGCTGGGCACAAGCACGAGTCATGCTCCCCGGCTGGTACGGCGTCGGCCGCGCGATCGCCGATTTCGAGGACAAGGCGCTGCTGAAGGACATGGCGCAGGGCTGGCCGCTCTTCGCCTCCGCGCTGGCGAACCTGGAGATGGTGCTAGCCAAGTCCGACATCGGTATCGCCGAACGCTATGCCGGGCTCGTCGAGGACGCCAAGCTCCGCGAGATCTTCACCACGATCCGCGACGGCTGGCACCAGACCCACGACGGCCTGCTCGCGGTAACAGGCCAGTCCCGCCTGCTAGAAAAGCACCCCGCCCTAGACGCCTCGATCCGCCTCCGCCTGCCGTATATCGAGCCGCTCAACCTTCTCCAGATAGAACTGATCAAACGCCGCCGCGCAGGCGAGGACGACCCGCGGATAGGCGAAGGCATCCTCCTATCCATCAACGCCATCGCCACCGCCCTGCGAAACAGCGGCTAATCTGCTCCCCTCCCGCCTGCGGGAGGGGTCGGGGGAGGGGCGTGCCCCATCGACCGGGCGCCAGTACGTACGTCGCGCCCTCCCCTAACCCCTCCCGCAAGCGAGAGGGGAATTACGAATAAAACGGCGCGGCGACATCCTCGCGCACCCGCATCAACCGCCCGGTCCCCCGATCCAGCAAAGCCCAGGTCGTCACCGCTTCCAGCTTAACCCGCCCGTCATCCCCGACAAACCGAACATGCCGATCGAACCGAGCCCCCTTCGGCGCGCCCTCGACCCAAGTCTCACCAACAACGGTCTCCCCCGAAACGACACTCCCGCGGTAATCAATCTCATGCCGCGTCACGACCCACACATACGCCAGCTTGTGCTCAGGTGGCGCCACGGCCTCCCAATGCGCCGTCGCGATGGCCTGGATCCACTGCACCCAGACCGCATTGTTCACATGCCCAAGCTCGTCGATATCCGCGTCCTGCGCGGTGATCGAGAGCGTGAACCGGCTCACCCCGCGACGCCCAGCTGCCACAGCACGAACGCGTGTTCCTCCGCGCCCTCACGCAGCGACTCGAACCGCCCCGACTTGCCGCCATGCCCCGCGCCCATGTTGGTCTTGAGCAACAGCACGTTATCGTCGGTCTTCATCAGCCGCAGCTTCGCCGCCCACTTCGCCGGCTCCCAATAGGTCACGCGCGGATCGTTGAGCCCGCCGCTGATGAACATCGGCGGATAAGCCTGCGCCTTCACGTTGTCATACGGCGAATACGACTGGATCAGCTTGAACGCAGCCTCATCCTCGATCGGATTGCCCCATTCCGGCCACTCGCCCGGCGTCAGCGGCAGGCTCTCGTCGAGCATCGTGTTCAGCACGTCGACGAACGGCACGTCCGCGATCACCGCGCCCCACAGCTCGGGATCGGAATTGACCACCGCGCCCATCAGCTCGCCACCGGCAGACCGCCCCGCGATCGCGATCTTGCCCGCGGACGTCCACTGCGCGTCGGCCAGCGCCTTCGCCACATCGACGAAATCGTTGAACGTGTTCGCGCGCTTCTCCAGCTTGCCATCCAGATACCATTGCTGGCCCAGATCGTCGCCGCCACGGATATGCGCGATCGCATAGGCGAACCCGCGATCGAGCAGGCTCATGCGGCCCGTCGAGAAGCCCGGCGGAATCGCATAGCCGTACGCGCCATACGCATAGAGGAACAAAGGCGCCGACCCATCGCGAACGAACCCGGCCGGATACACGATCGAGACCGGGATCTCCGTCCCGTCCCGCGCGGTAATCTTGAGCCGCTCGGTCGCGTATTTCGCCGCGTCATACCCGCTCGGAATCTCCTGCACCTTGAGCATCGTCCGCTCACCGGTATCGACGTCATAGTCGTACACGGTGCCAGGCGTCACCATCGACTCATACCCAAGCCGCAACACCGTCATGTCGTATTCGGGATTATCCCCCAGCCCAGCGACATAGCTCGCTTCGGGGAAGTCGATCCGCTTGCCCTCGGTCGGCGTCTCGTACCGGTGGATCGCGATCTGATCGAGACCGTCCTCGCGCCCATCGACGACGAAGAAGTCCTGATAGCACTCGACCCCGGTCATGTAGAAATGCGGGCTCGCCGGAATCAGCTCGCTCCACGCATCCGGCTCCTCGATCAGCGCGGTGCACAGCCGAAAATTCGGATCGACGTCGTTGGTATGGATGAACAGCGTCCCGTCATGCTCGTCCACGTCATATTCGCGGCCCACCTTCCGCGCCGAAACCAGGATCGGCACCGCCAGAGGCTCGTGCGCAGGCAGCAGATACAGCTCGCTCGTCACATGGTCGCTGGTCGCGATCACGATCCACTTGCGCGAACTCGTCTCGCCGACACCGACGCGAAAACCCTCGTCTTCTTCGTGGAACAGCACGACGTCCTCGGAGATCGGCGTCCCCAACCGGTGGAACCGCGCATTGTCGGTCCGCCACTGCTCGTTCGCCAGACCGTACAGGAAGCCCGCATCGTCCGCGGTCCAGACGATCTCGCTGAGCATCCCCGGGATCACGTCGGGCAGATGCTCGCCGGTATCCAAATCCTTGACCCGAACCTCGAACCGCTCGCTCCCATTGTCGTCGATCGCATAAGCGAGATAGCGCCCGTCATTGCTGATCGAGAACGCGCCGAGCCGGAAATACTCGTGCCCCTCCGCCAGCGCCGGCTCGTCGAGCAACAGCTCGTCGTCACCACCCGCAACGGGTTTCCGCCACCATTTCTTGTACTGCCCGCCGGTCTCGTACGCGGTCCAGTACAGCCAATCGCCATCCTTCTGCGGCACCGAGGATTCGTCCTCCTTGATGCGCGCCTTCATCTCTTCGTAGATCGTGTCGGTAAGCGCTTCGTGCGGCGCCATCTGCTCTTCGAAATACACATTCTCGGCAGCGAGATACGCGAGCACATCGGCGTCATCGACCTCCGGATAGTTCGGATCCTTCAGCCACGCATAGGGATCCTCGATCGTCACGCCATGCGTGGTGAAGCTGTGCGGGCGCTGTTCGGCGATGGGGGGCGTGGTCATGCGGGTGTGTTAGCCGTGCCGCGGGTGTAAGCCAAACGCTGTGGCATTGGGAAGAACCGATCCCCGCCACAACCACCACCCCGGCGAAGGCCGGGGCCCAGTTGGAAAGGTCGAAGTAACGGCGCACAGTCCTCCGTTACAACCGTCCCCCAACTGGGCCCCGGCCTCCGCCGGGGTGGTGATTGGTGTGAGCGACCGTCCACCAATCCTGTTCTCCCGCGAAGGCGGGGACCCAGACTGGGCTCCCGCCTTCGCGGGAGAACAAGGGGTCGGTAGAGTCGGTTGCTAGTCCAGCGAACGTGCGTCCGGCGAGGTGTCGCCCCTCGCCGCTGTCCTACAAACCGCGTTTCTGCCACAACGCCCGGCATCACCCGGCAAACCCCGCTGCAATACCAACGGGACGCGCATCGCAACCTCGCCAGACTGTGAACTTTGTGAACTTCGGCCCCAACGAGAGACCCAAGACATGCCCCCGCTGACCGACCGCCTCACTGCCCTCCGCACCCAACTCGCCACCCAAAACCTCGACGGCTTCGTCATCCCGCTCACCGACGAACACATGAGCGAATATGTCGGCGGCTACGCGCAGCGCCTCGCCTGGCTAACCGGCTTCGGCGGCTCGGCCGGCACCGCCGTCGTCCTCGCCGACAGCGCGGCGATCTTCACCGACGGCCGCTACACCATCCAGGTCCGCGAACAGGTCGACGGCGCGCAGTGGAACTATGCCGATGTCCCCCAGACCAGCCCCGCCGCCTGGCTTGCCAAGCACGCCCCCGAAGGCGGCCGGATCGGCTACGACCCGTGGCTCCACACCGGCACCTGGGTCGCGGACGCCACCACGGCTCTCGCCGACCGCGGCGCAACGCTGGTAGCGGTCGACGCCAACCCCATCGACGCGATCTGGACCGACCGCCCCGCCCCCTCGCCCGCCAAGCTCACCGTCCAGCCCGACCAGTTCACCGGCGCCTCCTCCGCCGAAAAGCGCGCGAAGATCGCCGACTGGCTCTCCGAGCAGAACGCCGACGCGGTCGTCCTCACCGCACTCGATTCGATCGCCTGGGCACTCAACGTCCGTGGCGGCGACGTCGATCACACCCCCGTCGCGCTGTCCTACGCGATCGTGAGCGCGGACGGCACGACCGACCTGTTCGTCGCCCCCGACAAGCTCGACGACGCGGTACGCCAGCATCTCGGCAACGCGGTCCGCCTCCACGACCGCAGCGCGTTCGCCGCAGCCCTCGCCACCTATGCCGGCAAGCGCGTCGCCGCCGATCCCGAGCGCGCCGTCGCTGCAATCACGCAAGCACTCCAGGCCGGCGGCGCGAAGATCCTCCCCCTCCGCGACCCCGTCGTCCTCGCCAAGGCGATCAAGAACCCGGTCGAGATCGCCGGCCACCGCGCCGCGTCCGCCCGCGACGGCGCCGCGCTCGCGCGCTTCCTCCGCTGGGTCGAGACCGAGTGCGTGAAGGGCGGCCAGACCGAACTCAGCGCCGCCGCCAAGCTGCTAGCCTTCCGCGAACAGACCGGCGTCCTGAAGGACACATCGTTCGACACGATCTCCGCGACCGGCCCGCACGGCGCGATCCCGCACTACCACGTCACCGAGGAATCCAGCGCGCCGATCGAACCGGGTCAGCTCTACCTGATCGACTCCGGCGGCCAATATGCGGACGGCACCACCGACGTCACCCGCGTCATGCCGATCGGCGAACCGACCGAAGAGATGCGCGACCGCTTCACGCGCGTCCTGAAGGGCCATATCGGCATCGCCGCCGCGGTCTTCCCCGACGGCACGATGGGCGGCCAGATCGACGCCTTCGCGCGCCGTCCGCTCTGGGAAGCCGGCCTCGATTTCGCGCATGGCACCGGCCACGGCATCGGCGCCTATCTCGCGGTCCACGAAGGCCCGCAGCGGATCGCCTCGCCCAACTACCCCGGCGGCGCGGCGATGGAGCCGTTGCGCGCCGGCATGATGCTCTCCAACGAGCCCGGCTATTACAAGGCCGGCGAATACGGCATCCGGATCGAGAACCTGATCCTGATCGAACCCCGCACGATCCCCGGCGCCGACCGCGAGATGCTCGGCTTCGAGACGCTCACCTTCTGCCCGATCGAGCGAACGCTAATCGAGCCGACGCTGCTGACCGCGGCAGAACGCCAATGGGTCGACGATTATCACGCGCAGGTGCTGGCGGTCCTGACCCCCGAAATGACCGACGCGGAGGATCGCGCCTGGCTCACCGCCAAGTGCGCGCCGCTCAGCTAGAAGGCTCGTCCTTGATCGCAGGCGCAGCCCCGACGGCACGCGCCTGCGCCTTCCGCCGCCGCAGATTCTCGCGCAGCGCGCCGGCCATGCGCTCGGCTTTCTCCGCCGCCTTCCGATCCCGATCGTCCATAAATACGCCCTATATCGGGCCGCGATGCCTTGACAACCGCGCCGCCCTCGTCTCTTAGCGCCACTCCGCCGGCAGCGATGCCAGCGAGTGCTGCCGTAGCTCAGTGGTAGAGCGCATCCTTGGTAAGGCTGAGGTCGTGAGTTCAATCCTCACCGGCAGCACCAGTTTTCAATGACTTAGGGCGGAAACGCCCTAAGTCGTTTGACTGGGTCACCATTGGGTCACTCAGTACCGGCATCCGGCAGTCCTTAGGTATGCGGCGAGGCGTTGGACGTTTGCGACGAGTGAGCAATTGCCGCTGTGAGAGCCCAGCTAGAAATCGACAGACGCCGCACTCACAAATTTTTGTTTTACAGCTGCGCTAGGGATCATCCCGATGTGACATTCGGAACACGGGTCACCGGAAGTCAGGCGGACCGAGGCCTGCATCAGTGAGACCATCGCCTTGTCTCAACGACGACCCGGTGCTTGTCAGCTTCGTTGGGATAACGCACGTCTCAAACGAGGGGTTACCACGGAGACGTGGCGCGATTCGCAATTGCGTTGAAGGCTGTAGCGGCTGGACTATCAAGCCCTAGCCCGTGAACCCCACCGGCGATAACCTGATCGCTCGTCCGGACTCTTCCTGCGGGGAACACGCGTGAATCACTTGATCTGGTGGCAGCTGCGCCGTGGAAGCGGGCTGTTTTCACGACCTTCGCGCTCAGCCTCTCGTTCTTCGAGGCGGTGCTGCTGGACGCGCTGCTGCGCGGCGGTGGTCGCGAAGCACTGATCCTTGCCGACCCGGAAGGCATATGCGCTGGTCTCAGTGAGCAGGGAGCGCGCCGGGCTGGTCGGGACTACGAGATCGAACCCGTCGCCTGCTCGACAGGAGTATTTCATCCCAAGCTCAGCGTGCTGATCGGCGACACGGATGGACACACCGTACTTGATGATCTCGTCGATCGACTTATTCGAGAATGCCGGCCCGAGGTCACGCCGAAGCACATTGTCGATGTCGCTCTCGCTCTTGAGATTGCCGCGCTAAACATGACTGCTAAACCATCGGTCGGCGACCACAGCGAACATCCGCATCTCGCGAACCCTGTCCGATATGACTGCGGTTTCGCGCCCCATCGCACGTTCGGCCGCCGGATTCGCGCCGGACCGTACTTGTCTCAACAACTCTAGTGCACGCTGCCTTGCCTGATCCGTTGTCCACGGCGAGCCGTTTTACAGGCATGCGCCACGTAGCTGACATGCCGGGTACTACGACGCGGGGCACCTGAACTTTTGAGCTAGGTGCTCGGCGCCATTGAAGCTCTAGCGACGGCGCACGATCAGAACGCGATCATCACCTTGCCGAAATGGCCGGCGGCGGCGAAGTAGCGGACGGCGTCCGGTGCGTCGTCGAAGGCGAAGGTCCGGTCGACGACTGTCGTCATGCCGTCCGCCACCATCGCGTTGAGCAGGTCTACGAACATCGCGCGGCTGCCGTTGGCGATACCGCGGAGCGTCACGTTCTTGACGATGAGCGACAGATAATCGGGGATCGCCGGCCCCTCGCCCGGCGACACGCCGACGACGATGATCCGCGCATTGGCTGCGCACGCGGCGATCGACTGGCCCAGCGTATCGGCGCCGCCGGTTTCGATCACGATGTCGGCGCCCTTGCCGTCCGTCTTTGCAATCACCTCGGCTGCCCAATCGGGGGACGTCCGGTAGTTGACAATGATGTCCGCGCCGAGCGTCCGCGCCGTCTCGAGTTTCGCATCGTGGGACGAGGTGATCGCGACCCGCGCACCGCGCGCCTTGGCGATCTTCAGCGCGGCCAGCGAGACGCTGCCGGTGCCGAGGCACAGGACGGTGTCGCCCGCCTCGACGTCACAGATCTCGACCAGCGCGTTCCAGGCCGTCAGCGCCGCGGACGCAAGCCCCGCGACATCGGCATCGGCCAGCGTATCGGGCACCCGGATGAGCGCCGCCGCGGGCAGGACGATGCGCTCGGCCAGCCAGCCGTCGTGCGTGATGCCGATATCATGCGCGAAAACGTCCGGCCGGAACGCGCCGTCCAGCCAGCTTGCGAAATGGCCGCAGACAACGCGGTCGCCGACGGCGATCTCGGTCACGCCCTCCCCGATCGCGACGACCTCGCCGACGCCTTCGGACATCGGGATGCGGGTCTCAGGCTGGCGAGGACCGTAAGTACCGCGTAACAGTTGCACGTCGCGGCTGATAAGCCCGACGAGACGCGGTGCGACCAGCGCTTCGCCGGGGCCAGCGGCGGGCTCGGGCAGGGTCGTCGCGACGAGCGCGTCGATCCCGTCCTGCGCGCCAATTTGATAAGCTTTCATCGAAGTCTCCTGAGTTAGGCGCACGACCGGCACATCAATCGAATGCCCGTGGACCGGGCTTGAAGGCGTGGCGGTGGGCGCGCGATGCGATTACGAGCGCCAGCAACGTCGGCGCCAGCACGGCCCAGGCTAGCGAACTGGCGCCGAGATGGTCGAGCATAACGCCGCCGACGATCCCGCCTGCGGCGATCGCAGCATTCCACGTCGTTGTCAGCATCGCGTTCGCCAGATCGACGCCGTCGCCCGCGGCATCGGCCAGCGCGGTCTGGAGTTGCGTCGCCGCGCCGCCGAACGACAGGCCCCACAGGATCGTCGCCGCAATCGTCACGACGGGGTTGGCCGCAAACAGTCCGAACGCCAGCGATACCGCCGCAAATGCCGTAAGGCTGACGAGTATCAATGGTCGCAACGCCCGGTCGATCAGCACGCCCGTCACCCAGATTCCGACGAGCGCGGCCACGCCAAACCCGAGCAGAACGAGGTCGAGCCGGCCTTGCACACCCGATAACGCGGCTACCGGCGCGATATAAGTATAGAGGATATTATGCGCCGTGATCCACGCGAACAGCGTGACGAGCACGGTCCGTACGCCCGGCGTGCGGAAAACGCGCGCGATCGACAGTCGCTGTTCCGCCGGCTGTCCGGGGAAATCCGGCACCTGCCACAGCACCCAGCCAATCAGGACCAGCGTCGTGATCGACATCAGCCCGAACGCCATGCGCCAGCCGAGCGTGGTGCCCAGCATCGCCCCCAGCGGAACACCGATCGACAGCGCCAGCGGCGTACCGACCATCGCGATCGCCAACGCCTTGCCGCGCAAGGGCGCGACGACCATCCGCCGCGCATAGCCGGCAATGATTCCCCAGCCGAGCCCCGCCGCGACCCCACCCATGAACCGCGCGACCAGCGTCAGCGCGTAAGAGGTCGATACCGCGGTCACGCAATTGAAGATCAGGAAACCGACAATCGCGACCAGCAGCGTCGGCTTGCGACGCCAACCTTGCGTGTACAGCGTGAGCGGGATCGCCGCGAGCAGCGACCCGACCGCATAGACCGTCACCGTCTGCCCGGCGAGCGACTCCGATACGTCCAGTCCCGCTGCCATGTGCGGCAACAGACCGGCAGGCAGCGTCTCGGTCAGGATCGCGGTGAAGCCGGTCATCGCCAGCGCCAATAGCGCGGAGATCGGCAGCGTTTCGCTCGCCCCGGCGTCGGTCGGACTATGGTTTGGGCGCACGGAATACTCACTTCTGGATCGACTGATCCGGTTCAGTCGACGACCGAGGGCGGCTTGTCAACGAATAGTGCATCGATTAATCCACAACGCTTGGAGCGGAGACTTATGGCACGGAGCGGACGACCGCGTGGTTTCGACCTGGATGCGGCGCTGGACAGCGCGATGCACCTGTTCTGGGAGCACGGGTATGAGGGCGCGTCGTTGCTGACCCTTCGCCACGCGATGGGTGACATCTCGTCGGCGAGTTTCTACGCGGCGTTCGGTTCGAAGGAAGCGCTGTATCGGGAAACGCTTGCGCGATATCTCGATCGGCATGGCAGCATCGTCGACGCACTCGACGACGAACGGTTGCCACCCCGCGCACGGCTCGAACAGGCGTTGCTGGGCTCGGTCGCGGTGCAGACCGATCTCGCGCATCCACAGGGCTGCATGGTCACGCTATCGGCAACGATTTCGTCCGCGGCAAGTGCGTCGACCCAGGCACTGACGCGCTCGGAACGCGAGGTTACACGGCAGGCCTTGCATCGGTGTATTACCGCTGGTGTGATCTCCGGCGATCTCGACCCCGCTGCCGATGTGGCGGGGCTGGTCGCGCTGTATGACGGGTTGGTGCTGGGCATCTCGATACAGGCACGCGACGGCGTCGCGGCAAACGCAATTCGCGCGGGGATCAAGTACGCGATGGCCGCGTGGGGAGATCGCTGCCACATTTCCCCGACCAGCCATTCGTAGTTCTGATCGACCCGCGCTTGGACGCTCAAGAACCTTTACAGCTTTTGACGGATGTCCGGAAGCGTCAGGCTCACCTTGCGGCATGCCGAGCCCATCCACCGCTCTACCGTATCGTTTCGGCGCTAGCGACGTCGATCAGTGCTGCAGGCCTTCCGATCAGAAAACCCTGGACCTGATCGCACCCCCAATGTTGCAATACCGATAGCTGCTCTTCGGTTTCGACGCCCTCCGCGACGATGACGAGGCCCAAGCTCTTGCCCAGTCCGATCGTCGCCTTGACGATCGAGGACGACGAGGCATGACTATGCATGGTCGCCACGAAACTCCGATCGATCTTGATCTTGTCGAAGGTAAATTCCTTGAGGTTGCTGAGCGAAGAATGGCCTGTACCGAAGTCGTCCATCACGAGCTTGGCGCCGTACTCGCGCAACCTCCCGAGCGTGGCGAGAACGTTGTCGCGCTGAAACCCCAACAGGGTCGCGCTCTCCGTCACCTCGATCTCCAATCGCTCGAACGCGACGCGCCAATGCCGTGCGGCATCGCATATCTCGGTCGCGAGGCCGATGGAACGAAACTGTATGGGCGACAGGTTGATGGCCAGCGAGACCTTCGGATCCCAGGTCGATGCAGCCTGGAGCGCCTGATCGATCACCCATGACCCGATCGTGTCGATAAGCCCGCTGGACTCGGCGATGGGTATGAAGACGTCCGGAGGTATGTCGCCCAGGCTGGGATGCCGCCAGCGGAGCAAGGCCTCGTAAGCGACGATCTCGAGCGAGACGGTGTCGGCGATCGGCTGGAACACCAGACGGAGTTCGTTCGCCGGGACGGCGTTCTCAAGGTCCCTGGCGAGCCGGACGCGCTGGCTTTCCTCGTCCTTCAGATGCTTGTTGTAGATGCGTGCGGTGTTTCTCCCGTCGGCCTTGGCGCGATACAGTGCGAGATCCGCGAGTTCGTGAAGTTCGTCTCCGGTCTGACCAGATTCCGAAAGCGCTACTCCGACGCTCAGCTTGATCGCGACGCCCTCGTCCGTCGGGGCCGAGGCCATCTTGAAGATGCGTGAGATCAGCGCTTCCGTCGCCGCGGGTTGCGAACGTGCGACCTGGATAATGGCGAATTCATCGCCGCCGATGCGCGCAACCAGGTCGTCGCTGCGGACGCAGGACGACAAGAGCTGTGCCGCGCGCTTGAGCACACGGTCTCCGCCCGCATGGCCCAATCGATCGTTGATCGCCTTGAACGCGTCCAGATCGACGGCGAACACCGCCACCACGTCCCCGGTCCGCGCGCTGCGGGCGAGTTCGTGAGCGAGACGGTTCTCGAAGAGAAGGCGGTTCGCCAACCCCGTCAGCATGTCATGGTTGGCAAGGAATTCGGCGCGACGCTCGGCGGTCCGGCGGCTCTCAACGGCATTGCGATATTCGTACAACCCGCGCGCCAGATCGCCGAGCTCATCTGCCCGCTCCAGTCCGGGCACGTCTCCGTCGCTTTCACCGACCCGGAACTCACGCAGTCGCGCAGCCATGATCGTGATTGGCAAGACCAGTCTTCGACGAAGCCAGATGGCCATGCTGAATACGATGGCTACTATCGCCAGCCCGCCGAGTAGCACCGAGATGATATCCCGACGGCTCTCCCGGCGGTTCTTGTCCGCCGCCCTCCTGACCGCCGAGGTCAGTGCCTGTCGCACTTCGCTGCGGCGTGTCTCCAAAGCCGTGAGCGCGCCGAGGAACGGTGGCATGGCCGCTTTGATGCCCGCGGGTCTAGACCGGCTGGTGTCGATCAACTGGTTTGCAGCCAGGGCAAAAACGGCCTCGGCTTGCTGCACCTGCTGCATCGGGGCCGATCCCGCTTCCGATCCGCTATCGGGTAGTTGGGCTCCCAGCGACCCTTGCCGTTTAAACGCCGAGATCCGATTGCGAAGCGTGTCCCAGCGTGCGTCGGGAACCTTCAAGCCGCGTTCCGCATCGCGGGTCAGGCGACCAATATCCTGACGCAGCCGACGTTGTACCTGATCCAGCCGATCTTCTCGGCCCAGCGCATCGCTGAGTGACGTGATGCGCAGATCGGCCTGATGGATCTTGTTGCCGACCGACAAGCCGACGGCCAGCAGCGCTAGCGCCATGACGATGACCGATATGCAGGCAATGGATACGCGCGCCGATATGGATAGTCGCACAGGCTTCTCCCTGATCCTCGCTTGACGCCAAAGCGTTACGTTATGGTTAGAGGATCGTCGCATTGCTCGCTGCAACGCGCTTAGCCATCGCGAACACGGGGTCCTCGTTGAACATGTCGAATGCCTCGACGGCCTTGTCTCTTGCGCGCCCGGCGAAGGCAGCTGGCTAAAAAGGGTCGGACTGCGATGTGGGGAAGCGGACTCGACTGAGCTGAGCAGGGTTCGTCAACGCGTCCAATATGGCGGTATAAGGTTCCCAGACGTCAGAGCTTTACCCGGCAAAAACTGCGTCGATCGCGATCACCAAGGCTATGACCGCCCAGCCTTCCCACGTTCGAGGTACAGTCCGACCAGAACATAAGTGCCGCCGTGCGCCACGTGCATCAGGCCGCCGCGCATCGCGTGGATGTTGCCGGTGGCATCGAACACGACATCGAACATGTCGCCATCGCTCATTGTGCGAAGAGCCTCGGTCGCGCCGCCGTCGGCGACCACGATGGTCTCGAAACTCAGTTGGTCACGAACGAACGCCAGCCGGGTTGCACGCGTATCGAGGAAAGTGACCGACACGACGCCCATAATCCGGGCGAACAGCGCGGTGGCGACACCGGTCGGGCCTGCCCCCGTGACCAATATCCGCGCATCGGGTGTGGGCTTGGCGCGCTGTACCGCATGCGCGCCGATCGCCAGGAACTCGACCATCGCTGCCTGGTCCAGCGACAATCCCTGCGCATCGACGACCGATGCCTCGGGAATAGCGAGCCATTCGCACATGCCGCCATCGGTATGGACGCCGAGCACCGCGATGTTGACGCAGCAATTCGGTCGGTTGCAGCGGCAGGCGATACAGTGACCGCAAGCCCCGTACGGATTGACCGTGACGATCTGTCCGGGTGTGAAGCGGGAGCCGGTCGGTGCTTCGACGACTTCGCCCGCCAGCTCGTGGCCGATCAGGCGCGGATAGGACAGATAAGGCTGCGTCCCGGCATAAATGTGATAGTCCGTCCCGCAGAGCCCGGCACGGCGCATCCTGATCAGGACGTCGCCCTCCTCGCGGACGGGGCATCGGCTGGTCGGCGACGATGAGAGATCCCGGCGCGGCGCAAACCAGCGATTTCATGACGGTCTTCCTCGGCGTGGCGATGGTCTGTCGGAGTAGATCCTATAGCCCGAGTTCGGCCATCGTCACGACGCGGTGTTCGCGGGCGCTGATCTCGGCGGCGGTGCCGATCGCGACGGCGCGCAGGCCATCCTCCGCGGTGACCTGGACCGGGCCCTCGCCGCGGACCGCTGCGGCGAACGCGGCGTGCTGGTAGTAGGTCGCGCCTTCGTGCGAGCCGGCGGCCTTGGCAGCGGGGTCTACGGCAACGTGGGTACGCTCGACCTGCTTCGGGTTCAGGAAACCGACGCGGGGGGAATAGACGAGTTCGCCTGCGGGGATCAGCACGTCGAGGCGGGCGGCATCGCCGGTGGCGGACATCTCCTCCTGGTTCTCGGCACCGTCGGCGAACATGCTGAGGTCGAGCATCGCGCGCACGCCATTGGCAAAGTCGACGGTGGTGAAGCTGTTGTCGATGATGTCGGGGCGCTGGCCGTCATAGCGCTCATCGAGATGGTTCACGTCCATCGCGCCCGAGCAGTACACCCGCACCGCTTCGGAGCCGACGATCAGCCGCATCAGGTCGAAGAAGTGGCAGCATTTCTCCACCATCGTGCCGCCGGTGTTGGCGGAGAAGCGGTTCCAGTCGCCGACCTTGGGGAGGAACGGGAAGCGGTGTTCGCGGATCGAGAGCATCTGCAGCCGGCCGACGCGGCCTGCGCGCACCTGATCGATGAACGCGGCGGCGGGGGGCATGAAGCGGTATTCCATCCCGGTCCAGAACGGCTTTGCGTGAGTGGCAGCGCGCTCGACGATCCAGCGCGCGTCGTCGATTGTCGTCGCCAACGGCTTTTCGCAGAGGATAGCCGCGTCCATGTCGAACAGTCGTTCGAGCACTTCGCGGTGCGTGTTGTTGGGCGAGGCGATGACGATCGCGTCTACGTCGGCGCCTTTTGCTAAGGCCTCGACGCTGTCGAACCGCGCGACAGTGGCGGCGCGGTCGCCGAGCGCATCGGTCGCCCAGTCGATCGAGGTCGCGACCGGATCGGCGATCGCGACGATCTCCGCGCCCGGCAGGATCGCCAGGTTGCGAAGGTGTTCGACGCCCATCATGCCCGTTCCGACGACGCCGTATCTGATCGTGGCTACCAAGCTGTCATTCCCTATGCCATGGCCGCCTGCATGACGACGATCCGCCTTTCCAACGACCTTCGCCCGCTCGGCAAGAGCGAAATCCTTGTTTCGCCGATAGCCTGGGGCATGTGGCGGCTGGCCGGAGAGGTCGCCCCGGTCCACGCGATGATCGAGGCCGCGCTGTCGGCCGGGATCAACTTCTTCGACACCGCCGACATCTATGGCTGCGACGTGCCCGCCGGGTTCGGCTCGGCGGAGGAACTGTTCGGGCGTGCGCTGGCCGAAGACCGGTCAATGCGTGCGAAAATGGTGATCGCGACCAAGGCGGGCATCCGTCCCGGCATCCCGTATAATTCGAGCGCGACGTATCTGGCCGATGCGCTAGAGGCGTCGCTGACGCGGATCGGCGTCGAGCAAGTCGACCTGTACCAGATCCACCGCCGTGATTTCCTCACGCATCCGCACGAGGTGGCCGAGACGCTGACCCGGATGATCGACGCGGGCAAGATCCGCAGTATCGGCGTGTCGAACTACAGCGTGGACGAGTTCGACGCGTTGCAGGCTTTCTTGGGCCAGCCGATCGTCAGCACGCAGCCTGAGTTTTCGCCGTTGCGGACTGCGCCGCTATTCGACGGTACGCTCGATCACGCGATGCGGCTCGACGTCGCGGTGATGGCGTGGTCGCCGCTCGGTGGCGGGCGGCTGGCGCAGGGCGATCATCCGGCGGCCAAGCTGCTCGCCGAGCATGGCGCGCGCTACGGCGTCGATGCGGCGACCGCGACGCTGGCGTGGATCATGGCCCATCCGGCGCGGATCATTCCGATCGTCGGGTCGCAGAATCCGGCGCGGATCGCTGCGTCGGCGGAGGCCTACAGGGTCGAGTGGACGCGGGCCGAATGGTATGCGGTGCTGCAGGCGGGAATGGGTGAAGATTTGCCATGACGGTCCTGCCCCCTTGCGAAATCAGCTGGTTCTCCGCGCTGTGCGACGACGATTACGAGTTTCTCGGCGTGCCCGATGCGGCGCTGCAATCGAGCTGGGAGCATTGCCGCGACATCGTGATGCAGGCTGAGACCGCGGGCTACGACAATATCCTGCTGCCGTCGGGCTATGCGCTGGGGATCGACACGACCGCGTTCGCGGCGGGGATCGCGCCGATGCTGAAGCGCCTGCGGTTGCTGATGGCGGTGCGGATCGGCGAGAGCTGGCCGCCGCAACTCGCGCGCCAGATCGCGACGATCGATCGGATGTTGGGCGGACGGCTGGCGATCAACATCATCTCGAGCGACCTACCGGGCGAGAAGCTGGAGAGCGCGCCGCGGTATGCGCGGACGGTCGAGGCGATGCACATCCTGCGCACGTTGCTCGACGGCAGGCCGCTCGATCATGCTGGCGAGTTCTGGAAGCTGAAGGTCGATCCGCCGCGGGTGACGACGGTTTCGGGGAAATGCCCGGCGCTGTATTTCGGAGGGCTGTCGGAGGCTGCGCGCGATGCGGCGGCGGCCAATGCCGACGTGTATCTGATGTGGCCGGATACGATGGATGCGGTGCGCGCGATCGTTGCGGATTTGCGGTCGCGGGCGGCTAAGCATGGGCGCACGCTTAAGTTCGGCTACCGCGTGCATGTCGTCGTCCGCGAGACTGAGGCGGAAGCGCGTGCGGCGGCGAACCGGCTGTTGTCGAAACTCGACGATGCGGAAGGTCGCGCGATCCGCGAACGCTCGCTCGATTCTCAGTCCGCGGGCGTCCGCCGTCAGGCCGAACTGCGTGAAAACTCGGACGACGGCTATGCGGAGGCGAACCTCTGGACCGGGATCGGCCGCGCCCGCTCGGGCTGCGGCGCGGCGATCGTCGGCGATCCGGATCAGGTACTGGCGAAACTGAACGCGTACCGGGCGGAGGGGATCGATGCGTTTATTCTCTCTGGCTATCCGCATGCGGCGGAGGCCGATCTGTTCGCGCGGCATGTCTTGCCGCGGATCGAGCATGAGCCTTTGATGATTTGAACGCAGGCTTTCCCGGTAGGTAGCGCCACCCCGGCGGAGGCTGGGGCCCAGTTGGAAAGGTCGCAGTAACTAAAGACTGCGCGCAGTTGGCACCGTCCCCCAACTGGGCGCCGGCCTTCGCCGGGGTGGTGTGGGTTGGCGGTGGCCCTTCCCCGCCCCCTCCCCCTCCATGTTCTCCCGCGAAGGCGGGAGCCCAGTCTGGATTCCCGCCTTCGCGGGGAAACAAGCTTTCTCGCTCAAGTGGGATAACTGCCGAACAGATCCGAGGAGTCACTGAGCCCCACCCGCTGCAACCAAATAACCGGCTCGGCGAAGAGAAACTGGCTGGCCACCGCGCGCACCTCGTCCATGTTAGGCTCGTATGACCAAGCCTACCAAGACAGTCGCGCAACTCAGCGCCCGGGCGCGCGCGCTGTTATTCGCGCTCGTCGTCACCGCCGGCATCCTCAACCTCGTCGACCGCCAGATCATCTCCGTCCTCAAGCCGATCATCGCCACCGATCTCGGCTGGAGCGATGACGATTACGGCACGCTCGCCGCATGGTTCCAGGGCGGCGCGGCGTTCGCGTTCCTGTTTACCGGGTGGATCGTCGACAAGCTCGGCGTCAAATGGGCGAACCCGATCGGCGTCGCGGCGTGGAGCATCGCGGCGATGGCGCATGGCTGGGCTCGGTCGATGACCGAGTTCGTGATGATCCGCGTCAGCTTAGGCGCGACCGAGGCGATGGGGACGCCGACCGGGATCAAGACGATCGCGTCCGTGCTGCCCAAGAACTGGCGATCAAGCGGGTTCGGCGCGACCAACGCCGCCAACAGCATCGGCGCGATCCTGGCGCCGCTGGCAATCCCCGGCGTTGCCCTGCTGGTCGGGTGGCGCGGGACGTTCGTCGCGGCGGGCGCGCTCGGGCTTGTCTGGGCCGCGGTATGGCTGATCGCGACGCGCCGCGTGACCTTCTCCCCGCCAAGTCCGGTCGAGACAGACGCCGCGCCTCCGACCGATTACGGACCGATCCTCCGCAACCGCCAGACCTGGGCGGTTGCCGGTGCGAAAATCCTGTCCGACGCAACCTGGTGGCTGCTGTTGTTCTGGCTCCCCGACTTCTTCCACCGGCAATACGGCCTGACCGGCGTCGCGCTCGGCGTCCCGCTCGCGATTGCCTATGGTGGCGCGGCGGTCGGGTCGCTGCTCGGCGGCGGGGTTTCGACGCGGTTGCTGAGCCTCGGCTACAGCATCAACGCGGTTCGGAAAGGCATATTGTTGGTTGCCGCGCTCTGCGTGCTGCCGATCCCGCTGGTGCTCTACGCAGGCAATTACGCGATCACGATCGGGCTCATGGCACTGACGCTCGCCGCACATCAGGCATTCTCGACCAATCTCTTCGCGCTGATCGCCGACGTCGTGCCACAGGACAAGCTCGGTCGCGTGACCGCGTTCGGATCGTTCAGCGGCAATGTCGGCGGCATGGTGATCGCCAAGGTCGCGGGGCTCGTGCTCACTGCGGGCCTCGGCTATCTCCCGCTGTTCCTCTTCGCGAGCGTCTCGTACCTGCTCGCCGTCGGATGGATCCAACTGCTGCTGCCGACGCTGCGACCGGTCGAGGCGCGCTAAAGCTGACACGAAGCACCTGCATATCGTTCTTTATACCCATCGCACGAATGGGAATTACAAGGCGGCATCACCTTAGGGGAGGGAACCCATGATCGACCCACGCACCCAGCGGCGCCAGTTCGCGCTGCTCGCCGGCACTGCACTCGCCGCGCTCGCCGCGCCGGCCGCGGCCCAGGACGCGCCCGTAACGGCGCCGACAACCGCGCCCGCCCCGGCTGCGCAGAGCGACGAGGTGATCGTCACCGCGCGCTATCGCAACGAGACGCTCCAGTCGGTGCCGATCGCGATCACCGCGGTCAGCGGCCAGTCGCTCGCCGAGCGCCAGTTGAACACGGTCGAGAACATCGCCGCGACGATCCCCTCGGTCGGCTTCCGCAGCGGCGCGTCGAACAAGGATCGCACGATCTTCATCCGCGGCGTCGGCACGATCACGACCTCGCCCGGCGTCGAGCCATCGGTATCCACCGTGCTCGACGGCGTTGTCCTCACCCGCCCCGGCCAGTCGACGCTCGACCTCGGCGAAGTCGAGCGGATCGAGGTGTTGCGCGGCCCGCAGGGCACGTTGTTCGGCAAGAACGCCTCGGCGGGCGTCGTTAACATCGTCACCCGCAACCCGACCGACGAGTTCCGCGCGTTCGGCGAGGCGGGCATCACTTCCGACGAGGAATACCGGATCAAGGCCGGCATCTCGGGCGCGCTCGTCCCCGGCAAGGTGCAGGCCCTGATCGGCGGGCTGTACGACGACTATAAGGGCAACGTCCGCAACGTCGCGCAGGGGAAAGACGTCAACGGCTATCGGCGCTACGGCGCGCGCGGCAAGCTGGTCTTCACGCCGTCCGACGACCTGAAGTTCACGATCATCGGCGACTATCTCAACTCGCACGACACGACGCCGACCAGCGTCTATGCCGCCACCAGCCGCACGGCCTATCCGACCGGTGTCGTCACCAATTCGCCCGACCTCGCCGCCGCGCTGGGCGCAAGCGGGATCGCCGCGGGGCCGAGCAATCGCCGGACCAACAACAACGCGATCACCGACGTGAAGGACGAGAATTACGGCGGATCGTTCACCGGCGAACTCGCGCTCGGCGATTACCACCTCACCTCGATCACCGGCTGGCGGCAGTGGCTCAACAACCAGCGCCAGGATTACGACAGCGTCGCCGCGCTCTCGACCGCGTTCCCGTCGGGACAGGACGCAGGCAGCGTCAACACCAAGCAATTCTCCGAGGAACTGCGGTTGACCTCGCCCAAGGGTGGCCTGATCGATTACGTCGTCGGCGCCTATTACCTGCACGCGACGACCGACGAGCGATACCAGCGCACGCTGACCTCGCTCGCGGCGGGTGGCGCGCAGAGCACGACGACGGGCGTTGCAAACTACGGCATCACCAACGACAATTACGCACTGTTCGGTGAGGCGAACGTCAATTTCACGCCGAAATTCCGCGGTATCGCCGGCTATCGCTCGACCTGGGACAGCCTGGATTTCTACCACGTCCGCACCTCGACCGCGGATCCGCTCAACACCGGCGCGGCGGCGCTCGATCGCCCCGGCGTCCGCGCGTATCACAACGCGACCGGCGGGATCGACAAGCGCGGCGACAGCTATCGCCTCGGGCTCCAGTACGATCTGGGCGAGCATGCGCAGACCTATTTCACCTATTCGCACGGCTATAAGGGGCCGGCGTACAACGTGTATTTCAACATGCGATCGCTCAACGCGACGACGCCGCTCGACGAAGTGCCGCTGAGCCCGGAGACGTCCAACTCCTATGAAGTCGGGCTGAAGGGCAGCACCACGAACCGTGCGCTGAGCTATAGCCTGGCCGCGTTCACGACCAATTTCGACGGCTATCAGGCGAGCTTCAATGACGTCGTCGCGGGCGCGCAGGTCAGCCGGCTGATCAACGCCGGATCGGTGCGCTCACGCGGGGTCGAGGCGGACGTGACGCTGCGCCCGACCAAGGGCCTGACGCTCGACATCTCCGCTGCCTATACCGATGCGACGGTGCGCAACTTCCTCTGCCCGACCGGCGCGCCGACGAGCTGCAACATCAACGGCCAGCCGCTCCCCTATGCGCCGAAGATCAAGCTGTACGAGAATGCGGCATACAAGTTCGGGCTGACCGACACGCTGGCGCTTGAGTTGCAGACCGACGTGACGTTCAGCAGCAAGGTCCAATATTCGCTCGCCGAGACCCCGAGCACGATCCAGCCGTCCTATGCGATCTGGAATGCGAGCGTCGCGGTGCTGAGTGATACATCCGGGTGGCAGCTGCGCGCGTATGTGAAGAACCTGACGAACACCGCCTATTCGTCGTTCCTCACCGCGGGCACGTTTGCGGGCACGGTGCGGTTCGTGCCGCGCGACGACAAGCGCTATGCCGGGCTGCTGTTGCGTAAGGACTTCTGACCGAGCCCGGACCCTGCTGATGTTGTCGTGGCTGGATCGCCCCCTTCGGTCGACAAGCCGCTGTAATTGCGGCGCCATGCGGTACGCGCGTTCTTCCTATCGAACGCGTTTTACCACATGGTGTCCGCATGCCGACGATCCCCGCCGTCTCGACGATCGCCCAGACGATCCAGCTTTCGCTAGCGCCCGTGTTCATGCTGGCGGGTATCGGCCAGTTGCTGAACGTGCTCGCCGGTCGCCTGTCGCGCGTGATCGACCGCGCGCGCAAGCTGGAGCATCTCCACGCGAGCAGCACCGGACCCGAGCATGTCCGCTTCGTCTGGGAACTGCGCCTGCTCGACCGACGGATGACGATCATCAACGCCGCGCTGTTCCTCGCGGTCTCCAGCGCGATCATGACGTGTATCCTGATCGCGTTGCTGTTCATCGCCGAACTCGCGAAGCTGCACTTCGGGACCTACGTCGCGGTGTGCTTCATCTTGGCGATGATCCTGCTGATTGCGGCGCTGATTTCGTTCATTTTCGAAGTGCGGATTTCGCTCCGCGCATTTCGTATCCGCCCCGAATTGCTGAGGCCCTTGCCATGACCGGCTCGATCGAGAAGCGCCTGTTGCAGGCGGTGATTGCAGTGGCGTGCCTGTTGCCGCTGATCGTCGGCGGCCAGGGCATCCTGTACGGCCCGGCGCCATTCGGGCATCTGGCCGACGTGCCGACGGATCTCGACAGCCATTTCCGGTATATCTCGGGGATATTCTTCGCGACCGGGCTCGGGTTCGTGAGTTGCATCCCGAGTATCGAGCGCAAGGGGCCGCGGTTCCGGCTGCTCGGTGGGCTGATCTTCGTCGGGGGCATGTCGCGGCTGATATCGTTGATCGCGGTCGGCGTGCCGTCGCAGGGTCATGTGCTCGGGCTGGGCATGGAGACGATCGTCGTGCCGTTGCTGATGCTGTGGCAATGGAATTTCGCACGGCGGAATTTCGCGCGGCGGACCGCATCGCGCGCTTGATCTGAACGATGATCGCCAGCGTGCGTTAGGGCGACATCCAATCCCGTGCAGACAGGAACGCCGTGACGAGACTATTGAAGATCGTCGGCGGTGCGATCCTGTTGCTGGTCGTGATCGGTGCGCTGATCGTGACGATCGTGCCGCAATTTCTCGACCGGATCTATTATCGTGGGGCGACGTCGAGCCATTTCGACGGTGCGCGGTTCTTCAATCCCGACGGCGACGCGGATACGCAGCAGATTCAGCCCAAGGGAAGCGGCGGCGGCCGGGCGAGCTTCTTCTGGAAGTATCTCACCGGCAGCGATGGCCGGCCTGCGTGGCCCAAGTCGGTTGCAGTGAACCGGGTCGCACCACCCGCCCGCGTCGAGGGCGAGCGGATGGTCGTGACCTGGGTTGGCCATGCCAGCGTGCTGATCCAAACGCAGGGGCTCAACATCCTCACCGATCCGGTCTGGGCGGAGAAGGCCGGGCCGCTCGGCACGGGTCCTAGTCGTGTCGCCAAGCCGGGGATCGCGTTCGATGCGCTGCCCAGGATCGACCTCGTGCTGGTGAGCCACAATCATTACGATCATCTCGACAAGGCGACGCTTAAGCGGCTGTGGGAGCGCGATCGGCCGCGCATCGTCACGAGCTTGGGCAACGACCGCGTGATCGGCCAGACCGGCGCGCAGGCGACCGCGCTCGATTGGGGCCAGCGGGTGACGATCAGGCCCGGTGTGGCTGTGACAGTGACGCGGAACCACCATTGGGGCAGCCGGTGGTTCACCGATCGCAATCGTGCTTTGTGGTCGAGCTTCGTCGTGACGCTGCCGGGCGGGAACGTGTTCTTTGCTGGCGATACCGGGATGGGCGATGGCCAATGGCCGGTCGAGGCGGCGGCACTCGGGCCGATCCGGCTGGCGCTGATCCCGATCGGTGCGTTTCGGTTCGTCGATGGCCAGATGGAGTCCGGTAGCCATATCGGGCCGGTCGACGCGGTCGAGGTCTATCGCCGGCTCGGTGCGGCGCACGCGATCCCGATCCACTGGGGGACGTTCCGGCTGTCGTTCGAGGGGTATGATACGCCGCCGAAACTGCTGGCGGCGGCGATGCGGTGCACGGGGCAGACTGGGTTTGCGCCGGTGGCGATCGGGCAGCCAACGGAGGTTGCGGGGTATGTAAAGCCGGTGACGGTAACGCCGATGGCTCGGGCGGCCTTGTTGCAGTGTCTCGATACGCCGCAGGTTCGCGCACTCCGTTAATTCTTCCGTCACCCCGGAGTTGTTCGGCGCGTATCCCCTGCGACCAAGTAAGCCTGTTTCCCCGCAAAGGCGGGGACCCAGACTGGGCTCCCGCCTTCGCGGGAGAACAACGAGAGAGAAGCGTAACGCCGGCTCCACATCCCACCGCCCCGGCGAAGGCCGGGGCCCAGTTGGGGAAGGCTGCTAATGGAGGACAGCCCCTCGTTACTGCCACCTTTCCAATTGGGCCCCGGCCTTCGCCGGGGTGGTATTCCCCTCAATCGTGCACGCGCTTTACCCCATCTTGAACACGCAGAGCTTGTTGCCGTCCGGATCGCGAAAATACGCGCCGTAGAAGCCCATCTCCTCGGGTCCACGCGTGCCGGCAGCGCCTTCGTCCGCGCCGCCGAGTTCGATCGCCTTGGCGTAGATCTGGTCGACCTGCTCGCGCGAATCCGCTGCCAGCGCGACCATCGTGCCGTTGCCCGCGGTCGCGGCTGCGCCGTCATAGGGCTTCTTGCCGATCACCAGCATCGGCTTGTCGGGGCCCGCGCCGTAGAAGGTCAACTGGCGCGCGTCGGGCATTTGCATCAAGCGCTTGCCGCCGACCGTCGCGAACAGCGCGTCGTAAAACGCCAGCGACGAGTCGATGTCGTTGGTGCCGAGCGTCGCGTAACCGATCATGGGTCTCTCCTATTATAAATAAGGAGCGATATCGGAGGGTTACGCGGGGGACGCAACTAGCTGTTCCCCCGCGAAGGCGGGGGTCCAGGCCCGAACCCTCCCGGCATGCGACAGTGATGTAATCACTGGGCCCCGCGTTCGCGGGGGTACAGCTAGCGTTGCGGTCGTGGATTACCCGACGAAAGCGCGCTCGATCACGAACGTACCCGGCTTCGAATTCGCGCCCTCCTCGAAGCCATTCGCCTCGAGCATCACCGCGAACTCCTTGATCATCTCGGTCGAGCCACACAGCATCGCGCGGTCGGTCTCGGGGTTGAGCTTCTGCTCGCCGCGAACCGGGTGGCCGAACAGCGACGCGTCCTCGATCAGCGCACCGATCCGCCGCGTCGTGCGGAACGGCTCGCGCGTCACCGTCGGAATATAGTGGAACTGCGTCTGCGCCTCGTCGGCGATCAGCGGGTCCTCCGAGAGCAGCCCGACCATCTCGTCGTGATAGGCGAGATCGCTCACGCGGCGCACGCTGTGCACGACGATCACCTGCTCGTACGCAGCATAGACGTCGGGATCGCGCATCAGGCTGAGGAACGGCGCGAGGCCGGTGCCGGTCGAGAACATGAACAGGCGCTTCCCTGGCAGCAGCGCGTCGAGCACCAAAGTACCGGTCGGCTTCTTGCCGAGATACACCTCGTCGCCGGGCTGAATCAGCTGAAGCTTCGAGGTCAGCGGGCCATCCTCGACCTTGATCGACAGAAACTCGAGTTCCTCTGAATAATGTGGCGAGGCGATCGAATAGGCGCGCATGATCGGTTTGCCACCTTCCTGCGGCAGGCCGATCATCACGAACTCGCCCGAGCGGAAGCGGAAGGTCGAGGGCCGCTCGATCGCGAAGCTGAACAGATGTTCGTTCCAGTGGCGCACCCACAGCACCTTGGCGTTCAGGAACGCAGGGGTCTCGGGGATCAGCGCGGGCGCGCGGGTTGCTTCGACGGTCGGGGCGGTCATGCGTCTATTCCTTGGCCTGCGCGCGGGCGCTGGCGGATCGATGGCTTGCGAAACGGTCGCATTATGGGCGTGAGCCGAACGGGTCAACAACAGCTAAACTTGGCCTGCCCCAAACCGCACCCTTCTTACTGCGGTTCTCCTGCGAACGCAGGAGCCCAGGGTAACGCGCGGCGTCCTCTGTAACCCTGGACTCCTGCGTTCGCAGGAGAACGAGATGGGGATTGCCGTGATTGCCGACCGTTGCCGACTCAGGCCATGTTCCCCATATTCCCCCTGATGGCTATTCAGATCCGCACCAGTCTCGCCGAGCTCGAAACCGGCGAAAGCTTCGTCCCGCACCGCCCGACCGCGCGTCCCGACAAGGTCGAGGGCGGCAAGCGGTTCAACCTCGTCAGCGAGTACGAACCCGCCGGCGATCAGCCCACCGCGATCGCCGAACTCGTCTCCGCGATCGGCGACGGCGAGAAGGACCAGGTGCTGCTCGGCGTCACCGGTTCGGGCAAGACCTTCACGATGGCCAGCGTCATCAACCGGGTCCAGCGCCCCGCGCTGATCCTCGCGCCGAACAAGATCCTGGCCGCGCAACTCTACGGCGAGATGAAGTCGTTCTTCCCCGACAACGCGGTCGAATATTTCGTCAGCTATTACGATTATTACCAGCCCGAAGCGTATGTCGCGCGCTCCGACACGTACATCGAGAAGGAATCGTCGACCAACGAGTCGATCGACCGGATGCGGCATTCCGCCACTCGCGCGCTGCTCGAACGCGACGACGTGATCATCGTCGCGTCGGTGTCGTGCCTGTACGGCATCGGCTCGGTCGAGACCTATTCGGCGATGATTTTCGACCTCAAGAAAGGCACGACGGTCGACCAGCGCGAGATCGTGCGAAAGCTCGTCGCGCTCCAGTACAAGCGCAACGACGCGGCGTTCCAGCGCGGCAATTTCCGCGTGAAGGGCGATACGCTCGAGATCTTCCCGTCGCATTACGAGGACAGCGCGTGGCGTATCTCGTTCTTCGGCGACGATATCGAGGAGATCATCGAGTTCGATCCGCTGACCGGCAAGAAGGTCGCGTCGCTGAACTCGGTGCGCGTGTACGCGAACTCGCATTACGTGACGCCCGGCCCGACGCTCAAGCAGGCAGGCGAGGCGATCAAGCACGAGCTCGCCGAGCGGCTGAAGGAGCTGGTGCTGGAGGGCAAGCTGCTGGAGGCGCAGCGGCTCGAACAGCGCACCAACTTCGACCTGGAGATGATTGCGGCGACTGGGTCCTGCGCGGGGATCGAGAATTACAGCCGTTTCCTCACCGGCCGTATGCCGGGCGAGCCGCCACCCACGCTGTTCGAATATCTTCCGGACAACGCGCTGCTGTTCGTCGACGAGAGCCATGTCACGATCGGCCAGATCAACGGCATGTCGCGCGGCGATCACCGTCGCAAACTGACGCTCGCAGAATACGGCTTCCGCCTGCCGAGCGCGATCGACAACCGGCCGCTGCGCTTCAACGAATGGGACGCGATGCGCCCGCCGACGACCTATGTCTCGGCGACTCCGGGCAGCTGGGAGATGGAGCAGACCGGCGGCGTGTTCGCCGAACAGGTCATCCGCCCGACCGGGCTGATCGATCCGCCCGTCGAGATCAAGCCGGTCGAGGAACAGGTCCAGGACCTGATCGTCGAGGTCGGCAAGACCACGGCGCTAGGGTATCGCACGCTCGTCACCACGCTGACCAAGCGGATGGCGGAGGATCTGACCGAATATATGCACGAGGCGGGGATCAAGGTCCGCTACATGCACAGCGACGTCGAGACGCTGGAGCGCATCGAGTTGATCCGCGACTTACGGCTCGGCGTGTATGACGTGCTGATCGGCATCAACCTGTTGCGCGAGGGGCTCGACATTCCCGAATGCGGGCTCGTCGCGATCCTCGATGCGGACAAGGAGGGTTTCCTGCGCTCCGAAACGTCGCTGATCCAGACGATCGGGCGCGCCGCGCGCAACGTCGACGGCCGCGTGATCCTGTACGCCGACCGCGTCACCGGATCGATGGAGCGCGCGATGAACGAGACGTCGCGCCGCCGCGAGAAGCAGGTCGCGTACAACACCGAACACGGCATCACCCCGACGACGATCCGCCGCAACATCGGCGACATCATCGCGCACGTGGCGAGCCAGGATCAGGTGACGATCCCGATCGACGAGGACCGCCCGCACATGGTCGGCCACAACCTGCGCGCGTACATCGAGGATCTTGAGAAGCAGATGCGCAAGGCGGCGAGCGACCTAGAGTTCGAGACCGCCGGGCGACTGCGCGACGAGATCCGGCAGTTAGAGAAAGAGGAACTGGGCCTACCCGTCGACCAGCAGAAGGCGCCGGTCATGGGGCGTTCGAACGAGGGGAAGCCCGGAACGCGGAAAACGCGTTACGGTAAAAGCCAAAAGATGCGGATGGGTGGATCGCGGTCGCGGTAGTGCTTGCACATCTATCGCCAAGGTTATAGATGCTACTCGTCCATCAGCCCCCTGCAAGCTGTGATTGCAGAGTATCGGACCTCTAAAAGTCAGATATTCTTGGGGGATTGATATGATTCGTAGTTTTTTCGACAGCGAATCCGAACGCATCTATGACGGACAGCGTAGTCGCAAACTCCCTGCTGATATTCAGCAGACCGCACGTCGGAAGCTAAGACAGCTTGATAATGTTGCAAAGCTAAACGATTTACGTATTCCGACGGGCAATCGGCTTGAGCAGTTGAAACAGTGCTCGCCATTGCGGTATAGTATTCGAATTAACGATCAGTGGCGGATTACCTTTCACTGGTTCGACGGAGGCGCGGACGATGTCCGGATCGAGGATTACCATCGCGGATGACGACCGGTTGGATAACGTCCACCCAGGCGACATCCTGCGCGAGGATTTTCTCATCGGGAGCGAAATTTCGTTCGACGATGTTGCTCGGGACGCTCTGATCGAGCCCGCGCTTCTTCGTGAGATCGTGGCAAACAGAAGGGATATTGACCCTTCGATTGACGCCCGCCTGACCCGGTATTTTGGAATGTCAGACGGGTTTTTTCTGCGCCTCCAAGTTAGTTACGACGTCGAAGAGGTCAAGCGCAACGAGGCCGATGCGCTTGACCGGATCGTTCCGCGCGCGGCTTAACCGATGACGAGGTCTTCGCTGCTCGACCCGTAATAGCTTGCCACACGGTCGGCATAGGCCTGGTCGAACACCGGTGCGTTGTTCGCCCAGCTTGGGCCGCCTTCGAGGACGCGCTTGTCGATCGTGACGACGTAGAGATCGCGGACGGCGTCGAACTGCAGGAGCGCGAAGGGCAGCGGGTAGAAGCTCTTGCCCATGCCGAGGAAGCCGCCGAGGCTGAGCACGGCGTGGGTGACACGGCCGGTGCCCTTGTGGACCATGAACGCGTGGACCGAGCCGACATTGTCGCCGTCGCGGCTCTCGACCTTCATCGTGCCGGAGATGTTCGACTGGACAAGCAGCTGGGTGGGCGTCTGGGCGGCGGTATCGGACATGGACGTTCTCCTGATTTCTTCCGTCGTTGAACCGGTATCACCGTGCGGCGGTTCCCGCCGGGCGCTCTTCGTCGTACTTGAGCGACCGCCGGGCGTGCCGCATAGCGATGCGATGCGCACACCGTCCCCTCACCTCGTCGGCTTGCGATCGCTTGCCCGCCCTCTCGTCCTGGCGCGGCTTGCCGGTCTGGCGACGCTCGCGTTGATCGCGGGCTGCGTGCCGCCACCGCGGGCCGAAGCGCCGCCCCCGCCGCGCACCGTGGCCCCGGCCCCTGCCCCGGAGCCGCGTCCGGCACCGATTGCTGCCGACTGGCGCGACTGGCCGTATTCGCGGGGGACTTGGGTCTACCGCCGCGATGCGCGCGGTTCGATCGCGTTGTTCGGGCCGGCCAATGCCGATGCGTCGCTGACGGTGCGATGCGACACCGCGGCGCGCCAGGTCTACCTTTCGCGCGCGGGCAGCACGCCGACGCCGCTGACGATCCGCACGTCGAGCGTTACGCGCGCCGTGTCCGTACAGCCGACCGGAGGCACGCCGCCCTACGTCGCGGCTGCGCTGATGCCGAACGATTCGTTGCTGGAGGCGATGGGGTTCAGTCGCGGGCGGTTCGTCGTCCAGCAGGCCGGACTGCCGCCGCTGGTCGTGCCCGCCTGGGCCGAGATCGAACGCGTCACCGAGGATTGCCGCGGCTGATTTCGACGAACCGGCAGTCGCACAGGACTGACCGAAAACTTCCGTAAAACAAGGCTTGTATCGCAGGCGCGGTCGGCACACATTGGCCTTGCGGTCAGGCTTGGCCGCGTTGTTTCAACAAGCGAAAGGAGGTGATCCGATGTCTCATGGTTCAGCAGTGAGTTCGGTTCGGTTCGTTCGGGGGACGCACCGCTAACGCCGCCGACATGCGTGGGGAGTATCCTCTCCCAGTCAACGCGTGTGTCATAGGATAGGCGGTACGCATGGTCCTCCGGGCTGGAGCTCTCCGGCCGCTGACCATGTCAGGAGGCTGTCGGGTCGTCGGGAGACGATCCGGCAGCCTCTTTTCGTTGGGGGGGTGTTGGGGTGGCGATGGTGGTCGACCTTATGCCGTTTAAGACGACATTGCGCTAGGGGAACAGGTCCGCCGTTGTCGAAACACTCCGGCCCCTACTAGCTGACGATGTCGGCGGGCGCCGGCTGAGTAGGTGCCTGGCTTCCCGTCCGCACCGGTCATTTTCTGTGTTCCGCATTACGGCTAAGCACCCGAAGTCGAGCACTCATAGGCCGACGCTGAAGCAGCCGAGAGGTCACAAATGCATGCCCCGCTCCCGCCGTCATCCTGACGAAAGTCAGGATCCAGGGTCGCAAAGAGCCGCATTTGGTTACTCTGGATCCTGACTTTCGTCAGGATGACGGGAGAGAGTCGGGACCGAGTGGGCTGCTGATGCAAAGACCTCGATCTGCTACGCGTATTGCCCGAACCTCGCCCTTGGTCCGTAACTGCCCCTACAGGAACGACTTCGCCCGGTTGAGGACGATGCTGCACATCCGCGTCTTCACCTGCCCGCCGAGGTCGTCGAGTGAAAACGCCTGGCCGTTCGGCGCCTGCACTTCGCCTTCCTGTCCCGCGGCATAGCCCGGCGAAGTCTGCACGCCCTGACGTCCGGTCAGACGCTGGAGGATCGACTGCGCGCCGGTGGCCGGGGCCTTCGCGCTGCCCGCTCGCGGTGCATTCCGTCCGCCGGTTAAGGCGCCAAGCGCACCGTCTTGCCCGAGCAGATTGTTCTTCAGGCAATATCCGAGCAACCCGGCAGCATTGCCCGCGCCGATCGATCCGACGTTCGGCAACGCGCCACCTAGCAGACCGCCGAGTCCCCCGAGGCTGCCCAAGCCACCCTGCGTCGGCGCCGATTGTGGCGCGGTGGTCTGGGCCGAGGCCGTGGTCGCGAGTGCGAAGGCTGCGACGAGGGCGATTGCGGTCTTGGGCATGATGAGCGTGCTCCGATAAGGTCGTATTACCAACAGGACTGGCCGGGGTGCGTTCCGAGCTCGGCATCGTTCAGCCGCCCGCGAAGAACGCGTCGACCGATCCGCGCTTGGCGCCCAACGCCGCCGCGACCCGTCGGCGGGCATCGTAATATACCAGTGCCGGCGCCGCCGGATCGGTCTTGCGAAGGCGTGCGGCCTCCGCGTCCGTCAGGCTGCTCTCGCGCGCGACATGATCTGCATACCCCTCCTGCTGCCAGGTCGGGAGCATAGCACTGCGCACTTCGCCAAGATGGTTGGCGATCATGATGTGCGTCGTCTCGTGCGCGATCACGCCGGACAGCGTGCGAGTGCCGCCGATCGCACGACCGTTCGTCACGCGGTCGGCGGCGACGCCGCTGCGGTTGAAGACGATCGCCGAACTGAACGGCCGGCGGAACGCGAAGGCGCCCGGCGACTGGATGGCCAGAAGGCGCCACCGCCAGCCACCGTCCGTCAGGAACAGCGACCGATCGAGCGGCCCGCTGTAGATCGGACTGGCGCGCAGCAACCCTTCCGCGCACGCCAGTTCGCTGGCGATCCGCGGATCGATCGGGCGCTCGGCATAGACGGTGACGGTGCCGATCCGCTGCTCATACGGAAACGCCAGCAACTGCGGCGCGTAGATGACCGCGAAGGCAAGCAGAAGTAGGAAGGCTACGATCCACCGTACGGACCCATGCCCCCTTCTGCGTGCGCGCGTCGTCATGCCGGCTTCAGCAACCCCTCACGCGCGATCTTCTCGCGCCAGACTAAAGGTGCGAGCTGGTGGACGTTCTCGCCCGCAGAATCGACCGCGACGGTCACCGGGAAGTCGCTGACCTCGAACTCGTAGATCGCTTCCATGCCGAGATCTGCGAAGCCGACGACCTTCGATCCCTTGATCGCGCGCGCGACCAGATACGCCGCCCCGCCGACCGCCATCAGATACGCCGACTTGGCTTCCGCGATCGCCTTGGTCGCATCGCCGCCGCGTTCCGCCTTGCCGACCATCGCCAGCAGGCCCTGGTCGAGCATCATCCGCGTGAACTTGTCCATCCGCGTCGCCGTGGTGGGGCCCGCAGGTCCGACGACTTCCTCGCCGACCGGATCGACCGGGCCGACGTAATAGATCACGCGACCCTTGAAATTGACCGGCAGCGGCTCGCCCGCATCGAGCATGTCCTTGATCCGCTTGTGCGCCGCATCGCGCCCGGTCAGCATCTTGCCGTTGAGCAGCAGGCGGTCGCCGTGCTTCCACGTCTGCACGACGTCGGGCGTCAGCGTGTCGAGATCGACGCGGATCGCGGCCTTGTCTGGCGTCCAGTTGACGTCGGGCCATTCCTCCAGCTTCGGCGCTTCGAGATACACCGGGCCTGAGCCGTCGAGCACGAAATGCGCGTGGCGCGTGGCGGCGCAGTTGGGGATCATCGCCACCGGCTTCGATGCGGCGTGCGTCGGCCAGTCGAAGATCTTCACGTCGAGAATAGTCGAAAGCCCGCCCAGCCCCTGCGCGCCGATGCCGAGCGCGTTGACCTTGTCGTAGATCTCGATCCGCAGCGCCTCGATATCGTTCTTCGGGCCACGCGCCTTCAACTGCGCCATGTCGATCGAGCCCATCAGCGACTGCTTGGCGAGGATCATCGACTTCTCGGCAGTGCCGCCGATGCCGATGCCGAGCATGCCGGGCGGGCACCAGCCGGCGCCCATCTGCGGGATCATCTCGAGCACCCAGTCGACGATCGAATCGCTCGGGTTCATCATCTTGAACTTCGACTTGTTCTCGCTGCCGCCGCCCTTCGCCGCGACGTCGATCGAGACGGTGTTGCCGGGCACCATCTCGACATGCATCACGCTTGGCGTGTTGTCCTTGGTGTTGCGACGCGTGAAGGCGGGGTCGGCGAGGATCGACGCACGCAGCTTGTTCTCGGGGTTGAGATAGGCTTTTCGCACGCCCTCATCGACGACTTCCTGCAAGCTGCGGGTCGAGTCGAGGCGGCAATCCTGGCCCCATTTGACGAAGATCGTGACGATCCCCGTGTCCTGGCAGATCGGGCGGTGACCCTCCGCGCACATCCGGCTGTTGGTGAGGATCTGCGCGATCGCATCCTTGGCGGCGGGCGATTGCTCCGCTTCGTACGCGACGCCCAGTGCGCGGATATAGTCCATCGGGTGGTAGTAGCTGATGAACTGGAGTGCGTCGGCGACGCTTTCGATCAGGTCGGCTTCGGTGATGACGGTCATGCAGCGCCCTTACGGATACAGGTTTGCAAGCGTCTTAGCGGCGATCGTGCGATTTTTGAAGACGGGGTCGTTGCGGTGACCGGAGCGCCAACGGCCGAAGGTCACGATAAGGTCACACCAACATGCCCTCACGTATCCGATGCCACCAAACGGAAAAGGTCGGGATGGCCTTAGCGCCACCCCGACCTTTCCTATTCATATCAGAGTGTTAGTGGTATTACATCGGCGGTGTCAGGCCGTCCTTGCCGACGGCGATCGACTTGGCGCCCTTGGAGTCGGTCGCAACGATCGCGAACAGCTTCTGGCCCTTGGCGAGGACCGTGCGCTGGGCCGGCTCGAACCGGACGATCGGCGTGCCGACGGGAACGACGACCTGGGCCTTGCCGCCCTTGTACGAGATGCTCAGCTTGGTCTCGCCGGGCTTGCCTACCCCGCCGGTAACGGTGCCGTTGGTCATGCCGCTCTGCTGCGCGACCGTGCCGTTCGTCATCGCGCTCTGGCCATCGACGGTGCCGTTTGTCATCGCGCTCTGCCCGTCGACGGTGCCGTTGGTCATTGCGCTGGAGCCGCTCGTACCGCCGCCTGCAGCAGCGACCGCGCCGGGAACGTCCCAGGGATAATGACCCTCGCCCGTGCCGCGCATCGCCTCGGGGAAGATCACCAGTTCGACCGCGCGCAGGGCGTCGTCGGGACCGGTCGTCGCGGTGCCGATGAAGTCGCCGTCCTTGAGCGTCGACAGGTCGGACTTCACGACCCAGGCGAACTTGGTGTTGGCGTCGAGCGGCACGGTGGCCGACTTGCCGTCATAGGTCTGGACGGTCAGCGCGTCGGCGCCGATCGCGGTGATCACGCCGCGGACCCGGTTGACCGCCGGGGTCGCGCTCGCCGCGGCGCTGGTGTTGCCCATGGCGATGTTCGCGGTCGTGGTGTTGGAGTCCGTCGAAGTCGTCTGACCACAGCCGCCAAGGACCGCAACCACACCGCTCAGCAGTATCAGCTTTTTCGTCAACATCGCATCGAATCCTTCGAGTATCGGAGCGCGCGATGCCGCAACGGCCTCGGCGATCGGGTTTTCAGCGGCCAAGGTGGCTTGGTCGGTGTAGCTCAACGCTGGGAGACGGCAACCGGGCGCATCGCGCTATCCCGTACGCAGATGGACGGAATCTCGACGCAACGGCCACTATCCGGGCCACGACGCACGGCGTAGATCGTCGCGATGCAGGATATCAGAAATATTGTCGTTCTGACCGGGGCGGGCATTTCAGCGGAAAGCGGGATCGCGACGTTTCGCGGACCGGGTGGCTTGTGGGAAGGGCACCGTGTCGAAGACGTCTGCACACCCGAGGCGCTCGCGGCGGATCCGGAACTGGTGCACCGGTTCTACGATCTGCGGCGCGCGGCTCTGGCGACGGTCGAGCCTAACGCCGCACACCACGCGCTGGCGCGGCTGGATGCGGCTTGGAAGGGCGAGTTGCTGATCGTCACGCAGAATGTCGATGACCTGCATGAGCGGGCGGGGGCGACGCGGATGCTGCATATGCATGGCGAGTTGCTGTCGGCGCTGTGTGCCGTTTGTGGGGCGCGCGAGCCTTGGTTCGGGGCGTTGTTGCCGGAGGGGTCGGTCTGCGGCGCGTGCGGGGCGGCGGCGTTGCGGCCGGACATCGTGTTCTTTGGGGAGATGCCGTACCAAATGGAGCGGATCGAGGCGGCGTTGGCGATGGCGGATCTGTTCGTGTCGATCGGGACTTCGGGCGCGGTGTATCCGGCGGCGGGGTTCGTGCAGACCGCGGCGTATCACGGGGCGCGGACGCTGGAGCTGAACCTTGATCCGTCGATGGGGAGCATGTTTTTCGAGCAGACGCGGATCGGGGCGGCGGGGGTCTTGGTGCCGGCTTGGGTTGATGAGATGTTGGGCTAGGTACCTGGCATCCACCCCGGCGGAGGCCGGGGCCCAGTTGGGAAGGTCTGAGTAACGGAGCGCTGTCAGTCGTGACGACCGTCCCCCAACTGGGCCCCGGCCTTCGCCGGGGTGGTGGTGGGCTGGTGGCTTCGGCGCGCCTCGTAACCGACGGAAGATTGTTCTCCCGGTTGAGGTCAGTCGACCCAGTCGAGACCCATGTCGCGGTAGACTTCGCGGTCTTCGTCCCAGCCGGGTTTGACCTTCACGTGCAGGTAGAGATGGACGGGCTTGCCGGTGATCGAGGAGAGTTCGATGCGGGAGCGGGCGCCGATTTCCTTGATGCGGACGCCGCCCTTGCCGAGCACGATCGCGCGCTGCGTCGGGCGTTCGACGAGGATCTGCTGGTGGATTTCGAGGCTGCCGTCCTGGCGTTCGATATACTGTTCGGTCTCGATCGTGCTCGCATAGGGCAGTTCGGCATGGAGCTGGAGGTACAGCTGCTCGCGCGTGACTTCGGATGCCAGCGCGCGCTCGGTTGAGTCGGAGACTTGGTCTTCAGGGTAATGCCACGGGCCTTCGGGCATTGCCTTGGCGAGCTGAGTCTTGAAGTGGGCGAGGCCGTCGCCGGTGCCGGCGCTGATGAAGAACGTCTCGGCGAACGGGAGCAGCGCGTTCAGTTTCTCGGCGTGGATCAGCAGCTTGGTCTTGTCAGCGAGATCGACCTTGTTGAGGATCAGCCAGATCGGCTCGGTGCGGCCGACCAGCGACTCGACGATCGTCGTGACCTTGCCGCCGATCCCGCCCTTGGCGTCGACCACCAGTGCGATGATGTCGGAGCCCTCCGCGCCGCCCCAGGCGGCGGCGACCATTGCGCGGTCGAAGCGGCGCTTGGGCTCGAAGATGCCGGGGGTGTCGACGAGCAGGATCTGCGTTTCGCCCTCGATCGCGACGCCCATCAGTTTCGCACGCGTCGTCTGCGCCTTTGGGCTGACGATCGCGACCTTCTGGCCGACGAGCGCATTGACGAGCGTCGACTTGCCCGCGTTCGGCGCGCCGACGATGGCGACTAGGCCGCAATGCTTGGTATCGGGCTTGGTATTCGTTTCAGTCACATATGCTCTTTTCGAACTGGTGTTGCGTTCGGCTGTACAGGGAAAATGGCCGTCCGTCATCGCGTCGCGAGAAGGTCGAAGAAGGCAGTTTTGTTCGCGCAAAGGCGCAAAGGCGCGGAGGTGGTGTGGCTGGGGCTCGTACGCGTCGTAATTATGCGCCGCCGAATATCTCGGAGCCGTTTGGGGCGAGACCTGATTACCGCTCGAAACCCCTCCGCGCCTTTGCGCCTTCGCGCGAACAAAACTGCCTTCTCAGCCGAGCTTCTCGAGCAGTGCCTTGGCCGCCGCGGTTTCGGCTTCCTGTTTGCTGGAGCCCATTGCGGTCGCTTCGGCGAGTTTGCCGACCGAGACGAGCATCGTGAACTTGGGTGCGTGGCCGGGGCCGGTACGTTCGACGATGGTGTATTCGGGGGGCTTGCGGTTGTGCGCGGCGGCCCATTCCTGGAGGGCCGACTTGGGGTGTTGCGGGGCTTTTGCGCCGGCTTGGACGCGATCCCCCCAGGCACCGCGGACGAATTTGCGCGCGGCGTCTAGGCCGGCTTCCTGGTACCACGCGCCGATCAGCGCCTCCATTACGTCGCCGAGCACGTTGTCGCTGTCGCTGGCGCCGTCGTCGCGGGCCTGCTTGCCGAGTTTGAGGTGCGCGCGGACGCCGAGTTCGCGCGCGACGTCGGCGCAGACCGGGCCGGTGACGAGCGCGTTGAGGCGTTTCGACAGCGAACCCTCGGGGTCTGTGGCGAACAGTTCGTACAGCCACTCGGCGATGATCAGGCCGAGGACGCGGTCACCTAGGAATTCGAGTCGCTCGTAGTTCGCCGCGGCCTGGCTGCCGTGCGTCAGCGCGCGCTCATAGGGGGCGAGGTTGGTCGGTGCGCGGCCGAAGAGCGTCTTCAGCCAGCCGGCGAGGTCGCTCAAAAGCCTTCCCCGATACGGCTCCAGCGCGCGGCACTGACCCAGGTCCACGGCTTCAACCATTCGGCATCGCCGTCTGTCGAGAAGAAGTTGACGACCGCCTTGCCCTCGACGTTCTCGAGCGGGACGTAGCCCATGCCCTGCGGCGCGGGGAATCGGCTGTCGCCGCTGTCGTCGCGGTTGTCGCCCATCACGAAGATGTGGCCGGCGGGGATGGTGTAGAGCCCGGTATCGTCGCGGTCGGGGAGTTCGGCCTGGTCGAGGACTTCGTATGTGCGCCCGCCGGGAAGCGTTTCGCGGAAGCGCGGGTAACGGCAGATCTGGACGTTCGCGACCACGTCGACGTACGGCGCGCCGCATTTCTCGGCGTTGAAATTCTCGGTCAGCGGGATCGTGAAGTCGGCGATGCGGAGCTTCGGGATCGCCTTGCCGTTGAGGTAGACGGTGCCCTGGCGCATCTGGACGGTCTCGCCGGGGAGGCCGATGACGCGCTTGATGACGTCGTGGTCGAGCACTTCGGGCGCGCGAAAGACGACGACGTCGCCGCGGGTCGGCGTGCTGCCGAAGATACGGCCGGGGATCAGCGGGATGCCCGCGGGGAGCGACCAGCGCGAATAGCCGTAGTTCCACTTCGAGACGAAGAGATAGTCGCCGATCAGCAGCCGGGGCAGCATCGATTCGGACGGGATGCTGAACGGCGCGAAGATGAAGCTGCGCAGGATCAGCACGACCACCGCGAGCTTCAGCAGGAAGCGGAACGTTTCGCTGGTTTCCGAGCGCTGGGGTTTGGTCTTAACGTCATTTGCCATGTGCGCGGGTTTGCTCAACCTGCGCCTATCGTCAAGCGTGTGCGGGATACGTGTCACCGAAAGAGCGTTGTCGCGGTCTCGCGCTTGCAGCATGACCGGCGCGCACGTCTATTCGGAGAAGCAGCATGACCGCCGACTGGTCCAAGATCGAAGCCCTGCCCGCCACCAAGCTGACCGACCTGTTCGCAGCGGACTCGGAGCGTCTCTCGAAGCTGAGCCTCGACGTCGCGGGGATCCACTTCGACTGGTCGAAGACTCACCTGACGACGGACATGGTCACCGCGTTCGAGGAAATGGCGAAGACGCAGGACCTGTCGGGCAAGCGCCAGGCGCTGTTCTCGGGCGAGGTCGTCAACGTCACCGAGGGTCGCGCGGTCGAGCACACCGCCGAGCGCGGCGAGGGCAAGCCCGAGAGCGTCGCGATCGCACAGGCGAGCCATCAGCGGATGCGGACTCTGATCGACGCGATCGAGGCCGAGGCGCTCGGCCCGGTGCGGCATATCCTGCATGTCGGGATCGGTGGGTCGGCGCTGGGGCCGCAGTTGCTGGTCGATGCGCTGGGGCGTGACGACAAGCGGTATGACGTGGCGATCGTCGCCAATGTCGATGGCGTGGCGCTGGAGGACGTGTTCGCGAAGTTCGATCCGGCGGCGACGTTGCTGGTGGTCGCGTCGAAGACGTTCACCACGACCGAAACACTGATGAACGCCGAAAGCGTGCTGCAGTGGATGACCGAGCATAATGTCGAGGACCCCTATGGCCGGGTGATCGCGCTGACCGCGTCGCCCGAAAAGGCGATGGAATGGGGCGTCGACGAAACGCGTATCCTGCCGTTTGCGGAGAGCGTTGGTGGGCGGTATTCGCTGTGGTCGACGATCGGTTTCCCGGCGGCGATCGCGCTGGGTTGGGACCGGTTCGAGGAACTGCTCGAGGGGGCAGCCGAGATGGACCGGCATTTCCGGCTTTCGGCGCTCCACGAGAACGCGCCGGCGCTCGCTGCGTTCGCGGACCTGTATTACACGCAGATCCGCCATGCCGAGACGCGCGCCCCGTTCGCGTATGACGAGCGGTTGCGGTTGCTGCCGAGCTATCTGCAGCAGTTGGAGATGGAGTCGAACGGCAAGTCGGTGACGGTCGACGGGCAGCCGCTCGGGCGGCCGTCGGCGGCGATAACCTGGGGTGGGGTCGGCACCGAGGCGCAGCATGCGGTGTTCCAGTTGCTCCACCAGGGTACGCATCTCGTGCCGGTCGAGTTCATCGCGGTGATCGAGCCGGGTGACACGCTGCCCGAGGAGCATCATCGTGCGCTGTTGCTGAATGCGTTTGCGCAGGGCGCTGCGTTGATGGCGGGCAAGCAGGTCGAGGATCCGGCGCGGAGCTATTCGGGCGATCGGCCGTCTTCGACGTTGCTGCTGGACGATCTGGATGCGCGGACGCTGGGGGCGCTGATCGCGTTTTATGAGCACCGGGTGTTCGTGAACGGGGTGCTGCTGGGGATCAATTCGTTCGATCAGTTCGGGGTCGAGCTAGGCAAGGAAATGGCGAAGGCTGCGGAGAAGGGCGGACAGACGTTCGATCCTTCGACGGACGACCTGATCAAGCGCGCGTTTGGATAATTTCCGAGGGGAAACCTCTTTCTTGTTCCCCCGCGGAGGCGGGGGCCCAGGATACCACCCACAGCGCTTGTGATCCTGGGCTCCCGCCTTCGCGGGAGAACTAAAGGGGTTGAGGCGTTGTCTCCCAATGCCGCTAATGCTCGCCGTCGCGCTCGCCGCCTCGCATACTATCGCGCAGATGAAGTGGGAGCGGCGCGTGTTGATCGTCTCTGCCCCGGCCGCTGATGATCCCGCACTCGCCGAGCAACGTCGTATCCTGACCGCTTGGAAGACCAGCGCCGCCGCCCGCGACCTCACTGTCGTCGAAATCGTTGGTGACACTGTCCGTGGCGCGAGCGATCCGGCCGCAGCGCTTCGCCGCAAATATCGCCTCCCCGCCACCTTCACCTCGATCCTGATCGGCAAGGACGGCGGCGAGAAACTGCGTAGCGCCAAACCCTTCCCGGCCGCGGCGCTGGAGGCGACGATTGACGCGATGCCGATGCGCAAGGCGGGGCAGCGATAGGCTGAGCCGATCAACGTGATCGCCGCGTCGGGGTTGCCGCCTCGCGCCCCCTGCCCCAGATGGCATGCAAAGCCGCCCCGCGGCGCGCGACCTACGAGGACTGCCCGTGACCGAGACCACATCCGTGACCGATACCCAATTCGACTATGACCTGTTCGTCATCGGCGCAGGCTCGGGCGGGACGCGTGCGTCGCGTGTCGCCGCCGCGCACGGCGCGCGCGTCGCGGTCGCGGAGGAGTACCGGGTCGGCGGGACCTGCGTGATCCGCGGGTGCGTGCCGAAGAAGCTGCTGATCTACGGCGCGCATTTCGCCGAGGATCTGAAGGACGCCAAGCGGTTCGGCTGGCAGGTGCCGGAAGACTGCGCGTTCAGCTGGCCGACGCTGCGCGACAACGTGATGGAGGAGGTCGACCGGATCAACGGCGCCTACACGACCACGCTGCAGAACAATCACGTCGACATCATCCACCAGCGTGCGGTCGTCTCCGGGCCGAACGAAGTCACGCTCGCTGACGGCACCACGAAGACGGCGGCGAAGATCCTCATCGCGGTCGGCGCGCATCCGCTGGTGCCCGAGTTCCCCGGCGCCGAGCACGGCATCACCTCGAATGAGGTGTTCCATCTCGACGACGTGCCGAAGCGCGTGCTGATCGCTGGCGCGGGCTATATCGCCAACGAGTTCGCGGGGATCTTCCACCAGTTCGGATCGCACGTGACGTTGGTCAACCGGACCGACGTGATCCTGCGCGGCTATGACGAATCGATCCGCGACCGGCTGCTCCAGATCTCGATGAGCAAGGGCATCGACTTTCGGTTCAACGCGGCGTTCGAGAGCATCGAGAAAGACTCGGATGGCTGCCTGACGGTCAAGATGAGCGGGCATGAGCCGATCGTCGTCGACCTCGTGATGTTCGCGACCGGCCGCTTGCCTAATACGAAGGGCTTGGGGCTCGATACCGCGGGCGTCGAGATGGACGCGGCTGGCGCGGTGATCGTCGACGAGGATAATCGGTCGAGCTGCGACTCGATCTTCGCGGTCGGCGACGTCACCAACCGTATCCAGCTGACCCCGGTCGCGATCCGCGAGGGGCAGGCGTTTGCGGACACCTTCTATGGCAACAAGCCGACGCGGGTCGATTATGCCAACGTGCCCGCCGCGGTGTTCAGCCATCCGCCGATGGCAGGTGTCGGGATGACCGAGTCGCAGGCTCGGGAAGCACTCGGCTCGGTCAGGGTGTATTCGAGCGACTTCCGGCCGATGAAGAACGTGCTGGCGGGCCGCAACGAGCGGTCGCTGTACAAGATGATCTGCGATGGCGAGACCGACCGGGTGGTTGGCATCCACATGATCGGGCCGGACTGTCCGGAGATCCTGCAATCGGCTGCGGTGGCGGTGAAGGCGGGGCTGACCAAAGCCGATTTCGATGCAACCGTTGCGCTGCATCCGACGATGGCGGAAGAGCTTGTACTGATGAAGTAGGGCTCGACCCCGCTTAAGGCTTGTTCTACCGCGAAGGCGATAGCCCAGTCTGGGCCCCCGCCTTCGCGGGGGAACACGTTTCAGGTGCCGGTAAAATTTCCCGGCCGCCTCTCGCTGACGGCGCGGACACCTTCGGCGAAGTCGTTGGTTTTCTGCAACCAAGCCTGTTCGGCGAGTTCGTGATCGGTCTGTGACTGGACCAGCGCGAACAGGTCTCCGCGCATCGTCTTTCGCGTCGAGCCGACCGCGAGCGGCGCGCCGGCCGCGATCTCCCTTGCGAGCGACAGCGCTTCCGCGCGCAACCGGTCCGCCGGAACGACTGCATCAGCCAGCCCCCAGGCCTCCGCCTGCTCGGCGCGGATACGCCGCGCGGTCAGGGCCATCAGCAGCGCGCGCTGGCGACCGATCACGCGCTCCAGCACCGCGGAGATCCCGAAGCCGGGGTGGAAGCCGATCTGGACGAAGTTGGCGACGAACTTCGCCTCGGGCGAGGCCACGCGGAAATCCGCGACGAGCGCGAGGCCGAGCCCTGCCCCGACCGCCGCACCCTGGATCGCGGCGACGACCGGCGTCTCGACCGCGAACAGCTTGGCGGCGGCGACGTAGAACGGGTTGCGTTCCCCCTCGGTCCGGTCCCCGGCAACCGGATTGGCGTTGACGAGGTCCGCGCCCGCACAGAACACCTTGCCCTCGGATTGCAGGACGATCGCGCGCACGTCGCGGTCGGCATCCGCGGCGGCGAACGCAGCACCAATCGCCTCGATCAGCGCGAGATCGGCGAAGTTGTACGGAGGTCGCGTGAAGGTGACTATCGCGACGTGGCCGTCGCGGGTGACGTCGACGCCGTTTATGCGAGCCTGATCGGTCATTGCATTCTCCTCGAAGCCGTCTCGATATCCGCCCGCGTGCGTGCCGGATAGCGTCAAAGCACTTTCAAACGATCGTGCCACCGCCTAGATCATCTACATACCCGATCCTCGAAAGGTTCCAGCATGCGTGAAGCCGCCATCGTCTCGACCGCCCGTACCGCTATCGGCAAGGCGTATCGGGGCGCGTTCAATGCGACCGAGGCGCCGGTGCTGGCGGGGCATGTGATGAACGCGGTGGTCGAGCGCGCAGGGGTAGATCCGGCGCGGATCGACGAGGTGTTCTGGGGTGTCGGCAATCAATGGGGTACGCAGGGCGGCAACGCCGGGCGGATGGCGATCTTTGCGGGTGGGCTGCCGAAGTCGGTGCCGGCGTTTACGCTCGATCGGAAGTGCGGGTCGGGGCTGACCGCGGTGGCGCTCGCGGCGCGGACGATCATGTGCGACGAGGCGGATGTCGCGCTGGCCGGCGGGATGGAGTCGATCAGCTATACCGTGACGAAGGACGCGTCGCGCTACGTCAATGCGAGCGTCGTGGCGAAGGAGCCCGCGGCGTATATCCCGATGATCGAGACCGCGGAGATCGTCGCGGAGAAATACGGGATCAGCCGCGAGGCGCAGGACGCATACGCCGCGATGAGCCAGCAGCGCGCTGCCGCGGGGCTGGCGAGCGGAGCATTTGCAGAGGAGATCGTGCCGATCACGGTCGAGAAGGCACTCTACGACAAGCAGGGCGCGCATGCCGGGATCGAGAGCGTCACCTTGTCGCAGGACGAGGGTATTCGCGCGGGGACGACGCTGGAGGGATTGCGCGGGCTGAAGACGGTGTGGCCGGGCGGCGACTTTTCCGGGCCGGGATCGAGCGTGACTGCGGGCAATGCCAGCCAGCTGTCGGACGGCGCGTCGGCGCAGTTGCTGATGGACCGCAGGACGGCCGAGGCCGAGGGCAAGGACATCCTGGGCATTTATCGCGGGTTCCAGGCGGCGGGGTGCAGCCCGGCGGAAATGGGGATCGGGCCGATCTTCGCGATTCCTAAACTGCTCGAGCGGGCGGGATTGGCGGTTGGTGACATCGGGCTGTGGGAGTTGAACGAGGCGTTCGCGTCGCAGTGCCTCTATTGTCGCGATTTCCTCGGGATCGATCCGGAGAAGTACAACGTCAACGGCGGCGCGATCGCGGTGGGGCATCCGTTCGGGATGACGGGGTCGCGGCTGGTCGGGCATGCGCTGATCGAGGGGCGCAAGCGCGGGGTGCGCTATGTCGTGGTGTCGATGTGCACCGCGGGGGGCATGGGCGCGGCGGGGTTGTTCGAGATCGTTTGACGCCGGCGCCGGTCTGGGCGTGCCTTCACCCTTCCCACGGCGAAGACGCCGCGGGCCCCTTCCCTCTCCCCGATGGGAGAGGGGGTTGTTGCCAAGACATTGGCGGCGGCGCAGGTTCGCGGCTCCTAGGATAGGGGTGCGGGGCTATGACGACGGCATTGATCACCGGCGCATCGGCGGGGTTGGGCGAAGGCTTTGCGCGGGCGCTTGCTGCTCAGGGCAATGCGCTGATCCTGACCGCGCGTCGGGTCGATCGGTTGGAGGCGCTGGCGGCCGAACTGCGTGCGGCGCACGGCGTTACGGTGCATGTCTTCGCCGCCGATCTTGCGGATCAGGCTGGTCCGGACACGCTCATTGCTGCCATCGCAGCCGCCGCGTTGCCGATCGACATACTCGTCAACAATGCCGGGTTCGGCGCGCGGGGTGATTTCGCGGAACTGGGTAGTGCGCTGCAACTGGGCATGATCGACCTGAATTGCCGTGCCTTGGTGGCGCTGACGCATGCCGTGCTGCCGCAGATGATCGCGCGTGGGTCGGGCGGGATCCTCAACCTCGCCTCGGTCGCGTCGTTCCAGCCGGGGCCGTGGATGGCGGTCTATTATGCGAGCAAGGCGTTCGTGCTGAGCTTTTCCGAGGCGTTACACGAGGAGGTGAAGGGCAAAGGCGTGCGTGTTGCGGCGCTGTGCCCCGGGCCGACGCGGACCGAGTTCGCCGATGTTGCGGGGCTTGGCGATACCGCGCTGTTCGAGCGATTGGCGAGCGATCCGGCGGCGGTCGTGCGTGACGGGTTGGCGGCGCTGGCCGCAAACCGGGCGGTGAAGGTGTCGGGTGCGCTGAACTTCGCGATGGCGGAGGGGATACGGTTTACGCCGCGGAGTCTTGCGCGGCGGATCGCGGGGTCCTTGCAGAAGGCTCGGGGGTGACTCGGGTTGAGGGGGCCTGAACATCGGCCTCGCTTGCCGCCCCCTCCGTCAGGCTTTGCCTGCCACCTCCCCCTGGCGGGGGAGGATTGTTTTGGCACTTCACTTGGTAAGGCGTGGGCGCCCGGCGGTTAGCGGCTGACCATGCCGGTTATGGTGATCTGACCGCCACGATCGACGATCTCGCCGTCGACCATGCCGCTGACGAGCACCGTTGCACCGGGTTCGACGATCAGCGTACCGTCGATCATCCCGGCGATCTCGGCGGTGGCGCCGGCCGGGACGATCGCGGTGCCGTCGAGCATGCCTTCGAATTTACCTTCGATCGTTAGGTCTCCGCGGTGCATGCCCTTCATGCGCGTTCAGTCGGCGAAGAGCAGGACGGGGGTTTCGAGGTACTTCTTGAGGCCCTGAACGAAGCTTGCCGCGTCCCAGCCGTCGACGACGCGGTGGTCGCAGCTGATCGACAGGTTCATCAGCTTGGCGCGAACGACCTCGTCACCCCCTCTTCCATCAGAACGGAAGACGGGGCGCTCGACGATCTTGTTGGGGCCGATGATCGCGACTTCGGGGCGGTTGATGACCGGGGTGGTCGCGATGCCGCCGAGCGGGCCGAGCGAGGTTACCGTGATCGTGCCGCCGCCCATCTCACTGGGGGCGAGCTTGCCGGCGCGGGCCGCTTCGGCGAGACGCGTGATCTCGGTTGCGAGCTGCCAGACGTTGCGGTCCTGTGCGTCGCGGATCACGGGGACGGTGAGCCCGGCGTCGGTCTGCGCGGCCATGCCGAGGTGGATGGCGCCGTGGCGCGTGACCACGCCGGCCTCGTCGTCATAGCGCGCGTTCATCATCGGGAAGTCGGGGATCGTCTTGCAGATCGCGACGATCATCAGCGGCAGCATGGTGAGCTTGGGGCGGCCGCCGCGGTTGGCGTTTAGGTCGGCGCGCATTGCCTCCAAGGCGGTGACGTCGATCTCGTCGACATAGGTGAAGTGCGGGATCGCGCGCTTCGATGCGGCCATGTTCTCGGCGATACGGCGACGCATGCCGATGACCTTGATGGGCTGGTCCTCGCGGGCGCGCGATGCGTGCGGGGCGTGGTAGCCTTCGCCCGAGCCGTAGCGGAGGTAGGCGTCGAGGTCGGCGTGGCGGACTCGGTCGGAGTCGGTTTTTACCGAGGCGAGGTCGATGCCGAGGTCGCGGGCGCGGGCTCGGACTGCGGGGGATGCGAGCGCGTGCGCCTTGTGCTCCGCCTCAGCCGCCGGAACGGCGTGCGCCTTCTGCTCGCTCTCCCCTGCGGGGAGAGCACGTGCTTGCTGCTCCCTCTCCCCGTTGGGGAGAGGGCTGGGGTGAGGGGTTGGGGCAGTTGCCGGCGTTTCCGCTTGGGGCTGCCCCTCACCCCGACCCTCTCCCCGGAGGGGAGAGGGAGGTGTCTCGACCACTTCTTCGACGCCCGGGTTCTCTGCTTCGTATTGTTCGGCGGTCTCGGCCTGTGCCGACGTCAGCGGTGCTGCGACGACTTCGTCCGCAGTGTCCACCGCGTCCGTCTCGATCACCACGAGCGCAGCGCCGATCGACACCTGGTCGCCGACTTCGCCCGCGAGTTCGACGACTACGCCGGTCACGGGCGACTCCATCTCGACGGTGGCCTTGTCGGTCATCATGTCGGCGATCGGCGAATCCTCCTCGACGCGGTCGCCGATGGCGACGTGCCACGCGACGATCTCGGCCTCGGAGATGCCTTCGCCGATGTCCGGCAGCTTGAAGGTGAAGCGAGCCATTATGCGTCCTTCATGATCTTTTTCAGGGCTTCGCCGATGCGAACCGGCCCCGGGAAATACGCCCATTCGAGGCTATGCGGGTACGGCGTGTCGAACCCGGTCACGCGCTCGATCGGCGCTTCGAGATGGTAGAAACAGCGTTCCTGGACGATCGCCGACAGCTCCGCGCCGAAGCCGCTGGTGCGCGTCGCCTCGTGGACGATCATGCAGCGACCGGTCTTCTTCACCGATGCCTCGATCGTCTCGATATCGAGCGGGACGAGCGTGCGCAGGTCGACGATCTCGGCGTCGATCCCGGCTTCGGCGACGACGGCCGCGCAGACATGGACCATCGTGCCGTAGGCGAGGATGGTGAGCGCCTGCCCTTCGCGAACGATCTTCGCCTTGCCGAGCTCGATCTTGTAATAGCCGGTCGGAACTTCGCCGGCCGGGTGCTTCGACCAGTTCTGCGACGGGCGATCCCAATAGCCGTCGAACGGGCCGTTGTAGATGCGCTTGGGCTCGAAGAAGAGCGTCGGATCATTGTCCTCGATCGCGGCGATCAGCAGGCCCTTGGCGTCATAGGGCGTCGACGGGATCACCGTTTTGATACCCGACATGTGGGTGAAGAGCCCCTCCGGCGATTGGCTGTGCGTCTGGCCGCCGAAGATGCCGCCGCCGAACGGCGAGCGCACCGTGATCGGCGAGGTGAACTCGCCGGCCGAGCGGTAGCGGAGGCGCGCGGCTTCTGAGACGAGCTGGTCGAGCGCGGGGTAGATATAGTCCGCGAACTGGATCTCTGGGACCGGGCGCAGGCCGTACGCGCCCATGCCCACCGCGACGCCGATGATGCCGCATTCGGTGATCGGGGTGTCGAACACGCGGGTCTTGCCGTGCTTCGCCTGAAGCCCGGCGGTCGCGCGGAAGACGCCGCCGAAATAGCCGACGTCCTCGCCCATGACGATCACGTCCGGGTCGCGCTCCATCATGATGTCCATGGCGGAGTTGATCGCCTGGATCATGTTCATGCGGGTGGTGGGTTCGGCGTCCGTTGCCTCGGACTCGGGTGCTTGCGTCATGTCGCTCATGCCTTGCGATCCCATGGACGGCCGCTGGCCGTTTCCTCGTCGAGCATCTGCTGACGCTGCTCCTTCAGATGCCATGGCAGCTCCTCGAACACGCCGTCGAACAGCGACTCGAGCGGCTGGTGCAGGCCGTGGCCGAGGATACCGTTCTTCTCGGCTTCCTTCTGCGCGGCCTTGACCTGCTCGGCGAGTTCCTTGTCCTGTGCCGCGTGGCGCTCCTCGTCCCATTCGCCGATCGCGATCAGGTGATCCTTGAGGCGCTTGATCGGGTCGCCGAGCGGCCAGGCATTGGGTTCGCCCTCGCTGCGATACTGGCCGGGATCGTCGGAGGTCGAATGACCTTCCGCTCGGTAGGTGAAGTGCTCGATCAGCGTCGGGCCCTGGTTGGTGCGGGCGCGCTCGGCAGCCCATTCGGTCGCGGCGTAGACTGCCAGCGCGTCGTTGCCGTCGACCCGCAGCCCGGCAATCCCGTAGCCGACCGCGCGCGCGGCGAAGGTCGTCGCCTCGGCGCCAGCGAACCCGGAGAAGCTGGAGATCGCCCACTGGTTGTTGACGACATTGAAGATCACCGGCGCGCGGTAGACCGCGGCGAAGGTGCACGCCGAGTGGAAGTCGCCCTCGGCGGTCGAGCCTTCGCCACACCAGGTCGCGGCGATCCGCGTGTCGCCTTTGGCCGCCGACGCCATCGCCCAGCCCACCGCTTGCGGATACTGCGTTGTGAGGTTGCCCGAGATCGAGAAGAAACCGGCTTCCTTGACCGAATACATGATCGGCAACTGCTTGCCGCCGAGCCTATCGGCCGTGTTCGAATAGATCTGGTTCATCATGTCGACGAGGCTCCAGCCCCGTGCGATCAGCAGGCCCTGCTGGCGGTACGAGGGGAAGCACATGTCCTCGTAATCGAGCGCGTACGCCGCTGCGACCGCGACCGCCTCCTCGCCGAGCGCCTTCATGTAGAAGCTGGTCTTGCCCTGCCGCTGTGCGCGGAACATGCGTTCGTCGAACGCGCGGAGCAGCGCCATGCTGCGCAACATGCGGCGCATTACGTCTGGCGAGAGCTTGGGGTCCCACGGGCCGACCGCGTTACCGTCGTCATCGAGCACGCGGACCAGCGTGTAGGCAAGATCGGTGAAGTCGGACGCCTTGTCCGCGGTGTCGGGACGGCGCGCTTCGCCGGCGGGCGGCACGTCGACTTCGGCGAAGTCCACCGCGTCGCCGGGGCGGAACTTCGGCTCGGGGATATGCAGCGTAAGTGGCTGCAAATTGGCGCGCGGATGCTCGCTTGCCATCGTCATTCCATCTCCATGAGGCCGCTGTGACCGCGGAACACTCTTACCGAGGCTTGTTATTAAATTTCAACGCAGATTGCGAGGGGGAGTTGCGCATTCACGATGTGCCGCGCGGATTTTTTCTCCCCCTGTGTTGGAATCAGCCGCCGACGGTCTGCTCGATGACCCCGAAGATCGGATGGCGCTTGTCGTCCTCAGCCCAGATGCGGACGATGTCGCCCTGCTTGAGGAACGGCGTGACGGGCTTGCCGCCCTGGATGGTTTCGATCGTCCGCACTTCGGCGAGGCAGGAATAGCCGACGCCGCCCTCGGCGACCGACTTGCCGGGGCCGCCATCGGGGCCGCGGTTCGAGACGGTGCCCGAGCCTACGATCGTTCCCGCGCCGAGTTTCCGGGTCTTGGCGGCGTGGGCGACGAGCGTGCCGAAATCGAACGTCATGTCCTCGCCGGCCTCGGCGCGACCGAGCGGCTGGCCGTTGAGGTCGACCATCAGCTTGCGGTGCAGCTTGCCGTCCTTCCACCAGTCGCCGAGCGAATCGGGCGTGACGAAGACCGGCGAGAACGCGCTGGCCGGCTTCGATTGGAAGAAGCCGAAGCCCTTGCCGAGTTCGCCGGGGATCAGGTTGCGAAGCGAGACGTCGTTGGTCAGCCCGACGAGCAGGATAGCGGCGAGCGCCTCCTCGCGACTCGCGCCGAGTGGCACGTCGCCGGTGACGACGACCACCTCGGCTTCCATGTCACAACCCCAGGACTCGTCGGCCAGTGGGATCGGATCGCGCGGGCCGAGGAACCCATCCGAGCCGCCCTGGTACATCAACGGATCGTGCCAGAAGCTGTCGGGCATCTCCGCCGCGCGCGCCTGTCGCACGAGCGCAACATGATTCACGTAGGCCGAGCCATCGGCCCATTGATACGCGCGTGGCAGCGGCGACTCGGCGTCGTGCTCGTGAAAACGACGCATCGGGATCATCTCGTGCTCGAGATCAGTCGACAGGTTCTTGAGATCGATCGAAAGTCGGTCCCAGTCGTCGAGCGCAGCCTGCAGAGTGGGCGCGATGTGGCTCGCATCGGCATACCAGGCGAGGTCGTTGGAGACGACCACGAGCTTGCCGTCTCGCCCACGGGTTGCGTCGGGATGCTTCAGGCTGGCCAGTTTCATGGGGCGGATCCTCTATATGTTTGCACGCATCCTACGCCCGTGACGGAGTTCAAGTCGAGCATCCAGCGTGCAGCAAACCTGATTTTGGTAAGAGCGGAGCCAATGTCGACCTGATAGGTTCGAACTTGCGTAACGGTCGAGGAAGGTGAGCATGCCCAGATACTTCTTCGATATCGACAACCATAAACACGTCAACGACGACGACGGCACGAACCTGACGGACGACGAGGAAGCACGCGTCCAGGCGGTGATCTTCGCGGGTGATTATCTCAGTGATCATCCGGGGATCGCACGCGACGGCCCCCGGTTCAGCGTGTCGGTGCGAAACGAGCAGGGCAGCGTTCTGCTGACGGTCATGGTGACGATCGACGAAACGAATTAGCCGAACGGTCGACCGTATTTCCCGCCACGCTGCCGATGGTGGCGCACGTAATTGTCATAACATGGGTTTTGTCGCCTCGCTCAATCCTGGGATAAGGTGCGTAGTGTCGCAACGCGCTATCTCAGAGAGGGTGACAGCGAGAAACGAGTGCTCCTGCACCGGATGCGGAGAGTGCACGTGGATATCTCCACCGTGACGGAAAAAGTGTTACGGAAATTCGAATCGCGGATGGCGATGGGTGCGGACGATCGCGCGCAGATCGCGGCGTTGCCGTTCAAGGTGCGGACGATCGATGCGTCGACCTATATGCTGCGCGAAGGCCAGCGTCCGACGCGCTGCGCGTTCATTCTCGACGGGCTGGCCTATCGACAGAAGCTGACGCCGAACGGCGAACGCGAGATCGTGTCGATCCTGATGCCGGGCGAGTTCGTCGATCTGCAGAACCTGTTCCTCGATGAATCCGACCATGACATCCAGGCGCTGACGCGGCTGACGCTGGCCGAAGTACCGATCGCGGCGCTGCGCCTTTTTATCGAGGCATGTCCGGCGGCGGGCCAAGCCTTGTGGATCGATGCGCTGGTCGAGTCATCGATCCACCGCGAGTGGCTGTTGAATGTCGGACGGCGCAATGCGCGCAGCCGACTGGCGCATCTGTTGTGTGAATTCTCGGTGCGGTTCCAGAAATCGACGATCGCCGATGCGATGGCGTATGAGCTGCCGATGACGCAAGAGCAGTTGGGCGATGCGCTTGGCCTCACACCCGTCCACGTCAATCGCGTGCTGAAATCGCTCGAGACCGACGGCCTGATCGCGCGCAAGAAGCGCCAGGTGAGCGTGATCGACTGGCCCCGCCTGCGCGATGCCGCCGAGTTCAACGAGCGCTATCTACACCTGGGTCAGATCCGGCGCTGACCCAGCCAAGAGTGCAGAAACGGGCCGAAGGTTGACTTTTCGACAGTGATACGCCAGATGGCCGCTATCGAGGCGTAATGCAGCGTGATTGGACCTTTACGGTCTTAGCTCCGCCTCGGTCGTTTCCAACGGGCTTCCCTTTTCACGCGGGGTGTCAAAACACCACCGCCCCTCGCGCGTCCTTGTGTGGATTCGCGAGCCCGGCATCTATTTGAGAGACTATTCATGTCATTTGCAAACCTCGGCCTTGCCGAGCCGCTCGTCCGTGCGCTCGAAGCCAAGGGCTATACCGAGCCGACGCCGATCCAGGCACAGTCGATCCCGATCCTGCTCGAGGGCGGCGACCTGCTCGGTATCGCGCAGACCGGCACCGGCAAGACCGCGGCGTTCGTGCTGCCGTCGATCCAGCGCCTGACCGAAACCCAGAAGCGCGTCCTGCCGACGCATTGCCGCATGCTGGCGCTCGCGCCGACGCGCGAACTCGCCAGCCAGATCGCCGACAGCGCGCGCGCCTACGGCCAGTTCAGCAAGATGTCGGTGACGACCGTGTTCGGCGGCACCAGCATCAACAAGAACCGCCAGGACCTGAGCCGCGGCGTCGACATCCTCGTCGCCACGCCAGGCCGCCTGATCGACCTGATCGAACAGGGCTTCTGCAACCTGTCGATGATCGAGATCCTCGTGCTCGACGAAGCCGACCAGATGATGGACCTCGGCTTCATCCACGCGCTGAAGAAGATCGTCCGCATGCTGCCGAAGAAGCGCCAGACTTTGTTCTTCTCGGCGACGATGCCGGTCGCGATCCGTGAGCTGGCCAGCCAGTTCCTGCTCGACCCGAAGACAGTGTCGGTGAAGCCGGCTGCGACCACTGCCGAGCGCGTCGACCAGTATGTCACCTTCTGCAACCAGTCGGAGAAGCAGGCGCTGCTGACGATCACGCTGGCCGATCCTGCGATCGACCGCGCGCTGGTATTCACGCGCACCAAGCATGGCGCCGACCGCGTCGTGAAGCTGCTCGCGGGCAACGGCATCGCCTCGAACGCGATCCACGGCAACAAGAGCCAGGGCCAGCGTGAGCGCGCACTCGGCGAGTTCAAGCAGGGCAAGGTCAAGGTCCTGATCGCGACCGACATCGCCGCACGCGGCATCGACGTCTCGGGCGTCAGCCACGTCATCAACTTCGAGCTGCCGAACGTCGCCGAGCAGTATGTCCACCGCATCGGCCGTACCGCGCGTGCAGGCGCCAGCGGCATCGCCGTCGCGTTCTGCGCGGATGACGAGAAGGCCTATCTGCGCGACATCGAGCGGATCACCCGCCAGAAGGTCCAGGTCCGGTCGCTGCCCGACGATTTCGTGAACCTGTCGAACCAGATCAAGCAGACGCGCGTCAAGACGATGGGCGCCGATCCCGAGGTCCGGATCGACCGTCCGCGCGATCCGGCACGTCCGCGCGCGACGCATTCGCCGCGGGCAACCGGTACGACCGGGCGCAACTATGCGGGTGCTAGCCGTGGTGGTCAGGGTGGCGGCGGCCAGGGTGGCGGCGGCGGTCGTCCGCAGGGCGGTGGTCGTTCTGGTGGTCAGGGCGGCGGTGGTCGTCCGGCTGGTGGCGGCGGTGGCCGTGGCCTGAGCCGCGGCGCGGGCCCGAGCTCGGCACGCTAAGGAGCATTCGTTCGCCTCGCGGGTTTGGTGTAGACCGGTCCCGCGAGGAGAATGCTCATGGACGTTTCCACTACACCTGTCGCCGAACGCGTCGCACGCGTGCTGGCGGGACAGCGGATCAGCGCGAATGCCGGCGGCGATGCCGAGTCGGCTTCGCGGCTGATCGATGCGGCTTGGGCGGATTATCTGCCCGATGCGCTGGCGGTGCTGAAGACGTTGCGCGAACCGGACAAGGCGATGGCTGCGGCGGGTGATCCTGCGGTTTGGGAAGCCATGATCCTTGCGGGGATCAAAGGCGCCAAGCCGGTGACGTTGGTCCTCTAATTCTTGTTGCCCCGCGAAGGCGGGGACCCAGTCTGGGCACCCGCCTTTGCGGGTGAACAAAATGGGGCCGACTGCACCCGGCTCTCACACACCACCCCGGCGAAGGCCGGGGCCCAGTTGGCAAGGCCGACGTAACGAAGCGATTCTATCTGATACAATCGTTTCCCAACTGGGCCCCGGCCTTCGCCGGGGTGGGGCTTGGTTTGCGGTAGCTCGAGGGCTGTCAGCAGATCGTCGTCAGCCATTCCGCTTCGTCCGCGCGCTCTGTGCGCAGAGCGTTGGCCGGTGCGCCCTTGTCCTCATACCCGATCGCCATGCCGCAGAAGGGCATGCGGTCTTCGGGCATGTCCAAGACCCTCCCGACCGTTTCCGGATACATCGCCCAGCATTCCTGCGGGCAGGTGGCGAGGCCGGCGTCTACCGCGAGCAACATCAGGTTTTGCAGGTACATGCCGAGGTCCGACCATTGCGGCGGGCCCATGCGCCGGTCGACCGTGCAGAAATAGGCGGCGGGGGCGCCGAAGAAATCGAAGTTTCGGGCGAACCATTTCTGCCGCGCCGGCTTGTCGTCGCGGGGGATGCCGAGGTGGGCGTACATCGCTTCGCCGACGGCGTAGCGGCGGTCTCGGTATGGGGCGACGAGGTCGCGAGGGTAGACGTCGTAGGCTGGGGTTTCGGTGGCGCCGGTGGCGAGTTTTTCGGCCATTATGGTCTTGAGCCGTGTCATCGCGTCGCCCTGGACTATGGCGATGTGCCAGGGTTGGAGGTTGCCGCCGGTTGCGGCTCGGGACGCTTTTATCGCGAGGTCGCGGAGGAGTGCGGGATTGACCGGGGTGCCGAGGAAGCCTCGGACGGAGCGGCGAGCGGCTATGGCTTCGGTCACGTCCATCAGCGTTTCCTATACACCCCCCGACTCCGTTCGGCCTGAGCGAAGTCGAAGGGCATGAGACTCAAGTGCTTCGACTTCGCTCAGCACGAACGGGGGGGGGTGGCGCTCCCCGCCCTATGATTACAGCACGAAGCGGCTGAGGTCGGTGTTGCGGGCGATTTCCTTCAGCTGGCTGTCGACGTACGCGCCGTCGATGACGAGGTTCGAGCCGCCGCGGTCTTCGGCGTTGTAGCTTACCTCCTCGAGCAGCTTTTCCATTACCGTCTGCAAGCGCCGCGCGCCGATATTCTCGATTTCGGAGTTCACCTCGGCGGCGATGCGCGCGATTGCGGCGATGCCGTCTTCGGTGAACTCGATGCCGACGCCTTCGGTGGCGATCAGCGCCTTGTATTGCAGCGGCAGCGACGCCTTGGTGTCCGACAGGATCGCGACGAAATCAGCCTCAGTGAGGCCCTTCAGTTCGACGCGGATCGGCAGGCGGCCCTGGAGTTCGGGGAGCAGGTCGCTCGGCTTGGCGACGTGGAACGCGCCCGAGGCGATGAAGAGGATGTGGTCGGTCTTCATCGGGCCGTACTTGGTCGCGACGGTGGTGCCCTCGATCAAGGGCAGCAGGTCGCGCTGGACGCCTTCGCGGCTGATCGAACCGCCGCGGCCGTCGGAGACCGCGATCTTGTCGATCTCGTCGAGGAAGACGATGCCGTTGGCTTCCGCGTCGGCCAGCGCCGCGCGGCTGACCTCGTCCTGGTCGAGGCGCTTGTCGGCCTCTTCCTCGACGAGCTTGTCCCAAGCCGCGTGGACCGTCAGTTTGCGCCGCTTCAACTGCTGTCCGCCGCCGAACGACTTCATCATCTCGCCGAGATTGATCATCTGCGGCGCGCCGCCGGGGATTTCGAACGGGGTGGTCGGCGCCTGCTCGACCTCGATCTCGACTTCGGCGGAGTTCAGATGACCGTCGAGGAAGCGCTGCTTGAAGCTTTCGCGCGTCGCGGTGCTCGAATCCTTGCCGACCAATGCGTCGAGCAGGCGACCCATCGCCGCTTCTTCGGCCTTGTCCTTGACGGCGACGCGACGGCGTTCCTTTTCGAGGCGGATGGCTTCCTCGACGAGGTCGCGGGCGATCTGCTCGACGTCGCGGCCGACATAGCCAACCTCGGTGAACTTGGTCGCCTCGACCTTCACGAACGGCGCGTCGGCGAGCTTGGCGAGGCGGCGGCTGATCTCGGTCTTGCCGCAGCCGGTCGGTCCGATCATCAGGATGTTCTTGGGCGTGACCTCGTCGCGGAGGTCTTCGCTGAGCTGCTGGCGGCGCCAGCGGTTGCGCATCGCGACCGCGACCGCGCGTTTCGCGGCGGCCTGGCCGATGATGTGGGCGTCGAGCGCGGCTACGATTGCCTTCGGGGTGAGCTGGTCGTTCATTTTGTTACCTTCTCCCCTCCCGCTCGGGAGGGGTCGGGGGAGGGCGTGGCAGCAGCGGAAGGCGTGGGTGGGCTGTATTTCAGCCCCTCCCCTAACCCCTCCCGCAAGCGGGAGAAGGAATTACGTGGTCGAATCCATCGTTTCGACCGTGAGGCGGTCGTTGGTGTAGACGCAGAGCTCGGACGCGATGCCCATCGCCTTGCGGCACAACACCTCCGCATCGGTCTCGTATTCTACCAGCGCTCGGGCCGCGGCGAGCGCGTAGTTGCCGCCGGAGCCGATCGCGGCGACGCCGTTTTCGGGTTCGAGGACGTCGCCGTTACCGGTGAGGATCAGCGTGACGTCCTTGTCGGCGACGATCATCATCGCTTCGAGGTTGCGGAGGAACTTGTCGGTGCGCCAGTCCTTGGCGAGCTCGACCGCGGCGCGCAGCAGCTGGCCCTGGTGCGCTTCGAGTTTGCGTTCGAGGCGTTCGAACAAGGTGAAGGCGTCCGCGGTCGCGCCGGCGAATCCGCCGATGACGCTGCCGTCACCGAGGCGGCGGACTTTGCGCGCGTTGGGTTTCATGACGGTCTGGCCCATCGAGACCTGGCCGTCGCCGATCACGACGACCTTGCCGCCGCGGCGGACCGAGAGGATCGTGGTGCCGTGCCATGTCGGCATGGCGTGGGGGTCGTTGCTCATAGGCGCGATGTAGGGTTTGGTTTTGGGGGCGCAACGCCCTGCCCTCCTCCGTCAACCTGACGAAAGTCAGGACCCAGGGTAACGGGCCCCTACGCTCTTGGCTCTGGATCCTGACTTTCGTCAGGATGACGGAAGCGGGAGGTCAGCGCCCTTTCCCCCATTCCCGGGCGACCGTGTAGCCGAGGTAGCCGGTGCCGAAGAGCGCGTAGAGGGGTTCGGGGATTGCGTTCAAATACGCCGCCATGCCGGCCGCGATCGCTTGCGCCGTTTGTGGGCGGACGGCGGCGATCAGGCCGGCGGGGATCGCGCCGAGCAGCAAGGTGTACATCACGTAGAGGAACGTCGGTCGGGCTCGGGTGATCCAGGGATCTGGTGCGGGATCAAGGGGTTGCGGGGTCATTGGCTGCCTCCGGCAAAAGTGAAGTATAGGAAGTGTAGACGCTGGGAGCGTTTCGCCGGTGCGTCAGGTGCGGTTGGCGAGCCAGCCGTAGAGGAAGGCTTCGTTCGCGGGACGGGTCTCGGCGAGCGCGACGTAGCGTTCGCCTTGGAGGGCCTCGATCGCTTTCAGGAGCACGGTTTCGCCGCCGGGTTTGCGGCGGGCTAGGAAGGAGTCGAGCGCGGTGAGCGTGGCGGAGCCGATGCGGCCGTCCAGGATCATGTCCGGGTAGTCGGTGGCGCCGCGGTTGAGCGCATTGAGCGCGCGCTGAAGGAAGGTGGTGGCGACTGCGGGGCCCATGTTGATGCCGGTGTCGAAGAGTTCTTCGGCGATTTTCGGGGCTCGGGGGGCGATCTGGTCGAAGGCCGGGCGGGTCCAGTAGAGGCGGTAGTAGATGGTTTCCGCCTGGTCGCGGGGGAAGTTGCGCATGTCTCCGGGGTAGCCGTTGGTGCGGGCTACCGCTTGGGTGATGCCGTAGCGTGTGGGGCCGCCTCTGTCTGCCGGGTGGTTGGTATAGCCGCCTTCGCGGTCGATGACTGCTTCGATGAGGTGGTCGATGGTCATGGCTGGCTCCCGGTTTTGTTGGGGGCGAACGAACCATATTGGTTCGCTGTAGGACAGGGGAATTTGGCGGTTCTTCGATCCTCCCCCGCTAGGGGGAGGTGGCTGGCGCTTGCCAGACGGAGGGGGAGGACACGCAACGCAGGTGACCGCTTGCCTCCCCCTCCGTCACCTTCGGTGCCACCTCCCCCTTGCGGGGGAGGATTGCTGGGTTGCGCACCGCCCCGGCGGAGGCCGGGGTCCAATTGGGGGACGGTGCTGACGGAGGACGGCGCTTCGTTATGTCCGACGTTCCAATTGGGCCCCGGCCTTCGCCGGGGTGGTGCTGCGATGGGATGGTGCTGTGGTGTGGGGTGCCGGGTCGCGGTCGCCCCCGCCCCCGCCCACCCCAAACCGACGCTACGTCCGCGCGGGGTTGGCGGATTGGTGCGCCTAAGGCTATGCGCTCCCTTGAACATTCGCCGCGGGCTCTGTCTGCGCGCTCAACCCGGTCGCCGCCGCGGCCGACAGGTTAGGAAGACCATGGAAGACGATTTCCGCAAAGCCGCGCTCGATTATCACCGCTATCCCAAGCCCGGTAAGCTCTCGGTCGAGGCGACCAAGCGGATGGCGACGCAGCGCGATCTGGCGCTCGCCTACTCGCCGGGCGTTGCCGCCGCGTGCGAGGAAATCGCCGCGGATCCGGACAAGGCGCGCGACTATACCGCGCGGGGCAATCTGGTCGCCGTGATCACCAACGGGACCGCGGTGCTGGGGCTCGGCGCGATCGGTGCGCTGGCGTCGAAGCCGGTGATGGAGGGCAAGGCGGTGCTCTTCAAGAAATTCGCCGGGATCGACTGTTTCGACATCGAGATCGACCAGCTCGATCCGCAGGCGTTCATCGAGGCGGTCCGCGTGCTCGAGCCGACCTTCGGCGGGATCAATCTCGAGGATATCAAGGCACCGGAATGCTTCGAGATCGAGACGAAGCTGCGCGAACTGATGAATATCCCGGTGTTCCATGACGACCAGCACGGCACCGCGATCGTCTGTGCCGCCGCGGTCCGCAACGTGCTCGAACTACGCGGCAAGCGGCTCGACCAGATGAAGCTGGTGACGTCGGGCGCCGGCGCGGCGGCGCTCGCGACGGTCGACCTGCTCGTGTCGATGGGGCTCAATCCCGAAAACGTCACGCTGACCGATATCGCCGGCGTCGTGCACAAGGATCGCGGCGACGTGATGCCGCCGAACATGGCGCGGTACGCGCGGACGACCAACGCGCGGACCCTGCCGGACGTTCTGGAGGGGGCGGACATCTTCCTCGGGCTGTCGGCGCCGCGCGTGCTGAAGCAGGAATGGCTGCACCTGCTCGCACCCGATCCGCTGATCCTGGCGCTGGCGAACCCCGAGCCCGAGATCCAGCCGGCGCTGGTCCATGCGACCCGGCCCGACGCGATCATCGCCACTGGCCGCTCGGATTTTCCGAACCAGGTCAACAACGTGCTGTGCTTCCCGTTCATCTTCCGCGGGGCGCTCGACGTCGGCGCGACCGAGATCAACGAGGCGATGAAGGTCGCGGCGGTCGACGCGATCGCGGCCCTGGCACGCGCGACCGCGTCCGACGTGGTTGTCACTGCTTACGGTGGCGCAACGCCGGTGTTCGGGCCGACCTACATCATCCCCAAGCCGTTCGATCCGCGGCTAATCCTGCATGTCGCACCGGCGGTGGCGAAGGCGGCGATGGATTCCGGCGTGGCGACGCGGCCGATCGAGGATTTCGACGCGTATCTGCGTGATCTCGAAGTGTTCGTGTATCGCTCGGGCCAGCTGATGCGGCCGATCTTCGCGCGCGCCAAGCAGGCGGGGCGCTCGATCGCGTATGGCGAGGGCGAGGACGACCGCACGCTGCGCGCGGTGCAGACGGTGATCGACGAGGGAATCGGGCGGCCGGTGCTGATCGGTCGGCGCGAGGTGATCGCCGAGAAGATCCAGTCGAGCGGGTTGCGGATGGCGATCGGCACCGACGTCGAGGTGCTCGACCCGGGGACCGATCGCGAAGTGTTCGATCCGCTGCTCGCCGGGTATAACGCGCTGGTCGGCCGTCGCGGATCGCCGCCCGACAGCGCCGAGCGGGCGCTGCGGACTCGGCCGAGCGTGGCGGCGGCGATGCTGCTGCGCGAGGGCCGCGTCGATGCGGCCTTGTGTGGTGGCATCGGCGACTGGTGGACGCAGATGACCTACGTCATGCCGCTGATCCCGCGGATGCCGGGCGTCTCGCGTCTGTATGCGATGTCCGCGGTGATCCTGCGGACCGGCAGTCTTTTCTTCTGCGATACGCACGTGACGGTCGATCCGACTGCCGAGCAGATCGCCGAGATGACGTTGCTGGCGGCCGAGGCGGTGCGCGCGTTCGCGATCGAGCCGAAGGCGGCGTTGCTGTCGCATTCAAGCTTCGGTGCGTCGCGGTCGCCCTCGGCGCAGAAGATGCGCGCGGGGCATGCTTTGCTCAAGGAGTTCGCGCCCGAGTTCGAGTTCGACGGCGAGATGCACGGCGATGCGGCGCTGTCGGAGGCGCTGCGGCGGCGGCTGGTCGCGGACAGTCCTTTGACCGGCTCGGCGAATCTGTTGGTGATGCCGAACATCGACGCGGCGAACATCGCGGTGTCGCTGTTGTCGGCGTCGACCGAGTCGCTGCCGCTGGGGCCGATGCTGCTGGGGCTCGCCAAGCCGTTGCAGATGATGGTGCCGAGCGTGACGGCGCGGGGGATCGTGAATCTGAGTGCTGTAGCCGTCGGTCATGCGGCGACGGTGAGCGAGACTGCCTGACCTCTAACGGTTCTCCCGCGAAAGCGGGAGCCCAGGGTTGCGGGCGGCAGCGTTCGTGATCCTGGGCCCCCGCGTTCGCGAGGGAACAAGGAGGTTTGCCAAGACCTGATCGGCTGGCTGTCGTTCATCGATGCAAGAAAATGGTCGGAGCGACAGGATTCGAACCTGCGACCCCCACACCCCCAGTGTGGTGCGCTACCAGGCTGCGCTACGCTCCGACCGAACGGGCCGCATAGCAGCCCGAGCCGCGCGCTCTACGCAGGGTCGGCGTGCGATGCAAGTCGCAACGCCGCTTGGCCGCAAGAATTGCCTCAGTCGCCCATCAGCGTGCGCCAGAAGCTGCCGTCATACGCCTTCACGCTGACCTGCTCGATGGTGTACGCGCGCAGGGCGCGACCGAATGCCTTCTGGTGTTCGGCCTGGCCGTGCGCGGCGATCGCCTCGGGACTCGCCCAGCGTTCGGATATCCGGATCAGGTCGGGATCGACCAGGTCGAGCGCGAGATTGTAGAACTCGCAGCCGTCTTCCGCGGCGCAGGCGGCCATGTGCGCGATCAGCGTATCGGCGATCTTCGCGCCTTCGCCTGCGGCCAGCTTGATATGTCCCATTACCAGAATCATCGCATCTCTCCTGTTTCGTGCCGGTTTCGTCGCAACTTCGTCGTAGTCTCTACACGAACCGTCCGCGCCTGCGTCAGTTGCACGCGACACCAAGCGATGATAGCGGGCGGACCAATGCGACCGGCCGCGCGGCGCGCGAACCGAGCCACCCTTCACAGATACGGAACTCCATGTTCATCTCACCAGCATACGCCCAGGCCGCAGACGGCGCCGCCACGACGGCGGGAGGCGGGATCGCCTCGTTCCTGAGCCTCGCGCCGCTCTTCCTCGTGTTCGTCGTGTTCTATTTCCTGATGATCCGCCCGCAGCAAAAGCGCATGAAGGCGCTGCAGGCGTCGGTCGCGGCGGTGAAGAAGAACGACAGCGTCGTGACCTCGGGCGGGATCCTGGGCAAGGTGACCAAGGTCGAGGATAACGTCGTCGAGGTCGAGATCGCGCCGAATGTCCGCGTGCGCGTCGTCAAGGCGACGCTGACCGACATCACCAGCCCGAACACGAAGCCGGCGAACGACTGATGCTCGACTTCCCGCGCTGGAAAATCGGGTCGATCATCGGGTTGCTGGCGGCATTGTGCCTGCTGGCGATCCCGAGCTTCCTCCCCGAGAGCACCACGAGCCAATGGGGGCGGATTCCGCATCCGCACATCAACCTCGGGCTCGATCTCGCCGGCGGCAGCTATCTGCTGCTCGAGGCGGATACCGCCGACCTCGCCGCGACGCGGATCGAGGCGATGCGCGACAGCGTCGCGGGGACGATGCGCAACGGGACGCCGCGGATCGAGATCGGCGACATTTCGACGCGGGGCGGCCAGCTGACCTTCCTGCTGCGTGACCCGAGCCAGGTCGACGCGGCGCGTGAGCGCCTGCTGGCGATCACCGGCGGTGGCGCCGGGATGAGCGGCCAGCGCGAGTGGGACATCAACGTCGTCGACACGAGCCGGTTCGTGCTCAAGCCGACCCAGGCCGGCCTGACCCAGGCGGTCGACACCGCGATGAAGGATGCGACCGAAGTCGTCCGTCGTCGTATCGACGCGCTCGGCACCAAGGAGCCGACGATCGTTCGCCAGGGCGCGACGCGGATCGTGGTGCAGGTGCCGGGCCTGAAGAACCCGCAGGCGCTGAAGGAGCTGATCGGCAAGACCGCCAAGCTCGAGTTCAAGCTGGTCGACGAGACTGCGAATCCGGCCGACCTGGTCAAGGGGATCGCCCCGGTCGGCAGCCAGGTGCTGCCATATCCGGGCAATCCGCGCGGCGTGCCGTTCATCGCGGTCAAGCGATCGGTGATCATCTCGGGCGACCAGCTCGCCGATGCGCGCCAGGAGTTCGAACCGCAGACCAACGCGCCGCAGGTGGCGATCACGTTCGACGCGGTCGGTGGCCGACGCTTCGCCAAGGTGACGACCGAGAACACTAACAAGCCGTTCGCGATCATCCTCGACAATTCGGTGATCTCCGCGCCGAACATCAACGAGCCGATCCTGGGCGGTCGCGCGTCGATCTCGGGCAACTTCACCGTCGAGTCGGCGAATGCGCTGGCGATCTCGCTGCGGTCGGGCAAGCTGCCGGTCAATTTGAAGACGATCGCCGAGAGCACCGTCAGCCCCGATCTCGGCAAGGATTCGATCCGCGCCGGCGTGCTGGCATCGATCGTCGCCGCGCTGCTCGTGATCGTGTTCATGTTCGTCACCTACGGACGGTTCGGCCTGTATGCGAACCTCGCGGTGGTCATCAACATCCTGGTCATCGTCGCGGTCATGGCGATGTTGAACGCGACGCTGACGCTGCCCGGTATCGCCGGGTTCGTGCTGACGATCGGGACCGCGGTGGATGCCAACGTGCTGATCAACGAGCGTATTCGCGAGGAGCGGCGCCGCGGGCGTAGCGTCGTCCAGTCGGTCGAGCTAGGCTACAAGGAAGCATCGCGGACGATCTTCGAGGCGAACGTGACGCACGCCATCACCGGCGTGATCATGCTGCTGCTCGGCTCGGGTCCGGTGAAGGGCTTCGCGGTCGTGCTGTTGATCGGGATCTGCACGTCGGTGTTCACCGCCGTCACGTTCACGCGGATGATGGTCGCGCTGTGGCTGCGGAAGAACCGCCCCACCACGATCAATATTTGAGGCGGGAGACAACAATGCGCCTGCTGAAACTCGTTCCCGACAACACGAACCTCAAGTTCGTCTCGCTCCGCAAATGGGCGTTCGGGCTGACCCTGATCCTCTCACTTCTCGCGGTAGGCCTTGTCGCATTCCGCGGCCTGAACATGGGTGTCGATTTCGTCGGCGGCGTCCTGATCGAACAGAACTTCGCGACGCCGCCTTCTATCGAGGCAGTCCGAACCGAGGTCGACCGGCTCGGCGTCGGCGAGGCATCGATCCAGTCGTTCAGTGATCCCAAGACGCTGTCGATCCGACTGCCATTGCCGGAAAGCGGTGACGAAGGCGCAACCAACCGACTGGTGAAGAAGGTTTCGGACGACATCGTCGCGAAATTCCCAGGCTCGACGTTCTCGAAATACGACACGATCTCGGGCAAGGTCTCCGACGAACTGATCACCAAGGGCTTGCTCGCGGTCGGCCTTTCGATCCTGGGCATTGCGCTTTTCGCAGTCGTCCGGTTCGAATGGCAGTTCGGCGTCTCGACCATCGTTGCGATCGTCCACGATCTGTTGATGACGCTCGGCTTTTTCGCGCTGATGCGGGATTATTTCGAGGTCGACCTGAACATCGTCGCGGCGGTGCTGACGATCATCTCGTACTCGATCAACGACAAGATCGTGATCGACGACCGTATCCGCGAGAACATGCGCCGGTATCGGAAGATGGACATGCGCGAGATCATCGACCTGTCGGTGAACGAGACGCTGCCGCGTACCGTGATGACGTCGGTGACGATCCTGCTCGCGCTGGTCGCGATGCTGGTACTGGGCGGCCACGTGCTGCGCGGGTTCACCGCGGCGATGATCCTCGGCATCGTCGTCGGCACGTACTCGTCGATCTACGTGTCGTCGTCGCTGCTGATCACGCTGGGGCTGCGGGCCGATCCTGCGCCGCGCAAGGGCGGCGTGCAGGACGGTGCCGAGCGGGTTGGTCCGAAGGTCGAGCGTTGATCTTCGAGCGCTCGTCATTCCCGCGGAGGCGGGAACCCATAGTGGCTGGCGTCGCGATCGAGTCGCTGGCGGTTGCCAATATGGATCCCCGCCTTCACGGGGGTGACGGGGTTTTGTCATGAGGATGGACCGCGAGAAGACCGATGGGCCGATGATCTCGGCGATCGGTCGGGCTGGGTTCAAGGTCGATGACGGGTATTACACCGCTCTGCTGATCAGTCCCGAGCGGGTGGATGGCTGGGAGCCGCCGGCGTTCGAGGCTCTCGGCGAGGCGGACGTGGCGGTGTTGCTGGCGCTCGATCCGCCGCCGGAGTTTCTGTTGCTGGGTACCGGTTCCGCGCTTCGCCAGCCACCGCTTGCGTTCAAGAAGGCGGTCGAGGCGCGGGGGTTTGGGATCGAGGCTATGGATAGCCGTGCTGCCGCTCGGGCTTGGGCGGTTCTGCGTGGCGAAGGTCGCTGGATCGTGGCGGCGCTGTACCCGCTCGAGGGGTGATCTGAGACTGCTGATCCTCCCCCGCTAGGGGGAGGTGGCTGGCACTTGCCAGACGGAGGGGGAGGAAAGGTGAAACCGCCGTTCCGTGCCCTCCCCCTCCGTCACCTTCGGTGCCACCTCCCCCTGGCGGGGGAGGATTCTAGATTTAGTGATTCGCGGCGAGCGTCGTCAGGTGCTCGTAGAGCGCGGCGGTGTTGGCTTCCCAGGTGAAGCTGGCGACTGTGGCGCGTGTTGCATGGGGCGGCGGCGGATCGGCCAGTAGGGCGCCGATCGCGGCGGCGAAGGCAAGCGGGTCGCCGATCGTGACGCGGCCTGCCTCGGGGGATGTCACCACGTCATGCGCGCCGCCGGCGTCGGTGATGACGATCGGAGTACCGCAGGCGAGCGATTCGACCCAGGCGTTGGCCAGGCCTTCGGACTCGGAGGCAAGCGCGCTGACATCGGCAGCGGCGATCAGCTTCGAGATTTCGGCATGCGGCACGGCGCCGAGCAGGCGGACGCGGTTGGCTATGCCGAGGCGTGCGATCTGCGCTTCCAGTGTCGCGCGCGCGGGGCCCTGCCCTGCGATCAAGAGCGTGACGCCGGGGAGTGCGGCGACCGCGTCGATGACGATGTCGTGGCCCTTGCGCGGGATCAGCGCGCCGACCGAGACGACCAGTGGGCCGGCGACACCGAGGGCTGCCTTGGCGGCGGCGCGGTCGACGGGATGGAAGCGATCCTGGTCGACGCCGGTGTGGTGGACGCGGATGCGATCGGCGGGCAAGCCTATCGCGACCATGTCGGCCTTCATCGCGGCGCTGACTGCGAGCATGCCCGCGGCGTTGCGGCCTGCGTCGCGGACCTGCGCGGCGGTGGCGGGCGCGTTGCCCCAGATGTGGATGTCGGAGCCGCGCGCCTTGATCGAGACGGGGACGCCGTAGCGCTCGCCGAGTGCGACCGCGGCGGGACCGTCGGGGAAGAAGAACGAGGCGTCTATGACGTCGAACGCGAAGTCTTCGCGGATCGCGTCGAGGACGGGGATGAGCGCGCGCTGCAACGCTGCGGCGTGATGGCGGCCCTGGAGGAACGGGCGGACCGTGAAGCGCGGACGGTGGAGGTCGATGCCTTTCCAGCGTTCGTGTGTCGGCAGCGTGGCGAGGGTCGCGTAGTGACCGAGGTGGCGGAGCGGGCCTGGCGGGAGGCCTATCGGTGCTACCGCTTGCAATGACACGTCGGGGTGCGCGGCGAGGCCGAGCGTCTGGCGTTCGACGAAGACGCCGAAATTGGGGCGGGTCGCATCCGGGAACAGGGTGGAGAGGGTTAGGATGCGGAGCATGGTCTGGGGGTTACAGGGGGTGGGTTAATGCGGGGTGAGTTTGGGGGCTCGATGTCGTGGAACGCGAACTTGCTCACAAGACGCCACCCCGGCGGAGGCCGGGGCTCAGTTGGGGGACGTAGCTAACGGAGCGTGGTTCTCCATTATTGCCACCTTTCCACCTGGGCCCCGGCCTTCGCCGGGGTGGTGGTGGTTGGGGTGGCGTTTGCCCTCAACCACTTGTTTCCCCGTGAAGGCGGGGACCCAAACTGGGCTCCCGCCTTCGCGGGAGAACAAGGAGGTGCGGGCAACGTAGGCAGCCGTGGCGCTTCGCTCAGATCCGTTTCGCCAGCGGATACGCGAACAGCACGTCGGCATCCGCGCTCGTCGAGACCGTCTCGCTGCCGGTCATCGTCGCACACTCACCAGCCTTGAACGCGACGCCAGCGACATCGCCCGAGCCGGTGATCGGGATTACCCAGCCGGTCGTGTCCTCGGGCAGGTTGACGACGTGGTCGCCGCCCTTCCAGCGCTCGAGCACGAACTTGGGGCCCTCGACCATGATCGTGCGGCCGGTCTCGACTTCGATCGGCGGCGCGACGGGGACGTAGGGCGTGGGGTCGGCGACCTCGATGCCGTCCTTGAGGTGAAGCTCGCGGTCGCTGCCGTAATCGTAGAGGCGGTAGGTGGTCTCAGAGTTCTGCTGGACTTCGATCACCGTCACGCCACCGCCGATCGCGTGGATCGTGTCCGACGCGCAGTACAGGAAATCGCCTGCCTTGACCGGCTTCCAATCGAGCTTGTCCTCGATCGTGCCGTCGATCGCCGACTGACGCAGTTCGTCCTTCGAGATCGGCTGCTTGGTGCCGACCGCGATCGTCGAGGTCGGCTCGGCGGCGAGGACCGTCCAGCACTCGTCCTTGCCGCGCGGCAGGCCGCGAGCATGTGCCTGTTCGTCGTTGGGATGGACCTGGACCGACAGCTTCTCGCTGGTGAACAGGTATTTGATCAGCAGGTCGGGCGTGGTGTTGCCGGGCTCCTGGAACCAGACTTCGCCGATCGGCGGCGTACCGGGGGCGGCATCCTCGAACCCGGGCCAGAGCGTGTCGCGACCCCAGGGCTTCTCGACGCGGTGGGTATGCAGCAGGGTGGCGGGCATGGGATATCCTCGACTGGAATGACGGGTCGGCAACGCACGACTATTGCCGTGTGATCCGGCTCACGGAAACCCCCCATGGTCGGCAACCGCGGAGCCGGTATTAAGGCGCCGAACGGGGGTGGCGAAAGGGATTGTTCGCGAAGCCCCGCATACGCTAAGGACAACGCCGATGCGTATCCCCCAGTCCCTTCCGAGCATGTCGCGTGCCTTTGCTGTCACGCTCATCGCAGCGCTTGCGCTCCCCATGGCCGGTTGTGCGGGTCGTTCCGCCAAGGGCGACCTTCCTTACGTCGCGCGTGACGTGGGAACGCTGTACTCGACCGCCAAGGCACGGCTCGATCAGGGGCGCTACAAGGAGGCGGCACAGCTGTTCGACGAGGTCGAGCGCCAGCATCCCTATTCGATCTGGGCGCGCCGTGCGCAGATCATGTCGGCGTTCAGCTATTACCTCGCCAAGGATTACACCGCGTCGATCAGCTCGGCGCAGCGTTTCCTCGCGGTGCATCCAGGTAACCGCGACGCGCCCTACGCCTATTACCTGATCGCGCTCGGCTATTACGAGCAGATCACCGACGTGACGCGTGACCAGAAGATTACGCGCCAGGCGCTCGATTCGCTCGGCGAACTGATGCGCCGCTATCCGAACACGCGCTATGCGTCGGATGCGCGGCTGAAGATCGATCTGGTCAACGACCATCTCGCCGGCAAGGAGATGGAGATCGGGCGGTTCTACGAGACGCGCGGGCAGTGGCTCGCAGCGAACGGCCGGTTCCGCACCGTGATCGACAAGTTCCAGCAGACCACGCACACGCCCGAGGCGCTGATGCGGCTGACCGAGACGTATCTACAGCTCGGCGTGCCGATCGAGGCCGAGAAGGCCGCCGCGGTGCTGGGTCGCAACTATCCGGGCACCGACTGGTATGATCACGCCTACAAGCTGATGCAGGACCATCCGGTGAAGCCGATCGCACCGCTGGCGCCGGGTGAAGTTCCCGTGCCGACCGGTACGGCAGGCGCGCCCGCGACCGGCCCGATCGAGATTCCCAAGGTCAAGGGTGACTCCGGCGGCACCGGCGCCGGCAGCGTTGCGACGCCTGCACCGGTTGGTCCGGGCAGCGCGACGCGGACGACGCCTGGGACCTGAGCCCGACGAATACGAGAACAATTGGGGATCAACATCCCATGCGAATGGTTTAGGACGCGCGTGATGTTGACAGACCTTTCCATTCGCGACGTGGTGCTTATCGAGGCGCTGGATCTGGGATTCGGCGAAGGACTCGGCGTGCTGACCGGCGAGACCGGCGCGGGCAAGTCGATCCTGCTCGACGCGTTGGGGCTGGCGCTGGGCGGCCGTGGCGACAGCGGGCTGGTGCGGCATGGCGCTGCTCAGGCTGTCGTGACCGCGACGTTCGATGCCCCTGCCCCCGAGTCGCCACTCGCGCTGTTGTTCGACGAGAACGGGCTGGAGATCGAGCACGGCGAACCGCTGATCGTAAAGCGCATCGTCAAGGCGGATGGGGGCAGTCGCGGGTTCGTCAACGACCAGCCGGCGTCGGCGGGGCTGCTGCGCGAGATGGCGCCGCATCTGGTCGAAATCCACGGGCAGCATGACGAACGCGGGCTGCTGAATGCGCGCGGGCATCGGGCGCTGCTCGACATCTTCGGGCGGACCGAGCCTGGGGCTACCGGGAAGGCGTACGCTGCGTTTCGGGCCGCCGAAGCGGAGTTGGCGGCGGCTCGCGCGGATATCGAAACGGCGGCGCGGGATCGCGAATGGCTCGAGCATACGGTTGCCGAGCTGACCGCGTTGGCGCCTGTCGCGGGCGAGGAGGAGACGCTGGCGGATACGCGGCGGTCGATGCAGCGCGCGGAGAAGATCGCGGACGACTTGGCGGCGATCGACGATTTCCTCGAGGGCAAGGACGGCGGGATGGCGAAGCTGCGCCAGGCCGCCCGCGTGCTCGAGCGCATTGCGGAGGATCATGTCGCGCTCGGCAATGCGCTGGCGGCGGTCGATCGCGCGGTGATCGAGGCTTCGGTGGCGGAGGAGAGCTTGCGCGATGCGCGGGCGGACATGGCGTATGACCCACGCGCGCTGGAGGATGACGAGGCGCGGTTGTTCGAGCTTCGGGCGATGGCGCGCAAGCACCGCGTGCAGCCGGACGACCTGGCGGCGCTGGCGGACGAGATGCGCGCGCGGCTGGAACGGCTCGATGCGGGCGAAGGCGGGATTGCGAAGATCGAGGCGCGGGTGGCGGCGGCGCGGAAGGCATTCGATGCGGCGTCGGATGCTTTGACGAAGCGGCGGTTGGCGGCAGCGAAACGCCTCGACGTGGCGGTGGCAGGCGAGTTGGCGCCGTTGAAGCTGGACGCAGCTCGGTTCCAGACGGTGGTGGCGCCGCTTGGTGAAGAGGGCTGGTCGGCGGCGGGCAAGGACCGGGTCGAGTTCGAGATCTCGACCAATCCGGGTGCGCCGTTCGCGGCGCTGACCAAGATCGCATCGGGCGGCGAATTGTCGCGCTTCATCCTCGCGCTGAAAGTGGCACTGGCGGAGGAAGGCGGCGCGTCGACGATGGTGTTCGACGAGATCGACCGCGGCGTCGGTGGCGCCGTAGCGAGCGCGATCGGCGAGCGACTCGCGCGGCTGGCGCTGAGCACGCAGCTGCTGGTGGTGACGCACAGCCCGCAGGTTGCGGCGCGCGGGGCGAAGCATCTGCTGATCGCGAAGAGCAGCGACGGCACGGTCACGCGGACCGGCGTGCGGGCTTTGAGCGAGGAGGAGCGTCGGGAAGAGATCGCGCGGATGTTGTCCGGCGCGCAGATTACGGATGAGGCGCGGGCTCAGGCGGAGCGGCTGCTGGAGCGGGCTTAACGCGCTCAGGTTAAAGCCAAATAACCACTATCGTTCCCCCGCGAAAGCGGGGGCCAGGATACCACCCACGGCATCCGTGACCCTGGCCCCCCCCCGTTCGTGGGAGAACGGTGCCGCGAAAGGCTGATCTCAGGGCATCGCCTGCCGCGGGTGACCCAAGTGGATCTTCAGCACTGGCACGACGATGTAATCGCCGCCGACTTTGCGCAGGCCGTGCAGCGCCCGGCTGCCGAACGCGCCGTCTTCGTGGATCACCGCACGGACCGGTGCCTGTTCGGTGTGGATCATGTCGTCGAGCCCGGCGGCACTGGCGTCGGATCGCGGCCATAGCGATTGCTGGACGCGGTCGTCGGCGGACGAATCGTCGTTCCAGTCGTATCCAATCGCCGGGGCCGGCTTAGGGGAGACGTGAGTCTGCTGGGCGGCGGCGGGGGCGGCAAAGACCATGGTGATCATCATAGCGGCTGTTTTCATCGCACCCCCGATTTCACCCCGGAAGGCCGGGGCCCGGTTGGGAAAGTTTAGTTGGGGAACACGGTGCTCCCTTACAACGACCCTGCCAACTGGGCCCCGGCCTTCGCCAGGATGATGGGCGAATTCAGGACGCGCCGGTGCCGCCGTTCGCGCCGAAGAAGCTGCCAGTGGTGTAGCTGTCGCTCGGGTCCGCCAGCGCAACGTAGAGACCCGCCAGTTCGGCTGGCTGGCCGGCGCGGCCGAGTGGCGTATCCTGGCCGAATTCACCCATCTTGCCCGGCAATTGCCCGCCCGCGACCTGCAAGGGCGTCCAGATCGGGCCCGGCCCTACCGCGTTGACGCGGATGCCCTGCTTGGCGAGTTGCTTCGCGAGCGCCTTGGTGAAGATCAGGATCGCGCCCTTGGTCGAGGCATAATCGAGCAACTCCTTCTCGGGGCTGACCGAGTTGACCGAGGCGGTGTTGATGATCGACGCGCCCGGCTTCATCAGCGGGATCGCCGCCTTGCAGAGGTGGAACATCGCGTAGACGTTCGTCTTCATGGTGCGATCGAACTGCTCGAAGCTGATCTCGGCGATCGAGTCCTTCGACTGCTGGTAGGCCGCGTTGTTGACGAGGACGTCGAGCCCGCCAAGCTCGCGATTGGCGCGCGCGATCAGGTCGTTGCAGAATTTCGCATCGGTCAGGTCGCCGGGGATCAGGACGACCTTGCGCCCCTCCGCACGAAGCAACTTAGCGACGTCCTGCGCATCCGGCTCTTCGGTCGGATAGTAGTTGATCGCGACGTCGGCGCCTTCACGCGAGAACGCTATGACGGCCGCACGACCGATCCCCGAATCGCCGCCGGTGACGAGTGCCTTGCGTCCCGCTAGGCGGCCTGAGCCGCGGTAGCTCGCCTCACCGCAATCCGGAACCGGGTGCATGTTGCGCTGGAGCGCGGGCCATTTCTGGCGCTGTTCGGGGAAGGGTTGCGAGGGATATTTGGTCTTCGGATCGGCGAGTGGCGCAGCACCTTGCGCGAATGCGGGTGCGGCGGCGGCGGCGAGGCCGGTGACGGCGGCGCCCTTGAAGAGGTCTCGACGGCTGGTGTCTGTCATGATCATGTTTCCCTGAAAATGCCTTGGGATGTCAGCGCGCAAGTCGGGCGAATGTTCACGCCATGTTGATCCAGGTCTTGTCGAAAGGTGGCGCCCTCCCCTAACCCGGCACGATGCCCGACCTTCCCGCGACCGAGATCGAAGCCGCCGCCGAGTTGGAGACGCTCGCCGCGCAGATCGCGTATCATAACGCGCGCTATCACACCGACGACGCGCCCGAGATCAGCGACGCAGACTATGACGCGCTGGTGCGGCGCAATGCGGCGCTCGAGGCGGCATTTCCGGCGGCGGTGCGGACCGATTCGCCGAGCCGGACCGTCGGTGCTGCACCCGCGGGGCACCTCGCGAAGGTCGCGCATGCCAAGGCGATGATGAGCCTCGACAACGCGTTTGCGGACGAGGAGGTCGAGGAGTTCGTCGCGCGTGTCCGCCGGTTCCTGAAACTGGCGGACGACGCACCGGTGGCGCTGACCGCCGAGCCGAAGATCGACGGGCTGTCGTGTTCGCTGCGGTATGAGGACGGACGCCTCGTGCAGGCCCTCACGCGTGGCGATGGCCAGGTCGGCGAGGACGTGACGGCCAACGTCCGTACCATCGGCGACATCCCCCAACAGTTGAAGGGTGAAGCGCCCCCGATCTTCGAGGTTCGCGGAGAGGTGTATATGGCGAAGGACGACTTCGCCGCCTTGAACGCGCGCCTGCTCGCCGAAGCGGAGGAGAGCGGCAAGGACGCGCGGCAATTCGCCAATCCGCGCAATGCCGCAGCCGGGTCGCTCCGCCAGAAGGACGCGAGCGTCACCGCAAGCCGGACGCTGCGGTTCCTTGCGCATGGCTGGGGCGAGGCGAGCGTCGTGCCGGGCGAGACACAGGCCGAGGTCGTCGACACCTTGCGCGGCTGGGGTTTCCCGATCGCCGAAGGGTTCGCGCGGGTCGAAGGAACGGTCGCGGCGCTCGACGTGTACCGCAAGATCGAAGCCGAGCGCGCCGATCTGCCGTTCGATATCGACGGCGTGGTCTACAAGGTCGATCGGCTCGACTGGCAGGCACGATTGGGTCAGGTCGCCAAGGCGCCGCGCTGGGCGATCGCGCACAAGTTTCCGGCCGAGCGTGCGCAGACTTTGCTCGAAAAGATCGACATCCAGGTCGGGCGCACCGGCGCGATGACTCCGGTCGCGCGCCTCTCGCCGGTCACCGTCGGCGGCGTCGTCGTGACCAACGCGACGCTGCACAATGCCGACGAGATCGAGCGACTCGGCGTGCGCCCCGGCGACCGCGTGCTGGTCCAGCGCGCCGGCGACGTGATCCCGCAGATCGTCGAGAACCTGACCCCGGACGCCGAGCGCGAGGCGTATGTCTTCCCGCATGTCTGCCCCGAATGCGGGTCCGCGGCAGAGCGCGAGGAAGGCGAGGTCGTCTATCGCTGCACCGGCGGGCTGATCTGCCCGGCGCAGCGCGTCGAGCGGTTGATCCATTTCGCCTCGCGTCACGCGTTCGACATCGGCGGGCTCGGCCAGACGCTGATCGAGGCGTTCTTCTGCGACGGGCTGATCGAGTCGCCTGCCGACATCTTCCGCCTGACCGAGGAGCAACTCGCCGCGCGCAAGAAGGACGGGCGGGTGTGGGCGGCGAAGGTCATCGCGGCGATCGAGACCAAGCGGACGATCCCGCTCGACCGGTTCCTGTTCTCGCTCGGCATCCGCCACGTCGGCGAGATTACCGCGCGTGACCTTGCGCGACGCTATGTGTCCGCGCGCGCGCTCGGCACGGTGCTACGCCACGCGGTGTTCCTGCGCAGCCAGATCGAACCCGTCATCGGCGAACCCGAGCGGAAATTCGTGCTCCGTCGCGACAAGCTGCTGGTCGGTGCGATCGAGACGGCGGGGATCGGCCCCGAGGTCGCCAGCGCGCTCGTCGGATTCTGCGCCGAGCCGCACAACCGCCGAGTCGTGTTCGACCTGTTGCGCGAAGTGAAGCCCGCGGACGTCGTGCACGAAACCCGCGAGTCGCCCGTGACGGGCCAGATCCTGGTCTTCACCGGCAGCCTCGAAACGCTGAGCCGCGACGAGGCAAAGGCGCAGGCGGAAGCGCTCGGCGCCCGCGTCGCCGCGTCGGTGTCGAGCAAGACCGGTCTCGTCATCGCTGGCCCCGGTGCAGGATCGAAGCTCAAGAAAGCCACCGACCTCGGCATCCGCGTGATCACCGAAGCCGAATGGGCCGCGATAGTCGCCGCCAGCTAGGCCCGGACCACACTCTCCGCATTGGTTCCACCTGCCCCGAAAGGGTTCGATTCCGTTGCTTTTTTGCAACGCACCATGACCGAGTGTGTCTGTGACACTTCCCGACTCGCCAATGTCACAGAACCGAAATATCCCGCGTGCAGGGGCGCGGCAGGCCGAACGAAAAGTCGCGGATCTCGAGCAGAAGCTCAAAGGGGAACTTCAATGCGTAACAACCTATTCCTGGGTGCGGCAGCGATTGCGCTGATCGCCCCGATGACTGCGTCCGCGCAGGAAACCACCTCCTCGATCCGCGGCACGGTGACCGCGAATGGCGCGCCGGTTAACGGCGCGACTGTCGAGATCACCAGCCCCTCGACGGGTTCGCGCTCGACCGCGACCACCGACACATCGGGCACGTTCAACGTCAACGGCCTGCGTCCCGGCGGCCCCTACACCGTTGCCGTCGCAGCAGCCGGCTATGGCAGCAAGCAGGTCACCGACGTCAACATCACCGTCGCGCAGGCGTTCGATCTGCCGATCGATCTGGCCACCGACGCTGCTGGTGGCGCCGACGAGATCGTCGTGACCGCCGCCAGCCTGCCCAACGCGCGGTCTATCTCCCAGGGGCCGACGACCGTCCTCAACGCGCGCCAGATCGCCAACATTGCTTCGGTCAACCGCGACATCCGCGACCTCGAGCGTCGCGATCCGTTCGCCCGCCTCGACGACAGCCCCTCGGGCGGCCGTTCGGTCTCGTTCGCCGGCCAGAATGCGCGCTATAACCGCTTCACCGTCGACGGCGTGTCGGTCAGCGACAATTTCGGCCTGAACAGCGATGGCCTGCCCAGCCGCCGTTCGCCGATCCCGCTCGATGCTATCGGCCAGTTCCAGGCACAGGTCGCACCATATGACGTGCGCCAGGGCAACTTCCAGGGCGGCGCGATCAACATCGTGCTGAAGTCGGGCACCAACGATTTCCACGGCACCGGCTTCTACTCGCAGTCGCGCGACGAGTTCGTCGGCAAGCGCACCAAGGACCTGCGCGTCAGCGTCCCCAACTTCAAGACCGAGAACTACGGCGCCGAACTGTCCGGCCCGATCATCAAGGACAAGCTGTTCTTCATGGTCGCCGGCGAGCGCCTTCGCGGTGGCCGTCCGATCGCCGAGGGTCCGACCGACAACAATGCCGGCACCAGCATCCTGGGCATCAGCCAGGCGCAGGTCGACCAGATCAGCGCGATCGCGAAGTCGGTCTACAATTACGACACCGGCGGCGTGCTGCGTAACCTCGGCGACAAGGACGACCGCGTCGTCGCCAAGATCGATGCGAACATCACCGACAAGCAGCGTCTGTCGTTGACCTACACCTACGCCAACGACGCCATCAACCTGCTCCAGAACACCTTCCCGACCGCACCGACCGGTCTGGGCCTGGCGTCGAACGCCTATATCCAGGGCAACCGCCTGCACACCGGTGTCGCGCAGCTGAACTCGGAATGGTCAGACAGCTTCTCGACCGAAGTCCGCGGATTCTACAAGAACTACACGCGTATCCAGGATCCGTTGCTCGGCCGCGGCTTCGCGCAGTTCCGTGTTTGCACCAACCCGACGAGCACGGCCGCGACAGCGGGCCTGACCGTCTCGCCGACCGCCTGCGAGAACAACGCCGGCACCGTGTCGTTCGGTCCGGACAGCTCGCGCCAGACCAACGAACTGCGCACCGAAACATGGGGTGGCCTGGTCCAGGCTCGCCTGACCATGAACGACCATGACGTTCGCGTGTTCACCGAAATCTCGAGCGTGTCGATCTTCAACTCGTTCCTGCAGAACAGCGCCGGCAGCTATTACTTCGACTCGATCGCAGACCTGCAGAACCGCAATGCAGGGTCGTTTGCGTACGGCAACGCGATCGTGGGCAATAACGGTCTGGCCGCACTCGATCCCAATGCCGCCGCAGCACAGTTCGGCTACCAGAGCTACACGTTCGGCGTGATGGACTCGTGGAAGGTGACGCCGACGCTGAACGTCAGCTTCGGCGCGCGCTACGACCTGTATGCGATGGATGACAATCCGCCTCTCAGCGCCGCGTTCGCAGCGCGCTATGCCAATGGCGCGATCGTCAACGGCCAGCGCGTCAACATCAACAACAACAGCGCGAACATCTCCGGGTTCGATCTGTTCCAGCCGCGCGCCGGCTTCGACTGGAAGCCTGCGCAGCGCATCAGCATCCGCGGCGGCGGCGGCGTCTTCGGCGGCGGCACCCCCGACGTCTATGTGTCGAACAGCTTCTCGAACACCGGCGTGCTGACCAATTCGTTCAACGTCAGCCGCACGGCGACCGGGTTCAACGGCTTCCCCGCCGGCACTCCGGCTGCCCAGCAGGCAGCAACCGCCGCGGCCCTCCTGACCGGCGTGACCGGTACGTCGGTTCCAACCGCGGCCAACACGTTCCTGACCAACGGTTCGGTTCCCGCGAACGCGACGGTCAACGCACTCGACCCGAACTTCAAGATCCCGTCGCAGTGGCGCGCCACGCTGACGGGCGAATATACGGCGAACCTCGGACCGCTCGGTGACGATTGGGTGTTCGGTGCCGACCTGCTGTACTCGAAGGTTCGCAACCAGGTGTATTTCACCGACATCCGTTCGGTGCCGATCGCCGGTTCGCTGACCCCGGACGGTCGCCAGCGTTACCAGAACCTGATCGATGGCGGTGCGACGAGCACCAACACCAACACCGACATCCTGCTGACCAACACCAAGAAGGGGCGCGCCTACATCGCCGTCGCGCGTCTCGACAAGGCATGGGATTCGGGGCTGAGCATCAACGGCAGCTTCACGTACCAGGACGTCAAGGACGCAGCGCCGGCGACGTCGTCGACCGCGGGGTCGAACTATTCGAACGGTGCGTTCGTCGATCCCAACAACGTCGCCTATGGCATCTCGAACGATCAGGTTAAGTACTTCTTCAAGTACGGCGTGAACTACGACCACGCCTTCTTCGGGGACTACAAGACCACGTTCGCTCTGTTCGGCGAATCGCGGATCGGTCATCCGTTCAGCTACACGTTCCAGGATTTCGGCAACAACGGCAGCGGCCGCGCGTCGGTATTCGGTACCACGGGCGTCAGCTCGAACTCCGGTACGGGCGGCAACCGCTATCTGATGTACGTGCCGACGCTGGACGATGCGAAGGTCTCGTACAGCAGCGCTGCGGTCCGCGATGCGGTCAACGCGTTCATCGACTCGTCGGGTCTCGGCAAATATCGTGGCAAGACTGCGCCGCGCAACGGCTTCAACTCGAAGTGGTTCACGCGTCTCGACCTTCACGTTGCGCAGGAAATTCCGACCTTCGTCGGCGGCTCGCGCATCACGCTGTTCGCGGACATCGAGAACTTCACGAACTTCATCAACAAGAACTGGGGCCAGCAGCGCGAGTACGTCTTCCCGTACAACACCCCGGTGGTCCGCGTGCAGTGCTTGCAGACCGCGGTGCCGACCGGCATCGCGCCAGGTGCGGCCAATCCTGCCGGTGGCACCTATGGCGCCGTGGCGACCAACGCCGGACAGGCTTGCGCCCAGTATCGCTACTCGCCGGTCGGCGGCAGCGCGAACTTCACGCCGCAGCCTGACCAGGTGTACGTGAACCAGTCGCTCTACTCGATCCGTATCGGTGCTCGCTTCACGTTCTAAAGCGCGCCTGACCCAATCGGTCGAATTGGCCGCCGCTTCCCTCGGGATGCGGCGGTCTTTTCGTTTTGCGGCCTTGCCCCCGACCAGACCGTTCGGCTTTTGCGTGTGCCTTGCGCGGCGTGTAAGACGGTGGGCCAATGGCTAATTCTTCCGCCCCGCCCCCCGGCTCGTCCGCCTTGAACTCGACCCGGCGCCTGCCCTTCACCGCGCGGCCGTTTTTTGAGAACAAGGCGCGGGCGTTCTGGATCCTGCAGGCTGTCGGGTGGAGCGGGTATCTGCTGCTGCGCGGGGTCGTGTCGATCTCGAACGGGCTGTCGCTCGACGGGGTGATCCCGGTGATCGTCGAGGCGATCGTCGGTTACTGCATCACGCTGCTGCTCTCGACGATGTACGGCCAGTACCGCCGGATGAACCGGCTGGTCGGCATTTTCCTGACGATCGCGACGCTCGCCGCCGCGACGTTCCTGTATGCGGTGCTCGACGCGTTCACCTTCTCGTTCATCGCGACCGCGACGCCGGGGGTGACCCTCACGCGGCTGCTCGGGTCGGTGTACGTCACCTTCACGGTGCTGTTCGGGTGGTCGGCGCTGTATTTCGGGATCAACTTCTACCTGATCGTCGAGCAGCAGATCGACCAGATGGAGCATCTCGAGAACCAGGCGTCGTCGGCGCAGCTGGCGATGCTGCGCTATCAGCTCAATCCGCATTTCCTGTTCAACACGTTGAACTCGATCTCGACTTTGGTGCTGCTCAAGCAGACCGAGCGGGCGAACGCGATGCTGAGCCGGCTGTCGTCGTTCCTGCGCTATACGCTGGCGAACGAGCCGACCGCGCATGTCACCGTCGCGCAGGAGGTGGACCAGCTGAAGCTGTATCTGGAGATCGAGAAGATGCGCTTCGAGGATCGGATGCGGCCGAAGTTCGACATCGATCCGCGTGCCGAACGGGCGCGATTGCCGTCGCTGCTGCTGCAACCGCTCGTCGAAAACGCAATCAAATATGCCGTCACGCCGCAGGAGGAAGGCGCCGAAATCTGCGTCGAAGTGCGGCTCGCCGGGGAACGCGTGCAGATCGCCGTATCCGATACCGGTCCGGGCTTGATCGAGGGCCGGATCGGTTCAAGCCAATCCACAGGCGTGGGGCTCGCTAATATTAGAGACAGGTTGGCTCAGGCATATGGGCCCGACCACCGTTTCGAAACCCGCTCCACGCCCGCTGGCGGCTTCTCGGTCGAGATCGAGATTCCGTATCAGCTTGAAGACGTGAACAGAGAGGCCGCATGACCATCCGTACCATTCTCGTCGACGACGAGCCGCTGGCGATCCAGGGGCTGGAACTCCGACTCCAGGCCCATGAAGACGTCGAGATCATCGAAAAATGCTCGAACGGGCGCGAGGCGATTCGCGCGATCAAGACGCACAAGCCCGACCTGGTCTTCCTTGATATCCAGATGCCGGGGTTCGACGGGTTCTCCGTCGTACAGGGGCTGATGGAGGTCGAGCCGCCTTTGTTCGTGTTCGTGACCGCGTATTCGGATCATGCGTTGCGCGCGTTCGAGGCGCAGGCGGTCGATTATCTGATGAAGCCGGTCGAGGAATCGCGGCTGGCGGATACGATCGAGCGGGTTCGACAGCGTCTGTCCGAGAAGCGCGGGGTCGAGGAAGTCGATCGGTTACGCGAAGTGCTTGCCGATGTGGCGCCGGATGCAGCGGCGGACATGCCGGATGGGGACGCCGTGTCGGCGAACCGGTTCGAGAAGCTCATCAACATCAAGGATCGCGGGCAAATCTTCCGCGTCGATGTCGATACGATCGAGCGGATCGATGCGGCCGGCGATTACATGTGCATCTATACCGGCGATAATACGCTGATTTTGCGCGAGACTATGAAGGATCTAGAGAAGCGGCTCGATCCAAGGCGGTTCCAGCGGGTGCATCGGTCAACGATCGTGAACCTCGATTTGGTGAAGCAGGTTAAGCCGCATACCAATGGCGAGTGTTTCCTGGTGTTGAATTCTGGTGCGAGCGTGAAGGTTTCGCGGTCGTATCGCGATGTGGTGGCGCGGTTCGTTCACTGAGGTAGGGGACCCTTCCCCTTATTCTCGCGCCCTCCCCGTCATCCTGACGAAAGTCAGGATTCAGAGTCATTGAGGGCAACGCTTGTTACCCTGGATCCTGACTTTCGTCAGGATGACGGACGCGGGGGGTTTGGTCGGGGCGAGCTTTCGGGAGCGCGCTCTTCCACGTCCGTCCTTGCCGATCGAGGTCCCGACTTTCGTCGGGATGACGGGGGTGTGCTCCCTTAGCGGGCGTTTCCCCCGTCTCCCGTGCCGCATTAACCAGTCCCTAAACCCCGCGGCCTAGAGCGGGGGGATGAAGACGTCGGGTTACGGCCTTTATCCGCATGCGCTGATCAGCCTGCCCGCTCTGGTGATGGCGACGTCGTGCGTGCCGGCAGATCGGCCGGCGGCGATCGCTCGAGTCCAGCCGGAGCGCAATTCGCGAGCCTTGCTGAGCCGGATGGCGTTGCATGTGCCCGACGATATCTCAGCGAAGACCGCGACGGCCGCACCCGATGCGCCGTTTGCGGCTGCGGCGCCGTTTGTCGCACCGCCGTTTCTGACTTCCAACTCTGTCGACGATGCGAGCCGCGCTGCGGAGTGCCTGACTGCGGCAGTGTATTACGAGGCGCGGTCGCAGTCTGAGGATGGGCAGCGGGCGGTGGCGCAGGTGGTGTTGAACCGGGTGCGTGACCGGGCCTTTCCGAACAGCGTTTGCGGGGTCGTGTATCAAGGCGCCGAGCGGCGGACCGGGTGCCAGTTCAGCTTTACGTGCGACGGCTCGATGAACCGTGCGCGCGAGCCGGGCGCTTGGGATCGCGCGCGGGCGGTGGCAAGCGCGGCGCTGGGTGGGAGCGTCTATGCGCCGGTCGGGGCGGCGACGTCGTTTCATACGACGAGCATTTTGCCTTGGTGGGCGTCTAGTCTCGCGCGGATCACGACGGTCGGGGCGCATGTGTTCTATCGCTGGCAGGGGGCGCTGGAGCGGGCGCTGACGTTTCGGCAGGCTTATGCTGGGGTCGAGCCTGGGGTTCGGGGTGTTGGTTTGGCGAGCGGGGGTGGCGTGGCGGCGGTCGCGGCGCAGGTTGCTGGTGTTTCGGTGCATTATGGTAACCGGGACGACGTTGCGGACTCGGGTGCGGAGCCGGCCGATGCGCTGCACGGGGTGACGGTGCACCGGGGGGTGTCGCGCTCCGGCTCGGCGATGGCGGGCGCGGCGGTCGTGCAGACGCGGTTGGTTTCTGGGGTGAGGGTCCATGTTGGTGGGCGGGCGTCTGCGATGATCGGCAGTGGTAGCGCCGCCGACGCGGTAGTGTCGGACGAAACCTGATAGCTCCCTCCCCTGAAGGGGAGGGAGTTTTATAGGCTCCCTATTCCAATACCTGCACCACCCCGGCGAAGGCCGGGGCCCAGTTGGGGGACGTGGCCAACTGCGGACTGTGCTTCGTTACAACGACCTTTCCAACTGGGCCCCGGGCTTTGCCGGGGTGGTGGCTTATATAGAGAACGGATCGGCAATCTGATCCTCCCCCGCAAGGGGGAGGTGGCTGGCGCTTGCCAGACGGAGGGGGAGGCATGCGAAACGTCTGTTGCGTGGTCCTCCCCCTCCGTCGCCTTCGGCGCCACCTCCCCCTGGCGGGGGAGGATCGAGAGCGCATAGATCAGGGATCGGGCCGTAAACGCCCCCCTTCCCCAACCCTCGCAAAACCATGCTGCATCTGCTAACGGGACGCCCATGCTGAATCTGAACAATATCACGGTGCGCCTGGGCGGACGCGTTATCCTCGATGGCGCCACGGCCGCGTTGCCGCCGGGCTCGCGCGTCGGGCTGATCGGGCGCAATGGCGCGGGCAAGTCGACGATGGTGCGCGTGATCGCAGGGCAGTTGGAGCCGGACGACGGTTCCGCCGACATGCCGAAGGGCGCGCGCATCGGTTATCTCGCGCAGGAAGCGCCGCACGGCGTGAAGACCCCGTTCGAGACCGTGCTCGAAGCCGATCTGGAGCGCGCCGCGCTGATGATCGAGAGCGAGACGAGCGAGGATCCCGACCGGCTCGGCGACGTGTACGAGCGGCTGATCGCGATCGACGCTTATACCGCACCCGCCCGCGCCGCGCAGATCCTGCTCGGGCTCGGCTTCGACGAGGACATGCAGGCGCGCACGCTCGACAGCTTTTCGGGTGGCTGGAAGATGCGCGTCGCACTTGCCGCTTTGCTGTTCTCGCAGCCGGACCTACTGCTGCTCGACGAGCCTTCGAACCATCTCGATCTCGAGGCGGTGATGTGGCTCGAGGACTTCCTCAAGGGCTATAAGGCGACGATCGTGGTGGTCAGCCACGAGCGCGATTTCCTCAACAACGTGGTCGATCACATCCTGCATCTGCAGGGCGGCAAGATCACGCTGTATCCGGGCGGCTACGACGCGTTCGAGCGGCAGCGTGCCGAGCGGCTCGCGCAGATCGAGGCGGCACGCGCCAACCAGGCGGTGCAGCGCGAGAAGCTACAGGAATATATCGCCAAGAACTCCGCGCGGGCCTCGACCGCCAAGCAAGCGCAGTCGCGGCAGAAGATGCTGTCGAAGATGCAGCCGATCGCCGAGAGCTATAACGATCCGACGCTGTCGTTCGGCTTCCCCAACCCGACCGAGCTGCGGCCGCCTTTGATCACGCTCGACATGGCGACGGTGGGCTATGCCGACGTGCCGATCCTGAAGCGGCTCAACATGCGGCTCGATCCCGACGACCGGGTCGCGCTGCTCGGGCGCAACGGTAACGGCAAGACCACGCTCGCGCGGCTGCTGGCGGCGCAGCTGACGCCGATGGACGGCGAGATGTCGTCGTCGGGCAAGATGAAGGTCGGGTATTTCACCCAGTATCAGGTCGAGGAACTCGATCCGACCGATTCGCCGATCGAGCATATGTCGCATCTGATGAAGGGCGCGACGCCGGCTGCTGTGCGTGCTCAGCTGGGGCGCTTTGGGTTCTCCGGCGACAAGGCGACGACGCGGGTCGGCAAGCTGTCGGGTGGCGAGCGCGCGCGTCTGGCGCTGGCGCTGATCACGCGCGATGCGCCGCATCTGCTGATCCTCGATGAGCCGACCAACCATCTCGACGTCGATGCGCGTGAGGCTCTGGTGCAGGCGCTTAACGCCTATACCGGCGCCGTGGTGCTGGTCAGCCATGACCGGCATATGCTGGAGCTGACCGCAGACCGGCTGGTGCTGGTCGACGATGGTACGGCGAAGGAATTCGACGGCAGCCTCGACGATTACATCGCGTTCGTCCTGAAGGGCGATGGCGGCAAGGGCGATGCGGCGTCGAAGGCCGACAAGAAGGCCGGCAAGAAGGCTGCAGCCGAGGCGAAGAGTAATGACGCGGCTTTGCGGAAGGCTCTGCGCGAGATCGAGGAGCAGACCGCGAAGTTCACCAAGGAGCGCAATGCTCTGGATCGCGCGATGGTCGATCCGGCGAATGCGGAGCCGCGGTTCTCGCGGATGTCGATGGGGGATCTGAGCAAGCGTCGCGCCGAGGTGCATGCGAAGTTGGAGGCTAGCGAGGCCAAGTGGCTGGAGGCTAGCGAGGCGCTGGAAGGCGTCGAGGCTTAACAGCCGCCCCGTCATCCTGACGAAAGTCAGGATCCAGGATTACAGCCGGTGGCGCCCGTAACTCTGGATCCTGGGTCGAGCCCAGGATGACGAAGTAGGTGTCAGGGTAGATGCACGTGGGCTTAGCCCTCGTCGGTGTCCGCGCCTGCTGCCGGACGCTCGAACCAGGCCTCCACCGGCCCGACCAGCTTCAGCGTCAAAGGGTTGCCGTTACGGTCGACCTTCTTGCCGAGTGCGACTCGGATCCAGCCTTCCGAGATGCAATATTCCTCGACGTCGTGGCGCACCTTGTCCTTGAAGCGGATGCCGATGCCGCGCTCGAGCAGCTCCTGCTGGAAGAAGGGGCTGCGCTGGTTGATCGACAGGCGATCGGGGGGCGTGTCGCCGGTTGCGGCCGGGGTGGCGGCGGCTTCGGTCTCGGGGGTGTTTGGCGTGTCGGTCATGGTCGCGCGTCTAGCGGCAAGCACCGGGCACGCGCCAGAAAAAAGGCACCGGACGCAAAAGAGGCGCCGGGATCGCTCCCGACGCCTCCATGCGACCTCATGATCGGATCAGCTGCAGACCTGCACCGAGACCCGGTCGCCATAATAGGGGTCGACGCGCCACTCGTTCCAGCACCGCGGGCGGTAATCCTCGCGATAGTAGGTACGTACCGGCGGGTTGTAATAGGCCACCGGTGGCTGCGCGTAATAGCCGCCGTTGTAATACCCGCGGTCGTAGTACCGATTGCGGTTGTTGCTGCTGGCGATCGCCGCGCCGACACCCAGGCCGAGGATGCCGCCCAGCACTGCTGCGCCGGCTGCATTGCCGCCGCCACGATGGCCGTGCCAGCCGCCGCCGTAGCCGCGCCCATAACCACCGCGGCCCCAACGCTGCGCGTCGGCTGGTGCTGCTGCCGACAGAGCCGTTGCGGCGAGTGCTACGCCGAGGCCTGCTTTCTTGAAAAATCCGTTCATCTCTTCCGAACTCCGTTACTAGTTACGCCCGGTCCGCTTGGGACAAACGCATAAGTGTCCGACCGTGTTTCAGGTTTTAGGCGATTCGGCCTGAACTGGTTCGGAACGGCTTGTTAACCCACGGTATAGCTGGCGAAGGTGGTCCCGTGCGGGGACACGAGCGGCGCGGCACTGCTGGGCTTTGTTTACTGGTTTCGGATAGGGTGCGACGATGCGCAGGATGATGACGACGCGAGCGATCGCCTTTGCCGTGCTCGGCGGGAGTGCGGTGCTGATCGGTGGGCTGGCGCTGTCCGGGTCGCCGGTGAAGGTGCGGGCGGTCGAGGCTGCGCGCGTGGCCAAGGCTCCGGTGGCACCGCTGGTTGCGAAGGCGGCGCCGAAGCCGGTTGCGGTCGCTGCGGAGGAACCGGCCGACGCGTATGTCGTGAAGCGGGTGCTGAACGTGCCGGAGCCTTTGCGGCATGGCGCGTATTACTGGGATACCGAGGGCGTGCCGGAGGGGCCGATCGTCATCACCGTCGACCTGGTGGCGCAGACCTTATCGATCTTTCGCGGCGGGTACGAGATCGGGACGGCGGCGGTGATCTATGGCGCGGACGAGAAGCCGACTCCGCTTGGCGTGTTCAAGATCACGCAGAAGGACGCGCACCATGTGTCGAACCTGTACGGGGCGCCGATGCCATACATGATGCGGCTGACGAATGATGGGGTTTCGATTCACGGCAGCGCGTTGATGGATGGGAAGTACGCTACGCATGGGTGCGTTGGCGTGCCGACTGCTTTTGCGAAGCTGATTTTCGAGCAGGTTAGGCTTGGGGATCGGGTTATTGTAACGAGTGGGGAGATGTTGGCGCGGGGTGGGCGGATTACTGCTGCTTGAGGGGGGCGGTTTTGGGCGGTGGCGCGCCGTGCCCTCACCTTTCGCCGCCTTTGGCGTCTCTTCCTCTCCCGGTGGGAGGATTTTGGGAATGCCCTCATATCCTGAAATTAGGCACCTCCCCGGCGAAGGCCGGGGTCCAGTTGGAGGACTTCGCTGACGAAGGGCAGGGCCCAGTTACTGCGACCTTTCCACCTGGGCCCCGGCCTTCGCCGGGGAGGTGCACCGATTTGAGTCCTGAGCGCTCGCACTGCCGCCAGCGTGAGTGCTGCCCTCGGTCTTTCTAGCACAAACGAAAAGGGCCGGAGGTTTCCCCCCGGCCCTTCTGCGTTTCCGAACCAGCGCGCCGCGGCAAAGCCGCGTCGTCGGACCTCGCTTGAGCGAGGCCGGCCGAGCGCCTTAGGCTCAGCCGGCTTCGCCTTTGCTGGCCTCAGGCGCTCTGCTTAGCCCGGCTAGCCCGCTTGCGCTCGTTCGCGTCCAGGAAGCGCTTGCGCAGGCGGATCGACTTCGGCGTGACTTCGACCATCTCGTCGTCGTCGATGTACGCGATCGCCTGCTCCAGCGTTGCGCGCTTCGGCGGAGACAGGCGGACCTGGTCGTCCTTGCCGCCGCTCGCGCGGAAGTTGGTCAGCGCCTTGGTCTTCATCGGGTTGACCTCGAGGTCGTCCGGCTTGGCGTTCTCGCCGACGATCATGCCCTCATAGAGAGCCTCGCCGTGGCCCACGAACAGGATGCCGCGCTCTTCGAGCGGACCCAGTGCGTAGTTGTTCGCCTCGCCCGAGCCGTTCGAGATCAGCACGCCGTTCTTGCGGCCTTCGATCGCGCCCTTGTGCGGACCGTACTTCTCGAACAGCCGGTTCATGATGCCCGTGCCGCGCGTGTCGGACAGGAACTCGCCATGATAGCCGATCATCCCGCGCGACGGTGCCGAGAAGGTGATGCGGGTCTTGCCGCCGGTCGACGGACGCATGTCGGTCAGCTCGGCCTTACGCGTGTTCATCTTCTCGACGACGGTGCCCGAATGCTCCTCGTCGACGTCGATGATGACGGTCTCGTACGGCTCGGTCTTCTTGCCGTTCTCGTCCTCGCCGAACAGCACGCGCGGACGCGAGATGCCCAGCTCGAAGCCTTCGCGGCGCATCGTCTCGATCAGCACGCCGAGCTGAAGCTCGCCGCGGCCGGCGACTTCGAAGCTGTCCTTGTCGGCCGCCTCGGTCACCTTCACGGCAACGTTCGACTCGGCTTCGCGGAACAGGCGCTCGCGGATCATGCGGCTCGTCACCTTGCTGCCCTCGCGGCCCGCCATCGGCGAGTCGTTCACGGCAAAACGCATCGACAGCGTGGGGGGATCGATCGGCTGCGCGTGCAGCGGCTCGGTCACCGTGATGTCGGCGATCGTGTCGGCAACCGTGGCGACCGAGAGACCTGCGAGCGAGATGATGTCGCCGGCCTTGGCTTCGTCGACCGGCACGCGGTCGAGACCGCGGAACGACATGATCTTCGAGGCGCGACCGGTCTCGATGATCTTGCCGTCGTTATCGAGCGCGTGGATCGCCTGGTTGGTCTTCACGGTACCCGAATTGACGCGACCGGTAAGGACGCGGCCGAGGAACGGATCGCGGTCGAGCAGCGTGACGAGGAAGGTGAACGGCACGCCCGCGACTTCCACGGCGGGCGGCGGCACGTGCTTCACGATCGTCTCGAACATCGGGATCAGCGTGCCTTCGCGCGCGTCCATGTCGGTCGACGCATAGCCGTTGCGGCCCGATGCGTAGAGCACGGGGAAGTCGAGCTGGTCGTCGTTCGCGTCGAGCGACACGAACAGGTCGAACACTTCGTCGAGCACTTCCTGGATGCGCGCGTCGTTACGATCGACCTTGTTGACGACGACGATCGGCTTCAGGCCGAGTGCCAGCGCCTTGCCGGTGACGAACTTGGTCTGCGGCATCGCGCCTTCCGACGAATCGACCAGCAGGACGACGCCGTCGACCATCGACAGGATGCGCTCGACTTCGCCGCCGAAATCGGCGTGGCCGGGCGTGTCGACGATGTTGATGCGGATGCTCTCGGACTCGCCGGGAGGGGTCCAGTCGACCGAGGTCGGCTTGGCGAGAATGGTGATGCCACGCTCTTTTTCGAGGTCGTTCGAATCCATTGCGCGCTCTTCGACGCGCTGGTTGTCGCGGAAGGTGCCGGACTGGCGGAAGAGCTGGTCGACCAGCGTCGTCTTGCCGTGATCGACGTGCGCAATGATCGCCACGTTGCGGAGGCTCATGAATGTATTCTCTTGATCGAGGAACGGGGTTGGCGCGCGCCATAGCGTAATTGTTGCGCCGCGGGAAGACGCAGCGGCATTTCGTCACCTTTAGAGGGAACCTCCGCGGCGCTTGTATGTTCCGGCGGCGAGAATAGCACGAGGATCGCGGACCGCCAGCATTGCCCTCAGCGCGGCGCGTTTGTCGGGCGCGGCGGCATAGTAACGCTGCCAGATCCTCAGCCCCATCCAATAGCCGAGTTCGGGCGGCCAGCCGGCGGGCGGCGTGGAGTAGTTGCCGATCCAGCGGGCGTACGCCTTGGCTTCGGGCGAGCCTTCCTCGGGGTCGTCCTTGTCGGTGAGCTTGCGGGTGAGCGCGATGTCGGCCAGCATCTGGCGCCAGAGTTCCCCTTCGCGCGGTGTGGCCCAAGCGGCGCGGGCGGCGTCGGGCTCCTCGCCGGTGACGAGTTGCGCGATGAAGTCGGCGGCGCCCTCGACCAGGATCGCGGTGAGCAGCGGGTCGCGGGCGAGCGTCATGCCAGCGTCCTGCTGGAAGGAATGCACCGTCTCGTGCGCGAAGAAATGCCGCAGCGTCTGGCGGAGCTTCTCGGGCGTCGGCGACATGCGGCACAGCACCTCGAGCCCGAGCACCTGCGCGCCGGGCTTGGCGGTGCCGCCGGAGGTGTTCGCGCCGAAGACTATATAGACTTGCGGGAGCTTCACGTCGGCGAGTGCGCCGTGGAGGCCGAGATAGATCGAGCGGAGATCGGCGGTCGCGGCCTTGGCGGCGGGGAGGCAGGTCTTGATCGCCTGCGCATAGCGGGTGGGGTTGGCGGCGATGGCGCGCGCGAGATTGTCCGCGTCGACGATCCGGCCGGGGGTGAAGACGCCGATCCCGAAACTGCCCTTGTCGAGATACTCGCGTTTCAGCTGCGCGGCGGTGGGCTTGCTTTTGGTCTTGGCGAAGAGGGTCGCGAAGCGGTCGGCGTCTTCGGTGTGGATCGTGGCGGTGAGCGGGTCGGCTGGCGGAGGACGATTCGTCGCGGCCGCGGGGAGGAGCGCGAGCGCGAGGATCAGCGGGCGGAGCATGGTGCACAGCGTATCGTGTGTTTGCGGGGGCGCCAGAGCGGATATCGCAATCCTCCCCCGCCAGGGGGAGGTGTCGCCGAAGGGGACGGAGGGGGAGGACACGGAGCAGAGGTTGGCGCGTGCCTCCCCCTCCGTCAGGCTGACGCCTGCCACCTCCCCCTTGCGGGGGAGGATCGTGAGGTGGCGGCGACCTGCAACGCCCCGCCTTCTATTCTACCACCCCGGCGGAGGCCGGGGCCCAATTGGCAAGGTGGCAATAACGACGTGCCGCCATCCGTTAGCAACGTTCCCCAACTGGGCCCGGCCTCCGCCGGGGTGGTGCTGACAATTCCAGTCATCCCCGCGCAGGCGGGGACCCATATTCTCCGGAGGCTGGTGACTTTATCTCGAGGCCAGCCAGTATGGATCCCCGGCTGCGCGGGGATGACTAGGGTGGTGTCAGAACCCCTCCAGCACGATCTTCCCCTTGGCCGTGTGGCTCTCGATTCGCTCATGCGCCCGCCGCAAATTCGCCGCGTCGATCCGCCCGAAATTCTCCGCCAACGTCGTCCGGATCGTGCCCGCATCCACCAGCCGGGCGACCTCGTCGAGCAACTTGCCCTGCTCGCCCATGTCCGCGGTCTGGAACAGCGAGCGCGTGTACATCAGTTCCCAGTGCACCGAGATCGACTTCTGCTTGAGCGGCACGATGTCGAGCGTCTTCGGATCGTCGATCAGCGCGAGCCGACCCTGCGGCGCCAGGAGCTCCCCGATCTCGGCGATGTGCTCGTCGGTATGCGTCGTCGAGAACACGAACCCCGGCGCGCCGAGCCCGAGCGCCTCGACCTGCGCGGCGAGCGGCTTGCGGTGGTCGATCACGTGATGCGCGCCGAGCTCCTCAACCCAGCCACGCGTCTCGTCGCGCGACGCGGTGGCGATCACCGTCAGGTCGGTGAGCTGCCGCGCGAGCTGGATCGTGATCGAGCCGACCCCGCCTGCCCCGCCGATGATCAGGAGCGCGTTCGCCGCACCGGGGACGGGTTTGCGCACGTCGAGCCGGTCGAACAGCGTCTCCCACGCGGTGACCGACGTCAGCGGCAGCGCCGCCGCCTGCGCCCAGTCGAGCGACGTCGGCTTGTGGCCGACGATGCGTTCGTCGACGAGATGATATTCGGAATTGGTACCGGGGCGGTCGATCGCGCCCGCGTAGAACACTTCGTCACCTACCGCGAACCCGGTCACGTCCGGGCCAACCGCGACGACGACGCCCGATGCGTCCCAGCCCAGCACCTGCGGCTTGCCGTCCGGATCCTCGCGACGCTGGCGGATCTTGGTGTCGACCGGATTGACCGACACCGCCTTCACCTCGACCAGCAGGTCGCGACCGGTCGCCTCGGGCTTGGGGAGGTCGAGGTCGACGAGCGACTGCGGATCGTCGATCGGGAGCGACTTGGTATAGCCGATGGCGCGCATGCTGGAACTCCTGTGATGTCGCCGACAAGCTGTCCACGCGGCCGCCCGGTTTCAAGGAGAGCTGTTGGCAAGCCTGAGTGTATTATCTATATACGCCACTTGAACGCGGGGCGGGTTGCAGCCACGATGCCCCACCGAACGGAGACACGAGCATGGCGACGACCCCGAACACGCTGACGGAAGAGCCGGGCCTGGTGCTGACCCCGCCCGATCCGGTGCCCACGGTTGCGGCCGCGAAGGCGTCCGGGCTGGTGCCCGTCGATGCCGGCGTGAAGTCGCAACTGGAGGAGCGCGTGTCGGGCTTCGTCACCGATCTCGTCGCGCAGGACGTCAATTCGCCCGAATTTGGCAAGCGCGTCGATGCGATCACCGCGATGGGCGCGAAGGAAATCCGCGACGCCGCCGGCCAGTCGAACCGCTTTCTCGATCGCCCGGTCAAGGCGATGGATCAGGAGACCGGCGTCGGCAAGGATCTCGCCGAGCTGCGCCGCGTCGTCGAGGATCTCGATCCCGGCAAGAAGGGCAACCTCACCGCGCCGCAGAAGCTGTTCGGGATCATCCCGTTCGGTGGCAAGATGCGCAATTATTTCGACGGCTATAAATCGTCGCAGACGCACATCGCGCAGATCCTGAAGAGCCTCGGCTCGGGCAAGGACGAGCTGCTGATGGACAATGCCGCGATCGATACCGAGCGCGCGAACCTGTGGGCGGCGATGGGTCGGCTCGAACAGATGATCCATCTGTCGAAGACGATGGACGCCAAGCTGGAGGACGTCGCCAACGACCTCGACCACAGCGATCCCGCCAAGGCGAAGGCGATCCGCGAAACCGCGCTGTTCTATACGCGCCAGCGCACGCAGGACCTGCTGACGCAGATGGCGGTGACCGTGCAGGGCTATCTCGCGCTCGACCTGGTCAAGAAGAACAATGTCGAGCTGGTGAAAGGCGTCGATCGCGCCTCGACCACGACCGTCTCGGCGCTGCGCACCGCGGTGACGGTGGCGCAGGCGCTAACCAACCAGAAGCTGGTGCTGGAGCAGATCACCGCGCTCAACACGACGACCGCGAACATCATCGATTCGACCGGCAAGCTGCTCAAATCGCAGACCGCGCAGATCCATGAACAGGCCGCCTCGGCGACGATTCCGCTGGAGACGCTGCAACGCGCGTTCCAGAACATCTACGACACGATGGATGCGATCGACGTGTTCAAGCTGAAGGCGCTCGATTCGATGAAGGTCACGGTCGGCGCGCTGTCGAACGAGGTCGATAAATCTCGTGGGTATATTGCGCGTGCTGAAGGGGCCACCCAAGGCCAGCTCGGCGAACCTGCGGCCAGCCCGTTCAAGCTGGAGGCGATGTAACCCTCGTGAGCGAAGTCGACGACGCCATCGCCAGCGCCCGCGCCTCCTGGTCGCGCATTTCCGACGACCGGACGGGCACCGTCATCGCACGCTCGCCATCGCGGGGGCGCGCACGGCAGACGCAGGCGATCGGGAAGCGGCTGACCCGGATCGCGGTCGCCGACGTGTCGATCCTGATCGCAGCGATGGTGATCGGCTGGATCGTGCCGCTCGGGATCGGCGGCGCGATGCTGGTGATGGCGCTGCTGGTCGCCGCCACCGTGCTGTTCGCGGTCTGGCCCGCGGAACGCGCGCCGACGCCCGAGCGGCTCGCGGCGATCGACATCCGCGCTCTCCCAGCGCAGACCGAACGCTGGCTGGAGGCACAACGCCCCGCCCTCCCCGCACCGGCGATGACTTTGGTCGACCGGATCGGCTTACGACTCGAAACGCTGACCCCGCAGCTTGCTACGCTCGACGCGAATACGCAGGAAGCGGTCGACGTGCGGAAGCTGATCGGCGAGCAATTGCCGGCGTTCGTCAAGGATTACGAGAAGGTCCCGGCGTCGCTCCGCACCACGCCGCGCAACGGTCGCTCGCCCGACGCCGAGCTGGTCGACGGCCTGAAGCTGATCGAACAGGAAATCGGCGAGATGACCGCGCGTTTAGCGCAGAGCGACCTCGACAATCTGTCGACCCGCGGGCGCTTCCTGGAGATGAAGTACAAGGATTGAGACGGTGAAGCGCACGCGGCTCAGCGTCTGCCGCCGCAAGGCGCGGTTCGTTTCCGAAGCAGATGCGCTGGTGGTGGCAAACACCGGCCGCGTGCCGCTAAGGGCGTATCGGTGCGACCGGTGCCTGCATTTTCACCTGACAAGCCGGACGAAAGGCAGACGCGTTTTCTTAGCGTATCGGTAATTATCGCCCAATTGCTGACGTAACGGTACGCAATTCGCACGCCCAAAAGCGGACATTCGTTCAACAAGATGATTCCCGATTTTCGATCTTCGATCTTCGAGTTGCAATCTGGGGAAAGGGCAATCGGGAACAGATTTTGCAAAAGCAGGTGCCCCGCGCGACCGTTGGCGCGGTCGCCCGGGCGACTGTCCCGCTAAGGGTTCCTGTCCGAGAAGAGTTCAAAGTGAAAGAAGCACTATGAAGATCATGTTCGCATGCTGCTGGCGTCGGTTGCAGCCGGGGCGCAGACCGAAAGGGCGCAAGCACCGCCCAGTGAGAGTGCAGCAATGAACGACGCCGCAAACGTAATTGCCGTGGACCACACAGGTTTCGCTGTCTCGTCTTTGGACGAAGCCGTTCGGTTTTGGACGGGAGCGCTCGGTTTCACACTGGAGCGGCAATCGGAGATGGGGCGCGACTTCCTGCATCAGGTGACAGGTGTCGATGATCCGAGTGTGAAAACGGCGATCGTCAGGGCATCAAACGGCTATGTTGTCGAACTGTTGCAATATTCAAGAGGCCACCAGCACGGGGCGGTGCCTTCCAACGCGGGAACGATCGGAGCGGCCCACCTGGCGCTGACCGTGAAGGATATTCATGCGGCTATTACCCGCGTCGAGGCAGCAGGATGGAAGGCCAAGGGTAGTCCGCTGCCGATCGCGGGTGGTCCCCGGAAGGGTACGTTGGTGGCATACGTTTCAGGCCCCGATCATATCACGATAGAGCTTATGCAGCCGCCGGCCCGTTGATGAGCCTGCGGAAGTTTTCCCGCTTCACCATCGTTTGCGAGAGGACGCTAATCTGCGGAGGTGCTACCGTTCGTCGTCAGATAGAATCGGCATAAGAGGCTCGTGATGGCGTTACGGCATCGACTAATCGGCAAGGCGGCTCGCCTCGTTTGGAAAGTTACCAAGCCGCGAACCATCGGCGTCCGGGCAGTTCTTTTGGATCAAGACGACCGCATAGCGCTCGTTCGCCATACCTACACCGATGCCTGGTATCTTCCAGGTGGCGGGGTCAAAAAGGGGGAGAGCATCGAAGCAGCACTGCTTCGAGAACTCGAAGAGGAGGTCGCGGTTGTAGGCCCAAAGATCGAACGTGTGCTTGGCGTCTATCACAGTCAACGCGAGGCAAAGGACGATCACATCATCATCTATGCTGCGCGAACTGTTTCAGATGCCTCAAGCAATTTGCCGAAGGCCGATTTCATGGAAATAGAGGAAGCGCGATGGTTTCCGCTCGATCAAGTACCCGCTTCCACGTCGGCTGCTACGGTTCGTCGCATTGGTGAATATCGATCCGGGGCGACGGGCAGCGGCGCTTGGTAGGTTACTGGGTTCCGGCGAACCGGATTCCCATTCCCCGATCATTTTCGGGAAAGTCGGCGCCGCACAATGTCAGCTATCGGCATCAGCCTCCGCGTAAGCGGACGGGCTGCCTTCCTTCCCATAATCGCCGTCACGCCAACACGGTGCGCGCTCGATCCGCCAATCGCTCAACTGCTGCCGCCTGTATTCCAGGCTTACAGGTCAGCACACCGAACGCCTGCGGCCTTGGCTTATTAAACACCAGTGGCGCACCCAACGCGTCGCTCACCACCGCCCCCGCTTCGCTCGCGACCAGCACGGCGGCGGCGATGTCCCATTCGTTGCCCCAGCGCAGCGTGGCGACGAGGTCGGCTTCGTCGGCGGCAACCATGGCTATGCGTAGAGCGATCGAATTGGGTTTGTGGACCATGACGAGGTCTCGGTCGGCTTTGGGGAGGGCGTCGACGGGCGTGCGGCTACCGGGGAAGTCGGTTCGGTTTCCGGCCTTTAACGGCACGCCGTTGCGGGTTGCGCCCTGCCCCGCCACCGCGTGCCAGCGTTCGTCGCGGGACGGCGCTTCGAGGATGCCGATCACCGGCTTGCCACGGTCGACCAGCGCGACCGAAACGCACCAACCGGGTCTTGCGCGGATATAGTCGCGCGTTCCGTCGATCGGGTCGACCACCCAGAGCAGGTCGTGCGCGAGGCGGTCGGCGTTGTCGGCGGTTTCCTCTGAGAGCCAGCCGGCCTCGGGGAGCAGAGTCGACAGGCGCGCCTTGAGCATCCGGTCGATCGCGATGTCGAGTTCGCAGACCGGGCTGCCGGGGGTCTTTTCCCAGCGCTGAAAATCGGTGTCGAAGCGGTCGTGCGCCATCGCGCCCGCCTCCATGGCGATCTTCGCGACGGCGTCGGCCATCGCGCGCAGCCATTCGGGCGACCGTTCCGGCCCGCGAAACCGGTCAGCCACTCGCCACCGTCATGCCCTCCACGCGGAGGGTCGGCACGTTGACGCCGTAGCGGAATTCGAGGTCGTTGGCGGGGGTCATCGCGAGGAACATATCCTTGACGTTGCCGGCGATCGTGAACTCGGCGACCGGCGTGGTGATCTGGCCGTTCTTGATCCGGAAGCCTGCCGCGCCACGGCTGTAATCGCCGGTCACGCCGTTCGCGCCGCCGCCCATGAGTTCGGTGACGTAGACGCCCGATTCTATGTCGGCGATCAGCGTTTCGAGGGGTACGTGGCCCGGCTCCATGAACACGTTGCTGGTCGATACGCCGGGCCCGCCGCCGACACCGCGCGCGGCGTGACCGGTGGGTTCGAGGCCGAGCTGGCGCGCCGAGGCGGAGTCGAGCAGCCAGCGTTCGAGCATGCCGTCCTCGATGATGTCGCTCGGCGAGACGGGCAGGCCTTCGCCGTCAAACGGTCGCGAGCGCAGGCCGTGCGGACGGTGCGGATCGTCGCGGATGGTGATGCCGTGCGCGAAAACCTGGCTGCCGAGCGAATCGAGCAGGAAGCTGGTCTTCCGCGTGATCGCCTGGCCCGAGATCGCGCCCAGCATGTGGCCGACGAGCGATCCGCCGACGCGGCGGTCGTATACGATCGTCGTGGGGCCGCTGACGAGACGGCCCGGATTGAGCCGCGCGACCGCTTGTTCGCCAGCGCGGCGGCCGATCGCTTCGGGCGATTCGAGGTGCGCGCGGAGGCGGGCACTGCTGTGCGCGTAATCGCGCTGCATGCCGCCGCCTTCACCCGCAAGCACGCTGGCCGACACGCCGTAGCCGGTCGCGGCATAGGCGCCGGCGAAGCCGTGGCTGGTGGCCAAGGCCCAGACGCTGCGCGAGGCGCTGGCGCCGCCGCCTTCGCTGTTCGAGACGCCAGGGACGGCGCGGGCGGCATCCTCAGCCTCCAGCGCGGCGTCGCGAAGTTGCTCGGGGCTGGCTTCGCCGCCGTCGTCGAGGCCGAGCATCGGGGTGATCCCGTGGAGGAGGCGGTCGGCGGGGGCGAGGCCGGCCCAGGGGTCTTCCGGTGCTTCGCGCGCCATCGCGACCGCGCGTTCGACCAGCGCGTCCATCGCCGCGGTCGACAGGTCGGAGGTGGAGACGCTGGCGGAGCGCTGGCCGACGAACACGCGCAGGCCGAGGTCCTCGCTCTCGGAACGGCCGATATCCTCGAGCTTGCCGAGGCGGATCGACACGTCGAGCGCGGCGTCGGCGGCGAAGACTGCGTCGGCGGCGTCGGCACCCGCCGCCCTCGCGCGTTGGACGATGTCGTGGGCGCGGTCGCGGGCTTGGTCTGGGGTCAGCATATCAGCGACTTAAGGATGCAGGCTCGTGCCGACAACCACGCAGGCGAGGAACATGAGCAGTCCGGCGAAACGGTTGGCGCGGAAGCGGGCGAGTGCGGCGGTGCCTGCGCCCTCGTGCGTGTCGGGTTTGAGCGTGACGACCTGCCAAGCGAGGTGGAGTGCGACGGGGACGAGCGCGGCGATCGCGAGCGGGTCGGGGCGGACTTGCCAGAAGGCTGCGGCCCAGAGCGCGACGGCGGCGACGTAGAAGATGCCGACGCCGGCCTTCACATGGCTACCCATGCGGAGCGCGGACGAGCGGATGCCGATCATCGCATCGTCCTCACGGTCCTGCAGCGCGTAGATCGTGTCGTAGCCGATCACCCACGCGATCGACCCGGCGTAGAGCAGCCACATCGGCGTATCGAGCGCGCCGGCGATGTCGCTCCAGCCGACCAGCAACGCCCAGGAGAAGACAATCCCGAGCCACGCCTGCGGCCACCAGGTGATGCGCTTCATGAACGGGTAGGCGGCCACCGGCGCGAGGCTGGCGAGCGCGACGATCGCGGCAAAGAAGGTGAGTTGCAGGAGGACGACGAACCCGATCAGGCAGAGCGCGACGAGCCAGACCCAGGCGAGCTTTATCGACACGAGCCCGCTCGGGATCGGCCGCGCGCGGGTGCGGGAGACCTGCGCGTCGAGGTCGCGGTCGACGATGTCGTTGAAGACGCACCCGGCGCCACGCATCGCGATGCTGCCGAGCAGGAGCCAGAGGATCAGGTCCCAGCGCTCGACTGCGCCACCGGCGAGTGCGACGCCCCAGGCGCCTGGCCAGAACAGCAGCCACCAGCCGATCGGGCGGTCGAAGCGGGCGAGGAGGGCCAAGCCGCGGAGCGTTGGCGGGAGACGGCCGACCAAGCCCTTATGCTCGCTGTCGGGGACGATTTCCGCGTGGCTCGGCTTGGTCTGCATGGCGGAGGCGTAGGAAGACGGGGTTTGGCGCGCAAGCCTTTGCCGGGTACCGGTGGGGCGTGACGCTTTCAGACCCTCTCGCATGATCGGCCTTTCGGTCGCGGTCGGGCGCTTCGTCGAGGCATTGTTCTGGGGGATTTTTCGCGTCGCGGGCGCAGTCGCGGGGGTGTTGATCTTTGGCGTTGTGGTGTTGGTTGTTGCGTGGGTGGTGGCGCGGAAGATGTGGGTGCGGCGTAAACGGTGAGCGAGTTCCGCATATTAGCCTCCCCGGCGGAGGCCGGGGTCCAGTTGGGCAAAGTTGCTAAACCGGAGATCGCGCTCCGTCATTAGGGCCTTTCCACCTGGGCCCCGGCCTCCGCCGGGGAGGTGTATACTCAAGACTCTTCTCGAGCTTCGCCCCTCCCGCGGCGCGACATGATTTGCTAGGACGCCCCCATGCCTGCAACTCCCGCCTGGCCGCCGCAGTCCACGCCGCGCCTTTTCGTCGATCGCCTCCTCGCGCCTGGTCCGCTTCACGTCGATGACCCCGCCGCGCATTACCTCGTCGGCGTGATGCGGATGAAGATCGGCGATCCGGTGAAGCTGTTCGACGATCGAACCGGGGAATGGCTCGGCGTCGCAGCGAGCGTCGGGAAGCGGGATCTAATGCTCGACGTCACCGAATTGCTGCGGCCGCGTGAGGACGTGCCGGATCTGTGGCTGTGTGCCGCGCCGCTCAAGAAGGGCCGCGTCGACTGGATGGCGGAGAAGGCGTGCGAACTGGGCGTCGCGCGGCTTGTGCCGGTGGTCACGCGGCGGACGATCGTCGACAAGCCCAATACCGAGCGCCTGCGCACGCAGATGATCGAGGCGGCCGAGCAATGCGGGCGCACCGCGCTGCCCGAGGTCGCCGAGCCGGTGAAGCTCGCGGCGTTACTGCGCGACTGGGCCGGGGACCGCGCGCTGTTCTTTGCGGATGAGACCGGCGGCGTACCGGCTTTGGAAGCGATGCGGACGCGTCCCGGTCCGGCGGCGATCCTAATCGGTCCCGAAGGCGGCTTCGATGCGGACGAACGCGAGGCGATCCGCGCGCATCCGAATGCGGTCGGGATCGGGCTGGGGCCGCGGATCCTTCGCGCCGAAACCGCGGCAGGGGCGGCCGTTGCCTTGTGGATGGCGGCGGCGGGAGATTGGCGCGGCGAATGATCGATACGACATTGCTACCGATTGGTCCGGATACCCTCTAGCACCCTCGTTCATCGACGCGTAAGGCGCGGCGATGACGACGATTCCCGCTCCGAAAAAGACCAGCCCGACGATCGAGTCGCGCGACCAGTTGATCGCCAGCTTCGCGGGCGGCGAAAAGCCGAAGGACGCGTGGCGGATCGGCACCGAGCACGAGAAGTTCGTCTATGCGAACGGCGATCACCACGCGCCGTCCTATGACGAGCCGAGCGGCATCCGCGCGTTGCTCGGCGAACTGGAGCAATATGGCTGGAAGCCGGTCATGGAGGGCGGAAACGCAATCGCCATGTCGGGGCCCGACGGCAGCATCAGCCTGGAGCCCGCGGGCCAGTTCGAACTGTCCGGCGCACCGCTCGATTCGCTGCACGAGACTTGCGCGGAGACCGGACGCCATCTGGAGCAGGTGAAGGCGGCGGGCGAGAAGCTCGGCATCGGCTTTCTCGGGCTCGGCATGTGGCCGGACAAGACGCGTGCCGAACTGCCGACGATGCCCAAGGGGCGCTATGCGATCATGCTGCGGCACATGCCGCGCGTCGGCAGCATGGGGCTCGACATGATGCTGCGGACCTGCACGATCCAGGTGAACCTGGACTACGCGTCCGAGGCGGACATGGTGAAGAAATTCCGCGTCGGGCTCGCGCTCCAGCCGCTCGCGACCGCGCTGTTCGCGAACTCGCCGTTCACGGAAGGGCGGCCCAACGGCATGCTGTCGTATCGCAGCCATATCTGGTCGGACACCGATCCGCATCGCACGGGCATGCTGCCGTTCGTGTTCGAGGATGGCTTCGGCTACGAGCGCTACGCCGAGTACGCGCTCGATGTGCCGATGTATTTTGTCTACCGCGAGGGCAAGTATATCGACGCCGCTGGCCTCTCGTTCCGCGATTTCCTGAAGGGCGAATTGTCGGTGCTGCCGGGCGAGAAGCCGACGCTCGACGACTGGACCGATCATCTGTCGACCGCGTTCCCCGAGGTGCGGTTGAAGACCTTTCTGGAGATGCGCGGGGCGGATGGCGGACCTTGGAACCGGATCTGCGCGCTGCCCGCCCTTTGGGTCGGATTGCTGTACGATCAGGGTGCGCTCGATGCGGCGTGGGACCTGGTCAAGGACTGGACGATCGACGAGCGCCAGGCGTTGCGCGATGCGGTGCCGAAGCGCGCGCTGAACGCGCCGATCGCGGGCGGCGGGAAGCTGCACGACATCGCGGGACAGGTGCTCGACATCGCTGGTGCCGGGCTTTCGGCTCGGGCGCGGTTCAACCGGGCGGGCGACAACGAGACCGGCTTCCTCGATCCGCTACGCGAGATCGTCCGCAGCGGCAAGGTGCCGGCGGAAGTGTTGCTGGAGCGCTATAACGGTGCCTGGAACGGTGACGTCTCGAAGGTCTACGACGAAGCCAGCTTCTGATTGCTCCCCTCCCGTTTACGGGAGGGGTCGGGGGAGGGCTTGGCCGCGGACGTCGCGCTAGGGGCGTAGAACAGCCCCTCCCCTAACCCCTCCCGCAAGCGGGAGGGGGATTAGCCGCGCAACCTTGCGAACAGCCGGGGCACCAGGCCGTTGCGCGACATCCAGTCGAAATACGCGCGATAGTCCGGGTCGAGCTTCAGATGCCGCTCCTCGGTCTTCGCGCGCCAGTAATACACGCCGCTGACCGCCGCCATCAGCAGCGTCGCACGGGCCGCGTCGACCATGCTGCCGAGCGTCAGCACCGGGATCGTCGATATCCACCAGAACAGGTTCTTCGACAGATACGCCGGATGCCGCGACACCGCATACGGCCCATGCGTCAGGATCCCCCGGTTGGTCAGGTTCGAAAAGCGGAAGCCGAACGCCATCGTCGCCCAGGCGTAGATCGCGGTCAGCCCGACCAGGATCGCGCCGATCAGCGCCAGCAGGATCGGATGCCCCTGGAACCAGTATGCCCAGTCCGACGTGCCCGGATGATAATCGAGCGGCCCACCCGTGGTCATCAGAATGAACGGCGGATAGCACATGAGCGCCGGCATCCAGGCCGCGGCGAACGGATTGGCGCTGCGAATATGCGAATCGAGCGGGCGGAACGTGAGCAGATAGCCGACGGTTGCGAACGCCACGTCGATCAGGAACATCAACGTCACCAGCCAACCCGACAGCGCGACCGGATCACGCAACACCGACGCGACGTCGCCGCGGACGAAGTTACCGAAGCCCGGCGGGACGATCGCGAGCATGAAGGCGAGGAAGAACGTCTTCACCCCCCACGCGCGCAGATGGCCGTAGATCGCCTCGCGGTCGACACCCGCCTGCCCCGTCAGCCACGCGCCGAGATGCCAAGCGCCATCGCGCGGCTCGACGAGATAGCGGTCGATCCACAGAACATAGGGAATCGACGCGACGAACAGGATCGGTGCGGCATTGGTGAAGCACCACATCGCAAACGCGAAATTGCCTTCCCAATAAAATCGCCCGGCACCGTAGATCACCGCGATCGCCGCCCACGTCGCCCACAGCCCGGCGAGCTTCGTCAGGCTCAGGTCCGGCGTTTCGCGCCAGAGCTTGGCGGCGGACCAGTCGATCCCGGTACTGGGATTGCGATGAACCTTGTCGACCAGCAAAGACCAGGCGATCATCGGCAGCCCGCACGCCGCGACGTTGACCAGCGCCGAATAGGGCCCATCCATGCCGTAGTGTCGCGCGAACCCGATCCAGACTAGCACGCCAACGAGTCCCGACACCCCCGCGCCGTGACTGACCGCCGACTGCGGACGAGGGTCGGTCTCGGCCGTACTGGCAAGCTGAACGTCTTGATCCATGGCGGTGATCAGTAGCGCGGATTGGTAATCAAGCCATGAAACATGTTGCCGCCGATGTTCGGGTAATCCGCCAGATGATTTTGGTCAGTTCGGTCGCCGCCCTGTCTTCGCAACGACGAGCGCGAAAGACGCCCAAACCATAGGGCCGCACCTGTTCGATTTCGGGACTTGCATGACCCCGAATTCACTCGCGAACCCCAAGTCCGCCGTTACGTTCCGGTCCAGGAGACCGCGATGTTACAAAGACTTATCGGACGTGCAAAATGCCTCATCGGCATACATCGCCGGTCTCGCAGACATACGATCTTCAGAGGCAGGGGCGAAGACACCAGTATCTGTCGCTATTGCAGGACACCGATGCGCAGCACCCCCGCAGGCTGGATCATCGAGAAATCGGACTGACACAGTTATAGACCGACACACAGCGCGAACGTCACTGCCAGTGGCCCGGATCGTCCCCGCGAACCGGATCGTCCGGCCGGAACTAGCATCGATCGATCGGATAGGTGGCGGAGCGGGTGGGATTCGAACCCACGATACGCTTTTGACGTATACTCACTTTCCAGGCGAGCGCCTTCGACCACTCGGCCACCGCTCCGCATTGCTCTGGAAGCGGGTCTGCTAGTGCGGGTTTCGCGCGCGCGCAAGCGATTGCGTGCGGGGACGGCCTCGGGCAGTCTGCGGGGATGTTGAATATCCTTCTCGCTGTCATGCTTGCGCAAGCCGTTCCGGCCGCCGCGACGCTCCCGTCCGATCCGGTGCCGGCGGACTGGGTTGCGGTCCCGGACGACGAACTAATGGTCTTCACCCTGGCCAATGGGCACCGGTTTACCGTGCGGCTCGCGCCTCGCTATGCGCCGGTGCACGTCGCGAACATACGCAAGTTGGCGCGGGCGCATTGGTGGGATGCTGGGACGAGCGTCTACCGATTGCAGGACAATTATGTCGCGCAATGGGGCGATGCGACCGAGAAGAAGCCGCTTGTCGCTGGCGTCGTTGCCAATCCGCCCGCGGAATATTCGCATGCCGGGCCGACGACGGTGGCGCGGCTGTCGCAGCGCGATCCTTATGCCGAATGGGCGGGGTATAGTCGCGACGGGTGGCCGCTCGCGGGCAATGGTGCGACCGAGTGGGTGCCGCATTGCTATGGTATGGTCGGCGTCGCGCGCGATCTGGCGCCGAGCACGGGGAGTGGCGCCGAGCTTTATACCGTGATCGGGCATTCGCCGCGTGCGCTGGATCGGAACATCGCGGTGGTCGGGCGGGTGATCGACGGGGTCGAGTGGCTGTCGTCGCTGCCGCGCGGGACGGAGGATTTGGGGTTCTACAAGACCGACGGCGAGCGCAGCCCGATCGTGTCCGCACGCCTTGCGAGCGAACTGCCCGCCGCCGAGCGACCGCGTTTCGAGTATCGCGCGGCGGACAATGCGCGGTTCGTGGCGTGGATCGCCTCGCGGGAGAACCGGGCGGGGCCGTTCTTCACCGTGCCTGCCGGGGGCGCCGACATCTGTGCCGCGCTGCCCCCGGTGCGCAAGGCGCCCTAGCGAATGACGGGCGGCTTGCCGAACAGGCCGGCGTTATAGTCCTCGATCGCGCGGACGATCTCTTCGCGCGTGTTCATGACGAACGGGCCGTGGGAGACGACGGGTTCGCCGATCGGGTCGGCGTGGCCGTAGAGGATCGTGGCGGGGGCTTCGGTCGTGATAGTGATCGTGTCGCCCTCGTTGCTGAACGTGGCGAGGTGATGCGGCTTGATCGGCGTGCCGTTAGCCGTGGGGGCGCCAGCGACGACGTAGAAGAAGACCGCGCGGCCGGTTGGGGCTGGCAGGTCGACCTTGGCGCCGGCTTCGAGTTCGACAGTCATCATCGCGACGTCGGTCAGGGATTCGATCGGGCCGCGCTGGTCTCCGAAGCTGCCCGAGATCAGGTTCACGGTGCCACCCTCGACCGGGATCGCGGGAATGTCCTCGCGCTGGAGGCCGGTATAGGCGGGCTTGGTCATCTTGAGCCGGCCGGGGAGGTTGACCCAAAGTTGCAGGATCTCGAGCGGGCCGCCGTCGCGCTTGAACGATGCGGGCGAGATTTCCGCGTGGATCAGGCCCGAACCGGCGGTCATCCACTGGACGCCGCCCGCGCGGATGACGCTCTCGTGGCCACCGCTGTCGAGATGCGTCATCTCGCCCTCGAGGATGAAGCTGACCGTCTCGAAGCCGCGGTGCGGATGCGGGCCGAACGGGAGGCCGTTATTGCCGGGACGATAGGTCTGCGGGCCGTGATGGTTGAGGAACAGGAACGGATCGACCTGCGGCAGGCCGGGACCCGGTAGCGGGCGGCGTGTCACCAAGTCGGCGATGTCATCGCGCTGGGCGGGATGCTGGTTGAGGACGTGGCGCATCTCAGGACGCCTCGCGGTCGGCAGCGGTGGGGCGGGCGATGTCGGCGAGCAGGTCGTCGATGCCGGCGACGAGGAAGTCGAGCGTGCGCTGGTCGGTCAGGCGGCCGTCGGCGATCTTCTCGTGGACCGCGCCGACGACAGCTTGTGGGCGCAGCACGGTGCGGGCGCCGATCGAGGCGAGCGTCTCGTTCAGTTGCGCGTGCGCGCGTGCGCCGCCGACTGCGCCGGGCGACGAGGTCAGAGTGAAGGCGGGCTTGCCCGTCAGCGTCGCCTTGCCATGCGGGCGTGAGGCCCAGTCGAGGGCGTTCTTCAGGACGCCGGACATTCCGTGGTTATATTCGGGGCTGGCGATGACGATCCCATCGGCCGCGCCGATTGCCGCGCGCAGGGCTGCGACGGCGGCGGGGGGCGTGTCGGTGTCGGCGTCCTGATCGTAAAGCGGAACGTCGTTCAGCGCGAACACCGTCAGCGCGGCCTTGTCGGTGATCGCTTCGCCAAGCGTGGTCAGGATCGCGGTATTGTACGAGCCGCGGCGCAGGCTGCCTGAGATCGCGAGCAGAACGGGAAGAGCCATGGGAATTCCTTTAGTTGAAGCGGTAGCCGGAGATTGCGGTTTGCAGCACGCGCTCGTTGTAGACCTGCGTACCGGGGTGATCGGAGGCGCCGGCAGCGACCATTAGCGGGAGGAGATGCTCTTCGCGGGGATGCGAGAGGCGTCCAGCGGGGGCTTCCGCCCAGCCCGCTAGCGCTGTCGCTCGGGCGGTCGGTTCGGCCTCGACCGCGGCGGTCAGCCACTGGTCGAAGGCTTCGGATGGCGCGGTGAAGCGGGGGTCGCCGTAGCCGCGCATGTTGTGGAAGCTCATGCCCGAGCCGACGATCAGGACGCCTTCGTCGCGTAAGGGGGCGAGTGCGCGGCCGGCGGCGGTGTGGAGTGCCGGGTCGAGATCGCGGTCGACCGACATCTCGACGACCGGAATGTCAGCGTCTGGGAACGCGACCTTCATGGGGATGAAGACGCCGTGATCGAGGCCGCGGGTCGGGTCGACGGTGGCGGTCAGGCCGGCGCCGCGGAGCAGGTCAACGGCGCGGGCGGCCAAAGCTGGGTCACCGGGCGCGTCGTAGCGCAACTCGTAGGTATGCGCGGGGAAGCCGCCGTAATCGTAGATCAGCGACGGCGTTGCGGCGCCGGTGAAGGCGAAGCCGCGCGTTTCCCAGTGGCCGGATACGACGAGAATAGCCTTGGGCTTTTCGGGCAGCGAGGCGGCGATCGACCGGAGGTACGCGGCCATGCCGGTCCAGTTCCCGGCGGGGTCGTTCATGAAGAAACAGGGCCCGCCACCGTGCGGGATGAAGAGCGTTGGCTGGCGGGTAATTGTCATGGTTTCGAGGTAGGCGGCGATGGCGGCGACCGGAAGGCCGCGAATGGCAACGCTGCGTTGCCGGTTGGCGCGGCGGTCAGGTCCAGTAGAGAATGCGCGCCTGCGGGAGCTTGGCGGCGATCTCGTCCTGGAAGAAGCTGCGGAGCGCGCGCATCGTGTCGGCGTCGTAGACGTATTTGACCGAGCCGAACTTGGTGCGTTTCTCGGTGCGGTTGGCCATGCTGAGGTCGAGCGACGAGCCGGGGTACCAGGTTTCGAGCACCGCCTTCGATCCGGGTGTGTAGCGGTGGGTGATCAGTTCGATCGTCACGTCGGGAACGTCGGCGAGCACCCTGCCCGCCTCCGCCAGCAATGCGCCATACGCCTCGCGCCAGCCCTCGGCGGCGATGATCGGCGCGACCGTCAGGCCGATCTTGTAGCCTGCGTCCGCCATCCTACGCAGCGCGATCAGCCGGGCGGCGACGGGGCTGGTACCGCCCTCGAAGCGCGCATAGGCGGCGGGGTTGATCGAGGCGCGCATGCAGGTGCGGCCGCGGTGGTCTAGGGTCAACAACGGCTCGACCGCGTCGAACTTGGTGGTGAAGCGCAACTGCACGTCGGCCTCCCATGCGCCGAAATGCGCGATCAGCGCCGAAAGCGATCCGGTGACGTGCTCGATGCCGAGCGGGTCGGTGTAGCAGGAGGCCTCGAACGTGGTGCCCTCATGCGCGCGGGCGGTCGAGCGCGAGGTGACAGTGCCCTGACCTAGATGTGCGGGGAGTTCGGCGAGGATCTCGGGCAGGTTGGCGTAGACACGCGTGATCGGCGGCCCCTTGAGCGAGCCGGCGAGGTAGCAATAGCCGCAATGCGCGGGGCAGCCCTCGGCGAGGTCGATCCGCCAGTCCGCGCTGGGGGCGATCGGCTGAAGCTTGCGCTTCGAGGGTGGTGCGACGACGAGCGCGAGCGTCGCCTTGGCTTCGGCATAGGCGCGGCGGGAATCGGCGGGGAAGTCGAGCTTGAGGCGGTCGCTCGGTAGCGTCGTGACGGGTACGCCAAGCGCGGTTGCACGCGCGGCAATCTCGGCACCGTGCTCCCAAGTCAGCGCGGACGGGGTCGCGAGCAGTCGCTTCGGCTGCCAGAGGCGTGAGGGTTTGGGCACTGGCATCGAACGACAACGCGCGCCTTCGGCGAAGCGTTGCGGTTATTTTACCGGGCGTTTCTCGAGCTTTCGCGCAAGCGTGCGGCGGTGCATGCCGAGGCGGCGCGCGGTCTCGGAGATGTTGAAGTCGGTTTCGGCGAGCGTGGTGTGGATACGCTCCCATTCGAGCGTCTTGATCGAGGTCGGGCGCTCGGAGAGTTCGGTGTCGACGCTGCCCTCCGTACGGTCAAACGCGGCTTCGATGTCGTCGGTGTTCGAGGGTTTGACGAGGTAGTGCGACGCGCCGAGCTTGATCGCCTCGACCGCGGTGGCGATGCTCGCGAAACCGGTGAGGACGACGACCAGGATCTCGGGGTCGTGCGCGTGGAGCGTCTGGACGCAGACGAGGCCCGACGCGCCACCCAGCTTGAGGTCGACGACCGCGTAACGGGGCGTACGCTCGGCGAGTTGCTCGACGAGTTCCTCGTGACTGGCGGCCTGCATCACCTCGTAGCCGCGGCGTTCGAACGAGCGGCGGAGCGTGCGGGCGAAGGTCTCGTCGTCCTCGACGATCGCCAGGAGTTTCGGTTCGGTTATGGCGTCCGTCACGGTGTCCTTCATGACAGGGCGATCGCGGAGAGCGGCATGGTGATCGTGACTTCGGCGCCGCCGCCTTCACAGTTTACGACCGACACGCCGCCGCCGAGCTTGCGCATGACGTTGACCGCGAGGAACAGGCCGAGGCCGTGGCCGGGTTCGCGCTTGCTCGACTGGTAGGGTTTGCCGAAGCTGGCGAGGCGTTCGTCGCTGAAGCCAGGGCCGCGGTCGCGGACGATCAGCGCGAGGTCGCCCTCGGTGCGTTCGCCGCGGAAGGCGACCCAGTGCGGCGAGGCTTCGGCGGCGTTGTCGAGCACGTTGGCGATCACCTGTTTGAGCGCGGGGTCGGAGACGACCTGCGGATCGTCGCCGACTCGGGTGGTATAGTCGAAATCGACCGACGGGTGCACCGCGCGCCATTCGTCGACGATCCCGTCGAGGAGCTGGTGGAGCGGCATGATCTCGGGGGCCTCGCCGCGCGCTTCGCCGGCCGAGAGCAAGATGCCGGTGACGATCGCCTTGCAGCGCTGGACCTCGGATTGCATCTCGACGATCTCGGCCTGAAGGTCGGCGTCCTGCGCGAGCGTAGGCATGCGGCGCCAGTCGGCGAGGATCACGGCTATCGATGCCAGAGGCGTGCCGAGTTCGTGCGCGGCGCCGGATGCAAGCAGGCCCATGCGGACGATGTGGTCCTCCTCCGCGGCCTGCTGGCGCAGGTCGGCGAGGCGGGTGTCGCGGGCGCGCAAATTTCCGGTGATGCGGGTCATGAACAACATCAGCAGCGTCGCGATCAGCATGAAGCAGAGCAGCGAGCCGATCGTGTAGAGCAGGAAATACTCGCCGCTGTAGTCGGGGGGCAGGATCAACGGGCGGTAATAGAGCGTGAGCACGCCGAAACAGGCGGCGGTAACCGCGACAATCGCCCAGCTCGACCAGCGATCGAGCAGCACCGCACCGAGCACGACGTGGAGCAGGTAGAGCGAGATGAACGGGTTGGTCGCGCCGCCCGCGAGATAGAGCTGCGTGGTGAGCAGGCCGACGTCGAACAGCAGCGCGAGCAGGAGCTGGATGTTCGCGCCCTTGCGCCAGCCGTAGAGCGGCATGCTGGCGAGGTTGAGGCCGACACCCGCCGCCAGCGCCGCGAGCATCGGCACCATCGGCAGGTCGAAGCCGAGCGCGAACCGGGCGAACAATATCGTGACGAACTGGCCGGCGACGGCGATCCAGCGCAGCGTGACGAGCTGGCGCATGTTGGCGTTGCCGGTCGCGTCGGTGCGCGCGGTGGCGAGCGCGAGCCAGCGCTGCCAGCTCTGTCTTGCAACCCCCTGCCCTGCCATCGGCGACATCATGTGTCGATCGCCCCCCGCCGCTTCCGCGCATCCTGGCGGACGAACACGACGAACGCGACGATCGTCATCGCGGCGAGCGCGAACCAGGTCAGCATGTAGACGAGGTGGTTGTTGGGGAAGGCGATGATCGTCAGGCCGCCGACGGGGGCGGCGGCGTCGGACTTGTCCGTGTCGACGAAATAGGGAGCGACGTTCGACAGGCCACGCGCGCTGGCGATCGCATCGACATCGCGCGAATACCATTTGCCGGTGGCGGGATCGTTGTCGCGCAGGAAGCCGCCACCGGGCTCGGTGATGCGGAGATAGCCGGTGATCGTGACCGAGCCGGTCGGCTTGGTATGCGCGACGCGCTGCTCGGGCGAGACGTAGCCACGGTTGACGAGGACGGTGAAGCCTTGGGCGGTCCGCAAGGGCGTCAGGACCCAATATCCGCTACCAAGCGCAGTGGCGGCGCGGACCAGCGTCTCACGCGAATTATCGAGGGTGCCGTCGAGACGGATGCGGCGATAGGCGTCAGTGGTGGCCGTGATCGCGTTCCAGGACGCAGGCCCTGGCGGCGCGACCGGCGCGGCGTGCGAGCGCGCCGCGACCTGTTCGATCAGGTTGAGCTTCCAGGTGCGGCGCTCGACCTGCCAGATGCCGAGCGCCATGAACCCGGCGAACAGCAGCAGCGCGACCAGGCCTGCGACATAGACGGCAGGGCCCGGTCGCGTGTTCATCACATGTCCGCCGCGGCCTGCATCGGCATCATGTTCGTGTTCATGTGGTACATCACCCAGATCGATCCGCTGAGCGTGATGACGACGAGGATGATCGTGAAGATCAGCGCCATCATCGTCCAGCCGCCCTCCGACTTGCCGCTCATGTGCAGGAAGTAGATCATGTGGACGACGATCTGCGCGACTGCGAAGACCATCACGACGAGCGCGGCGGTCGACGGATCCTTGAACGCGCCGGTCATCACTGCCCAGAACGGGATCGCGGTCAGGATGACCGAGAGGAAGAACCCCTTGAGGTAGCTGCCACGGGTGCCGTGTGCTGCACCATTGTCATGGTCGTGATCGGCGTGCGGATTGTTCGCCGGTGCTTGGGGGTCGCTCATCGCAGGGTGCCCATCAGATAGACGAAGGTGAAGACGCCGATCCAGATGACGTCGAGGAAATGCCAGAACATGCTGAGGCACATCAGGCGGCGCTTGTTCGCGGCGATCAGGCCGTGCTTCTGGACCTGGACCATCAGCGTGACGAGCCAGATCAGGCCCATCGTGACGTGAAGACCGTGCGTGCCGACGAGCGTGAAGAACGACGACAGGAACGCGCTGCGGGTCGGGCCAGCCCCCTCATGGATGAGGTTAGCGAACTCGTACATTTCGATCGACAGGAACGCGAGGCCGAACAGGCCGGTGAAGACCAGCCACATCTGCATGACGCGCTGGCGACCTTCCTCCATCGACAGCATCGCGAACCCGTAGGTGATCGACGAGAACAGCAGCATCGCCGTGTTCACCGCCACCAGCGGCAGCTCGAAGATCTCCTTCGGGCTGGGGCCGCCGGCATAGCTGTTGCCGAGCACGGCATAAGCCGCGAACAGCACCGCGAAGATGAGGCAGTCGCTCATCAGGTACATCCAGAAGCCCAGCATCGTGCTGCTGCCTTCCGGATGTTCGTGCTCGTCGATGTCGTAGAACGAGACCTTCTCGGTCTCGTTCAGGCCATCCTTCATGGGTATTGCGGACATCGCGTCAGGCTCCCTGGGTCGCGAGCTGGCGGGTGCGCGCGTTCTCGGTGGCGATCACGTCCTCGACCGGGATGTGGAAGTCGCGCTTGTAGTTGAAGGTGTGGAAGATAGTGGTGCCGAAGATGCCGGCGAGTGCCAGCCCTGCGAGCCACCAGACGTACCAGATCATCGCGAACCCGAACGCCACGCTGAGGCCGGCGAGCACGACGCCCGTGCCGGTGCCGCTCGGCATGTGGATCGACTTGAAGCCGGTCACGGGCCGCTCGTGCTTGCGATCCTTCATGTCGTACCAGGCGTCCAGGTCGTGGACGATCGGCGTGAACGCGAAGTTGTACTCCGGCGGCGGCGACGAGGTCGCCCACTCCAGCGTACGGCCACCCCAGGGATCGCCGCTGTGATCGGCCAGCGCCTCGCGGTTGCGGATGCTGACGAAGATCTGGAGCAGGAAGGCACCGATGCCGGCCGCGATCAGGGCTGCACCGAAGGCGGCGATGACGAACCAGATCTGCAGGTTCGGATCGTCGAAATAGCGCATCCGGCGAGTCACGCCCATCAGGCCGAGCACGTAGAGCGGCATGAAGGCGAAGTAGAAGCCTACAACCCAGCACCAGAACGATACCGTGCCCCACTTCTTGTCCAGCTTGAAGCCGAACGCCTTGGGGAACCAGTAGTTGATGCCGGCGAACATGCCGAACAGCGTGCCGCCGATGATCACGTTATGGAAATGCGCGACCAGGAACAGCGAGTTATGCAGCACGAAATCGGCAGGCGGCACGGCGAGCAGCACGCCGGTCATGCCGCCGATCGTGAAGGTCACCATGAAGGCGATCGTCCACATCATCGGCAGTTCGAACCGGATCCGCCCCTTGTACATCGTGAACAGCCAGTTGAAGATCTTGGCCCCTGTCGGGATCGAGATGATCATCGTGGTGATGCCGAAGAACGAGTTCACGCTCGCGCCCGAGCCCATCGTGAAGAAGTGGTGCAGCCAGACGAGATAGGCGAGGATCGTGATGACGAGCGTCGCATAGACCATCGAGCTGTAGCCGAAGAGGCGCTTGCCCGAGAAGGTCGAGGTGACCTCTGAGAAGATGCCGAACGCGGGCAGGACCAGGATGTAGACCTCCGGGTGACCCCAGATCCAGATCAGGTTGACGTACATCATCGGGTTGCCGCCCGAGTCGTTCGTGAAGAACGCGGTGCCGATGTAGCGATCGAGCGACAGCATCGCGAGAACCGCGGTCAGCACCGGGAAGGCGGCAACGATCAGGATGTTGGTGCAGAGCGACGTCCAGACGAAGATCGGCATCTTCATCATGGTCATGCCGGGTGCGCGCATCTTGACGATGGTCGCGACCAGATTGACGCCGGACAGCAGTGTCCCGATGCCCGCGATCTGCAAGGCCCAGATATAGTAATCGACACCGACGTCGGGCGAATACGCCAGTCCCGAAAGGGGCGGCATCGCGAGCCAGCCGGTCCGTGCGAACTCACCGATGAACAGCGACATCATGACGATCACGGCACCCGCCGCGGTCATCCAGAAGCTGAAATTGTTAAGGAACGGGAACGACACGTCGCGCGCACCGATCTGGAGCGGGACGACGTAGTTCATCAGCCCCGTGACCAGCGGCATCGCCACGAAGAAGATCATGATCACGCCGTGCGCGGTGAACACCTGGTCATAGTGGTGCGCGGTCAGGTACCCTTCGGACCCGTTGAACGCCATCGCTTGCTGCGCGCGCATCATGATCGCGTCGGAGAACCCGCGCAGCAGCATGACGATCGCCAGGATGATGTACATGATGCCGATCTTCTTGTGATCGACGCTGGTGAACCACTGGTTCCACAGATAGCCCCAGACCTTGAAATAGGTCAGCGCGGCGACGAGCCCGAGCCCGCCGATCGCCACCATCGCGAAGGTGGCGACGACGATCGGTTCATGCAGCGGCAGCGACTCCAGGGTCAGGCGGCCGAAGATAGTCTTCAACAGGGTGTCGTTCATGATGGTTTCTCTAGCCGTTCGCGACGGGGCGCTTGCCCGGCATGGTGGAGGGGGTCAGCATCGTGTGATTGCGGTTGGACTGCGAGCCGGGCGCGCTGTTGGCGCCGTCCTGTTTTATGTCGGCCGGCGCGGTCCAGTGGTTGCCGCTTCCCTTTTCGTTCGCGTCCTTCATCAAGGCGCCTTTGACGCGCTCGGACGAATCCTGCGGGCCCTTGCCGCCGTTTACGCCCGGCATCGCCATGCCGGCGTGCGAGTCCCCCCCGCCTTTGCCGCCGTGCATCATCTGCGACATGCAGACCTTGCCGGGCTGGACGCACTGTTCGACGACCAGCTTGAACATGTTCGGCTCGATCGCATTGTAATAGCGGACCGGGACCTTCTCGCTCGGCTTCTCCAGCTGGAGATAGCTCGCGCGGTTCAGACCGCCCCCACGCTGCTTGATCTGGTTGATCCAGGCATCGAAGCCCGCGTCGCTGACGCCGTGGAAGCGGAAGCGCATCCCCGAGAAGCCCGCGCCGCTATAGTTGGACGAGAAGCCCTCGTAGTTGCCGGGCTTGTTGATCACCGCGTTCAGCGTCGTCTGCATGCCGGGCATCGTGTAGATCATGCCGGCGAGCGCGGGGATGTAGAACGCGTTCATCACCGACGACGAGGTCATTGAGAAGCGGATAGGACGATCGACCGGCGCGGCCAGTTCGTTGACCGTGGCGATGCCGTATTCCGGATAGATGAAGAGCCACTTCCAATCGAGCGCGACCACCTGAACCTCGAGCGGCTTACCGGCGCCGTTCGGACCGTTGCCCGCCTGCTGCTTGTCGACTAGGTTGCCGACCGGCACGTTGTTCGCGAGCGTCGGAGAATCAGGCTTGATCCGGCCGAGCGGGCGATACGGATCGAGCAGATGCGTGCTGGTCCAGGTCAGCGCGCCGAGCGCGATGATGATCAGCAGCGGGATGCCCCAGATCAACAGCTCGAGGCCGACCGAGTGATCCCAGTTGGGTTCGTACTTGGCCGCCTTGTTCGACTGGCGATACCGGAACGCGAAGAACAGCGTGAGGCAGATCACCGGAACGATGATCAGCAGCATCAACCCGGTCGAGATCAACACGAGATCGCGCTGTTGCACTGCGATATCGCCCGAGGGGGACATCACCACCCAGTCGCAGCCGCTGGTGAGCAGCGCAAGCGGCAGCACTGCCAGCCATTTTTTCGCGCGGGAAACGGTTTTCTCAACGATCATGCGGATCCCCTACGCCTCGCTTTCGCCGCGCTACAGTGGACAATTTGTCCAATGGGCGCTGCACTGCAACATCGGCATGGCTTTATCGTCGCCCGGAGTAGCATAGATCACCCCTGCCCGCATTGGGCGCGGGAGATCGGCGCGGAATATATCTGCCCGCATCCGCCGGAACAGCGTATCATCGGGTTCGCGCCCTGAAGAGCGAGTTGAAGAATGAGTGCAAATACAGTCCCCGAGACGAGCTTCGAAGCCGACGCTCGCAGTATCCACAGCGACGGCGAGCACGTCACGCCCGGCGTGATCGCGATCGGCGTGGTGATCGGCCGCACCTCGGAATTCTTCGACTTCTTCGTGTACGCGATCGCCTCGGTGCTCGTGTTCCCGACCCTGGTCTTCCCGTATGTCGACCGGTTGCAGGGGACGCTCTATTCGTTCGCGGTGTTCGCGCTGGCGTTCATCGCCCGCCCGATCGGTTCGATCATCTTCATCGCGGTCGACCGCGCCTATGGCCGCAGCGTCAAGCTGACGATTTCGATCTTCCTGCTCGGCACATCGACGGTCGCGATGGGCTTCATCCCGAGCTATGATTCGGTCGGCAACTGGTCGGTCGCGATCCTCGCGCTGCTCCGTATCGGCCAGGGCATTGCGCTTGGTGGCGCCTGGGATGGTCTCGCCTCGCTGCTGTCCCTGAACTCGCCCGAGAAGCATCGCGGCTGGTACGCGATGCTGCCGCAGCTGGGTGCGCCGATCGGCCTGCTGGTCGCGAGCGGCCTGTTCGCGTTCTTCGTCGCTGCGTTGCCGACCGAGGATTTCTTCTCGTGGGGCTGGCGCTATCCGTTCTTTGTGGCGTTCGCGATCAACGTCGTCGCATTGTTCGCGCGTCTTCGCCTGGTCGTGACGCCAGAGTTCGAAGAGATGTACGCCAAGCGCGAGCTGGAGCCGGCACCGGTCGTCGAGACCGTGCAGTCGCAGTGGAAGGCGATCTGGCTCGGCTCGTTCGTGCCGCTCGCCAGCTTCGCGCTGTTCCACATGGTCACGGTGTTCCCGCTGTCGTGGGTCGTGCTGTTCACGCGTGAATCGGCTGGTCGCTTCCTCGTGGTCGAGGTGATCGGCGCGATCATCGGGATCGGCGCGATGCTGGTGTCGGGGCTGCTCGCGGACCGGTTCGGGCGTCGCACGATGCTCGGCACGATCGCAGTGCTGATCGCGCTGTTCGCGATCGCCGCACCCTCGCTGCTCGATGGCGGCGACATCGGCGAGCGCCTGTTCATGGGCGTCGGCTTCCTGCTGTTCGGCCTGTCGTTCGGCCAGTCCTCAGGCGCGATCGCCTCGAGCCTTTCGCCGCAGCATCGTTATACCGGCTCTGCGCTGACGACCGATCTGGCGTGGCTGTTCGGTGCGGGGTTTGCCCCGCTGGCGGCGCTGCTGCTGACGAGCAAGCTGGGTCTGGCGGCGAGCGGCGCGTACCTGTTCTCGGGCGCGGTGTTCACGCTGATCGCACTGGGTCTGAACAAGCAGCTCGCCAAGCGCGACATCGCGCGGTGATTGGTCGGGGCTGACGGACTTATCGAGCGGGCCCCTCACGAACGATTAACACCGCCCGTTCCGGTACGAACGCGACCCACACCCATCTGCATCACCCCGGCGAAGGCCGGGGCCCAGTTGGCAAGGTCGTTGTAACGATGCGCTGCCCTTAGTTAGCACCGTCCCCCAACTGGGCCCCGGCCTTCGCCGGGGTGGTGGCAGCTTGGTAGGATCGGTACGTCCTCAATAGAGCAGTTCCCCCGCGAAGGCGGGGGTCCAGGAGCCACCAGCGCCACCGCCTGTAACCCTGGACTCCCGCCTTCGCGGGAGAACAATAGCTAGCGGGTCATCACTGAAACCCGCCGGCGATCCAGCCCCCAGGACACTGTCCAGATCGCAAACCCGCCAAGCGCCAGCGCGGTCCCGACCCAGCCGGTCGACGGCAACCCATACCCACCCGCAATCGCCAGCCCGCCAAGCCAGGGCCCAAGCGCATTGGCCGTATTGAACGCGGAATGGTTGAGCGCCGCGGCCAACGTCTGCGCCTCCTCCGCGACATCCATCAGCCGCGTCTGCAGGATCGTCGACAGACCGCCCCCGCACCCGATCAGCACCACCACCGGCAACATCGCCCAAAGATGCGGCGTCGCCGGCGCGTAAAGCGCAAGCGCCCCTGCCCCGAACAGCAAGGTGATCCCCGCGGCGGGCATCAGCGCCACGTCCGCGGCCTTCGCGCAGACCAAAGTCCCGATCGTCATGCCGACACCGAACAGTGCAAACGCCACCGGCGTGAATGCGGACGATACGCCCGTCACTTCGGTCAGCGTCGAGGCGAGATAGGTGTAGACGCAAAAGATCCCGCCAAACCCGACCGCGCCGATGGCAAGCGTCAGCCACACCTGTCCATTACGCAATGCCGCGAGTTCGCCCAGCGGGCTCGCATCCTTGGCAGGGCGAAGGACCGGCGCGAACCGAAACAGCATCGCGACCGTCGCCGCCGCGATGATCGCGACGATCCCAAAGCCCCAGCGCCAGCCGAACCACTGTCCGATGCCGTTCGCCAGCGGTACCCCCGCGATCGTCGCGATCGTCAGCCCCAGCATCATCCGCGACACCGCCCGTGACCGCTTCTCGCGCGGCACCATCGACGCCGCGACCAGCGATCCGACCCCGAAATACGCGCCATGCGGCAGGCCACTCAGGAACCGGGCGAGCAGCATCAGGTGATAGGTCGGCGCGAGCGCGGACAGGCCGTTGGCGATCCCGAGGAACGTCATCAACCCGATCACCAACACTCGCCGCTCGATCTTCGCCGCCAGCACTGCGATCGTCGGCGCACCCACGACCACGCCCAGCGCATAGGCGCTGATGACATGCCCCGCGGTCGGCTCGTCGATCCCAAGCCCACGCGCGAACTGCGGCAACAGGCTCATCGCCGCGAACTCGGTGGTGCCGATCGCAAACCCGCCGACGGCGAGCGCGAGCAACGCCATGCGCGTATCGACAGGTTTCATGGGGTATCGCTTTCGTAAGGCCAGAGCCGCCGCAGAATGCTGCGCCGCAGCATACGCCTCTATCAGCCCGGGCGTCGCATCTTGAACAAGGAATCCTCCGTGATCGCAAAGTAATCCGCGGGGCCGCCGCCGCGCAGGATCGGGTTCGCGCGGGCGGTCTGGTAGACACCGTCCTCCAGCATCGCCGAGTCGATGTGGATCGCGACCGCCTCGCCGAGCACCAGCCACTGGTCGAGTTCATTGCCCTCTTTGGTCTCGAGCCGGATCAGCTGCGTCAGCTTGCACTCGAACTGCGCGCGCGAAGCGGCGACCCGCGCCGGCTTGACCTTCGTCGAGGGCGCCATATCGAGCTTGGCAAGCGCGAACTCGTCGACGTCCGCCGCCACGCTCGCCGAGGTGGCGTTCATCGCCTCGCCGAGATCACGCGTCACGAGGTTCCAGACGAACTCGCCGGTCGCCTCGATATTGGCGACGCTGTCCTTCCAGCCCATCGACGAGAAGCCGATGATCGGCGGGGTGTAGTTGAACAGGTTGAAGAAGCTGTACGGCGCGAGGTTCGCTACGCCGTCCGCGGACACCGTGCTGACCCAGCCGATCGGCCGCGGCGCTACGATCGCGTTCAGCGGATCGTGCGGCAGGCGATGGCCGTTCGTGGGCTCGTAAGAATGCCATTCGGTCATACATGTATTCCTGCTAGGTCACGGTCAGACTGCCTATAGCGAAGGTCGAGCATGAACGATCCCACTGCCCCGATTGTCATCAAGCGCCACCGGATGGCGACGCGCGTCTGGCACTGGGTGACGGTGGTGACGATGTTCATCATGATCGGCAGCGGCATCGGCATCCTAAAGGCGCATCCGCGGCTGTATTGGGGACGGTATGGCGCGAATTTCGATACCGCGTGGACGACGCTCGACCAATGGCCGAGCTGGCTGGTGTCGCTGCTCAACCTGCTGACGATCCCGGCGGGCTATAATCTGGCGCTGTCGCGACGCTGGCATCTGCTGTTCGCGCTGGTGCTCGCCTTCGCGCTGCTCGGGTTCATGATCGTCAGCCTGATCAACAAGCATTTCCAGCGTGATCTCCGCGTGCGGGCCGCCGAGCTGTCGCCGCGCGAAGTGGCGCATGACGTGAAGGAGCATCTCGCGTTCCGCTTTCACGACCCCAAGAAGCCGGGCGCGTACAATATCCTCCAGAAGCTGTCGTACGTCGCGACGATTTTCGTACTGATCCCGGTGATGATCCTGACCGGGCTGACGATGTCGCCGGGGATGGATGCGGCGTGGCCGTGGCTGCTCGAAGTGTTCGGCGGGCGGCAGTCGGCGCGGTCGATCCACTTCATCGCCGCCACCGGGTTGGTGCTGTTCATCATCGCGCATCTGGCGCTCGTAATCCTCGCGGGGACCTGGAACGAAGTGCGGTCGATGATTACCGGGCGTTGGAAGGTTCCCGCCCACACGTCGGAGGACGTCGCATGAGTTCGCTGATAACCCGCCGCTCGCTCGTCATGGGCGCGACCATCGGTGCAGGCGCGCTGCTGACCGGCTGCGACAAGATCGCCGCGAACCCGGAGGCGCGGAAGATCCTGTTCATGGGCGAGGACATGAACCGCGGGTTGCAGCGTGCGCTGACCAACCGCAACGCGCTGGCACCCGAGTTCAGCCCCGCGCAGATGTCGCCGATCTTCCGCTCCAATGGCACGAGCAATCCGGGGACCGCGGAGTATACTTCGATGGTCGCCAACAATTTCGCGGATTATCGGCTCAAGGTCGGCGGGCTGGTCGATCGGCCGCTGTCGGTCTCGCTCCCGCAACTCCGCCAGATGCCGTCGCGTGCGCAGATCACGCGGCACGATTGTGTCGAAGGCTGGAGCGCGATCGGCAAATGGCAGGGGCCGAAGCTCGGCGCGCTGCTGACCGCTGCGGGTTTGCAGAAGTCCGCGCGCTACATCGTGTTCACCTGCGCCGACTTGTTCGGCGGCGCGAATTATTACGAGTCGGTCGATCTGGTCGACGCGTTCCATCCGCAGACGATTCTTGCCTGGGCGCTGAACGATCAGGTGCTCGACGTCGCGCACGGCGCGCCCGTCCGTCTGCGCGTCGAGCGACAGCTTGGGTACAAGCACGCCAAATACGTCATGGCGATCGACGCGGTCGCCAGTCTCGCCGGGATCGGCAAGGGCAAGGGCGGCTATTGGGAAGATAACGTCGATTATGACTGGTACGCGGGGATCTGAGCCGCCCCGAGGGGTAGCGCAATTCCGTACCAGTCATTAGCTAACGCGACATGGCCCTATTCGATCGTTTCCTGGCTCGGCAGGTTAAAACCGGCGAACTCACGCTCATCCACGCGGACGGCACGACCAAGCATTTCGGCAAGCCCGATGCCGCGTACAACCCGGTCACGATCCGGCTGACCCAGCCCGGCGTCGCCGGCGCGATCGTCCGCCACCCTGCGCTCGGCGCGGCGGAGGCGTTCATGGACGGCCGCCTGGTGATCGAACGCGGCGACATTCGCGACCTAGTCAACCTGCTCAAGGGCAACAGCCCGTGGGAGCGGGGCGGCGGGCTCAATCCGTCGCTGCCGATCAAGCTGCTCGACAAGGTGGTGCACCGCGTCGACCGCGTGAACATGGCGCGCCGGTCGAAGAAGAACGTCGCGCATCACTACGACCTGTCGGACCGGTTGTACGACCTGTTCCTGGATGCGGACCGGCAATATTCCTGCGCGTACTTTACCGATCCGGGCAACAGCCTGGAGCAAGCGCAGAACGACAAGAAGGCGCACATTGCGGCCAAGCTTGCGATCCAGCCGGGGATGCGCGTGCTCGACATCGGCTGCGGCTGGGGGGGGATGGCGCTGTACCTGCACGCGAAGACGGGTGCCGAGGTACTCGGTGTGACGCTCAGCGAGGAACAGCTGAAGGTCGCACGGCGGCGGGCCGAGGAAGCCGGTGTCGCCGACAAGGTGAAGTTCGAGCTGATCGACTATCGCGCGCTGACCGGGAGTTTCGACCGGATCGTCTCGGTCGGGATGTTCGAGCATGTCGGCCCCGCGCATTACAAGGCGTTCTTCCGCAAGTGTCGCGACCTGCTGACCGCGGACGGCGTGATGCTGCTCCACACGATTGGTCGAATGGGCGGTCCGGGCGTTACCGACACGTTCACGACCAAGTACATCTTTCCGGGCGGGTATAATCCGGCGCTGTCGGAGATCGTGAAGGGGTATGAGGGGCTGCGGATGTTCCCGACCGATATCGAGGTGCTGCGCGTGCATTACGCGCTGACGATAGACCTCTGGTATGATCGGACGGTGGCCGCGAAGGACGCGATCGTCGCGCTGTACGACGAGCGGTTCTACCGGATGTGGACGTTCTATCTGGCGGGCGCCGCCGCGGCGTTCCGGACCGGGGGGATGGTCAATTACCAGATCCAGCTTTCGAAGAGCCGGATGACCCTGCCGCTGACGCGGGACTATATGCTCGAGGGCGAGCGCGCGTTGCGCGAAGGCTGACCAGCGCTCATACCATCCCCGGTACAAGTCGGGCTTGGCGCAGGATTCCGCCCGTCAACCTTTTGTGTTCCCCCGCGTAGGCGGGGGCCCAGGACCAAGCAGGGATACGGTACTTAGCTGGGCTCCCGCGTCCGCGGGAGAACAAACGGTGTTAGCTGACTGGAGTTAGCGCGGGCCCTGCACGTCGGCCTTCGCCGCGGCGCGCTCGTCGCCGCCGATCTTGCCGTCGTGGTTCGCGTCGTACTTCGCGAACGTCGCCGCGAGCAGCGCCTGCGCTTCGGCCTGCGTGACCTTGCCGTCCTTGTTCTTGTCCGCGCTGGTGAACCACAGGTCGGCGAGGCGCTTGGCGTGCACCGGATCCGGGCGGCCCGGCCCGACCTTCATGTTGCCGATCCGTGCCTGAACCTCGGCGCGCGTGAGAACGCCGTCCTTGTTGGTATCCGACGCGGCGAACTCGGTCTTGAACTTGGCCGAGGCGGACGCGCGGGTTTCCTGCGCGAGCGCCGGAGTCGCAAGGCCGGCAAGAACGAGAAGAGTGAGGCTTTGGCGTAGCACGGTGCGGTAACTCCAGAGGATTTGCGGTGCGAATAGCGAGGATCGGTTGTACGCGCCATTAACACCGGAGTTGCATGGCGCGGTTGCATGCACAGGTTGCATGAGGGGCCCCCAGCGCATAGGGGCGCGGGCATTGGATATTGCCCGAAGGATTCTGCCCGTGACCGATCAGATCAATCGTCCCGCCGGCGAGGCCGGCATCAATCGGGTCGTGCTCGCCTATTCCGGTGGCCTGGACACGAGCGTGATCCTGAAATGGCTCCAGCAGACGTATAACTGCGAAGTCGTGACCTTCACCGCCGATCTCGGCCAGGGCGAGGAACTCGAGCCCGCGCGCGCCAAGGCCGAGATGATGGGCGTCAAGCCCGAGCACATCTTCGTCGACGACCTGCGCGAGGAGTTCGTCCGCGACTACGTGTTCCCGATGATGCGCTCGAACGCGCTGTACGAGGGGCTGTACCTGCTCGGCACGTCGATCGCCCGGCCCCTCATCGCCAAGCGCCAGATCGAGATCGCCAAGATGGTCGGCGCCGACGCGGTCAGCCACGGCGCGACCGGCAAGGGCAACGACCAGGTCCGCTTCGAGCTCGGCTATTACGCGCTCTCGCCCGACATCAAGGTCATCGCGCCGTGGCGTGAATGGGATCTCACCAGCCGTACCAAGCTGATCGAGTTCGCCGAGCAGCACCAGATCCCGGTCAGCAAGGACAAGCGCGGCCAGGCGCCGTTCTCGACAGATGCGAACATGCTGCACACGTCGAGCGAAGGCCTCGTGCTCGAGAACCCGTGGGACGAGGTCCCCGACTATGTCTACTCGCGCACCGTGAACCCCGAGGATGCGCCCGATACCCCGGAGTACATCACGATCGATTTCGAGCGCGGCGACGGCGTCGCGATCAACGGCGAGGGCATGAGCCCGGCGACGTTGCTGTCGACGCTCAACGAATACGGTCGCCGCCACGGCATCGGCCGTCTCGACCTCGTCGAGAACCGCTTCGTTGGCATGAAGAGCCGCGGCATGTACGAGACGCCGGGCGGCACGATCTATCACCTCGCGCATCGCGGCATCGAGCAGCTGACGCTCGATCGCGGCGCGGCGCACCTCAAGGATGAATTGGCGCCGCGCTATGCCGAGCTCATCTACAACGGCTTCTGGTTCAGCCCCGAGCGCGAGATGCTTCAGGCAGCGATCGATCACAGCCAGGAGAAGGTCTCGGGCACCGTTCGCCTGAAGCTCTACAAGGGCGGCGTGTACGTGGTCGGCCGCAAGTCGGCGAACTCGCTGTATTCGGAGAAGGTCGTGACGTTCGAGGACGATCAAGGCGCCTACGACCAGCGCGATGCGGCGGGTTTCATCAAGCTCAATGCACTGCGGCTGCGGCTGCTCGGACGGCGCGATCAGTAGGGGCGGCCAGTAACCCGTTCCCCGTCGGACCTCAGTCGTCATGCCGAAGTTTGCGGGGAAGATCATCAACTCGTCGTGCGCGCACTTGTCTAGTGCGCCCACCCGCCCCTAGGGTTCGACGATATGATTACTCAGGGGGAAAAGCTGCATTGGTGGCAGACGCGCGCATTCGTCGCCGCGGTTGCGATCGCATCGATCATACCGTTGCTGTGGCCGGAAATACCGCCGCTGGTCGACCTGCCCGGGCATATGGGCCGGTACCGCGTCCAGCTGGCGATCGCCGACAATCCCTGGTTGAATCAGTGGTATAACTTCCGCTGGCAGATGATCGGCAACCTCGGCATCGACCTACTGATCGTGCCGCTCGCACCGATCTTCGGGTTACAGCTGGCGGTGAAGCTGATCGTGATGGCGATCCCCGCGCTCACCGTGACCGGGCTGCTGTGGATCGCGCGCGAGGTGCACGGGCGAATCCCCGCGACCGCGCTGTTCGCGTTGCCGCTCGCCTACAGCTATCCGTTCCAGTTCGGATTCGTGAATTTCGCGCTCGGCATGGCGCTCGCGCTCAACCTGTTCGCGCTGTGGCTACGGATGGGGCGGCTCGACCGGCGGCAGCTGCGGACCATCATCTTCGTGCCGGTCTCGTGCCTGTTGTGGCTTTGCCATACGTTCGGCTGGGGCGTGCTGGGCGTGCTCGCCTTCTCCGCCGAGCTGATCCGCCAGCACGACATCCGCCGCGACAGCGATCCCAAGAGCTGGGCGCATGGCTGGTTCAAGGCGTGCATCCAGGCGGGGCTGAACTGCCTGCCGCTCGCGCTGCCGATGGTGATGATGGTGGTCTGGCGATCGGGCGATCATGTCGGCGGCAAGACGCAGGACTGGTTCAACTGGCGCTGGAAGATGAACTGGATCACGATGGTCCTGCGCGATCGGTGGATGACGTTCGACATCGCGTCGGTCACCGTGCTGTTCGTGATCCTGTTCCGCGGCGTGCGCGACCAGACGATCGAATATTCGCGCAACCTGAGCCTGTCGGCGCTGTTCCTCGCGATCGTGTATATCCTGTTGCCGCGGATCGTGTTCGGGTCGGCCTATGCGGACATGCGGCTCGCGCCGTTCATGCTCGGGATCGCGGTGATCGCGCTGCGGCCGCGGCACGGCCTGTCGCTGCGCGGCGCGGCGGTGCTCGCGGTGCTGGGCTTCGCATTCTTCGGCGTGCGGCTGGCGGGGACGACGGTCAGCTACCTGATGTACGATCGCAGCTACGACCAGGCGATCGCGGCGATCGATACGGTGCCCGAGCGCTCGCGGGTCGTGTCGTTCGTCGGGCGGCGCTGTCGCGACGACTGGGCCTATTCGCGGCTAGAGCATGTCCCCGCGCTGCTGCTGGAGCGGCGGATGGCGTTCACCAACGACCAGTGGTCGATGGCCGGCGCGCAGTTGATGACGACGCAGTATCCGGCGGCGAAGGGGTTTGCGCACGATCCGTCGGAGATCGTCAGCGACATCAAGTGCCGTGGCCAGTTCTGGCGGCCGATCGGGGTGGCTCTGCAGAAATTCCCGCGCGATGCATTCGATTACGTGTGGCTGATCCACCCGCCGAAGTTCGATTCGAAACTGGTCCGCGACCTGACGCTGATCCGGCGTGACGGCACCAGCCTGTTGTACCGCGTCAACCGGGCTGCTGCTGCTCGCCCCGTCGGAACGGAGTAAGCTCGCCGAGATACTCCTGCTGTTCGGCGACGGCTTCGCGCTCGCGGGCGAGATAGTCGGCGATCGCGCGGCGGAAGCTCGGGTCGGGGATGTAGTGGGCGGAATAGGTCGCGACCGGGGCATAGCCACGCGCGAGCTTGTGTTCGCCCTGTGCGCCGGCCTCGACCGTCTTCAAGCCGCGCGCGATGGCGGCGTCGATCGCTTGGTAATAGCAGAGCTCGAAATGGAGGAACGGCACCTCCTCCGTCGCGCCCCAGTATCGGCCGTAGAGCGTGTCGTCGCCGATCAGGTTGAGCGCGCCGGCGATCGGTACGCCATCACGCTCTGCGAGGATGAGGAGCACGCGGTCGCCCATCGTCTTGCCGATCTGGTCGAAGAAGCCGCGCGTGAGGTACGGCTGGCCCCATTTACGGCTGCCGGTGTCCTGGTAGAAGACCCAGAACGCGTCCCAGTGCTCGGGCGTGATCTCGGTACCGACGAGGTGGCGGATCGTCAGGCCTTCGACGGCGGCGGCGCGCTCCTTGCGGATCGCCTTGCGCTTGCGGCTGGCGAGGACGGCGAGGAAGTCGTCGAAGCTGGCGTACCCCTCGTTCTTCCAATGGAACTGCGTGCCCTGGCGGATTAGCCAGCCGGCGGCCTCAAAGAGCGCGACTTCGTCGGGGTCGATGAAGGTGGCGTGCGCGGAGGATAGCCCGCTCTGGTCGGTTACCGCCTCCAGCGCGGCGATCAGCGCGGGGGCTTGCTCGCGGTCGCGGAGCAGCAAGCGCGGGCCGGGAACCGGGCTGAACGGCGCGGCGATCTGGAGCTTGGGGTAATATTGCCCCCCTGCCCGCTCCCATGCGTCCGCCCAGCCCTGGTCGAAGACGTATTCGCCCTGGCTGTGGCTCTTGGCGTAGGCGGGCGCGATTCCCGCGGGCTTGCCGTCGGGGCCATCGACCACGACTGGCAACGCCTGCCAGCCGGAGCGGCCGCCGACGCTTTTCGAGGCTTCGAGCGCGGAGAGGAAGGCGTGGCCGACGAACGGGTTGGCGGTGCCGGAGCACGCCTCCCAGTCCTCGGCCGTGATCGAGGTGACGCCTTGGGCGATGCGGGCTGTGACGGCGTTCATCCGCGACATTTGGGGTAGCGGGGTGCCGATAGCAAAGGGCGCGTCAGCTTATCTCGAAGGAAAACAGCCGTCCATCCCATATGCTGCTCTCCCGCGAAGGCGGGAGCCCAGGACCACATGGGCTGCGCTTGGCGACCCTGGGCTCCCGCTTTCGCGGGAGAACAAGGATGTCAGGAGGTCAGGCGGAAACCTGCACGATCGCGTCGATCTCGACGGCGGCGCCGAGCGGGAGGACGGGAACGCCGACTGCCGCGCGCGCATGCTTACCGGCATCGCCGAACAGCGCAACCATCAAGTCCGATGCGCCGTTAGCGACCTTCGCCTGATCGGTGAAATCGCCGGTCGAGTTGACGAACACGCCAAGCTTCACGATCCGCTCGACGCGGCCGAGCGTGCCGAGTGCCGCCTTCATCTGTGCGACGAGCATCAGCCCGCAGAGCTTCGCCGCTTCCTGTGCGTCTTCGAGCGAGACGCCGTCTCCGACGCGACCGGTAACCAGCGCGCCGTCCTTGAACGGCAACTGGCCCGAAATGTGGAGCATGCCGTTCGCCAGCACGGTCGGGACGTAGGACGCCACGGGTGCGGCAGCCTGCGGGAGGGTGAGGCCCAGCTCTTCGAGCTTGCGGTCGATACGATCGGTCATGGCGGAGGTATCACCACAGCGGTGGGGGATGGGTCAAGTGGCCCTGGGTACGAACCGCCGTTCGAGCGATCCTCCCCCGCCAGGGGGAGGTGGCGCCGCAGGCGACGGAGGGGGAGGCACACGAAACAAGGGTTTCCCTTACCTCCCCCTCCGTCTGGCAAGGGCCAGCCACCTCCCCCTTGCGGGGGAGGATCGAGAGATTAGGCGTCCGCCGGCAAGCCCGCCTCAAACCGTGCGGCGATCCAGTCCGCCGCCTCGCGCCAGTCGTCGATCCGCGCATGAGCTTCGGGTGCTTTCGGCACATTCACCGCCAGCGTCGGCTCCGAGACCATGTGCAACCGGTGCACCCCCGGCGCGTGCTTGGCGACCGACTCGTGGTGCACCGCGAGATCGTCCACGAACACCGTCACCGGCGAGCCGTATTCCTCGACCAGCCGCGACACCGGCGTACCCTTGCCACCTTGGTTGCACTCGACGCGGTGCTCGATGCCGAACTTGGCGAGCTGTTCGATCCGCGGCTGGCGGCATTCGTCCTGGAGGTTGGTGAGGATGACGATGTCCGCCACTTGGGCCAGCCGCTCCAGCGCCTCGACCGCATGCGGTACCAGCGTCTGGCGGTGCATCTCGCCGGGAAAGAACTCACCCAGCATCACCCACATGTCCTCGCGCGACGGCGGCGGGCCACCGTCACGCCGCGTCATCGCGGTCGAGAAATCGCCGTGCTGGATCGCGAAGTCGATGTCGTGGCGCTCGTCGAGCCAGACGCCGAAATGCTTGACCATGTGCAGCAGCACTTCGTCGCAATCGCTGATCAGCAGCGGCCTCATGCTTCAAACTCCCCCTGGTCCAGTTTGGCATGGGCGCGGACCAACGCCTCTGGCTTCACACCCAGCGATTCGGCGCAGGCAATCAGGTCCGGCTCGTGGTTTTCGAGAAAGCCGAGCGCCGCGGACAGCACCGTCGGGTCGCTCGCCCGAGCGCGGAGGTCATGCGGCTCAAGGCCGGTCACCGACAGCAATCGCATAGCGCGATCGGGCTCGACCAGCGTCCATACCAACGCGCGCAGGGCGAGCGCTTCGGCGTCTTCGTTTGAATCGCGGTCGCGCATTGCCTATCGTGCCTTCTTTCCGGATAAGGTGCGGCGGTGACAAAGAAGGTGCTCGTTGTCGAGGACAACGAACTCAACCTCAAATTATTCTGCGACCTGCTGCGCGCGCACCAGTTCGCCGTCGAACCCGTGCGCGACGGCCGCGAAGCCGTTGCGCGCGCTCGGGAATTCGTGCCCGACCTGATCATCATGGACATCCAGATGCCGCACGTCACCGGCTACGAGATCATCCTCGAACTGAAGGCGGACGAGGAGTTGAAGGAGATACCGGTGATGGCGGTGACCGCGTATGCGGGGCGCGAGGACGAGGAGCGGATCCGGGCTGCGGGCGCGGACTCGTATGTGTCCAAGCCGATCAGTCTGGCGCGGTTTATGGATGCGGTCGGGGCGCTGGTCTGAGGTGGGAAAGCGTCCGGGTCCCGTTTACCCTCCCCTTGCCGTGCGTGCTGAGTAGAGACCGAGTAGCTCAGTAAGGAGCGTATCGAGGGCTCGTATCGAAGCACAGGCTCCGCACCCCAAGCTGTCCTTCGATACGCCCTCTCGATACGCCGCCTGCGGCGACTACTCGATGGCTACTCAGGACGAACGGAAGGGGGCCAGGGGCGCACGCCCCACACCGTCACCCAGTAAAAGCTGCGGTCTCCCCGTCACGGCCGCACCCTCGCGGCAAGAGATCCCAGCTTTCGCTGGGATGACGGGCGTTCGAGCACAAACGCCAAAAGCCGCGGAGTTACCCGCGGCTTTCCGGATCTTCACAATCAGTCGGCAGCCTGAGCCACCCACCAGATTACTTGATCTTGGCTTCCTTGAACTCGACATGCTTGCGCACGACGGGATCGTACTTCGAGAAGGAGAGCTTCTCCGTCTTGGTACGGGGATTCTTCTTGGTGACGTAGAAGAAGCCGGTGTCAGCGGTGCTGAGCAGCTTGATCTTTACGGTGGTCGGCTTGGCCATGAGCCCAATTCCTATGGCTTGAAAATGCGAAAGCGGCGAACTGACGCCGCCGCTCCATCAGGGGCGGCGCATGGCGGACGTAGGGAACGAAGTCAAGCTTTACCCCGTCGTTGCACGGCGAGACCGTTCATTTAACCCGCTATTCACTGTCCGGGGCGCATTGTACCGTCAGATTAAAGACAGGAGCGGGATCGTGGGGCAGGCGCTGGTTCGAATCGACGACATGATCGCGGTGAAAGCCGATCTCGCGGCGCGAATCGCGGCGATCGATGTCCGTGCGCCCTATTCCCGCCCCTGCGACATCGCCACCGAGATCGATGCGATCCGCGTGATAGCGCATATCAACGGCCTCAACCCGGCGGTGACCGTCGCGCATTTCGTCGATTCGGCGCTGTCACGCGGCGAGCATGGTGCGCTGGTACTTGGCTGGCTGTCGATCCTGCGCGATGCGGTCGGGTGCGAGCGGCAGGACGTCCAGGCTTGCCACGCGTTCGCCGCTGCCTGTTCGGTGCGCCTTGCGGGATAACCCATGGACGCCTTGATGGCGGCGCTGGTCGCGGCAGCGCTCGCGCAGGTCGGAGATCGTACCGCGTGGCTCACCGCGATCCTGGCGGACCGGTACCGAAAACCGGGTCTGGTCATCGCGATGGCGGCGCTGGCGTTGCTCGCGGCGAGCGGCTTGGCGGCGGCGCTCGGCGCGGTGATCGGGCCGAAGCTTGCCCCCAATGCGCAACAACTGATGCTCGCGCTCGCGTTGCTGTTGCAGGGGGGGGGATCGTTCTTTCCGGCCAAGGCACCCGAGCGGCTGGATCGCTGGAAGATCGGCGCGATCGCCACCACCGCGCTCGGCCTGTTCATTCTGGCTTTCGGCGACGGCGTTCAGTTCATCGTCCTGACGCTTGCCGCGCGGACGCCCGTCCCGGCCCTCGCGGCGATCGGCGCGACGATCGGCTCGCTGGTGGTGATCGTCCCCGCCGCACTGATGGGCGAGGCAGCGTGGCTTAGACTGCCGCTCAAGCCGCTCCGCATCGCCATCGGCACCGTGTTCCTGATCTTCGGTATCGTCCTGGCGCTCGGCGCGTTACGCTTGGTCTGACGGCCGGGAGCAAGTGTGCGTTCGGATCGTTCACGCGACGACTTTTCAACGGGAGCTAAACATGGCCGAGATCAACCCCGCCCTCGACACGCCGACCGACCTGCCGAGCAACAGCACCAAGTCGGTCGCCGATGCGCTGAACGCCGCGCTCGCCGATTGCTATGCGCTGTATCTCAAGACCAAGAATTTCCACTGGCACATGTCGGGGCCGCATTTCCGCGATTATCACCTGCTGCTCGACGACCAGTCCGCGCAGATCATCGGCGTGACCGACGCGATCGCCGAGCGCGTGCGCAAGACCGGCAACACGACGCTGCGCTCGATCGGCGATATCTCGCGGCATCAGACGATCGCCGACAACGACATGGCGTTCGTCGGCCCGACCGAGATGCTCGCCGAACTGCGCGAGGACAATCTGAAGCTCGTCGAGCAGTTCCGCATCGTCAAGGACGCCGCGGATGCGGCCAAGGACAACGCGACGAGTGGGATCGTCGATGAGTGGACCGATCATGCCGAAGAGCGTGCGTGGTTCCTGTTCGAGGCTAGCCGAAAGGGTTGAGTCACGCAGACCGCACGATCCTCCCCCGCAATTGGGCGGTGGCGCCGCTAGGCGACGGAGGGGGCGGACACGGGACAGCGGTGATCGGCGCCTCCCCCTCCGTCAGGCTGGCGCCTGCCACCTCCCCCTGGCGGGGGAGGATTGTCAGACCCGCTTGCTGTCGGCCGACCGGTAACCGTCAAACCTTATAAACGACCGTCGTTGGACCATCCGGCGGCGGTCGTTTCGCATGTGCATCCCTTCTGGTGGCAGGCGCGTTTACCGATGATGCATGCTTTCGCCGCCTTGCTCGATTCACTCACCTACACGCGGTCGCGCAACGCGAAGCTGAAGCTGATCGCGGATTATTTGCGCGCGACGCCTGACCCGGATCGGGGCTGGGCGATGGCGGCATTGACCGGCGATCTCGATCTGAAAGGCGTGAAGTCGGCGGTGATCCGCGGGCTGATCGAGGAGCGCGTCGATCCGGTGCTGTTCAGGATGAGCCGTGATTATGTCGGCGATACCGCGGAGACGGTCGCGCTACTCTGGCCCGAACCGACGGTTCCGGTCGATCCGACGCCGCTGTCGATTACCGATGTCGTCGAGCGGCTGGCGGCGTTATCGCGGGCCGATGCACCGGGTGCGCTGGCGGACATGCTCGACCGGTCGGATGCGGAGGAGCGGTTTGCGTTGCTCAAGATGGCGACCGGCGCGCTGCGGATCGGTGTGTCGGCGCGGTTGGCGAAGACGGCGCTGGCCGATGCGTTCGGGCTCGACGTCGATGCGGTCGAGGAGGTCTGGCACGGGCTCGATGCGCCGTATGCGAGCCTGTTCGCCTGGGCGGAGGGCACGGGCGCACAACCTACGCCGGCTGACGTGCCCGTGTTTCGGCCGTTCATGCTGGCGCACGGGCTCGAAGACTTGCGCGTCGATCTCGCCGACTATGCTGCCGAGTGGAAATGGGACGGCATCCGGGTGCAGATCGTCCATGTCGCGGGCGAGACGCGGCTCTACAGCCGCACCGGCGACGACGTCACGGGCAGCTTCCCGGAGATCGCCGCCGCGTTTCGGACGCCGGGCACGGTCGACGGCGAACTGCTGGTGAAGGGCGAACATCAGGGCGGGACGCTGGAGGATGGCGGCGGTGCTGCGAGCTTCAACGCGTTGCAGCAAAGGCTTGGGCGCAAGACCGTCTCGGCGAAGATGCTGGCGGACTATCCCGCGTTCGTTCGGCTCTACGACCTGTTGTTCGATGGCGACGAGGATTTGCGCGCGCTGCCCTGGACCGAGCGGCGCGCGCGGCTGGGGGCGTTCGTGCCGCAGCTGGATCCCGAGCGGTTCGATCTGAGCGCGGTGATCGAGGCGGACGACTTCACGGCGCTGGAGGCGATTCGAGCGGCCTCGCGCGACGCCGCGATCGAGGGCGTGATGCTCAAGCGCCGCGATTCGCCGTATGTCGGCGGGCGCCGTGCCGGGCTCTGGTATAAATGGAAGCGTGATCCGCTGACCGCCGACTGCGTGATGATGTACGCGCAGCGGGGCTCGGGGCGGCGATCGTCCTATTATTCGGACTATACCTTTGGCTGCTGGACCGAGGAGGGCGAACTGCTCCCGGTCGGGAAGGCGTATTCCGGGATTACCGATGAAGAGCTCAAAATGCTCGACAGCTTCGTGCGCAACCATACGCAGAACAGGTTCGGGCCCGTGCGCGAAGTCGAGAAGACGCTGGTGCTGGAGATCGCGTTCGATTCGCTGCACGATTCGAAGCGTCATAAGTCGGGCGTGGCGATGCGCTTTCCACGGATCGCGCGGATCCGGACGGACAAGCCTGCGGCGGAGGCGGACCGGATCGAGACACTCAAGCGGATGATTACGTAATCCGCGCGTCATCGAAGCGGGTGGCGGTGCAGGGTATTGACCCGATCTTGATACGCGTAAGGATCGTCCGGTGAAAAGTTCGAAACATCCGCGTACGGTAGCGGCACGACGCTGGCGGCGCGGCGCTTGGGTGACCGGCATCGTGTCCGCGATCGTCGTGCTGTTCGTCTACCTCGCCGGTTATTTCGACCGCGACCCGGTGCATGTGTATCCGGCGCTCGGCGTGCACGCGTCGGGACCGCCGCCGATCGCGGTGGTGAACTTCTCGGGCGACATGGGGCTGCGGTTCCTGCTCGGCGCGTCGACCTCGCGAGGGCTGACCGAGCACGGTATCCCGGTCGTCGGGATCACGACGCCGGCATTGTTCGCGCATCATCGGACGCGACCGGAGCTCGATGCGATCATCGCGGACGGCGTGCGGACGGCCCTGGCACGCACGGGGGCGAAGCGGATCGTGGTGATGGGGCAGTCCTACGGCGCGGATATCGTCCAGACCGGGCTCGCCAACCTGCCGACCGAATTGCGTACGCGGGTCGCCGCGATCGTGCTGATCCTGCCGGGGAACACGGTGTTCTATCGCGCCGATCCGTCGAGCCTGCTGTACGATCATGGCACGCCCGACAGCATGGGCGCGACGACGGCGAACCGGCTGACCTGGGCGCCGCTCACCTGCATCTATGGGGTGGAGGAAACGGATAGCCTGTGTCCGCTGCTGACGACCGCGAACGCGCGCAAGGTCGGGATGCCGGGAGGGCATAACATCCGTCACGATGCGGATGGTCTGCTGCGGCATGTGCTGGCCGCGATCAAATCGGTCGCGCCGGGTGCGGGGCATGGGTTTTAGGGCTGGGCGATAGGTGAAGTTGTGACCTCGGCACGACTTCCGGCTTAGGTCCTGACACTGCGCTGAGCTTCCCCTCCCCCAACCGTTCAAGCCGCTCAACCGACCAACCGTCATCCCAGCAATAGCTGGGATCTCATCGTGTGAGGCACGGCGCCTGCCAAACCGGGATACCCCAGCTTTCGCTGGGGTGACGGGTGGGGGGTGGCGACGCACGAGGAGTTGGGGCGGGCATGCGGTGAGTCGCCATGTCCCGCAGGGACCGTCCCTGTATCCTTATTCTCCCGCGAAGGCGGGAGTCCAGTCTGGGCTCCCGCCTTCGCGGGAGAACAAGCGGAGGAGCGTTGTCGGGGAAACGGAAACGCGCAACTATTGCGGCGTGGTGGCCATCTTGATCTCGAAGAGCGTCGGCCAGTATTTGCCCGTCACGAACAGCCGATCCGCCTTCGCGTCCCAGGCGATGCCGTTGAGGACCGCCTCTGGATCGGTCGCGGCGATTTCGGCGACCAGCGGGCGGAGGTCGATGACCGCGCCGACCTTGCCGGTCTTGGGATCGATGCGGACGAGGAAGCCGGTGTGCCAGACGTTGGCGAGCAGCGCACCGTGGACATATTCGAGTTCGTTGATGTCGCGTAACGGGCGGCCGTCGATCGTTACGGCGACGCGCTTGCGTTCGGCCAGCGTCAGCGGATCGCGGACGATGATGTCGGAACTGCCATCGGACTGGAGCAGCGAGACGCCGTCACTGGTCAGCCCCCAGCCTTCGCCGGTATAGCGGTTCTGCCCCTTGGGCTTGAGCGTGCGAACATCCCAGCGGTGCGCGATGCCGTCATGCCAGGTGAGGCTAACCAGTTGGTCCTTCCACAGCGCGAGGCCTTCGCCGAACTGCGCGGGGTCGATTCGCGCCCTGGCGAGGATCTTGCCGTCCTTGAGCGACACGCGGCGGATGTCGGATTGCCGCTCCTGCCCCGTGCTCTCGTACAGCGCGCCATCGTGCCAGAGCAGCCCTTCGGTGAACGCAGTACGATCGTGCGGGTAGCGCGCAACGATCGTCGCCGAGAACACCGGCACGCGGGTCGGCTCGCGCGGAGCCGCGACAGCACCCTGCCCGGCCTGCGCCACCGACGACAGCGAAGACGATGAAACGAGAACGGCCGGTCCCGCCAAAGCGAAACCGGCCGCAATCATTATCCTACCGAACACGGTACGATCAGCGTTCTGGGTCAGACAGCTATCAGCCGCCTGCGCTCAGGTTCACCGCTGCGTACTTGCCGCGACGATCAACCTCAAGCTCGAACTCGAGCTTGTCGCCCTCGTTCAGCGTCGACATGCCGGCGCGCTCGACGGCCGAGATGTGGACGAATGCGTCAGGCTGTCCGTCGTCGCGCTGGATAAAGCCGAAGCCCTTCATCGCGTTGAAGAACTTGACCGTACCGGTCGCCTTCTCGCCGGTGAGCTGACGCTGGGCGCCACCTGCACCACCGTCACGGTCGCGATCGCCACCACGGGGCGCGCCCGGGCCGGCATCACGGTCACGCGGCGGGCCGCGATCGGTGACGGCCATCGGCTCGCCGTCGATCTTCAGGTCGGTTGCCGAGATACGGCCGCCGCGATCGACGAGCGTGAAGCCGAGCGGCTGCCCCTCAGCGAGAGCGACCATGCCGGCCTGCTCTACGGCGCTGATGTGGACGAACACGTCCTCGCCGCCGTCATCGCGAACGACGAAGCCGAAGCCCTTCTGCGCGTTGAAGAACTTTACGACGCCCGTGCCTTCGCCGACGACCTGGGGAGGCATGCCGCGACCACCGCCGCCGCCGCCGCCGCCCGAGAAGCCGCCGCCACCACCGCCGCCGCGGTAACCACCGCCGCCGCCGCCGCTGCCGCCGAAGCTGCTGCCGCCGCCGTAGCTGCTGCCACCGCCGCCACCGTAGCTCGAGCCACCGCCGCCGCCATAGCTGCTACCGCCGCCGCCGCCGCCGAACCGATCGCCGCCACCGCCAAAGCTGCTGCCGCCGCCGAACTCATTGTCGCCGCCGCCGAAGCTGTCGCGCTTGTCGCGGCCACGCCCGCCACGGTTCCCGCGGCCACCTTTATCGAAACCCATAAGCTCTGTTCGTCTTCCCGGTTCGCCCGCAAATTTCTCAAAACCCTTGTGCCGGACGACGAACGCAGGTTTTCCAGCGCGAAACCTTTTGCGCCTTGAGGGGACCCTTAGCGCAAAATACAAGCCGTCGCGAATAGATTCTGATCCGAGGGCGCTCGATTTGGATCGATACTGGCGCAAGTGTCGCGCCCCAGCCACGACTCGTCGCATCGACGATCGCAAAGCCTTCTTGTTGCCTGATTCGGATCGGTGACGCAGATAGAGGCATTGAGCGTTCAGCTTCGGGCGGCTACGGCCGACGCATGACAGTTCATCTTCACGAAGGCGACATTCCCGCCGACCTGTTCGCGGCCGGCGCCGCGATCGCCGTCGATACCGAGACGATGGGGCTGATCACGCCTCGCGACCGGTTGTGCCTCGTCCAGCTTTCCGACGGCGGCCCCGACGAGCACCTCGTCCGATTCGCCGCGGGTGCCGGCTACGATGCACCCAACCTGAAGGCCCTGCTGGCCGATCCGGCGCGGGTGAAGCTTTATCATTTCGGCCGGTTCGATATCGCCGCAGTTCAATATTATCTCGGCGTCGTCGCGGCACCGGTATACTGCACCAAGATCGCGTCGCGGCTAGTGCGGACCTACACCGATCGTCACGGTCTCAAGGAAATCGTCCGCGAACTGCTTGGCCAGGACATCTCGAAGCAGCAGCAGTCGTCGGACTGGGGCAGCCCCGAACTGTCGGAGGCGCAGAAGGATTATGCGGCGTCGGACGTCCGCTTCCTCCACCGGTTGCGGACCGAGCTCGACAAGCGATTGATTCGCGAGGGCCGGATGGAACTCGCGCAAGCGTGCTTCGACTTCCTGCCGACTCGTGCCGCGCTCGATATCGCCGGCTGGCCCGAAATCGACATTTTCGCACACGCATGATCGAGGTCCCGCCGCCTTCTCCGGTAGCCCGTCGCGTGCGGACCGCGCGCCAGGACTGGGCCGCGCCCGGTGGCAGCCACGATCGGTTCGTGGCGATCGCCCGCGTCGGCCTGCCGACCGCGATCGGCGTGCTGGCGGCGTTCCTGGTGATGGCGCCGCTGACCGCGGGCGGCGACGTGTCGTTCCTGCTCGACAAGAACAAGGTCGACGTCGCGCAGGAGCGGATGAAGACGCAGGCGGCGCGCTATCGCGGCGAGGATACCAAGGGCCAGGCGTTCACGCTCGACGCGGCCTCGGCGATCCAGAAGAGCTCGGCCGAGCCGATCGTCCAGCTCAATCAGCTCGCCGCACAGATCCAGCTGACCGACGGCCCCGCCAATATCAAGGCGAACACCGGCCGCTACGACATGGACACCGAGAAGGTGCAGCTGTTCGGCCCGCTGAACGCCACCGCGGCTGGCGGTTACGACCTGAAGACGACGAACGCGACGATCGACATGAAGGCGCGCACACTCGAAAGCGGCGGGGCGGCGACCGGCACCGTCCAGCAGGGTACGTTCAGCGCGAACAAGCTGCGCGCGAACCTGGAAGAGCGCACCGTGACGCTCGATGGCAATGCGCGCTTGCGGATCATCCCCAGAGGGCCGAAATAACCGTCATGCGCGCCACTCACTTATTTGCAGCCTTGTCTGCCATTCTGCTCTCCACGACCGCGGTCGCGCAGCAGTCGCACAATTCCAATGCTCCGATCGATTTCGGCGCGGATCATATCGAACTCCAGGACAAGGCGAACCGCGCCATCCTGTCGGGCAACGTCGCGGTCAAGCAGGCCGAGATGACGCTGAATTCGGCGCGGATGACGGTGGCGTATACCGGCCAGGTGATTGGCGGAAACCCGCAGGTCTCGCGGCTCGACGCATCGGGCGGCGTGATCGTCAAGCGTCCGGACCAGACCGCACGCAGCCAGTACGCGATTTACGATCTCAACCGGCGCGTCATCACGATGCTCGGCGCGGTCACACTCACACAGGCGGGCAACACCGTGAACGGCGGACGGCTGACGATGAACCTCGACACCGGGCGTTCGGTTATCGACGGGTCATCGGTTGCAGCTGGCAGCGCGGGCGGATCGACAGCAAGCGGTGGCACGGTTACGCAGACCGGCGGCCGCGTGACCGGCACCTTCTCGGTCCCCAAGCGCAACTGAGCCTGTCCGTCGTCCAGAGGGGCTTCCCTCCAGCGGCGCGCTCATGCATGTTTCCTGCCAAACCCCCGCCGACTGTTCGGCGACACCATCAAAGCCGAGTTTTCGGCGACTGACTTTTGCGAGGGCCTGATCCCATGGATGCCACCACGCTGCCCCCGATCGAGAACGTCGAGCCGATTTCCGAGCCGCCGGTGAGCAACGGGCTCCAAGTCGTCTCGATCGCCAAGTCTTACGACAAGCGCGTCGTTCTGACGGACGTGTCGGTCTCGGTCGGGCGCGGCGAGGTCGTCGGGCTGCTCGGGCCCAACGGCGCTGGCAAGACGACGTGCTTCTACTCGGTGATGGGCTTGGTGAAGCCGGATTCGGGCCGGATCATGCTTGATGGCGAGGACATCACGAAGCTGCCGATGTACCGGCGCGCGATCCTGGGCTTGGGCTATCTGCCGCAGGAGACGTCGATCTTTCGTGGGCTGACGATCGAGAAGAACATCCTGACCGTGCTGGAGTTGTCCGAGCCGGACAAGGCGGCGCGCCAGCGGAAACTCGATACGCTGCTGGAGGAGTTCGGTTTGACTCGGCTCCGCGCTGCACCGGCGATGGCGCTGTCGGGTGGCGAGCGGCGACGGGCGGAAATCGCCCGCGCGCTGGCCGCGGACCCGTCGATCATGCTGCTCGACGAGCCGTTCGCGGGCATCGATCCGATCTCGATCGCCGACATTCGCGACCTGGTGAAGGACCTCAAGCGCCGCGATATCGGCGTGCTGATCACCGACCACAACGTCCGCGAAACGCTGGAAATCGTCGACCGCGCGTACATCATCTACGACGGCCGGGTGCTGTTCTCCGGCTCGCCCGAGGAACTGGTCGCGGATGCGAACGTCCGGCGCTTGTATCTCGGCGAAGGCTTCTCGCTTTAAGCCGATGAACGAGCTCGCGCATCCATTCCTCCCCGCCACGGGGAGGGGGACCAGCAAAGCTGGTGGAGGGGGCTTTCCGCAAACGCCGCGTCTGACGCGAGCCCCCTCCGTCGACGCTTCGCGCCGCCACCTCCCCTTGCAGGGGAGGATCTAGTGAGCCTCGCCCCTCGCCTTGACATCCGCCAGTCGCAGTCGCTGGTGATGACCCCGCAGCTCCAGCAGGCGATCAAGCTGTTGGCGCTGTCGAACCTGGAGATCGAGGGGTTCATCGCCGAGGAAGTCGAGCGCAACCCGCTTCTCGAAGCCAGCGCCGCCGAGGATAGCGACGCGCCCGATCGCGAACCTGTCGCCGAAGTCCGAGATGAGCGCGTGGCGGCCGACGAACTGGTCTCGGGTACCGGCGCAGATGACGAACCGACGCTCGATGTCGACTACGCCACCGAAAGCCACCAGCAGGACAGCGTCGCCGACGGCGGCAGCGGGATGGACGGCGCGCTGTCGATGACCGGCGCGAGCGCGGGGGGAGCGGGCGGCGAGGACGGCCCCGATCTCGACGCGTTCGCGGATACCAGCTTCAGCCTCGCGGATCACCTGCTCGCACAGGCTGGGCCCGTAATCCCGCACGAGGATGCGTTCATCGCGGCGCACCTGATCGATCAGATCGACGAGGCGGGCTATCTCACCGTGTCGCTGCTCGACATCGCCAATCGGCTCGGCGTACCGCTGGTCCGCGTCGAGGCCGTGCTGGCGACGATCCAGACCTTCGATCCGACCGGCGTCGGCGCGCGCGACCTTTCGGAATGCCTCGCGTTGCAGGCGCGCGAGGCGGACCGTTACGATCCGTGCATGGCGCGGCTGATCGACAACCTCGACCTGCTTGCGCGCGGCGAACTGACGCGGTTGAAGCGGATGTGCGACGTCGACGACGAGGACATGGCGGACATGATCCGCGAACTGCGCGGTTATGATCCGAAGCCGGGGTGCCGCTATGGGGGCGAGCCTGCGCAGTCGGTGACGCCGGACCTGTTCGTAGCGCGGACCAAGGCGGGCTGGGCGATTGAGATCAACGCCACCACGCTGCCGCGCGTGCTGGTCAACCGGAGCTATTACACCGAATTGTCGGGCGGGCAGCAGGACAAGGCGTCGAAGGCGTGGCTGAGCGATTGCCTCGCGAGCGCGAACTGGCTGGTGAAGGCGCTCGACCAGCGCCAGCGGACGATCATCAAGGTCGCGACCGAGATCGTGAAGCAGCAGGAGGCGTTCTTCCTGAAGGGCGTCGCGCACTTGCGGCCCTTGACGCTGCGCCAGGTCGCGGACGCGATCGAGATGCACGAATCGACCGTCAGCCGCGTGACGAGCAACAAATACGTCTCGTGCGCGCGCGGGCTGTACGAGCTGAAATACTTCTTCACGAGCGCGATCCAGTCGGCGGACGGCGGCGAGGCGGTGTCGGCGCAGGCGGTGAAATCGGCGATTCGGGCGCTGATCGACACCGAGGGTGCGAAGATCTTGTCGGATGACACGCTAGTGGAGTTACTTAACGGCAAAGGGTTCGACATCGCGCGCAGGACCGTCGCCAAGTACCGTGAAGCCTTGGGGATCGGGAGCTCCGTACAACGCCGCCGCGCCCGTACATTAGAGGGTGCCGGCTAAGCTTGCCTTTCGTCGCGATAGGCCTAGCGTCGGGCCTGTCATCTCGGGGGGGCCCAGAACGATGTACGACCAAGCCACACGCGACTTAGGCGCTCCGGCAGCCGAACCAACAATATTGCAGGCGACGGAACCCGATGGCGCGCCGCGTATCGCGGTTCTCGACATCCTCCGGGGGATCGCGATCCTGGGCATCTTGTTCATGAACATCAACGACATGGGCGGCTCGCTCTGGGCAGTGTTCGGCGATTTCCGGAATCTCGGCTGGACCCAGGCTGATCAGGTCGCGTGGTGGCTCCGCGAAGTGATCGCGAACGGCACCGCGCGCTGCATGCTCGAACTGCTGTTCGGCGCGGGAATGGTGATCCTCACCGATCGCGCGGCGCTCAGCCTCGGCAAGCGCGTCGTGATGAAGCGCTATTATCTGCGCAACGTGCTGTTGTTGGGGTTCGGCATCGTCCACCTCTTCATCCTGTTGTGGCCGGGCGACATCCTCCACAGCTACGCGATCGCCGCGTTGGCCGCGTTCCTGTTCCGGCGCATGCGCCCGCGCTGGCTGATCACGATCGGGCTGGTCGCCGCCGTCGCGCAATTCGGTGGTGCAGGATATTTCGCCTATTACCAGCCGCTGCAGGAGCGATCGCAGGTAGCCGCGGTCAGCAAGGCGCTTGCGGCAGGTCGACCGGTAACCGCGGACGATCGAAAACTGCTCGCCAAGGCCGCAACCGACGACGCCAAGCGCGCGAAGAGCAAGGCCGAAAGCCATGCGAGGATCGTCGCGGAGGACAAGGCGCGTACCGGCAGCTTTGCGACATGGGCCGCGATGCAGTGGAGCGTCACGGTCACGCTCCAGTCGCAGGGGTTCGAGCTGATCGTCTTCTGGGAAGCCGTCAGCGTCATGCTGATCGGGGCCGCACTCTACAAGCTCGGCATCCTGCAAGGCTTGCGATCGCGCAGCTTCTACCTGCGCATGACGCTGTTCGCCTATGCGGTCGCTATCCCACTGCGGATCGTCGGCGCGATCGAGCAGACGCGGTTCGACGATGCGCCGAAGACAATGTGGGCAACCGTTGAAGTCGCGCGCGAGGCGATGACTCTCGGCCATGTCGGTGCGGTATGCCTGCTGCTCGGCACGGGGTTCGGTGCCAAGCTGTTACGACCTTTCATTGCCGCCGGGCGGACTGCGCTGTCGATTTACATCCTCCAGACGATCGTCTGCCTGTGGATACTGTTTCCGCCGTTCGGCCTGGCATTGTACGGCACGCTGGGCTGGGCTGGGCTCATGGCGACCGCGCTGGCGATCAACATCGCGTTGTTGCTGCTCGCCAACGCCTATGTGCGGCGGTTCGATATCGCCCCGGTGGAGTGGGCATGGCGCTCGCTGGTGGAGGGACGCGCGCTGCCGTGGCGCAAGGCGACGTTGCCGCCCTTCTCCGGAGAATTACGCCCGGCGTGAGGCAGGAGGGCTCAGTCGTCCTCGTCCTCGAACCCCACCAGTGCGAGCGCGCGTGCCTTGATCTGGCGGGTCATGCACCAGTGGACCAGCGCATCCTCGCGGCCGTGCGTGACCCACACCTCGCGAGGCGCGATCTCGGTCAGCGTGGTGATGAGTTCGTCCCAGTCGGCGTGATCGCTGAGGATCAGCGGCAGCTCGACATTCTTCTGGCGCGCCCTCCCCCTCACCCGCATCCAGCCGCTCGCCATCGCGGTGATCGGATCGGGCAGCCGCCGCGACCAGCGATCGTTGAGCGCGCCGGGCGGGCACATCACGACGTGTCCCGCCATGTCCGCCTTCTTCGCATCGGCGACCGGCAGGAGTTCGCCGAGCCTGACGCCTTGCTCCGCGTACAGGTCGCAGAGACGTTGCAACGCGCCGTGGATGTAGATCGGTGCTTCATGACCGCGCTCGCGCAATTCGGCGATCACGCGTTGCGCCTTGCCGAGCGCGTAGGCGCCGACGACGACGCAGCGATCGGGGTTGGCGTGAAGGGCCGCGATCAGCTTGTCGATCTCGTCGCCGGTGTCGGGGTGGCGGAAGACCGGCAGGCCGAACGTGGCTTCGGTGATGAAGACGTCGCATTTGACGGGTTCGAACGGGGTGCAGGTCGGGTCCGCGCGGCGTTTGTAATCCCCCGAAACGACGATCCGCTCGCCGCGATAGTCGAGCACGATCTGAGCGGAGCCAAGGACGTGGCCGGCGGGGACGAAGCCGATATCCACCTCTCCCATGCGGATCGTCTCGCCGTATGCGACCGGGTTGCCGGCTTGCGGGCCGTAGCGCGCATCCATGATCGCGAGCGTCTCGGGTGTGGCCCAGACGGCTTCGTGGCCACCGCGGGCATGATCGGCATGGCCGTGCGTGACGAGGGCCTTGGCAGTCGGGATCGAGGGGTCGATCCAGGCGTCGATCGGCTTGACGAGAATGCCGTGCGGATGCGGTTCGAGCCAGTCGCCGAGTTTTGCCATGCCAGTACTACGCGTGAACCGGGTCCGCGGTGCCAGCATTGCCGAACGCACCGTATCCCGTACGATGTGCGCGCTCACCGGGGGGATGTCGCATGAACGATACGATAGAAGACCCGGTCGACCGGCGAAGCCTGCCAGCACGGGTAGGAGTCGCCGCGCTTAACCTGATCCTGCCCGGACTTGGGCTGATCCGCGTCGGAGATCGGCGCGGGGCCGCGCTGACTTTCATGGCGCAGTTCGCACTCGCCGCACTTGTGACGTTCGGGTTGGGGCACCTTCTCATCTCAGGTTACGGTGTCGCGGTAGCGGCGCTGGTGCTGGTCATCGCGTTGTTCGGTGCCGTTTACGTCGTGCCGATCATGCTCACATGGCGCAAGAGCAGGCTTCGCGGTCCCACGCGTTGGTGGTCGCGCTGGTATGCGCTGGCGCTGATCGTCGTGGTCGTGCTGGGCCTTTGGGAACGCGTGCCGCCGATGATGCACCATTTCTACAAGCCGTTCTACGCACCGTCCGACAGCATGGCGCCGACGATCGGCAGCGGTGACAAGTTCGTCGTCGACATGCGCCGGCGTGGGCCGCCAAGTCGCGGCGACGTGATCGTCGTCCAGGCGGCCGACAGCGTCCGCGTCAGTCGGATCGCGGCGATCGAGGGTGACAGGATCGCGATGCGCGCTGGCCTGCCGATCGTGAATGGGGTCCCGGTCGCGCAGCATGCAGAAGGCAGGATGATGGTCGACGATATCGAAGGCCAACATCCTGCAACGATTCTAACGGAACGCCTGCCGGGAGAGCGCTCCAGCAATCGCATACTCGACACGGATACGTCGCTGTTCGACGACACGCGCGAGGTCACCGTCCCGCCGGGCCATGTCTTCGTGCTCGGCGACAATCGCGATCGCTCGGCTGACAGTCGCGTGCCGCTCGAGCAACAAGGCGTCGGGATGGTGCCGACGACGACGATCATCGGCCGCGCTATGTACCTGTATTGGAGCAGCAATCGCGCGAAGATCGGCGATCGGCTCGACCGCTAGACGGTACGAGCCCCCGAGCTTGCTCCCGTGTTCCAAAGCGGAAGTACCTGCGGAATGCCGCCGGTTTCAGATCCCAGCGACGGGCGCCGGATCAGCGGCGGCGGCCTATTTTAATCGTCGCGACGATCGCGTCCATCTGGACCGCGGCTACCGCCTGGGTCGGCGCGTTGCGTGCCGGCGCTGCTGCCGCCTTGACCGCGTAGGTGACGCGGTCGATCACGTAGCAGGTGCCGTCGACGACGGTGCGCAGGTTCGTCGCGTTGACCTGTTGGCTCATCCCCGCGTCGCCGTTGGCATATACCGTCCAGCGGTGACCGCCGAGCATCCGGTTGGGCAGGCGCCGACCGCTTCCCGACTTCAGCCCCGCGGTGCCGCAGGTCGCGACGACCGCGGCGCTGCGGCTGAAACCGACCTGCACCATTTCTGTGACCTGGCCTTGGCCATCGCTCGGCTTGGCAACCTGCCAGAAACGGACGATGCCGACGCCGCGACCGACCGGGCTGCCGTCCCAGATCTGGCGCCAACCGGCGTTCATCAATGCGCGGCCGGCGAAGTTGCGCGTCGGGGTGAGCGCCGACGGGTAGGACAGCCGGACCATACCGCCGGCCCCAAGGAAGGACTTGGTCGCGGCGCTGGCGTTGGCGAAGGGAAGAAAAGCGAGCAGTGGCAGTGGCAGCAGAAAGCGAAGAAGCGTCACCGATCGTCTTTCATATAGAGAGGCTTGGCAGTGTGCCGGCCGTTTGCGCCGCGTCCATAGCGGTGCGGCGCAACGCCCCCATATGACGATGATGCGTGAACAGGCCGTGAGCGACCTCCCCCCTCCCCTCGAAAACTGGTTCGCGTCGCGCGGGTGGCGGCCGCGTCGGCATCAGCTGGAGATGCTGATCGAGGGGCGTGCGGGGCATCATGCGCTGCTGGTGGCGGCGACCGGCGCGGGCAAGACGCTGGCCGGGTTCCTGCCGACGCTTGCCGAGCTGACCGAGGCGCCGACGACGGGTCTCCACACGCTCTACGTCTCGCCGTTGAAGGCGCTCGCGGTCGACGTGCAGCGAAACCTGCTGACGCCGATCGACGAGATGGGTGTCGATATCCGCGTCGAGACGCGCACCGGCGATACGCCCTCCGACCGAAAGGCGCGGCAACGAATCAAGCCGCCGCAGATCCTGCTCACTACGCCTGAATCGCTGTCGCTGCTACTCAGCTACCCGGACAGCATCACGATGTTCGAAAACCTCCGCACGATCGTCGTCGACGAAGTGCACGCGTTCGCGACCGGCAAGCGCGGGGACCTGCTGTCGCTTTGCATGGCGCGGCTTCAGAAGATTTCGCCGGGGATGCGCCGCGTTGCGCTGTCGGCGACGGTCGCTGATGCCGACGGCTATCGCGCGTGGCTCGCGCCTGACGGCGATATCGACCAGGTCGCGATGGTCCGCGGCGAGGCGGGTGCGGATCCCAACATCGCGATCCTGCTGCCCGAGGGCCGCGTGCCGTGGTCGGGGCATTCGGGGCGCTATGCCGCCGCGCAGGTGATGGCCGAGATCGAAGCGCACGAGACCTCGATCGTGTTCTGCAACACGCGCAGCCTGGCCGAGCTCATCTTCCAGGATCTTTGGAAGGTGAACTCGGGCAACCTCCCGATCGGCGTCCACCACGGCAGCCTCGCGAAAGAGGCGCGGCGCAAGGTCGAGAACGCGATGGCCGAGGGGAAACTGCGCGCGCTGGTCGCGACGTCGAGCCTCGACTTGGGCGTCGACTGGGGCAATGTCGATTGCGTGATCCAGATGGGCGCGCCGAAGGGATCGTCGCGGCTGTTGCAGCGGATCGGGCGCGCGAACCACCGGCTCGACGAATCGTCGCAGGCGATCGTCGTGCCGGGAAACCGGTTCGAGTATCTGGAGGCCCGCGCGGCGCTCGACGCGGTCGACGCGGGCGAGCTCGATGCAGACATCTTCCGCGTCGGGGCGCTCGACGTGCTGGCGCAGCACGTGATGGCGTGCGCGTGCGCGGCACCGTTTCGCGAGGCGGACCTGCTCGATGAGATTCGCTCTGCGCTCCCCTACTCCGCGCTGCCGACCGAGACTTTCGAGCGCGTGCTGCACTTCATCAGCGACGGCGGGTATTCGCTGAAGGCGTATGACCGGTTCAAGCGGCTGACGAAGGACGCGGACGGGACGTGGCGCGTCAGCCATCCCAAATTCATCGGCCAGCATCGGCTGAACGCAGGCATCATCGTCGAGGCGACGATGCTCAACGTGCGGTTCGGCAATGGCCGCGTGCTGGGACGGGTCGAGGAGGCGTTCGCGGCGCAGTTGAGTCACGGCGATACGTTCTTCTTCGCCGGATTGAGCCTGGAGGTGATGAAGATCGACCTCGAGGATCTGGTCGTGCGCGCGACGTCGAAGCCCGCGCGCATCCCGACTTATGGCGGCAGCCGGATGCCGCTGTCGACCAACCTCGCCGACCGCGTCCGCGGGTTCCTCGCGCATCCGGGCGACTGGGCGCGCTTCCCCGACGACGTGCGCGAATGGCTGGAGATGCAGGCGTATCGATCGGTGATGCCCGAGCCCGGCCAACTGCTGGTCGAGACGTTCCCGCGCGAGGGGCGGCATTACATGGTCGCGTACAGCTTCGAGGGGTGGAACGCGCACCAGTCGCTCGGCATGCTGATCACCCGGCGGATGGAGACGCAGGGGCTCAAACCGCTCGGCTTCGTGGCCAATGATTACGCGCTGGCGGTGTACGGGCTGGAGAAGATCGTCGATCCTGCGTCGCTGTTCTCGGCGGATATCCTCGAGCATGAGTTCGTCGAATGGGTGCAGCAATCGCATCTGCTCAAGCGCGCGTTTCGCGAGGTCGCGGTGATCGGCGGGCTGGTCGAGCGCCAGCATCCGGGGAAGCGCAAGACCGGCAAGCAGGTGACGTTCTCGACCGACCTAATCTACGACGTGCTGCGCAAGTACGAGCCGACGCATCTGCTGCTGGAGGCAGCGTGGGCGGACGCGCGGGCGCGCATGACCGATGTCGGGCGGCTGGCGTCGCTGCTCGACCGTGCCGCGGCGACGATGGTGCATGTCGACCTGGAGCGCGTGACGCCGCTCGCGGTGCCGGTGCTAACGCTGATCGGGCGCGAGAAGATCTCGACGAACAGTTCGGACGACGCGCTGCTGATCGAGGCGGAGGCGATGATCGCCGACGCGATGCGGCCGGATTGAGGGGCGCCTCACCCCACCCAAACACACCACCCCGGCGGAGGCCGGGGCCCAATTGGGGGACGCTGCTAACGAAGGTCAGCTTGCAGTTATTGCCACCTTTCCAACTGGGCCCCGGCCTCCGCCGGGGTGGTACGGTTTATAGCGTCGTCCGTTCCTAACAACGACCGTTGCGTATCCACCAAATCGGGCGCAGCATTTGCAGTATGCACAAGTGGCTAGCCCCTCTACTGCTAGCCATTGCCGCCCAGGCTAGCGCTCAGGACGCGGCCTCTCCACGCCCCAATGCTGCACCTCCGTCCAGCGCAGCATCCGCAGCAGAACCCGACCCCGCCACGCTCCTGTTCGGCGACGACCAGGCCCGCATGACGGTGCCGGTCACGATCGCCGGCGCAGGACCGTTCGCGTTCGTCGTCGATACCGGCGCCCAGCGGACCGTCATCGCGCGCGAACTTGCAGCAACGCTCGGCCTCGCGCCAGGCCGCATCGTCCGCGTGACCGGCATGACCGGATCGAGCGCTATCGGCACCGTCGTCATCCCCTCGCTGAAGGTCAGCGTGATCGGCAGCGCGGCGATCGAGGCGCCGGCGATCGAGGCGCCGGCGATCAGCGCGATCAATCTCGGCGCGCGCGGGCTGCTCGGAATCGATGCGTTGCAGGCCCACGCGGTGGGAATCGACTTCGACACCAACACGATGACCGTCACACCCTCGCGCAAACGGCAGAGCCGCGAGCGCGCGAGGCCAGACGAGATCGTCATCCGGGCGCGCAGCCTGTTCGGGCAGCTCGTCGTTACCGACGCCTATTGCAACGGCATCCGCATCCGCGTGATCCTCGACACCGGCACCTCGGTCAGCATGGCCAACGGCGCACTCCGCCGGAAGGTGACGCGCAAGGGGCTGGGCAGCGCGGGGGCGTCGCAGCCCGTGTCGCTCACCGGCGTCACTGGCGAGACCGTGATCGCCGACTATACGACGATCGACCGCGTCACGATCGGCAGCCTGACACTCGGCGACCTGCCCGTGGCGTTCACCGCAGTCGATGCACCGCCGTTTCGCCTGTTCGGTCTTGCCGAGCGGCCCGCGATGCTGCTCGGGATGGACGTGCTGCAACTGTTCCGCCGCGTCGACATCGATTTCGCCAACCGCGAGGTACGGCTCACCTTGCCACGCGAGACGCGCCGTCGTGGCGAGCTGCGCCGCTGAGGTTGCGTCCGGGTGCGTTCGCTGCAACTCTCCCGCCGGAAACGAAAAAAGGGGACGACGATGCGCGCGACTGGCTGGCTACTCACGGCGGCAATCCTGACGACCCCGGTTACAACGGCGCTCTCCGCGCAGGCGCAGTCGCGGCCCGATCAGAAGGCGTTCCTCGGGCTCTACAAGGAACTGGTCGAGACTAACACGACGCTGTCCGCCGGCAGCTGTACGCAGGCCGCCGCGCAGATCGGCGCGCGGCTAAAGACAGCGGGTTATGCGGACGCCGACATCACCTATTTCTCGGTGCCCGAGCATCCCAAGGACGGCGGGGTGGTCGCGGTGCTGAAGGGGTCGGACGCGTCGATCAAGCCGATGCTGCTGCTTGCGCATCTCGACGTGGTCGAGGCGAAGCGAGAGGATTGGGTGCGCGATCCGTTCAAGCTGATCGAGGAAGGCGGCTATTATTACGCGCGCGGTACCGTCGACGACAAGGCGCAGGCGGCGATCTGGTCCGACGCGATGATCCGCTTCAAGATTAGCGGCTATAAGCCGAAGCGGACGATCAAGCTCGCGCTGACCTGCGGCGAAGAGACCACGTTCGCGTGGAACGGCGCGCAGTATCTGGCGAAGTCCAAGCCCGACCTGATCGCCGCCGAGTTCGCGCTGAACGAGGGCGGCGGCGGGCGGCTCGACGATAACGGCAAGCGCCAGTTGCTGGCGATCCAGGTCGGCGAGAAGGCGGCGCAGAACTATACGTTCCTGGCGACCAACCCCGGTGGGCACAGCTCGCAACCGATCCCGGAGAACGCGATCTACGAACTCGCCGACGCGGTGAAGGCAGTCCAGGGCTACGAGTTCCCGGTGAAGTTCACCGACACGACCAAGGCGTTCTTCGCGGCGAGTGCGAAGGCGATGCCGGGCGAGATGGGGGATGCGATCACCAAGCTGCTCGCGAACCCCGAGGACAAGACGGCGGATGCGATCGTCAGTCGCGACAAGGCGATGCACTCCACGTTGCGCACGACCTGCGTGGCGACGTTGCTGAACGCGGGTCACGCGGAGAACGCATTGCCGCAGCGGGCGACTGCGAACATCAACTGCCGCATCTTTCCGGGCGAGACGGTCGAGGGCACGCTCGCCAAGCTGAAGGAACTGGCGGGGGCGAAGGTGACGGTGACGGCGAACCAGCCGGTGCGGCCGACTGCGATCCCGCCGACGCTCGACCCGAAGATCATGGGGCCGGTGACCAAGGTCGCGGCGAAGCACTTCCCCGGCCTGCCGATTCTCCCACTGATGTCGACCGGCGCGACGGACGGCATTTTCTTCGAGGCGATCGGGATCCCGGTCTATGGGGCGCCGGGGGTGTTTATCGACAAGGATATGGGGGGTATTCATGGCCTCAACGAGCGGATCCGGGTGGCCTCGCTGTATGACGGTCGCGACTACCTCTTCGATCTGGTAAAGGCATTCGCGGGATGAGTGCCACGTCCCTCGCCCCTACGGGGAGAGGGAGGGAGGAGCCGCAGGCGACGGAAGGGAGAGGGGCGTGAGGCTCGAGACGGTGAGTCCCAACGCCCCCCTCCCTTCCCACGGCAAGCGCCGCGGGCCCCTTCCCTCTCCCCGGAGGGGCGAGGGAGCACGCGCTTCCCGCTTCGAAACCGTCCGCCCCGCGCTCGGCTTACACCGTGACCTGTTCGCCTAGTTCGAGCACCTTGCCTGGGGGGATCTTCAGGAAGTCCGTCGGATCGCTGGCGTTCCTTTGCAGGAAAAGGAAGATCCGGTCCTGCCAGGGCGGCATGCCCTTTTCCGCATCGGGTTTCAGCGTGTTGCGGCCGATGAAGAACGAGGTGCGCATCGGGTCGAGCCCGAGTTGCTCGGTCTTGTTGCCGACGCCGAGATCGCGGGGCACGTCAGGGGATTCCATGAAGCCGTAGGTCAGGACGACGATCGAGAAATTGTCGTCGACGCGTTCCACTTTCGCGCGCGACGCTTCGTCGACGAACGGACGGTCCGCGGTACGGATGCTGACGATCAGGTTGCGCTCGTGGAGCACCTTGTTGTGCTTGAGATTATGCAGCAGCGCACCCGGAGTCGCGTGCGGGTTGCCCGTAAGGAATACGGCCGTCCCCGACACGCGCTCGGGCGGACGCTTTTCCAACGCCGAGGCGAGATCGCTGAGCGGGATGCTCTGGCGCTTTTCGAACGCGCTGACGATCTTCTTGCCACGTACCCAGGTGAAGATGATCAGCCCGATCGCCGCGGCGATGACCAGCGGCACCCAGCCACCCTCGATTACGCGCAGGATGTTCGCGCCGAAAAAGATCAGGTCGAGCGTCAGGAACGGCAGGATCGCCGCCAGTGCGAGCGGGCGCGACCAGTTCCAACGGTGTCGGACGACGATATACGCCAGCAAGGTGGTGACGACCATCGTGCCGGTCACCGCGATGCCGTACGCCGCCGCCATCGCCGACGACGTCTTGAACTGGATCACCAGCACCAGCACGCCGATCAGCAACAGCCAGTTGATCGCCGGCAGGTAGATTTGGCCGGCGAACACGGCGGAGGTCTGGCGGATGCGCAGGCGCGGGAGCAGGCCGAGCTGGATCGCCTGCTGCGTCAACGAGAACGCGCCGGTGATGACCGCCTGGCTGGCGATGACGGTCGCGAAGCCGGCGAGGATGATCAACGCCGGTCGCAGCGATTCGGGCGCCATCAGGAAGAACCAGTCCTGATTGACGAACGGCACGCCGCGCGCCGCCGCGTCCTCGAGCCGCGACAAGGCGAACGCGCCCTGCCCGAGATAGTTGAGCGCGAGCGCCGGGAATACCAGGAAGAACCAGCCGATCCGGATCGGCAGCTTGCCGAAATGGCCCATGTCGGCGGTCAGCGCTTCGGCACCGGTGACGGTCAGGAACACCGCGCCGAGCACGAACAGCCCGGTGACGCCGTGCGTGGCGAGGAACGAGATGCCGTAGGTCGGCAGGAACACGCGGACGATCGAGGGCTCGTCGGCGATGTGCCAGATGCCGAGCGCACCGATCGCCACGAACCAGAGGATGCAGACCGGACCGAACAGCTTCGATACCTGCGCCGTGCCGCGCGACTGGATCAGGAACAGCCCGATCAGGATGCCGATCGTCAGCGCGCGGACGACGCCTTCGTTGAAAATGTGCGCCGCGCTCGGGATCGTCCGCAGGCCTTCCATCGCGGAGAGCACCGACAAGGCGGGCGTGATGATCGCATCACCGTAGAACAGCGACGCCCCCGCCGCGCCGAGCACGATCGCGATCCGCGACCGCATCCCCAGCGCGCGACGGGCGAGCGCGGCCAACGCCAGCACGCCGCCCTCGCCCTGGTTGTCGGCGCGCATCAGGAAGATGACGTATTTGACGGTGACGACGAGGAACAGCGACCAGAGCGCGAGGCTCAGCACGCCAAGGATTTCGGTCGGATCAATGCCGCCTGCGGACGTCTGGCCGAGTGCCTCGCGGAACGCGTAGAGCGGGCTGGTGCCGATATCGCCGAACACCACGCCGATCGCGCCGACGGTCAGCGCGGCGAGTGCGGGGTGCGGATGCAGATGCGCCGCTGACAGATCGCCAGGCGTTTCCGGTACAGCGGCAGTTTGGGGTGTTCCGGCGACGGACGTCATGGCGCGAAGAGCGCTCCTCCTGAGGGGACGGCGCGCTTTACGCCGATTGGGGGCATGCGCAAGCCCCACCCGGTTCGCGACGATGGCGGCTTGATTCGGTGCGGCGGGGGCGGCATGGCGGGCGGATGGTTCCCTTTTCGTTCGGCGGGCATGCGCTTCTGGCGTTGGCGCAAGGCGCGCTGTTCTGGCCGGAGCGGCGTGCGCTGCTGGTCGCCGACCTGCATTTCGAGAAGGCGAGCTGGTTCGCCAAGCGCGGCCAGATGCTGCCGCCGTATGATTCGATCGCGACGCTGGCGGATCTCACAGCGCTGGTCGCGGCAACGGGCGCGCGCGAAGTCTGGTGCCTCGGCGACAGCTTCCACGACAGCGACGGGTGCGAGCGGCTGCCGCAGCGCGCGCAGGACATGTTGCGGGCGATGACCGACGGGACTCGCTGGACGTGGATCACGGGCAATCACGATCCGGCGATCCTCGATCGGTGTGGCGGGGAAGTCGTGGACGAGGTGGTCGTCGACGGGCTGGTGCTGCGGCATGAAGCGGACCGGGCGGAGACGCGACCGGAACTGTCGGGGCATTTCCATCCGAAGCTTCGGTTGCGCGTGCGGGGGAAGCAGGTGGCGCGACGGTGTTTCGTGGCGACGGCGACGAAGCTGATACTGCCGGCGTTCGGGTCGCTGACTGGCGGGTTGGATGTGGACCATCCGGAGATCGTGCGTGCGGTTGGGGTTGGGGCGGAGGCCATGGTGCCGGTAGCGGACCGGATGCTGCGGTTTCCGGTTGCTGCCTGACGCTTGTCGCTAGTTATGTAAATAAGCACCACCCCGGCGAAGGCCGGGGCCCAATTGCAGGCGGCGTATAACGAAGGTTCGTCCGTCGTTACTGCAACCTTTCCAATTGGGCCCCGGCCTTCGCCGGGGTGGAACGCCCTTACGGCAGGTGCAGCCTCAGCTAGAAATCGTCGGGAACGCCGCGCGAAAGGCGGCTACCTTCGGCTTGTCCCACATTACCACGTACGGATGCGTCGGATTCCGGTCGTAGAAATTCTGGTGATACGCCTCGGCCGGATAGAACGCACCGGTCTCCAGCTTCGTCACGATCGGCCCGGAAAACGCATGCGTCGCGCCAAGCTGCGCGATGTACGCCCGCGCTACCTGTGCCTGCGCGGGCGACTGGGGGAAGATCGCCGAGCGGTAGCTAGTGCCGCTGTCCGGGCCCTGGCGGTTCAACGTCGTCGGGTCATGCGCGATCGAGAAATACACGCGAAGCAACGTGCCGTAGCTGACCACGCGAGGATCGTAGGCGATCTTGATCGCTTCGGCATGCTTCGTCGTCTCGGCGGAAACCTGGTCGTAGGTCGCGGTCGCCTTGGTGCCGCCGTCGTAGCCGGTCGTGACCGCCTTCACGCCCTTCACATGCTCGAACACCGCTTCCATCGTCCAGAAACAGCCGCCCGCAAGGACCGCGGTCTGGATACCGGGCGCTGCGGGAAGGTCGGTCTTGACGGCGGGGATGACGACGGCGCGGGCGCCTTGCGCGGTGCCGGTGGCAATAAAAGCACCGGCGATACCGACGGCGGCGAGCGTGGCGAGAAGCGGCTTTTTCATGTTTTGATACATGGGGTTGCGCTTGCGCTTCGCTAGGCCGTTGCCGCAGTTATCAGAAGGACGGTTATCGCGCGGTGGCGGAAACGCTATGCTCGAAATGGCTGGCGAAGGTCTGGCGAGCCTCGGCGGGCTGCAGTGCGAGCAAGCCGATGGCGCCGAGGACGAAACCGCCGCTGAACTGCCAGAAGAAACTCGACTTTACGATGCTGCGCATGATGCGATCCCAATGAAACCCGGTGATGGCGCCGACCGGATAGGTCAGCGTCAGTTACGGACCGGCATGTCGTAGAGATGCCGGCCAACCACAATGTCGTTTTTAGAAACTCTCAATTAACGCGCCGTGGCCGATGCGTTCATCGTGCAGCAGGCATCGCCCGGCAGGGTTGCCGGACGATGTCGCCGCGTGTCTCGAATGTTGCCGAAGCTTGCGATCCTCCCCCGCAAGGGGGAGGTGGCACCGAAGGTGACGGAGGGGGAGGACACGGAACCTACGTGGTCGCCTACCTCCCCCTCCGTCTGGCAAGGGCCAGCCACCTCCCCCTGGCGGGGGAGGATCAGAACTTATTTCAGTGCGGCGCAGGCCGTCTGGATACGCGTGCAGGCCTCGCGGAGCAGCGCATCGGACGTCGCATAACTGATCCGGAACGCCGGCGAGAGGCCGAACGCAGCGCCTTGCACCACGGCTACCTTGGCATCGTCGAGGAGATAGCCGACCATCGCCTCGTCGGTGTCGATCAGGCGGCCGTTCGGCGTGGTCTTGCCGATCAGCTCGGCGAACGACGGGTAGACGTAGAACGCACCCTCTGGCGTCGGGCAGTGCATGCCGTCGATCTCGTTGAGCATCGCCACGACCAGGTCGCGACGGCCCTGGAACGCGGTGTTGCGCTCGGCGAGGAACGACTGGTCGCCGTTGAGCGCGGCCACCGCCGCTGCCTGCGCGATCGAACACGGATTCGAGGTCGACTGCGACTGGAGCTTGGCCATCGCCTTGATCAGCCACGATGCGCCGGCGCCGTAGCCGATCCGCCAGCCGGTCATCGCATACGCCTTCGAGCAGCCGTTGACGGTCAGCGTGCGCTCGAACAGCTCGGGGCAGGCCTCGGCGATGGTCGCGAACTTGAAGCCGTCATAGACGATGTGCTCGTACATATCGTCGGCGAAGATCCACACGTGCGGATGCTTCGCCAGCACCGCGCCGAGCGCCTTCAGCTCGTCGATCGTGTAGCCGGCCCCCGTCGGGTTCGACGGCGAGTTGAGGATCACCCACTTGGTCTTCGGCGTGATCGCGGCGTCGAGCGCGGCGGGATCGAGCTTGTAGCCGACCTCTGGCCCTGCCTTCACGATCACCGGCACGCCACCGGCGAACTGCACGACGTCGGGATAGCTGACCCAGTACGGCGCGGGGATGACGACCTCGTCGCCCGGATCTATCGTCGCGACCATCGCGTTGAACAGGGTGTGCTTGCCGCCGACGTTCACGCTGATCTGGTCGGTGGTGTAGGTGAGGTTGTTGTCGCGCGCGAACTTGGCGACGATCGCCTGCTTCAGCTCGATCGTACCGTCGACGTTGGTGTATTTGGTCTTGCCGTCGCGGATCGCCTGGATCGCGGCCTCTTTCACGAAGTCCGGCGTGTCGAAATCGGGTTCGCCCGCGCCAAGCCCGATCACGTCGACGCCTGCGCGCTTCAGTTCGAGAACGCGCGACGTGATCGCGAGCGTCGGCGAGGGGCTGATGCGGCCGAGCGCGGCGGATGCGTGCATGGTGTAACCTTTGCGGTTGTCCGCGAACGTCGCCGCGGAATTCGCCGGCGCTATACGCTCCGCTTGGTCGAATTCGCAACCGTAACGATGGCGGGAATGAGCCCGCGGACCGCATTTCCGATGAAGAATCCGGCGGTCAGGTCGGCTCGGGTTAGCGGGGCTTCGGTTGCGCGGCCCGATTCAAGGAGGTCGGCTCGCAATATCCCGGGGAGCAGGCCATGCCGTAGCGGCGGCGTGACGAGTGCTTCGCCGCGCGGGACAAACAAGGAGGTGAAGCTGCCTTCGGTGAGGAAGCCTTCCGCGTCCTCGAACACCACCTCGAACGTCCCTGCGGCTTTCCGCGCGTCGTCGTAGAAGGCGCGGGCGCTTGTCTTGTGGCGGAGCCGGAAGTCGGTCGCGGCGACCGGCAGCGGAACGATCGCGACGGTCGCCTGCGCAGGCGAGTGCGGGAGCGGTGCTGCCTCGATCGCGATCGCGCCCGATGGGCTGAGCAACAGGCGGATGCGGCGGGGTCCGCGCAACCGAAAGGTCGCGGCCTGGAGTTCGTTGCGCGCGGTGTGGCGGTCGAAGGTGAAGCCCAAGGCCTGGGCGCTCGCCTTCATACGCGCGAGATGCGCTTCGAGGCGGGTCAGGCCGTCGTCGGGATCGAACGCCATCGTCTCGATCAGGTCGAAGCGGCGCTGGCCGGCGGTGACGAATGCGCCCTTGGCATGGCATTCGTCCCATTCGGCGTCGGCTGCGCTGTCGGCGACGATGCCGGAGCCGAGACTCATCGTCGCCGCGCCGTCCTGGATCGCCAATGTGCGGATGGCGACGTTGAAGATCGCGTCGCCGTTCGCGTCGAAACGGCCGATCGCGCCGGTGTAGATGCCGCGCGTGCGCGCGTGCTCGACCTCGGCGATGACCTCCATCGCGCGTTGCTTCGGGGCGCCGGTGATCGAGCCGCACGGGAATAGCGCGGTCAGGACGTCCACCGCGTCGCAGTCTGGTTTCAGGGTTGCGGTGACGGTCGAGGTCATCTGGTGGACGGTCGGATAGGTCTCGACGGTGAACAGGTCGGGGACCGCGACCTGGGTGGCGACGCGCGACAGGTCGTTGCGCATCAGGTCGACGATCATGAGGTTCTCGGCGCGCTGCTTGGGGTCGGCGGCGAGCGTCTCGGCGAGCGCACGGTCGGGATCGGGCGTGTCGCCTCGCGGCGCGGTGCCCTTCATCGGGCGGCAGGTTAGCGTGTCGCCGTCGAGCGCGAAGAAGAGTTCGGGGGAGAGCGACAGGAAGCGCGTCTCGCCGGTGTCGATCAGCGCGCCGTATCCCGCCTTCGCTTGACTCCGTAGCCGGGCGTAGAGCGCGAGCGGGTCGCCGACGAACGGCACGGTGGCGGCGAAGGTGAGGTTGGCCTGGTAGATGTCGCCAGCCGCGATCAGGTCGAGCACGCGCGACAGGCTCGCGTCGTAGGTGTCGCGGTCGACCATCGGCTCAGGCGCGCCGGTCCAGGCGCCGGCGGGGTCGGGGAGCAACGCGGCGACGTCTTCGGGCGTTATCGTCTGGTATTTGGCGAACAGGCCGAACCAGAGCAGCGGGCCTTCGGTGCGGACGTCGACGGGTTTCGACGCGAGTGCGGCGCCGGCTTCGTAGGTGAGATAGCCGGCGGCGTGCAGGCCCTCCGCGCGGGCGTTTCGTAACGCATCGAGCGCAGGGCGGACCTCGGCTAGCGTGTCGGCGCGGACGATCCGGACCGGGTCGCGGTACAATCGCGCCGGGGCGCCTGCCGCGCGGGCGTCATCGAGCAACACGTAGGGCGCGGTCCACATCGTCGCGACTGTTGCACGGAGCGCGAGGCAAACCGCAAGCGGCGATTGCTCCTACGGGCGCGCTATCCTATTTCGAGGGCATGACAAATCCTCCCCTCCGCGCTGCGCCCCCGCTCCGTGCTGCCATCGTGCCGGTCACGCCGATCCAGCAGAACTGCACGATCATCTGGTGCACCGCGACGATGAAGGCGGCGGTGATCGATCCGGGCGGCGACCTGCCGCGGATCATGGCGGCGGTCGAACAGGCGGGGGTCACGGTCGAGAAGATCCTGCTGACGCACGGGCATATCGACCACGCAGGCGGCGCCAAGCGGCTGTCGAACGATCTCGGCGTGCCGATCGAGGGGCCGCACGAGGCGGACCGCTTCTGGTTGCAGCGGCTCGACCAGGACGGCCCGAAATACGGAATTTCGGGGGTCAATTTCGAGCCGGACCGGTGGCTGGTCGAGGGCGACACGGTGTTGATCGGGGACCTGACACTCGATGTGTACGAGACGCCGGGGCATACCGAGGGGCATGTGATCTTCCACCACGCCCCGTCGAAGTTCGCGCAGGTGGGGGATGTGCTGTTCCAGGGCTCGGTCGGGCGATCGGACATGCCTGGGGGGAATCATGAGACGCTGGTGAAGTCGATCGTCGAGAAGCTTTGGCCGCTGGGGAGCGATACGAGCTTTATTCCTGGGCATGGGCCCGCGAGCACGTTCGCGCATGAGCGGGCGACGAATATGTTCGTTAGCGATCGGGCTTTGGCGGGGTAGCGTTGGCTTGCAACCCTAGCTGTTCCCCCGCGGAGGCGGGGGCCCAGACTCAATCAAGGGTGGTGCGCTTGGCGCTTGGCCCCTGGCCCCCCGCCTTCGCGGGGGAACAAGAACAAGCAGAAACGATACCTCTCATCACTCCACCCCGGCGAAGGCCGGGGCCCAGTTGGGGGACGAGGTTTGGCTGGCGTCGCGCTCCGTTATTGCCACCTTTCCAACTGGGCCCCGGCCTCCGCCGGGGTAGTTGCCAGCGTGAGGGCTGGTCTTACTTCCGCTCGCTTGCGCTTTCAGCCCGCACCGACTTGAACTCCGACCCGTCGCGCCACTCAGGCCACAACCGGCTGTTCGCCAGCTTCGTGCCGATCGTCTTGAACAGGTCCACGTCCTGCGCCGCACCGCGCAGGTCCCAGTCGGCGCCCCACGTGTCGCACGTTTGGTGATAGCATTTCATATACCCGTCGAGCCACGCCTGCCCCGCGGTCCGGCCGCCCTTCACCAGGTCGGGTGCGCCACTGATCGCCATCAACAGCAGCGTCGGCACGCCGCGCCGCGCGACCGAGAAGTGGTCGGCGCGGTAGAACAGCCCGCGTTCGGGGAGCGCTTCCGGCGTCACGACGCGGCCTTGCGCCTTCGCGGCATCGCCGAGCATGTCCTCGAGGCTGTGCTGGCCCGCGCCGACCAGCATGACGTCCTTTGCGGGGCCTGCGGTCTGGAGGATGTCGAGCGTCAGGTTGGCGACCGTCTTGGCGGCCGGATAGACCGGGTTCACCGCATAGGTCTCCGAGCCCAGCAGCCCGCGCTCCTCGCCGCTCCACAGTGCGAAGACGAGGCTGCGGTCGGTGCGGGGGGCCTTGGCGAAATTGCGCGCGAGTTCGAGCACGCCCGCCACGCCAAGGCCGTCGTCGTTAGCGCCGGGGCGGATCGTGCGGCCCTGCGCATCCGGCGCGCCGATGCCGTAGGCGTCCCAGTGTGCGCCGAACATCACGATTTCGTCCGCATGCTTCGTGCCCGGCAACTTGGCGAGCACATTCTGGCTCACGGCGGCGTCGTGCCTGACCGGCAGATCGGTGGTGAACGCCTGCTTAAGCGCGACCGGGCGGAAGTCGCTCCGTCGCGCCGCCTTGCGCAACGCTGCCAGGTCGAGGCCCGAGGCCGCAAACAACCGCGTCGCCGCGTCGCCTTCGAGCCAGCCCTGGAGCATCACCCGCGACTCAGGGTCTTTCCGGACGATGTCGTAATTCTCGCCGGCGGGGGCGGTGACGGTGTTCCAGCCATACCCGGCGCCCGCCGTGTCGTGAACGATGAGCGCGCCGACCGCGCCACGTCGCGCGGCCTCCTCGTATTTGTACGTCCAGCGGCCGTTATAGGTCATCCGCCGGTCGCCGAACTTGCCCTTCGCATCGTCGCCGGCGACCGCCTCGAAGTCGGGATCGTTGACGAGGAACACCGCGACCTTGCCCTTGAGGTCGAGGCCCTTGAAGTCGTCCCAGCCGCGCTCCGGCGCAGTGACGCCGTAGCCGACGAACACCATCGGTGCGCTTGCAATGGCGACGCGGTCGACGCCGCGGACGGTGCTGAGGTACACGTCACGGCCCTGCACCAGCGCGGTGTCGCCGGCGCGGACGGTGCCCGAGCCCATCCGGGTGTGGACGAGCGGCACGGGTTGCGTCCAGCTGCCGTTCGGGCCGCCGGGTTGCGCCTTCATCGCCTTGAACTGTGCGATCAGCCAGGCGATCGTCTTGGTCTCACCCGGCGTTCCGGGCGCGCGGCCTTCGAACGAGTCGGAGGCGAGCGTCTTCACGTCGGCGGACAGTCGTTCTGGCGAAACTTGCGCCACTGAAGGCGACGCGGTCAGCAGCGCGGCAGCGGTAAGATAGCGAAGCGCGCTCATGCCCGGCCACCCGACGGCACGACCTGGAAGGTCTTGGCAGTGGGCACGCTGTTCGCCTGATACGCGATCGTCAGCGCCCACCCGGCCAGCACCGCCATCAACGCCCAGGTCGCGAGTGCGCCGCCTGCCCGTGGTGCGCTCGACGTCGTCCGGTCCATCCCGAACGCGTGCGCGATTCGCGCGATCACGAAGACTGCGCCGGCGATCCACAGCCACAGCGTCGATCCACCCGCGAGCTCGATCAGTCCGATCAGGATCAGGATGAACGGCGCGTATTCGGTGAAGTTGGCGTGTGCGCGCATCCGCGCCTGCAGGCGCTGGTTGCCGTCGTCGCCGATCAGCACGCTCTCCTTCACGCGCATCGGCACGATTCGGAAGGCGAGCCACAGGTTGACGACGGCGGCGGCCGCGGCGATCGTCAGCGTTACGGGTAATATCACGGCGTTGCCCCTCGAATATCAGGTCTTTTGTCAGGCGCATGCCCTGCCACCCGAGGCCAAGGGTTGCAACGTGGGGGGCGGAAGCTTGCAACGCGGGGCGAAATCGCTATAGCGCCACGCTTCGCGAGCGTCAGGCCGCATGGGTTGCTTCAGGCGGCCGGCATTCTTGTCGGTTGCCTGTGTCCCGTGTCCGGACGTACTCGGAGCCCCGACCTTTAGATTGAACAAGGTGCCGAAATGGCCGTCCCCAAAAGAAAAACCTCGCCCTCCAAGCGCGGCATGCGCCGTGGCCACGACTCGCTCACGATCGCGTCGTTCCAGGAATGCCCCAACTGTGGCGAGCTGAAGCGTCCACACAACCTTTGCGGGTCGTGCGGTCACTATAACGGTCGCGAAATCCTCTCGATCGAGGGCTGAGGCTTCCGTCCGGAACCTCTAACTTGAACGAAGGATAAGCGATGCCCGACAGCGGCTGGATCGCGGTCGATGCGATGGGTGGCGATGACGGGCTGGCAGTGATGCTCGCCGGTGTCGCCCGCGCACGTCATCAATTCGAGGGCATGCGCTTCCTGCTGGTCGGCGACGAAGCTGCGATTCGCGAAGGGCTGAAGGCTCATCCGAACCTGTCGCAGCATTCGGAGATCGTCCACGCGCCGGAAGTCGTCGGGTCGAGCGATAAGCCGACCCAGGCGATTCGTCGTGCCAAGAAGACGTCTATGGGCATCGCGATCGATCTGGTGAAACAGGGTCGCGCCGCCGCCGCGGTGTCGTCGGGCAACACCGGCGCACTGATGGCGATGGCGAAGCTGTCGTTGCGGATGCTGCCCGGGATCGACCGGCCGGCCCTCGCGGCGCGTCTGCCGACGCTCGGCGACACCGACATGGTGATGCTCGACCTCGGTGCGAACACCGAGTGCGATGCGCGTAACCTCGTCCAGTTCGCGATCATGGGCGCCGCCTATGCGCGCACCGCGCTCGACATCCCGCACCCCCGCGTCGCGCTGCTGAATATCGGCAGCGAAGACATGAAGGGTACGGACGAGATTCGCGATGCGGCGGCTCAACTGCGCGCGACGCCGGCCGTGGACATGCAGTTCAACGGCTTCATCGAAGGTGACCGGCTGTCGCGCGGTGAAGTCGACGTCGTCGTGTGCGACGGATTCTCCGGCAACATCGCGCTGAAGACCGCCGAGGGCACCGCGCGATTCGTCGCCGACCTGCTCAAGCGTGCGTTCCGCAGCTCGGTCCGCTCGAAGCTCGGCTTCCTGATCTCGCGGCCGGCGACCGAATTGCTGCGCGATCATCTCGATCCCAACAATCACAACGGCGCGGTTTTCCTCGGGCTCAACGGCATCGTCGTGAAGAGTCATGGCGGCGCCAACGAGCGCGGCGTTGCGACCGCGATCGGCAATGCCGCCAAGATGGTCCGCAACGACCTGGTGCGACGGATCGCCGACGATCTCGGCAATGTGGAGAAGGCGGCATGATCCGGTCTGTCGTCATGGGCACGGGTTCGGCGCTGCCGAAGCGCCGCGTCTCGAACGCCGAACTGGCTGCGCAGGTCGACACCAGCGACGAGTGGATCGTCGAGCGCACCGGCATCCGCTTCCGCCACATCGCCGGCGAAGACGAGACGACCGCGACGCTGGCCGCCGACGCATGCCGCGCAGCGTTGACCGCGGCTGGGATCGAAGCCGACAGCATCGACCTGATCGTGCTCGCTACCGCGACGCCCGACCAGACCTTCCCCGCCAGCGCGACCAAGGTGCAGGCGATGCTCGGCATCAACGATTGCGTCGCGTTCGACGTGGCGGCGGTCTGCTCGGGCTTCCTGTACGCGGTCCAGGTCGTCGACAGCATGATCCGCAGCGGTGTCGCCAAGCGCGCGCTGGTGATCGGTGCCGAGACGTTCAGCCGCATCCTCGACTGGGAAGACCGGACGACCTGCGTGCTGTTCGGCGACGGCGCCGGCGCGATCGTGCTGGAGGCGCAGGATACGGCGGACGAAGGCGGTCGCGGTATCCTGACGACCAAGCTGCACGCGGACGGCCGTCACAACGAGCTTCTCTATGTCGACGGCGGCGTCTCGACGACCGGCACCGTCGGCAAGCTGCGCATGAAGGGCCGCGAGGTCTTCCGCCACGCGGTCACCAATCTGGCTTCGGTGATGACCGAGTCGCTGGCGATGGCTGGCTTGTCTTCGGACCAGGTCGACTGGGTCGTGCCGCACCAGGCGAACGCCCGCATCCTCGACGCGACCGCCCGCAAACTGGGTCTCGCGGCGGGGAAGGTGGTGGTCACCGTAGACCGGCATGCCAACACCTCGGCAGCCTCCGTGCCGCTCGCGCTCGACGTCGCGGTGCGCGATGGACGTGTCCGACAAGGCCAGATCGTCGTGCTCGAGGCGATGGGCGGCGGGTTTACCTGGGGCGCGGCGGTTATCCGCTTCTAATCTCGTAGAAAGAGATCGATTCACTTGTAGAACAAAAGTTCTTCCGGTCGCGATCCTGCTTGTGTAGAGAAGCGCCGAGACTGGGAGCTTGCGAATGACGATGACCGGTACATTGACGCGCGCCGATCTGGCCGAGTCCCTCCACCGCGAGGTAGGATTGTCGCGTGCGGATTCCTCGAAGATCGTGGAACAGATCCTTTCCGAGATGTGCGGCGCACTGTCCGAAGGCGAGAACGTCAAGATCTCGGGGTTCGGCACGTTCGTGCTCCGCGACAAGGGCGAGCGGGTTGGCCGTAATCCGAAAACCGGCATCGAGGTGCCGATCGCACCGCGCCGCGTCCTGACGTTCCGCGCGAGCCAGATGATGCGTGAGCGCATCGTCGGCGCCGACTGATCCTGTAATGCCCGATGACGCCGATACTTCCGGTGGCGATTTCACGGACGACATCGACGTAGCGGGCGATCCCGGTTCCGACGACGGCAGCACATCCATCGCTGCCGTGGGTATAGCGACGGCGGGTCCGGGCAAGGCAGGGGCTGCGTTCCGGACGATCGGCGAACTCTCGCGGGAGACCGGCCTGCCACAGCATATCCTGCGCTATTGGGAGACCCGCTTTCCCCAGCTGCGGCCGCTGCAGCGCGCGGGGAACCGGCGCTATTACCGTGCCGAGGATGCGGTATTGGTCCGGCGCATCGATACGTTGCTCAACCGCGAAGGCTATACCGTCCGCGGCGTGCAGCAATTGCTTGCGGCCGAAAAGACAACGCCGGTCACGACTGACACGATCGAGCCGGTGATACCGGCACTCCGTGCGATCCGCGCGCTTCTGGCGCAGGCGCTGGTCGAGGACGGCAGGCGCGCATAATGCGCCGTGTGTAACTGGGTATCGTAAAGGGGAGAGGGGAAGGACGGCGCCCTCCCCCCTCGCCGATCTCAATCCTCGCTGCCGAGCGTCTTCTTGGCGGCATCCAGTGCTGCCTTGCCGCCCTTGCGAACGGTCTTCACTGCGTCTTCCGACGCCTTCTCGACCGTTGCACCTGCCTTGCGACCAAGCCCGATCGACTTCGCCATCGCACGGCGCGCTTCCGAATAGGTCGCGGCGACCATCGGATAGTCGGACTTCAGGTTGAAGCGCTCGCGATACTGCTCCGGCGTCATGCCGTTGGTCGACAGGTGACGACGCAGCGTCTTGTACTTCTTGCCGTCGAGCATCGAGATGATGTGATCGGGCGATGCCAGCGACTTGCGCACCGAAACGGCTGGCTCGGACGTCGGCTGCGCCGTTGCCTCGGGCTCCGCTTCGCCATTGCCGACCAGCTTCTCAACGGCCGAATGCATAGCGACGAGGAACGCCGGCACGTCGTCGGCGGCAGTGCGCGTATTGGGGTTGGCAAGCCATGCTGCCGTCAGTTCGGCGGCGAGCTCGACTGTATTAAGTGTATCGGTCACGGTATGTCCTTGAATTCGTAATGCACCCCTGCTGGCAGGCGCCTACTATATTTGTATGAAATTGAACACCAGGTGATTAACATACGTGCATCATTACATTTTGTTCATCGTCCGACATAAATATAATCGGTTTGACTGATACTGGCTGGGCTTCGTCGCAACTTCGGCGCCACATCGTAGATGTCGGAGTAGATCATCATTTCTTTGCAACGCGCCGGAATTGCGTGCCCGACCCGGCGATATCACGCCGCATTAAACGTATTGCATCCTTACCTATCACGGACAGGCAGCGCGGGAGCCCGGTGAGCAACTACCGTTACTAGTTTATCGACACGGATTTTGCGGCAAGTCGCCGGCTATTCTGTCACTCGCGGACTGCCCGCGACATCGTCGCGAACAGTCCTTAAACGTGAGACCGACGCCTATTTCGCCGACGCGACGATGCAATATAACAGGATTGGCACGCCGATCACGAGGATCATTAGGACAAGATTCACGTCAATAAAGCGGTTCAGCCAGTTCGACTGCCTGCGAACCCGACCATCGCCATCATCGGCAGGATCGTTTTCTACGATCTCCAACTCGAACTGGTTCGAGAAAAAATGCTTCGGTCTCATTCTCAGGAAGGGCTGCGAGGCGCGATCCTGAAGTTCGGCATCATAATTCGCCAAAGGGCGACCATCGTTATCAGGGTTCTGTTCCGACACTGTGCGGTTTCCGTTTACTCGAGATCATGGGCGCGCAGAGCACGTCCCAAAGGTCAGATCGAATAAAGCCCGAACTCGAACGGCGAACGGCCGCGAGCTCGGGCTAACCGCGTGCGGCGAGTTGGCCCGCATGGTCGAGGAAACGCTTATGTGTCGCCAGCGTGTACATGCGCATTACATTGGACCCGGTACGGCTGATGTCAACATGCCGTCCGATGCGACTGGAACACGCTTCCGTTGCAGTCATTTCACGCCGCGCCTGCCGCAGTTACACTACGCCCCTCCTTACACGACCAGACGAAAGAAAATGTCGCCAAAGCCATCGCCGTACCGCGTCAGCGGACCAGCGAGCATTGCCGGTCCGCCAATGGTTGATAGGCGGCAGGTTTGCACGGTGCGGGTTCGCCCCAGATCCAGCTTGAACCCACATAGCCGAGATAGACCCGGCCGAAGACGTCGGGATCGGCACCGACCACGCTGACCTGATCGAGCGAGCCGACCGGGAAGTCGGTCAGTTGCTGCCAGCTGGCGGCGTTGTCGACCGAACGCCAGATCCCGTATTCGCCGGCGACTCGCCCCGACAGGAACAGCGTCGGATAGGTCTTGCTCTTGGCCGCTTTGCCGAATGCGATGTCGTCGACGCGGGTGACGCTGGGGACAATTTGCCAGGTCTTGCCGCCGTCGATGCTGCGACGCAGGCCGGTATCGCTGGTGTGCTCGAAGGCGGAGGTGAAGAACAGGTTGCCGGGATGGCCGGGCACCGAACGGAGCTTTGCCGCGAGTTCGCTCGACGGTGCGAGTTCGCCGTCGAAGACCTTGTCCCAGCCGACGCCACCGTCGGTCGTCCGCCACAGGCCCTGGAGACCGGCGTTTGCGCCACCGCCGCTATGATAGAGGTAGAAGGTGCCGGGGATGGCCTTGTCCGCAGTCAGCGTCTTGCGTTGCATCCACTGCGCCTGAAACGATCCGGGCGTATCGCCGCTCGCGCCGGGCAGGCGGACCGGGGTCCAGCTGCGGCCGCCATCCTTGGTGTAATAGGGCTGGCGGTTGAACGCGGGTGCCCAGATAATGTTCTGCGGATCGCCGGACGAGACCGCGATCGTCCCGAACGACATTCGCCAGGGATCGTCGTCCTTGGTGCCGGGGGGTGTCGGCAGCGTCGGGAACTTGGCCCATTTGCGGCCGCCGTCTGTGCTGGTGCCCGCCATCACCGCATTGCCGTCCTCCGAACAGCAGCCCATCCGCGCATCGGACGCGTTGCTGACGACGAAGCCAGGCTTGGCCGGCGTCCAGTCGAGCTGCGGGACAGTCATCAAGGCGCGCTCGCCGGGGCCGAACGTCGTCGAATAGGCGTTGAGATCGTCCTTCACGTGGATACCGAAATCCCAGCCCGCGAAGATCGGCGAGCCGCCGGACGGCTGGATCACGTCGTTGGCGACGAGCTCCTCGATCCCGCGAGTCTGGCTGACCCAGTCGAGCGCCCCCGTTCCGGGCGGTACGTCGGCGTGGAACACGCCCATGCCCGCCGCGACCCAGACCCGGTTCGGGACGACGGGATCGAACATCATGTCCGCGGTCGTGAAAAACGGCGCGTTGGCGACGCGCAGCCAGGGGGGATCGCCCTCCCCCGCCTGCGCGCTGTGCGATACGCTGTTCCAGGTCGCGCCACCATCGCTGCTGACATAGCCCTGCCCGCCGCGATCGACGACGATCACCTGATCGGCATGCGGATTGGCGGCGACGGCGGCGTATTCGCGGACGGTCAGACCGAGGTCCGCGGTGAGATCGCGCCAGCGTCCGTCGCGGTACGACCAGATCGACTTGGTCAGATCATCGACGCCGAAGAACGTGCCGCGACGATCGAACGCGCCGCGCTGGAGCGTCAAAGGCTGCACCCCGACCGCCGGAAGCGGACGGAACGTCGCGCCCGCATCGCTCGACACGAACATGCCCGCACCCGATGCGAGCGCGAACAGCCGGCCGGTCGGCTTGCCGCCGGCGGGTCGTTCGAACCACAACATCGTGCCGGGCGTCTGCGCGCCGGCATCGGACTTGCGATCCTTGCTGACCGGAACCGAGCCGACATGCGTCCACTGCGCGCCGCCATCGGTCGAGCGCCACAGCCCGGTCGCGGGGGTGCCGAGCAGGACGATGTCCGGATTGGTCGGATCGACCGCCATGAACGGGCCGTGCAGGCGGAACTCGCTGTTCGCGTCCCACACCATCGGGAAGGGATTGCCGGCGTTGGGCTGGACCCAGTGCCTGCCGGTATCGTCGGAGCGATAGACCCGGCCCTGCAACGCCATGTAGATGCGTTGCGCGCGCGAGGGGGCGACGACGATCTCGTACGCGCCCGCGGCGGCGCCGTTCTGCGTACGGATGCTGTCGGGCATCGACGCCGCAGTGACGAGTTGGCTCCAACGGTTCGCCGACGCGTCCCAGATATACGCACCGTAGACGTCGGTGCGCGCGACGAAGGTCTTGCCCGACGCATCGCTCGACAGACCGGAGATCATGCCCCCGCCGCCGATCGCGACGTGCTTCCACTGATAGGCCTCGGACGCGACCGGGCCACCCGCCTGCGACAAAGCGGGCGGCGCGGCGTGCGCCTGGTGATCGCCCCCGAGCCAGAAGGCGGCGATCCCGGCGGCGAGCGCGAGCAGCATCACGGCGCCCAGGATCCACGGCCAGCGACGGCGGCGGGGCTGAACGAAATCCTCGTAGCGGACGGTGCGGCGTACATGTGGTTCCATCGAACTCCCTGCCGATCCCGGCCCCGCGCGAGGGCTGTCAATCATGCGTTCTGGTTGCCAGATAGTAGATCGCGACCGGACTTGTCACGAGATAGCGCCAGCCGAGCCGTACCGGTTCGCGCGCGGCACGGTAGAGCCACTCCAGCCCGGTCGCCTGCATCCAGCTCGGCGCGCGCGATACGCCGCCGCCGTAATGATCGAACAGCCCGCCACAGGTCCGGATCCACGCGACCCCGCCGAGCAGATGGCGGTTGTCGACCGCGAACCGCTCCTGCGCAGGGCTGCCCATGCCGATCCACAATACGTCGGCGCCGGACGCGCGGACCTTCGCGCAAATGTCCGGGATCGCGTCGGGCGAGAAGAACCCGTGGCGCGTGCCGACCACCTTGAGGCCGGGAAAGCGACTGCGGAGATGTTGCGCGGCGCGGGCCGCGACGCCCGGTCGCGAGCCGAGGAAGAAGAAGCGGATGCCGTCACGCGCGGCGATGGTGGCGGCGTCGAGCAAGAAATCGGTGGTGGCGATACGCTCCTCAAGCGGTTCGCGGCACAACAGCCGGCTGGCGAACACCAGCGGCATGCCGTCCGCATCGACGATGTCCGCGCCGTCGATCAGCCGGCGATACTCGTCGTCGCGGTTATAGGCGGCGATGACGCTGCCATTGGCCGAGGTGACGATGCGCGGTTCCGCCAGCGTCCCGCCACGCGCGCGCGCCGTATCGGCCAGCATCAATGCCGCGAGTTCGTCGCGCCGCAGCCGGGCGATCTTCATGCCGCCGATCGTCGCGGTCCGCACGCGGCCGTCGTCGCCATCGCTAGCGGACGTATCGACGGCGTTCGGCGCAGTACTGTGATGATCGCGTTCGAACAGCGGCTCGTCTCCCCGTCCAGATCTTACAAGACCGCAAACGTCCGACCTGTATTGAGGATGCTATGCGCGGGCCTGCCAAGCGATTGCAACCCCGGGACCGCAATTGCCGACGTTACGGTGCCAGTCGATACACGTCGTATACTTCATCGCCCGACGCAGTCCGCAGTGTCGCGAGCTTGGTGGTCGCCACGCGGAACTTGGCGATGTCGTCCGGATCGAGGAACAGCGGCCCGAACGTGCCGCGATCGATGACCGTGCGCTGCCCGATATCGTCGAGCGACGCGGAGAGCAGGATCACGACCGGCCTGTGCGTGGCCGCAGCGAGGCGCTTTGCGGTCGCGAGCAGGCGACCCGGGCTCATCGGCGCGGTCTCGGCCAGCCTCATCGGCACGAGCGACGTGAACCGATCGCGGCGCACCGACCAGGTCGGGTTCGCGCCATAATAGGCGATGCTCTCGATCAGGAAGTCCGGGTCAGCGATCACGACCGACCGGGACAGGCCCTTGGTCGCGAGCAGGTCGACCAGCGCCTTCGCCTCGCCCTGCGGCTGCGACTTCGCCGCCTGGACGACGGCGCGCGCGGTCGCGGGAAGCTGTGCGGCAAGCAAGGCGAGGAAGGTGATCCGTCCGATCCGCTCTGCGCGGCGGGTGAATACCGTGTCGTGCCAGCCGCCAAACCCCTTCGCCGTCAGCCAGTGCAGCACGATGAAGAACACGATCAGCAACGCGTCGTGGCGATAGTGGCCGGGATAGACGAACACGAACAGCAGTTGCAGCCCAGCCAGTGCCGCGATCGCCCCGACCAGGGCCGCGGGGCGGCGCGCAAAGGCGGCGACGCTGCCGGTGACGAGCATCGCCGCCAGGATCGTGACCGGCAGGCTCGCGTTGAAGTTGCCGAAGATTCGCTGGAACTCGACGCCGGGTATGAGGTGGAGCAGCGTCTGGCCGAAACTTCGGTGCACGGCGGCGGGTGCGTCCTCGACCGACGGATAGACCGACACGAATGCGAGCAAGGCGCCCGCAGCGGCGACGATCATCGCGGTGAGCCATTGGCGCTTCGCCCGGCTCCAGTCCCAACCCTCTCGTGCGATCAGGTCGCCGAACCAGAAGATACCGAACGCGCCAGCCAGCACGACCGAATGGACGTTGGCATTGCACAGCAGGAACAGCAGGCCGCCGAGGATCAGCGGGTGAGACCGGCCGCGCTCCCGAACTCGCGGATAGGCACAGGCGACGAGCAACAGCAGCAGCATCGCGAGCCCGTAGTTCCGCGCCATCACGACATAGTCGAACGTCGCGAACCCGCCGAACAACGTCAGAATCATCACCGGCGGGGACAGGCGGGCGACGAATACCAGGATGCCCGCCGCAACTATGCCGATCGCCAGCGCGAGGCCCGGCAGGACGAGTTTCGTCCCGAGCAGATCGGTGCCGAACCGCAGCAGCACATGCCAGAGCAGCGGATGCCCGTAACCGCGCGCCGCCGCCGGCATGTCGAGGATCGACGCCCCTTGCGTCGCGAGGCTGAGCGCGCGGACCTCGTCGCGCCACATCACGTGATGCGCGACCAGGAACGTGACGAGCGCGAGCCATGCGACGAAGATCAGGAGGCGTAGCGGCCAATGGCGTGCCGGCGGTCGAGCGGCGCCATCTTCAGCGGGAAACAGCCCGTCCACCAGTCCCCACAATCGCGCCGAACCGATCGCGCGGGTCATCAGCGGCGCGACAACCGGGCCGGCCTCCGCAACAACCGCGTCATTCGCCCACGCAGCGCGTGATGTGCGCCAGGGCTCGCGTCGGACTCGCGGTAGGTGATGGCGATCGCGATCAACAGGAAGACTTCGACGAGCGACGCGGTGTTCAGCAACGTCGATTCGGCTAGATTATGCCCGGCGCAGAAGATGATGACCGCCACCAGCAGCGATCGCCGCGGCTTGCCGATCGACTGGCTGAGCAACAGCCGCAGCAACGGCCAGACGATCATCACGACGATCGCCAATAGCAGGCCGGGCAGGCCGATCGTGACGAGCAGGTCGAGGAAGCCGTTATGCCCATGCGCGGCATACACCGCGACCCAACCACTCGTCAGCGTCCAGATCGGACTGTCCGGGCCGATCTGCCAGAACGAACTGAAGCCGGCGCCAGTCCAGAGATGCTCGCGCGCATATTCGAACAACAGCGGCCAGATCGCGCCGCGGCCAGTCAAGGCACCGGGATCGTTGACGAAATCGCTCAACGCCGTGAGGTTTACGAACAGGATCTGCATCGCCAGCCCGACGACCATCGCAAGGCAAATCCCGACGGCGAAGCGGTGGCTGGCATCATAGGGCCGGATCGCAAAACCCATCGCCAGCGCGAGGACGAGCGACAATTCCGACGTGCTCGAATGCGTATAATACAGGAAGATCGTCGCCGCCGCGATCACCAGCGCGGAAACGATTCGCGGGAACTGCCGGTTGTCGAACGTAAAGAACAGCACGGTGAACGCGCATGCCGCACCCGCGACGTTCTTGTGCGGGATGATCCCGCGCCAGTCGCCAACCACCGACGATTCCTCGCCGAACACCTCCGAATGGATGCCGTAGGGCGTCAGGAACACCATCAGGTAATTGACGATCAGCACCGCGATCAACACGTAGCGAATGAGCTTCAGTGCGCGTTCGGTACCGAGATCGTTGATCTGCCGGAACGTCACCCAGACCACGAGCGCGGTCAGCGAAATACGCCGGAACGAGATGAACGGCGCGATCGCCCAGGTTACCGAGAAGAAGCAATAGGCGAGCAACAGTGCAAGTCCGAGGGGGATGCAGAACAGTTGACGCTTGCTTGGCATGCCGCTGCCCGCGAGCAGCATCACGAAGATGACGACGTGCAGCACCTGGTTGGCCGCGTCGCCCTGGCCGATCGCCCCGGAAAACGCCCATTCCTGGAACGCCGACGTGCCGACCAGCACCAATGCGAGGAACACCACGAAACACGCATTGGCGATGGCGTAGCGCCGACGCGTACGCAGGCGCGTCGCGCGTTGCTGGGGCGTGATCGGCCCCGATGCGGGTCGTCGCGCTACGTTGATCGCCGTCGCCATGACCTGTCCCTATCGCGCCGGTGCCGCGGGAGCCAGTACCGCCTCGTACCGATCCAGCATTCGCGCGTTCGAGGCCTCGCCGCCGAGCCGCACGGCGAGTTCCGCCCAGTGCGAGCGGCGTGCGGGATCGTCCTGCAATCCCTGGAGCGCGGTCGCCAGTGAAGCCGGGTCGTCGAGCGGCACGACGATCCCGCACCGGGTTCCGTCGCGTGCGGTGATGCCCTCGACCTGCACCGGCACGTCCGACACGACCAGCGGCAGGCCTAGCCGCGCCGCCTCGATCAGCGCGAGGCTGTGCCCTTCGTAGCGGCTGACCTGGACGAAGACGTCGGCGGACGCAGCCTTGGCGAGCGCGGCGTCGCGCGGGATCAGGCCGGCGAAGGTCACGCGCTCGTCGAGGCCAAGGTCCGCGACGAGCGCGCGCAACGCCGCCTCGTCCTCGCCGCCGCCGACGATCTCCAGATCCGCGCCCGGAACTTGGGCCATGGCGCGGATCAGCATCGGGTAGTTCTTCTGGTAGGACAGCCGCCCCAGCGCGACGACGCACAGCCGGTCGCCCCCCGCCTTTGCCCGCGGCAAGGCGTCGAGGACCCGCTCGACCCGCTCCGACAGCGCGTTGTGGATCGTGAGCGTCCGCGCACGATAGGTCGCGGGCTTGTGCGCCAGCGTCGCGCCGACCGCGTCGGACACGCTGATGATCCCGGCGACGCACGGCAGGCTGCCGGTCCAGCCGTCGATCCGGTCGAGCAGGCGGTTATGGGTGTCGGTCGGCGAATGATGCGACAGGAACACGCGGGTGCGCACGCGCGCGATCGTCACCGCGAGCGGGAGCAGCACGTTGGCGGCAGGCATCGCCGACACGACCGCGGCAGGTCGCTCGCGGCGCAGGTAGCGGACCAGCGCCGCGAAGGTGCGGACCGCGCCGAGCACCGATCGCGGGCGGGCGTCGGCGACGTGGTGCCAGACCGCCATGTCGACGCCTTCGCCCTCCGCATCGGCCGGCGGATAGAGGACGAAGCGCTTCACCGGATGGCCGCGCGCGATCAGTCCCTCGGCGATGTCGTCCCAGAGTTCGCGCAAGCCGCCGGCCGTCGAATGCGTCATCGTAAAATGGATCGCGCCGGTTCGAGCCGTCATGCCGGCCCGTCCAGTGCCGCGACGGTGTGCGCCGACAGCCACTCTCGATCCTTGGCATCGTCGCGCACCCAGCGATCGATCATCTCGCCCCATTTGACCGGGTTCTGCATCCGGTGCCACGCCGCTGCCGACCCTTGCGACACCAGCGCATACAGGTCCGGATCGGTCATCAGCCGCGCGATCGCATCGGCCAGCGCGCGGGGTTTGCCGGCGGCGAACACCAGCGCGCTCTCGCCGTCCTCCAGATGCCCGTCGAACATCGGATGGTCCGACGCGATCACCGGCGTGCGCGAGGCGAGCCCCTCGAACAGCGTCAGCGGCAGGCCTTCGGGAAAATTGTGACGGCTGGGGACGATCACTGCGTCGGCGTCTTGCATCATCGTCGGGATCGCACCGTTCGGGACGAGCCCGAGGAACCGGACGCGGTCGGCGACGCCGAGGCGTGTCGCGAGCGCCGCGAACTTGTCCGTTGCGCCCAGGCCCGCGACGTCGAGCCGAACGTCGAGGCGGTCCTTCAGCAACGCCACCGCGCGGACCAGGTCGCCGACGCCCTTCTTCGCGCTGATCGAGCCGACGAACAGCAGTGTGAACGGCGGCCCCGACGCACCCGCCTTGCAGGGCTGAGTCTCAGGCGTGCGATCATGCGGAAAGTCCCACGCCAGCACCTTGTCCGCGCGCAAACCGATCCCGACCAGCGCCCGTGCGGCATTGGCACCGTGATTGGCGACCAGCGTCACGCGGGGATCGTTGAGCAGCTTCGGCAGCCGACGGAACCTGACCCAGCGATAATAGGGATTGGCGAACGAATCGGCCATGATCACGCCCAGCCGGACATCGTGCTCGATCCCCCAGCGGATCAAATGCAGCATTGGCCCGAACACGATCAGGTGGGTCGGCGCGAACCGCTCGATCAACGCCAGTACCGGTGCGGGATCCTGGTCCGGGTTGGTGTCCGCGCCGATCACCGTCACGCCGCTGTCGAGCGTCTCCCAATAGGACGGCGCGAGCGAGCACAGGAACCCGACCGCCTCGTGCTGCGCCTGCCACGCGGCGAGCTGGTCGAGGACATAGCCGTGGCCGTAATAGGTCTCGCCCCCGGTCGCGCGGCGCAGGCGATCGGCTTCGCGGTAGTCGCCGGCATAATGGACGATCAGCAGGCGGGTCATCCGATCCTCCCCAGCCCCGCCACCAGCCCCGCGAGCGGCGAGCCGAACCCGAGCTGCCAGCGCACCGCGAGCATCACCGCGAACACCGCGCAGGCCGCCCCGATCGCGAGCGCATCCTGCCGCCAGAAGCTCATCCGCACGCGGTGCAGGCCGACCGCGATATAGCCATATTGCAGCAGCTCGGTGACCGCGACCGCGACGACCGCGCCGGGAAAGCCCGCGAGCCGGTGACCGGTCGGCAGCAATACCGCGAGCGTCGCCATCCGCATCATGTTGGCGACGCTTGCATAAAACGGCCGCCCCGCGCTGAGCAGCAATGCCTCGTTGAGGTTGGACAATACCGCGAACACCGCGCCGCCGAGCAACACCGACAGCATCCAGCTCGCCGCCTGGTAGCGTGGGTCGTAGATCACCAGGATCAGGCCATCCGCTACCGACGCGGCCAGTGCCAGCGCGGCGCAAACACCGAGCGTGAACACCGCGCGCGAGCCGGCGATCGCCGCCATCTGCCCCGCCCGGTCGCCTTCGGAAACGCTGGCAAGCGCGGGGAAGATGATCTGATAGCTCATCCGCCGCGCGAGCGTGGTCGGCAGCTCGGCGATGGCGCGCGCGATGCCGTAGATGCCGAGCAGCGCGAGCGGCGCGACCCGGCCGAGATACAGCCGGTCGAGATTGGTCGCGGCGTACATCACCAGCGAGGTGATCGCGATCCATTTGCCGAAATGGATGATCCGCCGGACGATTTCGCGGTCGAAGCGGAGGCGCTGGCCGGGATCGGGCAGCAGGTAGCTCAGTGCCGAGCGGATCGCGACCGCGAGGACGAGGCCGATGACTGGCGCCCAGACCGAGCGCAGCCACGCCGCCAGCGCGACCTGCACCGCGAACGCCAGCGCCTCGCACGACAGCTCGAACAGGTTGCGGCGGCGGACCTCCATCTGCTTGACCAGCACGAAGATCGCGGTCGAGTGCGCGCCACCGATCATCGGCGACAGCGCCGCGACCAGGAAGATGCGGACGTCGATGCCGTAAGCGTGCGCGAGGAACGGCGCGGCGATCAGGAAGACCAGGCTCAACAGCACGCCGCGCAGCAGTTGCAGCGTCCAGGCGGTGTCGCGGAACTGGCGGTCGAGCCCGTCGCGGTGGTGGATGATGTTCTGCTCGATCCCGACATCGGTCAGCAATTCGACGCCGAGCCGGATCGCGTTGACGACCACCATCACGCCGAGGATTTCCGGCGCGAGCAAATAGGCGAGGACGATGTTGAGCCCGAACTTGAGCCCGGCGGACACGACGAAGGTGCCCGCGGTCCAGACGAACTTGCCGAGATAGCCGGACGCGGTGCTCATCGCCCCGGCGCGGACAGGTCGCGCGCGGCAACGGGCGCACCGGCGGGGCGGCGCGCGCGGACGAGGCCCTGGAGCATGCCGATCGCGATCACGTTCCATGTCACCAGCGAGTAGATCCCGACTCGCAGGCTCCGGCGGCGCATCGTCAGGAACGCAACCGGCAGCAGCACGACTGCCAGCAACGCGATACCCTGCCCCGTCGCGAGCGCGACGAGCATCGCCAGCCACCAGCCATAGACGATCACGCTGTAGCGCAACTGGGCGAACCCGCGCAGGACCTGCGACCAGTGCGGCCGCCCCCAGGCGGCGCGGATCACTTCGCCCGGGCCGCCGGCATAGCCGGTGCGCAACCGTCGCCACATCAGCTGGTAGCCGCCGGTCGCGTGGCCGTGATGCTCGACCGCGGGCACGTCGATCCGCGCCAGTCGCCAGCCGTCCGCGCGCAACCGGGCGCCGAGCTCGTATTCCTCGAACGCGTGGAGGTTGCGGTCGGCGAAATGCCCGACGCGCTGCACCGCGGCGACGCGGTACAGCCCGCCGCAATCGAGCCGGTCGACATCGCCCGCCACCGCGCTTCCCTTCACGCGATCGTTGCGCGCGCGCAGTTCGAACTCGATGCTGTCGGTGTTGACCTCGCGCACGCGGCCTCCGACCGCAGCGTGACGGGGGTTCGCCTCGAGGAACGCGATGCCTGCTTCGAGGAAGCCGGAGTCGAGCACCATGTCGCCGTCGAGCAGGTAGAAATAGTCGACGCCGAGTGTCTCGGACGCGGCCTGGAACGCGAGTTGTGCCCCCGCGCCGCAGGACCGCTCGGCAGGATCGGCGAGTTGCGCGATCCGCATGCCACGATATGCCTGCGCCAATGCTATCGTCGCATCAGACGATCCGCTGTCGGCAAGCACGACCAGCCCGCCACCGACGCGATCGAGCGCGGCGCGCGCACTGCCGATCGCCGCGTCGATATGCGCCGCCTCGTTCAGCGCCTTGATCCCGACTGCGACCGTCACTCTGCCCCCGTATCCCCACGCGAGCGATAGCGTGCCAGATACGCGGACGCCATCGCCTCCGGGCTGAAACTGCGGGCGAGGCCTGCGCCGTAGCGAGCCGCAGTGACGCGTGCGGTCGCGGGATCGTCGATCACCTTCGCCAGTTGCGCGCCGATTCCCGCGACGTCGTCGACCGCGGCCTTGAACGGATAGTCGGCCGGGATCGCTTCATCGAGGCCTGGAGCGTCGGTCGTCACCAGCGCGATGCCTGCCATCAGCACCTCGAGCGGGAGCAGCGCAAACCCCTCGAACCGTGACGGCAACAGGACCGCGTCATACTCTTGCAGGCGTTGGGACAGGCGCTCGATCGGCGCGGTCATCCGGACGTCCCAGCCCGCCAAGCCGTCTGCGAGCCCTTGCGCCACCAAGTCTTGCATCGCGCCGGAGCCGGCGATCGTCACCGCGACGTCGCGGCGCATCGTTCGCGCGTGGGCCTCGCGGAGGGTGGCAGGCAGCAGGTCGGCGCCCTTCTGGTGGACGAGCCGCCCTGCGAACAGCAGTCGGACCGGCCCTGGGGCACTCCCGATCGGAGAAGCCGCCGGTGGCGACACGCCGTTATAGATGACGTCGGCAACCGGTCGGCGGCCGCGCGTGACGATCCCCGCGTCGGCATTGGCGGCATTGCGTGACACCGCCACCGCGTCGCCCTTGGCGAGCCGCTGCGTCACCCACCGTCCAACACCGCCCCAGGCGATCCACAACTCGCTATTGTGGACGGTACGCAGCAACGGCGTGCGGCGGACGCGGCGCGAGATCAGGCCCGCCACCGCCAGCGTCAGTTCCGGTATCTCGGTATGGACATGGATCAGGTCGGGTCGCTGCTCGGCTACCGCGCGGGCGAGCGACCGCGCCGCGAAGACCACGCCGCCCGACTTGAACCCGCGCTCCGTACCGAACCGGAACGGCACGTGCCAGCGTTCCAGCCGCTCGGCCATGTCCTGCCCGACCTTGCTCAGCGGCGACTGGCGGAGGACCGCGAACAGCGAGAACTCGACCCGGTCGCGCAAGGCATCGATCAATCCCAGCGCGACATTCTCGGCGCCGCCCATGTCGAGATGCGTGATGACGTGCATCACCCGAAGACGCGGTGCTCCTGCCGCTTGCGAAGGCTCGTCGTTCGTACCCGTCACCAGATGATCCGCCCCCCGCCGCCGTCTGCGCGTAGCAACGCCCGGCAGGCGCGTCCATGCCGGCCCTAGCAGCATGCCGCCACCCGCTATAGACCGACGGCGCAAGTGGGGGCGTCGGTACAGGTGAGCGAGAGCATAGCGACAGGGTCGGCCGCGCACGCAGGCACGCGAACGTCGGCATCGCAGGACGGACGCGCGCTCCGCTATCGGCCGGATATCGACGGGCTGCGGGCGCTTGCGATCCTGCCGATCCTGCTGCTGCACTGCGGTGTAACCAAGTTGCGGGGCGGGTTCGTCGGGGTCGACATCTTCTTCGTGATCTCCGGGTTCCTGATCACCGCGATCATGGTGCGCGACATCGCCGAGGAGCGCTTCTCGATCGCGCGCTTCTATCGCCACCGGATCGTCCGCATCCTGCCCGCGCTGCTCGTGATTATGATCGTCACGCTAGCGCTCGGCTGCGTGCTCCTGCTGCCCAACCAGTTGCGCGACCTCGGACGCAGCGCGGCAGCGACCAGCGTGTTCGGGTCGAACGTCTATTTCTACCTGACGTCGGACTATTTCGCGGCGGCATCGGACGCCAAGCCGCTCGTCCATACCTGGTCGCTGGCGGTGGAGGAGCAGTTCTACCTGCTCTACCCCCTGTTGCTCTGGTCTCTCCGTGGCCTGTCGAGCCGGCGTCTCGCGCAGGTGATCGCCGGCCTTGCACTCACGTCGTTCGCTATCGGAGGATGGCTGGCGACGACCTATCCTTCCGCTGCGTTCTTCCTGCTGCCCGCGCGAATCTGGGAGTTGTCGCTTGGCGCGCTGGTCGCGCTTGGCGCCGTACCGACGATCGCGAACCGATCGATCCGCGCGGTCCTGTGCGTTCTCGCCATCGCAGTGATCGCCGCGAGCTGCATCGCGATCAGCAGCGGCTGGCCGTTTCCCGTGCCCTTCGCGCTCCCCTCTGCCGTCGCGGCCGCGGTGCTGCTGGCCTATGGCGGCGAGGGTCCGACGGCACGACTGCTCAGCGCGTGGCCGCTGCGGACGGTCGGACTGATCTCCTATTCGGCGTATCTCTGGCATCGCCCGATCATCGCCTTCTACCAGATCCGCCACGGCTCGACGCTCGCGCCGGTCGAGACTGTCGGACTGCTCTGCGCCTCGCTCGGTGCGGCATGGCTGAGCTTTGCGCTGATCGAGCGTCCGGCGAGCCGGCGCTGGCGCAGCGGATCGGGGCTCGTCCCGCACGCCGTCGCAGTCGTGCTGCTCGCGGCAATGGCGATCGCCGGGCTGACGATCGCCGCCAAGGCCGACCACATCCGCCCGCTCTCGCCGCGCCAGGCGCTGGCCGCCAGCTATCTCGGCTGGGACTCGACGGACGCGGGAGAACGCCAGTTCAGCACCGATCGCTGCTTCGTCCTGCCGACGGGCCGCGGCTTCTCGCCCGACTGCCTGCGATTGTCGACGACCAAGCCCAACATCGCGCTGTTCGGCGACAGCCACGGCGCGCATTTCTCGCAAGCGCTGCACACGCTGCTGCCAGGGGCGAACATCATCCAGGTGACTGCGGCGGGCTGTCGGCCGCTACTGCACGGGAAGGGCTTGCCGACCTGTCGCACTACTATGGACGCCGCGTTAGACACGCTGGATTTCAAGCGGATCGACACGGTCATCCTGTCCGCACGTTGGCTCGACTTCGAACAGCCGGCGTTGCTCGACACGATCCGCTGGCTACGGGCGCGAGGAACGCGGGTCCTGGTGATCGGCCCGTCGGTCGAATACGACGCGGACCTGCCCGCCTTGATCGTGCGATCGGACGCGGACGGCGACCCGACGCTCGCGGACAAGTTCCGCCTGTCCGACCGTATCGCGTTCGATCGCGCGATGGCCGGGCCGGTCCGCGCAGCGGGCGCCGATTACGCCTCTGCCATCGAAACGGAGTGTACCGGCACGACCTGCCGCCTGACCACCGCCGATGGCACGCCGCTACACTTCGATCATTCGCACTTCACGCCCGCCGGCGCACAGGCCGCGCTGGCGACAATCCTCGCACGTCACCCGGTCATTCGCCGGCGGTAAGCACCGGGCGATGCTTGCGCTTGCGACGGCGCAGTTCGCGCATCACGTCGTCGCCCGCCTGCTTGACGGGCGCAGTCCGCTTGTCGTCCATCGTGCAATAATGCGCGAGCGCGACCGCGAAGAAGAAGATCGTGCTGACGATGCCGTCGCGCTCGAACAGGCCGCTCTCGGTGATGTTGTGGCCGATGCAGAACATCAGCATCGCCGAGACCAGCGCACCCCGCCCCTTGGCGACGTCCTCGCTCGCGAGCAGTTTCGTGAGCGGCCAGACCGCCATCGCGAAGACCATCAGCAGCACGCCTGGCACGCCCACCGTCACGAGCTGGTCGATATACCCCGAATGGCCGACGGTGATCTTGGTGACATAGCCTTGGCCATATTCGAAGACGGGGCTGTTGGCCTCGATGTTCCAGAACGACCCGAAGCCCGCGCCGAGCAGGGGATGATCGCTGGCATAGTTCAGCAGCGTCCCCCAGATCTGGCCGCGGCCGGTGAACGCCTTTGGCTGAAGGAAATTGGACTGGACCATGTCGGCATAGGCGCTGGTCAGGAACCAGAAGACCGATCCGACGATCATCAGGATCGGGATGATGTAGCGACGCAGCCGTATGCTGACCGTCTCGAAGACGATGCCACCGATCGAGGCCAGCACCACCATGCCGCCCGAGGTCTTCGACTGCGACTTGAACAGGAAATACCCGGCCACGACGATCGCGAAGATGCGGATCGTCGGTCGTATCCGCTTGGCATCGAACAGGAACATGATGATGCACAGCGCACACACCGCGCCAGCGAAGTTCTTGTGCCCGAGGAAACCGCGCCAGTTGCCGAGCAGCGCGGTCGCCATGTCTTCGCCGCCGGTGTGCACGCCGACCACGGGGTCCAGCACGACGACCAGATAGGAAATCAGGATCGTCGCGAGCAACGCGTAGCGGAGCAGGTCGACGTTCAGTTGATACCCGCCGTGCCGGACCAGGCTGAATACCATCCACGCGACCAGCGTCGTCAGGAACACGCGCCGGAATGCGGTGCCCGGATCGAGTGCCCAGGATATGCTGATCCAGCACCATGCGAGCGCCAGCAGCATCGGCCAGGTGAACGCGACCAGCGACTTCGGACTCGCCGAGGGACGGATCGCGAAGATCGTGGCGGCCAGGATCGCAAGATAGCCGATCTGTCGTACGGCGTTCCCGTCGCCGCCATTGCCGCCCTCGACATTGGTCATGATCGGACCGAGCATCACCAGGGAAATCAGTGCGACGATCGCGATCCGCAGCGGCATCAGGCGATCGCCGACGCTTCTCAGCACCGGCGCGTCGTCGTCCGCATTGCCCTTGCCGAGCTTGGCGAGCCAGTCGCTGCCCGAATAGGCGCCCGCCTTCGAAAGCGCCTTCGCAGTCCCGCCCATGCCGGCGGATCGGTTCGCGCGTTCGGATCGGTTCGCGCCGTCGGGACCTGAAAGCATGCGGAAACTCTCTCGATAGGATGCATCGCAGCTACGACGCGTGCCGAACAGGTTGCACGATAGCTATCGACGCGGCCGACGATACGCACGCGATCGTCACGTGAGTTCTATCCGCCGCGACGACAGGCGTCCAGCCGTCAGCGCCCGATGATAACTTCACCGTGCTTGCTTTGTTCATGCTCGGCAACTCGAACTTCGAGCAGTCAAAATGAACCGATCTTCGCGCGTTCGCGCTACCAATGTCGATTTTTACAATTTAATGTGCTGAAACCGTATCTGGATGGTTGAACCCGATGTCGCACGCCGTTACGGCGTCCGCAGACAATGGAGTATACTATGGCCGAAGATACCACCGACCTGAATGCCGTCGAGCTGGCAACAGAACTGACGATTGCATGGCTCGGCAACCCGAATACCCGGAGTTCGGCTGATGACGTTCCCGCGTTTCTCGGCAAGATGCATGAGACCGTCGCGACGTTGCTCGGCACCACGATCGAAGCTGCTCCGGTCGAAGCTGCCGCGGAATACACGCCTGCCGTAACGGCACGCAAATCGCTCGCGTCGAAGGATCACATCATCTCGATGATCGACGGCAAGTCGTACAAGACCTTGCGCCGTCACCTCGCGACGCACGGCATGACGCCGGCCGAGTACCGCGAACGCTACGGACTGAAACCCGATTACCCGATGGTCGCCGAGAACTACTCGGAGAGCCGTCGTGCGATGGCGAAGAAGATCGGCCTTGGACGCAAGCCCGGCCCGCGCAAGACCGAATCGGCGCCTGCCCAGCAGACGACGACGCGCAAGCGCAAGACGGACACTGCCGCCGCCGCCGAATAAGCGACGCAGCCAGTGACGACAAAAAGGACCGGCGCCTCGCGGCACCGGTCCTTTTTTGTTGCGCATACCGTGGGAACGCGGCGTCGTTACTTGGCGAAGATCCCACGCCTGTAGAGCAAGGTGATCGCGACGCGGCGATTGCGCGGGTCAGCGGGGTCTTTCACGATCAGCGGTTCGCGGTCGGCGACGCCCTCGATCCGCTCGAACCGTTGCTCGGGCGTGCCACCCGACAACAGCCGCCGCCGCGTCGCCTCGGCGCGACCGGACGAGAGCATCCAGTTGTTCATCGCGCGCGGGTCGCCATACGGCACGCTGTCGGTATGGCCGCGGATCATGATCGGGTTCTGCATGCCCTGCACCGAGCCCGCGATCATGCCGATCAACGCCGACGCCTCCGGATCGAGTGCGGTCGTGCCGAGCGCGAACATCGAGTAGTCCGCGTCGTCGACCAGATCGATCCGCATGCCGTCTTGGGTCGGCACGAAGCGGACATGGTTTTGCAGCCGCGACAGTTTCGCATTGCCCGACATCTCGCCGAGCACGCGCCGACGCAGCGCCTGGAAGTTCTTCTGATCTTCCTTGGTCAGCGCATCGCGGCTTTTCAGCGAACCCTTGGGCCCCGTCCCCGCCGATGGCCCGCCGAGTCCGGCATCCGGAATCGCCAGTTGCGCCATGCTGGTCTGTCCCGGCTTCGGCCCAATGCGATTCTTGTCGAGGATCGATTCGCCACCGAACAGCCCGCCGCCGCCGATCCCGAGCGATCGCGTGTTGAGAATGGTCGGCGCGAAGTAATCGGCGATGCCCTTGCGCTGTTTCTCGGTGGTCGCACCGACGATCCACAGGAGCAGAAAGAACGCCATCATCGCGGTCACGAAATCGGCGTACGCGACTTTCCACGCGCCGCCGTGATGGCCGCCATGCCCCTCGATATAGATCTTTTTGACGATGACCTTGGGCGGCTGGTTCGTCCCATGAGGCGCACGCGCGGCCACCGGATTACTTGCCCCTCAGTCCGTCGAAGACTTCGGCGAAGCCCGGCTGGTTCTTGTGCGCGATGCCCGAGCGCGCGGCCTCGATCACGAGCGGCTGCGGATGACCGTGCAGCGAGGCGATGATGATCTGCTTCACGACGTCGTAGATCGACGCATCGGCATCGAGCACCTGCTTCAACCGGTTCGCGAGCGGCGCGACGATACCGTAGGCGAGCAGCACGCCCATGAACGTGCCGACCAGCGCCGAACCGATCATTGCGCCGAGGATCGACGGTGGCTTGTCGATCGAGCCCATCGTCTTCACCACGCCGAGCACTGCGGCGACGATGCCGAGCGCGGGCAGCGCGTCGGCGAGGCTCGCGAGCGTGCCATGCGCCGCCTCTTCCTCGTGGTGATGCGTCTTGATCGAGTGGTCCATGACCTCCTCGACCGCATGCACGTCGAGAGTTCCCGACGACACCACGACCAGGCGCAGCGTATCGGCGATCAGGTTGACGAGCGCCTTGTCCTTCAGGAGCTTGGGATATTCGGCGAACACGGCGGAGGACTGCGGATCCTCGACATGCGGCTCGAGCGCGATCGGCCCGTCCATCCGCAGCATCTTCATCAGCTTGCTGACCAGGAAGATGACGTCGAGATAATCCTGCTTCTTGTACTTCGGACCCTTGAAGACCTTTCCGAGACCGGCGCCGAGACCTTTCAGCTCCTTGCCCGAATTGCCGATGATCAGCGCGCCGGCGGCGGCACCGCCGATGATCAGCATCTCGTGCGGGATCGCCTCCATGACGGGGCCGAGCGCACCGCCGGTGAACGCGAATCCGCCAAACACCATGACGAGCAGGACGACGATGCCGATGACCGGAAACATGGTGTTCGAATTCCCCCAGGGCCGACAGCGGCACTTGCGTCGCCACAGAATTAACCGCCTTTGGTAGCCAACCGGTTACCAAGACGACGTCGCGCGCGATTAAATTCGGATCAGCGCAGATAATCGAACAGCGACAGCGCCGAGAGCTTCGAGAAGCTCGCCTGCGTCGCCGACAGGATCGTCATCGTCTTCTGCAACTCGACCACCGTCGTGGTGATGTCGGTATCTTCCAGCCCCGACCGGGTCGCCTCGCGGTCGGCCGCGACATCGGTCAGCCGCGACGCCTCCAGGTCGACGCGCGCCGCGCGAGCGCCGAGCGAGGCCTGCACCGTGGAAACCTGATCCGACGCAGCGCTGATGTCGGCGAGCGATGTATCGAGCGAACTCGCCTTGAAATCGTCCGATTGCAGCGCGGTCGCGATCGCCGAGAGCATGACCAGCGTATTGGTACCGCCCTCGATGCTGCCATCGGGCTTGGCCTTGCCGCCGACGGTGAAGATACGCGCGGCAGTCTCGTTTGCCTGGACGGTCTGGCCGTCACCGATCGGGATACCCGACACCGGCTTCGAGGCGAGCGCGTAGCTCCCGCCCGCAGCGACCGCGGGCGCACCGTCGGCGCCGCCGAACAGCGCCTGCCCGCGCGCGTCCTTCGCATTGGCGAGATTGGTCAGCGTCGCGACGAGGCCGGCGATCTGTTCGCCGATCGCCTTGCGGTTCGCGGCGTTCAGCGTCCCCGTCTTCGCCTGCGTCACCAGCTCGGTTGCGCTCTGCAGCTGGTCGGTGATCGCGGAGAGGCTGGTGTCGCCCTGTTTCAACACCGACTCGGCGGTGCCGAGATTGGCGGCATACGCCTTGTCGTCGACGGCATCGCGCTTGATCCCGGCAAGTCGCTGATAGGCGGCGCTGTCCGACGAGGGTGCCGACAACTTGGTCCCGGTCGAGATCTGGTTCTGCAACGACTCCGCCTTGGCGCCGAGCGAAGTCATCGACGCCGAAGCGCGGTCGTAGAAGAGGCGAGTCGCGATCTGCATGGGCGTTACCGTAGATCGAGGATGGTCTGGAGCGTATCGCGCGCGGTCTGGATCACGCGGCTCGACGCCTGATAGGCCTGCTGGAAGCGCAGCAGGTCGACCGCTTCGCTATCGAGATCGACGCCCGACGCGGACGCAAGCGAGCTCACCGCGCCGTCTCGGATTGTGGCCTGCGCATCGGCCACGACCTTGCGCTGTTCGAGCGCGGCGGCGTTGCCGGCGATCAGCGTCGTGGTGCGCGTTTCGAAGCCACCGCTGGTGCGGGCTCCCTGCAACGCGGAGAGATTGGACGCGTCGCGCTTGCCGCCGGTCGCGCTCGCCGCAGCGATCCCGCGTCCGTCGGCGAGTGCCACAGAGATGTCAGTCGGCGTGGTACCAGTGGCGAACATCGCCGCCCCCGCATTGCCGTCGAGATCGCGACCCTGCGCCTGCACCGCGTTGATCTTGCTCGTGAAGTCGGTGGCGATCGCGTTCAGCGACCCGCGTGCCGCGGCGATCCGCTGCGCCCCTTCCGCGAACCCGGCAAGCGCGCCACCGGTCGGCGACAGCGCAGACGTGACGTTGCCGCGCGTCACCGCGAACTGGACCGCACCCTCTTCGTTGCGTGCATAGGATGCCTGCGCGCTCTCGCCGCCCGCGACGAAGACCGAGCCCGCCGCGCCACCGAGACGCACGGTCGTCCGCCCGAGATCGTCGAACGACGTGTTGATATCGGTGATCGTGCTCATCTGCTCGAGCATCTGGTCGCGCTGGTCGGCGAGTTGCGCCGCAGTCGACGATCCCGGCGCGGTGCGCGCGATGCCGTCGTTGATCTTGGCGAGTGCGGTGCCGAGCGCGTTGAGCGACTGCACCGCCTGCGATGCGGTCGAATCGAGATCGGCCGCCGCTGTATCGAGCGCCGCGCCGGTCGCGGTGAACGCCGCCGCCGCCGTGCCGGCCGATTCGAGCATCACCGCGCGCGCCGGCTCCGAAGTCGGATCGGCGGCGAGCTTCTGTGCGGATGTGAAGAAGCTGGTGAGCCGGTCGCCGAGCTGGTTGTTGCCCAGCGCCGTCTCGATCCGGTTCATCCAGGTGACGCCGGCTTCGGTCTTGGCGAGATCGGTGCCGGCCGAGCGGACCGCCTGCGACCGGTATGCGTCGGCGCTGCGGCCGATCCCCGTGACCGTGACGCCGTTGCTGCTGACCGACTTTTGCGCGTTCAGTCCGCCATTGACCGACGACACTTCGGAAAGCGTGGTCGTCCGCCGGGTATAGCCCGCATTGCCGGTGTTCGCGATGTTCTCCGACACCGTGGACAGCGCGGTCTGGTACGCGCGCACGCCCGAGGCGCCGATCGAAAGGAGATCGCTCATGGCGGCGAGTCTGCCGCACCCTGGTTAAGATCGGATTGAGACTTGGCGAGAAAATCGGTCATCGCCTTGCCGATGCCGAGCGGCGTATGCTCGGCCATCGACTTCGCGATCAGCCCGTCCTGCATGTCGGTGAAGGTGTCGATCGCCTTCGAATCGAACAGCGGGTCGGCGAGTTTCGCCTGGCGCATGCTCTTCAGCATCATGCCGGTGAAGACCGCCTCGAACTTCTCGCCTGCCTTGTCGAGGTTGTCCTTCGACTTGAGGCGGCTCGTGTCGGTCGAGATCCCGGTGGTCGGTGCCGCTGCGGGTGCGTTGAGCGGGCTCACAGGACGATCAACTCGGCCTTGAGCGCGCCGGCTTCCTTCAGCGCCTCAAGGATCGCGACCAGATCGGCCGGCGATGCGCCGATCGCATTGACCGCCTTGACGATGTCGGCGAGCTTGGGGCCGGGGTTCAGCAGGAACATCGGGCGACGCTCCTCCTCGACCGCGACGCGGCTGTTCGGCGTGATCGCGGTCTGGCCCTGGCTGAACGGGGCTGGCTGACTGACCTGCGGCTTCTCGTCGATCCGCACCGTCATCTTGCCGTGCGTGATCGCTGCCGGCCCGACCCTGACCGCGGAGTTGATGACCACGGTGCCGGTGCGCGCGTTGACGATCACCTTGGCGGACGGCTCGGCGGAGACCACGTCGAGATTCTCGATCGTCGACATGAGCGTGGCGCGGATGTCGGCACCGATCGGCGCGCGCACCGCGACGGAGACCGCATCGATCGCCTGCGCGCTGCCGAAGCCGAGCTTCGAGTTGATCGCGCCGGCGACGTTCTGCGCGGTGGTGAAATCCGCCCGCGCTAGGTTGAAGGTCAGCGTCGGTGCGCTGTCAAACCCGGTTGCGACCGCGCGTTCGACGGTCGCACCCTCGGGAATGCGCCCGGTCGAGGGCACGTTGACGACGATCTTCGACCCGTCCGCGCCCTCTGCACCCAGCCCGCCGACCGCCAGGTTGCCCTGTGCCATCGCGTAGATCTGGTTATCCGCACCGAGCAGCGGCGTCATGATCAGGCTGCCGCCGCGGAGCGACTTGGCCTTACCCATCGAGGCGACGGTGATATCTAGGCGCTGACCGGGCTTGGCGAACGGCGGCAGTTCGGCAGTGATCATCACCACCGCCGCGTTCTTCATGCCGGGGTTCGCCGATGGCGGCAGCTGGAGACCGAAGCGTGACGCGACGGCCTTCAGCGACTGCACAGTGTATTCGAGATTGTCGTCGCCCGTGCCTGGCAGGCCGACGACGATGCCGTAGCCGGTCAGCTGGTTCGAACGGATACCCTGGAACCCGCCCAGATCCTTGATCCGGTCGGCCGAGGCCGGCGCGGCGATCAGGAGCGAGGCCAGGAGGGTGGTGAGGAGACCTGCGAAAGTACGAAACACGGTCTTTAGTCCTTTGCCGTTCGTGCTGAGTAGCGACCGAGTAGGCGCGCAGCGGCGTATCGAGGGTGCGTATCGAAGCATGGGTTCCGCGCGCCAACCTGTCCTTCGATACGAGCCCTCGATACGCGCCTTCGGCACTACTCGGTCTCTACTCAGGACGAACGGCTGGGGGGTGTGCATCAAAACGGGCTGACGACGGAGAAGAAGCGGCTGAGCCACCCCTGGCGGCCGGCGCGGGCGACGTCGCCCTTGCCGGTGTACGAGATCTGCGCGTCGGCGACGCGGGTCGACAGGACGCGGTTGTTCGCGTCGACGTCGGCGGTGCGGACCAGGCCCTTGATCTTGAGGAACTCATCGCCGCGGTTGAGCGTGACGCGTTTCTGGCCCTGCACCAGCATCGTCCCGTTGGGATAGACCGCGGCGACCGTGACGCTGACTTCGCCCGACAGCGAGTTCGCCTGGTCGGCCGCGCCGGTGCCGTTGAACGTCCGCCCGCCGCTGAGCGTCGCGTCGGTCTTGTTGAACAGGTTGAGCAGCCCGGTGGTCGGCGGCGTGATCGTCCCCGAGCCATTGCTGTCGAGCTTCGAGCCAGACGACTTCGACGCCGCAGTCCGCTCGACCAGCACGATCGTCAGCGGATCGCCGACTTTGCGCGCGCGCCAGCCTTCGTACAGCGCGGCGTAACCGTCCTGCGCCTGGAAGATCGAGCCCGTCGCGACGACCGGCACCGGCTGGACCGGCAAGGGCCGCGCAACCGAGAAATCCTCGGGCGGCGCCTTCTTGCCGAACAGGCTGGCATCTGCGGACGATGCAGCGAGCATCGCAGCGAGGGCGGCAAGCGAAGTTGAGACGTTGCGCATCACAGGTTCTGGTTGACGTATTTGAGCATGTCGTCGGTCGCCGAGATCATCTTCGAATTGACCTCGTACGCGCGCTGGGTCTCGATCATGTCGACCAGCTCCTCGACGACGTTGACGTTCGACGCCTCGAGCATGCCCTGCTTGATGCCGCCGCGACCGTCTTGGCCGGCGACACCGACGTTCGCCGCGCCGCTGGCTGCGGTCTCGACGAGGTAATTGTCGCCGGTCGCCTGGAGCCCTGCACCGTTCGGGAAGCTCGCGACCTGGATCTGGCCGATCTGCGACGCCTCGGTCTGGCCGGGGACCATCGCCGACACGGTGCCGTCGCGGCCGATCGTGATCGCGGTCGTCCCCTCGGGCACGGTGATGCCGGGCTGCACCTGATAGCCTTCGCTGGTGACCAGCAAGCCCTCGGCGGAGCGCGAGAAATTGCCGGCGCGCGTGTAGCCGAGCGTGCCGCCGGGCATCTGCACCTGGAAATAGCCGTCGCCGTCGAGCGCGAGGTCGAGACTGTTGCCGGTCGTCTGCATCGCGCCCTGCGTATCGATCCGCGCGGTGCCCTGGATGCGGACGCCGGTGCCCAGGTTGAGCCCGGTCGCGTATTTCGTCTCGGCGGTGCTCTGCGTGCCGGGCGTCGTGACGGTCTGATAGGCGAGTGTCTCGAACGCCGCACGGTCCTTCTTGAAGCCCGTGGTGTTCACGTTGGCGAGGTTGTTCGAGATGACGCGCATGCGCATGTCCTGGGCGTCGAGCCCGGTGCGCGCGATATGCATGGCTGCGGATGACATTCGTCTGTTCCTTCTAGCTCGGCAGGCGCATCAGCGATGCACCGCTTTCGTCGATTTCCTTGGCGGATTTCATCATGTTGGCCTGGACTTCGTAGGACCGCTGGTTCTCGATCATGTCGACCAAGGCCTGCGTCATGTTGACGTTCGATCCCTCGATCGCGCCGCCCTGAACCTTCGCGTCCATGTCCTCGGGCAACGCCCCGCCGCCGCGCACGCGCAGCAGATTGTCGAGGCCCTTGACCGTGTCCGACCCCTTGGTGTCGGCGAGCTTGAGCTTGTCGATCACCTGCGTATCCTTGGCGTCGCCGCCCTGCGGCACGATCGAGATCGTCCCGTCGGCCGAGATCGTCAGCGACTGATAGGGCGGCAGCGTGATCGGCCCCCCCGAGCCGATCACCGGATGCCCGTCGCCGATCTGCAGCACGCCCGACGGCGCGACCTCGAGATCACCGCGGCGGGTGTACGCCTCCGACCCGTCCGACGCCTGCACTGCGAGCCAGGCCGTCGTGCCGGTGATCGCGACGTCGAGCGGACGCCCGGTCAACTGGATCGCGCCCGGCGAACGATCGGCGTCGGTCACCTCTTCCGACGTCGGCGCGCGCGCCTCGATCGTCGAGCCGTCGCCCTTCAGGTTGAGCCGGTCGAACACCACGCGATCGGCGCGAAAGCCGGTGGTCGACGCGTTCGCCATGTTGTTGGCGATCGCCGCCTGCGCCGCCATGTGTGCGCGCAGGCCTGTCGCCGCGGTGTAGACCAGCTTGTCCATTCAGGGTCCCCTGCTCGCTCGTGCTTAGCTGCGGATGTTGAAGATGGTTTCGGAGATCTGGTTGGCCGTATCCAAGGCCTTCGAGTTCGCCTGAAAATTGCGCTGTGCCGCGATCAGGTTGACCAGCTCCTCGGTGATGTCGACGTTCGATCCCTCGATCGTCCCCGACATCAGCTTGCCGAACCCGTTGGTGTCGGCCGAGCCGAGCTTCGCCGAGCCGGAGATGCCGGTCGACTGCCAATAGCTGCTGCCGAGCTGGCGCAGGCCTTCGGGATTGGAGAAGTTCGCGAGCATCACCTGGCCCAATGCCTGCGTGTCGCCGTTCGAGAAGCTCGCCTGCACGACGCCCTTCTCGTCGACCGTGACGCCCTGGATCTGGCCGACCGCCTTGCCGTCCTGCGTGCGCGAGGCGACGCTGAACGCGGTCGACAACTGGGTCGTGCCGGTGCCGAAGGTGAAGTCGATCTGCTGCGGCGCGGTCGAGTTCGCGGTGGTGAACTCGTCATATTTGATCGTGCCGGCAGGCGCGGTCATCCGGCCCGACCCGTCGAACGTCATCTTCGTACCCGCGGTACCGCCAGCGGTCAGTTCCTTGTCGCCGACGAAGCTGTGGACTTCCCAACCGCTCTCGGCGTTGCCGGTCGTCGGGGCGGACACGCGCTTGAAATAGTTGGTCAGGGTCATCGCGTTGCCGGCGGCGTCGTACACCGTGGTCTGCGCGGACTGGTTGTAGCTCGACGGGTCGAACCGGTCGAACGTCGCGGTCTTCGGGATCGCCGAATTGGCGTTGAGGTTGAGCGTCATCCCGACCGCCTTGGTCGGCAGCGGCACGCCGCTCGTCTCGGGCAGGCGAAGGCTCAGCGCGGCATCGACGCCGGTCGCGACTACCGTGCCCGAGCCATCGACCGGGAATACCTGGAGATGCGAGCCCTGCGCGTCGACCACGTAGCGATTGGCGTCGACGAGGAAGCCGCCGTTGCGGGTGTAGTTCACCGTTGCCGATTCCGCGTTCGGCTTGACCGCGAAGAACCCGTCGCCCGACACGGCGAGGTCGAGGCTGTTCGACGACTGGATCAAATTGCCTTGCGCGAATTGCTGGCGGTTGGCCTTGACGACCGTACCCGAGCCGACCTGCTGCGACGGCGCGAGCGATACGCTGGAAGCGATGACATCGGCGAATTCGGTGCGGCTCTTCTTGAAGCCGTTGGTCGCGACGTTCGCAAGGTTGTGCGAGATCGTCGACATCTCGGTCTGGGACGCCTGGAGACCGGAGAGCGAAGTGTAGAAGGACATGGCGGTTTAACTCCTGGAAACTCTGGGTTCAGCCGATCTGGCGGACGGCGCTGGCGGGGATTTCGCCGAGGCCGGGAAGCGTGAGGATGGCGGCACCGGTGGTGGTCGAAACCGACTGGACGGGCGCCCAGACCAGGCTGGTCGCACCGACCGTGGTGCCGGCGTTCTGCGCGGCGACCTGCACGGTGAACGGCCCATTGCCGGCTTCCGCACCGGCGGCGTCCTTGCCGTCCCAATCGTAGCCGATCGTGCCTTTGGCCTGCTTGCCGAGCGACATGGTCTTGAGGACCGCACCGTTCGCATCACTGATCGTGACGTTGACGTCGGTCGCAGCGCCGGCCAGCTCGACCGATCCGGCGATACCGCCCCCCGCGCGACCGTAAGCGGTGCTGCCCTCGGTGAGCACGGTCTTGCCGACATAGCCCATCGCCTCGCCGGTGCTGGTGACGCCGAGCTTGTCGGCAATCGCCTTCATCGTCGTGTTCATCTCGGAAATGCCCGAGGTGGTCGAGATCTGCGCCATCTGCGCGACCATCTGGGTGTTGTCGACCGGGTTGAACGGGTCCTGGTTCTGCATCTGCGCGGTCATCAGCTTCAGGAAGTCGGACTGGCCGAGCGCGGTGGACGACTTGGTCGTGGTGGTCGCCGCCGCGGCGGCCGAGGAGCGCGTGATGCCGAGATTGGACAGCGTGGTATCGAACGATGTTGCCATGATCAGCGGCCTAGCTTGAGGGTATCGATGATGAGCGACTTGGCCGTGTTCATCACTTCGATGTTGTTCTGGTAGCTGCGGGCGGTCTCCATCATGTCGACCATCTCGCGGGTTTCATCGACCGCCGCCTCGAAGATGTTGCCATCCTTGTCGGCCATCGGATTGTCGGGGTCGTAGCGCTTGGTCGGCGCTTCACCGGCGGTGACGACACGCTCGACGTCGACCGTCGACATGCCGCTGGCCGCATCGAAGCTGGTGCGGAACACCGGCTTCATCGTCTTGTACGCGGTCTCGGCGGACCCGGTGGTGCCGCCGGCATTGGCGAGATTGGACGCCGTGGTGTTCATTCGAACAAGCTGCGCGGACATCGCGCGGCCGGCGACCTGGAATATCGTCATGGGCTGGTTGGGCACGGCTTACTCCCCCTTCAGCGCGCGAGTGATCTGGCCAATCCGCCCGTTCAGGAACGACAGCGTCGTCTGATACTGGACGGCGTTCTCGGCGAACGCGGTCTGCTCCTGGCTCAGCTCGACGGTGTTGCCGTCCATCGAGGTCTGCGTCGGGATGCGGTATTTCGTGGCCGCATTGGTGCTGCCGTCGTTCTCGACCGAGGCGAGCGCCGACTGGAAATCGATGTCGCGCGCCTTGAAGCCCGGCGTCGAGGCGTTGGCGATGTTCGACGCCAGCACACCCATGCGCTGGGAGCGCACCTCGAGTGCCGCCCCGTGAACTCCGAAAAGCGTGTCGCCTGACACAAGCCCGTCTCCTGGCGCACCCATTGCGCAACCGGACATAAGCAATGGGCGTGCCAGTTTTTGTGGCGAGGGTGGGGGATGGTGGTTTGCCGGGTTGCGGTGGGCGGGCGGCAAGGTGAGCGGCAAGAGGTTGCCGGTGTTGCAGGGGTGGACGGCAATCGGGTTGCCGGTTGGATCGTCGGGAGCGGCAAACCGAATTTCTGGCCCCCACCCCCACTATGTTTCCCCGCGAAGGCGGGGACCAGCCTGGGCTCCCGCCTTCGCGGGAGAACAAGGAAGTGAGTGCCGACGCTCTCATATTGCCACCACCCCGGCGAAGGCCGGGGCCCAGTTGGAAAGGTCGCAGTAACGAAGCGCACCCTTCAGTTAGCGGTGTCACCCAACTGGGCCCCGGCCTCCGCCGGGGTGGCGGTTGAGTGGCCACCGGCATCACCCTTCCCCCCCTCCCTTCACGAGGGAGGGGAACAGAAGTTTCACAATCCGGCACACCCCTTGCATCACGCCAGGCGCATGATCACGCTCGCCCAGCTCCTCGACCCCGCAGCGCTCGCCATCGTCGGTGGCGGCACGACGCTTGCCGTCGTCCTCCGCACCCCCTTTCGCGATCTCGGCAGAGCACTTGCCGCCTTGACCACGCTCGGCCGTGGCCGGTTCGATGCCGACCCGCTGCTGCTCCAGATCACTGCCCTCGCCCGCATCGCCAAGCGCCACGGCGTGATGGCGCTCGATCGCTCGGTCGTCACCGATGCGGACGTCGCCGCGGGGATCGCAGCGATCGTCGACGGCGCCTCCGCGACCGACGTCGCGACGCTTGTCCAGCATCGCCGCCGCGCCCGCATCGAGCGCCACGTCGCAGCCGCTGACGTCTGGGCGGGTGCCGCCGAGGTAGCGCCCGCGATGGGCATGATCGGCACGCTGATCGGCCTCGCGCAGATGTTCGCGACGATGAGTGACCCCGGCGCGATCGGCGGCGCGATGGCGGTGGCGCTCCTCGCGACGCTGTACGGCGCGCTGTTCGCGAACCTGCTGTTCATGCCGATTGCCAACCGCCTCCGCGCGCAAGGCCGCAACGAGGCGTTCGAACGCGCGCGCATCGAAGCGCCGCTCGTGGCGCTTGCCGAACGCGAGACGCCGCGCGGTTATGTCGCGCCCGTTCTGGCGACCGTCGCGTGAACGCAAGCGAATATCCCGACGCACCGGCCGGCAAGCCGCTCTGGTTGATCACGCTCGCCGACCTCGCCTTGTTGCTGGTCGGCTTCCTCGTGCTCCTGCAAGCCACGCAACATATCGGCGGCAAAGACCTGGCAAAGGGCATCCGCGAAGGCTTCGGCGCGAACGATGCGGAGCCGACACCGATGCCCGTCGCCGCCGCCGGCATCCTGGATTTCGCGCCCGGATCGGCGATCCTGCCGACCACGCCCGGCGCGCTCGTCGCCTGGGCGCGCGAGGCCGCGCGCGACCCTCGCGTAATGCTCACCGTCACCGGCTCGACCGACGGCACGCCCGCCGATATCGACCGCGTCACCGGCAGCGCCGCGATCCTCGCCGCCGACCGCGCGCGCACCGTCGCCGCCGCGCTCGCCGCGGTCGCGCCGTCCCGCGTCGCGATCGTCACCGCCACCAAGCCCGGCCGCCGTGCCGCCATCGTCTCTGTCGCCTTTGTCGGCGAACCGCTGAGGACCGCTCAATGATCATCCCGCTTCTGCTCATGGCCGCAAGCTTCCAGGATACCGCCGCGCTCGACGCTTCGGTCGCCGCGTTTACCGGCCGCCCGACTGGTGCAGAGGGGGGCGCGCGCACGCCGGTCGATGCGCGGTTGCGGCTCGCGACCTGTCCTACGGTGTCGCTGTCGTGGCGCTCCGAACAGCATGACGCGGTCGTCGTGTCGTGCGCGGGGCCAGCGTGGCGGATCTTCGTGCCCGTCATCCGCCCGGCCAATGCGCCGGCCGCGGTGGCGGCCTCGTTCGTGCCAGTCGCGAAGGCCACCCCGGTCATCAAACGTGGCGATCCGATCGTGATCGAGGCCGGTACCGAAGGCTTCTCGATCAGCCGTGAAGGCGTCGCGATGGGCGATGCCGCGCCTGGCGGTCGGTTCATGGTCAAGGTCGACGACACTCGCACGCCGGTCCAGGCCATAGCGGTCGACGCCGGTCGCGCGACGCTTCCCGGTTGGTCGAACTAAGCTTGGTCGAACTAATTTCGGACGAACAGATTAATTTTGCTAAAGGTTTTCTGCGTGCAGCCGTTTCTCCTGATGTCAGCGCAAACCAGAGGATGCGGACATGGTGGACTCGATCGGCGCGAAGCCGTCAGTAGCAGGAGATCGCTCCGTCGCGCGCATCGCCGCGGCGGCGCCGGCGACGGTCGTCCAGACGCCGGTTCTGCCCAGGCAGCCGTCGGTGGAGCCGGAATCGATCGCGCTCGCCAAGTCGATGGCCGCCTCGCCGCCGATCGATGCGAGCCGCGTCGCCGCCATCAAGAAGGCGATCGCCGCGGGCACCTTTCCGATCCTTCCCGCGACCATCGCCGATCGGCTGATGGCGCTTCGCCTGGACTGGAATTCCAATGAAGCGGCGTGAAGCCCTGATCCGCGTGATCGACGCGCTGCACGCCGAGATCGCCGCGCTGAAGTCGAACGACGTCGCCAGCCTGGAGCGCGCGACCGCGGACAAGCTCGCCGGGATCGAACAGGTCGCGCTGCTCGGCACGGGCCCCGCGGGTACCGAGATCCGCGAACTGGCGGACGAGGCGAACCGGCTCAACGAGACGTGCCGGATCTACACCAACTTGATGGCGGCAAATGTCCGCCGCCGCCTGCAAACCCTGACCGGCGACGGTGCCGTTGCCGGGTATCGGCCTGGGTTGCGCGCCGCGTACGCCTGACTTCTGCGCCCTCCCTGGAAGGGAGGGGTTGGGGGTGGGTCGCCTTCCAGGAATTCCGAACCGCTGAGACACAAGCCGGCCTACCCACCCCCTGCCCCTCCCTTCCAGGGAGGGGAGATCGTTGTGCACCGGGCGAATACAGCCTGCACTCATTAAAACTGGCACGCCCCTTGCTGAGCATCCCCTGAATCAGGGGCACCGCACACGGGCATGACCGTCAATCCTATCACTACCGGCCGGATCCAGTCCGCGATCGCGCTTGCGAGCAGCAAGACGGGCGTGGATTTCGACTATCTGCTGGGCCAAGCGAAGCTCGAGAGCGGGCTCAACGCCAATGCCAAGGCCGGCACATCGAGCGCATCGGGGCTCTATCAGTTCATAGAACAGAGCTGGCTCTCCGTCGTCAAGAAGCACGGCGCGGAGCACGGCATGGCGTGGGCCGCCAACAGCATCGGCCAGTCGTCGAGCGGCCGCCTCTCGGTCGGCGATGCCGGCACCAAGGCGGCAATCCTTGCGCTGCGCAACGATCCCAACGCCGCCTCGCTGATGGCCGCCGAATACGCGTCGGACAACAAGGCCTCGCTCGAAGGCACGCTGAACCGTCCCGCGTCGGGCACCGACCTGTATATGGCGCACTTCATGGGGCTCGGTGGCGCGACCAAGTTCCTCAAGACGATGCAGGCCAACCCGCAGGCGAGCGGCGCCGCGCTCTTCCCCGCTGCCGCACGCGCGAACCACAACGTCTTTTACGATTCGAACAACCAGCCGCGCACGCTGTCGGCGATCTACGACCGGTTCGCCGACAAGCTCGGCGGTGCCGCGGCCGGGGCAAGCGCGACCGCGACGCCCGCCAACTACGCCGCGCAGGCGCTCGACATGAACGGCAGCACGGTCATCACCGGCAACAACGAAAGCGCCGACGACGCGCTCGCCTGGGCGACCACCGCGATGGGCAGGTTCACCGGCAAGACGACGCAGGCCGCCGCCAGCATCTTGCGCCCAACGCCCGATACCGCGCGCCTCGCCTACATGATGCTCGCACGGTTGGGCGGCTAAGCGATGAACCGCATTCTCTCCAACGCCCGCGCGTCGGTCCTGCCGCTCGCGATCCTGCTGCTCGTGCTCGTCATGGTCGTGCCGATCCCGGCGTTCATGCTCGACATCTTCTTCGTGGCGAACATCGCGATCAGCCTCGCCGTGCTGATGGTCGCCTTGAACGCGCAGAAGCCGCTCGATTTCTCCGCCTTCCCGACCGTCCTCCTGTTCGCCACGCTGTTCCGTCTCGGCCTCAACGTCGCCTCGACCCGCATCGTGCTGGTCCACGGCCACGAGGGCGAGAGCGCGGCGGGGCACGTGATCGAGGCGTTCGGCACGTTCCTGATCGGCGGCGATTACGTCGTCGGCATCTTCGTCTTCGCGATCCTGATGATCATCAACATGATCGTCGTCACCAAGGGCGCCGGCCGCGTCTCCGAAGTCAGCGCACGCTTCACGCTCGACGCGCTGCCTGGCAAGCAGATGGCGATCGACGCCGACCTGAACGCGGGCCTCATCACCCCCGACGAAGCCAAGGCGCGCCGCGTCGAAGTCTCCACCGAAGCCGATTTCTACGGCTCGATGGACGGTTCGTCGAAGTTCGTGAAGGGCGATGCGGTCGCGGCGATGCTGATCCTCGCCGCCAACATCATCGGCGGCCTGATCCTCGGCCCCGTCAGCCACGGCATGACGATCGCCGATGCCGCGCATAACTACATCCTGCTCGCGATCGGCGACGCGCTCGTCGCGCAGCTGCCGAGCCTGATGCTGTCGATCGCCGCCGCCTCGATCGTCACGCGCGTTACCTCCGACAAGGATCTCGCCGGCCAGATCGGCGGCCAGTTCGGTAGCCCCCGCACCTGGACCCCGGTCGCGGTCATCCTCGCGCTGCTCGGCATCCTGCCCGGCATGCCGCACATGGTGATCCTGCCCGCCGCGGCGATCGCCGGGTTCGCCGCGTGGAAGCTCCGCCAGATCGAGCGTCGCCCTGCCCCCGCCGTCGTCGTCCCCGTCGAGACGATCGACCAGTCGAAGATCGGCTGGGAAGAAGTCACCGACGGCATGCAGGTCAATCTCGACATCGGCTACGGCCTGGTGCCGCTTGCCGACGAGCGTCGCGGGTCGCCGCTGATGGGGCGGATCACCGGCGTCCGTCGTCAGTTGTCGAAGGAACTCGGCTTCGTCGTGCCGCAGGTCCGCGTCCGCGACGACATCAACCTCGCACCCTATGTCTACCGCATCCTCGTCAACGGCGTCGTCGTCGGCGAGGACACCGTGTCGCCCGACGAGATGCTCGCGCTCGACACCGGCCAGGCGTTCGGCGACCTGTTCGGCAAGAAGGTCAAGGATCCCACCTTCGGACTCGACGCGACCTGGGTCGATGCGGGCGATGCCGATGCCGCGACCGGTGCGGGTTATCTCGTGGTCGATCCCGGCACGGTGATGGCGACGCACCTGAACCATTTGCTCGGCCAGAACGCGTCCGAGCTGCTCGGCCAGGACGAAGTGCAGGCGCTGCTCGACGGTCTCAAGGAGCGCGCCGCGCAACTGGTCGCAGCACTCGCACCGCTGCCGATCACGACGCTGACGCAGGTCCTGAAAGGACTGCTCGCGGAGAACGTGCCGCTCAAGGAATTCCGTCGCATCGCCGGCGCGATCGCGGTCGCCGCGCAGCGCACGCAGGACGCCGAGGAGATCATGGAGACGATCCGTCCCGAGCTCGGCGCGCTCATCATCCAGAAACTGTGCGGCGTGCGCGAACCGCTGCGCGTCATGACGTTGGAGGGTCAATTGGAAGGTCTGCTCGGCCAGGCGATGCGCGCCGATCAATCGCGCCGCCACGTCATCGAACCCGATCTCGGCCGCCGCATCGTCGAGGCGCTGCAGCGCGCCGCCGAACCGCTGATCGCCGAGGCGAAACCGTTCGCGCTCGTCGTCCAGCCGACCATCCGCATCGCGATCCGCAAGCTGGTGAAGACCTGCCTGCCCGACACACCGGTGATGTCGTTCTTCGAGGTGCCTGAAGAAAAGGCCGTCGAAGTCGTCGCGGTCATCGGTGCCTCGCAGCAGGCGCTGGCGGCATGAGCGCGCTCCCGATGCGTGGCGCGTTCGCCGATGCCCAGCCGCTGACGTACCGCCCGCACCAACGCCCCGGCGGCGACGCGGACCAGCTCGTCAAACAGCATCTCCCGCTGGTCCGCCGGATCGCCTGGCACGTCCACGGCAGCATGAGCAGCCGCGTCGAGGTCGAGGATTTGATCCAGGTCGGCCTGGTCGCGCTGGTCGAAGCCGCCGCGAATTTCGACGAGCGCGGCATGCCGTTCAAGACCTACCTCATCACCCGCCTGCGCGGCAGCATGATCGACGAACTCCGCCGCCAGGCCACGAGCACGCGAGGCGCGATGCGTCGCCGCCGCCAGTACGCCGACGCCATCTCAACGCTCACAGCACGAACGGGAAAAGCCCCGGGGGAAGACATGATCGCGCAGCATATCGGCGTTCCGATCGAGAAACTCCGCACCGACTACGTCACCGCCGACGCGATCCGCTTCGACTCGATCGACGAGATGTATGCGGACGACCTCCCCTGGTTCGCCGACGACACGCCGGACGCGTTCGAGCAGCTCGCCGACAGCGACCTGCGCGAGGCCTTGATCAAGGCGATCACCGCGCTGCCGGAACGCGAGGCGCAGGTGATCCAGCTTTATTACGTCGAAGAACTCAATCTCGAAGAGATCGGCGAAGTCTTCGGCGTCGGCTCCGCCCGCGTATGTCAGATCAAGGCGTCCGCGCACGCGAAACTGAAGAAGGCGCTCGCCCGCCAGGTTTAGCGTCAGGCCATGGCCGCGTAAGACGACACCTCAATCAGATTCCCGTCCGGATCGCGGACATAGACAGACCTGATAGGGCCTCGTGCGCCGCTTTTGATAACTGGTCCGATCTCGATTTCGACGTCGCACGCCCGCAGATGCGCGACGACCGCCTCGGGGGTAAAGCTTGTCAGGAAACATAGATCCTGGCCGCCAGCGCACGGTGTCGCCCCTGTGAACCATTCGTCCTGGGACGCATCGATCGGCCGCAAGTTTATCTTGTTAGGCCCGAACGTCATGCTGGTGCGCAACGCTCCACTGTCCGACGGCGCATCGATGCGTGCCATGCCCAGAACCTGCTCGTACCATTTCGCCGACGCTTCCACGTCACGTACGTTGAAGACGATGTGGTCGATGGCATCAAGGATCACGATCCGGTCTCCGACAAAGTGCGCATATGCAGGAACGCACAGGCCCAAGTTTCGCGCCATACGCCGCCGCATACAGGCGTTCGCTCCTCGATCGTTCCGTGAAGTCCGGTAACGCCATGAAGCTATCGGCCAGTAGCCATGTGCCGAGGGTATTTTCAACCCGAGGCTGGCGACGCAGTCCTGAACGCGTTCCGCCTCTTGCACGGAAACGCAAAAAACCCCGGCAGCTTGGCGCCACCGAGGTTTTCTCCGCCCCCCGCTTCTGGGAAGCAAGGCGGGTCCGATCGGCACCGACACCCTTGGGGGGCGGTGCCGGTGCCGGTCCGGATTACTGAAGCAGCTTCAGAACGCTCTGCTGGCTCTGGTTCGCCTGGCTGAGCATCGCGGTCGATGCCTGGCTCAGGATCTGCGCCTTGGCGAGTGCGGTCGTCTCGGCCGAGAAATCCGTGTCTTCGATACGGCTCTTGGCGTCCGCCAGGTTGGTCGAGTTGTTGGTCTGCGTGTTCACGACCGACTGGAGGCGGCTCTGCGATGCGCCCAGGTTTGCACGATAGGTGTTGATCGTCTTCAGCGCCGCATCGACCGTGTCCAGCGCGGTGTTGGTCGTGGCATTGGCCGAGAGATCGAGCGATGTCGCCGCGGTGATCGTCGTGTCGTTGGTCAGCTTGGCGAACTTCATGTCGACCTTGTCGGCAGTGTTCGCGCCGGTCTGGATCGAAACCGTGCTGAAGGCCGGAGTGGCAGGCGTTCCCGGCGTTCCGGGCGATCCCGCAATATTGTTAGCTGGGTCTGCGGTAACAGCGGGAGTTCCAGCGCTGCCTGCGCTGGCAGCAGTAACCGTACCGGCCGTGCCGTCGAACAGCTTGTTGCCGTTGAACGACGTGTTAGCCAGCGTGCTCGTGATCTGCGCCTGGAGAGCACCGACTTCGGCCTGGATGTTCTTCTTGTCGTCAGCACCATAAGTGCCGCTGGTCGCCTGGACGGTCAGCTCGCGGACACGCTGCAGCATGTTGGTGACTTCGCTGAGCGAGCCTTCTGCGGTCTGCGCCATCGCGATGCCGTCATTGGCGTTGCGGATGCCCTGGTTCATGCCGCGAATCTGCGCGCCCATCGAGGTTGCAATGGCGAGGCCGGCGGCATCGTCCTTGGCCGAGTTGATGCGCTTGCCGGTCGACAGACGCTCCATCGAGGTGGACAGCGCCATCGATGCGGCGCTCGATGCGTTGGACGCGCGCAGCGACGAGAGATTGCTACCAATAACAGTCATGTTGGGTCTCCGTGTGTCCGGCTTCCCCGCCGCCCCCATGGCGAAGGGCCGAGCCGTCACAGTGGGTAACGGCCGCCCCGGACCGGACTTAAGCGAAAAAATGCAGCCTGGGTCGGGCCTCACACACGCCAGCGCGCGTGCTCGCGCGCGCGAATACGCGCACTCGCACACACGCATGTGTCCGCGGAGACGCGCCCGGAAATAATCTGCCGGGGCCGGCAGGGTTTAACCGCGCGTTTACCACCAATGCTGCATTCCCCGAATCGTTCAGGGGGAACTCCATGCGTTCTATTTTTCCATCGGCTGCAGTCACTTCGCGGAAATACGCGCTTGTTTCGTCATTGCGCGCACAAGGGTTCGGCGTGGGCTCGTTCGAGACTGCACAGCCCGGCGCGAACGACCTGTTCCTAGTCGCGGACGGCGAGGGTGTCACCGCGCCCGCGCGCACCGTGGTGATCGGCTGCGAAGGGCGTGAAGTGACGCCATCGCGTGATGGCTCCCCTGCACGGATCAGCTTCGCCGCAGAGGACACTGCGGTCGGCAACGGCTTCGCGCGCGCCCTGATCGGTGGCGCCGACATGCCGACCGCTGCCGACCCCGAATCGCTCGCGCTGCTCGCGCTTGCGGAACGCGTCGCCGCCGCCGACATCACCGTGCTGATCAACGGTCCGACCGGCACGGGCAAGGAGGTGCTCGCCCGCGCGATCCACAATGGCTCCGCGCGGAAAGACAAGCCTTTCATCGCGATCAACTGCGCCGCGCTCCCCGAATCGATGCTCGAGGCTCTGCTGTTCGGGCACCAGAAGGGTGCGTTCACCGGCGCATCGAGCGGTGGCGACGGGTTCTTCCGCGCGGCTAACGGCGGCACGATCCTGCTGGACGAGATCGCCGAGATGCCGCTCCAGTTGCAGGCAAAGCTGCTCCGCGTGTTGCAGGAGCGCGAGGTCGTGCCGCTCGGTGCTTCGGTGCCGCAGCCAATCGACGTACGCGTCATCGCCTGCGCGAACCGCGACCTTCACGCGGAAGTCGCCGCCGGGCGGTTCCGCGCCGATCTCTATTACCGTCTCGCCGTGTTCCCGCTCGCGACCAAGTCGCTGGCCGAGCGCCCGCAGGATATTCCCGCGCTCGCAGCGACGCTGATCCTGCGTCATGCCGGCAACCGCAACGTCATCCCCTGGCCGAGCCATGCGGCGATCGAGCAGCTGATGCTGCACGACTGGCCGGGCAACGTCCGCGAACTGGAGAACGTGATCCAGCGCGCGCTGCTGTTCTGCGGCGGCGATACGATCGAGGCGAACCACATCGTCTTCGACCGCCCGGTGACGATGACGTTCCAGCGTACCGCGGTGGTGACGCCGATCACGCCCATCACAGCGCCTGCGGAGCCAGAGACGCCCCCCGGGACCTTGGGCAACATCGTCCAGATGAGCGAGTTCGCGGCGATCCGCGAGACGCTCAAGGCGTGCAACGGCAGCCGCATCGAGACCGCCAAGCGCCTCGGCATTTCCGAACGCACGCTGCGCTACCGCCTCGCCAAGGCGCGCGAGCAGGGTGACGATATCGGCAACGTGCATAACTGGGCAGCTTCGGCATGAGCGGCGTATCCGGCATCGGTGGGGGCGCGATGAGCGTCGACCGGGTCATGGCGCTGCGCTCGCAGATCCTCGAACGCAACCAGGCGCTCTCGCGCGCTGGCGCCGCGGGGAACGTGGCGCCGACCGAGACGGTCAAGCCGACCAGCTTTGCCGATTCGATGGAAACCGCGCTGAAGAGCGTCAACGACGGCCAGACCCAGGCCGCCAAGCTCAGCGAAAGCTATGAGCGCGGCGAGACGGTCGACATCGCGAAAGTGATGCTCGCCCGCCAGCAGGCGTCGGTCGGGTTCGAGGCGACGTTGCAGGTCCGCAACAAGCTGCTGTCCGCCTACAAGGATATCATGAGCATGCCGGTCTGACATGAGCACCGCACTCATCCCCACATCCGGCGCGACCGAACGGTTCGCCAACCCCCTCCAGCAGATCAAGGGCGCGTTCGCGCAGCCTGCGGTCCGCCGTTCGCTGCCGATGGCGCTGATGGTCGGCTTGATCGCCGCCGCCGCGCTTGCGTGGATGAGCCTGTCGACGCCGACGCAGAAGACGCTGTTCAGCGGGCTACCTGATTCGGACAAGGCTGCGGTGACGTCCGCGCTGACGACCGCGAACATCAAGAGCCATATCGACGAAGGCACCGGCGCGCTGACCGTTGGCGAAGACGATTACAGCCGCGCGAAAATGCTGCTCGCGGGCCAGGGCCTGCCGAAAGCAGCGCCGGGTGGTTACGCAATCCTCGACCAGCTGCCGATGGGCGTTTCGCGCGCCGTCGAAGGCGAGCGCCTCCGCCAGGCGCGTGAATCCGAGATGGCGAAGTCGATCGAGGAGATCGACGCGGTCGCCGAGGCGCGCGTGCATCTGGCGATGCCCGAAGCGTCGGTGTTCGTGCGCGACAACGCCGCGCCGTCGGCGTCGGTGATCCTGAAGTTGCAGGGTGGCCGGTCGCTGAGCGATGCGCAGGTCAGCTCGATCATCAACCTCGTCGCCTCGTCGGTGCCGGGGATGAAGCCCGAGGCGGTGACGATCGTCGACCAGATGGGCGCTTTGCTCACCAAGGCCGGCGGCAACGACGGCGCAGGAGCCGCAAGCGACGCGCGGATCGATATCCAGCGCCGCGTCGAGGACAAGTATCGCACGCAGCTGATTGCGCTGCTGACGCCGTTGGTCGGCGCTGGCAATTTTACCGCCGAAGTCCAGGCCGACGTCAATCTCGACGAGAGCCAGGCGACGCGCGAAAGCTATGAAAAGCAGGGCGTGCTGCGCGCCGAGACGGGCAACTGGACCGGCAACCAGAAGGACGGCCCGGCTGCACCCGGCGGTATTCCCGGTGCGCTGAGCAACACGCCGCCCGCCGCGAGCACCTTGTCGACGCCGCAAGCCGCTAACGGCGCGACGGGCAGCGCTCAGCCGGTCGCCGGTGGCGCTGCGCCGGACGCGATGAAGCAGTCCGACCAGTATCAGCGCGCCTATGATCTCGGCCGCGAAGTGTCGGTCACGCGCGCCACGCCGGGCGGGGTCAAGCGCTTGTCTGTCGCCGTCCTCTTACGCGATCCCGACAAGGGCCGCCGCACCGCGATGGAGATCAACCAGATCAGCGATCTCGTGAAGAGTGCGGTCGGCTTCGACCAGGCGCGCAACGACAACGTCACGGTCATCAGCCGCAAGTTCGCCGGCGCCGATGCGTCCGCGACGAGCGGCCCGGCCTGGTACGACAATGCGTGGCTGCCGGTGCTCGCGCGCAACGGCACCGCGATCCTGATCGCGCTGCTGGTGCTGCTGCTCGGCGTTCGCCCGATCGCCAAGGCGCTGATGAAGAAGCGCGACGACGCCGGCACTCGCCCTGCGCTCGGCCAGCCAAGCGGCGCGGCGAGCGGCGACGGCATGGCGGTCGCCGCCCCCGTCAGCCTCGACCAGCTCGAGAACACGCGCGGCTATGACGACCGAATCGGCGCAGTCCGCGGCTTCACCCGCGACAATCCGACGCGCGCCGCGCTCGCCGTGCGCGACATGATCAAGGCCGACGCCAAGTGAGCGAGGCTGCAATCCGCACCTATACGGGCGTCGAGCGCGCCGCGGTGCTGATGATGCTCGTCGGCGAGGAGGAGGCGGCCGCCATCCTCCAGAAGCTCGAGCCCGAGGAAGTGCGCCAGCTCGGCGCGGCGATGTTCAAAGTCGCCGATGTCAGCGAGCAGGAGGTCGAGGACGTGCTCGACGATTTCGTCGGTCGCGCTCGCGAGCGCACCGCGATCGGCTTCGATCCGCGCCCTCAGATCGAGGCGGTGATGAACCGCGCGCTTGGGCCCGAGAAAGCCGAAAGCGTACTCGCGCGCATCACCCCCCCGGAAGCCGCGTGCGAACTCGAACTGCTCGACTGGCTCGACGCACCCGAGATCGCGGCGATGATCGAGAAGGAGCACCCGCAGATCGCCGCGGTGCTGATCGCCAATCTCGATGCGTCGATCGGCGGCCAAGTGCTTGAACTGCTGCCCGACGCGGTCCAGCCCGACATCCTCCACCGCATCGCGCGGCTGGGTCCGATCACGCCCGAGGCGGTCGAGACGCTGAAGACCGTGCTCGCCAACCGTACCACGGCCGCGCCCGGCTCGGTCGGCGTCACGCTCGGCGGCACGCGCGAGGCGGCCAAGATCCTGTCGGGCGCGCGGAAGGCGACCGAACAGCGCGTCATGCCGAAGCTGTTCAAGATCGACCGCGAAGTGGCGAAGGCGATCGAGGAGGCGATGTTCGTCTTCGACAATCTGCTCGCACTCGACGACAAGAATCTGGGCACGCTGATCCGCAACGTCGACAGCGAGATCCTGACCAAGTCGTTGAAGGGCGTCGATGAAACGATCCGCAACCGTTTCCTCGGCTGCATGTCTGCACGCGCGGCCGACGGCATCCGCGACGAGATGGAGGCACGCGGGCCGATGAAGCTCGCCGAAGTGCTCGAGGCGCAGAAGGCGATGATCGCGATCGCGCGCGGGCTTGCGAAGGACGGCACGATCCAGATGGGCGGGGGGGAAGACGATTATGTCTAACGGCTTTACCGCGGGCTTCGCGTCGCGCCACACGACGACGGCGAACGTCCTGGCGAGCGCATTTGCACCGCCATCCGGGTTTGCGGCTGCGGATATTCGAGAGCGGGCGACGGTGCGGCCCGCGAACTTCGCGTCGCCGAACTTCTCGTCGGAGCCGAGCACGCCACGCCACTTCAGCCCGGCGGACAAGGACGTGAACCCGACCGCCGGCTGGGATCCACTCGATCCGGTGAGTGAATCGTCGTTCATCGATCCGCTCGCCGACGCGCATGCCGCCGGCTATGCGGAAGGCCTCGCCGCTGCGGCCGCGGCCGCACAGGAGACGGCTGCACGCGACGGCGCGCTGCTCGGCGATCTTACCACCGCACTCGGCAACGACCGGATCGACCGCGACCGCGTTGCGGCGCAGCTCCGCCAGACGGTGTTGTTCCTCGTTTCGAAACTGGTTGGCGAAGTCGGCATCGCGCCCGACGTGCTGGCGGGCCGGATCGAGACCGCCGCCGAACTCCTGTCGGACTCCGCCGAGTCCGCGCTGCTCCGCGTCCACCCGGACGATGTCGAGCTGCTCGAAGGCCGCTTGCCGAAATCGATCTTCGCCGCCGGTGACCCCAACGTCGCGCGCGGCAGCTTCGTGCTCGAAAGCGCGTCGACGATCGTCGAGGACGGTCCGGAACTCTGGCTCGATCAACTCGCGCAGGCGATCGACCGCGTGCCGGTGCCCAAATGCTGAACCGCTTTACCGCCGACTATCTCGAAACCCTCTCCAACGCAGATTTCGTCGCCAAGCCAAAGGTCTCCGGCCGTCTCGCCTCGTTCGACGGGCTCCTCATGGAAGCGGTCGGCCTGACCCTCCCGGTCGGCACCGTCTGCCAGGTCGGCGAAGGCGCGGCGAGTGTCGAGGCCGAAGTCATCGGCTTCCGCAACGGCCGCACGTTGATGATGAACCTCGGCGGCCCCGCCGCCCTCCTTCCGCGCGCACCGGTCAAGCCGATCGGCGCGCCGGGTGAGGCCGAAGTCGGCGCAGCCATGCTCGGGCGCGTCGTCGACGGCGCCGGCAAGCCGATCGACGGGCTCGGCCCGATCCGCGGTGCCGGCCGCTGGCCGCTGGCCGGCAAGCTCCAGTCGCCGCTCGATCGTGGCCGCGTGCTCGAACCGCTCGACGTCGGCGTGCGCGCGATCAACGGCCTGCTGACGATCGGCCAGGGCCAGCGCGTCGGCATCATGGCCGGTTCGGGCGTCGGCAAGTCGGTGCTGCTCGGGATGATCGTCCGTGCCGCCCAAGCCGACGTGATCGTCATCGGCCTGATCGGCGAGCGCAGCCGCGAAGTCGCCGACTTCCTCGAAACCAAGGTCGCAGGCGCGGCGCGCAAACGCTCGGTCGTCGTCGCGGTCCCCGCCAACCACTCCCCGGTCCTCCGCATCCGCGGCGCACTCCGGGCCCACGCGATCGCCGAATCCTTCCGCGACGAAGGCAAGAAGGTCCTGCTGATCATGGACTCACTCACCCGCGTCGCCCACGCCGGTCGCGAGATAGGTCTCGCACTCGGCGAGCCTGCATCCGCGCGCGGCTATCCACCCAGCGCCATCGCGATGCTGCCGAACCTGATCGAGCGCGCTGGCGTCGACGTCCACACCGGCGGCTCGATCACCGCGATCTACACGGTGCTGGCGGACGGCGACGACGGCAACGATCCGGTGGTCGACTCCGCCCGCTCGATCCTCGACGGCCACATCGTCCTCAACCGCCACCTCGCCGAGCGCGGCGTCTATCCCGCGATCGATATCGGCCCGTCGGTTAGCCGCGTGATGACCGACATTGTGCCCGCGCACCATGCCAAGGCTGCGCGGACGCTCCGCCGCCATCTCGCCACCTACGAGGAAAACCGCGATCTCGTGCTGATGGGCGCCTACCGCCACGGTGCCGATCCGGCGATCGACGCCGCCATCGCGTGTCACCCCGCGGTCATGGAATATATCCGCCAGGACGCCGACGAGACCGTGTCGTTGAACGACGCGGTCGCCGAGCTGACCGGCGTGTTCGGCGGCTGACATGGCGGATGCCCGCAGCAAGACGCTGGCGCGCATCCACCGCGTCCGTACGCTCCAGCTCGGGCTGACCCGCGCAGACGAAGCGCGCGCGCATGACAAGTTCGCCAGCGAACAGGCGTTGTCGGGCCGCATCGCGCTGCTCGCCGAAGCCGTCGCGCCGGTGCACGAGACGCAGGTCTCCGTGTCGCTCGGCGCCGCCGCACATTATCGCGACCGCCTGCAACAATCCGCCAACGCCGCGGTCGAGCGCGTCCAGGCGGCTGGATATCATGTCGAACGCGCAGCGGAAGCAACCCGCGCCGCCAAGCGCGACCAGAGCGCGGTCGAGAAGCTGCTCGCGCGCGCCGACGCCGATGCGGTGCTGAAAGCGATCCGCGCGATGGAAGAGGCACCCGCCTTCCGGAAGGTTCGGCACGATCCTTGCTGAGTGTCGGGGAGAAGCCCGAACGCGAGTGCCCGAATGATCCAGACCGCGACCCTTTCCCGTACCGTTCCCCTCCATCCTCGCGCCTCTGCTGCGAAGAGTGGCGGCGAGTCGGGCGATTTCGCGGGCGCCTTCGAACAGGTCAGCGACGACGCGAAACCCGAACCTTTCGCCGCAGCGCCGGAAGACGAGCCCCGGCAGGACGACGCCGCGACCGGCAACGCCTTGCCGCTCCCGGATGTCGTGCCCGATGCCGCGTTCGTGTGGCAGCCGATCATTGCAGCCCCTGCCCCTGCCCCAGCCGTTTCGCTGCCCGCTGCACGCATCGCCGATGCATCCACCATTCAACCAACTAGCGTGCAGCGACCGACCTTCGCGCAATCGCAGCCGCAGGCCGCCACGCCCATTCCGATAGAGCCTCAACCGCCCCTGCCCTCCGCACCGCCCCAAGCCGGCGGTACACCCGCAACGCAGTTCGCCGCCGCGATCATGGCTGCGATGCCGCCCGTAAAGACGGCCGTGCAGACGCCGGTGGACACGCCGACCACCGACGCGCCGCGTTGGCCCACGCCCGATACGGCGTCCGTTACCCTCGCCGCCGTGCAACCCGACATCGCCCAGCCGCAACCCGGTACGGTCGCGTCGGCGGCGATGGTGTTCGGCGCCGCGATCCAGGCGGCAACCAGGAAGCGCGACGAGCCGGATACCCCCGCCGCCCCATCCGATACGCCACTGGCTCCGGTAGGCACGACTGCAACGCACGAGATCAAGGTCGCCGACGCGCAGCAGGCGCCACTCGACATGCGTCAGGAGCGATGGCCGCACGCGATGATCGAGCGGATCGAGATGCTCCGCGACGCCGCCGATGCGGTCGACACGCGCATTCGCCTCGTCCCCGACGCGCTCGGCGCGATCGACGTCTCGGTGAAGGCGGACGGCGACACGGTGCGGGTGCACTTCAATGCCGAACAGGCCGCGACGCGGACGTTGCTGGCGGACGCGCAGCCACGGCTCGCCGAACTCGCCGAGGCGCGCGGGTTGAAGCTCGCGCAAGGATCGCTCGGCGACAGCGGCGCGCAACAACAGCGCGCGCCCGCGGCTCCGCAAACCCCGAATCGCCCCGCGCCGGTCTCGACCGTGATCGCGGACACGCCCGACGACATCCGAATCGCTTGAACCGAAGGACCCTGAAATCATGAGCGACACAAAAGAAACGCCCGACGCCGCCCCGAAGAAAAAGGGCAAGATGAAGACGATCCTGATCGGCGGCGTCGCGCTGCTGGTACTGGTCGGCGGCGGCGTCGGCGCGGGCGTCTATGCGTCCAGTGCCGGGTTGATCGGCGGCGGCAGTCATGCCGCCGAAGCCGAGGACGGTAAGCCCAAGCTCGTCCCCAAAAGCGAGCAGAAGCACGCGACCGAGGGCGGCGAAGGCGGCGGTCACGGCGGCGAGGAAGCAGCCCCCGAAAACCATGGGATGAAGCCCCCCGCAGGGCAGGGCGGCGATAAATATGCCTCCACCTACTACCCGCTGGAGAAGGATTTCACCTCGAATCTCCAGGACTCGGTGCACTTCGTCCAGGTCGGCGTCGCGGTCTCCACGCCGTATGACGACACCGTCATTACCAACCTGAAGACCAACGATATCGCGGTCCGGTCTGCGATCCTGATGGCGCTCGGCGACACCACCGAGGAGCAGGTGATGAGCAGCGACGGCAAGCGCCAGCTGCAGGTCCGATTGGCGAAGGCGATCAACGATACGCTCAAGCAGAAGGAAGGATTCGGCGGCATCGGTAACGTTTACTTTACCAGTTTCGTCGTTCAGTGAGTCATGGTTAACGAGGCCTCAGCAAAGACGCGCGAGCGACGCGACCGGGACCGCTCCGGCGCGCCCAAGGACGGCGTGCTGCATCAGGGCGTGCTCGGCGGGACCAAGCTCAATCCGTTCGGCGACCTGCATTCGCTGCAGCATCTCTCCGCCCGGTTCGCGCGCGGTCTGCGCGGCGTGTTCGAGCCGTTGCTGCGCCAGGAGGTCCGCTGCTGGGCCGAGCCTTTGGTGGTCCAGCGCTTCACCGATTACCGCGCCGAACGCAGCGATGTGCTGACCGCGTGGCTGCCGCTGATCATGACGCCGGGGATGGCGCAGGCGTTGTGCATCATGGACGGCAAGTTCGTGCTCGAGATGCTCGACATGTTCTTCGGTGGCACTGGCGCCGCGCCGCACACGCTGCCGACCGAGTTCTCGCCCGCCGCCGAGGCGATGGTCGCACGGATCGGCCAGATGATCGCCGCGCCGCTCAAGACCGCGTGGGAGCCGATGGCGCGGTTCGACTTCCTGCCGACCCGCGTCGAGGTGAATCCGGCGATGATCGCCGATCTCGACGGCGAGGACGCGATGATCGTCACGCGCTTCGGCATCGCCGCGGGCGCCGCGAAGCCGGTGTTCCTCGATCTCGTCTACCCCGTCTCCGCGCTGAAGCCGCATGCGCCGTCGCTGACCGCGAAGGTCGTCGGCAAGTCGGCCGAGCCCGATCCGGCCTGGCGCACCGAGCTGACGCGCGCGGCGATGAACGTGCGCTTCCCGATCCGCTCGGTGCTCGCCGAGCCGGTCGTCAAGCTGACCATGCTGATGGACCTGAAGCCCGGCGACGTGATCCCGATCACCATCTCGGGCGACGTGCCGGTGATGGTCGGCAACAACCGGCTCGGCTGCGGCACGGTCGGCACATCGAACGGCTTCGCCGCCATCCAGCTCACCTCGATTACCAGTTTCGACGAAGGATTTGCAGCATGAACGACATGACCGGAGGCTTCCCCGTAGATGCTGCCGTCGCCGCCAATTTCCGGCTGCTCCAGGATGTCGACGTCAAGCTGACCGTCGAGATCGGCTCGACCAGCCTGACGCTTCGCGAGTTGCTAGCGCTGGGTGAATCCAGCGTGATTGAGCTCGATCGCCAGGCCAACGAACTGCTCGACGTGTTCGTCAACGGCACTTTGATCGGTCGCGGCGAAGTCGTCACGGTCGGCGAGCGCTTCGGCGTGCGGATGACCGAGCTCGTGTCGCCCGACAAATCACTCGTTGGGCGCGGCTGAACCCGATGCTCTGGACCTATATCCTCAAGCTCGTCATCCTGCTCCCGCTGGTGTGCGGACTGATGTTCGGCTGCCTGTACCTGTGGCGCAAGTTCGAGAGCCGGATCCCGGGCAAGCCCTCGACGCGGCTGATCGGCGTCAAGGAAACGATGATGATCTCGCCGGGCCTGCGCCTCGCGGTGATCGATTTCGAGGGCCGCCGGCTGCTCGTCTCGGTTGGCCGTGGCGGCGTGCACCTGATCGACAAGGTCGACGCATGAGCGCGGTCGCTCGTCCGACGGTGACGCGGAAAGGCTCGGGTCCTGCCTTGTTCGCCGCATCCTCCGCCAAGCCGTTTTCCCGCGTACGCGGGAATCCAGGATCCAAGCGCGCAAACGCATGGCTGTGGATAGGCCTCGCGGTCCTGCTCGCCCTCTTCCTCGCGATGCCCGCCTTCGCGCAAGGCGTCCCCGCCCCAACCAACCCCGCCGTCGGCGACGCGGTCGATCGCGCACTCGGCCAGCTCGGCGGCCAGGCCGCGGGCAATACCGGCCAGAGCGGCTCGCTGTCGCTCAGCCTGCAAGTCCTCATCATCATGGGGCTGCTCACGGTCCTGCCGGGCATCCTGCTGATGATGACCAGCTTCACGCGGATCATTATCGTGCTCGCGATCCTGCGTCAGGCGCTCGGGCTTCAGCAGACACCGCCGAACCAGGTGCTGCTCGGGCTGTCGCTGTTCCTCAGCTTCTTCATCATGGCGCCGACGATCAGCCAGATCAACACGACCGCGGTCCAGCCCTATGCCGCCGGACAGCTCGCGGGCACGCAGATGATAACGACCGCTGGCGTGCCACTGCATGCGTTCATGGTGAAGCAGACGCGGATCAAGGACGTCACGATGTTCGCACAGATCGCCAAGTCCGGCCCCTATGCGACGCCGACCGACATTCCGTTCTCGGTACTACTGCCGGCATTCGTGACGTCCGAGCTGAAGACCGCGTTCCAGATCGGCTTCCTGATCTTCCTGCCGTTCATCGTCATCGATCTCGTCGTCGCAACCGTGCTGATGTCGCTTGGCATGGCGATGCTGTCGCCGACGATCATATCGATGCCGTTCAAGTTGCTGCTGTTCGTGCTGGTCGACGGCTGGGCGCTGACGATGGGCAGCCTCGCCAACTCGTTCGCGACCTGAGAGCATGGACGCGCAATATTTCCTGACCGTCGCCAATCAGACGATGTGGGTGCTGGCGCTCGCCAGTGCGCCAATCCTGATCCCCGCGCTGCTCGCGGGGCTGATCCTCGGGATGATCCAGGCGGCGACGTCGATCAACGAGCAGACATTGTCGTTCGTGCCCAAGCTGGTGGTGGTGGCGGTGTCGATCCTGATCTTCGGGAGCTTGATCCTGGGGTTGCTCAGCGATTTCACGATTGGGATCTTCGAGCGTATTCCGGATCTCGTAAAATGAGCGCACTTGCTGCTCCCCTCCCGCTTGCGGGAGGGGTCGGGGGAGGGGCGTGCCTCATGGGCCGGACGCCAGTACGTACGTCGCGCCCTCCCCTGACCCCTCCCGCAAGCGGGAGGGGGATTTAGTCGTGTTGGGTTTTGGGCTCAGCATCGAGCCGCAGCTCTGGGCGCTCGTGTTCGTGATGATCCGCATCGGTGCGACGTTCATTGCAGCACCCGTGTTCGGGTCCGTCTCGGTGCCGCTGACCGTGCGCGTCACGCTGTCGGGCGCGATCGGGTTCCTCGTACTCGCGGCCCATCCGATCGTCCCGCCGCAGAACATCTTTGCCGTCTCCACCGTGCTTTCCGCGGCCGCCGAAGCGCTCGTCGGCCTCGCGCTCGGCTTCGTGCTCCAGATCGCGTTCGCTGCGCCGATGATCGCAGCCGAGGTGATCGGCGGCGCGATGGGGCTTGGTTTCGCGTCCTCGATCGATCCGCAGAACGGCAAGTCCTCTCCCGCGCTTGGCCAGTTCTTCTCGATCATGCTCACCCTGCTGTTCCTCTCGGTCGACGGCCACCTGATCCTGATCGACCTGCTGGTGAAGAGCTATGACGTGCTCCCCCCCGGCGCCGCGTGGATCGGCGTCGAGCGCCTCAAGGCGATCGCGTTCTTCGGTGGCTATGCGTTTCTCGCCGGCCTGCTGCTTGCGCTCCCGGTCGGCTTCCTGCTGCTCTGCCTCAACATCGTCGTCGGCATGCTGAGCCGCGCTGCGCCCTCGCTCAACCTGTTCGCGGTCGGCCTTCCCGCCAGCCTCGCGGTCGGCGTCGTCACGCTGGCGATCGCGTTCCCGACGATGGGCGACTATATGCTCGTGATCGTCCGCGAAGGCCTCGCCGCCACCGAAAACCTGGTGCTCGGCTGATGTCCGAGGATGGCGGCGAAAAGACAGAAGCACCAACCGCAAAGCGCAAGAAGGATGCGGTCGAGAAAGGCGACATCCTCAAGTCGCGCGATTTCGCCACCGCGCTGAGCATGCTCGCCGGCGTCGCCTGGCTGATCTACGCCGGCCCTACCCTGATCACCGCGTGCAAGGCGATCATGAGCTCGAGCTTCCAGTTCACGCATGCCGACGTCGAGGATTTCTCCCCCTGGCGCCCGCTGATGGAAGCCGGCGGCAAGCTCGCGCCGTCGCTCATCACGCTGTTCATCGTCAGCATCGGCGCTGCGATCCTGAGCCAGGCGGGGCTCGGCTCGCTCGGCTTCAACGGCGGCCTGCTCGCCCCCAAATACAGCCGCGTCGATCCCGCAGCCGGGCTGAAGCGCATCTTCGGTGCGAACGGCTGGATCGAACTTGGCAAGTCGTTGCTGAAGGTGATCCTGCTCGGCACGATCGGCGGCTGGATGCTGTGGAACGCCGCGCATTCCACGATGGGCCTCGCCTCGTCCGCAGATCTCAACCAGGCGCTGTCGACGCTTGGTGGAATCTTCAAGGGCATCCTGATCGCGATGGCGTTCGGGCTGTGTGCGATCGCCGGCATCGACCTGCCGATCCAGATCATCCGACGCCTGGGCAAGATGCGGATGTCGAAGCAGGAGGTGAAGGACGAGCACAAGTCGACCGAGGGGAACGGCGAGGCGAAGGGCCAGATGCGGGCCAAGATGCGCGCGATGGCGAGCGGCGGCTTGCGGAAATCGGTCGCGGAGGCGCATGTCGTGCTGACCAATCCGACGCACTTCGCGGTGGCGCTGCGCTATGATCGTGGCAAGGACCAAGTGCCGGTGGTGGTCGCCAAGGGTCGCGGTGCGACCGCGCTGGCGATCCGCGAGCTGGCTGGCGAAGGCCGCGTGCCGATCCTCGAATATCCGGTGCTGGCGCGCGCGGTGTATTATACTAGCAAGGAGGGCCAGGAAGTCCGCGACGACCTCTACACCGCGATCGCGACCGTGCTGGCGTTCGTGTTCGGGCTGAACGCCGCGGCTGGAGGGACCACGCCCGGAGTCCAGCCCTTCGTCACCGTGCCGAAGGATGCGCGGTTCGACGAAAACGGCATGAAGCAGGCCTAAACATTCGCGCCACGTGGCCGTTCTAACAGACGAGCGCGCACGTGCAGGGATTTCACGATGGTAACTTCGACCACCAGCACGACCGCCACACCGACACCCACAGCTACGCCCGCGAATGCGCAAAGCGTGGTCAAGTCGGCAACGCAGTCGCTGCTGACGTCGCTGAATGCCGGGTCGGGCATCGATACCGGTGCGCTCGTGCCGGCATTGGTGACGGCGCAGTTCGCCGCGAAGACCGCCGCGCTGACGGCGAAATCGACCGCACTTACCTCGCAGATTTCCGGGGTCAGCTCGCTGAAAAGCGCGATCACCACTTTCTCCAGCGCGCTCGACAGCCTCGTGAAGGGCGGCACGCTACAGACGCAGCCGACCAGTTCCGACACGAGTTCGATCTCGGCCACGGCGATCAGCGGCGCAAAGGTATCGGCATTGTCGTCGACGATCTCGGTCACGCGCCTCGCGACCGCTCAGGTCGCGGGGACCAAGGTCCCTATGGACCGCACGGCGGCACTTGGCATCGACGGCCTGACGTTGACGATCGGCACTAAATCCTTCCGCTACGAGGACGCCAAGGGCAATCCTACGACGGCCGACCAAGGTACGCCGGTATGGGACGGCATCGACCCGAAAAATGCGAAGTCGATCAGTATCTCCGTAAGTGCCAGCGACACCATGGATACGGTCGCGGCGGCGATCAACGCAACGAAGAGCGGCGTGACGGCATCGGTGGTGTCCGACGGCAAAGGCGGCGCCTTCCTCTCGGTCAAGGGTGCAACCGGCGATGCGCAGGCGTTCACGCTGAAAGGCGTTGCCAAGGATTCAACGGGATCCGCGGCAGACGGCATGAAACCGGCCCCCGTGATAGACATCGGCCCTGGCGCCGCCAATACCCAAATCACGAGCAGCGCGCTGAACGCGCAGCTGACTGTCGACGGCATTCCCGTCGAGCGATCGAGCAACATGATCAGCGATCTGGTCGATGGCGTGAAGCTTCAGCTCGGCGGGGTATCGAAGGCGCCCGTCACGCTGTCGAGTACGCCGCCGACCGATGGCTTGACGCAGGCGGTCAACGACTTGGTCGAGACCTACAACCAGATCCTTGCGATCATCAACGAGCAGACCGATCCGGTGACGGGCGTATTGCGCGCCGATCCCGCCGCGGCATCGCTGTTGCGGTCGCTCAAGGCGTTGACGCTGAAGCCGCTGGCGACCGGGGTGGGACCGGGCGTCCCGACCACGCTCGCCGAGATCGGCGTAGCGACCAACCGCGACGGTACGCTGCGTGTCGATACCGCCCAACTCGCGAAGCAGATCAACGCCAACCCAGCCGGAATCGAGACGATGTTTGCACCCTCGACCAGCAATCCGGCCGGGCTGTCCGTAGTTCTGGGCGCGTTGGCAAAGAATGCGACGAGCACGACTACCGGCCTCGGCGCATCGACCGCGCGCTATACCGCGGCGCAAAGTGATGTCGCCAAGGAGCAGGACAAGATCACCGCGCAGGCTGATCAGCTGACGACGCGGCTGACCCAGCAATATGCGAGCATGAACTCCCGCGTGTCGGCGTATAAGTCGACGCAGACCTTCCTCACCAACCAGATCGCAGCGTGGAACAAGAGCGACTGATGGCCTACGCTTCCACCCTCGCGCGCGACCCGTTCGCCACCTATCGCCAGATCGATGCCGTCGGCCGCACTGCGACCGCCGACGGCCCGGCGCTGGTGCAACTGCTCTACAAGGAACTGGTCGCAGCCCTGCGTGCGGCCGGCTGGGCTTGTGAAAACCGCAAGTTCGGGATTAAAAGCGAGCGCGTCACGCGGGCGACCGCGATCCTGTTCGCGCTGGAGGCCGGACTCGATTTCGAGAATGGCGGTCAGGTGTCGGAGACGCTCTCGCGGCTCTATGGCGGCGCGCGGAAGACCATCGTCAACGCTTCGATCGGCCATGACCCGAGACCGTTTCGCGACGCTGCCGATATGCTGGACGAGATCGCGCAGGCGTGGCGGACCGCCAGCGCCGCGTAAACGCTACCGCTTGAACCAGTGTCGCATGGAGAAATAGGCCACGACACCGACCGCGATCAGCACGCAGGCTCCGGCGATCGCATCGAACGCCCACGGTTCCTCGGCATAGGGCAGGCCCTTCACGTTCATGCCGTACAGCCCGGTCAGGAACGTCAGCGGCAGGAACACCATCGCCGCGATCGAGATGATCAGCGAGCGGTTGTCGATCTGCTCGGCGCGCAGGTCGGTCAACGTCTCGTGGACCAGCGCCGAGCGCTCGCGGATCGACTCCAGTTCCTCCGCCATCCGCGCCGCGCGATCCGCCGCTGCCGAGAGATGCAGTCGATCATCGTCCGCCAGCCAGTCGCCGGGTAGCGCGGCCAGCTTCTCCAGCGCCGCGCGTTGCGGACTGAGGAAGCGTTTGTAGCCGATCGCCGCGACGCGCACCTTGCTGACCGTGCGGCGCAATTCGAATACGCGGTTGGCGTCGAGTTGCTCCTCGCAATCGTCGAGTTCGTCACCGAGTTGCGCGACGTCGGGGTCGAGGTCGGCAGTGATCGCGGTCGCGAACGCGGCGATCAGGTCGCCAGGATCGCGAATCTCACCACGCTCGACCATCTTCTCCACCTCGGCGACCGCGATCAACGGCTTCCGTGTGACCGAATACACACGGCCCCTCACTGCCCAGATCCGCACCGACGCGAGCATGTCGGACGTATCGAGTTCCTCCTTCGATCGCCCACGCAAGTTGAGGAACGCACCGTCGCCGACCGCCTCGCAGCGCGGTCGTGTCTCGGTCGCGGTCAGCGCGTCGACGACATAGTCGAGCAGCTTTGCCTCGTCGCGGAGCCATGTCTGCGCATGCTCGGCAGTGGTCGACAAATGCACCCAGACGAGGTCGGTGGTATAATCGAGTGCCTCCTTGACGTCGACACGCGTTGCCTCCCCATCGACGATCCGGAACGCAAAACCGCTCACAAGGCCATCTCGACTTCGACTGACAGGCCGGTGCCGGGATCGGCGGGCATCGCCTTGCACAGCCGCGCGGCATCGGCGCGCGCACGGTCGAGGATCGCCGCGGGTACGTCGGGGCCGTGATAGACCCGGTCGGCGCTGGCGAGCGCGCGAGCCTGGCGGAGCGTCAGATCCTCGGGATCATCGGAAAGCAGAACGAGCGTTATCGCCACGTCGCGCTTTGCAGCGGGCTCGGCTGTTGGGCCCAACCATGCGTCGACATCATGCGTCGGCGACAGCGGGTCGAGCATACCGCCCGCCCCCATCGCCGTGGCGAGTGCCCGGCGACGCTCCCCCATGTCGGGCCAGCGCTTCCGCAACGCGCCGCGCGCCGTCTGCAACGCCAGCGCGAGCTTGCCGAGATCGGCGGGGACCAGTGCCTCCAGTCGCTGGCGCAACGCCGCCGCCAGCCCGGCCGACACACCGCTCGTGCCGATCGCGATCAGCACCGGGGCGCGATCGACGATGGCGGGCAGCGTAAAGTCGCACAACGCGGAACGATCGACCGCGTTGACGAGGATGCCGCGCGCCTTCAACCGCGCGACCGCCGCCAGTGCCTCGTCCTCGTCGTCGATCGCGACGATCGCGAGCGACGCCGAAGCATCCTCGCCGACGACGTCCGCGCCCGCGCGATCGAGCAACCGCCGCTTCGCATCCGCCGCCTCGCCCTCGCCCAGCAGGATCACTGGGCGACCCGCCAGCCTCACGAACAGCGGCAGGCTCTGGAGTATCACCGCTTGAGCCATTCCGGCACGCGTTCGGCGGCCAGGATCGTCTCCGGGTGGATGCGGTCGGCGACCACCGCGAACCGGTCGCCATCGACCAGCACTTCGGGGACCAAAGCGCGGCTGTTGTAGGTCGACGCCATCGTCGCGCCGTACGCGCCCGCAGTGCGGAAGATGCCGAGATCGCCCGACTTCACGGCGTCTATGTCGCGGCCCATCGCGAAGGTGTCGCCGGTCTCGCACACCGGCCCGGCGATGTTGGCGGTCATCCGATCGCCGCTCGGCTCGACCGCAACGAAATCGTGATACGCGTCGTACATCGCGACGCGCGCGAGGTCGTTCATCGCAGCGTCGACGATGACGTACGGGTTCACAACGCCGGGCTTTACCCAGATCACCTCGGTCAGCAGCACGCCGGCATTGCCCGCGATCACGCGACCTGGCTCGAACATCAGTTCGACATCCCAGTCGGCGGTCGCGCGCGCGACCATCGCGCCATAGTCGGCCGGGCTCGGCAGTACGTCGCCAGGCTTGTACGGTACGCCGAGACCGCCGCCGAGATCGACGCGGCTGATGGTGTGACCCGCCGCGCGAAGTTCCGCGACCAGCTCGCCGATCCGCGCATAGGCGGCCTCCAGCGGCGCGAGATCGGCCAGTTGGCTGCCGATGTGGATCGCGACACCGCGCAGGTCGAGCCCGTCATGCTTCGACAGGCGGTCGAACATCGCCACAGCCTGGTCGATCGCGACGCCGAACTTGTTCTCCTTGCGCCCGGTCGATATCTTTGCGTGCGTGCCGGCGTCCACGTCGGGGTTCACGCGCAGCACCGCCGGCGCGCGTTCACCGCGCGCGTGGGCGAGCGCGGCAAGGACTTCGCCCTCCTCTTCCAGCTCCAGATTGAACTGGCCGATCCCCGCATCGAGCGCCTGCGCCAGTTCGCGCCGCGTCTTGCCGACGCCCGAGAACACGATGTCCGACGCAGGAATACCCGCCGCCAGCGCGCGCTGCATCTCGCCCGCGGAAACGACGTCGGCGCCGTATCCCTCGTCGGCCAGCACGCGCAGCACCGCGACGTTGGGGTTCGCCTTGATCGCATAGGCCAGGTGAACGCGCCCGGCGCCCTTCAGTGCGTCGCGGAACACCTGTGCGTGGCGGCGGAAGGTGGCGGTCGAATAGACGTAGACGGGCGTGCCGACGGCCTCGGCGATCGCCGGCAGGGCGACGTCCTCGGCGTGCATGACACCGTCACGATAGGCGAAATGATCCATGGTTCAGATCTTCAATTCGGCGGCGGCAGGTCGAACTCGTCGCTGCGACGCGGCTGGGACGTGGTGAGCAGCTCGTCACTGCGCTGAGGGCGTTGCTGCGTCGTGGGGGTCAGCAACTGCTCGGGAGTCGGCGGCGTTTTCGCACCGTAAGGCGCGATCGGGAGCGTCTTTCCCTCGGCCGGGACGAGCCCGTCCGCGGCGCCGCAGCCCGATAGGGCGAGTGCCAATCCCACGATGCCAAAAAGCCGTTTCATGCCGTCTCTCCCCCAGCTGTCTCGGCACGCGCTGCACGGATCGCAGCGCGCACATTGTCCGGCGCCGTGCCGCCGAAGCTGGTCCGGCTGGCGACCGACGCGTCGACCGAGAGCATGCCGTACACGCGTTCGTCGATCCGTGCATCGATTGCCTTCAGGTCCTCGATCGGCAGCGCGTCGAGCGCGACCTTGCGCTCCTCCGCCAGCTTCACCGCACGCCCGGTGACATGATGCGCCTCGCGGAACGGCAGCCCGGCCTCGCGCACCAGCCAGTCTGCGAGATCGGTCGCGGTCGCGAAGCCGCTCTCGGCCAGCCCGCGCATCCGATCGGTGCGGAACGTCGCGCTCTCGACCATGCCGGTCATCGCCGCGATCGACAGCGCGAGCAGGTCGTGCGCCTCGAACACCGGCGGCTTGTCGTCCTGCATGTCCTTCGAATAGGCGAGCGGCAGGCCCTTCATCGTCACCATCAGCGCGGTCATGCAGCCGAGGATCCGCCCGGCATGCCCGCGCACCAGCTCGGCGGCGTCGGGATTGCGCTTCTGCGGCATGATCGAGCTGCCGGTCGACCATTGGTCGCTGAGAGCGACGAAGCCGAACGGCTGCGACGCCCACAGCACGAACTCCTCGGCAAGCCGCGACAGATGGAGCGAAGTCTGCGTCGCGGCGGTGAGATACTCGATCGCGAAATCGCGGTCGCTTACGCCGTCGAGCGAGTTGGTCATCGGCCCGTCGAACCCGAGCGCCTCGGCGGTCATCGCGCGGTCGATCGGGAAGCCCGTGCCCGCCAGCGCAGCCGACCCCAGCGGCGAGCGGTTCATCCTAGCGCGGGCATCGGCGAACCGCCCGACGTCACGCGAGATCATCGCGTGATACGCCATCAGATGATGCCCGAGCGTCACCGGCTGCGCGGACTGAAGGTGCGTAAAGCCCGGCATAACGCTCGCCGCATGCTCTTCCGCCCGCGCAAGCAACGCCGCCTGGAACTCGGCGAGCGCCGCCAGCGCCTGGTCGATCGCATCGCGCACCCACAATCGGAAATCGGTCGCGACCTGATCGTTGCGCGAGCGTGCGGTGTGCAGCCGCCCGGCGACAGGACCGATCGCATCGGCCAGCCGCGCCTCGGTCTGCATGTGGATATCCTCGAGGACCAGATCCTCCTCGACGCCGTGCTCGGCATAATGCGCCGCCACCGTGTCGAGGCCCGCCGAGATCGTCGCCGCGTCATCGGCCGAAACGATGCCCCGCTTACCGAGCATCGCGACATGCGCCTTCGATCCGGCAATATCCTGCTGCCAGAGGCGCTTGTCGAAGGGAATGGAGGCGTTTATCTCGCGCATGACCGCTGCCGGCCCTTCGGCGAACCGCCCGCCCCACATCGAATTGGAACCGTCCATGTTTTCGCGTCCTGTGTTCAATTCGCGCCCCATCATCTGTTTCGTCGGGATGGGCCTGCTGGTCGCCGGCTGCGATAGGAAATCACCCGCGCCGGAGCAAGCAAACGTCGTCACCGCGAACACCGTGTCAGCCGACGAGGTCGCGTCCGGCCCCACGCCCGACGAAGCCACCGGCCCTGCCGCCAGCACCGAAAAGCTCGACCGCAGCCACAAGGGCGAGACCGGCCCGACGGTCGCCTTCACCGCGCCCGATGGCAAGTCCGTCATGCTCGCCTCGTTCAAGGGCAAGCCGTTGCTGCTCAACATGTGGGCGACCTGGTGCGCGCCGTGCGTAGCGGAAATGCCGACGCTCGATGCCGCTGCCAAATCGATGGAGGGCAAGGTTCAGGTGATCGCGGTCAGCCAGGACATGCAGGGCGCGGAGAAGGTGACGCCGTTCTTCGCCGAAAAGAAGTTCTCGACGCTGAAGCCGTATCTCGATCCGAAGCTCGGTCTCAGCCTCGCCTATCAGGCGAACCTGCCGACCACGATCCTGTACGATTCGACGGGCAAGGAAGTGTGGCGGATGACCGGCGGCTATGAATGGAACACGCCCGCCGCCGCAAAGCTGATCGCCGAGGCATCGTAACGCGTCGATCTGGCTCGGGGATCTTCAACAGGGTGTGCCGACCCGCCTTGGTGACGAGCCAAAGGTTGATGGCGAGCCGGCACACCCCTCTAACGCGTCCGGCTATGCCAAAGGTGTAAACAACATCGAAATGCGATGAACCGAGTAACGCCCATACTGGAGGGTGAGCGCATTCGGGTCGTCGCGCGGCGACCTACCAGTAGCGGCTACCGGGCACGCCCTTGAACGGTCCGGCGAGATCGGCGGTGATCCAGCCGCCGTAAAACTCGCCGGGCTGTGGGATGACGCGTTCACCATCGACGAAGCACCCGTCGAACGGGCCTGCGTAGAACGCTATGTGGTCGCGCAGGCCGGCAAACGCAGCGGTCGGCGACGGATAGCTCCAGGCGACATCGCGAAGGACATCGCCCGCGATCTCGACATCGTAATAGACTGCGTTGCCCTTCCATTCGCAGAAGGATTGCCGCGTGGAACGCCGGAGCGCCGACATCAGGATGTCGGAGGGCGGGATATAATAGCTCGGCGGATGGCTGGTCTCGATCGTGCGGACGCTGTGCCGTGTGTCGGCGAGCGTCACCCCGCGGTGCTCGATCAGGACATGACGATCGCTGCGTTGCGCGATCGCCGGACGCGGATAATCCCAGACGCTTTCCTGGCCCGGTCGCGCGGTATCGGGAACGACCGGCCTCATGCGGTGCGATCCACCTTCCGGGCGAACGACTGCAAGCGAGGTCGGACGTGGAGAAACGCCCGATACACTCGCTCTAGCCCAGTCAGGACGACCGGGTTGCGCGCTGCCAGCCCCAGCGGTCGCAGCAGCGGGATGGCGCGCCACATCGCTGCGAAAGCCGCGGCGCCGGACAGCATCCGGTCCCCTTCGCGCGCATGAAACCGCGCCAGCATCGCAGCTCGATCGATCGGGCAGCTCGTCTCGCCGTCGCTGGCATCGACGAAATCTATGGCGCCACGTCGATCGAGACGGCGCATCAGCGCGATCTCGCGTCGGCACAGCGGACATCCGCCATCATGCCAGACCGTCAGGCGAGTCATGCCTTGTCCGGGCCGTCGGACCGGTTCCGCTCCCAGATGCGCTCGGCAAGCAGGGTCGCGAAACCGAGCCAGGCTACGAACGGGACCGCAGTGGCCGCCGCGGTACGATCGACCTTGGCCGCGGCCGCGACATAGCCGGCACCGCTGGCGATCATCGCACCCGACGCGACCGCGCTGGGGCCGAGTGCCTTGCGACGGAAGAACAATTCGGTCCAGCCGCCGACCATCCCCGTATTCAGCAGCCAAAGTCCGACCGCCAAGTTGCGCGGCGCGTCGGCGGGGCGGCGCAACAACCGATAGCCGCCGACCGCGAGGCCAGTCTCCAGAACCGGCCATACCGCGCCGAACGCGGCGTCGGGCGGCGTGTAGGCTGGCTTGTCGAGCCGCTTGTACCAGCGTCGAATACCGGGGTGCGACGGATCGGGCGCGTTGCGGCGCCCGAGCACCGCGCTCGCGCCGAGCACCGCCACGACCACCGCCAGCGCAGCTGGACGGGACAGGCCACCGCCACGCTCATCCGTGATCGTATCGCTTGGTTTCTGGGTCATGCTCGCCGTCCTCATCCCCGGGCACGCCGCCCGCTGACATCACAGCGAAGCAGCGGCCGCGACGTTCCGTGCGCCGGAACCGGGGGGTAACTCGTGATCAGTACAAAGATGTGCTCGCCCACCACATCGGCGACGCGACGCTGCGTGTCGGCATAGTTGGGTTCCTGGCCGACGGTCATCGCGTAATTTGCAAGCCTGCCGGACACCCGCATAATCAATAGAATCTACCGACGACTGCCCGAAAAGCGCTGGGTCCCTAGGCGATGCCTAAAGCCCAGCAATCCGGGGCTGCCGGCTGCGCGTCAGCACTACCGCAGTCGCTGACGGAGCGGCCGGACGGATCAGCGGCCCGCGAGGTAGCGTGCGAGCGGATCGATCATGTCCTCCGGAATGCGGCGGGCGATGACCGGCATCGTCGACTGCGACTTTCGTGCGTCGACCACCGTCTCGTCGCCGCGCCAGTTGCGGAGGCGTTGTGCGATGTAGCTGGCGCGCTGGCCGGCGAGTACCGGGTAGGGTTTCCCGGGGGCATGACAGCTTGCGCAGGCGGGGAGCTGGACCTTGGGCAGGCCTTCTCGATCGATCTTTGCCGCTTCAAGCGAACCTGACGGTGTTGCACGGCCGATGCCGGGCATCGCCGCGAAGTGATCTGCCAGCCGCGCCATCTCTTCCGGCGTCAGCGTCGCGGCGGCGTTTGCCATCACCGCGCTTTGCCGCTTGCCGGTTGCATATGCTTCCAGTGCGGCGCGGAGATACGCGCGGCTCTGGCCGCCCAGTACCGGCATGTCAGGCTGGCCGCGACCACGCCCATCTGCGCCGTGGCAGCCTGCGCAGGTGGCGATTCTGGCATCGGTGACGCCGGGCACTTCGGTCAGCGAGCGATAGGTCGCGGGCGACATTTCCGGCAGCAGGCGGACGAACGCGACCATGCGGCGGACTTCGTCGTCGCGGTCCTTGGCGGCCCAGCCGGGCATGCCGGTGTATTTGACGCCGTGCTTGAGAATCCAGAAGATCTGCTTGTCGGTCCAATCGCGCGCGTTGATCGACAGGTTCGGAGCGGGTGGCGTCGCCGCCTGCATCACCGGCAGCGGCCGCACACCAGGGGCGCCGTGGCACGAGGCACAGCTTGCCTTGAACAGGCCGGCGGCACTGACGAGGCCTTCGTTCGCCTTGGGATCGTCGGGCGTGGTGACCGCGGCGTAGGTGCGGACTGAGTTGCGCATCGTCCAGTGGAGGAACCAGTCGGTGATCTTCCAATGGCCCGACGATGCGGCGATGTTGAACACCCCCGACCAGGCGAACAACAGCCCGGCCAGTGCCAGTCCGACGATGGCGGCGGCGGCGCGCGCCCAGGTTATCCGGATCGTCATGCGGTCGCGCTCCGTGTCTTCAACAGTCCGCCGAGCATCGCGAGCCCGCCGATGAAATAGCTCGCCGCGCCGACCATCAGCATGACGACGCCGCCAAGCTGCTGGTCTTCGAGTGCGTCGAGGCCGTGGATCGCCGGGTGCATCGCCATCATCGCGTAGAGGGGGCGCGGGGCGAGGCCGATCAATGCGCCGAGCAGGGTCATGTGCATTGAGGTCAGCAGCAACGCTGCCACACCCGACGCGCGACGGTCGGTCGCACCGCCGATGCGGGTCCCGAGAACTGCGCTCCAGAGAAGGACGCCGGCGATGATGAAGCTGGCTTGTTCGATGAGCAGCGCGAGCGGCTGCATGTCGACGCCGAGCCTCAGCGCGGGGAGGTGCCAGAGCCAGACGACGACGAGTTCGACGAGCGACATCGCGAGTGGGGTCACGACCGTCGGCCAGCGCTCGGCGGGATCGAAGCGGCTTCCCGCGATCCCGTACGCGAGGAACGGCGCGGCGACGGCGACCGCTATCATGTGACCCGCCATGTGGCCGACCATCCCAAGCGGCGCTGCGGCAAACGCCCAGCCGAGCGGGACTAGCACGGCGCCCAGTGCGAGGCTCGCGCGTCTCATCGGCAATCGCCGAACATTATGACCGGTAGCGCCGTGAAGATCACCGCGACGAAGCTCAGTCCCGCCAGCAACCGCGTCGACAGCGCGAGGAAGCGGAGGCGATCAATCGCGGTGCCCTGTTCGTGCGGCGCCGGATCGCCGGGCGTCTCCGACTGGACACGCGCGATATAGCCTGCCGCTACGATCCCCAGCAGCGCGACGATCGTCGCGATCAGCGTCGCGAGCGGGAAGCCGGTCAACGCCGTCCCCGGGGTCGACGATTTCGCGCAGGTTACCGCGACCCACAGATAGCAGAACAGGAAATGTACGGCCCAGATCGTCGGCGGGACGATCAGCGTCCACAACGTGACCTTCAGGTCGCGCGCCCAATGCTTCCGGTCAGACTTGGGCTCTGTCATGCGACACCCGGGAACAGGCCGATCGTGCAGAACGTCACGATGCCCGTCAGCGCGAGGAAATGGTGGTACACGGTGATGTTGCGCAGGTCCGCGTCGTAGACCGGCGTCATCTTGCCTGCGAGGCTGCGCGCGAGCGTGTAGGCCTGCATGATGACCCCAATCGCGGCGTGGACCGCAGTCCAGATCGCCAGCGTCCAGACGATCGCCGGATAGACGTGGAGTTCGGGATCCAGCCCAGAATACCACGGTCCCGCGAGCCCGGCGAACAGGCTCGCCAGCGTCGCGACGATCCCGACCACCAGCAGCGCGCGGCCCGCACCGACGTTGCCGCGGCGGTGCACTTCGCGCGCGCCGACGGTGGCAGCCCAGCCGGTGAGCGTCAGCGCCAGCGCGACCATCGGCCAGAAAACGCCCGGCCCGTTGAGCCCGACCCCGCTCGGCGGGAAGTCGTTGTGGATCGTCCAGAAGAAGAAATAGCCGAACACGAGCCCCGAGAACGCGGTCGCGTCCGCCATCATCGTGATGAACATCGCCCACCAGCCCGGCGCCGATGGCCCCGACGTATAGAGCGGCACCTCGATGCCGTGGCCGATATGCTTGGTCGGCTTTTCGGGGATCTCGGCGGTGCCGGTCCACAGCCACCACAGCACGCAGGCAAGCGTCGCGACGCCGCTGACCGCTGACCAGATGTAGAGGTGGTACGTCGTCAGGATGAACACGCCCGCGAGCGCAACCGCGGTCATCATCGGCTTCACGCTCGGCGTACCGAGGCGGATCACCTGCACCGGACGCGCGTCGAGCACGGTGGTGATGATCGACTCGCGCCGCATCTCCTCCGCGTCGGGCAGGAAGAAGCGGCCCTCGTCGACCTTCTGGACGAAGTTCTTCTGGTCCCAGATCGGATAGCGGCTCTCGATCAGCGGCACCGAGCGGATGCCCCAGTCCTCGTCGTCGGGCAGCGCGAGCCATTCGAGCGTGCCGGCGTCCCACGGGTTGCGCGGCGCCTTCGGACGGCGCGGCGACAGCGCAAGGTCGATGCAGACGATCAGTACGCCGAGCGCGAACATGTACGAGCCCGCGGTCGAGGCGAGGTTAAGCCCACCAATCCCGAGCTCCTCCGGATAGGTAAACACGCGCCGCGGCATGCCGAGCAGGCCAGACAGATGCATCGGGAAGAAGGTCAGGTTCATACCGACGAACATGATCCAGAACGCGATCCGCCCGAGCTTGTCCGACAGCTTCTTCCCCGTCACCAACGGCCAGTAATAATACAGCCCGGCGAACAGCGGCAGCAGCGTGCCACCGATCAGCACGTAATGAAGATGCGCGACGATGAAATACGTATCGTGCGCCTGCCAGTCGAACGGGGCGACCGCGACCATCACGCCAGTCAGCCCGCCGATCACGAACACGGCCAGGCTTCCGCTCGCGTACAGCAGCGGCGTCGACTTCTTGACGTTGCCCGCCCACAGCGTCGCGATGAACACGAAGATCTGCACGCCGGTCGGGATCGCCACCGCTTCCGACGCCGCGGCGAAGAAGGCGAGGCTGATCTTCGGCAGCCCGGTCGTGAACATGTGGTGGACCCAAAGCCCGAAGCTCAGGAACGCAGTGCCAACCGCGGCCAGAACGATCCACGGATAGCCGAGTAGATGGCGCTGCGCGAAGGTCGGGATCAGCATCGCGAACAGCGCGATCGACGGCAGGAAGACGATGTAGACCTCGGGGTGGCCGAAGATCCAGAACAGGTGCTGCCACAGCAGCGGGTCGCCGCCCTTCTCTGCGTTGAAGAACGGCCAGTTCAGCAGCCGCTCCATCTCGAACAGCACGTCGCCCGCGATCAGTGGCGGGAACGCGAACAGGATCATCACCGCGACGACCAGAATGTACCAGGCATAGAGCGGCATCAGGTTCAGCCGCATGCCCGGCGGGCGGCATTTCAGCACGCCGACGATGAGCTCGACCGCGGCGGCGACCGACGACACCTCGATGAAGCTCAGGCCCAGCATCCAGATATCCGCGCCTAGGCCGCTCAGATCGGTGCGCGTCGTCAGTGGCGGGTACATGAACCAGCCGCCATCGGGTGCCGCGTCGAAGAAGATCGAGCCTGACACGAAGACGCCGCCGATCAGGAAGCTCCAATAGCCGAACCCCGACAGCCGCGGGAACGGCAGGTCGCGCGCGCCGAGCAGCTGCGGCAGCAGGATGATCGACACCGCCTCGAACATCGGCACCGCGAACAGGAACATCATCATCGAGCCGTGCAGCGTGAACAGCTGGTTGAACGTGTTCGCCGTGACGAGGTCGTTGTTCGGCACCGCGAGCTGCGTCCGCATGATCAACGCGAGCACGCCCGCGAACAGCATGAACCCGAACGCGGTCAGCGTGTACCACACGCCGATCCGGTTGTTGTTGACGTCGGTCCAGCGGAAGAACCAGCCGGTGGGCGGCTTCCAGACTTCACGCAAACGATCTTCCTGGCCCTTGCGGACCGCGGGATCGTTCTGGTCGGGGGCGACGTACTGGGTGCTCTCGGTGGTCATTTGAGCCCCTGAAGGTAGCTTGCGATCTGGTCGGCTTCGGCGGCCGACATCTGCGGGAAGGCGGGCATCCGCACGCCGGGCTTGGTCTTGCCCGGATCGCGGACGAACCCGGCGATATTGGCATGCGTCATCGGCAGCACGCCCGCGGCGAGCGTCGGACGCGAGCCGAAGTGCGTCAGGTCGGGGCCGATCTTCGCGACCGGGCCGACGCCGCGGACGCTGTGGCACCCGCTACAGCCGTAACTTGCGAACAGGCGCGCGCCCGGCGTCGCAGTGACGACCGCCGGCTTGCGCTGCTCGGCGAGCCACCGCTCGAACGCGGCAGGCTCCATCGCGATTACGTCGAACGCCATCAGCGCGTGGCTGAGCCCGCAGAACTCCGCGCAGACGCCGCGGTACGTCCCCGCCTTGGTCGCGCGAACGACCAGCCGGTTGGTGCGGCCGGGGATCATGTCCATCTTGCCGGCGAGGCCCGGCACCCAGAAGCTGTGGATGACGTCGGGGCTGCGGAGCGACAGTTCAACGGTGCGGCCGACGGGCAGGCGGAGCTCGTTCGCGGTCTCGACAACCGAACCGCCCGGCGGCGCATAGCGGACGCGCCACCAGAACTGCTCGCCCTCGACACCGATACGCAGGTCGCTATTGGCCACCTCGCGCGGCCGCATCGCGGGCAGGGCGTAGAGCAACAGGCCCAGCAGCAGGATCGAAGGCCCGATGCCGCCGAGCCACAGTACCAGCTTCATCCCACCCTTGTGCGTCAGCCGACCTTCCGGCGCGCGCATCGCGTGGCGCATCAGCAGCGCGAGCCCGCCCGCGAGAATGATCGCGCCGATGACCAGGACGATGGTGATCGAGAGGACCTTGTCCGCCTCTTCGCCGAACGGCGCGAGCGTCGACTGGTGCCGGTTGCACGCCGCCAACAGCGGCAGGCACGCGCCCACGGAAAGAAAAATAGCCTTCCGCATCATTACCTTGCCACCCTTTTGAAGCGCGCTCCCTAGCCGCGGTCATGGGTCGAGGTAAACCAAAAATGACAAGTTCTTCATGTTTGGGGGCGTCGATCGTTTGGCGGCGCTGCGGCGCGATCCGCTTTCCCTGTTCGAGCCCCGTGCGAAATCAGCGATGTAAAGACTGCCTAATGTAGGTTTATCGCTCGTTTTCTAATGTAGATTAAACCATTAAGGTTCTGAATATAGAGGGGAACGTGAAAGGAATCGTGTGCGCGACCATCACGAAGAAGCCCGGCTAGATGCTCTGTATCAGCTGAAGTTGCTCGACACTCCGCCCAGCGAAGGATTCGATCGCATTACGCGAATGGCGAGCCAGATCTTTAGGCTCCCCGTAGCGGCGGTATCGCTGACTGACCGTGACCGCCAATGGTTCAAGTCACGCGTGGGCGTCGAGCATTGCAGCATTCCCCGCGAAAAAGCACCGTGCGCGCAGGTCGCTGAATCGGCGCAACTGCTGGTCATCGAGGATTTTCAGGTCGACCCTTGCTATGCCGACAGCGTGCTTGGCCGTGCCGGTACGCGGTTCTACGCCGGCGCGCCCCTGATCACGCGTGATGGCTACGGCCTCGGATCGCTATGCGTGCTGGGGACCGAACCCCGAAAGGCGACCGACGTCGAACTGGCCGCGCTCGTCGACCTTGCAGCAATGGTCATGGCGCAGATCGAATTACAGCACGCGTTCGGACGTATCGATCCCGTCACCGGCATGCCGACCCGGAACCAGTTCCGCGACGACCTGATGGATCTCGAGCGAGACCATCCGGGTGAGCAACGGTTCGCCGTCGTCGTCGATATGGCACGCGACGATCAGATCAGCCGGATCACGCGCGCACTGGGCCTGGCACGAGTCGACGACTTCATTCGCGAGGCGTCGCAGTCGCTCCGCGTGACGTTGGGACCGGGACGGATCGCGTATCAGGTGGGCAGCGCCCAATTCGCGTTCATCTCGCCGCCCGGAGTCGAACAACTAGCCTATGTGACGCTGCTTAAATCCAGCTTCGAGGCCATGCACGCATCGTCGTCCGTCCGCTTCGTCACCAACGTCGCGATCGGCGTACGATCGTTCATCGTCGGCAGCGTTTCGGCCGACGACGTCCTGCGCGGTGCAGCCAGCGCGGCGCAGGATGCACGCGGCACGGACGGCTCTATCGCGCTCCATTCTCCTGCGAACGACATTGCGCACCGCCGCCAATACGGCCTGTTGCAGGATTTCGGGGCGGCGCTCGAGGCGGGCGACCAGTTACGGCTGATGTACCAGCCGAGGATCGAACTGGCGACCGGCCGCTGCCTTGGCGCGGAGGCGCTGCTGCGGTGGCGCCATCCGAGACTGGGCGACGTATCGCCTGCCGAATTCATCCCGATCATCGAGCAGACGTCGCTGGCGCGACCGACGACCCAATGGGTCCTCGACGCGGCGATGGATCAACTGGTCGACTGGCAACCTGCGGGTATCCTGCCGGTACTGTCGGTGAATATCTCCGCTGCCAATCTCGCCGAGGTGGATCTGATCCACCGGATCCAGCTGGCGCTGCTGAAGCGGAACCTGCAACCGGAACGGCTGGAGATCGAACTGACCGAAAGTGCGATTATGGAACAGCCGGACCAAGCGCTGGCAATGCTGCGCGAACTCGCCGAAGCCGGTATCTGCCTGGCGATCGACGATTTCGGAACGGGGCATAGCAGCCTTGCCTATCTACAGCGGCTACCCGCGAGCATTGTCAAGATCGACCAGGCATTCATGCGAAACCTGAGCCGGGCAACGGGGCCGGATTTCGTGCTGGTGGAGACGATGATCGGTCTCGCGCACAAACTGGGATACCGTGTCGTCGCGGAAGGGATCGAAACGCCGGAGGCGGCGGCGATCCTGACGCAGTTAGGGTGCGAGGAGGTGCAAGGCTTCTGGTTCGCGCGGCCGATGGAAGCCGATCAGTTCGCGGCTTGGCTTTCTGATCGACGAACCGTGGAGGTCGCCGAACCACAGTATATCTGACCCGCGACGCGAATGATGCCGAGAAAGGCGGGGCCCATTTTCAGGCGCGAGCGTTCGGGCATGGCATTGCTTAAAACGTGATGTTGTCAGGCTTATAGCGTTGAACCGAAGGCAATATTTAACGATATGAAGGCATGACGCGTCGTCAGGGAGCTACGAACCGTGTCAGTGATTGAAGCGAGTTTCGAGTCGATACCGTTGCGCTATCTAGACGCCATGAGCGACCAGGAGCGTGACTCACTGCCGTACGGGGTCGTCGGCTTCGCCAAGGATACGATCGTTCAGACCTACAATGCGACAGAGGCTCGGCTATCGGGGCTCGACGCCGCAACCGTGATCGGTGTGCCGTTCTTCGAAGCGGTGGCGCAGTGCATGAACAATTTCATGGTGGCGCAGCGGTTCGAGGACGAGCCGGAACTCGACGCCATCGTTCCGTACGTCCTGACGTTGCGCATGCGGCCGACAAGGGTGCGGCTGCGATTGCTAGCGACAGCCGGGATACAGCGGCGCTACGTGCTCATCGAACGTTGAGGCCGGGCACATGACCGACACGTCCAGCGAACAGGAACTGCTCGAATTTCTGTATGCCTGTCCAGTCGGGCTGATCGAATGCAGCGCGGCGGGCGAGATCAGTCTGATGAACCCGCATGCGATGCAGCACCTGTTGCCGCTCGCCGGTGCCAGAGACGCCAGCAACCTGTTCTCGGCGTTCGAACAGCACGCACCGGAATTACGAAGCATGGTAGCGGCGTTCGTGCCAGCCACCGGTCGTATCTGCGATGGTCACCGCATTTTCGTCGAGCTCGGGCCGGGGCGGCAGGGCCTGATACCGAAGGTGCTGGCCTGCACGCTGGTCAAGCTGGGTCCGGATCGCTTGATGGCGACGCTGGCCGACATCAGCCAACAGGTCGTCCAGGAGAACCGCTTGCGTCAGGCGGATACCTGGTTTGCCACGCTGCTGGACGATGTCGACGGGTATGCCGCACTGACGATCACGCCCGAGGGCGAGATCGCATCGGCCAATAGCTGTTTCCTGCGGCAGACGGGGCATGCACCGGCCGACGTCACCGGCCATAATCTGGCCGATGTGTTGAGCACGGACTTGGCCGGCGACGACATGCGTCTCGACGAGCAACTGGTGATTGCCGGTCGGGAGGGTTGGCATCTGCAGGAGGGATGGCAGCAACGTGCGGATGGCGAACGCTATTGGTGCCAACGGCTGGTGGTCGCGCGCTCCGCTGGCGATCCGCTGAAACCGCCCCGGTTCTCTGTCATCTTGCGCGACGTGCCGCGACGCGAAGCCGCCACCGGGGATCTGCGGCGACTGCTCACTTGCGATCACCTGACCGGCGCCGCCAACCGGCGCCAATTCAGTCAGGCGATGGCCAAAGCACAGGCACGCTGGCGCGATCTGCGCGAACCAATGGCGCTGATCGCACTGGACCTGGATCATTTCAAGGCCGTCAACGACAGCCACGGACACCCCGCCGGCGACACCCTGTTGTGCCGGGTGGCCGAGGTCTGCACGGCGCTGCTGCCCCCGAGCGGCGTCTTCGCGCGCCTGGGTGGTGAGGAGTTCGGCGTCCTCCTCCCCCGCTACCGTCTCGAACAGGCAATGGCGCTTGCCGAGCGACTGCGCGTCGAGATCGCGACCGTCGCGGTCGAGACGTCGACCGGTGTATTGCATGTGACTGCGAGCCTGGGTTGCGCGACGCTGGAGGAAGCCGATGGCTCGATCGACGCGCTGATCGCGCTGGCGGACAAACGCCTTTACGCCGCCAAGCGGGCGGGTCGGAACCAGGTTTTCGATACCCAGTCCGACGCGGCGTGACGCCAGACGAAAGCGTCATCGACCGCGCCGGCGTGTTCGCGCTCCAACGATCCGCCGCGCACCGGATCGCCTGCGCGGTCGTCGCAGCCGAGATACGCCGTCTGCGCGCTGGCGACGTGTCCCGTTTGCCGGTGGTCGACTGGTCCGAGGATATGCCGATCGGCGACCAGGGTCTGGAGCTCGACTCGATCGAGCAACTGGGCGCGCTTGGCGCGCTGGCGGAGACGTTTGGCCTGGACGACGACCGGCTCGGTACGGAACCACCGGCGCGGGTCGGTGCATGGATCGACTGGATTCTTGCAGCCCTAAACGCTTCCGACCCCCAGGTGACCGTTGCGACTTCAGGCTCGACCGGGACGCCGCGTCTTTGCCGTCACGCCCTTGCCGATCTGCTCGACGAGGCCGCCTGTATGGGCGCACGGTTTGCGGATCGGCGACGGGTCGTCGCGATGGTTCCTGCGCATCATCTGTACGGCATGGTCTGGACTGCGCTGTTGCCGGGCACGCTGGGCATACCCGTCGTCGTCCGGACGATCGGCGCGGCGCTCGACCTGACGGCGGGTGATATCGTCATCGCGGTACCGGAGCAGTGGCTGGCCCTGTCGCGGATCGTGAAGCGTTTTCCGGACGATGTCGTCGGCGTCAGTTCGGCGGGCGCGCTCGAAGATCACGTAGCGACCAGCCTTTTGGCGATGGGGTTGGCCCGTCTCGTCGATGTCTACGGCGCGTCCGAAACCAGCGCGATCGCGATCCGCGAGGTGCCGGCGTCCACGTACGACCTGTTGCCGCGCTGGCATCTGGCACCGCGCGACGATGGCGACTGGGACCTCGTCGATCGCGACGGTGCACGGGTCGAGTTTCCCGACAGGATCGACCGAACGGGAGATCGCACGCTACGACCGATCGGGCGGCGTGACGGGGCCGTGCAGGTTGGCGGGCATAATGTCTGGCCGGACCGGGTCGCCCGGATCTTGTGCGATACCGACGGTGTAGCGGACGTCGCGGTGCGGCTCGATACGAACGGTCGGTTGAAAGCGTTTATCGTCCCGGTCGATGGGCGAGACCAGGCCGACCTGTCCGCTGCGCTCGATCGCGTGGTCGCCGACAGGTTGACCGCTCCCGAGCGACCTAAGAGCTTTAGCTACGGCAGCAGCCTTCCGCGCGGCGAGATGGGCAAGCTGGCGGACTGGGTTTGAGGGACTGCGTTCAGCTTGTTGCCGTCATCCGCCGCGATCCGGACGAGGACGTGAAGGTCCCTCCGGACCGAACGACGCTGTCGGCCCGCGTACGGTCGGCGATCATGCGAAGGTCCGCGTGGACGGCGGACCGGTCGATATCCAGCCTCACCCATCCGGCATGATCGACGTCGTGGAATCGTATGTGTGGATTGTTGCGTTCCACGTCGCCGAACCGCCCGGCGGGTGGCGATGCGGCGCCAAGTGCCGAGGTGACGATCTCGCTGCCGATCGGCGCGCCGCCGGGTCCGTCCAGGTCGTTGACCCAGAAGGAATGCACGTCGCCGCTGAGTACTACCGGATTGCGTACCGCCGGTCGGCGCATCTCGGTGAGAAATCGCTCGCGGTTGGCAGCATAACCGTCCCATTGGTCGCTGAAGGTCGATCGCCGCGCACCGTCCAGCCATAGCGGTGCGAAGAACACCTGTTGCGCGACCAGCGACCAGGGCCGGTGCTCGCGCGCTAGGCGATCGGACAGCCACCGTTCCTGCGCCGCCCCCATGATCGTCCGAGCCGGGGCCGCAGCCTCTGCGCACGCGTCGAGCTTCACGTTGCGCGCGACGTTCGGCGCGGCACAGGGTGGTGCACTCCGATACTGCCGTGTGTCGAGCACCGACAGCGAAGCTAGGTCCGCCCAATCCACGCCCCGATACAGCCGCGGTTCGCGCTTGCCGCGCCAGAGGCTCGGGCGGATCGGCATATGCTCGAAATATGCCTGGTACGCCGCGGCCCGCCGAGGTGCGAACAGCGCCGGGGGAAGGCCTTCTCGGTTGGCGAGCCCGGCATAGTCGTTCAGCACCTCGTGATCGTCCCACGTCACTACCCAGGGACACGCGCGATGGGCCGCCTGGAGGTCGGGGTCGGTCTTGTAAAGCGCGTGACGCTGGCGATAGCCGGCGAGATCGCGTGGTTCGGGTGCTCCAAACTCGCGGACGCGCGTACCGTCGGGGTAGCTTTGTTCGTAGATGTAGTCGCCGAGTTGCAGGATGAGGTCGGGCTCGGCGGCGACGATGTCGCGGTAGACGCCGAACCGTGCCTGCTCCCAATGCTGGCACGACGTCACCGCAAGCCGCAGCCGGTCCGCGACCTTCGGCACGGTGGCCGCGCGACCGACCGGGCTGGTCGCGCCGAGCGCATGGAACCGGTACCAATACAGGCGTCCCGCAGGCAATCCGACGATCTCGACATGGACCGAATGCGCGCGCTCGGGATGCGCGAGGCCCTGCCCGGAGCGGACGATGTGCCGAAACGCGGCGTCCTCGGCGATTTCGTACCGGACGATCACCGCCGATGCTGCGAGCGGCTCTGCGCGAGCGCCGACCAGCCGGGTCCATAGCACGAAGCCGTCGGTATCGGGATCGCCGCTCGCGATACCCAGCGCGAACGGGTCGGCATCGCTGCGCGCGGCGGCGTCGACCGTGATCGAGGGAAGCGCGGCAAGCGAGGCCATTGCGCCCAGCACGGCACGCCGATGCCACAGGAAATCGGGTTTGGTCATGGGGTTGCCTATCGCCGTCCGATGACCAGCCCATGACACTTCGACGAAACGTCACAATTCCGTAGCGTCACCGTAACGAAAGCGACCCGAGCGACAGTTAGGCGGGCGACAACGATTGCCGCTCCAGCGGCGACGCTCCAAATATTCAACAGGCGGGACCCTCCAGTGATTTCGAAGACGCTTCTGCTTGCCTCGGCGAGCGCGATGCTGGCCATTGCCGGCTCCGCTTTTGCCCAGGTTACAGCCGCCGCCGCGCCTGCGCAGGACGTGCCCGATACCAACGGCGAGATCGTCGTCTACGGCACCGGCAAAGTCCGCCAGGAACAGACGGTGTCGCGCAAAGCGATCGAGATCCTGCCGCCGGGCAGTTCGCCACTGAAGGCGGTCGCCCGCCTGCCGGGTGTCGCGCTCCAGAGCTCGGATCCGTTCGGTAGCTACGAGCTCGGCACGCGCCTGTCGGTGCGCGGATTCAACCAGAGCCAGATGGGCTATACGCTCGACGGCGTCCCGCTGGGTGACATGTTCTACAACGGCCATAACGGTCTCCACGTCAGCCGCGCGATCGCTGCCGAGAACATCGCCCGCGTCGACGTGTCGCAGGGCGCCGGCTCGCTCGGCATCGCCTCGACCAGCAATCTGGGCGGCAACCTCGAATTCGTCTCGCGCGCGCCGTCGCAAGTGGCCGGCGGCGAGGTCGCGCTGACCTATGGCATGTACGACACCGTGCACCTGTACGGCCGGCTCGACAGCGGCGAATTGTCGACCGGCACGCTGCTGTCGGTGTCGGGCGTGATTCACGACGCGAGCAAGTGGAAGGGATACGGCAACCAGTCCGACACCAAGGTGAACGGCAAGATCGTCCAGAAGCTGGGCGATGCGACGCTGACCGGATGGCTCAATTACTCACTCCACAAGGAGCGCAATTACGCCGACCTGTCGCCCGCGACTCTCAAGCGGATCGGCTACGGTCTCGACTTCCTGCGCCCCGACTATGCGACCGCGATCCTGCTGTCGCAGGTCAGCGCGAACCAGACCGCCGCCGCCGCCAAGCGCGCGCTGCCCTTCCCGACCGCCGGGGTCGTGTTCCCGACGCCCTACACCAACGTCAACGACACCTATTACGACAGCGGCGGCGTGCGTCGCGACTGGCTCGGCGCGATGACGCTGGACGTGCCGGTCGCCGACTGGCTCGACGCGACCGCGACATACTACCATCATTACGACAAGGGCAGCGGCGGCATCTACACGCCCGCCGTGTTCTCGCCCGACGGCTTCGCGCTATCCGTGCGTACGACCGAATACGGCATCAACCGCGACGGCGGCATCGCCAAGGCAACCGCACGCCTCGGCGACCACACGCTGCAGGTCGGTTATTGGCATGAGGACAACCAGGCCCGTACCGATCGCAATTACTACGCGGCGAGCCTCAACAACCGCCCCGACGTCACCGATTTCCTGACCAACCCGTTTCGCAGCGACTTCCTGACCGACCTAACGACGGTCACGAACCAGTATTTCGTCAGCGACAGCTGGAAAGTTCTGGACGCGCTGACGGTCGCCGGCGGGTTCAAGGGCACGCGCGTCGCCAACGGCATCACGACGACGTTCGGCACACCGTTCATCAACGGCAAGATCGCCGCCAAGGACTGGTTCCAGCCGCAGGTCGGAGCGACCTACAAGCTCGGTCGGCAGGAGTTCTTTGCCAATTATGCCGAGAACATGCGCGCGTATATCAGTTCGTTCCGCGGGCCGTTCGGCACGACGCAGGTCGGGTTCGAGGCGATCCGCGACACGCTGAAGCCCGAGACCTCGCGCACTATCGAAGGCGGGTGGCGGTTCGATCTGGGCAAGCTTCGCGGCGTGATCGCGGGCTATGACGTCAAGTTCAAGAACCGCCTCCTTGCGGCGTTCAGCGGCGCGAACATTCTCGGCAACCCCAGCATCCTGCAGAACGTCGGCAGCGTGACCAGCCGCGGGGTCGAAGTCGGCGCGACCTATCAGGTGGCCCACCCGCTCGCGCTGATCGCCTCCTATTCGTACAACGACAGCACGTATGACGACGACACCGTCAACGGCGCTGCCTTCGTCGCGACCAAGGGGGTGCGCACCGTCGATACGCCGGCGCATCTCGCCAAGGGCGAGATCAACTACGACGACGGCGTATTCTTCGGGAACGTCGCGGGCGCCTTTACCTCGCGGCGCAACGTCACCTATACCGGCGACGTGACGGTCAAGGGCTACACGCTGTTCGATGCTGCGGTCGGCTATCGCTTCCCGGTGACGAGTGCGCTCGCCGGCGTAGAGATCCAGGTCAACGCGGTGAACCTCACCGACCAGAAATACATCGCTGCGCTGGGATCGGGCCAGTTCTTCAACACCGCGGCGTCGCTCAACAACACGATGCAGGCGGGGTCGCCCCGCCAAATATTCGGGACGGTCCGCCGGCGCTTTTGATGCGCCTGGAAGCGCACGGGGAGGCCGAATCGCAAGTGCCCCTTTGGGGCGGTCGCGCTCGATCCCCGGATCGAGACGCATAAAAAAGGGCGGCCCCGCAGGACCGCCCTTTCATCTCGTCAAAGCGCCCGGCGGTTAAGCCGGCACCTTGTCCTTGTTGTAGATCGCGGCCGCGGCGCGGAGGATGTCGAGGATCTTCTCCTGCGCCTTGGGCTCGTCGAGCTCTTCCATCGCCGCCAGTTCGCGCGCGAGGCGGCTGGTCGCGCCTTCGAAGATCTGGCGCTCGGAATAGCTCTGCTCGGGCTGGTCGTCGGCACGGAACAGGTCGCGGACCACTTCGGCGATCGACACGAGGTCACCCGAATTGATCTTCGCTTCATATTCCTGCGCACGGCGCGACCACATGGTGCGCTTGACCTTGGGCTTGCCCTTGAGCGTGTCCATCGCCTCGCGCATCGTCTTGTCGGACGACAGCTTGCGCATGCCGACGCTTTCGGCCTTGTTGGTCGGTACGCGGAGCGTCATGCGCTCCTTCTCGAACCGGAGGACGTAGAGTTCCAGTGTCATGCCGGCGATTTCCGAGCGCTGGAGCTCGATCACACGGCCGACTCCGTGCTTGGGATAAACGACGAAATCACCGACATCGAAGGACAGTGCCTTGGCAGCCATTTGGGGCCTTTCCGGATCAGGCCTCGCCGCGACGCCTCGACGAAGGACTCGTCGCTGCTGCATCGGGGGAGGGATAGGTCTAACTCACGCCAGGCGCACGACTATCGTCATCGCGCCCGTCGCGGACGTGAGTAGCAGCTTTGCAACAAAATTACCAGCCGCACGTACGCCGCACATGGCATACGGCTTGACCTAACTGGGATCAATCAGTCGCCCGCGCCCGGCTCCGGCGAGAAATACTTGTCGAACTTGCCCTCGACGCCCTTCATCGCGTCGGCGTCCGGCGGCGTCTGGTTGTCGTTGCGCGTGACGTTGGGCCATTGCGCCGAGAACGTCGTGTTCAACTCGAGCCATTGCTCAAGGCCGCTTTCGGTGTCGGGCAGGATCGCTTCGGCGGGGCATTCCGGCTCGCACACGCCGCAGTCGATGCACTCGCTGGGATTGATCACCAGCATGTTCTCGCCTTCGTAGAAGCAGTCGACCGGGCACACTTCCACGCAGTCCATGTACTTGCAGCGGATGCAGGCATCGGTGACGACGTAGGTCATTGCAGAACTCCTGGGCCGGATTCCTTTCCGGCGACGAACGCGCCAGCGACTATGCGCGCCTACCCCTCGCGTCAATCATAGCAAGCCTTCTGCGAGACGTTATCAGGCTTTGCACTCTCGTATCCTCCCCCGCCAGGGGGAGGTGGCTGGCACTTACTAGGCGGAAAGGGAGGAAAGGAAAAACCTCGGTTGCGTATCCTCCCCCTCCGTCACCGTCGGCGCCACCTTCCCCTTGCGGGGGGGGATCGAATTTATTCCGAAGCAGGACCGCGGATCGTGCCGGCGGGCGTCCTTCCAGCGATCAGGTCCTGATAGCACGCCTGAGCTTCGGGGGCGGGGCCGCGGCGCGAGGGGAGCGCTTCGACACGGATCACCCGAACCTGATCGGCCACTGCAAACGTCAGCACGTTGCCGACCCGTACCGGGCAATGCGCGCGATCGATCGGACGGCCGTCGATGCGCAGGTGCCCCTTCTCGGCGATCGCCTGCGCGGCGCTGCGCGTTTTCGCGAGCCGCACGAACCACAGGAACCGATCGATCCGCATCGCGCCTTCAACCATGGCGGACCAGTGCGGCTAGCCCGGCAAAGGCATTCTGCCGCGACGGATCGATCGGAGCGGGCGCAACGGCGCGTGCAGGCGGACGGCCGCGCCACACCCAGCGCGGTGTGTCCCCCGCCAGCGCCTTGAACCCGAGTTCGGCCATCAACCGCTCCAGCGATGCCGCATCGACGCCGATCGAGGTGGCGAGCGCCGGATCGGGCGCGAACGGCGTGCGACCCTGCCGCGAATCGTGCGCGGCCCGCGCGATGCGCTCGATCAGGTCGATCCGGACTGCCTGGAGTCCAAGCGGACGGAACCCCGCCTCCAGAACCGCACCCGTGCTGCCACGCGTCAGCACGGTCGCCCCATCTCGCGGGGCGGCTATCGTCGTACCGCGAGCCGCCGCGAGGATGCGCCGCCAACGCGCCGACTCGGGCTTGAGCAACCGCGCGTCGAACAGGTCGAGCGCGCCGACCGTAATGCCGATTTTCCGCAACCGCTTGCGCTCCTCGGGATCGATCGCGTCGAGCGCGAGCCGCATCGGCAACCGCGGCAGGATCCCGCCAGCCTCCTCGATCGCACTGGCGACCGCGCGCAACGCCGGCGTCGCCGCGGGATCACGGCTCAATTCGGCGAGGTGGACCAGCACGGCAATCCGCCGCTTCAGCATTCCCGCAAGCCACAACGCCAGCCGCGCCTCGATCCGATCCCGCGCGGGCTTGCCGAGGCAATCGAGCGACCGGTCGAGAATCAGCTTCGGGCGCGCGAACGACGGCCCCGCGCCAAGCTTGGCGACCGGGTGACCCGCCCAGATGATCTGCGCTGCATCGTCGAGCGCGATATCGGCGTCCGGCGCATCGACCAGCGATTGCCCGCGCCGCGACCGCTCGCCGGTCAGCCGCTTCTCCGCCGCCGCGAGCAGCAGCCGCTTGTCGCTCGCGCGGGCGTCCGCGGCGACGGTGAAGCGGAACCCGTCGAGGCGACCGATCGGATGATCCTCGACCATCACCTCGCCCTCGGGCCCGATCACCACCGGCAACGCGCCCGCATCCGCACCGATCTGGCGCATCAACGCGGTCGTGCGCTTGTCGACGAAGCGCTGCGTCAGGCTCGCGTGCAGCGCATCCGACAGGCGTTCTTCGAGCGCGGCGGTGCGCGCGGCCCAGAGCGTCGGCTCCGCCAGCCAGTCGGCGCGCTGCGCGATATACGCCCAGATCCGCGTCGCCGCGATCCGCCCGGCGATCACCGGCACGTCGCCCGCCACCGTATCGAGCCGCGCGATCTCGTCCGCGAACCATTGGTGCGGGATATGCCCCCGTCCCTCGCTGAGATGCCCGAACACCCGTGACACGAACCGAGCATGTGGATCAAGGCCGACTTTGCGGAAATCGGGCAGGCCGCAAGCAGCCCATAGTCGCGCGACCATCGCCGGATGCCGCGCGCGCTCGCGCACCCAGCCCTCCTCGGCCAGCCGCTTCAAGACGCCGAGGTCGAGCGCTTGCGGCGCGGCGCGCAAAATGCCAGCGGGCGGGCGCGCTTCGAGGCTTGCCACCAGCGCGTCGATGCTGGAAAAATCAGGCTCGCCCTGCCGCCAATAGAGGTTTTCGAGCCGCGGAAACCGGTGTTCCTCGATCGCCAGCACTTCCTCGGGCAGGAACGCGCCGGGACCATCGTCGGACAGCGCGCCGAACGTGCCGTCGCGCTGATGCCGCCCCGCACGCCCCGCGATCTGCGCCATCTCCGCCACCGTGAGGCGACGCTGGCGCTTGCCGTCGAACTTGTTGAGGCTGGCGAACGCGACATGCGCGACGTCCATGTTGAGCCCCATGCCGATCGCGTCGGTCGCGACCAAGTAATCAACCTCGCCCGCCTGGAACATCGCGACCTGCGCGTTGCGGGTGCGGGGGCTGAGTGCGCCCATCACGACGGCAGCACCCCCGCGAAGACGCCGCAGCATTTCGGCGACCGCGTACACTTCCTCCGCCGAGAACGCGACGATCGCCGAGCGCTTGGGCAACCGGCTGATCTTCTTCGCGCCGGCGTAGGTCAGCGTCGAGAATCGCGGCCGGTTGACGATCTCCGCGCCAGGGACGAGCTTCTTGATCATCGGCCGCAACGCCTCGGAGCCGAGGATTATCGTCTCCTCGCGCCCCCGCGCACGCAGCAGCCGGTCGGTGAAGACGTGGCCGCGCTCCGGATCGGCACCGAGTTGCGCTTCGTCGATACCGACGAAGGCGACGTCGCGGTCGGGCATCGACTCGGCGGTGCAGAGGAACCAGCGCGCGTCGGGCGGGACGATCTTCTCTTCGCCCGTGACCAACGCGACTCGGTTCGCGCCCTTTATCGCGACGACGCGGTCGTAGACCTCGCGCGCGAGCAGGCGCAGCGGGAAGCCTATCATGCCGCTCGAATGCGCGCACATACGCTCGATCGCGAGGTGCGTCTTGCCCGTGTTGGTCGGGCCGAGAACCGCGGTCACGCCAGCGGAGACTTCGTCGCTCATGGCGGGCAACATCGGGGGTAAAGTGGGCTGGCGCAATGACCTGGGTAGAATTGCGGGGTGTTGATGGGATGAATTGCCGGGTGCGCTCGATTGCTGAACCAGCGAGCGGAGAGGACGCGTTCACTTATATCCAACACCACCCCGGCGAAGGCCGGGGCCCAGTTGGGGAACAGGATTAACATAGCGCCGCGCTTCGTCACCTTGGCCTGCCCAACTAGGCCCCGGCCTTCGCCGGGGTGGTAGAAAGGATCGGTCGGTCTTCGAACCGGACAGTCAAAAGTCAGCGTATCCGTCTCCAAATCTCGTCCGCCCCGGCCCGAGCACGCCCCGCCGCCGCCAAGCCTCACAATCACACCGGTTAATTTGACTTTAGCATGTCCTCGCCACAACCCGACGCTCGCGCCGGGGATGAAACGGCGCACGAGAATTCGGACGATTTCAGGGCGGGCACGCGTGTATTTGCAGAAGGATCAGGCGCTGGAACTGGCGGGCGGCGGGGCACGCGGCTTTGGTCGTGCGCTCGATCGGCAATCGGATATCGCGCCAAATGCTGCGCCTTCGCGGATCGACTGGGTGCCCGATCTCGGCGCACGGATCGGTAGTCGCGACTGGTGGCGCGGTCTCGCGACCTGCACCGCGCTGTGTGCCGCGACCGTCATGCTGGCGCCGGGGTTCAAACCGCTGGTCGGTGCGGTGCCAGCGACGCTCGCTGGTGCCGAGTGGGAGGAAACGCGGGCGCAGGGCATTGCGCCGCTCGGCCAAGGCGCGACTACCGGGCGGCGGATGGCAGCCAACGATCTCGTCGCGCCGCTCGCCGACGTGCCCGAACGGCCGACGCTCGAACTGTCAGCGACGCTCGGCCAAGGCGATGCGTTCGACCGAGCGCTGATGCGCGCCGGCGTTGGCCGGAACGACGCCGAGGCTGCGGCGGCGCTGGTCGCGCAGTCGGTCGATCCGAAGGCCATCCCGGCGGGCACGCGGATCGCGCTGACGCTCGGGCGGCGGCCGGATCGCACCGTCGCGCGGCCGCTGGAGCAGCTTAATTTCCGCGCGCGGTTCGATCTGGCGCTATCGCTGACGCGCGGCGCGGGCGGGCTGACCGTGAACCGCAAGCCGATCGCGGTCGATACGACACCGTTGCGCATCCAGGGCCTGGTCGGCTCCAGCCTGTACCGATCCGCGCGTGCTGCCGGTGTTCCCGGAAAGGCCGTGGAGTCGTTCATCAAGGCTATCTCGACCCGGCTTTCGATCGGCCGCGACGTGACGGCGGCGGACACCTTCGACGTCATCGTGGAGCGTGAGCGTGCCGCAACCGGTGAGACCCAGATGGGCGACCTACTCTTCGCCGGGATCGATCAGGGCCGACGCAAAGTGCAACTCGTGCGGTTCGCACCCGGTGCGACGACCGTCGATACCGATGACGAGTCGAGTCGCGGCGGCTGGTTCGATGCGAACGGGCAGACCGAACGCCGTGCCGTTTCTGGCATGCCGGTCACCGGCCGGATCACGTCGAACTACGGCATGCGGTTCCACCCGCTGCTGGGCTTCACGCGAATGCACAAGGGCCTCGACATCGGCGCACCGTACGGATCGCCGATCCACGCGATGACCGATGGCGTCGTAGAATTCGCCGGGCGGACTGGCGGCTATGGCAATTTCGTCAAGCTCGTTCACGGTGGCGGGATGGCAAGCGGCTACGGCCATATGAGCCGGATCGCAGTGTCCTCGGGAACGCGGGTGCGCGCCGGCCAGGTGATCGGCTATGTTGGCTCCACGGGCATGTCGACCGGCCCGCATCTGCACTGGGAAGTGTGGAAAGACGGCGCGGCTATCAATCCGCGCTCGGTCTCGTTCGCGAACGTCGCGCAACTGTCTGGCGAGAAACTGTGCGAATTCAAGGCGAAGGTGGCGCAATTGCTGGCCGTGCGCGTGGGCGGGTAGCGGAGGCACGTTGAGAGCAGTCGCATTGCCGAGGGCCAAGCGGTCGATTCACTGTAGGCCCTACCAAGGCGACCGGCGTCGTTTCACTACTCGAAACGAACCTATCGGCCGATCGCTCGTTGGCCCGTGGTACCACCAGCGCGAGATGGCCGATGCGTCTGATAGCAATCGAAGAGCATATCCTGCCCCATGCCGTGCGCGATGCGTGGAGCGCCGCTCCGCCGCCGCATGACCCGGTGTCCGCCTTTGCCGATGGCGGCGAGGCCGGCACCCGCCTTGCCGATCTCAGCGAGGGCCGGCTGGCACTGATGGACGATCAGGGCGTCGATGTGCAGGTCCTGTCGCTGACCACGCCGGGACTCCACAACCTTGTGCCCGCTACCGCCGTCGACATGGCGCAGCGCGTCAACGACCTGATCGCCGAAACGTGCGTTCGCCATCCGGGCCGCTTCCAGGGTTTCGCCGCCTTGCCGACCCCGCATGCCGACGCGGCGCCGCGCGAACTGGAACGCTCGGTCCGCGACCTCGGCCTGAAGGGCGCGCTGCTCTGTGGCCGGACGCGTGAGCGCCATCTCGATCATCCCGACATGCGACCGATGCTGGCGAAAGCGGCGGAACTCGGCGTTCCGCTGTTCATCCATCCGCAGGTCCCGTTGGCGGCGGTCCGCGACGCCAATTACTCGGGCATCAGCGAAAAGGCCGATCTCGCGCTCGCGGCGTTTGGCCTGGGCTGGCATTACGAGGCCGGGCTGCAATGGATACGGCTGGCCGCGGCGGGCGTGTTCGACGAACTCCCCGATCTGCAGATCATCCTCGGCCATTGGGGCGAAGTGGTGCTGTTCTACCTGGAACGGACGTCCGCGGTCTTCGAACGTGCGCTCGATCTTCGCTGCCCTCTTGCGGACTATGCGCGCAACAATCTGTACGTGACGGGCAGCGGTATGTGGAGCGAAGCGTATCTGCTGCGCTGCCTCGAGATCGTTGGTCCCGAACGCCTGCTGTTCTCGACCGATTTTCCCTACCAGTACCGCGAGGGCGGCGCACCGCGGCGCTTCCTCGACGAGGTAACGCTCGACGATGCCACTCGGGCCGGCTTCGCGCACGGCAATTGGGAGCGGCTGACGGGCGCCGACGGATAGGCCGGTTTTCCGCTACTTGCCCTGAGCCCGCCAGCGCTGGATCGTGCGACCAATGATCTGGTCCTCGCCGCCGACGTCGCGCCACAGTTCGGAGAACAGCGGATCGCCCGACGCCGGTCGCTTCGATTCCTCCAATCCGTCGAAGCTCACGCGGATCGGGATTGTCACGCCCTCCCCACAGATGATGCATTCGCGATTGCGTAGCGCGGGTATCGAATCGAGGAAGCCGCGCGCGCCTTCGGGCATCGCCGCGCGGACAAAGGCCTGGTCGCGGTCGTTATTGAGGCGCATGGCGATGATCGTGCCGCACTGCGACAGCACGCCCTCAGCGAGATCGGACGGACGCTGCGTGATAAGCCCGAGCGATACGCCGTATTTGCGCCCTTCCTTGGCGATGCGGCCGAGAATGCGCCCGACCGAGCTGTTTGCCTCCTGCCCTGCCGGGATGTAGCGATGCGCCTCTTCGCAGACGAGCAGGATCGGCCGCTGCGGTTCGTTGCGCGACCAGATCGCGAAGTCGAACGTCATCCGCGCGAGTACCGCGACTACCACCGACGTAATATCCGACGGCACGCCTGACACGTCGATGATCGAGATCGGCTTGCCGTCGCCGGGCAGGCGGAAGATGCGGGCAAGGAAGCTTGCCATCGTGTCCGCTACGAGCATGCCTGAGAACATGAACCCGTAGCGCGGATCGGCCTTGATCTCGTCGATCTTGGCCTTGAGCCGGAGATAGGGCGCGGTGTCGCCGGCGCGGTCCATCTTGCCCATCTCGGCGCTGATGATCGTCGTCAGGTCGCTGAGCATATAGGGTATCGGCGCGTCGACGGTGAGCTTTGCGATTTCCTGTCCGAGGCGGCTTTTCGCCTTCGCGGCGAGCAGGCATTTGGCGAGGATGTCGGCATCGAACTGCCGCGCGGAGCCGCTGCTGGTCAGGAAGACCTCGCAATGCTCCTCGAAGTTCATCAGCCAATACGGCATCTGCAGGTTCGAAACGTCGTAGATCGCCCCGTTCGATTTGAACGCCGCGGCATATTCGCCATGCGGGTCGATCATCACGATATGCCCCTGCGGCGCGAGTTCGCAGATGCGGTGCAGGATCAGCGCGGCGCTGGTCGACTTGCCAGTGCCGGTCGAACCGACGAGCGCGAAATGCTTGCCGAGCATCGCATCGACATACAGCGCAGCGGGGATATCGGTCGTCGGATATACCGTGCCGATCGTGATGTTCGCACGGTCGTCGGCGGCATAAACCTGTTGCAGGTCGGCCGTGGTGATCGGGAACACCTCGCAGCCGGGCATCGGATAGCGCGTCACGCCGCGGCGGAATCGATAGAGCTTGCCGGTGAGTTTGTCCTCGTCGCCTTCGCCGAGATAGTCGATCTCCGCCGCGACGCAGGTCCCGGCGGCATCCTCCAGCTTGAGCGAGCGGATGTTGGCGACCAGCCACGTCGCGCCGACACGCATCTTGATCTGGCTGCCGACTTGTCCGGCCGCTGCGACGACGGGATCGGAATCGTCATGCAGCACCGCGATCGCAGCCCTATCGAGCAGGATGCGGCTGCTCGATCCGGCGATCGCGAAGACCACGCCGACCGGTGCCGCTGCGGCGCTCACGCTCGCGAATCCGCCCGTCAGGGGTGCTGCGCGCAAAAATGCGCCAGGTCCCGGCATGTCGCTCATAGCCGCAAGGTCTCCAGTCATTTCGGACCGACCCTGCCGCGATAATTGTAAATATCCGATGACGATGGCGTTGAACTTGCTGAGAAAACCGGTGCGTTGGTGCGCGTTTGGTCGCTGCGACGCGCTAAACCCTGCGCGCGATCCAGCCTGCTGCCCAGCCGAGGAACACCGACAGTGCGACCGCGACCAGCCCGTAGGTTACCGCCGAACGGTCTGCGGCGCGGGCGACGAATCGCTCGAAGCCCGATTTGCGAATGTCGATGTCGCGAACCGCGGCCGCCAGGACCCGCCCGTCGCGGATCAGGAACGTCTCCGCGGTGAATCGTCCGACGGGCACGCGGGCGGGGATCGACACGCGCGCACGGTAGAGCACGCCGTCGGTGATCTCGACCGCGCGGGGTGCCTCGTAATACAGGCCGGCGCGGCGCTTGAGGTCGACGAGCCCTTTCTGAAAACGATCCTGGGTCGGCGCCGGTGCGCTCGACGCGGGTGACAATTGCAGGCTGTCGAGGCCGAGCTCGTAGATCGCGCGCGTCCGGTCGTCGACGAGGCGGTCGATCGGCTTGGACGAGGCAATCGCGTAGAAACTGGGGGCGGAGCGGTATCGCAGGCGCGCGGCGTTGACCCAGATACCGGCGACCTTCTCCTTCTCGCGCATCAGGATCGACTGGGTCGGACCCTTGACGACGACCACGATGTCGGTGGGTTGCTCACCGGTCGGCAGGCGGCCGCCGGGATAGAGGATCGCACCGAACAGCAGCAGCTCGGCACCGGTGAAGCTGTAGGCGATCTCGATATTGCGTTGTGACACGTCTGGGACGAGCACGGGCTTGGCCTGCGCCATCAGTAATGGCGCGAGCAGAACTAACCAGCCCGGCTTCACGACAGCGCGACCGAGAAGATCTCCTCGGGGCGCCAGACGAGTCCGAGCAGGATGCGTGCGCCGACCAGCAGCACCATGACCGCAAGTCCAAGGCGAAGATATTCGGGCCGGAACTTGGTCGCGAACCGCGCGCCGACCTGCGCCCCCACCACCGAGCCGAGCAGGAGCAACGCCGCCAGCACGATGTCGACGGCCTTGGTGGTGGTCGCGTGCACCATGGTCGCGACCGCGGTCACGAACAGCGTCTGGAACAGCGACGTGCCGACCACCACCGACGTCGCCATCCCGAGCAGGTAGATCATCGCAGGGACGAGGATGAAGCCGCCACCGATGCCGAGCAGGATCGTGAGGATGCCGGTGAAGAACCCCAGCAACAGCGGTGCGAGCGGCGAGATATACAGGCCTGATGCGTAGAAGCGCGTCCTGAGCGGTAGCGCGGCGACGAGCGGGTGATGGCGGCGTTTGCGTGCCTTCGGAGGCCGGCCGGTCCGCGCGCGGCCGATCGTGCCGATCGATTCCTTCGCCATCAGGCCGCCGATCGAGCCGAGCATCACGACATAGACGATCGCGATTACCGTATCGATCTGGCCGCTTTGCTGGAGCAGGCGGAACAGCCATGCCCCGAAGAACGAGCCGAGGATGCCGCCCGCGACGAGCACCCCGCCCATCTTGGTATCGACGCCCTTGCGGCGGAAATGCGCGAACACGCCCGAGACGCTGGCGCCGGTCACTTGGCTCGCGGACGAGGCAGCGGCGACGGTCGGTGGAATGCCGTAGACGATCAGCAGCGGCGTCGTCAGGAAGCCGCCGCCGACGCCGAACATCCCCGACAACAGCCCGACGCCCCCGCCCAGCAGGATGATTACGAGCGCGTTGACCGACAGGTTGGCGACGGGGAGATACAGATCCACGGCCGCAGCATTACACCGGATTGCGCGGGCGGGGCTAGGCTCGACCGCTCAGAAGTCACTGCCGATCGACAGGGCCGGTCCAGAGCCCGGACGCGCGCCGCCGGCGATGCGTTCGCGCCAGTCGAGTGTCAGGCGGATGGTCTTGCGCGCGACAGGCAGCGCGGCGACGATCGAGGGGCCAATGTCGAAGCGTTCGGCGTCGCGTTGCGCGCTTGCCCACACACCGACACCGACATCGACCTTTGCCCCGGCGAGCGTCCCGATCGGGTGCGTAAGTCGTCCAGAGGCATCGACAAAGCCTTCGATCCCGTCTCGCCCGATCGCGCCAGCTTGACCGTACGCTTCCAGGCGGAGACCGGGTGCGACGTCGCCCGGACCATAGCCGGCAATTACGCCGATCGTCGGTCCGCCACGTCCACCATCGAGCGCGAACCGTTGCTCGGCGACGAGGCGGATCGGCAGCCGCGTCGGTTGCCATTCGATTCCGAGTGCGGCCTCCCGTCCGGCGCTTTTGAGCGGTGTGGCGACGCGCGCCACCAGCGCGACCTTGCGCTGGCTGCCGAGCGCGTAGGCCAGTCGCAAACCACCCTGCGATGCGCCGAGCTGCCCGCCCGACACCGTACCGGCGGGACCGCCACGCGCGAGCAGCCATGCGCTTCCAGTGAGACGACTTGGCCCGTTGGCGACCAAAGGCGGCGCTACCGGCGACGGAATGGCGTATGCCTGAGTCTGTGTCTCTGCCGCAGCTGGAAGATCCGGAAGATCTCGCTGTACTGACACCGGCGGCATAGCTGTTGATGCTTGCCATGGTCGCGGCTTGAAGACCATCGGCGGTGCGACAGCACCGTATGGGACGATCGCAAGGCGCGGCGGCACGCGCTGTCCCGCGAAAACTGCTGCGGCAACTTTCGGCACTAGCACTTGGACAACCCGTGGGACCATGTCCGACGGTGGAAGCGAGGCTACCTCCGGCAACAACAACGCCACGCGGACCATGACCCATCCGCCTAATGCCAATGCGAGAAAGCGCAGCGGGCGCCCGACACTCATCGTGCGGCGGCGGCGAGGCCTGAATCGTTGACGGTGACGACGTCGTCGGGCGGCAGGTCGGGAAACTCGTGTTGCGTCTTGTCCCAGACCGGCGCGGCACCGCGCAGCATGCCGATATAGACGATCACCGCGCGCGGCGCTGCGATCAGCGAGACGAGGTTGCCCACGAGAAACCGCGGCAGCGCCCAGATCGCCTCGCGCATGCCATAACTGCGTCCCGTGAATATCATCCGCACGATCAACCGCCATGCAAGCAACGCGCCATTGGCGACGAGCAGCCAGAACGCGATCGGGTAGGCGCCGTTCGCATAGGGCGACGCCCCGCCGGCTTGGCCATGCGCCAGCAGCGACAACACCCATATCGGCACCGCCAGATAGCCCACCGCGAGGATCACGACGGCCAGCGGCGCGCGTCGATCGCGCATTCGCATCCAGTGATCGGCGACCGCGCGAGGCCGCCCCCAACCGGTACGATCCCAGCCGGCCAGCGCGATACCCATCATCCACCGCGTCTTCTGGCGCACCGAGCCGCCGAGCGTGCACGGGAAATACGCGCGCACCGCGACCACCGTCCCGGCGTCGTCCGCCGCGACACGCGCGAAGATGCCTCGTGCGCCAAGCTCGGCGAGCCGCAAACCCAGCTCGTAATCCTCGGTCAGACTGGTGGCGTCGAACGGATCGCCGCCCCGTGCCTGCGCAATCTTCGCAAGGACGGCGGGTGCGATCGCACAGCCGGTGCCGGCCAGCGGCATCGCGGCGCCCAGTGCGGTCCGGACGACAATCTGCTTGGCATGGGATTCGGCGAACTCGTCGGCATAATGTCCCGACACCAGCCGCGCACCGCGGTGGACCAGCGGCAGGACGGGGAGCTGGATGACGTCATACTGCTCGATCAGGCTGTCGAAGACGCGCAATTCCTGCGCGTGCACCACGTCTTCGGCATCATGAATAACGACCGCCTTGGTCGGCCGATCGCCCTCCGCGTCGTTTCGCAGATCGTCGCGACACAGCGCATGCCACAGGGTGTTGAGGCAGTCGGCCTTGGTCGTGGGCCCGTTGCGTGGCCCGATTACGAGCCGGATCCGCGCGTCGCGTTCGGCAACCGCGGCAATCGCGTCGATCGTCCCCCGGTCGTTCGGATAGGCGCCGACATAGATGCGGTAATACTCGTGGTCGTAGCGCTCGAGCGCGGTCGTCAGCATCCCACCGATCACCGCGACCTCGTCCCACGCCGCGACGAACACCGCGATCCGTCCTGCGATGCACGGCGACGGCAGAGTGGCGAGGGTCAGGCGAGGCCGGCCACCATGCCTGATCCTGTTACCGAAATAGATCAGGTCGATCAGGAGATCGTCGATACCACCAAGGAACAGCCCGACGCCCGCAAACAGCAGCATCTCTCGCGCGGACGCGTCGATGATCCACAGCGACTCGCCCAAACCACACCCCCGGACGGAGGGTACCGCAAAGTCACCGTCGTAACGGATATAGTCTTATCGAGAACGGATGTTTGTTGTTTTCGCAAATTACGGCACCGCAAGGCGAACCATCGCGTCAAACGTGCGTTACGACGATGATCCCTTTCCCCCCTTTCGGGATCGGCGCCGATGATGCCCGGCCCGGCCGCACCGTTGCTCTGGCACACGGTGCGGCCTAACCGTCCTCCGAAGGTTTCACCGGAAGCCTATACGCTACGGCTGGTTGCGACCGCCGCCGCCGGTGTTGCTGCCATTGCCGCCACCGCCCGCACCCGCGGCGCCGACCGTGCCGATGTTGCCAAATAGATCCTGGAAGAAACCGCGCTCGCGTCCGAGCGTCGGGGTCTTCTTGCCATAGGGTGCGATCGAGGCAACCTGGTCGAGCCCGCCGCGGCGAATCGCGGTGACGGTGCCCTTCTGGTCGAAGCTGATCTGCAGCGTGATCTGCGCGTTCGGCCGCGGATTGCGGAACGCGAGGTTGCGGCTGTCGCGCGCAAGATAATACCAGTCGCCCTGGTCGAACTGGCCGGCGAGCGTCGGCTTGCCCAGCGTTGCGAGCACCGACTGGCGGTTGTCGACGCCCGGCTGGACCGAATTGACGAGGTCGGTATCGACGACATAGCCCTGGTGCGAGCGCAACTGGGTGCAGCCCCCACTGGCCAATGCGGCGACCGCAAGTGCGGCGGCGAGACCCGTACGGGCGGAAAACACGCTCATATAAACTCCCAACCGGGGCACGCGAAAACACGTGACGGGTCCCACGCGATTGCATCGGCCGCCGATCGCCTCGATATGCGAGGATGCGCGGGCAAACAAGCCGAAGCGCGGCTTCGTGTTGAGGACGATAGATTTTGAGCTGGTTGGGAAGACTGCTCGGCGAGAAGCCCGACGAGGCGCTGCCGCTGTACAACGCCGTCGTCGGTCGAGCGCGTGCGGAGCATTGGTATCGGGAGGGCGCGGTGCCGGACACGGTCGACGGTCGCTTCGACATGATCGCGACGTTGCTGGCGATCGTCATGCTGCGGCTCGAGACGGAGCCCGCTGGCGGCGAACCCGCGGCGCGTCTGGCGGAACGCTTCGTCGACGACATGGATGGGCAGCTCCGGGAAATCGGGATCGGCGACATCATCGTCGGCAAGCATATCGGCAAGATGATGAGCATGCTCGGCGGGCGTCTTGGTGCATATCGCGACGGGCTGGCGGCGGGCGATATCGCGCCGGCGCTGGTGCGCAACCTGTACCGGGGTGTGACGCCCGACGATGCCGCGCTGACGCATGTCCGCGAGTCGGTGATGACGTTTCATGCGGGGCTGGCTGCGACGCCACTACCACATCTGTTATCTGGAGAATTGCCGTGAAGCCCGAGTTCAGCCGTCCCGAACGCCTCGACACGATCGGCGAGCGCGAGCGGATCGTCGAGATCGCCGCGACCGAGGACGAGCGCGCGGCGCTGGCGAAGCGGTTTGCGCTGCTCTCGATAACGCGACTCGACGCTCGACTCGGGATCAAGCGCACCGACAGTGGCATCGTCGTGAAGGGGCGCGTGACTGGCGCGGCGGTGCAGGCGTGTTCGGTGACCGACGAGCCGCTCGATACGCAGATCGACGAGCCGGTTGCGTTGTTGTTCGTCGATCAGCTGGTTTCGGAGGGCGACGAGGTCGAACTGTCAGACGATGCGCTCGATACGGTCGCGATCGAGGGGGGGACGATCGATCTTGGCGAGGCGGCGGCGGATACGCTGGCGCTGTCGATCAACCCGTTTCCGCGCGGGCCGAACGCGGCAGCGGCGCTGGCGGCGGCGGGGGTGATCAGCGAGGACGAGTTCCGGCCGGCGAATGCGTTCTCGGATCTCAAGGCGAGAATGGCGGGGAAGAACTGAGCGGCGGCGCGGTCTCGGACTTGTTCGAGATTAGTTTACCAAAAACTTGCACCACCCCGGCGAAGGTCGGGGCCCAATTGGGGGCCGATAGTGAGGTAGGGCGGTCCGCCGTTACAACCACCTCTCCAATTGGGCCCCGGCCTTCGACGGGGTGGTGCGTGTTTGGGGCAACCTCGGCCTCCTTGTTCTCCCGGGAACATGATTTAGTCCGCGTCGGGCCCTAAAGTCGGATCGAGATCGCGGGGGCGGATGAAGCGGGTCAGGCGGGCCGTACCCGCCGCAACATCGCCCCACTCCCCCTCGAACTGAAGCTCCGCAATACTGGCCGTCGGATACTTGTCCTCGACCGCGTCGCGCAGCGGATCGGCCCCATCCGCGACCAGCATCAGCACCAGATCCTCCAACCCAGGATTGTGCCCGACCAGCAACGCGCTGTCCGCCTCGGCCGGAAACCCGTGCACCACATCCAGCAACGTCGCAGCCGAAGCCAGATACACCCGCCGATCCAGGTCCGGCGCGATCGTCCGACCATAGCCCGATTCGATCTGCTCCAACGTCTCCGAAACCCGCACCGCCGGCGACGCGATCGCATGATCGAACGTAAGCCCTAGCGATCGCATGTGCCGACCGACCATCGCCGCGGCACGCTTGCCCTTGGCGTTAAGCGGGCGATCGAAATCGCGCGCGACCGGATCGTCCCAGCCGGACTTGGCGTGGCGCAACAGCGTCAACGTCTTCATGGCAATCCTCGAGCCGGTTCGCGGCTTTCATGCCCTACGCGCGGGCTAGAGGAAAGCCGGCTTGCGACTCGGGCCACCGCTTCTTCGAGCGTGACGCGCGCGATCGGCACGCCCGGCGGGAACGCGCTTAGCAGGCGCGAGGGCATCGCGGCGGACAGCATCACGAACACCCCGGAATCGTCGGCGCGGCGGATAAGCCGGCCGAACGCCTGCGCGAGGCGCGCGCGGACGAGCCGGTCGTCATACGCCGAACCGCCGCCCGCGAGCCTGCGTGCGGCATGCAGGACGGATGGTTTCGCCCAGGGCACGCCCTCCATCACGACAAGCCGCAGCGACTCGCCGGGCACGTCAACGCCGTCGCGCAGTGCATCGGTGCCGAGCAACGATGCCCCCGGATCGTCGCGGAAAATATCGACCAGGGTGCCGGTATCGATCGGATCGACGTGTTGCGCATGAAGCGGCAGGCCTTCACGCGCGAGTCGATCGGCGATGCGCCCATGCACACCGCGCAGGCGCCGGATCGCGGTGAACAGCCCAAGCGTGCCGCCGCGGCTGGCGACGATCAGCTGCGCATAGGCGTTGGCGAGCGCGCCGATATCGCCGCGCTTCACGTCTGTGACGATCAGCACTTCGGCCTGCCGCGTATAATCGAACGGGCTCTTCGCCTCGAACCGGGCGGCGGGGCGCAGGAGATGCGGCGCACCGCTCCGAGCTTCGGCGACTTCCCAATCGCCGCCGCCGGTCAGAGTCGCCGAGGTAACCAGTGCACCGTGCGCGGGCTTCAGGACGATCTCGGCGAACGGCCGGGTCGGGTCGAGCCAGTGGCGATGGAGGCCGATATCGAACTCGCGGCCCTCGATCCGGTCGACCGCGAGCCAGTCGACGAAATCGCCGTCGACGGGTCCACCGACGCGCGCGAGAAGCGACAGCCACGACGCCACCGTCTCCGCGCGCCAGCCGATCGAGGCGATCGCGCCCTCGACTCGCGCTCGGGCCGGCGCGTCCATCCAGTCGGGTGCCTCGGCTAGCACGGCTTCGAGGCGGCGACCGAGCGTCACGAGCGGGCGGACCAGTGCGTCGAGGGCTGCGGCGGCGGGCGCGGCGGCTTCGATCAGCGTCGCATCGGGTTCGGCGAGTTCGGTCTCCAGCCCGTATCCTGCGTCGCCCGGCTGTTCGGCCCGCGCGTAGGTGAGGCCACGGACGGCGGCGAGCAGCGTCTCGATCGGTCCGAACGGCGCGCCTTCACCGAGGCGTTGCAGCCAGCCGTCACTCGCCAGTGCGCCCGCTGCGGTCACCGCATCGCTGATTGCCCGCGCGCCCTGTTCGTCATAGCTGGCGAGATCGGACAGGCGTGCGGCGAGCCCCCGCCGGCGTCCGCGACCGCTCGATTCGGGGCCGAGTATCCAGCGGCGGAGTTCGATCGTCTCCGCGCCGGTCAGCGCGGTCGCGAACATCGAATCAGCGGCGTCGAAGATGTGATGGCCCTCGTCGAACACGTAGCGCGTCGGCCGGGTCGCGAGTTCGCGGCCCCGTGCGGCGTTGACCATCACCAGCGCGTGGTTGGCGATGACGATGTCGGCGTCGGACGAGGCGCGGGCGGCGCGCTCGATGAAGCATTTCCGGTAGTGCGGGCAGCCGGCATACACGCACTCGCCGCGCCGGTCGGTCAGCGCGGTCGAGCCGTTGCGGCGGAATAGCGTCGGCAGCCAGCCCGGCAGGTCGCCGCCGACCATGTCGCCGTCCGCGCTATACGCGGCCCAGCGCGCGACGAGGTGTGCGAGGATCGCCGCGCGGCCTGCGAACCCGCCTTGCAGCGCGTCCTCCAGATTGAGCAGGCAGAGGTAGTTCTCGCGGCCTTTGCGCGTGACGACCTTCGCCTTGCGGATAGCGGCGTCGGGATAAAGGCGCGCGGTTTCCTGGCCCAATTGGCGCTGCAGCGTCTTGGTGTAGGTCGAAATCCACACCGCGCCGCCGGCCTTTTCCGCCCATAGCGACGCGGGGGCGAGGTAGCCGAGCGTCTTGCCGATCCCGGTGCCCGCCTCGGCGAGGACGAGATTGGGCGTGTCGCGCATCGCCCGTGGCGCGAAGGCGGCGGTGGCGGCGCCGGCATAGGCGCGCTGGCCGGGACGTTCCTCGGCGCCGTGGCCGGTGAGGTCGACGAGCCGCGCTTCGGCATCGCCGGGCTCGATCGTCACGGTACGCGGGGCGGGTCGCGGCGCGTGCTCCTCCCATTCGGGGAGCGACGAGAACAGCCAGCGTTCGTTGACCGCGGGTTTCTTCAATCGCTCGGCAACGACCGGCGCCCAGGGCCAGCGGAGGCGGAACAGCGACTGCGCCGCGGTCCACGCGCCCTCGCGCTCGGGCCAGTCGCCATCAGTAAGCGCCAGCATTGCCTCAGCCGCACGCAGCAGAAACGGTGCAACCTCAGCATCCTCACTCGGCACGTCGAGCCCGGTAACCCGCGCAATCCCCTTCGGCGTCGGCACGGCGAACTGTGCGGGGCGGAGGAACGCGTAGAGTTCGAGCAGGTCGAGCCCCGACAGGTCGGGATAGCCGAGTCGCTGCCCGACTAGCGGCGCATTAAGCATGATGACCGGCGTATCGGCCGCGATCCGGATCGCCTCGCCCCGTCCGATCGGACGCGTGCCCTCGGCGTTCGCGATCCAGATGCCGGCGTGGCTGGCGTGGAGGGCAGGATAGCGAAGCACTGCGCGACCTTGCTGCAATGAGAACGAAAGGGCAACCATTCGCTGCTTGTTCTCCCGCGGAGGCGGGAGCCCAGTCTGAATCCCCGCCTTCGCGGGGAAACACGCTTTCGGCGGTTTCAGCCTGATGTGCTGCACCCCTCGCGGTTGTGCAAACCTCCACCAACAAACTCACCCTTATCGGCCGTTACGCAACCGGCACGGTCCACGTGCGTTGCGCACTCATCGATACCAAACTTTACCTACATCAGCAGGGACGATCATCATGCGGAAATTTCTCATGGCGCTGAGCGCGCTCTCGCTCGCAATTCCGGCGGCTGCCGTGATCCCCACGGGCAAGGCCGAAGCCCGCTCGAAGCGCGAATATCGCGGCCATGACCGTCGTTATCGCGCCAAGCGTTGCCGTCATTCGAGCGGCACGACCGGCCTCGTCGCAGGCGGCGTCGGTGGCGCAGTGCTCGGCAATGCGGTCGGCGGCGGCTTGCTCGGCACGCTGGCCGGCGGTGCAGCGGGTGCGCTCGGTGGCCGTGCGGTCGACCGGACGATCACCGCAAAGGATCGTTGCCGCTGAGTCGCGAGCGGCGGTGGGGGTGACGGATCGGAGTGCACGCGCTAGTCGCGCTGCATCATGACCGACGAACTCCGCACCGCCGCCCTCGAATCCAAAGCCTGGCCGTACGAGGAAGCGCGCAAACTCCTCAAGCGCTATCCGAACGGTAAGTCGGGCGACCCGGTGCTGTTCGAGACGGGCTACGGACCGTCGGGCCTGCCGCATATCGGCACGTTCAACGAGGTGTTGCGCACGACGATGGTGCGCAACGCCTTCCACGCGCTGAGCGACACGCCGACGCGCCTGATCGCGTTTTCGGACGACATGGACGGGCTGCGCAAGGTTCCGGACAACGTTCCCAACGGCGACATGCTGCGCGAGCATCTCGGCAAGCCACTGACGAAGATCCCCGATCCGTTCGGGACGCATTCGAGCTTCGCGGCGCATAACAACGCGATCCTCCGCGAATTCCTCGATCGCTACGGCTTCGACTATGAATTTGCGTCGTCCACTGAATATTACACGTCCGGCCGCTTCGACGAGGCGCTGAAAGGCGTGCTCCGTCACTTCCAGGGCATCCAGGACGTGATGCTCCCGACGCTGCGGGCTGAGCGCCGCGCGACCTATTCGCCGGTGCTGCCGATCTCGCCGACCAGCGGCATCGTATTGCAGGTGCCGATCGAAGTAATCGATGCCGAAGCAGGCTTGATCGCGTTCGAGGATGAGGGCCAGCGGATCGAGCAAAGCGTCCTCGGCGGCAAGGCCAAGCTCCAGTGGAAAGTCGACTGGGCGATGCGCTGGGTCGCACTCGGCGTCGATTACGAGATGGCAGGCAAGGACCTGATCGATTCGGTCACCCAGTCGTCGAAGATCGCGCGCGTGCTCGGCGGCCGCCCGCCCGAGGGCTTCAACTACGAGATGTTCCTCGACGAGAATGGCGAGAAAATCTCGAAGTCGAAGGGCAACGGTCTGAGCCTCGAGCAGTGGCTGACCTATGGTCCCGAGGAATCGCTGGCCTTCTACGCGTACCGCGAGCCCAAGAAGGCGAAGTCGTTGCACATGGGCGTGATCCCGCGCGCGGTAGACGAATATTGGCAGTTCCGCGGCAATTATGCGGGCCAGGACCTGAAGCAGAAGCTCGGCAATCCGGTGCATCACATTCATGACGGTAAGTTGCTGACTGGCGAGTTGCCGGTGACGTTCGGACTGTTGCTCAACCTCGTCGGCGTGATGGGCGACGCGAGCAAGGATCAGGTCTGGGGCTATCTGGCCAATTATGTGCCCGATGCGTCGGCGGCGAAATACCCCGAGCTCGACCGGCTGATCGGCTATGCGTTGGCCTATAGTCGCGATTTCGTCGCGCCGATGTTGAAGCGCCGCGCGCCCGAGGGTGTCGAGGTCGCGGCGCTGGACCGGCTCGATGCGGAACTCGCCGCGTTGCCGGCTGAGGCGAGCGCGGAGGATATCCAGAACATCGTCTACGAGATCGGCAAGACCGGCGGGTTCGAGAACCTGCGCGACTGGTTCAAGGCGTTGTACGAGACGTTGCTCGGGTCCGAGCAGGGGCCGCGGATGGGGAGCTTCATCGCGCTGTACGGGGTCGCGAACTCGCGGAAACTGATCGCGGAAGCGTTGGCGCGGTAGAAGGGCGAGCTAGCAAAGATGCACCACCCCGGCGGAGGCCGGGGTCCAATTGGGCGACGTTGCTAACTGGCCTCCACGCTTTGTTACTATGACCTTTCCAATTGGGCCCCGGCTTCCGCCGGGGTGTGGATGGAGCCCTCCGATCGCGCGCGCTAACTAGACGAAAGCAGTGGAACATATTAGCAACAAGCCTGCCTCACCCAATTCGGAAACCGGCATGTTTCATCGACCGCTCGCTCGTCACCGCCTGTTCTTCGCGCTCCGCCCGCCACTCCCGTTAGCGCGCCAGATCACCGCCGCAGCGTCGTGGTTCGAGACCGACCGTGACAAGCTGCGCCCCGAGCATCTGCACGTGACGATCGATATCCTCGACGACCATGATCGCGTCTCGACCACGCTGGAACGCGACCTGAAAGCGATCGGCGATGCGGTCGAAGGGGCGCCATTCGCACTCCAGTTCGATACCGCGGTCGGCAGCGATCGCTCTATCGCCCTGCGTCCGCGCCACAAGAACGCCTCGCTCGCGGCACTGCATCAGCGGATTGCGGTGGCACGCGAGGCGGCAGGGCTACGCGCCCGCGAAGGCTATCGGTTCAGTCCGCACATGACGCTCGGCTACCGCGACGGCGTGTCGTTCACGCAACCCATTGCGCCGATCGGCTGGGACGTGGATGCGTTCGTGCTGGTCCACAGCCATGTCGGCCGGACCCGGCACGACGTGATCGGGCGCTGGCTGCTGAGCGGCGACGACGATCGGCAACTGGCGCTGTTCTGAGCCTTCGAATTTGCCGGGCGCGCGAGATCCCGTAGGACCCAGGACGCGATCGGTTGGTTCTTCCCTCGTGACCGCGCACCAAGGAGCAAACATGCGGCTGTTCTTTGACGACCCCCAGCGAACCCACGCCCCTGCGCGCGAACTGCACAATGGCGCGTTCACCGCCTATGCCGAGACGCCCGCGCGGATCGACGCGATCCTCCGCGCGCTCGGTCCGGTCGAGGCGCCGGAAGATCGGGGCGAGGCGCCGATCCTGGCCGTCCACTCGTTCGCCTATGTCGCGTTCCTGAAGGACGCGGCGCGACTGTGGCGCGAAGCCGGACGCGAGGGCGACGCGATCCCCTACACCTTCCCGATCCGCGGCCGCCGTCCGCTCGACCTCACCCGGATCGACGCGCTGATCGGCGCGCACAGCTTCGACGCGACCACGCCGATCACGCCCGAGACCTGGGCCGCCTCCTATGCCAGCGCGCAATCCGCACTTGCCGCGACGCACGCCGTACTCGACGGAGACCGCGCCGCGTTCGCGCTGTGCCGCCCGCCCGGCCACCACGCCGGCGCGGACTATTGCGGGGGGTATTGCCACCTCAACACCGCCGCGATCGCCGCGCAGGCCGCGCGCGACGCCGGTGTCGCCCGCGTCGCGATCCTCGACATCGACTATCACCACGGCAACGGCACGCAGGACATCTTCTATGCCCGGAGCGACGTGTTCTATGCATCGGTCCACGCCGATCCCAAGACCGACTATCCGTTCTACTGGGGCCACGACGACGAAACCGGCGAAGGCGAAGGAGTCGGGACCACGCTGAACCTTCCCTTGCCACACGGCACGCAGATCGATGCATTTCGGGCCGCGCAGACGACCGTGCTCGACGCGATCGCCACGTTCGACCCCGGCCTGCTGGTCGTCAGCTTTGGCGCGGACACGTGGGAGGGTGATCCGATCTCGCACTTCAAGCTGACCATGCCCGACTATGCGGTGCTGGCCAGAGATATCGCCGCACGGGGCTGGCCGACCGCGATCGTCATGGAAGGCGGCTACGCGGTCGCTGCACTGGGGCACAACGTTGCGAGCTTCCTGAGTGGCTTCTGAAGCGCCTATCGCTCTTGGCACGCCCGCCTATCGTCGCCTGACGTTGGCGATGCTGTTCGCAGGGTTCTCGACCTTTTCGCTGCTCTATTCGGTGCAGCCGTTGCTGCCGCTGTTCGCTGCGCAGTATCGCCTGACTGCGGAAGCTGCGTCGCTGGCGGTGTCGCTCGCGACCGGACCGCTCGCGATCGGCATCCTGTTCGCGGGGTTCGTCTCGGACCGCGTCGGCCGGCGTCCGCTGATGATCGCGGCGATGTTCGCGGCGGGGGCGCTGACCTTGGCGGCGGCGGTCGTGCCGGGGTGGAGCGGGTTGCTCGTGTTGCGCTTCCTGACCGGCGTCGCGCTCGCGGGCGTGCCGGCGGTGGCGATGGCCTATGTCGCGGAGGAGGTCGATGCGGGCGCGGTTGGCGCGGCGATGGGGCTGTATATCGCGGGCAGCGCACTCGGCGGGATGGCGGGGCGGCTGGTCGTGAGCATCGTCGCCGATCTCGAAGGCTGGCGCTGGGCACTCGCCGCAGTCGGCGTCGCCGGCCTCGCAATGGCGGAGGCATTCCGTCGGCTCGCGCCGCTCTCGCGCAATTTCACGCCAAGCGTCGGACGGCCGGGTGCGCTGCTGCGGAGTGCCGGATCGCTGTTCACCGATCGTGCGATGCCGCTGCTGTATCTCGAGGCGTTCCTGCTGATGGGCGTGTTCGTCACGATCTATAATTACGCGGGCTTCCGGTTGATGAGCCCGCCCTACGGCCTCAGCCAGGCGGCGGTCGGCGGGGTGTTCCTGCTGTACGTGCTGGGGTCGGTGAGTTCGGCCAAGTTCGGGACGCTAGCGGGGCGGCTCGGGCGGCGGAAGGTATTCTGGATCCCGGTCGTGCTGTTGATCGCCGGCGTCGCGCTCACCGCGATGACGCCGCTGGTGCTAGTGATCGCCGGGATCGCGGTGGTGACGATCGGCTTCTTCGGTGCCCATTCGATCGCGAGCGCCTGGGTGGGACGGCGGGCGCAGGGCTCGCGCGGACAGGCGGCGGCGTTCTATTTGTTCTTCTATTACATGGGGTCGAGCGTGCTCGGATCGGCAGGTGGATTCGCGTGGACGCATGCCGGGTGGCCGGGGGTGACGGCATTCTGCCTGTTGCTCGGCGTGGCCGCGCTGGTGATCGGGCTTGTGCTGCGTACGGTGCCGCCGCTGGTGGTCGAGCCGCCGGTGCCGCAGCGGATGCCGGATCCTTGAAGGGCGAACTCTCCCTCCCTGAAAGGGAGGGGCTGGGGGTGGGTTGGCGAGTGTGAGTCATCAGCCCTGGTATTCGCGGAACCAGACCCACCCCCGCCCCCTCCCTTCCAAGGAGGGGAGAAGAAGTCCGGCTTTGCTCCGACTTGGGAACGGGAACCCGATCTACCGAGACGCCACGTCGGTCGCGTCGATGGGCGGCATACCTGCCATGCTCTTCGCGACCGCTTCGGCCCGTTCCATGACGCGCAAGACGTTGCCGCCGGACAGTTTCGCCATGTCGCCATCGCTCCACCCGCGCCGCGCCAGTTCGGCGAACAGCAGCGGATAGCCGTCGACACCCTTCAAGCCGATCGGCCCGGTCCCCTGGATACCGTCGAAATCGCCGCCGATCCCGACATGATCGTGACCGGCGATCTTCGCGATATGCTCGATATGATCGGCGACCGTCGCGGCAGTGACCTTAGGCTCCGGATGCGCCGCGTCCCAGGTCGCCAACGGCACAGGCGATTTCGCGCCGTAAACGTTCGCCGGAACGCCGACCGACTTCGCATAGGCCGAGCGTGCGACATCCCAGGCCCGCCACTCGCCTGACAGGAACGAGGGATAGAAGTTCACCATCACCACGCCGCCGTTCGCGCCGATCGCGCGGAGCAGGTCGTCGGGGATATTCCGCGGCGCATCGGCGATCGCCCGCGCGCTGGAGTGCGAGGCGATCACCGGCGCCTTGGTCGCCGCCAGCGCCGCCGCCATCGTCGCGTCGGACACGTGCGACACGTCGACAATCATCCCGATCCGGTTCATCTCGGCGACCACCTGCCGCCCGAAGTCGCTCAGACCGTTGGCACGCGGAGTGTCGGTCGAGCTGTCCGCCCAGTTCAGGCTCTTGCCGTGCGTCAGGGTCATATAGGCCACACCGAGCCCACGATATTGGCGCAGCATCGACAGCCGCCCATCAATCTGGTGCCCGCCCTCGACGCCGATCAGCGAGGCGATCCGCTCGGCCTTCTCGATCCTTCGAATATCCGCGGCGGTGGTGGCGAGTTCGAACGTCGCCGGGTTGGCCGCAACGAAGCGGCGTACGATATCGATCTCCTCCAGCGTCGTTCTGACCGGCTCTGGCGCATCGGCGGGGATGTAGACCGACCAGAACTGGCCGCCGACATGACCTTCGCGCAGGCGAGGAATGTCGGTCTGCAACGGGTCCGGCAGCCGCGCAGTGTCAACGGAAAGATCGACCGCCTCGACCTTCGCGTCGTGCAGTTCGCGGATTTCCCAGGCCAGATCGTTATGCCCGTCGATCACCGGGCTGCGCTCCAGCACGCGTTCGACGCGTCGCAATAGGGCCGCGTCGGGGCTAGCCTGCGCGGCCAGCAGCAGGAATGCGGCGATCATGTCTTGGTCCCCCATGGCGTCCGCTCCATCCTGAAGGAGGTGTTCGCGCGCGACAAGCCGGGTAAGGCGCTCGCCGAACGTGAGAAGAGGTCAGAATTGTATACGGGAATGGTCGAACCGGCGCGCGAGGCGGATAGCCGGCTCTCCACCGCGATCGCGATCGCCCGGCTGATCGGGATCATGGGAATCGTCTACGTCCACGCCTGGACCGGACGCACTGCCGAGGAATTGGCGGCGGTGGCGTTCAGTTGGCAGGCGGTGCTGCGAACGGCGCTCGGCGAGGTGTTCGGGCGCAGCGCGGTGCCGCTGCTCGGGATGATCTCCGGCTGGCTGGTCGTCTCGACCGCGACGCGCCAGGACTACGGCCCGTTCCTGCTCGGCAAGGCGCGGACGATCCTGCTGCCGATGGTTCTGTGGAACGCGATCGCGATCCTGCTGGTGGGGGCGGCGGCGACGTTCGGCGATTTGAAGGCGCCGACGCCGACGAGTATCGGTTGGACGCTCAACGAACTGGTGCCGCTCGTGCAGGCGAACGACGTCAACGTGCAGATGCCGTTCCTGCGCGACCTGTTCGTCTGCATGATGCTCGCGCCCGGTCTGGTACGCGCGTCGAATGCCCGGCTGGCGCTGGTCGCATCGATAGTGGTCGTGTGGAGCGTGTCCGGAGTACACGTTCCGCTATTGCTGCGACCGCAGATCCTGTTGTTCTTTACCGCGGGAGTCGCCGTGCGACGGTTTGGCGTGGCGGAGCGGGTGGCGGGCTGGCCTGTCGCCCTATGCGCGCTGCCATTCGTCGCACTGATCGCGCCGCGGCTGTGGACCGCGCTACTGGGGAACGCGTTCTTCGACGCACATCCGCATCTGATGGCGGCATTCGATATCGTGTTTCGATTGGCCTCCGCGGTGCTGTTCTGGCGGCTAGCCTGGGGCTTGGCTGGGAGCAACGTTGCGGACCGATTGCGCGGGATCGAGCGGTACGGATTTCTCGCGTTCTGCGATCATCTGGTGCTGCTGTGGCTGTTCGGGCCGATGATCGGATTGGCGACCGGCGCGCTGGGGGCGGGGTTGTATCCGGCCTATCTTCTGGTGCAGCCGCTGCTGGTGCTCGGGGTCACGATCGTTCTGGGGCGGGGGTTGATGACGGTTTCGCCGGCGGTGGCGCGTATGCTTAGTGGCGGGCGGCTGGGGCGGTAGGCTTCAGTTACCGCGTGATGGCGGACCGAGCCGGTTCACCCATTCCTGGTTGTGGACGACGGTCGATCGGACCGGTTTCCCCGCGACGTCGAGCCAGGGGCGATAGCGGAAGCGCAGTTCGATCAGCCGGCAGGTGGTCGCGTCGAGCACCGCGTTGCCGCTGGAGCGCGTGACCATGCAGTGCGTGACGCTGCCGTCGGTCTCGACGGTGTAGCGCACGCCGACGATCCCGCCCGCGCCGATTATGGCTTCGGCGTTGGGGAAATCCTTGTTCTTGAAGCGGCCTTTGATGAGACGAGGCCGAGTCTCGTCGCCACCGTCGCCGTCGCCATTTCCGGAGCGCCCGCTACCGGTGCCGTTCCCTTCGCCGCCGGCCCCGGTGCCAGGTCCGGGGACGGGCGCGGCGCCGGTGGTGGCGTCGCTGCCGGAGCCTGGGTTCAGTGTGGCGATAACCGGGGGCGGTGGAACGATCGGGGGGACGATCGGCTTCGGGACGACGAGTTCGGTCACCTTCGAGAGGAGGTTGGCGGGGGACGCGGCGCCTTCGGGGCGGTGGCTTTTCGCGGGGCGGGGAATGATCTGGTCAGGCAGCGGTGGAGGGGGTTTCGGGCCGACCACGAATGTCTTCAGCGCATCTGGGATAGCGGTGGGGATGCTGACGCCGAGCCCGAGGATCAGCGCGTAGCCGATGACGGCGCAGAGTATCGCCGCGCTGGCCGCGGATATCAGGCGGTCGCGCGGGTTCGAGTGGACGCCGTACATGCTGGTCAATTGGGGAGGCGTGCGGTGGGAGGCAACTGCGCATGAGGGCGCAAGAACGATCTCGGTACTGCGGACGTATTCAGTACGTATCCCGCTTCGGTAGGTGCACCTCCCCGGCGCAGGCCGGGGTCCAATTGGAAAGGTCAATGTAACGAAGGACCGTCCGTCGTTACCGCCGTTTCCCAATTGGGCCCCGGCCTGCGCCGGGGAGGTGGTCACTCTGGATGAGATAGATCTCGGTTTGTCAGCGTATCGGTTCGAAATCCGCCGACCTTCGTGTTCGGCAGACACAGGAACGGGCGGTGCGACCTAAATCACACCGCCCGTTCGTGGCACGCGCCGCGGGAGTAAATCCCGCGTCGTAGGTCGGCGCTGGAGCGCCGCCGGCCGGCCTTTCGCGTGCGAACCTGCGCTTCGCTGGTTCGCAGCGGCGTGCTGCTGCACGCCTCGCTCAGGCTTACAGCTTCGCCGTCAACTCCGGTACGATCTTGAACAGATCGCCGACCAGGCCGATGTCCGCGACCTGGAAGATCGGGGCGTCCTCGTCCTTGTTGATCGCGATGATGACCTTCGAGTCCTTCATGCCGGCGAGATGCTGGATCGCGCCCGAAATGCCGACCGCGACATACACTTCCGGGGCGACGATCTTGCCGGTCTGGCCGACCTGATAGTCGTTCGGCGCATAGCCCGCGTCGACCGCAGCGCGTGAAGCACCGACGCCGGCGCCCAGCTTGTCCGCCAGCGGATCGATCAGTGCGTGGAACTGGTCGCTAGAGGCCAGCGCACGGCCGCCCGAGACGATGATCTTCGCGCTGGTCAGCTCGGGACGCTCGTTCTTGGCAATCTCCGAGCCGGCAAAGGTCGACAGACCCTTGTCGCCGGTCGACGCGACCGCCTCGATCTCGCCCGAACCGCCCTCGGTCGCGGCCTTGGCGAACGCCGTGCCACGGACCGTGATCACCTTCTTGGCATCCGAAGACTGGACGGTTGCGATCGCATTGCCAGCGTAGATCGGGCGCGTAAACGTGTCTTCGCTCTCGACCGACAGGATGTCGCTGATCTGCATGACGTCGAGCAACGCCGCCACGCGGGGCGCGATGTTCTTGCCGTGCGTGGTCGACGGCGCGACGAACGCATCGTGGCTGCCCATCAACTCGACGATCAGCGGCGCAACGTTCTCGGCGAGCGCATGCGCGAACGCAGCATCGTCTGCGACGTGCACCTTGCCGACGCCGGCGATCTTCGCGGCTTCGGCAGCGACGCCGTCGACGCCCTGCCCGACGACCAGCAGATGGACTTCGCCGAGCTGCGAAGCGGCGGTCACCGCCGACAGCGTGGCATCCTTGACGGCCTGACCGTCATGTTCGACCCAGACGAGCGTCTTCACTTGGCGACTCCCATTTCCTTGAGCTTGCCGACCAGTGCGTCGACATCGGCGACCTTGATCCCGGCCGAGCGCTTGGCGGGCTCGACCACCTTCAGCGTGGTCAGGCGCGGCGTCACGTCGACGCCGAAATCGGCCGGCGTCTTCTGCGCCATCGGCTTAGACTTTGCCTTCATGATGTTCGGCAGCGAAGCATAGCGCGGTTCGTTGAGGCGAAGATCGGTGGTGATGATCGCGGGCAGCTTGAGCGTGTCCGTCTCCGCACCGCCATCGACTTCGCGCGTCACGTTGACCGAGCCGTCGGCAATCTCGACCTTCGAGGCGAACGTGCCCTGCCCCCAGTTGAGAAGGCCGGCGAGCATCTGCCCGGTCTGGTTGTTATCGTCGTCGATCGCCTGCTTGCCGAGGATCACGAGGTCGGGCTTCTCTTCCTCGACGATCTTCGCAAGGATCTTGGCGACGCCCAATGGCTCGACTTTGGTCTCGCTGACGACGAGGATCGCGCGGTCTGCACCCATCGCGAGCGCGGTACGGAGCGTTTCCTGCGATTTCTGCTCGCCGATCGAGACGACGACGATCTCGGTCACGCCCTTGTCCTTGAGGCGGATGGCCTCTTCGACCGCGATCTCGTCGAACGGGTTCATGCTCATCTTGACGTTCGCCAGATCGACGCCCGTTCCGTCCGCCTTCACGCGAGGCTTCACGTTGTAGTCAAGCACGCGCTTGACCGGCACCAGCACCTTCATCGGGGTTCCTTCCAAGGTCGATATCGTCTTTTCGCCTTACGGCGTTGGCCGGACAGATGGCCGTTTCGAGCCGTTTTCGCAAGTGCGGTACGGAATCATCGCTGTGCCGTAGCGTCACGACGAGATGCCGGCCGGACCACCTGCCGAGTAGCGTGCGAGATCAACGAAAAAGGGCCCGGACGTTTCCGCCCGAGCCCCGTTTTTCGCAGAATCAGTATGCGAAGTCGGTAGCGGTCACGCTGCGACCTTCTGCACCTCTGCTACGATCTTCTTGGCCGCATCGCCGAGGTCGTTCGCTGGAACGATCGCCAGGCCGGAGTTCGCGAGGATCTCCTTGCCCTTTTCGACATTCGTGCCCTCGAGACGGACGACCAGCGGTACCGAGAGGTTCACTTCCTTCGCCGCGGCGACGATGCCGTCGGCGATGATGTCGCACTTCATGATGCCACCGAAGATGTTGACAAGGATGCCCTTAACGTTCGGATCCGCGAGGATGATCTTGAACGCGGCCGTCACCTTCTCCTTGTTGGCGCCGCCGCCGACGTCGAGGAAGTTGGCCGGGAACATGCCGTTCAGCTTGATGATGTCCATCGTCGCCATCGCGAGGCCGGCGCCGTTGACCATGCAGCCGATGTCGCCATCGAGCTTGATGTAGGCCAGATCGTACTTCGACGCTTCGAGCTCGGCGGGATCTTCCTCGGTCTCGTCGCGCAGTTCGAGCAGGTCCTTGTGGCGGAACAGCGCGTTGCCGTCGAATGCGACCTTCGCGTCGAGCACCATCAGCTTGCCGTCGTTGGTGACGGCGAGCGGGTTGATCTCGATCTGCTCGGCATCGGTGCCCATGAACGCGTCATACAGCTTCGACGCGGTGTTCGCAGCCTGCTTGGCGAGATCGCCCGTCAGCTTCAGCGCGGCAGCGACCGCGCGGCCGTGATGCGGCATGAAGCCGGTCGCCTGGTCGATGTCGATCGACTGGATCTTCTCGGGGGTGTCGTGCGCAACCGCCTCGATGTCCATGCCGCCTTCGGTCGAGACGACCATCATCACCCGGCCGGTGGTGCGGTTGAGGGTTAGGGCGAGGTAGAATTCCTTGTCGATGTCCACACCGTCGGTGACGTAGAGGCGGTTGACCTGCTTGCCGGCGTCGCCCGTCTGGATGGTGACGAGCGTGTTGCCGAGCATGTCGGTCGCCGCCGCGCGAACCTCATCCTCGGTCTTGGCGAGGCGGACACCGCCCTTGGCATCGGGGCCGAGCTCGACGAACTTGCCCTTGCCGCGGCCGCCGGCGTGAATCTGCGCCTTGACGACATAGAGCGGTCCGGGAAGCTTCTTCGAGGCCTCGACGGCCTCCTCGACGGTCAGTGCCGCGAAACCGGCAGGCACGGGGACGCCGAACTTGGCCAGCAGTTCCTTGGCCTGGTATTCATGGATGTTCATCGGGAAGGCTCCACGCAATTTTTAGGAAACTCGGGAATTGGTTGGGCGTAAAGCACAGGGCGGCCAGCAAATCCACCCTTAAGGCATTTGCAGTTGCGTGTCGTTATCATTAAACCGATTTAACGACCGCGAATGGCCTGATCTAAGGCAATTCCTTGTGCGTCCCGCTCCGCCGCCTCTACAGTAGTACCATGACGATCCGACTCCGCATCATCGCGTTCCGCAGTTACCTGGCCGGTGCCGATGGTACATTCGTCCAGCCAAGCGCGGCCAAACCTCAAGCGGCCGAATCGTAGGGCGTTTGGAGATTAGTAACCACTTGGGGAGCAGTGTTCCGGACATGACACAGCCCGTCCCCATCCCCCCCGCCGAACCGACCGGCGAGGAGCTCCGTCAGGCGCTACGCAAGGCCGTCAAGATGCGCGCCCACCTGCGCGACCGGGGCCAGACGCGATTCGAGATCGAGGTGACGGATTTGTCGCTCTCGGGATTTCGCGCGGAGACGAGCTTTACGTTGTGGCCGGGGACGGTCGTATGGCTGACATTGCCGGGGTTGGCGGCGCTCGAGGCGGTGGTCGCGTGGCGCGACAAGTTCAAATATGGCTGTGCGTTCGCCAAGCCGCTGCATCCGGCGGTGTTCGAGCATATCGTGGCGCTAAGTCAGCGATAGGCGCGGCTACGTCCGCGTCGGTGCGCGAGCGTTAGCGATGCGCAATCGCAGGCTCGGCCGGTGGGTCGCTCCAAGCGAACCCATCCGACGGCGGCTTTGCCGACGTGAACTTGCCTTAATGTGTTCTCCCGCGAAGGCGGGAGCCCAGTCTGGGTCCCGCCTTCACGGGGAAACAAACTTCTCTCTTAGTCGAACAAGCTCGAAACCGACGTCTCGTCCGCAATCCGCTTGATCGCCTCGCCGAGCAACGGCGCGATCTGGAGATGGCGGATCTTGCCGTGGGCGTCCTTGATCACTTCGTGATTCCCGATCGAATCGGTGATCACCAGCTCACGGAGTTCCGAGCCTTCAACACGCGCTACCGCGCCACCCGACAGCACGCCGTGCGTAACATAGGCGACGACGTCCTCGGCGCCCGCTTCCTTCAACGCCGCCGCCGCGTTGCACAGCGTTCCCGCCGAATCGACGATGTCGTCAACCAGGATGCAGAAGCGCCCCTCGACCTCGCCGATGATGTTCATCACTTCCGATTCGCCCGCGCGCTCGCGACGCTTGTCGACGATCGCGAGCGGTGCGTTGTCGAGTCGCTTGGCGAGAACGCGCGCACGGACGACGCCGCCGACGTCGGGCGACACCACCATCAGGTTCTTGCCCTTGAACCGCGCCAGAATGTCCGCCGACATCACCGGCGCCGCGTAGAGATTGTCCGTCGGGATATCGAAAAAGCCTTGGATCTGGCCGGCATGCAGGTCGACCGACAGCACGCGGTTGGCGCCCGCAACCGTAATCAAATTGGCGACCAGCTTGGCGGAGATCGGCGTGCGCGGGCCGGGCTTCCGGTCCTGCCTAGCGTAACCCATGTACGGGATCACCGCGGTGATTCGCCGCGCCGACGCGCGCTTCAGCGCGTCGATCATGATCAGCAATTCCATGAGGTTGTCGTTGGCGGGATAACCGGTCGACTGGATCACGAACACGTCCTCGCCGCGGACGTTCTCGTTGATCTCGACGAAGACCTCCTCGTCCGCGAAGCGGCGCACGCTGACGTCGGTCAGCGGGATCTCCAGATACGCGGAGATTTCCTGCGCCAGCGGCAGGTTCGAATTGCCGGTCATCAGTTTCATGAAGCTATTTCCCGCTCGATAGTGCGCACCCCTTAGGCGCAGCTTCCCGTTGGTGGAAGGGTTTGCCCGCCGCCGCGCCGCTCCGTACAGCGGCGGGATGACCGTGATCACCCGTTTCGCCCCCTCGCCCACCGGCCGGCTGCATGTCGGCAACATCCGCACCGCGCTCCACAACTGGATGTTCGCGCGGGCCAATGGCGGCAAGTTCGTGCTGCGGATCGACGATACCGATCCAGAACGCAGCGAAGAGCGCTTCGTCGACGCGATCCGTGCCGATCTCGACTGGCTCGGGATGACGCCGGATGCGGAGGAACGGCAGTCGGCGCGGTTCGCTCTGTACGAGGCGCGGTTCGCGACGCTCGTTGCGAGCGGGCACGTGTATCCCGCGTACGAGACGACGCAGGAACTCGACCTGAAGCGGAAGATCCAGGCCGGGCGCGGGTTGCCGCCGATCTACGACCGCGCGGCGCTGGCGTTGGACGACGATGCGCGGGCGAAGCTGGAGGCGGACGGCGTGAAGCCGCATTGGAGGTTCAAGCTCGATCACGACTCGGCGATCGCGTGGGACGACCTGATCCGCGGCGCGGCGCATTTCGAGGCGAAGACGATGAGCGATCCTGTGATCCGGCGTGCGGATGGGTCATGGCTGTATATGCTGCCGTCGGCGATCGACGATGCCGAGATGGGGGTGACGCACGTGGTGCGCGGCGAGGATCATGTGTCGAACACCGCGCTCCAGTTGCAGATGTTCGCCGCGTTGGGCGTCGCGCCGCCGCGGTTTGCGCATGAGGCTTTGCTGACGGGCGCGGAGGGTAAGCTGTCGAAGCGACTCGGCTCGCTCGGCGTCGATCATTTCCGCGAGGTCGGGATCGAGCCGCAGGCGGTGCGTGCGCTGCTGGCGCGGATCGGGACAAGCGATCCGGTCGAGCCGATCGCCGACGTAGCGCCGCTGATCGCGGGGTTCGACTTTGCGCGGTTCGGGCGCGCGCCGGCGCGGTTCGACGAGGCGGAACTGGCAGCGTTGAACGCGCGGATTTTGCATGCGCTGCCGTTCGAGGCGGTAGCCGATCGGCTGCCCGAGGGTATGGACGTCGCGGCGTGGGAGGCGGTGCGGCCGAACCTCGTGACGCTGGCGGATGCGGTGGACTGGTGGGGCGTGATCGAGGGGCCGGTTGCCGTCGAGGGCGACGTGGAGGCCGAGTATCTTAATCAGGCGCTGGCTGCGGCGGGTGAGATCGACTGGTCGAGCGATCCTTGGCACGCGCTGACGGCGCGTTTGAAGGCGGAGACCGGGCGCAAGGGGAAGACTTTGTTCCTGCCGCTGCGGCGGGCACTGACCGGGCGCGATCATGGGCCGGACATGGCGGCGCTGCTGCCGCTGATCGGACGGGAACGGGCTTTGGAGCGATTAGCGGCACGCTAATCTCGCGGTTCCGGACGAAGTTCGACCCGTGGAAAGCATGTTCTCCCGCGAAGGCGGGAGTCCAGTCTGGGCTCCCGCCTTCGCGGGAGAACAAAGTAAGGACGGGCTTCAGTCGATCCGATAGTTGCAGACTATACTTTGCTGGCGGTCACTTTGCCCGCGCTCGGAAAAAGTCTCCCACCTTTCCCAACGCCGCCACCCCGGCGGAGGCCGGGGCCCAGTTGGAAAGGCCGCAGTGACGAAGCGCCGGCTTCAGTTAGCAACGTCCCCCAACTGGGCCCCGGCCTCCGCCGGGGTGGTGGATGTTTCCACTAGGGATGCAACTGGTCGAACCGGAACATCAAACCTGCCCGCTGCGTCCGCCGCGTCGCGAAGTTCGCTGGCGCAGATCAGACGCCGGTCAGACAGCACACGCGTCGCCCTCCAAACCCCTTGCCCCTGGAATGTAATGATGTACCATCCCAACTGGCGGTACCTATCTCGCCGCCATCCTCGAGGAGAAACAGGGGAGACGGAAAATGTACGCGGATCGACTGAACCGGACGGGCGGGTTCAATCCCGGGAGCCTCGGCGTCGCGCTGGCCATCAATTGCGCGGTGATCGGAGCCTTGTTCTTCGCGGCACCCAACGTGCTGCCGTTCGTGCCCGACAAGCCACTCGTGACCTATGTGCCGTACACCCCGCCGCCGCCGCCCGAGCCGGTGCCGCCCGCCGATCCGCTGGTCCGCCAGCAACCGCGCCCCGCCCCGCGTCCCGACGCACCGATTACGGTAGTGCAGATACCGCAAACCGACGGCTTCGCGGTCGCTCCCGATCCGATCCCCTATACGCCGCCGATCGGGGTCGAAGGCACTGGAACAGGCACCGTCGCGGTCGAGCCGCCGAAAGCCGCACCGGTATTCGTCCAGCCCGGCATCGACCCGCGCTATGCCGCCGATTTCCAGCCGAGCTACCCCTCCGAGGAACGCCGCGCCGAACGCGAAGGTCGCGTCGTGGTCCGCGTGCTGGTCGGGACCGACGGCCGGGTGAAGCAGGTCGAGCGGGTCAGCGCGACCACCGACGCGTTCTACCGCGCGACGTTCGACCGCGCGCTGGCGAAATGGCGGTTCAAGCCTGCGACTCGCGACGGCGTTCCGGTCGAGGCGTGGCGATCGATGGCGCTGACGTTTGTCCTCCAGAACTAAAGCTTGAGGGGCGCGGGGCTGGCCTAGCCGGCTCCGCCCCCCTATCTTGGCGCGCATGGGCTTTTTCAGTCGTTTCACGCCGATCGTCGCCTATCGCGACCTGCGGCTCTTCTTCAGCCAGCGCCGGCCGTACGAGCTGTTTTTTCTCGCGGCCGCGCTCGGCGTCACCAGCTTCCTGATCTACGCGTTCATGAAGGATTCGTACGTCGAGAAGGAATACCGCCCGAAGATCATCTACGTCGAGCAATGGCCCGCGGACCGCACCGATGCGCAGATTATCGCCCAGCAGAAAATCGACGCGCCGATCAAGGCCAAGGCGCTCGCCGAGCAGAAGGCCCGCGAGGACGCCCAGCGCGAGTCGTTCAAGCGGCTGGACGACAAGCTGAAGGCCATGGGGATCTGACTCAGGCTGACGCGCGCTGGATGGGCGCCGCGCTGGCACTCGCCGAGCGCGGCCGAGGGCGGACCGCGTCCAACCCCAATGTCGGTTGCGTGATCGTGCGCGAGGGCCGCGTCGTCGGTCGCGGCTGGACGCAGGCGGGCGGGCGACCGCATGCCGAAGCGATGGCACTGGCCGAGGCTGGTGCGGAAGCACGAGGGGCTACGGCTTACGTCACGCTGGAGCCGTGCGCACATCGGTCTTCGCGCGGGCCCGCGTGTAGCGATCTGCTGATCGAGGCAGGCGTCTCGCGCGTCGTTGCCGCCCTCGAAGACCCCGACGCACGAACGGCTGGCCAGGGGTTTGCCCGGCTTGAGGCCGCTGGTATCGCCGTGACGCGCGGCGTTCGCGCGACCGAAGCCAGACGTTCGATGGCCGGCTTTCTCACCCGGCAAGCGCTCGGTCGCCCCCACATCACGCTAAAGCTCGCCACATCGCTCGACGGCTGCATCGCGATGCCGGACGGGTCGAGTCGCTGGATCACCGGCCCGCAGGCCCGCGCCCACGCGCATCTCGAGCGGAGTCGGCACGAAGCGATCCTCGTCGGCCGCGGCACGTACGATGCAGATGCACCGCGACTCGACGTGCGGCTGCCGGGGCTGGAGCCTCGCGGTCCGATGCGGGTGCTTTTATCTTCAACCGCCGAAGACGTGCCCGGCTGGACCGTCATCGCCGCGCCGCAAGACCTCGCCACCCTCCCCGCCGTCGACCATATCCTAGTCGAAGGCGGCGCGGCCGTAGCGTCGGCGTTCCTTGCGGCCGATCTGGTCGACCGCATCGTCCTCTACCGCGCGCCGATCCTGATTGGCGGCGGCAAGCCCGCACTCCGCGACATCGGCCTCACGGACCTGATCAAAGCGCATGGTCGGTGGGCGATCGTCGATGCGCGGCAACTTGGCATGGACCGGCTCGAGGTCTACGAGCGCGAACGAAACGAGGCATAATGTTTACCGGAATCATCACCGACATCGGCACGGTCGCGCGCGTGGAGTCGCCCGGCGACACGCGTGTCGTCGTCAGCACCGCCTATGATACCGCCACCGTCGATCTCGGCGCGTCGATCGCCTGCTCGGGCGTCTGCCTGACCGTGGTCGACAAGGGCACCGATGCCCAGGGGGGCTGGTTCGCGGTCGACGTCTCCGGCGAGACGATCGGGCGCACGGCCAAGGACCAATGGACCGAGGGTCGCAAGTTCAACCTCGAACGCGCGATGAAGCTCGGCGACGAGCTCGGCGGCCATATCGTCACGGGCCATGTCGACGGCCTCGGCACCGTCGTCGCGCTCGCGGAGGAAGGCGGATCGCACCGCGTCACGATCCGCGCAGGGGCCGACATCGCGCCGTTCATCGCACCCAAGGGGTCGGTGACGGTCGATGGCGTCTCGCTCACGGTAAACAGCGTTCAAGACATCGACGGGGACGTCGAGTTCGGCCTCAACATCATCCCGCATACCTGGGCGGTCACCACGCTCGGGACGATCCAGATGGGGCAGTCGGTCAATATCGAGATCGACGTCCTCGCCCGCTATCTCCAACGCATGGAGCATTACCGTGTCAAAGCCAGCTGAACGTTCGTCCGAATTGGCCCGTCTCAAGCACGGCTATCTATCGAGCCCCGAAGAGATCATCGACGAGGCGCGCAACGGCCGGATGTTCATCCTGGTCGATGACGAGGATCGCGAGAACGAGGGCGACCTTGTCATCCCCGCGCAGATGGCGACGCCGGAGAAGATCAACTTCATGGCGAAGTTCGGTCGCGGCCTGATCTGCCTCGCGCTGACCAGGGAGCGTACCGAGGAACTCGGGCTCGAACTGATGAGCCGCAACAACGGCACCCGGCACGAAACCGCGTTCACCGTGTCGATCGAGGCGCTCGAAGGCGTCACGACGGGCATCTCGGCGGCGGATCGCGCGCGGACGATCGCGGTCGCGGTCGATGCGACCAAGGGCAAGCCGGACATCGTCACCCCCGGCCACGTCTTCCCGCTCGTCGCGCGTGACGGCGGCGTGCTGATCCGCGCCGGCCATACCGAGGCGGCGGTCGACGTCGCGCGGCTCGCCGGGCTCAATCCCTCGGGCGTGATCTGCGAGATCATGAATGAGGATGGCACGATGGCGCGGATGGACGACCTCGTCACCTTCGCGCAGTTCCACAACGTCAAGATCGGCACGATCCGCGACCTGATCGCCTATCGCCGCCGCCACGATCACCTCGTCGAGAAGCGCGCCGAGGCCAAGTTCACCTCCGAATGGGGTGGCGACTGGAGCGCGCTGACGTTCTGGAACAAGGCGACCGGCACCGAGCAGGTCGCGCTTGTCAAGGGCAAGATCGACCCTGCCAAGCCGACGCTCGTCCGCATGCACGCGCTGTCGCCGTTCGCGGATATCTTCGGAGAATCGGGCGATCGCGGCCGGATTCTCGCGCGATCGATGCAGATGATCGCGGATGAGGGCGCCGGCGTGATCGTCGTCATCAACCGTCCGCGCAGCAACACCTTCACCTCGGCGGTGATGAAGAAGGCCGGCGCGGAAATCACCCCGGACATGGAGGAACTGCGCGACTACGGCGTCGGCGCGATGATCCTGACCGAACTCGGCGTCCACGACATGGTGCTGATCACCAACACGCATCATACGCTGGTCGGCCTCGACGGCTACGGCCTGTCGATCGTCGGCGAGCGCCCGATCGCGTCCCTGAACACGGAAAAGAGCAACTGATGGCGCATCTCCTCATCGTCGAAGCCCGGTTCTACGATCACCTCAACGACCTGCTGGTCGAGGGTGCGAAGGCCGCGATCGAAGCGGCCGGCCACACCCATGAGACGATCACCGTGCCCGGCGCGCTCGAAGTCCCCGGCGCGATCGCGCTGGCAGCCGAGAGCGAGACGTTCGACGCCTATGTCGCGCTGGGCGTCGTGATCCGCGGCGAGACCTATCATTTCGAGATCGTCGCGGGCGAGAGCGCGCGCGGGATCATGCAGTTGACGATGGACGGCCTGCCGATCGGCAACGGCATCCTGACCACCGAGAACGAGGCGCAGGCCTTGACCCGCGCGAAGCCCACCGAAGGCGACAAGGGTGGCGGCGCGGCGAACGCGGCGCTGGCGATGCTGGCGCTCAAGGACCGCTTCATCGCATGACCGCGCCGGTGCTCCTGACGGAGCGCCTGTTGCTCCGGCCCTTGGGACCGGAGGATGCCGAGGCATGGTATGCGTTCCATGCCGATCCCGTCACGATGCGCCATCTAGGCGGCGTCCAGTCGCGCAGCGTCGCCTGGCGTGGTCTGTGCGCCATGGCGGGCGCGTGGAGCATTCGCGGCTTCTCGTTGTTCGCGGTGACGCTGCGCGATACCGGCGAATGGATCGGCCGCGTCGGTCCGTGGCAGCCTGAAGACTGGCCGGGGACGGAGATCGGCTGGGGACTCGCATCGCGGTTCGCCGGTCGCGGGTTCGCGCGCGAGGCTGCGACGGCGACGATCGACTATGCGGTGGATGTGCTCGGATGGACCGACATCATCCACACCATCGCACCCGACAACGTGGAGTCGATCGCGCTCGCGCAACGGCTCGGGTCGACCAACCGCGGCCGAACGAAACTCCCCCCGCCGCTCGAAGTGCTGCCGGTGGACGATTGGGGCCAGAGTGCTACTGCCTGGCGAGCGCGGAGGGCGGGGCGTGGGTGACGTGATCAACCTGCGGCTCGTCCGGAAACAGCGGGCTCGTGACGAGGCTTCGTCGAAGGCGGATCGGAACCGCAGGCTGTTCGGGCGGACGGTGGCGGAGAAGGCGGCGGACGCAGCTGCCAAGACTCGGATCGAGAAAACTCTGGATAGCGCGAAGCTAGATTCCACCTCCGACACGCTCGAGGAATAACCTCGCGCTCACCCTTCCGACGGCACCTGCGAGTCCCTTCCCTCGCGAGCGCCAAACCGAACCAACGTCCGATTTACTATCCTCCCCCGCCAGGGGGAGGTGGCAGGCGTTAGCCTGACGGAGGGGGAGGTAAGCGTAACCGCTGCTCCGTGTCCGCCCCCTCCGTCGCCTATGGCGCCACCTCCCCCTGGCGGGGGGAGGATCGATCACGTCTGCGCCCTAAGACGGCTAAAATGGTGGCAGCTCTGGCCGAACCGGATGGCACCTTGGCTCTCAAACCCTTTTCCGCCGCCCCTCGACTGCAACGGTGTTTGTCTCCTTGAGCAAGTACGCGCGGGCAGTTCCACGGCACGACCCCTTGTTCTCCCGCGAAGGCGGGAGCCCAGACTGGATCCCCGCCTTCGCGGGGAAACAAATCTTGCTCGGAAGAGATAGCCGCTCCCAACCGTCCTCAACTGCCTCACCAGAGGAACGTCACGCGCGCCGCGCCGTTGTGCATCCGTAACAAAGGGGCGCTCATGATTTCGGATGCGAATGCGACGTGGCTCGCCAAACTCGGCTTCGCCGCGCGCGGGGTGGTGTATATTCTCGTCGGCTGGTTCGCGGTCGACGCGGCACTCCGCGGGGGCAAGATCGCCGACAATCAGGGCGCGATCGGGTCGATGGCGGACGAGGCGTTCGGCCCGGTGCTACTCGCGATCGTCGCTGCGGGCCTGCTCGGCTACGCGGTCTGGCGACTGACCGAGGCCGCAGCGAACCCCGAGCAGATCGGCAGCGACGTCAAGGGCAGCCTCAAGCGGATCGGCCACGTCGTCAGCGGAATCGCGCATCTGATCCTCGCCTGGACCGCCGCCAAGCTCGCCATGAAGACGGGATCGCGCGACGCCGCCGTCTCACCCGGAGAAGAGAGCGCGCGCGACTGGACCGCGTTGCTACTCGACCAGCCGGCGGGGCGTGTGTTGGTCGGCGCGGTCGCGGTCGGCGTGTTGGTCGCTGCGTGCCAGCAGGCTCAGAAGGCGTGGCGCGGCGACTTCATCCAGGATCTGCGTGGCGACGCCCCCGCGCCCGGCTATGTCTGCACGATGGGGAGGATCGGCTACGGTGCGCGCGCGCTCGTGTTCCTGATCGTTGCCGGACTGTTCGGGCTGGCCGCCTGGACCGCGCATGCCAGCGACGCGGGCGGCGTGGCCGAGGCGCTGGAGCGGCTGCAATCGCAACCGGGCGGGAAGTGGCTGCTGGCGCTGACCGGGATCGGGCTGGCGCTGTTCGGTGCGTACAGCCTGGTCGAGGCGCGCTTCCGCCGGATCCATGTCGACCTGCCGGGTACCGATTAGAGCTTTCTTCTCTCCCATGTCCGTTCCCCCGCACAGGCGGGACACGACGGCGTTCGTGACCCTGGGCCCCCGCCTTCGCGGGAGAACGAGAAAGATAGCCGGCGGCGAAAGATCCCTAGTCATCAGGGTATCGTTAAGCCGCGGACGTTACGGAGATCGTCATGTACACGATCAGCTTCGACGTCCCGACCAAGACACTCAACATTGTTACCGAGGGGTTCTGGTCGGTCGCGACGACGGCGGCGTTCTCGGCGGAACTGCTCGCCCGGGGATCGGCAGCGCGGCTGTATCACGGCCGGTTCGTCGTGCTCGCCGACCTGCGCAAGGCCGCGATCCAGCCTTTGAAAGTCGTCGATGCGCTCGAAGCGATGATGCCCAAGGCGTTGAAGGTGACGTCGGCGCCGATCGCTGCGGTCGTCGCGTCGCACTTGGCCAAGCTCCAGACCGAACGCTATCTGAAGGCGGAGAATTGCCGGACGTTCCTCGACATCGACGAGGCGAAGGCGTGGCTGGGCGGGGATCGCATGGCCGTCTGATCGGCCCTCAGTTCTCGCTGGCCGTTTCCAGCAACGCCGCCTCTACCTCTTCGATCGTGATGCCGAACGCGCCGGCAAGCCCCGCCACCGACGCGCCGCGATCGGCGAGCGTGCGAATCCGCGCGGTGTCGACGATGGTCTTGTAGCTACGCGTGTCGCGGTCGGTCTTCGATTCCGCGCCGCTGCGCGCGAGCGCGCCCGAACGTCGGCGTTTGGAAATCTTCAACGCCTCGACATCGTTGGTCGGCGGCGCATCGAGCCGCGCCTTGATCCGCTGATCCTCCTCGATACGCCGGCTTTCGCGGGCGCGTTCGCGTTCCTGGGACTGGAGATCACGTTGTGCGGCACGCGATTCGGATCGCTGTTCGGACGCGGCAAGCCGCTCCTTCGCGCGCTGCTCGCGGCCGTTGGCACGCTCCTCCGCGCGCTTTGCGGCCCGGTCGGCGGTGCCGGGCATGAGCGGCCCCGTTCCCCTGCCGCCGCTCGGCCAGCCGTCGGTCATTAGATATCCTGTCGTCACCGGTACGCTACCCAGAGCGCGGAAGCGCGCTGCTAGGCCATGGCGTCATCGGTGACTAGGGCCCTGACGATCCTCCCCCGCCAGGGGGAGGTGTCGCCGCAGGTGACGGAGGGGGAGGACACCGAACCAACGTTGGCTCATGCCTCCCCCTCCGTCAGGCTGGCGCCTGCCACCTCCCCCTTGCGGGGGAGGATCGAGCGTCTTTCAGCCGTTACGCGTTCGCAGTTTCGAGCGCGGGGTAGTCGATGTAGCCCTCGGGGCCTTGGCTGTACCACGTCTTCGCATCGTCCTTCGCGAGCGGGGCGCCGGTGCGCAGGCGCTCGGGGAGGTCTGGGTTGGCGATGAACGTGCGACCGAAGGTGATCGCATCGGCATTGCCCGAATCGAGCTCGGCCTGTGCCTCCTCGACCGTCGTGTAGTCCGAGTTCACGATCAGCACGCCGTTGAACACCTTGCGGATCGCCGGGCTGAGCTTCGGCACGTCGGTCTTGCCGAAGGTACCGTCGGGACCGGGCTCGCGCAGTTCGAGGAACGCGATGCCGAGATCGGACAGCGCCTTGGCAGCGGCGGTGAACAGCGCCTCGGGGTTGCTGTCGTCGACACCCTGCGAATCGCCGTTGGGCGACAGGCGGACGCTGACGCGATCGGCCCCTGCGACCGAGATCACGCGCTCGGCGACTTCGCGGAGCAGGCGGACGCGGTTCTCGATCGAGCCGCCATATTCGTCGGTGCGGAAGTTCGCGTTGTCGCGCAGGAACTGGTCGATCAGATACCCATTGGCCGCGTGGATCTGCACGCCGTCAAAACCGGCCGCGAGCGCGTTCTTGGTCGCCAGCTCATAGTCGTTCAGCAGGCGCGGGATCTCGTTGGTCTCGAGCGGACGCGCGACCTCGAAGTCCTTCTTGCCCTCGAACGTGTGCGCCTGGCCTTCGGTCGCGGTGGCCGACGACGACACGGGCTGCGTCTCGTACACCGACGAATGGCCCTGGCGACCCATGTGCCACAACTGCGCGACGATCCGGCCGCCGGCGGCGTGGACCGAGTCGGTGACGGGCTTCCAGGCGGCGACCTGCGCATCGGTCCACAGGCCCGGCGCGAACGGCCAGCCGAGGCCTTCGCGGCTGATGCCGGTGGCTTCCGAGATGATCAGGCCGGCGCTCGCACGCTGCGTGTAATATTCGACCATGATGTCGGTCGGCACCGCATCCCTGTCGGCACGCCCGCGGGTGAGCGGCGCCATGATGATGCGGTTCGGCGCTTCGACGGCACCAAGGGTAATCGGATCGAATAGGCTAGGCATGGAAGCTCCTTATTGGCCTGACGGGCGGAAGATAGGAGGCTACAGGGCGGCATGCATCGCCCCGACCCGCAAAGATTATCTAGCGTGCCCGATACGCCGCACGGTTTGACGCCGGTTGCGGAAAGTGTTGCCGCGCCGGGACTTATTGCCTTCGCAGCGCTGGTGGTGGCGAACGTCGCACTGGCATTCGGGCCGTGGTTCGTCCGCGCGACCGAGGTCGGGCCGGTGGCCGCGGGATTCTGGCGCCTCACGCTCGCCGTGCCGTTCCTGATTGCCTTGGCGGTCCAGCAGGGCGCGCGACCGACCCGGTTGAGCCGTGGCGTGTGGATCGGGCTGATCGTCGGCGGCGTGTGTTTCGCGGCCGATCTCGGTGCGTGGCATCTCGGGATCCGGCGCACGACGCTCGCCAACGCGACGCTGTTCGGCAACGCGGCGACGCTGATCTTCCCGATCTACGGCTTCCTGATCGCGAAGACGTGGCCGACGCGGACTCAGGGATGGGCGCTGGTACTGGCGGCGACGGGCGCTGCGCTGTTGCTCGGGCGCTCGTATCAGCTCGATGCGAAGAACCTCGTCGGCGACCTGCTCTGCATTCTGGCGGGGCTGCTTTATACGGTCTATTTCATCCTGATGGCGCGCGCGCGGGCGACGCTGGCGCCGCTGTCCGCGCTGACCTTGTCCACGCTGGCAGGGATCGTGCCGCTGCTCGTGTTCGCGCTGGCGATGGGCGAGCGGGTGATGCCGACGCACTGGGGGCCGCTGATCGGGCTCGCTCTGTGCAGCCAGGTGCTCGGGCAAGGCCTGATGATCTATGCGCTCGGCCGCTTCTCGCCGCTGGTGATCGGGATCGCGTTGCTGATCCAGCCGGTGGTCGCCGGCGTCGTGGGCTGGCTGGTCTATGGCGAGCGGCTCGGCGCGGCGGATCTGGTCGGCGTGGTGATGGTGGCGGTCGCGCTGGTGCTCGTCCGCCGGGGACCTCCCCCGGAAGTCCCCCTTGAAGACACGCTTGATACGCCTGATTTTGAACGGCAGGAGACGGTATGACCAAGGACCTTACGCTCGACGAAATCCGCGCAAAGCTCGCCCCCGGCATCGCCGCCAACGCGGCGTTCGACGGCTGGAGCGACGCCGCGCGCGACATGGCCGCGCAGGCCGCGGGAATTGACACCGACATCGCCGCGCTCGCGTTCAAGGACGGCCCGGTCGACATGATCGACGCGTGGTTCGCGCATATCGACGGCGTGATGCTCGCCGCAGTACCACCCGAGCGGCTCGCGATGATGAAGATCCGCGAGAAGATCACCGCGCTGGTCGAGGCGCGGCTCGATGCCACGTCGATCGATCGCGAGTCGCTGCGGCGCGCGCTGGCGATCCTCGCGCTGCCGCAGAACCTGGCGAAGGCGACACGGCTTGGCTGGCGGACGGTCGACACGATCTGGCGCGCGGCCGGCGACGTCGCGACCGACTACAACTACTATACCAAGCGGACGATCCTGCTCGGCGTGTACGCGTCGACGATCACGGTCTTCCTCGACGACGAGAGCGAAAGCCTCGCCGACACCCGCGCGTTCCTCGGTCGTCGCATTAACGGGATCATGCAGTTCGAGAAGGCCAAGGCCGGGTTCCTCAAGCGCACCGAACATGGTTTCAGCCTGTCGCGATTCGTTGGCCGCCTGCGCTATCCGACTGCCTGAAGCCACCAACGATCCGCTAAGTGTCTCTGTATTCTGACTTTCACCCGGATGGCGAGGCGTCGAGACGGTCGTAACCCACGACGGTTAGGGCTTCCCTTCCCCGGGCGTTACTGATAATCACTCGCATCATGGACACTCGCCCCGATCGTTCCGTCAGCCTCGAAACGTTGCCTCGCAAGCAGCATGGCATCGTTGCCGCGATCGAATGGGCACGACTTGCCGATCCCGAGGCGCGTCGCCTCCGCGAACTGGGCTTCGACGAGGGTGTCGATGTCGAGGTCCTCCACCGCGCGACTCTGGGCCAGGGCCCGATCGCCTGCCGGATCGGCCGGATGACGGTTGCGCTCCGCCGCGCGGTCGCGGGCGCGATCCACGTCTCGCCAATGCCTGCCGCGGCTGAATAATCCCATAAAATGAATGCAGCACCGCTGGTTGCGCTGGTCGGCAATCCCAATGCCGGCAAGAGCGCGCTGTTCAATGCGCTGACGGGTGCGCGCCAGAAGGTCGGCAATTATCCCGGCGTCACGGTCGAGCGGAAGGTCGGGCGGCTGATGCTCGACGACGGCCGGCCGATCGAACTGGTCGACCTGCCCGGCGCGTACAGCCTGGAACCTTCCTCCCCCGACGAGCGGGTCACGCGCGACGTCGTCACCGGCACGCAGGACGGCGAACGCCTGCCCGACGCGCTGGTCGTCGTCGTCGATGCCGCCAATCTCGACAATCACCTCCGCTTCACGCTCCAGCTGATCGCGCTCGGCCTGCCGGTCGTCGTTGCGCTCAACATGGTCGATCTCGCCGAGCGCGACGGCCTGAAGCTCGACCCCAAGGTTCTCGAACGCGAACTCGGCGTGCCGGTGATCCCGACCGTCGCAGTGCGCAAGCGTGGCCTCGACGAGTTGAAGGCGGCGCTGTCCGGCATCGTCGTCAACGGGCCGATGCGGCTCCGCAAATCCGACGGCAGCGTCCAGGACGACATCGTCACGCTCCAGCGCCGCGCGCGCCAGATCGCGACGTCGGCGACCGTATCCGAGACGCAGGTCCGCCGCTGGACGCACATGCTCGACGCGGTCGCGCTGCACCCGGTTGCCGGCCCGATCCTGCTGCTCGCGATCATGTTCCTGATGTTCCAGGCGGTGTTCAGCTGGGCGCAGCCGTTCATGGACGCGATCGATGCGGGCTTCACCGCGTTGCAGGGGTTCCTGACCGCAGAGCTGCCCGATTCGCTGCTCCGCTCGCTGCTGGTCGATGGCGTGATCGCCGGCGTCGGCGCGGTGATCGTGTTCCTGCCGCAGATCCTGATCCTGTTCCTCTTCATCCTCGTGCTCGAGGCGAGCGGCTATATGGTCCGCGCGGCGTTCCTGATGGACCGGGTGATGGCGAGCGTCGGGCTGTCGGGCCGCGCGTTCATCCCGCTGCTGTCGAGCTTCGCCTGCGCGATTCCGGGGATCATGGCGACGCGGACGATCGACGACGAGAAGGACCGGCTGACCACGATCCTGATCGCGCCGCTGATGACGTGCTCCGCGCGCCTGCCGGTCTACACGCTGATCATCGGCGCGTTCATTCCCAACACGCAGGTGCTGCCGTTCGTCGGGTTGCAGGGGCTGGTGATGCTCGGGCTGTACGTGATGGGCATCGTCGGTGCGTTCGTCGCCGCGCTGGTGCTGCGCCGGACGGTGACCAAGGGCGTGTCGTCGGGCTTCATGATGGAGATGCCGAAATACCAGTGGCCGCAGTGGCGCGACGTCGGCATCGGCCTGTGGAGCCGCGCGCAGATCTTCCTGAAGCGCGCCGGCGGGATCATCCTGACCTCGACGATCATCCTGTGGGTGCTGCTGAGCTTTCCCAAGCCGCCCGAACAGCCGGCTGGCGCACCGAAGATCTCGGCGGTCGATTATTCGGTCGCCGGGCGTATCGCCAACGGCATCGCGCCGATATTCGCACCGATCGGCTTCAACCGCGACATCGTCCTCGCGCTGATCCCGGCGATGGCCGCGCGCGAAGTCGCGGTCGCGGCGATCGGCACCGTATATGCGATCGACGATCCCGCCAGCAATCAGGGCGGCAAGGCGATGATCGAGAACCTCCGCGGCCGCTGGAGCCTGCCGACCGCGCTCGCCTTCCTGATGTGGTTCGTGTTCGCGCCGCAGTGCATTTCCACCATCGCCGTCACGCGCCGCGAGACCAATGGGTGGAAATGGCCGGCGTTCATGGTTGGCTATTTGTTCGCCGCCGCCTACATCATGGCCGGAATCACATATTGGCTGGCGGTGTTCGCCGGCCTCTGAGGGGCATCATGGCAGGCAGCGTCAACAAGGTCATCATCGTCGGCAATCTGGGTCGCGACCCGGAGAGCAAGGCGTTCCAGAACGGCGGCAAGGTCGTCAACCTGCGCATCGCGACATCCGAGTCTTGGAAAGACAAGATGTCGGGCGAGCGCAAGGAAAAGACCGAATGGCATTCGGTCGCGATCTTCAACGAAGGTCTCGCGAACGTCGCCGAAAAGTATCTCCGCAAGGGCTCGAAGGTCTATATCGAGGGCGCGCTCCAGACCCGTAAGTGGCAGGACGCGCAGGGCCAGGACAAATATTCGACCGAGATCGTGCTGCAGGGCTTCAACAGCGTGCTGACGATGCTCGACGGCCCGAACGGCGGCGCAGGCGGTGGTGCAGGCGGCGGCGGTGGTAGCCGCGGCGGTGGCGACGACTGGGCCGGCGGTGGCGGCGGCAACGACTTCGGCGGTGGTTCGTCGGGTGGCGGCGGCGGTTACGGCGGCGGCGGTCGCGGCGGCAGCGCACCTTCCGGTGGCGGTGGTGGCGCCCGCGGCGGCAGCTTCGGCCAGACCGGCGGCTTCTCGGACGATCTCGACGACGACGTGCCGTTCTGATTGCCGTGACGACGCTGTATTCCGTTCCGACTACCACCGTGTTCGACGAGGCCGAGCGTTCCCGCGTGATCTCGGCCTACGACGTCGCCGGTGCGCGTGCGAAGGGCCAGCTCGACGATATCGTGGCGTTCGCAGCCGAGCTGTGCGGCGCCCCGGTCGCGTTGCTGAGCCTGGTCGAGGAGGAATATCAGCGTTTCCTGGCGCGGACCGGGTTCGACCTGGAGCAGACGCCCCGCAGCATGTCGTTCTGCGCGCACGCGATGCACCATCACGAGGTGATGGAAGTGCCCGACGCGCAGGCCGATCCGCGCTTCGTCGACAACCCGCTGGTGACGGGCGAGCCGTATGTCCGGTTCTACGCCGGCGCGCCGCTCGTCTCCAGCGAGGGCGTGCCGCTGGGTGCGCTATGCGTGCTGGCGAACGAGCCTCGCGAAGGCCTGACCCGGTTCCAGCGCGACGGCCTCACGCTGCTGGCCAAGGCGGCGATGGGCCGGCTCGACGACCGCCGTACCGCACGCGAGCAGGCGATGGCCGAGGCCGAAGCCCGCCGCACGCTGGAAGCGAGCGACCTGAAGTTTCGCACGCTCGCCGACACCATGCCGCAGATGGTGTGGTCGACGCTGCCCGATGGCTTCCACGATTACTTTAACGCGCGCTGGTACGAGTTCACCGGCACGCCCGTGGGAACGACCGATGGCGAAGGCTGGAACGACATGTTCCATCCCGACGACCAGGATCGCGCCTGGGCCGTCTGGCGCCAGTCGCTCGATACCGGCGAGCCTTACAACATCGAATACAGGCTTCGGCATTTCGACGGCACCTACCGCTGGGTGCTCGGCCGTGCGCTGCCGGTACGCGACGAAAACGGTGCGATCACGCGCTGGTTCGGGACGTGCACCGACATCCACGAACAAAAGCTTGCTTATGAAGAGCGCGAGATCATCAGCCAGGAGCTGAGCCACCGCATCAAGAACATCTTCGCGGTGATCGCCGGACTCATCGCGTTCTCGGCGAGGGGAAAGCCGGAGTTCGCCGGGATCGCAACGGACTTGCGCCACCGGATCAACGCGCTGGGTCGCGCCCACGACTTCGTCCGCCCTCATAGCGCCAACTCACGACCATCGATGGCGCAAAATAGCCTGCATGGCTTGCTCCACGAATTGTTCGAGCCGTATCAGCGAATCGATGGCGCCCGTGTCAGCGTCGTGGGCGACGATGTGACGATCGATGATCGTTCCGCGACTCCGCTCGCGCTGATGTTTCACGAACTTGCAACCAACGCGACCAAATACGGTGCGCTCGCGACCGAACTCGGCACGGTGCGGATCACCGTCGCGGCCAATACCGATACGGTGACATTGCACTGGCGAGAGGTGGGAGGTCCGTCCGTCACCAAGCCTACGACACCACCGGGTTTTGGCACACAATTGATCGAGATGAGCGCGGTGCGTCAGTTAGGCGGTAGCGTTAATCGGACGTGGAACGACGACGGCCTGATCGTCGCCCTGACTATTCCGAAGACCGCGTTCAGCCGCTGACGCGAATGACGTCGTCGTGCGCGCTTGTGTCGTCGTTGCACGCCAAAGCGGCAGCCGCGAGGATGGCCGCATCGCTGAACGGCTTACGGATATACCCCAGGCATTCCGCGTCACCGATCTGTGCAGGGTTGGCGGTCACGAACACGACCTTGACGCCATAGTCCTGCGCCATCCGCCTGGCGATCTCAGGCCCGGTCGGTCCGTCGCGCAGGTTGATGTCAACGAAAGCGAAATTGCACCCCGGCGCCGCCGCGATCGCGCTGTCGCGATCCGCCGCGATCCCCGCGACGCCGTAGCCGGCATCCATGAGGATTCTCTCGAGGTCGAGCGCGACGAAGATTTCGTCTTCGACAATGAGGGCGGTCTTGGTCATCGGCGAAGTAACCAGTCGCCCGCTGATCAGTTCCGCCAGATCGGTGATTTAGATCAACCGCTTGTCCCGATATGGCCTGATCGTTGCCGATTTCGCAATCGATTACCGCCTCAGTAGGAACACCGCATGCTCGGCGAACAGGTTGGCACCCCCTGCCCCGGTGCGCTTGTCGCCCGACAGGAACCACGCGTCCTCGACGGTTATCCCGCGCGCTTTCACGAAGGCGTGGAAATCGTCGATCGTGACGTGGTGGATGTTCGGCGTGTCGTACCAGCTCTCGGGCAACTGCCGCGTCACCGGCATGCGACCGCCCAAGAGCAGCGACAACCGCACGCGCCAGTGCGCGAAATTCGGGAAGCTGACGAACGCGCGCCGGCCGATCCTTAGCAGCTGATCGAGCACCAGATCGGGCGCGCGTGCGGTCTGCAACGTCTGGCTGAGGATCGCGTAGTCGAAGCTGCCGTCGGGATAGCCGGCAAGATCGATATCCGCATCGCCCTGGATCACCGACAGCCCGCGCGCGACCGCCGACGCTACGTTGTGCGCGTCGATCTCCAGCCCTCGTGCATCGACATCGCGCGTGTCGCGGAGTGCGGCCATCAACGCGCCGTCGCCGCAACCGATGTCGAGCACGCGACTACCCTGCGCGACGTTCTCGGCGATTACGGCAAGATCGGTACGTAAGTTCATGGTGCGGTCCGGAGTTGCTCGGCTAAGCCCGGAGCGAGGCGTTCCATGTAGCGATCGGCGCGGACCAGCGGATGGAAGCCAAGATCCGCATACACGCCATGCGCGTCGGCGGTGACGAGGCCGAACCGCCGCAGTCCGGCGAACGACGGATGGTCGAGGAACCAGCTTACCATCATGCGCCCGAGCCCCTGCCCGCGCACGGATTCCTCGACCCATACGTCCGCCAGCCACGCGAAGGTCGCGTGATCGGTGATCATCCGCGCGAACCCGACCTGCGCTTCGTCTTGGTATGCGCCGAGGCAATGCGAGCCGGCGATCGCCCGTTCGACCAGACCGCGCTCGATCCCTGGCGACCAGTAACTGCTCGCAAGCCACCCGTGGATGCGGTCGACCTGCAACCTGGTTGCGTCGTCCGACAGGATGATCGTCATCGGCCGGCCCTCAGGAAGCCATCGACGACGCGGTTGAGATCGGGCGCCTCCAGCAGGAATGCGTCATGGCCATACGGGCTCGACAGCTCGACGAAGCTGACCGGTGCGCCGGCTGCGTTTAGTGCCTGGACGATAGCGCGCGATTCGGCGGTCGGATAAAGCCAATCGGTGTCGAAACTAACGAGGCAGAACCGCGATTTGGTCGCGCGAAACGCATTGGCGAGCAAACCGCCATGCTCCTCGGCGAGGTCGAAATAATCCATCGCCCGCGTGATGTAGAGGTAGGAGTTCGCGTCGAACCGGTCGGTGAAGGCGAGCCCCTGGTGGCGCAGATAGCTCTCGACCTGGAAATCCGCGTCGAACCCGAACGACTTCGCGTCGCGCGCTTGCAGGCGACGACCGAACTTCTCGGTCAGCCCTGCCTCCGATAGATAGGTGATGTGCGCCGCCATCCGTGCGACGGCGAGCCCCGCGGTCGGCGCCGCGTCGTCATGATACTCGCCGCCGCGCCAGTTCGGATCGGCCATTACCGCCTGCCGCCCGACTTCGTGGAACGCTATGTTCTGCGCAGTATGACGCGCGGTCGAGGCGATCACGACGCACGCCTTCACGCGCTCGGGAAAGGTGGCGGGCCAGCTCAGCGCCTGCATCCCGCCCATCGATCCGCCGACCACCGCGTGGAGCACGCCGACGCCGAGATGGTCGAGCAGCATCGCCTGCGCGCGCACCATGTCACGGATCGTGATGACCGGAAAACTCATCGCCCACGGCCGCCCGGTCGCCGGGTTGATCGTCGCTGGGCCAGACGTGCCCATGCAACTGCCCAGTACGTTGGCGCAGACGATGAAGTGCCGCGCAGGGTCGATCGGCTTGCCCTCGCCAACCATCCGCGTCCACCAGCCGGGCTTGCCGGTGCGCGGGTGGTGCGAGGCGACATGCTGGTCGCCGGTCAGCGCGTGGCAGATCAGGATGGCGTTCGACGCGTCTGCGTTGAGCGTGCCGTAGGTCTCGTAGGCGATATCGACCGGCGACAGCAGGACGCCACCGTCTAGCCGCAACGGCCCCGGCAACGTGACGCGCCGCGCGAGGCCGAAGCGCTGGTCGGTGTCGTGGCCGGTCCCGGGGTCGATGGCAGGCGTTTCGAGCATGCCGCGCGCTACCATAGGGGGCCACGGTCATGCCAGCGCGGTGGTGGTCCCGTGGTGATGCGAAGCGGGCGTTCCGCGATCCTCCCCCGCAAGGGGGAGGTGGCTGGCGCTTGCCAGACGGAGGGGGCGGTAAGGAAAACAGCTGCTCCGTGTCCTCCCCCTCCGTCGCCTTCGGCGCCACCTCCCCCTGGCGGGGGAGATCGTGAACGCCGTCCTTGCCACGCACAAAGATTGCCACCGCGCCACACCGCCCGCTATGTCCCGCGGCCATGACAAACATCACGCCCGCCCCTGCGCCGAAGCCCTGGATCCTGGGGATCGCGCCGTACACGCCCGGCCGCTCGACGACCGATGATGGCCGCACGGTGATCAAGCTGTCGTCGAACGAGAACCCGCTCGGCACCAGCCCTGCCGCGAAGGCCGCGTTCGACGCCGCCGACCGGACGCTGGAGCGCTATCCGGATGCGGGCGCGGCGGAACTGCGCGAGGCGCTGGCGGCGCATTACGACCTCGATCCGGCGCGCGTGATCTACGGCACCGGCTCCGACGAGATCCTGCATCTGGTCGCGGGCGCCTATGCGGGTCCCGGCGACGAGATCATCCACGTCCGCTACGGCTTCGCGGTGTACGAGATCGCCACGCGCCGCGTCGGCGCCGAGCCGGTGATCGTCGACGATCGCGACTATGCGACCGACGTCGACGCGATCCTCGCCGCCGTCACCGAGCGCACCCGAGTCGTGTTCGTCGCCAACCCGAACAACCCGACCGGCACGTTCACGCCGCGCGCCGAAATCGCGCGGCTGCATGCGGGGTTGCCGAAGTCGGTGCTGCTCGTGCTCGACCAGGCCTATGCCGAATATCTGTCGCCCGAGGAGGACGATGCCGGCCTGGCGCTGGCGATGACCGAGGCGAACGTGCTGGTCACGCGGACCTTCTCGAAGATCCACGGGCTGGCCGCCGAGCGGATCGGCTGGGGCTATGCCTGCGCGCCGATCATCGACGCGATGCACCGCATCCGCGCCCCCTTCAACGTGACGACGGCAGGCCAGGCCGCCGCTGTCGCCGCGATCGGCGACACCGCTTTCGTCGACGCGACGCGCGCGCATAACGATACGTGGCGGAGCTGGTTCGTCGAGCAGATCGGGCAGATGGGCAATGCCGGGCTTCGCGCCGTACCGTCGAAGGCGAACTTCGTGCTCGTGCTGTTCGAGGGCAAGCTGACCGCCGACGCCGCGTATCACGGGCTGATGGACACGGGCTACATCGTCCGCTGGCTGCCCGGCCAGGGCCTGCCCAACGCGCTGCGCATCACGATCGGCACCGAGGCGGAAACGCGCGGCGTCACCGCGGCGCTGCGCAACCTGGTCGAAGCGGCCTGATGCTGCCGTTCGCGCGCGTCACGATCATCGGGCTAGGACTGATCGGCTCGTCGGTGGCGCGCGCGATTCAGGCGACGATGCCGACGGTGCGCGTCACCGGCTACGACGCCGATGCCAGCGTGCGCGAGACGGCGGACCGGCTGCAGTTCTGCGACGACGTCGCGGACTCGGCCGGCGCGGCGGTGATCGATGCCGACCTCGTGATCCTGTGCGTACCCGTCGGGATCATGGGTGAGGTCGCCGCCGAGTTCGCGGCTGAACTGCCGGCGGATGCGATCGTCAGCGACGTCGGCAGCTGCAAGGCGGAGATCGTCCGCGCGCTGACCGAAGCGCTGCCGAACGCGACAGTCATCCCTGCACATCCAGTGGCGGGCACCGAGCGGAGCGGCCCCGAAGCGGGCTTCGCAACGCTCTTCCGCCACCGATGGTGCATCGTCACGCCGCCCGAAGGCGCGGAACCGGTCGCGGTCGAGCGCGTGTCGGAGTTCTGGCGCAGGCTTGGCGCGCAAGTCGAGACGATGGCCCCCGAGCATCACGACCGCGTCCTCGCCGTCACCAGCCACCTACCGCATCTGATCGCCTATACGATCGTCGGCACCGCGGGCGATCTGGAGGAAGTGACGCAGTCGGAGGTCATCAAATATTCGGCGGGCGGTTTCCGCGACTTCACGCGCATCGCCGCGTCGGACCCGACGATGTGGCGCGACATCTTCCTCAACAACCGCGAGGCGGTGCTGGAGATGTTGCAGCGCTTCTCGGAGGATCTGAGCCATTTGCAGCGCGCGATTCGCTGGGGCGACGGCGATGCGCTGTTCGACCTGTTCACGCGGACTCGAGCGATCCGGCGGAGCATCGTCGAGCAGGGGCAGGACGATGACGTCCAGGATTTCGGGCGGACTCACGGGTAACGGCTGAGCCTGCGCCGTACCTAAGAATGCCACCACCCCGGCGAAGGCCGGGGCCCAGTTGGACGACGGCGCTAATGTGCGTTTCGCGCCGTTACTCCGGCCTACCCAACTGGGCCCCGTCCTTCGCCGGGGTGGTGGCTCTAGAGGTGGTGGCTGCCCAATCTAGTCCAGCGCGTTCATCGCCGCATGAACCCGCTGCTCGGCCTCCTCCCGCGGCAAGCCCGGCGGCACCACCTCGCCAAACCGGAAGGTGATCACCCCCGGCAGCTTCGGGCCCTTCCGTGGCCACACCAGCCCGCTGTCGCACGCGATCGGCACCGTCGGCATCTTCAGCGCACGGTACAGCCCGGCGAACCCTGGCTTCAGCGGCGGATGCTCGCCCGGCGACACCCGCGTCCCCTCCGGAAAGATCAGGATCGAACGCCCGGTCGCCTTCGCCGCGGTCGCCTCGCGCATCATGTTCCGCATCGCCTTGGCCGATGCCTCGCGGTCGACCACGATCGCGCCGTAGCGCCGCGCCGCCCAGCCCCAGGCCGGAATATCCGCCAGTTCGCGCTTCAACACGATCGCCGGGCCATCGAGCAAACGCTGCAACTCGAGCGTCTCGAACATCGCCTGGTGCTTGCACGCGTAGAACGCCGGCTCGGTCGGTCGTGTCCCCTCCACGCGGATATGCACGCCGAGGATCACCCGCGCGCACCAGCGATGGAAGCGCGTCCAGATCGTCGAATGCACGATTACCGCGCGGGAGCCGAACAGCGCCGAGATCGGCACGGTCACCACGATCGGCACGGAGATCGTGTAGAAAACGAGCATGAACGCCCAGTTGCGCAGCCAGATCATCCGCCAAATCCAATCCACAATGCGATCCGGCGAAGGATCAATTTGTTATATTCGTTGACCAGGGTCCCGAGCCGCGGCGTACCCGGCACGCCGTCGCCGAGAATCACGACGTTCTTGTCGAGCGCCGCCGCCAGCTCCATCCGGGCGCGGGCGACGTGCCAGTCCGACGTCACCAGCCGCACCGAGCGGTATTTGTGCGCACGTACCCACTGCGCGGTTTCCTCCGCGTTCGAGCGCGTATCGACCGCATCTGCACCAAGGTCGATGCAGCACGCGAACAGCCTGGGCGACGTCCGATACTCGAGCGCGAGATCGATCGGCCGCACCCCCGGCGCGACGCCCGTCACCAGCATCCGCTTCGCCTGGTGATCGCGCAGCAGCGCGATGCCGCGGTCGATCCGCCCCGCCCCACCGGTCGGCACGACGATCGCATCCGAGGTGAAGCCGTCGAGCGGTTTCGGCAGCAGAAGCATGAACACCGCGAACCCGAACGCCCAGGCAAGCCCCAGGATGCCGAGGAACCGCACGATCACAGGATATGCCTCAGCGCGCGGACGATCGTCACGCGCGCGGCAAGCGTAGCCAGGACGACGAACGCGATCGGCAGCATCGCGAGTGCCACCCAGTCGACTCCACCAAGCGTCACGCCGCCGAGCAGTTCCGAGCCCAGTCCGTGCAACCGGATGCCGATGAACGCAACCACCAGCAGCGCCGCGACGCCACCTCCAACCCCGCCGATCGTCGCGTCGAGCGCGATCCGCCGCTGGAACAGCCGCGCGACCTGGAGATCGGTCGAGCCGAGCATGTGCATCACCGCGATCGTCTCGCGGTGCGTCTCCAGCCCCGCGCGCGCGGCGAGTACGACGACGGCAGCCGTGGCACTCGCCATCAGCAGGACCAGCGCCAGAGCGAGCACCGTCAGCGAGCCCATCACGTCGTTGACCGGCGACATCCAGCTCTCGTGGCGGTCGACGCGGACGATCGGGCTCAGGCGGCGGACACTGGTCGCAATCCGCGCCGCGACCGCCTCGTCCTGATTGCCGAGGTCGACGTCGATCATCGCCGGCACCGGCAATTGCGGATCGGCGCCATCGGACCCGAGCCAGGGTTGCAGCAGTCGCGTGAGTTCGGCGCGATCGACCGGCGTCGCCGTCGCCACCGCCGGCATTCTCCGCAGCGCAGCCAGTACGCGCGCCGCGACAGCGTCACGCCGCACCGGATCGCCATCGACGACCTGCACCGTCAACCGCCCCGCCAACTGCCGGTCGAGCAACCGCGCCGCACCCGCCGTCGCCAAACCCAACGCCGCAGCGAGCATCGTCAGGAACAGCATGATCGCCATCACCCACGTCATCGCGCGCAGTCCGCCCGCTTCGTCGAGCACGCGGCGTTCTGCCGAAGATCGCGCCTTCGACCGCATCACGAATCAGGCCGTGTCGGCGGATAGCGGAGCGAGCCCGTCGGATCGAGCAGGCGCCCACGATCGAGCCGCATCATCTGCGCGCCCGGAATCCGCCCGAGCAGATGAAAGTCGTGCGTCGCGACCACGACGGTCGTGCCCAGCTTGTTGAGCGATTCGAACAGATGGAGCAGCCGCTCGGCCATGTCGGGATCGACATTGCCGGTCGGCTCGTCCGCGACCAGGATCTCCGGGCGCCCGATGACGGCGCGGGCGATCGCGACGCGCTGCTGCTCACCACCCGACAGCGTCGCTGGACGCGCATCGGCACGCTCGGTCAGCCCGACCCAGGCGAGCATCTCGCGCACCGGTTGCTCGATGTCCGCCTCTGGCATTCCCGCCACGCGCAACGGCAGCGCGATATTGTCCCAGGTCGACAGATGCGGGACGAGCCGGAAATCCTGGAACACCACGCCGATCCGCCGGCGGAACCCGGGCAACCGGTCGCGCGACAACACCACCGCATCCTCGCCGAACAGCCGGATGACGCCGCGTGTCGGGCGCTGTGCGAGATACAGCAGCTTGAGCAGCGAGGTCTTTCCCGCGCCGCTAGCGCCGGTCAGGAAATAGAACGCACCGCTGCGCAGCGTGAAGCTGAGGTCGGACAGCGTCTCCGGCCCTGCGTCCGGGCCCGTACCGTAGCGGAGCCCGACATTCTCGAATTGGACGATATTCGCCATGACGTGGTTGCGCCCGCTCTCGCCCGCTTGATGCCCGTGCCAATGCCCGTATCGGCGCTTTCGCATGAAAGCGCGCGCCGCTTCAAGCTTGCCACATATGCGGGCCGCGTGCTTATTCGGCATGAGATACGGTCGCGCTCCGGCGGCCGCTGGTGAAGCGTACCCATGATCCTCCAATGTCCCGAGTGCAGCACGCGCTATCTGGTCCCCGACAGCGCGATCGGGACCGAGGGGCGCACCGTGCGCTGCGCCAATTGCAAGCATAGCTGGTTCCAGGCCGCCGCACCGGACGTCGAGGATGCGCTGGAGATTCCGGAGCCTACCCCGCTGGCGCCCGCACCACCACCGCTCGCCCCGCTGGCGCGGCCACCGATCGCGGAGCCGGCCGAACGGTTCGCACCTTTCGCCCCTGCCGCACCGGTCGCGCCCGAGCTTGCGGTCGTAGCACCCACATTCGTTCCACCGGCAACCCCGCAGGTCGAAAACCTGCCGGTTCGCCTGCGCCGCAACACGACGCGCCGCTGGACGATCGTCGCGGTACTCGCCGGGTTGCTGATGCTGATCGCGGCGGGAGCGATCGTGTATCTCGGTGCGCCCGGAGTCGCGGCGAAGCTGGGTCTCGGGATCGGCAGCGACGAGACTCCGCTGCGACTGCGCGACAACCCGATCGAGCGACGAGAACTCGACAACGGCTCGGAACTGTTCGCGGTCAGTGGCCAGGTCACCAACCCGTCGAACCAGCGCCAGCGCGTGCCCGATATCCGCGCCGAACTCCGCGATGCGCAGGGGCGGCTGGTGTATAGCTGGACCATCACCCCGCAGCAGCGGACGTTGGCGCCGGGCGGTGCGATCGACTTCAACTCCGCGACGCTGAACGTGCCCGCGAACTCGAAGCGCCTCGAGCTGAGCTTTGCCGGCGAGGCGACGCGCTAGCAGCGAGGGACGACGATCCGGCGGTGGCGCCCAAGCCCTGTCGGAATCATTGTTTGCGGCGCCGGACGAACGCTTTTTCGCAAAGGGCGTTGCACGATGCGAAAACCCTTGCTAGTGGCGCTCGCCTACCAGATGCCGGGTCCGCCCGGTGATGTTTCATGGGCGGCCATGGCGGAACTGGTAGACGCGCAACGTTGAGGTCGTTGTGGGCGAAAGCCCGTGGAAGTTCGAGTCTTCTTGGCCGCACCATTTTTTAGATTAGAGTAAACACCCCCTTCGAGGGTCCCCCTTTCGCTGCTGTGCGTTGGGCTGGGCGGAGGCATTGCATGAGTTCGATCGACGACACGATCATCGACACGCCCGAGGGGCCGATGACGTTTGCGCAGTGGAAGAAGAAGAACCCGGTCCAGCTGCCCTCGCGCCGGACCAAGGGGAAGAAGCTGCCCAACAAGGTGAAGCTGACCACCGACGAGAAGTAGTGGGGCCTGTTCCCCTTCCGCTTGCGGGAGAAGTTAGGGGAGGGGCCGGCCTCCTTGGCTACGGCATTTGCGGCCACGCCCTCCCCCGACCCCTCCCGCAAGCGGGAGGGGAGAAGGTCAGTGCTTCCCCGAACTCCCCGACCCCTGCCTCGCCCGGATCATCCGCGCTTGGAACTTCACGCGCTGCCAGAACGTCGCGTCGTCGAGCCGCCATTGGCGGATTGCCTGCGTCGCCAGCGTCTCGATCAGCGCCTCGCTGGTCGCCGCGTCCTGCGCCGCGAACGCCCGTGCGAGGTCCTCGACGCACGGACCGTGGTCGGTGAAGTCGCGCGGCAGCGGCATGGGTGTAGGCTGGCTCGGCATCGGCATATATCTCTCTCCCTGTAATTACCGTCGACCACCGAACAGGGCGCGCGTGGCGCCACCGAGCGTCGCCTGGTCGAACTTCAGCCGCATCGTGACGTACGGCCCCTGCCGCGTGTAGCGGTCGTCTTCGAAATCGCGGTCGCGGTAGCCGGACACGTTGTAGCCGGCGCTGATCCACGTGTTCTGCGCGGGCGACACGCCGACCGACGGTCCGCCGCTCCACGACCACGCACCACGCTCCCACGCATGCTGGACCGAGCCGCTGACGCCGATGTCGAACCGCGTGCCGACATCCTGGCGCAACTCGAACCCAGTCACGTCGATATACCCGTCATAGGTATCGTCGGCGAAGCGCCCGGCGACGTATTTCGCGCCGTAATACAGCGTCGCCTCGGTGCCGTGGCCAAGCCCTTCGGGGCCGGTGCGATAGTTGACCGCCAGGTTGTTGATGATCCGCGACGTCACCTGATCGCCGCCACCATACGCCGGCACGCCGAGCGAATTGGTGTCGGTGAACCCGGCATCCGCGCTCTCGTGCCGCAGTTCGAGCCGTTCGAGCACCGACCAGCGGCTGTCGAGCGGACGCAGCGCGAGCGCGATGTCGGCGGTGGCATAGGTCGCGACCGCACCGGTCTTGTCCTTGATCGTGTACCCCTTGATGCTCGACGCGAGCGTCTTGCCCTGCCCCAGCGTGCGCAGGAAGTTGGTGGTGATCCCCCAGCGATCGCCGCTGTCGGCGTTGCGGTATTCCAGGCGCCCGTTCACCGACCAGCGGGCCTGGCGATAGGTCGCCCCCAGCGTCACCGCGGCATAATCGCCGTTGGTCTGGTCCTGCCCGACATACCCACCCGAGGTGACCGGCTGGAAGGCATTGACCACCGCGCCCTTGGGAATCTCACCCTTGAGCGTGTTGCTGGCGTCGAGCGTGCCGTCGACGGTCCAGTTCTTGCCGAGCGGCACCGACTGGCTCAGCCCGTATTGCGCGTAGGTCCTTGCGCCGTTCTCACCGATCGCCTGCTGGTTGAGCGTGCTCATCAGCTTGGCGCCGGTCCAGGGGGCCACGTCGACGCCGAACTGCTTGGTATGCGCGACATAGCCGTCGCCGTTCGCAATCTCGTACCCGCCGATCAGGCGGATGCCGGGCTTGATGCGGTAGGCGAGCTGAATTTGGTGGCGGATAGGGAAGTCGACGCTGTCGCTGTCGCCACCGGGCGCGAACTGCGTCTGGCCGGTGAGCGTCACCGCATTGCCGAACAGCGCTTGCGTGCCGCCGACCGTCAGCAGACGACTGTCGCGGTTCTTGCCGTCCATGCCGCGGTCCGACGCGAACTGGCCGCCGACGAAGATCGTGCCGGTGTCGCGGCGATATTCCAGGCGCGCCTCGCCGGCGGCGCGCGTACCGGGGTTGGTCAACTGCTGCTGGTACCAGGCAACCCCGGTCACGCTCAGCCGATCGGTCAGCCGTAGCCGGCCGTCGAGCCCGAACTTGCGCGTCCCCGCCTCGACGAGGTTCTGCTGGCCGACGCCGAACGCGGTATCCTGCTGGCGCGCATAGGCGAGCAGATCGAGCTTGGTGCCGTGGTGATCGACCTCGGCCAGATAGGCGAGGCCCTGGCCAAGTCCGCCGCGACCGCCCTTGGCGATCTCGCCGCGCAGTTCGGTATTGGCGGTGACGTGCGCCTTGATGTCTGCGCCGAGCACGGTGGCCTTGCCGACGGTCTCGTCGCGGATCACCGCAGCGCCCACTTCGACGCGGCCGTTCGCGAGCTTGGTCGCAACGCGCGCGGCGGCTGCGAGCTTCGCCGACCTGCCGCCCTCGACCTCGTAATCGGCGACGATGAAGATCGGATTCAGGTTGCCGTCGCGGCTCAGGATCGGTTGGCGGAAGCGGACTGTGCCCATCGACGTGTCTATGTCGTAGTCTATGTGGCGGGTGAGTTCGGTGCTGGCGACGATCAGTTCGGAGCGGAAGCGATCGCGGGTTTCGAGCCGCAATTTATCGCTGTTCGGCACGATGTTACGCCCCGACAGGCGGTAGGGACCGCTCAGCCCGTTGCCCTGGATCTCATCGCGCGAATACAGCGTGTCGGTATGCGCGGCGAATCCGGTCGCACGAACCCGCTTGCCCTCGTACGCGGTCTTGATGCCGTTGAGCGTGCGGTTGTAGCGCGTCAGCTGCGTATCGGTGAACCCGGTCTCGAAATCGCCGAACAGCGCGTAGAACTCACGACGCTCGAGCCGCAGGTACAGCTTCCGGCGGGTTGCCGCGTCATAGCCCTGGCGCGAGCCGTCGCCGTAGACGGTGTAATAGCGGTCGGGGTCGATCGTGCCGAGCAGGCCGCGGTCGGGATCGTATTTGCGGTCGCTGTCATAGGCGATCGTCGCCAGCCACGAGCCCTTGACGCGACCCTTGGCATAGAAAGCGAGCTGGCCGTCGGTGACGACGCTGTTCCGCTGCGACCGCGGCAGGCCCGACTGGCGCTTGCTGAGCATGTCGTAGCCGAGCGAGCCCGCGCCGAACCCGACCACGACCCAATCCTTGGCCGACGCGGCGAGCCAGGCACGGACTTCGCTGGTATGGACGATCTTCTCTTCAGCCAGCGAGACGACGACGTGCACCGCGCCGGCCTGCGTCGTCGGCTGGAGCGCGATGAAGGCTAGGCCGTCGTCGCCGACCACCTGTGCAGTGGTGGACGAGCGCTCGCGACCGGCGAGCTGGCGACCCTGTTCGAGTTCGGCCTCGACCGCCGCGGTGTAGGGCTGGTCGACGGTGAACGGGACGAGCGTGCCCGCGCGCACCGGGCGACCGGTCTTGTCGGTCACGCGCACCGCGATCAGCGGGCGGGTCATGCCGTCGGCGACGAGGCGGCTGCTGGCGGCGTCGAACACCGCGCGAACGCCGGGCCCGGAGTAATGCACCACGCGGTCGAGCGTCTTCACGACGCTGCCGTCGGCGGCGAGCACGCGTGCCTGGAGGCGATTGTCGCCGTCGATCAACGGGATGCCCGTCCAGCGCGAGACCGCGATGTCGGTGCCGTCGCGCTGATCTGTGCCGTCGAACGCGAGCGGCTCGACCTGCTTGCCGTTGATCGAAAGCGCAACGCGCTGGCCGGGCGCGTGCTTGACAACCGCGCGGACGATCGGCGCGCGCGGGTTGTGATCGGCCTGTGGGAACAGCCAGTCGATGCCGGCAGTCTGCTCGCCCGCCAGCCAGTCGCGGCTGCCCGCGGCGACGGCGGCATCGGCGACCGTGACAGGGAGGCCCGCGTCCGCCGACGCAGCCTTGCCGGTCGGCTTGAGCTGGAAGTCGACGCGCTTGAGCAATCCACCATCGCCCTCGACAAAGCGCGAGATCGGGCTGTTGGCCTGGCGCGTGTCGATGTCGCAGGCGACCGGTGCGTGCGTCGCGGGGATGCTCGACGTGTCGATCTGGACGACGTGACGCCCGGCGCGGACGCCCTCGAAATGGTACAGCCCGTCGCGATCGGTGGAGACGAACGTGCCGTCCTCCATCAGCAGGCGGATTCCGGGCACGCCCTTGCGCTTGTCGACCGGATCGCCGCAATTTCCCTCGGTCACGCGGCCGATGATGGTCATCGCGTCGGTGAACAGCAACGGGCGCAGGCGGACCGATGCCGCGGCCTCGTTGCTGGTGACGGTGCCTTGGCCGACGACACGCGCGCGGTTGAGCGCTTCGCCGGTGGGCGCGCCGGGGGCGATGCTGACGACGTACTTGAGTTCGGTAGACGCACCCGCCGCGAGCACGGGTATGACGAAATCGAGACTGCGGCCGTCGGTCGATACGGTCGGCTCATCGCCACCGCGCGCGGAATTGCGTTCGTAGCGCAGTCCCTTGGGCAGCGTGTCGGCGACGTGGAGTCCGCGTGCGGGGACCGTATCGCGGTTGGTGATGCGCAGCAGATACTGGACGAAATCGCCGGGGGACGCCTCTCGCACGGAAGCGACCTTCGTCAGCAGCAGCGTCCCCGCGCCGGGACTGTCGAGCGGGATGTCGGCTGAAAACGGCTCGGGCGTCGACAGCGTCAGCGAACCGCCGAAGCTAGTGTCGTTGAGGATGAACGGCGTGCCCTGCGGATCCTTCAACGCGGCAAGCGTCGCGCGATCGACGGTCGACGGCGCGGTGTAGGTGCCCGGTGGCGTCACTTTCAGGTAATAGCGGCCGGGTGCGGTGAGCGGGAAGCGGTACCGGCCGGTCTCGCCCGGGTACACGCGGCCGCTGGCGTCGGTGACTGCCTCACCGGTGACGACGGTGGAGGGATAGCGGCTGACGCCGTCGTCGCCGAACACGGTCGCGGGCTGGCCGGCATCGTCGACCAGCGACACGGTGGTGCCGTCGACCAGCGCGCCGGTCCGCGAATCGAAGGTGTAGCCGGCCGGATCGATCAGCAGCGACGCCATCGAAGCGAGGCTGTAGCCGTCCTCGGAAAAGCTCAGTTTGATCGTCGCGCCGCGCATGTTGCGGATGTCGCAGGCGGCGAGTTCGGGATGCTTGCCCGTCGCGCTCGCGGGGATGCCGCCGGCGAAGATGCCGCTGTCGGCCGCGGTCTCGATCAGTGTCAGCGTCGTGTGGATCGTACCGACATCGACGGCGATGACCGCGGTCTCGCGTGCATCGGGATCGTGGTTGCCGGCCTGGTTGTCGAGCACCAGGATCATGTCGGCGTAGATGTCGATCGCCGCGACCCAGGGCGATGCGGCGTAGGTGGCGGCATCAATCGGCGCTGGCGTGAACAGGAAGCTGGGGGCCGTCTGGCACTTGGCGCCTGTCAGTTCGTAATTGGGCGGTGGCAGGTGGAAGGTGAGCGTCGTCGGGCGCTTGGCACGGTTCACGTCAAGCGCGACCGTGTTGGACGGTACGATGCGTACGCCGGAATCGCTGCCCGCGTCGTCGAACGACAGCGTCGCGGTATTCTGGATACGACTCGTCTGGACACCCGTCTGCGCGGCCGCCGGCAGGGTGCCGACGATCAGCCCGAGCAGCAGCGTCAGGATCAGGGCGCAAAGGCGCGAAAGGCAACGGAAGCTGGACATGAAGGGTCCTCTCCCGACGCGCGTCTCCACGCGCCGGGATCGGTCGTTCCTTTGTGCGAGGGACGGGGTTTAGTTGATCGTCACGCGGAAGAGTGCCGCGACGGATGTCCCACCGAGCAAGGTCGGGATCGTCGCGCTCACCGTCTTCGAGCCCGTGTTGTACGAGCCGGTGTAGTTCAGCAGCGGCACGGTGGTCGAGCCGTTGTCCGCCAGCGGAACGCCGCCGGTGATACCCGTCACCAGACAGGAGTTGCCCAGCGCGATTACGCCGATCGAGATCGAGTTGGCGACATAGGTCGTGTTGGCCGGGATGATGTCCGTCAGCGTGACGTTGGACGCCGGGGTTCCGACCGTCGCGTTGTTGACGACCAGGCAATATTGCACGACCGCGCCCGGGATCGCCTTCGGTGCGACGAGCTGGTTGATCGGATCGGACAACACCAGCTGCGACTTGGTGACACTCAAGGCGACATTGCGCGTTGTGATCTCGTAGCCGAGCGACGCGCGACCCTGACCATTCAGCACGATATCGGGACCCAGGCCATCCGAGTCGTTGTCGGCGAAGACGACGTCGACGACGTTATCGTCGTTGGGCGCGACACTGGCCGCCAAGGGCGCACCCTGTGCCAAGGGATCGCCACCCGCGGCCACTTGCGCGATCAGCGTGATCCCCGCGAGCACCGCGCTCTGCTGGCTGGGAACGTCCGCGACGATGAACACGACCGCCGACGCATCGGCAGCGAGTTCGTTGATGTACGTCGCGGTATCGACGCCGACGTCATACGTGCCGTTGTTGTTCGAATCGACGAAGATCTTGACATTGCTGACGTCGAAATTGTCGCCGGTGAACAGGCCCTGGATCGGCGTCTGGCTGGTCGACAACAGGAAATCCTGCGTGCCGTTGGTGTTGTTGGTCACCTTGAACGTCGTCACCACGCCGGCCTGGCCGATCGAGACCGGGGTGTTGGCGGGCTGGTTGGCGATGACGGTCAGGTTGACCTTGCGATCGACCACGAAGGTGACCGCGTTCGACGTCGCCGATTGCTGGACGCCGTTGACCGAATAGCTCGCCTGCGCGGTGTTGGTGACGGTCGTCCCGGCGGCAGTACCGGCCGGTCCCGGTGCGGTCTGCGCGGTAGCGGTGCCCGCCGACACGATGGCGGCCGTACCGGCCAGCAGCGTGCGTATTACCCCTTTTGCGTACATGTCTTGATCTTCCTTCTGTGCGTGGTTTGGTCAGGTGTGGAGAGTGACGAACGGAATCATTTGAGGACGGCCTGGAACGCGAACTGGCCTTGCGAACCGGCCGCTAAAGGGCTCGCGAGGCGCCACCGGACGCTGGTGACATCATTGGGGCTCGCCGCGCGCGTGCTGCCGTCGGGGCTGCGGACGCGGAGGGTGGCGAGCGAACCGTAAGTCTTGCCGTCGACCGAGACGTCGGGCGCGGGCGAACCGGGATTGGCCGATCGATAGGCGATCTGGCGCGGCAACGGGTTGTCAAGCACCACGTTGGCCAGCGGCTGCGCGCCGGTGTTGCGATAGGCGAGGACGAAAATCACCTTGTCGCCCGGCGTTACCTTGGTCGGCTTTACCAGCGTAACCCGGGTCGTGCCGTCGGCCGCGGCGCTGCGGGCCTCGACCAGGATGCTGCTGGTGACCTGCAAGGGCCCTGCGGCGGCGGACGCAACGGCGGCAGTCGACGCCAGGATGGCGGCAATCATCGGACGTGAGATCATGGCTGTGCTCCTCATTGGATCTTGGCTTTGAATTGAACGGTATGGGCGGACGCGGCGGCGACCTGGCCGAGCGCGACGGTGATCCCCGGCGCCTGCGTGCCGCCTGCCTGTGTGCCCGCTGCATCGAAGCGCCCGGCATCGCCGTCGGCGCCGTCGCTGAGCGGTGCGCCGTCGAGCGTCAGGCTGCCGGGAACGAAGACGGTGCCCGCGGGAATCGGGTCGGCGATCCGCGCGCCGGTGACGGCATCGGTAAAGCGCGCCTCGAGCGTATAAGTGATGACCGCGTCGCGTACCGCGTTCTGCGATCCGTCGGCGGCGCGTACCGACTGGCTCTTGAGCAGTACCGGGCCGGCGGGCCCCGTGCCGATCGGAACCGAGACGGTCGCGAGCGCGCCGGTCGGTCCGACGACCGCATCGCCGCCGCCGTCACCCGCGCCGGTATAGAGATTACCGCTCGTGCCGGATCCCGTGATCGAGCGTGCCGTGACGGTCAGCACGGCGTTCGCGGTGCCGCCGTCCGGCGTCGGGACCAGAATCGCGAGCAGCTTGATCGACTGGCCCGGCGCCAGGAGCGGTGTCTTGTTATCAGCCGGCGCGAGATCCTTGGCAGGATCGTAGCGGCCATCGCCGTCGGCATCGATCACCAGCGCGCGCAAGATGGCCGCGCCGGGCGACACGGACGCGGCGAGCACGAACGCTTCGGCGCCATTGTCCAGGTTGGTCAGCGTGAAAGGAATGGCGACCGGCTGCGCGGTAACGACAACCGCGCCCTGCCCGTCGCGGACCAGCGCTACGTCGAGCCGCTCCGCGACGATGATCGTGACGGTGTTCGAACTAGTCGACTGCGCCGTACCATCGGCGTCGTACCGCAAGCCCGCGGTATTGACGATCGGGGTACCCGCCGGGGTTGTACCAGCGGGCGTCTGGGCAAGCGCCGGCTGGAACGCTCCAGCGCCCAGGCCCGCAGCCAGGATGCAGGACAACACGCACGGTGCTGCTGCAACGCGCCGGAACCGTCCGCTCTTTCCCCCATGCCGTGCCATCAGACGAATCAACTTTGCCCCAATCCTTTGATCGGGAACAAATTGTCCAAAGCCGCTTAATCAAATGCTACAAAATCAAAATGGGATCAGAAAGCCAAACTCTGATAGTTAATGTGACAACATCCGTTTAGAGTTCAGCGGTCGTAGCTTAACTGGTCTAAATGACTTCTTATTCCGATTCGGTTCAGTTTACTGCTAATCTAGAACCATAATAGATTTATTGCCGATCTCTTCGCACGAACGTGAAAAGACCGGCCACGACACGCCTTCCAGGGAAGACGCGCCGTGGCCGGTCTTGGCGGGCGTTGTGCTAGGGTCAGCCGCGAAGGAGTGCGCGTAGATAGGCCTTCATCTGCTGGTCGCCGGTATGGCTCAGCGATATCTCGACGCGCCGCCGGTCGGTCGGGTCGGTGACGCGGTGGATCAGCTTCAGCTTGTGGAGGTGCTCGATCCAGCGCTGCGAGGTGGTGACCGGCGCGTCGGACATGCTGACCAGCGCCTTGATGTTCATCGGCATCCGATCGTCGCGTGAGGCGAACAGCGCGAGCAGCATGTCCCAGGCCGGTTCGTGAAACAGTTCGCCAGGCAGGAACTGCCGCCGCAATCGCCGTTGCTCGAGCACGGCGTTCGCATGCTCGACGAGTGCGGCGTCGCTTGGCTCGTTGCCTGCCGGTGCCGGTTCGGCAGCCTTGGCGACCCGTCCGTTAAATTCTTCGGCAACCGCCGATAATTTTGCAGTCAGATCCTTGATCAATTCCACGACGGTTTCGTTTTTCATCAAAGGCTCCCCGTTGCCATCGATACGTGCCGGAACCGCTGTGCCCGCAACCTGTCGCTGCTATCGCACTGCACTTCCGACCACCCCAGAAACAGGCTGAGACGCCCTCACTTTCGGACTAGACGCCGGAAATACGGCACCGTCCTTCCATTTTATTAACTGCGGAAACAGTCGTGAACAGACAACACTATATTTAAGTATCGTATTCAAACTTATTATATATTAATCAAGCCGTTATGGATGTTATAGTCCTGATGCATACCCGTTATGGGTGTAAGTGCTTAACGCGCCAGATCGTTTACAGCGACGCGTGAGTCCCCGACGCAGAAGCCAACACTCCATGCACCGTTCCCAATGCGACGCTGATTTGCGACGAACCGATATCGCACGCGTCCCATAGTCCGATCGAACGTGCCATGCGTTGGGCGTCGATCGCAGGAAAGGGTATCGTGTCCGCTTATCTCAATGCCGTAGGGTCCGCCGTTCCCGGTCACGATATCCACGCGGCGTTCATTGCCTGGGCGCGATCGCGCGTCGATGCCCGTGCCGAGCGTGTCTTCGACCGGATGGCGTCGCGGTCGGGGATCGGCCATCGCTGGTCCGTGCTGCCGCCGACCGCGGGGGGTGGCTCGCCGGTCGACGACGCTGGCTTCTACGCGACGGAGCCCCACCCCGGGACGAGCGCGCGGATGGTCCTGTATGCCGAGCATGCACCCGACCTCGCGATCCGCGCGATCGAGGCGTTGCGCGAGAAGGTCGCAGTCGAGGGCATCACGCATCTGGTCGTGGCGAGCTGCACGGGGTTCGTCGCGCCGGGGATCGACCAGATCATCGCGCGTCGCCTCGGCCTTGCGTCGAGCGTCGAGCGGCTGCTGATCGGTTTCATGGGGTGTTACGCGGCGATCGTGGCGTTGCGAAGTGCGCGGCATATCGTTCGCTCCGAGCCCAGCGCGCGCGTGCTGGTGGTGACGGTCGAGCTGTCCACGCTGCACCTGCAACCGGCCAACGACATCGAGGCGTTGCTGGCGATGCTGCAGTTCGGCGATGGGGCTGCGGCGGCGCTGGTGACGGCGGATGCGACCGGGTTCGTGCTCGAAGCACCGTTCGCCGCGTCGTTGCCGGATAGCGAGCAGCTGATCCGCTGGGACGTGACCGATGCCGGCTTTGCGATGCATTTGTCGGGCGAGGTGCCGGGGCGGATCGCCGCCGCACTGTCCGACGAGGAGTTTCGCGCGATCGTGAGTGCCGGTCGACCGGCCGAATCGATCGATGGCTGGGCTGTCCATGCCGGTGGGCGATCGATCCTCGATGCGGTCGAGCATGCGATGCACCTGAAGCCCGAGGCGCTGGCAGCGTCGCGGCAGGTGCTGGCGGACAATGGCAACATGTCGTCGGCGACGTTGATGTTCGTGTTCGAGCGACTGCTCGCCGGGCCACCGGTCGAACACGGCGTGGCGCTCGCGTTCGGGCCCGGCCTGGCAGCGGAGGGCTTCGGGTTCCGGAGCGCGGCATGAGCCTCGCGGTCCGCAGCCAGGCCGAAGAGCTGATGGACGCCGACGATCTCGACGCGGCGACCTATGCCGACGTGGTCGGCGATCTCGCGACGGTCAACACGGTGACGATGGCGCGCCGGCCGACGCTGGATTTCCTCGCGCGGGCGACTGCGGGGCGGAAAAGTTTCCGGCTGCTCGACGTTGGTTTCGGCGATGGTGACATGCTGCGGCGGATCGCGCGCTGGGCGAAGGCGAAGGGTATCGAGGCGGAGCTGGTCGGGGTCGATCTCAACCCGCGCAGCGAACAGGCGGCGCGGGCGCATGGCGGCGACATCCGCTACGTCACGGGCGACTATGCCGACCTTGCGCAGGAGCCGTGGGACGTGATCGTCAGCAGCCTCGTCGCGCATCACATGAGCCACGACCAGTTGATCGCGTTCCTGCGGTTCATGGAGGGACATGCGAGCGCGGGGTGGTTCGTCAACGACCTCCACCGTCACGGCTTCGCGCATTGGGGTTTCCCGGTTCTCGCGACGATCGCGCGCTGGCATCCGATCGTCCGCCACGACGGGACGCTGTCGATCGCGCGCAGCTATCGCCCCGACGAATGGCCGCCGCTGCTGGCCGAGGCCGGCATCACCGAGGCGAAGGTCCGCCGCGTCTTTCCGTTCCGGTTATGCGTCGAACGCCTGCGCTGATCGTCGGCGGCGGGCTCGCCGGGGCCGCGACCGCGATTCAGCTTGCGCGCGCCGGCCTGCCGCATCTGCTCGTCGAGCGATCACGCGAGACCGCTGATGCGATCTGCGGCGGGTTCCTGAGTTGGCGGACGCTGGAAACACTCGCCGGTCTCGGGATCGATCCCGACACGCTCAACCCCGAACGCGTGACGCGTGCCCGCATCTTCGCGGGCAATCGCCGGGCCGAGGCCTCCCTGCCCCATCCGGCGGTCTCGGTGACGCGCCACCGGCTCGATACCGTGCTGCTGGCAGAGGCCGAACGGCTGGGCACGCCGGTCGAGCGCGGTGTCACCGTGCGCGAGATCGACGCGACGAGCGCACGACTTGCGGACGGCGCGACGATCGCGGCCGATGCGCTGTTTCTGGCCAGCGGCAAGCACGACGTTCGCGGGATGGCGCGCCCCGAGGAGGCACGCGGCCTCGACCCGACGCTGGGGATCCGCGTTCGGATCACGCCTTCGCCTGCGCTTAGCAAATCGCTCGCCGGTGGCATCGAGCTTCATTTGTTCGACCGCGGCTATGTCGGGCTGGCGATGCAGGAGGACGGCACCGCGAACTTGTGCATGGCGGTTCACCGGTCAAGGCTTCAGGCAGCTGGCTCCCCTGCGCAACTGCTCGAAGCCCTCGGCCGAGAGATGCCCGCGCTCGGCGAATGGGTCGCGCTGATCGATCCTAGCGCGCAGATCGATGCGATCGCCAACGTCCCCTATGGCTGGCGCCAGCGCACCGGTGCCGATGCGCTCTTCCGACTGGGAGATCAGGCCGGCGTGATCCCTTCGCTTGCCGGCGAAGGCATGGGCATCGCGCTCGCCAGCGGAGTCGCCGCCGCGCGCGCCTACGAGAACGGTGGCCCCGCCGCCGCAGCGTCATGGCAGGAGGATTTCGCCCGCCGCCTCGCTCGCCCGATCGGTATCGCCGGCATCGTCCGTAATATCGCCGAAAGCGAACGTGCGGCGTGGCTGCTTCCTTTCCTGCGCCCCACACTGATCCAGGTCATCGCCAACGCAACCAGAATGGGGCAATCTTGAAAATCGCCCCGCCAGCACGAGATGCATGTCCATGGACCAGCTCAATCTTTCCGAGGCCGAATGGCGCAAGCGGCTATCCGCCGAACAATATCATGTGCTGCGCGAGGGCGGCACCGAGCGCGCCTTTGCGGGCGTGCTGAACGACAACAAGGCTGACGGCATCTACCGGTGTGCTGCGTGCAGCAACGAACTGTTCGACAGCGCGGACAAGTATGATTCCGGCTCCGGCTGGCCGAGCTTCACCCAGCCGATCCGCCCCGATGCGGTCACCGATCACGCCGATCGCAGCCACGGCATGACGCGTATCGAGACGCGGTGCGCGCGCTGCGACAGCCATATGGGCCACGTCTTCCCGGACGGCCCGCCGCCGACCGGGCAGCGTTATTGCATGAACTCGCTCTCGCTCGAATTCCGACCGCGCAAAGCGAACGTCGCGGCCTGATGTCGCTTGTAGGGCGGGACCATCGCGCGTAATTCTGCGGCCACATGGCTCGTACGCGTTCTGCTCCCCCGTCTCGTCGGTCCCCAACTCCACCGGCGTCACGCTGGCGGCGGCGGCTGGTCGTCTTTCTCCAGGTCATGGTCGGGATCGGTGTCCTCGCGCTCGGTGCGCTGGCGATCGCGGTCTATATCGCGATGTCGCAGTTGCCCAGCTTCGACAGCCTGAAGTCTTCGCCCAACGGCCAGATGATCCGCGTCCATGCCGCCGACGGCACCGTGATCGTGTCGATGGGGCCGAGCTTCGGCGAATGGCTGCCTTACGGCCAGATTCCCAAAGTGATGCGCGACGCGACCGTCTCGGTCGAGGATCGCCGCTTCCGCTCGCATATCGGCGTCGATCCGGTCGGCATCGCGCGCTCGGTGAAGGTGCGGTTCGATCGCGGTCACTGGACGCAAGGGGGATCGACGATCACGCAGCAGCTCGCGCGTACGGTCTTCCTCAACAACCAGAAGAAGTTCGGGCGTAAATTCCGCGAGGGCATCCTGGCGTTCGCGCTCGAATGGAAGTTTTCGAAGGACCAGATTCTCGAACTCTATCTGAACAAGGTTTATTATGGCGGCGGTGCCTACGGGATCGACGCGGCTTCGCGGAAGTTCTTCGGTCATGGCGCAGATCATCTGAGCCTTGCCGAAGCCGCCGTCATTGCGGGTCTCGTCAAGGCACCGTCCAACTACTCGCCGACTGCCGACGCGGAAGCCGCAATGGGCCGCGCCGGTGTCGTGCTGGAGACGATGCAGGAAACCGGTGCGATTACCGCGTCCGAGGCTGCCGATGCCGATGTATCCGGACTGAAACTGGCGCCCGAGCCGAAGCAGAACAGCGTGCGGTACTTCACCGACTGGGCCTTGCCGCAGCTCGACACGCTGATCGACGAGACGACCGAACCGCTGGAGGTCTGGACGACGCTCGACCTGACGATGCAGCGCCAGGCAGATGACGCGATCCGCGCCAATGCACCTCCCGGCGCACAGGGCGCGCTGGTTGCGCTCGATCGTGGGGGCGAGGTCCGCGCGATGGTCGGCGGCAAGGATTATGTCTCGTCGATCTACAACCGCGCGACGCAGGCGGTCCGCCAGCCGGGCTCGTCGTTCAAGCTGTTCGTGTATCTCGCCGCGCTCGAGGCTGGCCACAAGCCCGAGGACTCGATCGTCGACGAACCCGTCACGATCAACGGCTGGAGCCCACGCAACGATTCCCGCCGCAACTCCGGCGCGGTGTCGTTGCGGACCGCATTCGCCTATTCGCTGAACACCGTCGCCGCCAAGCTGGGCCAGGAGGTCGGCTTCAACACTGTCGCCGACATGGCACGGCGGTTCGGGATCACCACCCCGGTCAACGTCCATCCGTCGATGGTGCTGGGCACATCGGAGGTTCGCGTGATCGACATGACGCGCGCGTTTGCGTCGGTCGCCAACAAGGGCGTGGCGGTCACGCCGTACGGGATCACGCGAGTCACGGCGAACGGCCAGACGATCTACACGCATGAGGTCGACCGTAGCCACGTATTGGTCGCGCCCTATGTCGCCGCCGAGATGACCGACCTGTTGCAGACCGCGGTCAACACCGGCACCGGGCGCGCGGCGCAGATCGGTCGGCCGGTCGCGGGCAAGACCGGCACCACCACCGCATCGAAGGACGGCTGGTTCCTGGGCTTCTCCAGCGGAATCACCACAGGCGTGTGGATGGGTCGCGACGATGCCAAGCCTATCGCCGGCCTGCACGGCGGCACCGCGCCGGCCAAGGCCTGGGCTGCGTTCATGAAGCCCGCGACGGCCAATCGCCCGATCGAGCAGTTCGATACGAAGGTCACGTTGCCCGAGTGGCAGCTCGAGCCAGACGAGGAGAGCTATTTCGGGCAGCCCGACAACGGCCAGATGGCGGTCGACGCGGATGGCAATCCGATCGAGCAGGGCCAGCCGCCGGTCCCGACCGATGCGCAGACCGGCGACACGATCCCGCGGCCCGATGCGGATCAGCCCGAAGTCCCCGCGACGCCGCCGCAGCAGTTGAATCAGGACTGGATCGACCGGGTTACCGGGCGTGAGCGGCGCGAGCCGTCACCGGCTGGCCGGCAACCTCTCCAACGCGATGTGCCACGCGACCAAGTGCAGACGCAGCGCTATCAGAGCGATCAGGAAGAGCGGCCGAACCAGTGAAGGCCAGCGCCGTGCGTGCGTAGCCACACCCGCGCGGGCGTCGGGTCTTCGCCGTAGAGTTGCTCCACGAGCGCGTGGAAGACCGGCGCGTGGTTCATGTGGACACGGTGCGCGACTTCGTGCGCGACCGTGGCGCGGCGGACCCAGCTCGGCGCGAGGATCAACCGCCAGCTGTAGCGGATGACGCCGCTCGACGCGCAACTGCCCCAGCGACCCTTGGCATCGCCGACCGCGACCTGGGCGACGGTTACCTTCGCCTTGGCGGCGTATTCGGCGGTTTCGGTCTCCAGCACGGCGAGCGCGGTGCGCTTGAGCCACGCTTCGACGCGGCGCGCGATCGTTTCAGGGGGGCCGGACAGCGACAGGACCGAGCCCTCGCGAACCACGGTTCGGCGGCTGCCGGGGGTCCATACGATCGTCAGCGGTTCGTCGGCGACGGTAAGGACCGCACCGGGCACGAACGGGCGCGGCTGGGGGAGCAGCGCGCGCTGTTCGGCGATCCAGCCGGCCTTGTCCTCCGCCCAGGCCAGTGCCTGCTTCAACGCCGCACGCTTGGGAAGGACGAGCCTGGCCCGGCCGCTCGCGGGATCGATCGACAGACGCGCGCGGCGTGCGCGCGGGTGACGGACGATCTCCAGGCCCTCGATCATCGGGCTATCACCGGGTCAGAGCTCGCGGTCGATCACGTGGTATTCGAGCTCGCCCGCTTCGTCCTCGCTGATCGTCCAGCCGCGCACCGATTGCTTGGCGCGGTGGACGGCTTCGCGGTCCCCGCAGACGAGGTAATGCCATTCGGGCAGCTGCTCGCCGGCCGCGCGCAGGCGGTACGCGCAGGTCGAGGGCAGCCAGTCGATCCCGCGGACGTTGCCGGTCGTCAGCCGCACGCATTCGGGGACATAGGCGTGGCGATGGCGGTAATCGGAGCATTGCCCGCTGCGCCGGTCGAGCAGGCGGCACGAGACGTTGGTCGCGACGAGCTCGCCGGTATCCTCGTCCTCGAGCTTGTGGATGCAGCATTTGCCGCAGCCGTCGCACAACGCTTCCCACTGGCCGCGGTCGAGCTGGTCGATCGGCGTATCTTCCCAGAAGCGCGCGCTCACCGGGCCCAGCGCTTGATTTCCGTCACCACTGCGTCGGGCCCTTGTTCCTGTGGCAGCAAAGCGAGGGGCTTGCCGTCCGGGTCCATCAGATAGGCCTGGCGCGAGTGGTTTACGAGGTAGCCGCCACCCGGCGACGCGTCGCCCTTGCTCGAATACACCGCATACTCGGTCTTGATCTTGGCGATTTGCGCGTCGGTGCCGGTGAGGCCAACCATGCGCGGGTGGAACGCCGAGACGAACTGCCTGAGTACCGCAGGGGTATCGCGCGCCGGATCGACGGTCACGAACACCGGCACGATCTTGGCGGCAAGCGCGGGGTCGCTCGTTTCGAGCTTTTTCACCGCGGCGCCGATCGCCTGGACATCCGTCGGACACACATCGGGACAGAAGGTGTAGCCGAAATACATGATCCGGTATTTGCCGTCGAAGTTGCGCTCCGTGACGGTCTGTCCGTTCTGGTCGGTCAGCGTGAAGGCGCCGCCGATCCGGGCGCCTTCGAGGGGCGGTTTGGCGGGGGGCTGGGACGAGTTGCACGCGGACAGCGCCAAGCCAGGCAGTGCGAGCGCGCAGAGGAGGAAACGGAGGGTCATGGTGCCGCCAGTCTTGATCTGTTCGCTACTGCGGCGCAAGCGTCACCCGATATCCAGGACGAACCAAGGAAGTCTCTCGATGCGTATCCGTCTGATGCTCGCCGCTACCCTCCTGACGCCTGCGCTCGCCTGCGTCGCGGCGCCCGCGTTCGCGCAAGGCCAGTCGGAGGGGTACAAGTTCCTGTCCGCGGTGCGCGATGCGAAGAACAACGAGGTGCTGGAGATGCTGGGGCGCCCGGGCAGCAACATCATCAACACGCGCGACGTGACCAGCGGCGAAGGCGCGCTCCATATCGTCATCAAGCGCGGCGACGAAGTGTATCTGCGCTTCCTGCTGCAAAAGGGTGCGGACGCGAACCTGCGCGACGGCAAGGGCAATACGCCGCTGCTGCTCGCGGTGACGCTGGGCCAGACGAACATGATCCCGATCCTGACCGCGGCAGGGGCGAACCCGAATCTGGCCAATTCGGCGGGCGAGACGCCGCTGATCCGCGCCGTGCAGCGCCGTGACGTGGGCATGATCCGGGTGCTGCTGGCCGAGAACGCCGATCCCGATCAGGCGGACATCATGGCGGGTATGTCCGCGCGCGCCTATGCCAAGCAGGATGGACGCAACCCGATCGTGAGCAAGCTGCTGGAAGATGCGCCGAAGAAGGTGCGGAAGGCCGTTTCGGGCCCGAAGTTCTGAACTTCTGATCCTCCCCCGCCAGGGGGAGGTGGCTGGCGCTTGCCAGACGGAGGGGAGGAAAGGGTTACGGTCGTTGCGTGTTCCTCCCCCTCCGTCACCTTCGGTGCCACCTCCCCCTGGCGGGGGAGGATTTAGTGTTAGAATGCCAACCCGTCGGCGTCCGGGTCCATCTGCGCAATCAGACGACGCGCAGCGCGCCGGGCGAACGCGAGCGTACACCGTTTCCGCACATGCGCCGGCAGCGGCACGGTATGCGCCTCGCGCACGATCGCCGCGTCATAGCGGTCGGCGACGATGATCCCCGTCCGCTCGGGCAGGAACGCAGGTCCGTTCAAGGGCCCGACGTCGAACCCGGCAGGGACAGCCCAGAAGTACCGGTCGCAATGCCCGAGATAATCCGGCCACTTTCCGTCGCCTAGCAGATCGGCGCGCGACACCTTGATCTCGAGGATGACGATCTGGCCGCGCGCGTCCACCGCCATCAGGTCGGCACGGCGGCCACCATCTAGCGGCACTTCGGTCATCGCGGTGAGATCGTGGCGCAGCAACATCCGGATCACGCCGCGCGCCACGTCGGCCGCACATAAGGGTGATCCAGGTTTGTCGATGCAGGAGTCCGGCGGCATATCGAGCATGCGGCGGAAATAGAACAATCCGCGAACGAGGCAAGCCCATTCGCGGATTGGTCGCGTCGTCAGCCCGCCTCGCCCTTCAGCGGCCGGGCGAGCAGATCGCCGATAACGTCGCTCACCGGAGCGCCCTCCAGCAGTCGGCAGACGGCTTCGGTGATCGGCATGTCGACGCGCGCGTCGCGCGCCGCCTCGCGCAGGACGGGCGCGGTGAACGCGCCTTCCGCGACGGTCCGGCGGTCCGCCAGCAAGGTCGCCGCCGAATCGCCACGCCCGAGGCCGACGCCCAGCGAAAAGTTGCGCGAACTCGTCGAGGAACAGGTGAGCACGAGATCACCCAGCCCGGAAAGCCCGGCCAGCGTCTCCGCCCGCGCGCCGCGGGCCAGCCCGAACCGCGTCATCTCGGCGAACCCGCGCGCGATCAACGCCGCGCGCGCGTTCTGGCCGAGCCCTGCCCCCTCGACCACACCGCAACCGATCGCGAGGACGTTCTTCACCGCGCCACCGATCTCCGCGCCCGCGACGTCGGTCGAGGCGTAGGTGCGGAAATGGCGGGCCGCGAGGCGTGTCGCGAGCCGCTCGCCGAGCGCCGCATCCTCGCAGGCCAGCGTCACCGCGGTCGGTAACCCGGCAGCAACTTCGTGCGCGAAGGTCGGTCCCGAGAGCACCGCGATCGGCGCATCGGGATGTACCGCGCGCGCGACCTCGCCGACGAGACGCTTGCTCCCCGCCTCGATCCCCTTCGCGCACAGCACGAGCGGAATGCGGCCGATCGGGGCGGCGGCGAGCACACTGCCGACGTGCTGGGCGGGCGCGACGACGAGGATCGCCTCCATGTCCGCGAGCGCCGCGAGGTCGTCGGTCGCGCGGATCCCCGGCGACAGCGCGACGCCGCCGAGGAACAGCGTGTTCTTATGGTCAGTGTTGATCGACTCGACCACCGCGCCCTCGCGTGCCCACAGGATCACCTCGCGACCACCATAGGCCGCGACTTGAGCCAAGGCGGTGCCCCAGGCGCCGCCTCCGATGACGCCGATTTTCATGCCTTCACCCCTGCGCCACGCACGGCTTCGGCATTCGGATCGAGCGGCCAGCGCGGACGCGCGGCGACATCGAGCGGATCGGTGAGGCCCGCGGCAAACCGCTCGGCCCCCGCCCAGCCGATCATCGCGGCGTTGTCGGTGCACAGCCACAAGGGCGGCGCGACGAAGCGGAGCCCGTGGGCGCTGGCAAGACCCTGCAACGCGGTACGGACTGCCGTGTTGGCCGCGACTCCACCCGCGACGACGAGCGCGGTGGCGCCATGCGATGTCCGCAAAGCCTTGGTCGTGCGGTCGATCAGACAGTCCACCACCGCCGCCTGGAACGACGCGGCGATATCCTCGGGCGAATACTGGCCGACGACGCGCGCGACCGCGCTCTTCAACCCGGCGAACGAGAAATGCGGTTCGGCCGAGCCTTTCAGCGGGCGCGGCAGTGGGACAGCCTTTGGATCTCCCAACGCCGCGGCCCGCTCGACCGCAGGACCTCCCGGGAAGCCCAAGCCCAAGAGCTTGGCGGTCTTGTCGAACGCCTCGCCCGCCGCGTCGTCGATCGTCGTGGCGAGGCGCCGATACGCACCAACGCCCTCGACCAGCAGCAACTGGCAATGCCCGCCAGACACGAGCAGCAGAAGATAGGGAAACTCCAGGTCCGGATCCGACAGGCGCGGCGAGAGCGCGTGGCCTTCGAGATGGTTGACCGCGATCAATGGCTTGCCCGCGGCGTGTGCGAGCGCCTTGCCGGTGACGAGCCCGACCATCACCCCGCCGATCAACCCCGGCCCCGCGGTCGCGGCGATCGCGTCGACATCCGCCAGCGTCAGCTTCGCGTCGGCCAGCGCCGCGACGATCAGCGGCTCCAGTGCCTCGACATGCGCGCGCGCGGCGATTTCGGGGACGACGCCACCGAACGGAGCGTGCGCCGCTTCCTGCCCGAGCAGCCGGTGCGCGAGGACCTGCCGGTCGCCGGTGACAAGCGCGGCGGCGGTTTCGTCGCAGGAGGATTCAATGCCGAGAATGATCATCGCGTGTCTGTATAGGCCCGCGTGAAGCTTGTCGAAGGGGGCCCCTTTCTGCATGGCACGCACGATGACAGTTTTTCGGCTCGGTACGCGCGGTTCGCCGCTGGCGCTCACCCAGGCAGGCCTGGTCCGCGATGCCCTGTGCGCGGCGCATGGCTGGTCACCCGACAAGGTCGAGACGGTCGTGATCCGCACCACCGGCGACCGCGTGCAGGATCGCGCGCTCGCCGAGATCGGCGGCAAGGCGCTGTGGACCAGGGAGCTCGATCGCGCGCTGCACGACGGCGACATCGACTGCGCGGTGCATTCGATGAAGGACGTCGAGACGATCCGGCCGCGCACGCTTCGGATCGCCGCGATGCTGCCGCGCGCCGACGTGCGAGACCGGCTGATCGGTGCGGAGATCTTCGCCGACCTCCGCCCGGGCGCCGTCGTCGGGACGAGTTCACCGCGACGCCGTGCGCAGTTGCTGCGGCTGCGGCCCGACCTGGAGATCGTGCTGATCCGCGGCAACGTCGATACGCGGCTCGGCCGGGTGGCGAGCGGCGAGATGGACGCCACGCTGCTCGCCGCCGCCGGGCTCGATCGCCTCGGGCGCGACGACGGCCATGCGATCCCGACCGATATCATGCTGCCCGCACCCGCGCAGGGCGCGGTCGGGATCGAGGTCCTCGACGGCAGTGCCGCGCATGCGATCGTCGCCGCGATCGACCATGCCGACACCAGCCTGTGCGTGCTGACCGAGCGGGCGTTGCTGGCGCGGCTCGGCGCGGACTGCCACTCGCCGGTCGCGGCGCTCGCGTCGCTGGCAGGCGAGACGCTGACGTTGCGCGCCGAGCTGATCGCCGAGGACGGGACTTGCGACGTCGCCGGATCGATCGAGGGCGGCGCTGACGAAGACCTGGGCACGATGCTGGCGGTCGATCTTCTCACCCGCGCGCCGGCCAGCGTCCGCCGGCTGTTCGCGGCATGACCTCGCCTTACGCGGTCGTCGTCGTGCGGCCGGAGCCCGGCAATGCGCGGACCGCGGCGGCGCTGCGGGCGCTCGGGCTAGACGTACGGCAGGTTCCGCTGTTCGCCGTAGCTCCGGTCGACTGGAGCGTGCCGGATCCTGCAGGGTTCGACGGGCTGTTGCTGACCAGCGCGAACGCAGTGCGGCACGGCGGTGCGGGACTGGACGCGTTAAAGCGCCTGCCGGTGGTCGCGGTCGGCGCTGCGACGGCGGCGGCGGCGACCGACGCGGGTTTTGCGGTCGCGGTGACCGGGTCGGGCGATGCGCGCGATGCCGTTTCCGAAGCACGCGATCGCGGCTTTGCGCGACTGCTCCACCTTGCCGGGCGCGATCGTGCCCCGACCGGCGACGGGGTCGAGGCGGTCACGGTCTACGCGAGCGATGACCTCCCGATCGACGCTACGGCGGCGCAGTCGTTCGCCGATACCGTAGTGCTGCTGCACTCCGAACGCGCCGCGGCCCGGTTGAAGGCTATGCTCGATACGGCGGACATTAACCGGTCCGGTATCGAGATTGCCGCGATCAGCGCCGCCGTCGCCGAAGCCGCCGGAACCGGCTGGGCGACCGTCTCGATCGCCCCGCAACCGAGCGATCCGGCGCTCGTCGCGCTGGCTGCTGCACGTGCGAACATACGCGCGATTGACCATCCGGTGGATGGCGGGGATAAGCACGCCATGAGCGACTACGTGCCGACCGATCGCCCACGGGCACGCGGACCCAGAATGGGCGTCATCATCGCCCTCACCGCGCTTGCGTTCATCGCCGGACTGGCGCTGATGGCCTATGCCGCAAGGAAGCTGCCCTGGTTCGGCGCCACGGCGTCGACCACCGCTGGCGCCCCCGTCGCGGGCCAGAAAGCCGGCGCGAGCAATTCCGGGTATATCCCGTCGCAACCGCTCGGTCCGGATGGCCAGCCGCAGGCGGCCGCGCCGGTCGACACGGCCGTGCTGGCAACCCGCGAGGCGACGCTGGCGGGCCAGCTGACCGCGCTCGAGGCGCGCACCGCAGCGATTACCACCGACGCGGCCGCTGCCGGTGGGCAAGCCACGCGGGCGGAAGGCCTGCTGGTGGCGTTCGCCGCGCGCCGTGCGCTCGATCGCGGGGTCGGCCTTGGCTATCTGGAGGAGCAATTGCGCCTGCGGTTCGGCCAGGCCCAGCCGCGTGCGACCATGCTGCTGATCCAGTCTGCGCGCCAGCCGGTGACGCTCGAGGATTTGCGCCAGGGCCTCGACGCGATCGCGCCCGATCTCACGAGTTCGACCGGCGAAAACTGGCTCGACACGATCCAGCATCAGATCGATTCACTGGTGGTCTTGCGCAAGGCTGGCACGCCCTCGCCGATGCCCGCCGACCGCCTCGCACGCGCGCGCCGACTGCTCGGCGCGGGCCAGGTCGAGGCGGCCCGCGCCGAAGTCGCCCGCCTGCCCGGCGCGGCGCAAGCCGGCAACTGGATAGACGCCGCCCGGCGCTACGTCGTCGCCCGCCAGGCGCTCGACGTGATCGAGAACACCGCACTCATCGGCCAACCGGGCCAGCCCCAGCCGGCACCGGTTGTAATGCCCACGCCCGAACCGGCAGCCCCCACGATTGAGGAAACGCCGGACGCGACGGGCGTCTGACCAGAGGCGCCGCGGATACGATTTTGCCAATCCAGAGCGTGTTTATTGACCGCATGAGCCTCTGGGCGAATGTCCGCGATCAGTGCGACCGAATACGGCCTTGAACGGCTGAACGTGGGCGACGCGGAATGGCCGGAATGGGAAGGAAAGCGGACGGTCCGCTTATCGGCCTGAGGCGCCATTGCCGTCGCTCAGCGATAGCTGGTAAAGTTGACCCCCACGACGATACTGGTGAGCAGCGACACGCTAACCAAGGCCATAATCATGAAAATGCGCCTATCACAGCTTCGGTTCAACAGCACCGCAATTGCGATCGGCGGGAGGAAAATACTGATGGCGTTAGCCATTCCCCTGTAACCGACAGCGTCAGTCGCCAAAACAAATGCTGCTGCGACCACTGCGGTTGCAACGACCTGAAACAAATAAGGATGCCGTCTTGGGAACTCTGGTGCCTTCATAAAATAGATCCTGCATGGCATCAATCAAGTCTGCAATGGAGAAGCCTCAATACAGCCCCGAATATTCTGGGATTGGCGAAAGCGGAAAGGCGGCTATAAGTTGTTTTCGGCAGGTTATGCGACGGTCCGCTTTGGGGAAGGTGATCCGATTAGCTGCCGTTGTGGCGATTGGCTGCTCTAAGCAACAGGGATCCAGCGGATGCGAACACCGCCCCGATCAGGCCAATAAACGCCGTGCCCGACACGATGCTCGCTGATGTTGCAGGCTCGCGAGTATCGCTGTCGAAAACCTCAACGCCGAATCCGAAGTGCGCAATATCTATTGCGATCGAGGCGACGACCGCGATTAGGCCGATACCAACCCACCACTGGGCCACGCGACGGGCAGGGTAAAGTTTGCTCATCCGCTCACTTTGCATGCGCGAGGGGATGTCCGCAATCGGGGAGCATCGATCCACCCTACTGTGACCGGAAGTGGGCGTTATCGGAATGGCTGGAATGGGAGGTTTGCAGCCTGACCGCTTTAGGCGCTAATCTACTGGAAGCGGACATTACGAGGTGACCTTTGCAGCGCGAAGTCTGGTTCGAAAAAGTGGCGTCGAGCTACATGCCGTGTCACTGGAAAGGCTTCGGAGTATTGGCAGCCGTCATTCTCCCTACGGTCGCGGCGATCTTGGTGGGTCAAGCGGTGTTAGATGGTCTGGGCTATCGCACCGCAGACTGGTTACCATTCCCGATCTTCTTCACCCCCGCCCTGTTGTTCCTTCTTGGCATCGCAAAGCGGCATAGCTGAACGACCGGCAGCTATCGGGAGCGCGGTCGAAGCCGTGAGCGGCTTAGATTGGGCGTAAGCAGACAGGCCGCTTTTGCTCGACGTTCGCTGCCAGAGTCGCCGGTATGACCAGATACCAAGCACACCGTGCTTGCCCGGGAAGGCCCGTCACGCGGACTCTACATTTCGAGGTGGAAGAACTGGTTGAACGCGGTTGCCTCATAGTCGCCGAACGCTGCGCCGCTCACGAAACCGCGGTGGCGATACAGGGCGAGGGCTGGCTCGAACGCTGGGCCGCTCCCGGTTTCGAGGCTTAGCCGCGTTATGCCGCGCTTTCGGGCGAACGCCATGATCGTGTCGAGGATCGCTGCGGCAGCGCCCTTGCGCGTGAAATCGGGGTGCGTGCGCATCGATTTCACCTCGGCAGTACCGTCGGCGAGCAGCTTGATCGCGCCGACGCTGGCCACGCGGCCGTCGCACCACGCCGTCCAGACCGTTATCTCTGGAACCTGCAATCCCGACACATCGAGCGCGAAGACGTTGCCGGGGGGCGAAGCGGCGTGCATGCCCGCGAGATGCAGCGCCAACAAGGATCGGGTCTGATCGCCAGACAGGTCATCCTCGCGAATATCGAACATCGCGCTCCCCGCCTTACCGATCGTTTCGTAATCCGAATGCCGACACCGGAGCCGATCATCAAGTCTCTGCCGTTTCTCAATCCGCGCCGGCTTCCCTTCCCGTCCGACCTACCGCTGTCCTACTGGCGGATTGTGGTCCACGGCATTCGCTACCAACCAAGAGGACGTCGTTCGCGCACGCTGCCGCCCGCATTTCACCGAACTGCAAAAACGTTGCTCTAGGCATCCTCCTCTGGAAAACGGACGTCAGCGTCTGCACTTCCTATACTTCACTCCGGCCCCACCCCGGGTTGACGGCACCGCCCCTTCGTCCCCACCCTCGTACGCGTACACGTAAGGACCCCGGTTTCCCCATGCAGCTTGTCATCGTCGAATCGCCTGCCAAGGCCAAAACCATCGAGAAGTATCTGGGCAGCGATTACCGCGTCCTGGCCAGCTACGGCCATGTCCGCGATTTGCCGCCCAAGGACGGTTCGGTCGATCCCGACGATGCGTTCGCGATGACGTGGGAGAATTACGCGGACAAGTCAAAGCAGCTGAAGGCGATCACCGATCTCGCCAAGGTCGCCGACCGCCTGATCCTCGCGACCGATCCGGATCGCGAGGGCGAGGCGATCTCGTGGCACGTCCGCGAAGTGCTGCGGGCGCGGAAGGCACTGCCGAAAGAGGTCGAGCGCGTCACCTTCAACGCGATCACCAAGGCCACCGTCACCGAGGCGATGAAGAACCCGCGCGAGTTGGACGACGACCTGATCGACGCGTACCGCGCGCGGCGCGCGCTCGATTATCTCGTCGGCTTCACGCTCTCGCCGGTGCTGTGGCGCAAGCTGCCGGGCGCCAAGTCCGCCGGTCGCGTCCAGTCCGTCTCGCTGCGCCTGATCGTCCAGCGCGAGCGCGAGATCGACGTCTTCAAGCCGCAGGAATACTGGTCGGTCACGGCCGAGATGGAGCATGACGGCACCGCCTTCACCTCGCGGCTGACGCAGTTCGAGGGCAACAAGCTCGACCGCCTCTCGATCGGCAACGAAGGCGATGCCCTGCGCGCCAAGCAGGCAGTGCTCGACGGCAATTTCTCCGTCCAGTCGGTCGAGACCAAGCCCGCCGGTCGCAACCCGCCGCCGCCGTTCACCACCTCGACGCTCCAGCAGGAGGCGTCGCGCAAGCTAGGTTTCTCCGCCGATCACACGATGCGGATCGCGCAGGGTCTCTACGAGGACGGCGCGATCACCTATATGCGTACCGACGGCGTGCAGATGGACAGCAGCGCGATCAGCGCCGCGCGCCTCGCCGTCGCGAACCGCTTCGACGCGAGCTATGTCCCCGACAAGCCGCGCCAATATCAGTCGAAGGCGAAGAACGCGCAGGAAGCGCATGAGGCGATCCGCCCGACCGATTTCGGCAAGGACAAGGCCGGCGGCGGCGATCACGCACGCCTCTACGACCTGATCTTCAAGCGCGCGCTGGCGAGCCAGATGGCGTCGGCGCGGATGGAGCGCACCACGGTCGAGATGGCCGACGGCACCGGTCGAAACATCCTGCGCGCCACCGGCCAGGTGGTGCTCTTCCCCGGCTACCTCGCGCTGTACGAGGAAGGGTCGGATGACTCGGCCGACGAGGACGCCCGCCGCCTGCCGCGGATGCGCGAAGGCGATGCGCCCGCCAAGAAGAAGGTCGACGCCGAGCAGCACTTCACCCAGCCGCCGCCGCGCTTTTCCGAAGCCTCGCTGGTCAAGCGGATGGAGGAGCTCGGCATCGGCCGGCCGTCCACCTACGCGTCGATCATCAAGACGCTGAAGGATCGCGCCTATGTCCGGATCGAGAAGAACCGCTTCTTCGCCGAAGAATCCGGCCGTCTGGTGACGGCATTCCTCGAACGCTTCTTCGAGAAATACGTCGGCTACGACTACACCGCCGAACTGGAGGAAGAGCTCGACGACGTCTCCGGCGGCCGCGCGCAGTGGCAGTCGGTGCTCGACGCGTTCTGGCGCGATTTCAAGCCGCGCACCAACGAGGTGATGGAGCAGCAGCCCTCGGCGATCACCGCCGAGCTCGACACCTTCCTCGCGCCGTATCTGTTCCCCGCCAAGGCCGACGGCGGCGATCCGCGGCTTTGCCCGAACTGCGGCGAGGGCCAGCTGGCGCTTCGCGGCGGCAAGTTCGGCGCGTTTATCGCCTGCTCGAACTACCCTGAGTGCAAATATACGCGTCGTTTCGCACAGCCCGGTGGCGATGCCGAGGCGGACGCAGGCCCGTCGACGCTCGGCACGCATCCGGACACGGGGCAGCCGATCGAGCGCAAGTCGGGACGCTTCGGCCCGTATCTGCAGATCGGCGAAGGCGAAGACCGCAAGATGGCCTCGATCCCGAAGGACATCGGCGAGCTCAATTTGGAGTGGGCGGTCAAACTGCTGTCGCTCCCGCGGACGGTCGGCAACCACCCCGAAACCGGCGAACCGATCATCTCGACGATCGGTAAGTTCGGGCCGTATCTGAAGCACGCGGGCAAGTACGCGCGGCTCCAGACGACGGCGGACGTGTTCGAGACGGGCATGAATGCGGCAGTCGTGAAGCTTGCCGAAGCCGCGGCCGGCGGCGGTCGCACCGCGCGTGGGGCGCAGGCACCGCTCAAGATCCTCGGCAACCATCCGCGCACCGAGGCAGAGATCAAGCTGATGGAGGGCCGCTACGGCGCCTACGTCACCGACGGCACGACCAACGCGACGCTGCCCAAGTCGATTGAGAAGGACCAGCTGACGCTCGAGGAAGCGGCGTCCTTGATCGACGCACGCGCCGCCGCGGCACCTGCCACGAAGAAGAAGAAAGCGCCCGCCAAGAAGCCGGCGGCGAAGAAGGCACCGGCCAAGACGGCAGTGGCCAAGGACGAGGCTGAGGCGAAGGCTCCAGCGAAGAAGCCCGCGGCTAAAAAGGCCCCCGCCAAGAAAGCCGCCCCGAAGAAGAAAGCGGAAGCCTGACCTCTCGATCCTCCCCCGCCAGGGGGAGGTGGCACCGAAAGTGACGGAGGGGGAGGACACGGAACAGAGCTTTTCCTTACCTCCCCCTCCGTCTGGCAAGTGCCAGCCACCTCCCCCTGACGGGGGAGGATCGAGAGACTAGCTCAAGCGGCCCGCCGCTGCGTCAACTGCATCCAATCCCGCGCCGCACGCTGCGCCACAGAAATTTCCCGAGCCGTCATGTCCTCGGCGATCTCAGCCCGGCATTCCTGCGCGGCGATGTTCCCCGACACCGCCGCCAGGTTGAACCACTTGTGCGCCTCGATCAGGTCGAGGACGACACCCGCCGTCCCCGTCGAATACACCATCCCCAGTTCGTAACACGCGCGGTCGTCGCCGCGCGCGGCATCCGCCAGACGACGTTCGATTCCGATATTGGCGTTCTTGAAACTGCTGCCCATGGTCTTGCCCCCAATGTTCTTGAGGACAGACTGCGGCGATTCCGACTACGAAATGGTTAATGGGTTAACGCTCGTTTTTTACAAATCTATCGCGATATTGTCGATCAACCGCGTCGCGCCCATCCGCGCCGCCGCCAGCAACCGCCGCGGGCGATCCGCCGCAGGGGTCTCCGCCAGCGTCTCGGCATCCGCCAGCGCGACGTAATCGATCGTGAACCCCGCCCCGACCAACGCCGTCCGCGCATCGTCGAGCACGGACTCCACGTCCTCGCCCTTCGCGATCGCCCGCGCGGCGACACCCAAGGCTCGCGGCAAGGCGACCGCCTGCTTGCGCTGCTCGTCGTCGAGATAGATGTTGCGCGACGACATCGCCAGGCCGTCGTCGTCGCGCTGCGTCGGCACCCCGACGATATCGATCGCGAAATCGAGATCCGCCACGAACCGCCGGACGACCGCGAGCTGCTGGTAATCCTTCTCGCCGAAATACGCCGCGTCGGGCCCGACTTGGTTGAACAGCTTCGACACGACCGTCGCGACGCCGTCGAAATGGCCGGGCCGCGAGGCGCCGTCGAACCCGTCGCTGACACCCGAGACGCGCACCGACGTCGCGAACCCGTCGGGATACATCGTCTCGACCGACGGCAGCCAGAGCAGGTCGCACCCGGCTTCGTTGAGCATCCGGATATCGGCCATCTCGCGCCGCGGATACCGCGACAGGTCCTCGTTCGGGCCGAACTGCGTCGGGTTGACGAAGATCGACGCGACGACCTTGGTCCCCGGCCGCTTCGCCGCCTCGATCAGCGCGACATGGCCCGCGTGCAGCGCGCCCATCGTCGGGACGAGCGCGACGCGCTGCCCCGCCGCACGGAAGGCGGCGACGCTTTCGCGCAACGCATTAAGGTCCCGGACGGTGTCCACGTGAAACTCCTACTCGATAAGTGCGGTCGCGGCTTCTATGAAGGGTGACTGTTACGATCAATAAGGAAACGCGCGTTGGCCACGGGCCCGGATACACCCCAAGCTTCGACGCACGTTGCCCCGTCGGTATCGACGCACGTCATCGTGTTCGCCAACGAGAAGGGCGGCACCGGCAAGTCGACGACCGCGGTGCACGTCGCGATCGCGCTCGCCGCCAAGGGTGCGCGCGTCGCGTGTCTCGATCTGGATCACCGCCAGCGCACCGTCGGCCGCTATCTCGACAACCGCGCCGAGACGATGAAGCGCAACGGCTCGGTGTTGCCGATGCCGCGCCACGCGACGCTGTCGGACCAGAGCGAGGACCAGTTCGAGGATCTCTGGCACTCGCTCAGCGAACGCTCGGACTTCCTCGTCGTCGACACGCCGGGCCGCGACGATCCGTTCGCGCGCACCGCCGCCGCGCTGGCGAACACGCTGGTCACGCCGATGAACGACAGCTTCGTCGACTTCGACCTGATCGGCCAGGTCGATCCCGAGACGTATCAGGTGACTCGCCCGAGCTTTTATTCCGAACTGATCTGGGATGCGCGGAAACAGCGCGCACGCGCCGATGGCACGACGATCGACTGGGTCGTGCTGCGCAACCGCCTCCAGCACATCGAGGCGCGCAACATGCGCCGCGTGTCGGACGCGCTTGCGCAACTGGCGAAGCGCGTCGGCTTCCGGATCATCCCGGGGCTTGGCGAGCGCGTGATCTACCGCGAGATGTTCCCCGCCGGGCTGACGATGATCGATTCGAAGGCGTTCGGCAGCATGGGCCTCGGCCATGTCGCGGCGCGCCAGGAACTGCGCGAGATGATGGCGGCGTTGCAGTTGCCCGAAGTTGTCGAGCAAGCGCCGGACGTCGCTGCGTGAAGTGGATCGTCGCCGCAGTCTTCATCTGGCTGGCATGGCATTACCTCCGCCCGAAGCCAAAACAGCGCGTGGTCACGGATGAAGCCGAGGCCCGCTCGATCCTCGGCATCGACAGCAACGCGAACGCCGACGCGATCCGCAGCGCGCACCGCCGCCTGATCGCTTCGGTCCACCCGGATCGCGGTGGCTCGACCGACCTGACCCGCCGGGTGAACGCAGCGCGCGACCTCCTCCTAAAGCGCGCCCGCTAAACCGTTCTCCTGCGAACGCAGGAGTCCAGCGTTACAAACGCCATCGCTCTTGGCTCCTGGGCCCCGCTTTCGCGGGGGAACCGCAGTGAGATATAATCGTCGAGAGGCTCATGACTCACCAGTTCGACCCGACCTCGCTCCGCGAATACGACATCCGCGGGATCGTCGGCAAAGCGCTCGGCCCCGCCGACGCCGTGGCGATCGGCCGAGGCTTCGCCACCCGCATCCGCGCCGCCGGAGGAACGCGCGTCGCGGTCGGCTATGACGGCCGCAACTCCTCGCCAGACCTCGAAGCCGCGCTCGTCGCCGGCCTGACCGCAGGCGGTGTAGACGTCGTCCGGATCGGCCTCAGTACCTCGCCGATGCTCTATTACGCCGAAGCGACGCTAGAAGTGGACGGCGGCATCCAGGTAACCGGCAGCCACAATCCCCCCGAATATAACGGCTTCAAGATGGTGCACGCCCACGCGCCATTCTTCGGCGACGACATTCAGGACTTGGCCGCGCTCGCGGCGTCCGGCGCCTGGAGCGAAGGCGAGGGCGAAGTCACGACTGCGGACGTGCTCGACGCCTATGTCGGGCGGCTGATGGCTGGCTATGCGGGCGGCGCGTACCGGATCGGCTGGGACACGGGCAACGGCGCCGCCGGCCCGGTGATCGAGAAGCTCGTGCAATTGCTGCCGGGTGAGCATCATGTGATCTTCGCCGATGTCGACGGCAATTTTCCCAACCATCATCCCGATCCTACCGAAGAGGCGAACCTCGCCGATCTCAAGCGTCTGGTCGCGGAGAAGAACCTCGATTTCGGACTGGCCTTCGACGGCGATGGCGACCGGATCGGTGCGGTCGACGGACTGGGACGCGTGATCTGGGGCGACCAGATTCTCTCCATATTGGTCGAGCCTGCCCTGCGCGAACACCCCGGCGCGCCGATCGTCGCCGACGTGAAGTCGTCGCAAGCGTTGTTCGATCGAATCACCCAGTTGGGCGGCGAGCCGGTGATGGCCGCCACAGGCCACAGCCTGATGAAGACCGCGATGACGCGCACCGGCGCGCCGATCGGGGGAGAGTTGAGCGGGCATCTGTTCTTCGCGGGCGAATATTACGGCTTCGACGACGCGCACTATGCGGCGGTGCGGCTGATCCGCGCGGTGCATCTGTCGGGGCGGTCGCTGACCGAGTTGCGCGACGCGATGCCGGCGCTGGTGGCGACGCCCGACCTGCGGTTTCCGGTCGAGGATGTGCGCAAGTTCGTGGTGGTGGACGAGGTGATTGCGCGGCTGAAGTCGGAGGGTGCGGATATGGACCTCACCGATGGCGCGCGGGTGACCACCGCCGAAGGGTGGTGGCTGCTGCGAGCCTCGAACACTCAAGCGATGCTGACGGTACGGGCGGAGGCAAAGGACCATGCGGCCCTTGATGCCTTGCTCGGGAAAGTCGACGCGCACCTCGCGGCGAGTGGCGTGATCCGCGCCGGACAGCCATAATAAGCCACCACCCCGGCGAAGGCCGGGGCCCAATTGGAAAGGTGGATGTAACGAAGCGCAGCGCTCCGTTAGCAACGTCCCCCAACTGGGCCCCGGCCTCCGCCGGGGTGGTTTAGGTAGAGGGGGCGCTCGCAGAACTAGACGAGGAACTCACTGTAGCCCGTGAGGTGCCGCCCCCTCCCCCGTCATTCCCGCGGAGGCGGGAACCCAGACTGACTGGCCTCCCAAGGGTTTGCAACCGTTCGGAGAATATGAATTCCCGCCTTCGCGGGGATGACGGTGGTGGTTGGATGGCAGCCACACATGATTGACACGCCATTCCCCTCGCCTACCGTCCCGCCACCACCCCAAGGAGTCCCCCAGTGGAGCGCCCAGTCGACGAATTCCGCTCCAGCACGCGGCGCTGGCTGCTCGGCAGCTTTGCCGGTTGGGGCACGCTGCTCATCTGCCTCGCCGGCGTGGGCTTCGTCATCATCGGCGTCCGCTGGCTCAAGAACCGCAGCGCCAGCTACGAGATCACCGACCAGCGGCTGATCATCAAGCGCGGCATCCTGTTCAAGACGATCGACGAGATCGAGCTGTACCGGATCAAGGACGTCCGGCTCGGCTATTCGCTGCTCAACCAGATGACCGACATCGGCACGATCATCCTGACCTCCAGCGACCGCACGACGAGCGGCGGGGAGTTCACGCTCCGCGATATCCCGATGGCACGCGACCGTCGCGAAGGCCTGCGCAAGCTCGTCGACCGCGCCCGCCAGCGCCGCGGCGTCCGAGAACTCGACGTGGATGACGCATACGCGCTGGATTAAGCGCGCTTTTGTCCCCACATGGCGGGCATGGCGCCCCCCTACCCCAAGCCCAAACCGCAACCCCAGATGATCCGGGTCGTCGACCTCGAGACGACCGGTTCGGCCCCGCCCGCGCACGGCGTGTGCGAGATCGGCTGGCAGGACGTCGCGCTCGGCGAGGATGGCCGCTGGGAGATCTACGGCGAAGGCGGCAGCCTGCTCGTCAATCCCGGTCGGCTGATCCCGCCGGTGACTCAGGCGATCCACCACATCCTCGACGAGCATGTCGCCGACGCGCCGTATTGGCATGATTGCGCCCGCCAGGTGCTCGACCCGTGGCCGCGCCGGCTCGCGCTCGCCGCGCACCGCGCCGATTTCGAGCAGAAATTCTGCACCCCAGCGCTCACCCGCGACGCCGAGTGGATCTGCACGTGGAAATGTGCGCTGAGGCTCTGGCCCGACTCACCGAGCTTCTCGAACCAGGTACTGCGCTATTGGCGCAAACCGCACGGCATGGAGCATGAGCGCGGACTCCCCGCACACCGCGCGTTCCCCGACGCCTACGTCACCGCGTTCCACTTGCGCGACATGCTCAACGAGGCAAGCCTTGCGCAGCTACTCGAATGGTCGCGCGACCCCGGCCTCATCCCGCGCGTCCGCTACGGCCCTGACCGCGGCAAGGAATGGTCCGAACTCGATCATGAGACGCTGATGGCGTTCATGACCGACCGCGATCCCGACATCCGTTTCACCGCCAACCACGAGATGGACCGGCGCAGCGGTGGCGGCCGCGTCGGCAAGGCCAGCGCGCAGGATCTGCTGCTCTAATCAATATCGTTGCGCTGGCGGACGCGGCAGTATCGCTGGCGTAACGACATCTGCCAGCCTACACCGTCCGTCCTATGGTGCGCGTACGCTTGAAACTGCCCTCTTCGGAAGGGCGAGTCGCACGCTGGCTGGTCGCGTTCATGACTCTCGGCTTTATCGCGCTGGCCGCTGCGGCGATCGCAATCGGCTGGATCACCGTCCGCAACCGCACCTATACCGCCGAGATCCTCCATACGCAGGACGTCCGCCAGGCGATCGCCACGCTCCAGATCCAGATGGAGCAATCCGAGACGGCGCGGCGCGGCTACATCCTGGCCGGCAAACCGCTGTTCGCCACCGCCTATGCGCGGACTGCGGGCAACCTCGTCCCGTCGATCCGCAAGCTGCGCCATCTGACCCGCGACAATCCGCGGCAAGGTGCCCGCCTCGACCTGATCGAGCCGCGCTTCGTCCAGTTGCGCGCGCTCCGGACGCAATCGATGACCCTGGTCGCCGCGGGTCGGATCGCCGAAGCGCAGCGCCGGTTCGCGGTCGATGCCAGCGTGCCGCTGATGCGTGGCATCCGCTACCGCACCCAGGCGATGGCCGCCGGCGAGGTCCGTCTGCTCGCGATCCGCACCGAGCGGCAGGAACGCACCAGTGCGCTGTTCCTCTCGGTCGCAGGGCTCGCCGCGGCGCTGCTGTTGGTCGTCGCGATCCTCGCGGTCCTGCTGATCCGCCGCTACACCGCCGACCTCGCCGCCTCGCGCGACAGCCTGCGCACCCTCAACGAGACGCTCGAGGAACAGGTCGCGGAACGCACCGCCGACCTCAGCCGCGCGAACGAGGAAATCCAGCGCTTCGCCTATATCGTCAGCCACGATCTGCGCTCGCCGCTCGTCAACGTGATGGGCTTCACCGCCGAACTCGCCACCGCCGCCGGGCCGCTCGCCGAGCTGGTCGACCGCGCCGAGGCCGAAGCGCCGCACATCCTGACGGAAGACGCGCGTCTGGCGGCGCGCGAAGATTTGCCCGAGGCGATCGGCTTCATCCGCACCTCGACGCAGAAGATGGACCGGCTGATCAACGCCATCCTCAAGCTCGCGCGCGAAGGTCGCCGCACGATCACCCCCGAGCATATCGACCCCGCGCAACTGGTCGACACGATCGTCGGTGCGATGCAACACATCGTCGACGATCGCGGCGCCGTGGTCCGCGTCGAGCGGCCCATGCCCACGATCGTCACCGATCGCCTCGCGCTCGAACAGATCCTGTCGAACCTGATCGAGAACGCGACCAAATACCTGAAACCCGGCCGCCCCGGCGAGATCACGGTCAAGGGCCATACCGAACGCGGCCGCGTCATCCTGTCGGTGATCGACAACGGCCGCGGCATCGATCCGCGCGATCACCAGCGCGTGTTCGACCTGTTCCGCCGCTCGGGCGCGCAGGACCAGCCGGGCGAAGGCATCGGACTCGCGCATGTCCGCGCACTCGCCTATCGTCTGGGCGGCACGATCGACGTGCAATCGACACTCGGCGACGGCGCGACCTTCCGGCTCAACCTGCCGACCCACATGACCATCCAGGACGCAGCATGAACGATCACAAGACCGTCGGTATCGTGATGATCGAGGATGACGAGGGCCATGCCCGCCTCATCGAGAAGAACATCCGCCGCGCCGGGATCCTGAACGATATCCGCCACTTCACCGACGGCACCACCGCGCTCGACTTCCTGTTCAACGCCGCCGACGGCCCTGCAAAGAGCGGCCCGGCGATGATCCTGCTCGACTTGAACCTGCCCGACATGAGCGGCACCGACATCCTCGCCCGGATCAAGGCGGAGGGCAGCCCGCTCAAGCGCACGCCGGTCGTCGTGCTCACCACCACCGACGACAAGGTCGAGATCGAGCGCTGCTACGATCTCGGCTGCAACGTCTACATCACCAAGCCCGTCAACTATGAGAGCTTCGCGCAGGCAATCCGCCAGCTCGGGCTGTTCCTGTCGGTGATCCAGGTCCCCGAAGCCGAGTGAGCGAAACGCGCGTCCTCTACATCGACGACGACGCCGGCATACGGCGGCTGGCGGCGCGTGCGCTCGAACGCCGCGGCTACCGGATGACCGTTGCCGAGACGGGGGCGGAGGGCGTCGTGAAGGCCGCCGCAGAACGCTTCGACCTGATCGCGGTCGATCATTACATGCCCGGCATGGACGGCCTCGAAACCCTCGAAGCACTCCGCCGCCTGCCCGATCCGCCCCCCGTGGTATACGTCACCGGCTCCGAGGAAGGCCGCATCGCGGTCGCCGCGCTGAAGGCCGGTGCCGCCGATTACGTCGTGAAGACGATCGGCGAGGACTTCTTCGACCTGCTCGCCGCCTCCTTCGAACAGGTGCGCGCACGGGCGTTGCTGGAGCACGAAAAAGCTGCCGCCGAGGCAGACCTGCGCGCCAGCAACGCGCGGCTCGAGGCGTTGCTCGGCGAGGTCAACCACCGCGTCGCCAACTCGCTGCAACTCGTTTCCGCAATGGTCCGCCTCCAGGCAACCGCGCTGACCGACCCCTCCGCGCGAGAAGCTCTTGAGGATACGCAACGCCGGATCCAGGCGATCGCGCAGGTCCACCGCCGGCTCTACACCAGTAACGACGTCGACAGCGTCGACATGCAGGAATATCTCGGCGCGCTGGTCGACGAACTCGCCGAGACCTGGTCGACCGAGGCGCTCCCCCGCGCCTTGAGCCTCGCCGCCGAACCGATCCGCCTGCCTACCGACCGCGCGGTGTCGCTCGGCGTGATCGTTACCGAACTCGTCACCAACGCGTGCAAATACGCCTATCCCAACAGCGGCGGGGAAGTCCGCGTGGCACTGCGCCGGATCGACGACGACGTGTTCCTGCTCGCGGTCGAGGACGATGGCTGTGGCATCCCCGAAGACGCCGTCCCGCGCGGCACCGGTCTCGGCACGAAGCTCATCCGCGCGATGGCGCAGAGCCTGCAGTCGATCGTCGAATACGACCCGACCCACACCGGCGTCCGCGCCACCCTCCGCGCCGCGGTACGGTAAGACGCGCCGGCTACAACGACGGAATGATTCGTCTGTCGAGCCCTCCACCGTTCGTCCTGAGTAGCCATCGAGTAGCGGCATAGCCGCGTATCGAGAGGGCGTATCGAAGGACAGGTTGGCGCGCGGAACCCATGCTTCGATACGCGCCCTCGATACGCTTCTGCGAAGCTACTCGGTCGCTACTCAGCACGAACGGGATTTTCTACGGGATTTTAGAGCGCGCGCACCGCAGCCAGAATCATCCGCCCGGTCAACCGCGCCGTCTCGTCCTCCGACAAACGCGGCCGCGACAGGGTCCGGTGGCCCAATCCGAACATGAAGGCGAGGATCAGTTCCTCCGCGCCCTCCAGTTCGTTCTCCTGCAAGTCCGGATTGGCGACGCAGGCGAGTTCGCGGATCATTCGCCGGAAATCGCGGCATAGGTCGGCGATCGTGTCGGCGACATCGGCGTTGCGATGCGCCTCCGCCATGATCTCGAACGACAGCGCCTCGTCACCCTTCGACAAAGCACGCCGCGCCAGCTCGACGAACCCTTCCTCGATCGAGAATCGCTCCGACTTGACCGAGTCGTTCATCGTCTGCAGCTCGCCCATCTTGGCCGCCGCATCCTCCATCACGATCGCCTGGATCACCGCGTTCTTGCCGGTGAACAGGCGATAGATCTGGCCGACGGACACACCCGCCGCCACCGCCAGTTCCGACATGGGGGTCTGGTGAAACCCTTGTGTCGCAAACAGATGACGGGCCGACGAGACGATACGCTCCCGACTTCCCATTTCATGCTGCACTGCACTCAAAACCATGTTCCCGACGCGTTTTTAGGTTGACCGGCCGCTCGCACAATCCTAGCGGGCAAGCAAGCGGAATGAACGTTCATTCCGGTGAACCTAATCTGCACGGACGTCGGGATGCTTAACATGCAGCAATTGAACCTCAAGGGATCGGTGGCGCTCTTCGCGCTCGCCCTGCTGTCGGCTTGCGGCAAGGAGCAGGCTCCGCCGCCTCCGCCCACACCGACCGTCGGCGTCGTCACCGTCGGCGAGGAAGCGGTCGTCCTTACCTCCGAGCTTCCCGGCCGTATCGCCGCGGTGGAGACCTCGGAGGTCCGTCCGCAGGTCAGCGGCGTGGTCCGCGATCGCCTCTTCACCGAGGGTGCGATGGTCAGCAAGGGCCAGGTCCTCTACGCGATCGAGGACGCGCCCTACCGCGCGGCGCTCGCCAGCGCGCAGGGCCAGCTTGGCGCCGCCCAGTCGCAGATCAACGCGACCCGCCTGCAGGCGCAGCGCTACGGCCAGCTCGTCCAGCTGAACGCGGTCAGCAAGCAGGAAGCGGACAACGCAAACGCTTCCGCACAACAGGCTCGCGCCAATGTTGCAGCGCAGCAGGCAGCGGTCCAGTCGGCGCGCGTCAACCTCGGCTTCACGCGGATCAAGGCACCGATCTCGGGCCGCATCGGTCGGTCGCTCGTGACCGTCGGCGCGCTGGTCCAGACCGGCCAGACCGATCCGCTCGCGACGATCCAGCGCACCAACATCGTCTATGTCGACGTCGTCCAGTCGGCGGCGCAGCTGCTCGATCTGAAGCAGGCGATGGCGAGCGGCGGCGTGACCCGCGGCGACGGCAGCGCGCGCGTCCAGCTGATCCTGCCGAACGGCACGACCTATCCGATTGAGGGTCGCCTGCAGTTCGCCGAAGTCACGGTCGACCAGACCACCGGCGCGGTGACGCTGCGCGCGAGCTTCCCCAACCCCAATGGCCTCTTGCTGCCGGGCATGTATGTCCGTGCCAAGCTGGTCGAGGGAACGCGTCGCCAGGCGATCATGGCGCCCACCGCCGGCATCACGCGCGATCCGCGCGGCGGTGCGACCGCCCTGGTCGTCAACGCGCAGAACAAGGTCGAGCAGCGTAATGTCACCACCGATCGCGTGATCGGCGACAAGTGGATCGTGACCAGCGGCCTGAAGCCCGGCGACAAGCTGATCGTCGAAGGTCTGCTCAACCTGCGTCCCGGCTCAACCGTCAAGCCGGCCGCTCCGCAGCAGGTCGCCAAGCCCGCCGGTGCACCTGGCGCGGCGCCCGGAGGCGGCGACGCGTCCGGTGCGACCAGCAACAGTTCCGCGCAGGCCGGGAAGTAACCGCCCATGTCACGCTATTTCATCGATCGACCCATCTTCGCGTGGGTCATCGCCATCATCCTGATGCTGGCCGGCATCCTCGCGATCCGGTCGCTGCCGATCGCGCAGTTCCCTGAGATCGCCGCTCCCAAGGTGACAGTCGCGACGTCCTATCCGGGCGCCGACGCACAGACGCTTGAGAACACAACGACGCAGATCATCGAGCAGCAGATGAAGGGCATCGACAACCTTCGCTACTTCGCCTCGACGTCGGACGGCTCGGGCAACCTCGCGATCACGCTCACCTTCGAGCAGGGGACGGATCCCGACATCGCGCAGGTCCAGGTGCAGAACAAGCTGCAACAGGCGACGCCGCTCCTGCCGCAGGAAGTGCAGCAGGCCGGGCTGCGCGTGACCAAGGCGACCGCCAACTTCCTGCTCATCATCGCCGCCTATTCGGAAAATGGCGACCACGACCAGGTCGATCTCGGCGACATGATCGCCTCGAAGCTCCAGGATCCGCTCAGCCGCATCAAGGGCGTCGGCGATACGCAGGTGTTCGGCGCGCAATATTCGATGCGGATCTGGGTCGACCCGTTCAAGATGTCGAACCTCGGCGTCACCGTCACCGACATCACGTCGGCGCTGACTGCGCAGAACGCACAGGTCTCGGCCGGTCAGGTCGGCAGTCTGCCCGCCGTGAAGGGTCAGTCGCTCAACGCCACCGTGACCGCACAGTCGCGCCTCCAGACGCCGGAACAGTTCCGCGCGATCATCGTCCGCTCGGCGACCAGCGGCGCGACCGTGCGCCTGTCGGACGTCGCCCGCGTCGAGATGGGCTCGGAGAACTACAGCTTCCAGGCACGCTATAACGGCAAGCAGGCAGCAGGCTTCGGCGTGAAGCTGGCACCAGGTGCGAACGCGCTCGATACCGTCAAGCTGGTCAAGGCCGAGGTCAACCGGATCGCCAAGCAGTTCCCGCCCGACGTCAAGGTCGCGTTCCCGATCGACAACTCAACGTTCGTGCGGCTGTCGGTCGAGCAGGTCATCCACACGCTGATCGAGGCGATCGTCCTCGTCTTCCTCGTGATGTTCCTGTTCCTCCAGAATTTCCGCGCCACGCTGATCCCGACGATCGCGGTCCCTGTCGTGTTGCTCGGCTCGCTTGCCGTGCTTCAGGTCGCGGGGTTCACGATCAACACGCTGACCTTGTTCGGCATGGTGCTGGCGATCGGCCTGCTCGTCGATGACGCGATCGTCGTCGTCGAGAACGTCGAGCGCCTCATCCAAGAGGAAGGGCTCAGTCCGAAGGAAGCCGCCAAGAAGTCGATGGACGAGATCAGCGGCGCGCTGGTCGGTATCGGCCTGGTGCTGTCGGCGGTGTTCCTGCCGATGGCGTTCTTCAGCGGCTCGACCGGCGTGATCTTCCGTCAGTTCTCGATCACCATCGTGTCGTCGATGGCGCTCTCGGTGCTGGTCGCGTTGATCCTGACGCCCGCACTCTGCGCAACGATCCTCAAGCCTGCCAAGGAAGGGCATGGCGAGAAGAAGGGCTTCTTCGGCTGGTTCAACCGCACCTTCGACAAGGGTGTCGGCAAATATGGCAACGGCTTGCGCCGCGTCGAGAAGGGCTGGGTCCGCACGATGCTGGTCTATGCCGTGATCGTCGTCGCGATGGCCTTCATCTTCGTCCGCCTGCCGTCGGGCTTCCTTCCCGAGGAAGATCAGGGCGTGATGTTCGCGCAGGTGTCGATGCCGTCGGGTACGCCGATGGAGGAGACCGCCCGGACGATGGACAAGGTCCGCGATCACTTCATGATCGACGAGAAGGCCAATACCGCGGGTATCTTCACGATCAGCGGCTTCGGCTTCGTCGGCCAGGGCCAGAATGTCGGCATCGCCTTCATCCAGCTGAAGCCCTGGGAAGATCGTAGCGGCGCGGAGAACAGCGTCGCCGCGGTCGCGGCACGCGCCAACCAGGCGCTCGCCGGGATCCGCGCCGGCATGGTGATCGGCTTCGTGCCGCCCGCCGTGCAGGAACTCGGCAACGCCAACGGCTTCGACTTCATGCTGAAGGACAATGCCGGCGTCGGTCACGAGAAGCTGCTCGAGGCGCGCAACATGCTGCTCGGCATGGCCAGCCAGGACAAGCGCCTGATGCAGGTCCGCCCGAACGGGCTTGAGGATGCGCCGCAGCTGAAACTGAACGTCGACCAGGCGCAGGCGGGGGCACTCGGCCTCAGCCAGCAGGACATCAACACCACCGTCAGCACCGCGTTCGGTGGCGCGTACATCAACGACTTCATCGACCGCGGTCGCGTGAAGAAGGTGTTCGTGCAGGCCGACGCACCGTTCCGCACCTCGCCCGCCGATCTCGGCAACTTCTACGTCCGCGGCACGACTAGCAACGCGATGGCGCCATTCTCGTCCTTCTCGACGACGAGCTGGAACTACGGGCCATCACGACTCGAACGATACAACGGCGTAGCCTCGTTCGAGATCATGGGTTCGCCGGCGCCGGGCGTCAGCAGCGGCACCGCGATCAAGGCGATGGAGGAGATGGCGGCCAAGCTGCCCCCCGGCATCGGCTATGAATGGACCGGCCTCAGCTACGAGGAAAACCTGTCGGGCGGCCAGTCGACCACGGTCTATGCGCTGTCGCTGCTGATCGTGTTCCTCTGCCTCGCGGCGCTGTACGAGAGCTGGTCGATCCCGATCGCCGTCCTGCTGGTGGTGCCACTCGGCGTCCTCGGCGCGGTCGGCGCGGCGATGATCTTCGGGCTGAACAACGACATCTACCTCCAGGTCGGGCTGATCACGACGATCGGCGTGGCGGCGAAGAACGCGATCCTGATCGTGGAGTTCGCCGAGGAGAAGATGGGCGACGGGATGAACGCGGCCGATGCCGCGGTCGAGGCGGCCAAGCTTCGCCTTCGCCCGATCCTGATGACGTCGTTCGCGTTCATCTTCGGCGTGTTGCCGCTCGCCTTGTCGAGCGGTGCCGGCGCCGGCGGCCAGAACGCGATCGGCTGGGCGGTGGTCGGCGGCATGCTGTCCGCGACTGTCCTCGCGATCTTCTTCGTGCCGCTGTTCTTCCTGCTCGTGAAGCGTGTCTTTAAGCAGGACAAGGCCGGCTCGGGGCAGGACCGCGACCAGGTGCCCGACCACGACGGCAACCGTGACGACAACCGTGACGGCGGCCATCCGCCCCACGACCAGCGGCCGCAGGAGGCCTGATCCAGATGTTCTCGACCAAGATCTCCAGCCGCACGGCGCTCACGTTCGCCGCCGGGCTCACGCTCGCCGGGTGCAACCTCGCCCCCAAATACGTCCGCCCGGAGCTTCCCGTCGCGCCGAGCGGACCGACCGGGCCAGCCTATTCGGCCGGCAACGCCGCGAACGCGATCGTGCCGGCGGACACCGCATGGGAAGCGTTCTTCACGGATGACCGCCTGCGCGGCGTGATCCGCCTCGCGCTCGACAATAACCGCGACGTCCGCATCGCGGTCGCCAACGTCGCACAGGCGCGCGCGCAATACCGCGTGCAGCGCGCGGACCTGTTCCCGACGATCGGCGCAACCGGCAGTGCGACCTACCAGAAGTCGCCGTTCGGCGCGGTTGGCGGCGGCGTAGGCGGTGTCGGCGGCGGCACTGGTGGTGGCACGGGCGGTGGCACGGGCGGCGTCGGTGGCGGTACCGGAACGGGTGGCGGCACCGGTGGCGGTACCGGCGGCGCTGGCACGGCTGTCACCGGCAGCGGGCGCGCCGACATCTATTCGGCCAATGTCGGCATCTCGGCATGGGAAATCGATCTCTTCGGCCGCATCCGCAACCTGACGCAGGCGCAGCAGGAAGCGTATTTCGCAGCGGAGGAAAACCGCAACGCAGCCCAGGTGTCGCTCATCTCGGAGACCGCGACCGCGTGGCTGACGATGGCCGCGGACCAGGACCGCCTCAAGATCGCGCAGGATACCGAGCGTGCGTTCGGCCAGACGCTGAAGCTCACGCAGGATCGCTTCCGGATCGGCATCGCGTCCGAGCTCGAAGTGCGTCAGGCGCGCACCACCTATGATCAGGCGCGCTCGGACATTGCCGACGCGACCACGCTGATCGCGCAGGACCAGAACGCGCTGAACCTGCTCGCCGGGACGACCGTGACGCAGGATCTGCTGCCCGCCCGGATGCCGGACAAGACGCCGACGCTGGAGAATCTGCCTGCCAACCTGTCGTCGGAGGTGCTGTTGCGCCGTCCGGACGTCGCCGCGGCCGAGCACAATTTGATCGCCGCCAACGCGAATATCGGCGCGGCGCGCGCGGCGTTCTTCCCGAACATTTCGCTGACCGCGGCATTCGGCACGCTCAGCCTTGGCCTGTCCAACCTGTTCGGCAGCGGCAGCCAGCAATGGTCGGTCGCGCCGTCGATCACGCAGCCGATCTTCGATTTCGGTCGCAACAAGGGCAACCTGCAATACGCCAAGGCGACGCGCGACGCGATGCTGGCCACGTACGAGAAGAGCATCCAGACCGGCTTCCGCGAAGTCGCCGACGCGCTGGCACGTCGCGGCACGATCAACAGCCAGTTGGAGGCGCAGACGTCGCTGCGCGACAACGCGGCCGGCGCGTACAACCTATCGCAGCTCCGCTTCCGCGCCGGTATCGACCCGTTCCTCAACACGCTCGATTCGCAACGCGCGCTCTACACGGCCCAGCAGAGCCTGCTGGCGACGCGCCTCGTCCGCGACAGCAACGCGGTCGAACTCTATCGCTCGCTAGGTGGTGGCCTAAAGTAAACGCTAATCCTCCCCCGCCAGGGGGAGGTGGCTGGCGCTTGCCAGACGGAGGGGGAGGAAAGGGCAACGGTCGTTGCGTGTTCCTCCCCCTCCGTCACCTACGGCGACACCTCCCCCTGGCGCGGGAGGATTGCAGCGCCCTAGTTCGCCGGCTCGGACAACGGCGCGAACCGCGCGACCTGTCGCCCGACCAGCCGCAACTGCTCGAGCACCGCAGGATCGCTCGCCCCGCCCTCATCGTCGAACTTCGTCACCTGCGTATTGATCGCGGCGGCAAACGGCGTCGGCCACCCGCGCAACGCATGGACGATCGAGCGCAACGCCGCGATCGTGCTCCCCGTCGCCTGCCAGCCGTACGCCGTGGCGATCAGTCCGACCGGCATGTCCGCCAGATACGGCCGCTCGGGATCGCGCGCCGTTTCCTCCAGCAAGTCGAGCGCGTTCTTCACCACGCCGGAAATGCTCCCGTGATAGCCGGGGCTCGCGATGATCACCGCCGATGCCTCGCGCACCGCCGCGACGAACGCCTGCTCGTCGGGCGTCCGCGTCGTCGCCTTCGGATCGTAGAGCGGCAGCCGCGCCATGTCGGCCCCGCCGAACATCTGCGTACGATAGCCCTGCTTCTCAACCGCATCGAGCGCGATCCGCAGCGCACGCTCGGTCGACGAGACGCCGCCGATCGTGCCGCCGATGCCGACGACCAGCGGCTGAACGGCGGGGGGAGTGTCGGAAGCGGCCACGGTTTTATCCTGTTCGAACGTCATGCGATGCTCTTTCCCGTTTCGTCGCGCGATGACAACAGCTTCGGTCGGTTCTCGTCGCGCAGCCGTCGTGCCGCTGTCGCTAAGCCCCTGTACACGTTAAGCATGCGTAGGAACGGACGGCGCAAGCACAGACTTGCCCGAGCTGTCATAGAACGATAATACACCTGACGTCCGCCGCTTGGCCGACCCGCTGGAACGACCGATGCGCCCCGATCCCTTCGACCCCAACCGTTCCAGCTCCAGCGGCGACCGCGAGCCCTACGCCTATGAGCGCGAGCAGCTGATCACCGAGCGCGAACGCCTGCGCCAGAAATACGAGGCCGAGCGGGACGGCAGCGACCCGGAGCCCTATGGTCGGGACTTCGGCGCGGCCTACGCCACCCCCAGCGCGCCGCGACGCAAGCGTCCGATCGGTCGCTGGATCCTGCGCGGCTTCGGCATCGGCATCGTCCTGCTGGTGATCGCGATCATCTGGCTGGCGATCACCGCGCCGCTGTCGAAGTCGCTTCAGCCGCCGACCCCGCCCTCGATCACGCTGACCGCGGACGACGGCACGCCGATCGCGCGGCGCGGCGCGATCATCGGCAAGTCGGTCGATGCCTCGAAGCTCCCGCCGCACGTCACGCAGGCGTTTCTCGCGATCGAGGACCGGCGCTTCTATTCGCACTGGGGCGTCGATCCGCGCGGCATCGCGCGTGCGGCCTGGGCGAACATGGGCTCGGGCGGCGTCCGCCAGGGCGGCTCGACGATCACGCAACAGCTCGCGAAGAACGCCTTCCTCGATTCGGACCGCACCGCGACGCGCAAAATCCGCGAGGCGATGATCGCCTTCTGGCTCGAGGCGTGGCTGTCGAAGAACGAGATCCTCTCGCGCTATCTCTCGAACGTCTATTTCGGCGACAACACCTACGGGATCAGCGCGGCCGCCAAGCATTATTTCGGCCGCACCCCCGACAAGCTCAACGTTGGCCAGGCGGCAATGCTCGCCGGGCTGGTGAAGGCACCATCGCGTCTCGCTCCCACCTCGAACCTCGAAGGCGCGCGCAAGCGTGAGGCCGTCGTGGTCGGCGCGATGGTCGACGCGGGCTTCCTCACCAAGGCGGAGGGCGACGCGGTCCAGCCACAGCGCGTGCTCGGCAGCCGCCCGTCGCAGCTCCCCAACGGCACCTATTTCGCCGACTGGATCCTCCCCGAAGCGCGCGACCAGGCGGGCGAGATCAAGACCGAGGCAACCGTCCAGACCACGCTCGATCCACGGTTACAACGCGCCGCCGAACGCACCATCGCGCGCGCGGGATTGCGTCAGGCGCAGGTCGCGCTGGTGGCGATGCGCCCCGATGGTCGCGTCGTCGCGATGATCGGCGGCAAGAACTACGCGAAAAGCCCGTTCAACCGCGCGACGCAGGCCCGCCGTCAGCCCGGCTCGACCTTCAAGCTGTTCGTCTACCTCGCCGCGATGCGCCAAGGCCTCACCCCCGATTCGACGATCGAGGACCGCCCGGTGACGATCGGCGACTGGACCCCGAAGAACAGCGACGGCCGCTACCAGGGGACGATCACGCTGCGCCAAGCGTTCGCGCGCTCGTCCAACGTCGCCGCCGCGCGGCTGACGCAACAAGTCGGCGTCAAGGCGGTGATCAAGGCGGCACGCGACCTCGGCATCTCGACGCCGATCCCGAATGAGGCGACGATCGGCCTCGGCACCTCGACCGTGTCGCTGCTTGAACTCACCGCCGCCTATGCCGCGATCGCGCGCGAGCAATATCCGGTCCAGCCGCGCGGCCTCGCCGACGTGCGCGAGAAGGGCTGGTACCAGTCGCTCACAGGTGGCGCGACCGAGATGCCGTCGAAGATCCACGACGAGATGCTCGACCTGCTGGCGGCCTCGATCCGCACCGGCACCGGGCGCGGCGCGAACCTGACGGTCGACGCGTTCGGCAAGACCGGTACGACGTCGGACAACAAGGACGCGCTGTTCGTCGGCTTCGCGCGCGATCTGGTGGTCGGCGTGTGGGTCGGCAACGACGACAATTCGTCGAACCCCGGCCTGTCGGGCGGCGGCATCCCCGCACGGATCTGGCGCGACTTCATGCAGAGCGCGCTGGGCATCGCCCCGATCGCCGCGCCGGCTCCGGTGGTCGAGGAAGTCGATCCGGACGCGCTGCCGGCGGACGATCAGGACAATTCGATCCTGCCGCTAGGCGGGGAGATCGAGGGGATGGGCTTCAACCTGAAGATGGGCGAGGACGGCACCATCTCGGTTGGCCCCTCCCGCCGCGACCGCCAGGAAGGCCCGCCACCTCGCGACGATCGCCGGCCCCCGGAGGAAGAACAAGGGCCCGACGAGGGGCAGTAGAACCCTGATCGGCACCATCCGTCACTCAGCACCACTTCAGAGATTAGGCACCACCCTCGGCTATTAGGCACCACCCCGGCGGAGGCCGGGGCCCAATTGGAAAGGTCGTGGTAACGACGCGCAGCCTTCGCCACCTACCGCCCCCACTTGGGCCCCGGCCTTCGCCGGGGTGGAAGAGTAGAAGCGGGGATCTGCACCCCAGCAAGTGCACCCCCGTTGACGCCACCACCGCATCGCAGCATGTCTCACTCATGCGCTTCTTCTCCGACAATGCCGCCACGATCCACCCGCAGGTCATGGCCTCGATCGCCGCCGCCGACACGCTCGACACCGCCTATGCCGGCGACGCCTGGAGCCAGCAGCTCGACGGCCGCTTGTCCGCGCTGTTCGAGACCGACGTCGCAGTCCTCTGGGTACCAACCGGCACCGCCGCCAACTGCCTCGCACTGGCCGCGCTCTGCCCCCCGCACGGCGGCATCGTCTGTCACCGCGACGCGCACATCCAGAACGACGAGGGCGGCGCGCCCGAATTCTACACGCACGGCGCCAAGCTGTTCCTCGCCGACGGCGACGGCGCAAAGCTGACCCCCGACACGATCCGCACCGTCCTCGACGCGATCCCCGACGACGTCCACCGCGTCCAGCCGCACGCGATCTCGATCACCAACGCCACCGAATATGGCCGCGTCTACCAACCGCACGAAGTTGCTGCGATCGGCGCGCTGGCAAAGGAGCGCGGGCTAGGCTTCCACATGGACGGCGCGCGCTTCGCCAACGCGATGGCACGCGTCGGCTGCTCCCCCGCTGACATGACGTGGCGCGCGGGCGTCGATGCGCTCAGCTTCGGCTTCGTCAAGAACGGCGCGATGAGCGCGGAGGCGCTGGTCTTCTTCAAGCCCGACCTCGCCGCCGTCACGCAATACCGCCGCAAGCGCGCGGGCCTGCTCCTGTCGAAGGGCCGCTACCTCGCCGCGCAGATCTTGGCCATGCTCGACGACGACCTCTGGCTCGCCAACGCTAAAGCCGCGAACGACGGCGCCGCCAAGCTCGCCGCCGCGGCCGGCAACCGCCTCGTCCACCCGGTCGAGGCAAACGAGGTCTTCCTCCGCGCGACGCCGGATGAAGCCGCAGCCCTTCGCGCAAAAGGCTTCGACTTCTACGACTGGGCGGCGGGCGAGATTCGCCTCGTCGCCGCATGGGACAGCCCGGTGGACGCGGTAGGGCTGCTCGCCGACGCGATCCGGGAGTTATGACCCCCGGCCCAACCGACCCACCACAGTCGACCCGTGCGGCCGTACTGATTCCGTTCGGCATCGTCACGCTGATCTGGGGCTCGACCTGGCTCGTCATCCGCGACCAGATCGCGGTGGTGCCGCCGAGCTGGTCGATCAGCTACCGCTTCCTCGTCGCCGGCATCGCAATGGCGATCTACGCCTCCATCAAGCGCGAGAGCTTCAAGTTCGACGCCCGCGGCTACGCGTTCGCGGCCGTGATCGGCATCGCGCTGTTCACGTTCAACTTCAACTTCGTCTACCGCGCCGAGCATTACGTGACCTCGGGGCTCGTCGCGGTCGTGTTCGCCCTCCTGCTCGTCCCCAACGCGATCTTCGGCCGCATCTTCCTCAAGCAACGCCTTGGGCGGCAGCTGATGGTCGGGTGCGCGGTCGCGATGGCGGGGGTCGCGTTGCTGTTCGTCAACGAGGCGCGGGTCGATCCGCACGGGCCACGCTCGGCGACGATCGGCATCGTCCTGACCTTGTGCGGCGTGATGGCCGCGTCGGTCGCCAACGTCATCCAGGGCAGCGCGTTCGCCAAGCGCTATCCGATGGCACCGACGCTCGCGATGGCGATGCTGATCGGCGCGTGCCTCGATGCGGCGTTCGCCTGGATCACCACCGGACCGCCGGTCTTCGAGCCGCGCTTCGGCTATGTCGCGGGCATCCTCTATCTCGGCGTGTTCGCGTCGGCGCTCGCCTTCCCGCTGTATTTCAACGTCATCCGCGCGATCGGTCCGGCCAAGGCGGCCTATTCGGGCGTCATTGTGCCGGTGATCGCGATGCTGCTATCGACGATCTTCGAGCGCTATCACTGGTCGACGCTGGCCGTCGCCGGCGCGATCCTGTCGGGCATCGGACTAGTCATCGCACTCAGCGCACGCAGACCCGCGCGGTAGTCGGGCCAGGCGGGCGTCCAGCCGAGCACCCGCTTGGCCTTGCCGTTCGCCACCCGCCGGTTCTCGTTATAAAATCCGCGCCCCATCGCCGAGAGTTCCTCGAGCGTCACGAACGGCGGCGCGGGCATCCCGAGCAACATCGCCGCGAACGCCACCACGTCGTTCTGCGACGCAGGCACGTCGTCCGCCAGATTATACGCCCCCGCCGGCGCATCGAACCCGGCGATCACGCCCGAGACGATATCGTCGACATGCGCGCGGCTGAACACCTGGCCGGGTTGCTCGATCCGGTGCGCCTTGCCCTGCCGCACCCGGTCGAGCGGCGAGCGTCCCGGACCATAGATCCCCGGCAACCGGAACGTCCGCGCGCCAATGGCCAGCCAGTCCGCATCTGCCGCTGCCCGTGCGCTCCGACGACCGCCACCGATCGGCGCCGTTTCGTCCACCCACGCGCCTTGCGCATCGCCGTAAACGCCCGTCGACGACAGATACCCGAGCCAAGCGCGTGTCCGCAGCAACAGCGAACCGTAGCGCCCGAGCACCGGGTCCGCCTCATGCTCGGGCGGCACCGACGACAGGATGTGCGTTGCCGCCGCGATCTCCGCCGTCACCGCGTCCACATCGTCGAACCGGAGCGTATCACCCCGCCCGTCCCGCGTCGTGCCGACGACATGCCAGCCGTCCGCCGCGAGCCGCTCGGCCAGCCGCGACGCGGTGTAGCCGAGACCGAAGACCAGCAGCCGGCTCATGGCGCCACCGCCGCGCCGGCCATCGGCCCCTTGTACAACGTCCCGAAATAGTCGCCCGCATTCCATACCGGCCGCTGCGCCCCATCCGCGATCTCGCGCGCGATCCGGTAGTTCGCATCGACGAACCGCACGCCCTGATCCCACAGGATCGGCTGCGTCAAATCGTCCGACGGCTTGTGATAATTGTTCGCCATGAAATACGCGACCGCCGCCTTGCCCGGCCCCTTCTGACCCGGCCACAGGAATACCGACGGGATCCCCTTCTGGACGAAGCGGAAATGATCCGAGCGGACGAAGATGCCCTCCTCCGGCATCGGATCGGGCGACAGGCCGACGCCGATCGCCGCCACCGCCTTCTGGACGATCGGACCGATGGTGGAACGCTCGGCACCGAACACCACCATGTCCTCGAACTTGTAGGTGAGGATCGGCATGTCGAGGTTCACGTCCGCGACGATCGAGGTCAGCGGCACGGTCGGGTGATTGGTGAAGTAATCGCTGCCGACCAGCCCCTTCTCCTCGCCGGTGACCGCGAGGAACATGATCGTACGCTTGGGCCCCTGCCCGCTGGCCGTGAAGCGCTTGGCCTCCTCGATCAGGCTGGCGATGCCGATCGCATTGTCGAGCGCGCCGTTGTTGAGCGCGTCGCCCCCCTTTTTATCAGAGGCGACGGGCTTGGTGATGCCGATGTGATCGAGATGCGCCGACAGCACGACGACCTCCTTGCCGACCACCGGATCGCTGCCGGGGATAATGCCGACGACGTTGCTGCTGGCAGCGGGCACAAAGTTCGTCTTGGTCGCGACGGTGAGCATGCCGACCAGCGGCACCGCCTTGAACTTGGCATTGTCGCGGTCCGCCTGCTTGACGATCCGGCTCCACGGCGTCTTCGCACCCGCGAACAGCTTGGCCGCGCCGACCATGCTGACCGTCCCGAGCGACGGCGCGCTAGGCGCATCGACCTTGCCGGTGCCGTCGGGGTTCGCCCACGTCATCCGCGGCGTCGCGTAGAACTCAGCCATCTTGCCGAAGGTCCGCACCTTGGCCGAGCGCGGGCTCTCCAGCGTGATCACGCCGACCGCGCCCTTGGCCTGCGCGATCGCCGCCTTGGTCCCGCCCGACCCGAAGAACGCGCGCTCCTCGCCGCCGAACCGCGCGGGCGAGCCGCCGAAATACGCGACGATCTTGCCGCGCACATCGACGCCCTTGTAATCGTCCTGGCCATATTGCGGCGCGTCGATGCCGTAGCCGACGAACACCACCGGTGCTGAAACGCTGGTCTCCGCCTTCGCGCCGTTCGCGGCGGGCACATAATCCTCACCGAACACGAGCGGCTGCACAGGCCCGCGACCGGTCCAGACAAAATCGCCCTTGCTCGCCGCCTTGTAAGACACGAGCGGCACGGTCTGGAGATACCCGCCCTGATCGCCACCGGGACGAAGCCCCGCCGCATAGAATTGCGCGGCGACATATTGCGCGGCGATGTCGAACTCGGGACTGCCAGCCTCGCGACCCTTCATCGCATCCGACGCGAGAAACAGCACATGCGCCTTCATCGCCGCCTGATCCGCCGGCAGCGGCGCGGCGAGCTTCGCGTTCAACTCGGCAATATTCGGCGCGGTCACCGGAGCCGGCGCGGGGGCAGCTTGGGGCGCGGTCTGAGCAAGGGCAGAGCTAGAAAGCGCGAGCACCGCGAGCGCGCCGATAGGACGATACATCCGGAAATCCTTGCAAAGGGAACGTGTTGCAGCGGCGTAGCATCCACCGTCACCCGCGCAAGCTTTGGGGCATGGAGCAAAGACCTTCTCCGCAGAGAAGTACCACCCCGGCGGAGGCCGGGGTCCAGTTGGGAAACGGTGCTGACGCAGGCTGCGTTCCGTTACTACAACCTCTCCAACTGGACCCCGGCGTTCGCCGGGGAGGTGCAAGTGATCGAACCGGACGGGCCCCAAGCTTTGGCTGGCGGTAGGGAGCCACGGCCCTATATTCGCAAGCATATGCTCGATATCCAGAACAGTCTCGCCAACCCGCTCGTCATTCGCCGCGAGGATTATACCCCGCCCGAGTGGCTGGTCCCCGAGACGAAACTGGCGTTCGACCTCGATCCCTCCACCACCCGCGTAACGGCAACATTGTCGGTCACGCGCAACGGCGATCACGCCGCACCGCTGCGGCTCGACGGCGCGGGCCAGAAGCCGCTCTCGGTCATGGTCGACGGCGTCGCGATCAACGACTGGCGGATCGACGGCGAACAGCTCGTCATCCCGCTCACCGGCGCCGCGCACGTCGTCGAGACGCAGGTCGAGATCGCCCCCGATCGCAACACGCAGTTGATGGGGCTCTACGCATCGGGCGGCAATCTCTGCACCCAGTGCGAGGCAGAAGGCTTCCGCCGCATCACTTATTTCCCCGACCGCCCCGACGTGCTCAGCGTTTATTCGGTCAAGATGACCGCCGACAAGAAGCACTTCCCGGTGCTGCTCGCGAACGGCGACCCGGTCGAACAGGGCGCCTCGGACGACGGCCGCCACTGGGCGACCTGGCACGACCCGTTCCCCAAGCCCTCCTACCTGTTCGCGCTGGTCGCCGGCGACCTCGCGGTAAACCGCAGCAGCTTCACGACGATGTCGGGCCGCGAGGTGTCGCTCGGCATCTGGGTGCGCGAGGCCGACCTGCCCAAGACCGACCACGCGTTGAAAGCGCTCGAACTCGCGATGGCGTGGGACGAGACGACCTATGGCCGCGAGTATGATCTCGACGTGTTCAACATCGTCGCAGTCGACGATTTCAACTTCGGCGCGATGGAGAACAAGGGCCTCAACATCTTCAACTCGCGCTATATCCTGGCCGACCCGGATACCGCGACCGACTACGATTACGACGCGATCGCCGCGGTCGTCGCGCACGAATATTTCCACAACTGGTCGGGCAACCGGATCACCTGCCGAGACTGGTTCCAGCTGTCGCTGAAGGAAGGCTTCACGGTTTACCGCGACCAGGGCTTCTCCGCCGACCAGGGTTCGCGCGCGGTCAAGCGGATCGAGGACGTCCGCGGCCTGCGCGCCTCGCAATTTCCCGAGGATTCGGGCCCACTCGCGCATCCGGTACGGCCTGAATCGTATCAGGAGATCTCGAACTTCTACACCGCGACGATCTACAACAAGGGCGCCGAACTGATTCGGATGATGGCCGCGATCCTCGGACCCGAGGGTTTCCGTGCGGGCACCGACCTGTATTTCGACCGCTACGACGGGACGGCGGCGACCTGTGAGGATTTCGTCACCTCGATGGAGGAAGGCGGCAAGGTCGACCTCACCCAGTTCCGCCTCTGGTATTCGCAGGCGGGAACGCCGCGCGTTTCGGCTAGCCTGTCGCATGACGGCGACCGCGCCACGTTGCGGCTCGCGCAGCAGGTACCCGCGACGCCCGGCCAGCCGGTGAAGTCGCCGATGGTGCTGCCGTTGCGCGTGAAGTTGTTCGGTGCCGAGTCGGGTGCGGCGCTGACCGACGAACGCCTCGTCCTGTTCGACGACACACTCGACACGATCGATTTCGAAGGTCTGGCCGAACGCCCGGTGCTGTCGATCAACCGCGGCTTCTCTGCCCCGGTAGTGGTCGAGAGCGACCGCACCGCCGCCGATCTCGCCTTCCTCAGCGCGTACGACGACGATCCGTTCGCGCGCTACGAGGCGATGCAGCAGTTGATGCTCGACACGCTGGTCGCCTCGGCGGGCGGGCATGCGGATCACGAGGGCGTCATCGCCGCGGTCGCGAACACACTCGCCAATACCGATCTCGATCTGGCGTTCGTCGCGGAGGCGGTGTTGCTGCCGTCGGAAAGCTTCATCGGCGACCAGATGGACGTTGTCGATCCCGACGCGATCTTCCGCGCCCGCGAAGCGCTGCGCCGCGATCTCGGCGCGCGGCTGGATGCGCGATGGCGGCAGGCGTACGCGCGCGGGGAGGGCCAGCCCTACGCCTATACGCCTGAGGGCAAGGGCCTGCGTCGCCTGCGAACCGTCGCACTCGGCTATATAGCGGCAAGCGGTGCGGCGGATGCGGCGGACCTCGCATTCGCGCAGTTCGATTCGGCGGACAACATGACCGACCGGATGGGTGCGCTGACGACGCTGGTCAGCAGCGAGTCGGAGATCCGCACGACCGCGCTCGACATCTTCTACAGTCAATATTGCGACAACCCGCTGGTGCTCGACAAGTGGTTCCAGGCGCAGGCGCAGTCGTCGCGCGGCGATACCGGTGCGATCGTCGCGGGGCTGGCCGAGCATGCTGACTTCACGCTGACCAACCCCAACCGCGCGCGCGCGCTGATCGGCGCGTTCGGCGCGAACCAGCGGGCGTTCAATAACGCCGATGGGAGTGGATACCGGTTCCTCGCGGACCAGCTGATCGCGCTGGACCGCCTCAACCCGCAGACCGCGGCGAAACTCCTGCCGCCGCTCGGCCGCTGGCGCCGGTTCGACGCGGCGCGCGCAGGGTTGATGCGCGCGGAACTGGAGCGGATCGTGCGGACGCCGGGACTGTCGAAGGATGTGTTCGAGCAGGCGTCGAAGAGTCTGGAGGGCTGAACCGGATCTGATCCTCCCCCGCCAGGGGGAGGTGTCTGGCACTTGCCAGACGGAGGGGGAGGAAAGCGATTACCGCTGTTGCGGCGTCCTCCCCCTCCGTCGCCTTCGGCGCCACCTCCCCCTTGCGGGGGAGGATCACGCGATCACCCCCTCACCCGTTCGTGCTGAGCGAAGTCGAAGCACCCTCTCTTGGGGCATGCCCTTCGACTGCGCTCAGGGCGAACGGAAGTATGTAGGGGCGCGCCCAATTCGGAATCTTACCTGCGCGTGGCGAAGAACTCGCGTAAAATCCCCGCAGCCTCGGTTTCGGCAATCCCCGCATAGACTTCAGGCCGATGATGACACGTCGGCTGCCCGAAAAACCGCGGCCCATGCTCCACCGCACCGCCCTTAACATCCGCCGCCCCATAATAGAGCCGCGCGATCCGGGCATGCGCGATCGCCCCGGCACACATCGCACACGGTTCCAGCGTCACCCAGAGATCGCATCCCTCGAGCCGGTCGCTCCCCAAAACCAGAGCAGCAGCGCGAATCGCCTGGATCTCGGCATGCGCAGTCGGATCGCACAACGCCCGCGGCGCATTCGCCCCAGTCGCGATAATCACCCCGTCCTTAACGATAACGGCGCCGACCGGGACTTCCCCAGCCAGCGCCGCATCGCGTGCCGCGTCGAGCGCGCGGCGCATAGGGTCGGGAACGGGGAACATGGCCTCAGGCCCTGCCCCGCAAGCTCCCCCGCGTAAAGGTCAGTTCGGCGCCTGGCTGTTGCCCGGCTTCTCGACATTGATCGTCGGCACCGCCACGGTCTTGTTCTCGGTGCCGAGCGTGACCTTGGCGACGTCGGCCTGGAACTTCGGCGCCTGAACGACGCCCTGGCGGGTCTGGTCGATGTTGATGATCCCGAAATACATCAGGCCGACCACGACCAGCACGACGATCGCGACGAGAGACAAGAGCGTACGCATGGGACATCCCCTTTTATTGAACAGTTCGATAGCGTAACAACGTCGTCGATCGCCGTGGGTTGCACAATGCCCATTGCGGACAACCGCAGGCACGTTCGACGTGAATCGGTTGACGAAAGCCGGCGTGCCAGCTATCCGCGCGCCTTTCCGGGGTTCCTCCCGACACTTGAATAGGTAATCACATGTCGCGCATCTGCGAACTGACCGGCAAGGGCCGGATGGTCGGGAACAACGTCTCCCACGCCAACAACAAGACCAAGCGCACGTTCCTCCCGAACTTACAGAACGTCACGCTGCTTTCCGATTCGCTCGAGAAGGGCGTTAAGCTGCGCGTCTCGACGCACGGCCTGCGTACCGTCGAGCATAACGGTGGCCTCGACAACTGGCTGGTGAAGGTCTCGGACGACAAGCTGTCGCTCCGCGTTCGTCGCCTGAAGCGCGAAGTCGTCAAGAAGATCGCAGCATCGGCCGTCGCCGCCTAACAGCGACGTCGTATTGCGATCACCGCGGCCCGCCCTGCACCTAGCAGGGCGGGCCGTCGGCGTTAGTAAGGCTAGCGATCCAGCCGGAACTTCAGCAGCAGCGTGCGCTGGAGAAACATCTGGTTGTCGTCCGACACGATCCACACGATCGTCGCACCGTTCTCGACCGTCGTGTCGATCCCCTCGAAATTATCATGGATCAGCGGCGCGTCGATCGTCGCGATCAGCCGGCCGCGTGCGATTCGCCCCACCGCGACGTCGCGCGCGGCGACCCGTGATATCCGCGCCGAGAACGTGAACGGCAGCCGAAAACCACGATCGAGCACGAGCAGGTCGCCATTCGGCAACGCAGTGACGTCCGACGGATCGTATCGCCCGAACGGTTCGTACGCGAATCGCTCAGGTACCCCCGTCCCGGTCGGATCGCCCGCGAAGATCAGCGCCTGCCGCGTGTGCAACCGTTCCTCGTCCGACCCGGCCCAGTCCGGCCGACGCACATGCGCCTCCTCGCTGATCACGACGAATCGCCCATCGGGCAGCCGCGCCATCGATTCGGGCCCGCCATTCGACGGCCATTTCCGCATGGCCTCCGGCATCACCCGCGCCTCGTACCGCGCGAACCCCGCAGCATAGCGCCAGATCGAGTTGTCATCTTCGAAGCCGACCCAGATCCTGCCGGTCGCCGGATCGATCGCCATCGATTCGCTGTCGCGGTCGCGTTTCTCCCAGCCAATGCCGGGACCCGCAGGCAGGTTCTCGAACACGACCCGGTGCGGGAGCCAGTCGGCGCCCATGTCGAACTGGACGATATTGCCGCCGTCGCTCAGTAGTGTGAACCGATTGCCGGTCGGCGCTGGCGCAACGTCGAGCGACGAGAATCCCCCGAACGCCGGATCGCGACTGTCGAGCGCCACTCCGCCCAGATACGTCAGCCCGCCGACGCGGACATGCCGCGGGTCGGTGCGATCGAGCACCACGCGCGTCGCGGTCAGCTGCGCCCGTTTGCCGAGCAGGTCGAGCCGCGCTTCGCCCGACCAGGTCGGCACGATCGCGCAGACGCTCACGGCGACGAACAGGACAGTGATCAGGCGCCGCATCGCGTCCCTCATAGGGTGTCCGGCGATCCGCGGAAGCATGAACAGCGGATAACGGAGGCATTCAGGCTTAGCTCAATGCGAATCACTCATAAGCGTCTCATCGAGGATGGAAGCACGGCCCCCGCCGCCGCCGAAATCCCCAACGGGAGACGCACGATGTTCAAGACTTTTACACTCGCCGCCAGTGCCCTCGCATTGGGTGCGACCGCCCTCGTTCCCGCCGCCGCCGATGCGCAGCGCTGGGGCTCGCGCTACGAGCGTGGCTACGATGGCTACCAGGGTGGCGGCTACCGCGACGGTGGCTACGATCGCGGCTACCGCGGCGACTACCGCGAGTATCGCGGCAACGACCGCCGCTACAACTACCGCAGCCGTCGCGGGTGCGACAACACCGGCGGCACGATCATCGGCGCCCTCGCCGGCGGCCTGCTCGGTCACACCATCGCCGGTCGTGGTGACCGGACGCTAGGCGCAGTCCTCGGTGCAGCCGGTGGTGGCCTCGCGGGCAACGCGATCGATAAGTCGGATAACCCCGGGTATTGCCGGCGGTAAGCCCGGCAACGCCCGGGCCGGTGCTCGCGAAAGCGAGCAACCGTCGGCACGGACGGCGGGCAGGCTCAGCCTGACCCGACCGACGACGGCTTTGCCGACGTCGCGCCCGTTCGAGTCCCACCAGTTTCCCAGTTCCCTCGCGTAGCGTATCGAGGGCGAGGGCCGGCTTCCCGTACGGGAGCCGGCCCTTTGTTCGTCTGAATCCGGCACCATAGATAGTGATAGCGCCGCCTCCCCTGCTCCGTCATCCCGGCGAAAGTCAGTATCCAGAGCCACGATCGACGGGGTTCGGTTACCCTGGGTCCTGACTTTCGTCAGGATGACGGTAATGCGTGGATCAGATGTAAGTGGGCGGCCAGTCAGGAGATCCGCTCAGGCACTTCCGCCGCATCCTCGGCAATTGCCGCATCGGGCGCCACCGCTTCCCAAGGAAACACGAACCAATCCTTCGTCACAGCTCGGTCGATCGTCCGCGCACAATACTCGATCCGCTCCGCCGAACTGACGTTATCGATCAGCATCGCAAACCGCACCGAGCCCTCGACAGCCCCCGCCGCCGCCAGCGCGTGCCGCAGATGCGTGATCGTCCGCCCCGAATCATTGATATCGTCGACGAACAGCAACCGCTCGCCCTCCCGCGTCCGCGCAGCGAGCTTCACCAGCGGTTCGTCGGCAAAGTCCTTCACTTGGCTCGAATAATCGACCGACAGAGTCGGCAGCCCGATCGCATGGCTGAGGAAAACCGCCGGCACGAGCCCGCCCCGGCCGATGCCGATGATATAATTGGGTTTCCACGCTGTATCCTCGACCAGCTTGGCGGCGAGGATGTGTACGGCCGCGACAAACTCGTGCTGCGGGATAGGGGTAAAGATCGGCATTTCCGGATGCTAACGGGTCAGGGCGAAGACTTCACCCAAAACCCGCCACATCGCCATCTTGTTTCCCCGCGAAGGCGGGGACCCAGACTGGGCTCCCGCCTTCGCGGGAGAACAAGTTTTAACGTCAGATCGTATCCAGCGCCTGCTCGAAATCGGCGATCAGATCGTCCGGATCCTCGACCCCGATCGAGATACGGACAAGATTGTCCGTGATCCCCAGCGCCTGCTTGCGCGCATCCGGCACAGACAGATGCGTCATCCCCGCAGGATGGCTAGCCAACGTCTCGGTCCCCCCCAGCGACACCGCCAGCTTGGCAATCTTCAGCGCATCGAGGAACGCAAAGCTCTCGCGCTCGCCTCCCTTGAGATACAGCGAGAAGGTCGAACCGCCGCCGGTGCAATGGCGACGATAGATGTCCGCCTGACGCTCCATGCCCGGCTCGTCCTCGAGGAAACCCAGATATGCGACCCGCTCCACCTTCGGATGGTGACGGAGAAAAGCGCAGACCTTCGCGGCATTCTCGCCCGCGCGGCTCATCCGCAGTTCCAGCGTCTCCAGCGAGCGCAGCAACATCCACGCGGTATTCGGATCGGTGATCGTCCCGATCGTGTTCCGCATCGTCCGAATCGTGTTGATGTGCTCCTTGGTGCCGAGCACGCCGCCGGCGACGAGATCCGAATGCCCGCCGACATACTTCGTCAGCGAGTACACCACGATATCTGCGCCATGCTTGAGCGGCTGGAACCACAGCGGCCCGAGGAAGGTGTTGTCGATCGCGATCGGTGGCTTCTCACCCTTGAAGATCGCATCGCGGCTGGCCGCGACCGCCTCGACGTCGACCAGCGCGTTGGTCGGGTTCGCGGGGCTTTCCAGATAGATAAGCGCGACGTTACCGGTCGCCGCCTCGGTCATCACGGCGTCGATCTCTTCACGAGTCGCACCCGCCGGAAAGTCGAGCCACTTGACCCCGAACTTGCCGAGCACGCGGCCGATCAGCGTCTCGGTCGCGGCGTACAACGGCCCCGAATGGACGATCGTGTCGCCCGGCTTGACCATCGCGAGGAACAGCGTCGCGATCGCCGACATGCCCGACGAGAAGGCGAGCGCATCCTCCGCCTCTTCCCAGACGCCAAGGCGATCCTCGAGAATCTCCTGGTTCGGCCCGTTGAAGCGCGAATAGACGAGGCCCTCGGCCCCGCCCGGACGCTTGCCCGTAACGCCTTCGAAGTGGCGCTTGCCCGCCGCCGCGTTGGGGAACACGAACGTCGAGGTGAGGAAGATCGGCGGCTTCAGCGAGCCTTCCGACAGCGCGGGGTCGTAACCGTGGCCCATCATCAGCGTCGACGGCTTCAACTTGCGCCCGCCGATCTTCTCGACCTCGGGCTTCGGCGCGACGCGCGCCGCTACACCGGTCAGGTCCGCTTCTGTCTCAGCGGGTACGGCGCCGGCGTTTTCGGGGGTATCGGACATCAATATGCTCCTGCGTGGCCCGTCTTATGCGGGCCGATGTGCGGAGCCTAAACGAGCGATGCGGGATTTGGGACCCGCTATAGGCCAATGATGCTGATCTGACGCCCATAGGAGGGCTCGCCGCGATGGGTCGCGCGCCGATAGCTGAAGAAGCGATCGTCATCGGCGTAAGTGTCGAGCCCGAGCGCCTCGATCCGGCCGATCCCGGCGACCGCGAGACGGCTGACGACATAGGCCTCCAGGTCGAACTGGTAATGATCGCCCCTGTTCTCGACGGCGCGACCGTCCGCGAAGAAGCGTTCGTTCTCCGGATCGGCCTCGCAGAACCGGCGGATGAAGCCGTCGTCGACCTCATAGCTGGCGCGCGCGATGCACGGCCCGACCGCGGCGACGATCCGGTCGCGGTGCGCACCGATCGCCTCCATCGCGAGGATCGTGGAATCGGTGACGCCCCCGAGCGCGCCTTTCCACCCGGCATGCGCCGCCGCGACGACACCGGCCTCGCGGTCAGCGAACAGCACGGGCGCGCAGTCCGCGGTAAGGATGCCGAGCGCCAGGCCGGGACGGTTGGTGACCAGCGCATCGGCATGCGGACGGATCGCGTCGTCGAACGGCTCGATCACGGTGACCGCGTCGGCGGAATGGACCTGGTAGAGACCGACGAGTCTCGCGCCAGGCAGGACGGCTTCGGTCGCACGACGACGGTTCTCGGCGATGGCGGCGGGGTCGTCGTCGGACCCGATGCCGACATTGAGGCTCGCATACGCGCCGGTCGAGACGCCACCACGCCGGCCGAGAAAGCCATGCGGAATGTTGCCAAGCGCCTTCGCGCGGAGGAGGTCGATGGTCATTTTAGGTCACCCAACATCAAACACAGCCCCCACCCCGGCGGAGGCCGGGGCCCAGTTGGGTGACGTTGCTAACAGCAGGCATCGCGCCGTTACCAAGACCTTTCCAACTGGGCCCCGGCCTCCGCCGGGGTGGTGGCCTTTCGCTACGATATCTCTGGAGGCATCAAGCATCACAGCACAAGCCGCATGATCCGGTCATCATCAGGCTGCTCGCCCACCATGAACACATACCGCCCGATCTCGACGAAGCCGTACCGCTGATAGAACCGGTGCGCCCGGTGGTTATCCACATACACGCTGAGGATCATCTCCGTCCGCCCCTCGGCGCGCGCGACATCGATCGCCCAATCCATCAACGCCGGGCCGACACCCGCACCATGTTGGTCGCCGCGCACATAAAGCTGGTGAAGTTCGATCGCCGTTGCAGGCCAATCGCCAGGAAACGCCACCGGGCCGATCTTCGCAAATCCGACGATCTCACCCGCCTCGTCCACCGCGACACGCACCGTGAAGGCGGGATCGGACAGCTGCGCCGGCAGCCCCTTCTCGCCGAACGTCTGTTCGAGGAACGCGGCGAGGTCTTCGGGCCGATACAGTGTACCGAACGTGTCGGTGAACGACCGCTTCGCCATCGCAGCGAGTTCTGCACCGTCGGCGGGCACCGCATCGCGATAGGCGATCATGCAAACGCCGCGGGGGTCGGCCAGGACGGCGCGGTGATCGCCAGCGCTTTGAAAAGCGTACCCATATCGTCCATCAACCGCCTTCGATCCGCTGCCAATGCCTCCGCCCGCGCAGGCGACGCCTTGGCGAGTGCCGATGTCCGCGAATCGATGCCGAGCGCACCGAGCAGGTCGCGCTGCGTCACCGGCCCCCACGCGACCGCGCCCTCGGTCTGCGCCGCAGCGGCCAGCGTGGTGAAGTCGACATGCGCGGTCAGGTCATGCTCGCCGGGCGCCTCGAACGGATTGGCGAACGCATGCCCGCGCACCGCCTGCAACGTGTCGCCGAGCGCGGGCCCCTCATAGCCATAGTCGACCGCAATCAGCGCACCGCCCTGCGCGGCGAGTCGCTTGGCGAGACCGCGGATGATCGTCACGGCAGCAGGCGAGGTTTCGAGGATCGAGCCTGCGGGCGCGTCGCGGAACGGCTCGGGGATGACGGCATCCGGAAGCGGCTTGCCGGCGATCGGCAGGAACAGCAGGTCCTGCGCCGCGACGAGCCGTTCGTGCCACTGCTCGCGCTTCACCAACTGCCGGATCGGCAGCGCGTCGAAGAACTCGTTGGCGACGACGATCAGCGGACGATCGGTCGGCAGCGAATCGATCGAGTCGTGCCACGTCGCAGCGGGCACACGCTCGGCTTGAGCTTTTCTCAACGCCGGGCTGGTCTCGACGAAATGTACCGGCGGCTCGAGCCCGGCCTTCGCCATCGCCCGCGCGGCATCGGCGGCCAGCGTCCCGCGGCCCGGTCCAAGTTCGACCCAAGCCACCTCGGGGCGCCCCGCGCGATCCCACAGATCCGTACACCACAGCCCGACAAGCTCGCCGAACATCTGGCTGATCTCGGGCGCAGTGGTGAAGTCGCCCCCCGCCCCCAACGGATCGCGCGTCGCATAATAGTGCGCGTTCGCCGCCGCCATATACTGCGCAACGGGGATCGGACCCGCGAGCGCAATCGCGCGGGCGAGACGTTCGGGGAGGGCGGTGTCAGTCATCTTAAATCTCTACCACCCCGGCGGAGGCCGGGGCCCAATTGGAAAGGTCGATGTAACGACGCGCAACGCACGTCACTATGGACATTCCACTTGGGCCCCGGCCTCCGCCGGGGTGGTGCTTCCAATCAAAAACTTAGCTTAAGCGACGCTCGCCGTCCCCGCGATCGACTCCACGCGCACGCGTCGCTTCGCCGACGTCGCCACCAGATACGCGCCACCGACAATCATCGGCACACACAGCCACTGCCCCATGTGCAGCCCGGTATGCTCGGCAAACGCCCGCAGCTGCGAATCCGGCTCGCGGAAGAACTCGACGGTAAACCGCGCGAGGCCGTAGCCCAGCACGAACAGACCGACGAGCTTGCCCGGATCATAGCGCGCCTTGGTCTTCCAGAACGCGAACCAGAGCAACGCGAACAGCAGCACGCCCTCCAGCCCCGCCTCGTAAAGCTGGCTCGGATGCCGCGCCGGCTCGACCATCCCGAACGGCACGGTGCGCTCGAAGATGATGCCCCACGCGACGTCGGTCGGCTTGCCCCACAGCTCGCCATTCACGAAGTTCGCCAGCCGTCCGAAGAACAGCCCGAACGGTACGCAGCACGCGATATAATCGTGTACGCGCAACCAGTTGAGCTGGTGCTTCCGCGCAAACAGGATCAGCCCGATCGACGTGCCGATCACCCCGCCGTGGAACGACATGCCGCCGTCCCACAGCCGGAAGATACGCAAGGGATGCAGGAACATCTCGGGCGCGTAGAAGATCACGTACCCGAGCCGCCCGCCGAGGATGATGCCGAGCGTCGCGTAGAACACCAGGTCGTCGGCATGCCGCCGCGCCATCGGTGCGCCGGGCTGGGCCAGCAGCTTGAGCAGATACCACCAGCCGAGCAGGATCCCACCGATATAGGCGAGGCTATACCAGCGGAGCGTGAAGAAGCCGATCGAGAAGACATCGGGGTGCAGCCCCAGATCCTCGAAGCGGATGTGACTGCCGACGGCAGGCGCTACGGCACCCGCAGCGGCGGTTATGGTCGACAGGATCAAAGGCTTTTCCCCACGCGTTCGCCCCTGCATAAAGACCGATAACGATAAGACCAAGTAGGAGAGCGATATGCGGACCGAGCTAGACCTAGCTATGGATTCGACGATGGCCGCGCTGACCGCGCCCGACGGGATGCTCGCGCTCGGATCGGTCGAGCGGTTCGGCGTCACGCTGCCGACGATCGCCGCCGCCCCGCCCGCGCTCAGCTATTATTTCGCACACTATGCCAACGAGCACCGCGACGCCGTCTTCCTCGTCTCGGGCAATGAACGGCTGACCTTCGGCGAGGTCTACGCCGCCGCCGAGCGCACCGCGCGGGCGCTTGTCGGTGGCTACGGCATCGCCAAGGGTGACCGAGTCGGCATCGCGATGCGCAATTCACCGTCGTGGATCGTGCTGTACATGGGCATCATCATGGCCGGCGGCGTCGCGACGTTGCTCAACGGCTGGTGGCAGGCGGAGGAACTGGAGACCGCGATCGGCGAAGTCGACTGCGCGCTCGTGTTCGCCGATCCGCCGCGGGTGAAGCGGCTCGCGCAAATCGCCGGCCTACGCGCGCCGGTGGTCGAGATCGACGATTCGCGCGAGCTCGACGCCGCGCTTGGAGCCGTGTTCGCGAAAGACGATCACACCGCCGACCTGCCGCTGCTCGGACCCGAGGATCACGCGACGATCCTGTTCACGAGCGGTTCGACCGGCCAGTCGAAGGGCGCGCTCTCCGAACACCGTGCGGTCGTTCAGGGCATCTTCAATTATCTCGGCCAGGCGATGATGATGGTCGGGATCGCCACCGCGCAAGGCAATCCGCCGGTCGGCCAGCCGGTCACGCTGCTGACGATCCCGCTGTTCCACATCACCGGGGAGGTGCCCGTGTTCCTCCAGAGCTTCGCGATGGGGCGCAAACTGGTGCTGATGCCGAAATGGGATGCAGGCGAGGCAATGCGGCTGATCGAGGCGGAAGGCGTCACCTATTTCGTCGGCGTGCCGCTGATGAGCTTCGAGATTCTCAACCATCCGGATCGCGCGAAGTACGACCTGTCGACCGTCACCGATTTCGCCGCGGGGGGCGCACCCCGCCCGGTCGATCACGTCCGCCGCATCGACGAGGAAATGGGCGGAAGCGCGCCGCTGATCGGCTACGGCCTGACCGAGACCAACGCGGTCGGCACCGGCAACTGGCGCGGCAATTACCTCGCCAAGCCCAATTCCGCCGGCCGCCCCGGCGCGCCATTGGTCGACCTCGCGATCCTCGACGATGCCGGCCACCCGGTCGACCAGGGCCAGCGCGGCGAGGTCTGCATCCGCTCGATCTGCAACTTCAAGGAATACTGGAACCGCCCCGACGCGACCGCCGCGGCGTTCACGTCCGACGGCTATTTCCGCACCGGCGACATCGGTTACCTCGACGAGGACGGCTATCTGTTCATCGTCGATCGCAAGAAGGACATCATCATCCGCGGCGGCGAGAACATCTCGTGCCAGGAGGTCGAGGCCGCACTGTACGAACATCCGGCGGTCGCGGAGGCCGCCGTGTTCGGGCTGGCGGACGAGCGCTTCGGCGAAGTGCCGGGCGCAGTGGTGGTCCCGCAGGACGGCGAGACGCTGACCCCGGACGACCTGACCGCGTTCCTCCACCAACACATCGCCGCGTTCAAGACACCGCAGCGCATCTGGATTTCGGAAGAGCCGCTGCCGAGGCTCGGAACGGAGAAGATCGACAAGGTGACGCTGAAAGCCACGTATAGAGCCCTGACCTAAAGTCCCTCGCCCCTCCGGGGAGAGGGAGGGAGGAGCCGCTTGGCGACGGAAGGGAGAGGGGCGTGAGACTCCCGGCACGGCCCCGGAGACCCACTCCCCTCATCCGACGCTACCGCGTCACCTTCTCCCCGTGGGGGAGAAGGATTAGAGCCACCTCATGATCAGCAGGCGTGAGATTTTAGTCGGCGGCGGCGCGGGGATCGGACTCGTCGTCGCCTGGGGTCTGTGGCCACGAACCTACGCCCCCAACCTCGTCGCCAACCCCGGCGAAACCCCGTTCGGCGCGTGGCTCAAGATCGGCACCGACGGCCACGTCACCGTTGCCGTCCCGCAGGTCGAACACGGCCAGGGCGTCTACACGACCCTCCCCCAGATCGTCGCGGACGAGCTCGGCGCGGACTGGCGCACGATCGGCGTCGAGCCCGCCCCGCTCAATCCGCTCTACGCCAACCCAATCGGTGTGCACGACGTGTTCGAAGGCCTGTTCGACCGCCTCCCGCAAGGCACCCCGCAACCACCGATGCTGACCGGCGGATCGAGCTCGATCCGGATGTTCGAGCAAGCCTGTCGCGAGGCTGGTGCGGGCGCCCGCGCGCTGCTCTGCATGGCGGCGGCCAAGCGCTGGGACGCCGACTGGACCCAGGTCAACGTCGACGCAGGCTTCTGCACCTACCAAACCAAGCGCATCCGCTTCGCCGAACTCGCCGAGGAGGCCGCGAAGTTCACCCTCCCCGATCCCCTCCCGCTCGGCATCCAGGGTGCAGGCAAGCTGGTCGGCAAATCCGTCCCCCGCCTCGACACGCCGTCGAAAGTCGACGGCTCGGCCAATTTTGCGGGCGACGTCCGCCTCGCCGACATGGTCCACGCCGCGATCCGCCAGGGCCCCGTCGGCGGTCGCCTGACTAGGGTCGACCGCGCTGCCGCCGAGCGAATCCGCGGCGTGCTGTCGGTGGTCGAGAACCCGCGCTGGGTCGCGGCCGTCGCGACGACGGGGTGGGCCGCGCAAAAGGCGCTCGACGCGCTCTCCCCGCGATTCGAGAACGACGCCCCGCTCCCCGATACCAGGTCGATCGACGCAGCACTCGACGCCGCGCTAGCCCGTCCCGGCACGCAGATGGCGTCGGCAGGCGACGTCGCGGCGACGTTCCAAGGCGCCAAGCTCGTCACCGCAACCTACCGCGCTGGCCTGGGCCTGCACGCAGCGATCGAGACCCGCAGCGCGACCGCCTCCTTATCGAACGGCCGCCTCGAACTCTGGCTCGCGACTCAAGCGCCGGGGCTCGCACGATCGGCAGCAGCGCGCGCGGCGAGCCTCAGCGAAGACGCCGTCGTCGTCCATCCGATGCTGATCGGCGGATCGTTCGGCGCTGCGCTGGAGCACGACGTCGCCGAGCAGGCCGCGGTGCTCGCGGTCAAGCTCCGCCGCCCGGTCAGTCTCGTCTGGTCGCGCGGGGAAGATTCGCTCCACGATCACTACCGCCCACCCGCAGTCGCAAGAATGGCCGCGCGGCTCGCCCCCAACGGCGCAATCATGGGCTGGAGCGCGAACATCGCAGCCCCCTCCACCGGCGCCGAGATGGCACGCCGGATGATGCCGGGCCTCGCGACCGAAGCCGCACTGATCGGCGTCAAAGGCGACCGCTACGCCGTCGCGGGCGCGACGCCCATCTATCGCATCCCCGCCTATGCGATTAAACACCACCCCGCCGAGATCGGCATCCCGACCGGCAACCTCCGCGGCGGCGCGCATGGCTACACCGCATTCTTCACCGAATGCTTCCTCGACGAACTCGCGCGCACCGCGCAGTCCGAACCGATGTCGTTCCGCATCGCCATGCTCGGCGGCGAACCGCGACTCGCACGCTGCCTCTCGACCGCCGCGGCGCTCGGCGGCTGGGACGGAGGCGTCGCCGGCAGCGGCCAGGGGATTGCAGCGCACGCCTTCCGCGGCAGCTACATCGCCGTCATGGCGGAGGCGCATATGGGCCCCGACCAGCGCCCGGTGGTCGACCGCCTCGTCGCCGCGGTCGATTGCGGTGCGCAGATCAATCCCGACATCGTCCGCCAGCAGATCGAGGGCGGGCTGATCTTCGGCATGGCGTCCGCACTCGGCGCCTCGACCGGCTTCACCCGCGGCCTCGCCGACGCGCGCGGGTTCGACACGATCGCCCTGCCCCACCTTGCCGACACGCCCGACATCACCGTCGAGGTCATCCGCAGCGACGAAGCCCCCGGCGGCGTCGGCGAACTCGGCGTCCCCGCAGTCGCGCCCGCGATCGCCAACGCACTCTATGCGTCAACGGGCTTCCGCATCCGCAATTTGCCTTTAAGACCAGCGCCATGACCCTGCCCCCCGATCATCCCCCGATTCCGAAACCCAAGATCGGCGTGTTGCTGATGAACCTCGGCACGCCCGATGGCCCCGATGCGAAATCGGTGAAGCGCTATCTCGGCGAGTTCCTGTCCGATTCGCGTGTCGTCGAGATCCCGCAGATCGCTTGGCAGCCGATCCTCCGCGGCATCATCCTCAACACCCGCCCGAAAAAGTCCGCGCACGCCTATTCGCAGGTCTGGCGCGAGGACGGCTCGCCGCTAGCCGCAATCACACGGTTGCAGGCAGCCGCGCTGAAGGATTCGTTCGGGCCGGAAGTGCTCGTCGACTGGGCGATGCGCTACGGCAATCCGTCGATTTCGGACCGGCTGACGGCGATGAAGGCGGCGGGCTGCGAACGCATCCTGCTCGCGCCGCTCTACCCGCAATATTGCGCAGCAACGACCGCGACCGCGAACGACAAGGCGTTCAAGCATCTGGCGGGGCTTCGTTGGCAGCCAGCTATCCGCACGCTGCCACCTTATTACGACGACACGCTCTACATCGACGCGCTGAAGGACTCGCTCGAGGAGGGGCTTTCCGCGCTCGATTTCACGCCCGACGCGATCGTGGCCAGCTTTCACGGGATGCCGAAGCGGACGTTGCAGCAGGGCGATCCGTATCACTGCCACTGCCAGAAGACCTCGCGGTTGCTCGGCGAGCGCATGGGGCGCGAGCTGACGATCGCCTTCCAGTCGCGGTTCGGGCCGCAGAAGTGGCTGGGGCCGGCGACCGACGAGACGCTCGTCGCGCTCGCCAAGGCGGGCAAGACCAAGGTCGCGATCTTCGCGCCGGGCTTCTCCGCCGATTGCCTGGAGACGCTGGAGGAACTGTCGATCCGCGGGCGCGAGAGCTTCGAAGAGGCTGGCGGGACGCACTTCGCCTATCTCCCCTGCCTCAACGACAGCCCCGTCGGCGTGGAAATGTTGCGCAGCATTTTGGCGCGCGAGCTTGAAGGATGGGTGCGGGCTGGCTAGCCTTCGGCAAAACACTGAGGAGAGAGACTGATGGCACGCGTCGCAATTGTAACCGGTGGTACGCGCGGAATCGGCGAAGCGATCAGTCTCGCATTGCAGGACATGGGCCTGACCGTCGCTGCCACCTATGCTGGCAACGACGACCGCGCGCGCGAGTTCACCGAGCGCACCGGGATCAAGGCGTACAAGTGGGACGTCGCCGACTTTGATGCGTGCCAGGCCGGCTGCGCGCAGGTCGCCGCCGATCTGGGCGACGTCGACATCGTCGTGAACAACGCCGGCATTACCCGCGACGGCACCATCCTGAAGATGACGTACCAGGATTGGAAAGAGGTGATGGACACCAATCTCGGCGGCTGTTTCAACATGGCCAAGGCCGTCTTCCCCGGCATGCGCACGCGCAAATGGGGGCGGATCGTCAACATCGGCTCGATCAACGGCCAGGCCGGGCAGTACGGCCAGGTGAACTATGCTGCGGCCAAGTCGGGCATCCACGGCTTTACGAAAGCCTTGGCGCAGGAGGGCGCACGTGCGGGCGTAACGGTCAACGCGATCGCGCCGGGGTATATCGATACGGACATGGTGGCGGCGGTGCCGGCCGACGTGCTGGAGAAGATCGTGGCGAAGATCCCAGTCGGGCGCCTTGGCCAAGCTACCGAGATCGCGCGCGGCGTGGCGTTCCTGTGTTCGGAGGAGGGCGGGTTCGTCACCGGCTCGACGTTGAGCATCAATGGCGGTCAGCACATGTACTGACGGGCGCAGGTGCGGCAACGTCCGCGCCGATGCCGGCAAGCGAAGCGAGCGGGCAGCGCCCGGCACGGCCGGCGGGTCGGCTAGGCCGAACCCGTCCGACGGCGGCTTTGCCGGCGGCGCTGAGTAGATGTCTACCGGATTACCGAGGACGGTATCGCTTGATACTGGGCCCCGCCTTCGCGGGGGAACGAGCAAGAGTAGCTGCAGAGACCGAACCCCAGCGTCCGCGACGAACAAGGATGCCACCACAAAACGCTCGGCAACCTACTCCCTCTCCCCTCCGGGGAGAGGGGCAGTTCCAAACGCTGTCGCCCGTGGAGCCCCTCACCCAACCCTCTCCCCGAAGGGGAGAGGGCTAACCCCGGCTCAAGCTACCCCGCCATAATCACCCATCGCTAGCCCGCTCGATATCCGCGCCGACCGCGCTCAGCTTCTCCTCCAACCGCTCATACCCACGATCCAGGTGATACACCCGACCCACAGACGTCTCGCCATCCGCCGCAAGCCCCGCCAGGATCAAGCTCATCGAAGCCCGCAAATCCGTTGCCATGACCTGCGCTCCGACCAGCTTGTCGACGCCGCGCACAACCGCGGTCCGCCCGCGCACCTGGATATCCGCGCCCATCCGCGCCAGTTCCGGCACGTGCATGTAGCGATTCTCGAAGATCGTCTCGGTCAGCACGCTGGCACCGTCCGCCTTGCACAGCATCGCCATGAACTGCGCCTGCATGTCGGTCGCGAACCCGGGGTACGGCGCGGTCGACAGCGTCAGCGGCTTCAGCACGCCGTCGGACGCAACGCGCACGCCGTCCTTGGTCGGCGTCACCGATACGCCCGCCTCGACCAGCGCATCGATCGTCGCACCCATGTCCGGGATCGCCACGCCGACCAGCTCCAGATCGCCGCCGGTGATCGCCGCCGCGCACGCGTAACTGCCCGCCTCGATCCGGTCGGGCATCACCGCATAGGTCGCGCCGTGCAGCCGATCGCGGCCTTCGATCGTCAGCGTCTCGGTGCCGATCCCGTCGATCGACGCGCCCATCGCGACCAAGCAGTTGCAAAGGTCGACGATCTCGGGCTCGCGCGCCGCGTTCTCGATCACGCTCGTACCCTTGGCGAGCACTGCCGCCATCACGACATTCTCGGTCGCACCCACAGACACGATCGGGAAGCGGAAGCGGCCGCCCGGCAGGCGCCCACCCGGCGCGATCGCCTTCACATAGCCCGCCGCCATCTCCAGCTCGGCGCCGATCGCCTCCAGAGCGCGCAGATGCAGATCGATCGGACGATTGCCGATCGCACAGCCGCCCGGCAGCGACACCGTCGCCTCGCCGCCACGCCCGAGCAACGGCCCGAGCACCAGGATCGACGCGCGCATTTTCCGCACGATGTCGTAAGGCGCCTCGGTCGAGGTGAGATTGCCCGCGCGGACCGTCATCACCCGGCCGAAATCCTCGGGCCGCGTGCCCTGGATCGCGGTCGACGCGCCAAGCTGGTTGAGCAGGTGGCCGAAGCCGTCGACATCCGCCAGCCGCGGCAAATTGCGCAGCGTCAGCGGTTCCTCGGTCAGCAACGCGCACGGCATCAGCGTGAGCGCGGCGTTCTTCGCGCCGGAGATGGGCAAGCGCCCGGACAGGCGATTGCCGCCGCGAATGAGAATACGGTCCATCCCGGGTGTCTATCGCGGCTGGCGTTCTGCGCAAGGGCCGCGCATCGATCGGGCGACAGGCGGATGCTGGCCGGGGGTAGAGTCCCGTGTCGGGACCGGGCGCGCCTTCCGAAGCGCTAACACACCCCGCTTGATCGACTTTAATGCGCAGAAATCCTAGCTTTGCTCTGTGGTTCTCGAACATTGGGGACCATTACAGAGTGCCGGACAGCTGCTTCGCCGACCGCGTCGGCGATCTCATCGACCTGTCGATGAACGAGAAGGCTGCGTTAGCGCGGTTGGAGGAGCGGCCGCGAGACTTGCGTCGCGGTGCGGTCCTCGTGCGCGAAAACGATCCGCAGGCCGAGCTCTTCATCCTGCAACGCGGCATGGCGATGAGCTATGTGCTGCTCGACGACGGCAGCCGCCAGATTCTGCGCTTCCTCTATGCCGGCGACATGCTGGCGGTTTCGGCGCTCGTGTACCGCGATTCGCCCGAGACGGTGGTGGCGCTGACCGACTGCACGGTGTGTTCGTTCGATCGCTCGGCGATGACCGGGCTCGTCACAGATCATCCGCGGCTGTCGGCGCTCATCATGGTGATGAACCAGATGGAGAAGGTCGCGCTGACCGACCGCCTCGCCGCGCTCGGCCGCACCTCGGCCAAGGCGCGGATCGCGGCGTTGCTGCTCGAAATGCGCAATCGGATGCGGATGCGCGATCGCGCTATGGGCAACAGTTTCACGCTCGGTCTGACACAGGAAGAGATCGGCGACGCCACCGGGCTCACGGCGGTCCACGTCAACCGCATGCTGCGCCAGCTAGAAGAGGACGGCCTGATTCGCCGCGAAATGGGTCGCGTCACGCTGCTCAACGAGGTGCAATTGGCGCAGGCCGCGAACTACATCGACCGCTTCGAAGGGCTCGATCTGCGCTGGTTGCCGCCAGCGCGGTAACTCTCAATCCTCCCCCGCAAGGGGGAGGTGGCTGGCTCTGGCCAGACGGAGGGGGAGGATACGAAACAGGGGTGGCGCTTGCCTCCCCCTCCGTCACCTTCGGTGCCACCTCCCCTAGCGGGGGAGGATCAGCGAGAAGGCTCAAACGGTAGAGCTCACGCCTTCTCGAGCGTGCACTGTAGCGGATGCTGGTTCTGCTTGGCGAAATCCATGACCTGGCTCACCTTCGTCTCCGCCACCTCGTAGCTGAAAGTGCCGCACACCCCGACGCCCTTCTGGTGGACGTGCAGCATCACGCGAGTCGCGGCTTCCATGTCCATCCGGAAGAAGCGCTGAAGGCACAGCACGACGAACTCCATCGGCGTATAGTCGTCGTTGAGCATCAGTACGCGGTACGGCGTCGGCTGTTTGGTCTTCGCGCGCGTCTTGGTCGCGATACCGGCGCCGGTGCCACCCCCGGTGCCATCATGGCCGTCCTCGCCATTATCGTCGCGGCGCTCGGCCATCTGCTCGCCCGTCCGCTGGGGAGTCGTCATTTCAGGGGTCAAAAGCATGCTGCCAAAATATGGCATGCCGGGGGGCAAGGGCAAGGGGGCGCCGGCACCCGTCGCGCGAAAACCGCAAACGCAAAAGGGGCGACCGTCGCGTGACGGCCGCCCCTTTCGTAACGCACTGCCCGAAGGCGGCGCGCTGTCGACTTAGGCCGAGATCTTCATCTTGTCGGTCGCGACCGCAACGCGGTTCGAGATCGGCTGCGCGAACTCGCCGAACATCTTCAGCATCCGCTCGGTCGAGCGCGAACCCTCAGCGATCATCGTGTCGAACGCGGTGCGCGCATAATCGCCCTGGAGCTTCATGAACTCGGTCGGCGACTTGGCGGCAGCGAGCGTCTTGGCGGCTTCGGTCGCGCTCTCGAACGAGGTCTTGGCGTAGTCGGCAGCTTCCTGGCCGAGCGCCTCGACGTTCTTCGCAGCGATCTTCGACGATTCGACGAGTGCCTCGATGTTGCCCTTGCCGAATGCGACGAAATCTTCCGCCATCTTCGCGGACTTTTCCATCGCGCCCTTGGCCTGCTCGTTGAATTCGGCAGTGTTCGAACCGCTGAAGAGGGCCTTGGTCTTCTCGGTGATGCTCTGGATCGTGTCCATCGTGGCGTCCTTTGTTTCGCTGGCTAGGGTTTCGCTAGCTGGGATCCCCGTTGGCGCGGCGGCCTGAATCGGGGCGGGAATGTCCGTGTGCGGCGATACAAAAGCAGCCGCGAGAGGTTGAGGTGCCGGCGTCTTGGCGATCGGCTCGAATGCCGGTTTCGCCGGCTTGGCGACGGTCCGAGGAGCCTTCGCGATGGCGGCAGGCTTCGAACCGGCCTTGGCCGTCCGTTTCACGATATCCACCATCCACGCACCTCTCTTCGGAGTTATGTCGCGGTCTTCATACACCAATTCTCGCGCCGCACAATAAAATTGTGCACTGCACCATGACGCAAACGTAAGGTAGCGCTATCGGCTCTTCACATACTCGCCGGGCGCCTCGCCAAGCGCCTTCAGAGCCCCCTCTCCCGGTAGCCGCGCACCGTCCGCGGCCACCGTCTCGTCATCCAGCGCACGCAACCATTCGACCCAATCCGGCCACCAACTCCCCTTCGTCTCGGTCGCACCGGCAACGAAGTCCTCAAGCGTCGTATGCGCGCCAGGATTGGTCCAGTATTGATACTTCCCCGCAGCCGGCGGGTTGACCACACCCGCGATATGCCCCGACCCGGCCAGTACGAACCTCAGCGGCCCGGCAAACAAGTGCGTGAGTTTCCAGACGCTTTCGGCCGGGGCGATATGATCCTCGCGCCCCGCCTGGACATAGCTCGGCGTCGCGACCTTGGTCAGGTCGATCGGTGTACCATCCACCGTCATCGTGCCCGTCACGAGCAGATTGTCGCGGTAGAGATCGGTCAGATAGCTCAGATGCCATTTCGCGGGCAGGTTGGTCGTGTCGCCATTCCAGTGGAGTAGATCGAACGGCACGTAATCCTGCCCCAGCAGGTAATTCTGCGTGACGTAGTTCCAGATCAGGTCGCGCCCGCGCAGCAGGTTGAACGTCGTCGCCATGTAGCGCCCGTCGAGGAACCCCTCGGGCGACAGCGACGCGACCATCTTCAACTGCTCGTCATCGATGAAATGCTGCAGTTCGCCAGCTTGCGCGAAGTCGACCTGGGCGGTGAAGAACGTCGCGCTCGCGACCTTCGCGGCCTCGCCCCGCGCCGCCAGCAGCGCCAGCGTCGCGGCCAGCGTCGTTCCCGCCACGCAATAGCCGATCGTGTGCACCGCCGGCACGTCGAGCGCGGCGCGCACCGTGTCGATCGCCTCGACCTGCGCGCCGACATAATCGTCCCAGACCACATCCTTCATGCTCGAATCGGCCGACTTCCACGACACCATGAACACGGTGATGCCCTGCTCGACCGCCCAGCGGATGAAGCTCTTCTCCGGCGTAAGGTCGAGGATGTAGAACCGGTTGATCCACGGCGGAAAGATGACGAGCGGCGTCGCCAGCACGCGCTCGGTGGTCGGACTGTACTGGATCAGCTCGTAGAGCGGCGTGCGTTTCACCACCCTGCCCGGCGTCATCGCCAGGTTGCGCCCGAGCTCGAACGCGCCGTCGGGCGTATGCGTCACCTGCCCGCGGGCAAGATCCGCCATCATGTTCTGCAGGCCTTTCAGCAGGTTCTCGCCGCGCGTTTCGATCGTCTTCTCGATCACCTGCGGGTTGGTCAGCGCGAAATTGGTCGGGCTCATCGCATCGACGAACCCCTTGGTCGCGAACCGCAACTGCTCCTTCTGCTTGGGGTCGAGCCCGTCCACCGCCTCGACGCCGCGGAGCATGTGGTCGCCGATCAACTGATAACTCTGCCGGATCAGATCGAACACCGGCTCGCGCCACTGCGGCGCCTTGAAGCGCTTGTCGGTCACCGGCGCGGCCTCGGGCGCCTTGGCCGGATCGAGAAACCGCTGCCACAACGTCAGGCTCTCGGCCCAGAAATCGCGCGCGCGTTCCAGCGTCGCGGGGTCGGTGAAGCCTGGAATCGCCGGCATTCCCTCGGGCTTGGCCTGCATCGCCGCGAGCCCCTGCTCCATCATCATCTGCTGCGCACGCCCCATCACCCACGTCCAATGCTGGAGATCGGGGAGGGTCGGCGTGGAGGCGTCGGGAGGAGTATCGGCCATGGCATCCTCTGCTTTTTCGGGAGCTTAACGCAGACACCGGCTCGGCGGAAGCCATGGTCACATCGACGATTGTTGGTCGCAGGAAACTTCGCGATCCCCCCCCGCCAGGGGGAGGTGGCTGGCCCTTGCCAGACGGAGGGGGAGGACACGGAGCAGAGGTTGCGCCTGCCTCCCCCTCCGTCACCTTCGGTGCCACCTCCCCCTGGCGGGGGAGGATCGAAAATGGAGCCCAACCAGAATACCCCAGCTTTCGCCCCCTCGACGAATGAGGCGGATGACGCCCCCGCTCACCTGCGGTACAGCACCCGCTCCTCCAGCTAGAGGCTGATCATGTCCGAAGACTTCTACCGCATCAAACGCTTACCCCCCTATGTCATCGCCGAAGTGAACGCGATGCGGGCGGCGGCGCGCGCGGGCGGGGAGGACATCATCGATCTCGGCATGGGCAATCCCGACCTGCCGCCGCCCGAGCACGTCATCGAGAAGCTCGTCGAAGTCGCGCGCAAGCCCAGCGCGCACGGCTATTCGCAGTCGAAGGGCATCCCCGGCCTGCGAAAAGCCCAGGCGAACTATTACGGTCGCCGGTTCGGGGTCGACGTCGATCCCGAGACCGAGGTCGTCGTGACGATGGGCTCAAAGGAGGGCCTCGCGAGTCTCGCCACCGCGATCACCGCGCCCGGCGACGTCGTGCTCGCGCCTAACCCGTCCTATCCGATCCACACCTTCGGCTTTATCATCGCCGGCGCGACGATCCGCGCGGTGCCGACCACGCCGGACGAGGCGTATTTCGAGAGCCTCGAGCGTGCGATGGCGTTCACCGTCCCCGCGCCGTCGGTGCTGGTGATGGGCTATCCGTCGAACCCGACCGCCGAAGTCGTCGACCTCGCCTTCTACGAGCGAGTCGTAGAATTCGCGAAGAGGCACAAGCTCTGGGTGATCTCCGACCTCGCTTATTCGGAGCTGTATTTCGACGGCAAACCGACCCCCTCGATCCTCCAGGTGCCGGGCGCGAAGGACGTCGCGATCGAGTTCACCTCGCTCAGCAAGACCTATTCGATGGCCGGTTGGCGGATGGGCTTCGGGGTTGGCAACAAGACGCTGATCGCGGCGATGACGCGCGTGAAGTCGTATCTCGATTACGGTGCGTTCACGCCGATCCAGGCCGCCGCGTGTGCCGCGCTCAACGGCCCGCAGGACATCGTCGAGCGCAACCGCCAGCTCTACCACAAGCGCCGCGACGTACTGGTCGAGAGCTTCGGCCGCGCCGGGTGGGACATCCCAAGCCCTCGCGCATCCATGTTCGCCTGGGCCCCATTGCCGCCGGCGCTCGCGCATTTAGGTAGCCTTGAGTTCACCAAACAATTGCTGACTCACGCGCACGTCGCCGTTGCCCCAGGCGTGGGCTACGGCGAAAATGGCGAGGGTTATGTGAGGATCGCGATGGTCGAGAACGAACAGCGGCTCCGCCAGGCGGCGCGCAACGTGAAGAAATATCTCCAGTCGATGGGCGTCAACACGCCCGCGCGTGGCGCCGGCTAACCCGCCAGCGTGGATATCAATCCGTTATATTCGGTGGCCGGCGTGCTCGTCGGCCTCATCGTCGGGCTGACGGGTGTCGGCGGCGGGTCGCTGATGACGCCGCTGCTGGTGCTCGTCTTCGGCTTCCACCCCGCCACCGCGGTCGGCACCGACCTGCTTTACGCGTCGGCGACCAAGACGGTCGGGACGACGGTGCATGGCTGGCGCGGCACGGTCGACTGGCAGGTCGTGCGCCGGCTCGCTACCGGTAGCGTCCCCGCCGCGATCGCGACATTGCTCGTGCTAAACCATCTCGGCGAAAAATCCTCCGACACCGGCCATGCGATCACCGTCGTGCTCGGCGTCACGCTGATCCTCTCGGCAGTCGCGACCTTCTTCCGCGGCAGGATCGTCGCGTGGCTGACGCCTCGCGTGGGCACGGTCGGCGGCGAGCGTCAGGCGATGCTGACGATCCTGCTCGGCGCCGTCCTCGGCGTGCTCGTCTCGCTGACCTCGGTCGGCGCCGGCGCACTGGGCATGACCGCGCTGTTAATCCTGTATCCCACCCTCCCGATCAACCGGCTGGTCGGGTCGGACATCGCCCACGCGGTGCCGTTGACGCTGCTCGGCGGGATCGGCCACTGGATCCTCGGCTCGGTCGACGTCGACCTGCTCGTGTCGCTGCTGATCGGGTCGATACCGGGCATCATCGTCGGCAGCCTGATCGCGACGCGCGTCTCGGACCGCGTGCTGGTCCCGGTGCTCGCGACCGTGCTGGCGCTGGTCGGCGTGAAGCTGATCTTCTGACATGCGGCCGGGGTTCGCCTTCTCGACGCGGTTCCGCGTGCGCTATGCCGAGATCGACGGCCAGCGCATCGTCTTCAACTCGCGCTATCTCGAATATGCCGACGTCGCGGTCACCGAGTTCTGGGAATGGACCGGGATCGCGGAGGCCCTGCCAGACGTCTGGCCGACCACCGAGTTCAACGTCCGCCGGACCGAGATCGACTACCTCAAGCCGTTCCGCCTCGGCGACACGGTCGAAGCGTTCGTGCGGATCGAGAAGATCGGGACGACGAGCCTGACGAAGCGCTTCGAACTCGCGCATGCGGAGACTGGGGAGTTGCACACGGTGATCACGATGGTCAGTGTGCACGTCGATCTTGAGACCGGCCGCCCAGTCCCGCTGCCCGACGTGATCCGCACGGTGCTGGAAGCGCTACCGTCCTGACCTGACACTACCGCCGACAGAATGACGGAGTGAGGTGCTATTCCGCCGCCTCGGCCTCCACCCCGTCCCCGGCAACCTCCCCAGGCAGCGCCCAGATCAGGTCGCCCTTCCCCAGCACACGCCCGTCATGCGACCGCACCGACACCGGCTGCAAAGGCCGCCGATCGCGCGCGTCGACCAGGATCGGGAACGCCGGCACGCACGTCTCCCACCGCTCGCCCCATTGCCGCAGCGCGATCATCGTTGGCAGCAGCGCGAACCCCTTATCGGTCAGACCGTAGGCGATCTTGCGTCGATCCTCCGGGATAGGCTGCCGCTCCAGGATCCCGTGCTCGACCAGCCGCGCCAGCCGGTTCGCGAGGATATTGCGCGCAATCCCCAGTTCCGACTGGAACTCCTCGAAATGATGCAGGCCGTTGAACGACGCGCGCAGGATCAGGAACGACCAGCGCTCGCCCATCGCCTCCAGCGCGGCAGGCAGGCTGCATTCGAGCTGGGGTACGCGCAATTTTCCCACGGCGTCTTCCTTATTGGACAGCAACGGTACCGCATAAAAGGCCGGAGCGAAATGCCTCGGATTTCAGTTGCAACTCGCAACTAGTCGGAATAGGTCTCGATTAGAAACCTTTTAGGAGTCTACCGATGTCCGTCATCACCCGCGCCCTTCTGACCGCCGTTCCCGCCCTGACGACGGGGTTCGCCGCACTGGTCGCGACACCGGTATCGGCCCAGACCCCCATCAATTATTATGTAGCCGTGCCCGCCGCGGCGCCCACCTCGACGCGGCTGATCACCAACGGCACGCCGTGGCGCTGGGAGAACGCGGCGTTCGTCTCCAGCAAGGCACCGCAGCGCGACGTGATCCTCTGCGCCGCGGTCGCCAAGCGCGTCGGGCCGCTCGCCAGTTTCACGGTCGCCGGCAAGGCCTATGACGCCGACGCGCTGGCCGCGTGCAACAACCACGCGAAATAACGAGGAATTTGTTGCAATGCATCGCAACCCGGCCCCATCTATGGCCGGTGTTGCGCCAATATGAACTGGTCGATCGCGTCCTCGACTACGATCCCGATGCCGATGAGGCGCTGCTGAACCGCGCCTATGTCTTCTCGATGCAGGCGCACGGGAGCCAGAAGCGCGCGAGCGGCGATCCGTATTTCAGCCATCCGATCGAGGTGGCGGGTATTCTCACCGACCTCCACCTCGATGCGGAGACGATCGCCACCGCGATCCTCCACGACACGATCGAGGATACCGTCGCCACGCCCGAGGAGATCGAGCGGCTGTTCGGTGCCTCCGTCGCGCGCCTCGTCGATGGCGTCACCAAGCTCAGCAAGATCGAGGCGCAGACCGAGAACGAACGCGCCGCCGAGAACCTGCGCAAATTCCTGCTCGCCATGTCCGACGACATCCGCGTGCTGCTGGTCAAGCTCGCCGACCGGCTGCACAACATGCGGACGCTCCACCACATCGCCAAGCCCGAGAAGCGCCGTCGCATCGCCAAGGAGACGATGGACATCTACGCGCCGCTCGCCGAGCGGATCGGCATGTACGAGTTCATGCGCGAGATGCAGTCGCTGGCGTTCGAACAGCTCGAGCCTGAAGCCTCCGAATCGATCAACCGCCGCCTCGAACAGTTGAAGAAGGGCGACGGCGACCGCATCGCCAAGATCGCGTCCGGGCTCAAGCTGGTCCTGTCGCGCGCCGGGGTCGAGGCGGATATCTCGGGCCGCGAGAAGCACCCCTATTCGATCTTCCGAAAGATGTCCGAGCGGCACATCAGCTTCGAACAGCTGTCCGACGTGATGGCGTTCCGCGCGATCGTGCCGACCGAGGAGGATTGCTACCGCGTGCTCGGGATCATCCACCAGCGTTGGCCGATGGTGCCCGGCCGGTTCAAGGATTACATCTCGACCCCCAAGCGCAACGGGTACCGCTCGCTGCACACGTCGGTAATCCATGCCGACAGCGCACGGATCGAGATCCAGATCCGCACCGCAGACATGCACGCGCAGGCCGAGTTCGGGCTGGCAGCACACTGGGCGTACAAGCAGCAGATCAACGGCAGCGACCGGCAGGTGAGCTGGATCCGCGATCTCGTCGAGATCCTCGACACCGCCGAGAGCCCGGAAGAGCTGCTCGAACACACGCGGATGGCGATGTACACCGATCGCATCTTCGCGTTCACGCCGAAGGGCGAGCTGATCCAGCTGCCCAAGGGCGCGACCTCGATCGACTTCGCCTACGCGGTGCACACCGATCTCGGCGACCAGGCGGTCGGTGCGAAGGTCAACGGCCGCGTCGTGCCGCTGTCGACGGTGATCGAGAACGGGGATCAAGTGCAGATCCTGCGCTCGAAGGGCCAGTCCCCACAACCGCAATGGCTCAACGTCGCGACCACGGGTAAGGCGCTCGCCGCGATTCGCCGGCACCTGCGGCAGAAGGAGCGTGTTGAGCAGATCGCGCTCGGCCAGACCTTGTACGAGGATATCGTCACTCGCCTGCCCGCGCAGATCGGCACCGATGCGCTGAGCCACGCGCTGAAGCGCCTGAAGCTGCCCGACGATTCATCGCTGATGGTCGCGATCGCGCGGCGGACGCTGTCCGATGCTGCGGTAATGGAAGCACTAATGCCGGGCTCGGCAGGCGCGGACGTGACGCATGCGCTCGCCCCGCAATCGAGCGCGATCTCGATCAAGGGCCTCACCCCCGGTGTCGCCTACGATCTGGCGACGTGCTGCCATCCAGTACCGGGCGACCGCATCGTCGGGTTGCGTCGGCCCGATGCCGGGATCGAGGTCCACGCGATCGACTGCCGCGTGCTGGGCGAACTCGCCGAGCGCTCCGAGAACGAGACCGACTGGGTCGACGTCGCCTGGGGTGACGAGACCGAGGGCGCGGTGGCGCGGATTTCGGTGATGGTGAAGAACGAGCCCGGCTCGCTCGGTATCGTCTCGTCGATCATCGGCGGGCACAAGGCCAACATCATCAACCTGCGGCTCGACACGCGCGACAAGAGCTTCCACACCAACGAGATCGACGTCGAGGTGCACGACGTGCAGCAGCTGATGCGGCTGATGGCGGGCTTGCGCGCGGCGGATGCGGTGCATACCGTGGAGCGGGTGTAGAAACATCTGCCGATGACGGCGGGCGCGGCGGGCGCTAGACGGGGGCGATGAACCGTCCGTCTCTTTCGATCGTCGTCCCCTGCTATAACGAGGCGGCGTGCCTCGACATCCTGCACGCCCGCATTTCCGGCGCGGCGAAGGTCGCGGTCGGCGACGATTACGAGATCGTCCTGATCAACGACGGCTCGCGCGACGATAGCTGGCCGGTGATGCAGCGCCTTGCCGCCGCCGATCCGCGGCTGGTCGCGATCAACCTTTCGCGCAACCACGGCCACCAGCTGGCGCTGACCGCCGGCCTCGACCTGTGCGCGGGCGAGCAGATCCTGATCATCGATGCCGATCTCCAGGACCCGCCCGAACTCCTGTCCGACATGCGCGCGGCGATGGCGGCGAGTCAGGCCGACGTCGTCTACGCGGTGCGCCGCCAGCGCGCGGGCGAGACGGTGTTCAAGAAAGCCACCGCCGCCGCCTTCTACCGCCTGCTGACCCGGATGACCGAAACGCCGATCCCGCTCGACACCGGCGACTTCCGCCTGATGAGCCGGCGCGCGCTGGATGCGTTCCTGTCACTCCCCGAGCAGGCCCGCTTCATCCGCGGCATGGTCGCCTGGATCGGCTTCAAGCAGGTGCCCTTCCCGTATGATCGCGCCGAGCGGCTGGCGGGCGAGACGAACTACCCGCTAGCGAAGATGATCCGCCTCGCGTTCGACGCCGTCACTGGCTTCTCCACCGCGCCGCTGCGCTTCGCCAGCCACGCGGGGCTCGCGCTGACCGGCGTGTCGCTGCTCCTGTTCGTCTATATCGCGATCGGCTGGCTCTCGGGCAGCGCGGTGCAGGGCTGGACCTCGACGATGCTGGTCACCGTGTTCCTCGGCGCGGTGCAGATGTTCGTGCTGGGGATGATCGGCGAATATCTCGGGCGGCTGTACGTCGAGTCGAAGCGTCGGCCGTTGTATATCGTCGCCGACGTCGCCGGCCCGATCCAGGGGAAAGCGACCTTGGGGTTTCGCGCGGAGCCGGTGGAGACTGAAATACCAAAGAGTGCCCCCAACGCCGTTCGTGCCGAGTAGAGACCGAGTAGCTCCGTAAGGAGCGTATCGAGGGCTCGCATAGAGGTACGAGTACCGCGCGCCAACCCATCCTTCGATACGCCGTCTCGATACGTGGCTTCGCCACTACTCGACGGCTACTCGGGACGAACGGAAGGGGGCCGCCCGGTTCCTCGATCGTTACCGTGGCACCGCCAGCGTCACGATCGAAACCCCCGGCGTCATCGGCACCCGTCCGACCAGATGGCGTTCCAGCCGAAAGATCTTCTCGAACAGCGCATTCACCAGCTTCGGCGGCGGCGAATCGTCGCTGTCGTCGCGCCCCGTCATCCGCCCGGCTATCCGCGCCGCCGCCGCCAGCGGGAACAGCAGCGAGTTGAAATACCCCAGCTTCTCCGGCTTCAACCCGGCCGCCTCGATCGCCGACTGCAACGTCGCCTTCGAATAACGCCGATGGTGGTGGTTCACGACGTCGTGCGCGCTCCACAGCCACGCATGCGCCGGCACCGCGATCAGGATCTTGCCGCCGGGCGCGAGGCAATCCGCCATAGCCTTCAAGGCCGCGACGTCGTCCTCGATATGCTCGACAACATCGAGCACCGCGATCAGGTCGTAATGCTTCCGCGGCACGCCCGGGAGTTCGGGCAAGGGCGCCGCGCCCACCCGCTTGCCGAGCCGCTCGCTCGCGATCTCGCGCGCGGCCGGGTCGATCTCGATCGCGTCGATGCTGCCGAACGCGGCGAGCATTGGCAAATTATGCCCGGTGCCGCAGCCGATCTCGAGGATCTTCGCATCCTTCGGCAACGCCCCGTACCGCGTCAAATAGTCGGCGAGGATGTCGCGACGAGCGCGGTACCACCAGTGGGTGGAATCGTGGGCGGCCATCCGGTCGTAGACGATGCGGTCCATCAGTAAGTCGCCCAATTCATTGGAAGCATCAGTTGAAAACCCAGAAACGGTTGAGCACGAACGTCACGATCGCGGCAAGGAATACGGCCGGAATCAGCGGTATCCACGGATGCAGGTGCAGCAGCGCCGTACCGATCCAGGTGATGATCGCATTGAGCGCGAGCCCCGAACCCTGGACGATCACGAACTTGAAATGCCGCCCCGCGCCCGGTTCCTTCGCGTGCCCCTTGAAGCTCCAGCGGCTGTGCAGGAAGAACCCGACCACCACCGCGACCGCAAACGCGAACGGCACCGCCGCCACCGCCTGCCGGGGCGGGAACACATAAGCCGTCAGCGGCAGGTAGACGAGCGAATACACCACGCTGGAGATCCCGCCGGCGATCCCGAAGCGCACGAGCTGACCGAGCACGCCGCTCGCCCGCATCTGCTCCATCTGTCGCCAAATCGCCTGCATGCCCGCCTTGTTCTTTACCCGCACCGCGATAGAGCGGCCGCGAAGACAAGCCCGCGCATCTAGAGTGCGTGCGGGCCGGAGGAAAGCGTTTTGGATCAGGCACCACTTCAGCGGCGGACGTTGCTGGACGAACGCGATCGGCATTGGCTCGATCGGCATTGGATCGCGCTGACGCTGCTCGCCTGGGTGGCGGTGGCGGCGTGGTCGATGGTCGATCGCTGGGGCCAGATCCGCTGGCTGTCGCTCGGCGATACCGACGACAACATGCGGCTGATGCAGGTCCGCGCGCTGCTCGACGGCCAGGGCTGGTACGATCTGCGCAACTACCGGATGAACCCGCCGGTCGGCTTCGACATCCACTGGAGCCGCATCGTCGACCTGCCGATCGCCGGCCTCATCCTGTTCTTCCGCCTCTTCACCAGCAACAGCTGGGCGGAGAGGCTCGCCTGCGGGATCGCGCCGCTGCTGCCGCTGTCGATCGCGATGCTCGGCATCGGCGCGACGGTGCGGCGGTTGATCAGCCCATATGCGTGGCCGCTCGCCGTCGTGTTCATGGTCGGCGCGACAGGCACGATGCTGATGTTCATGCCGGAGCGGATCGATCACCACGGCTGGCAGCTCGCGATGCTGAGCCTCTCGGTAGCGGGCCTGTGCGATACGAACGGCCGTCGTGGCGGCGCGATGGTCGGGATCGCGAGCGCGGTGTCGCTGTCGATCGGGCTCGAACTGTTGCCCTATGCGGCGATGGCGGGCGCGATCATCGCGCTGCGCTGGGTGTGGGACCGGTCGGAAGCCGAGCGTCTGTCGATCTACGCGCTGACACTGGGCGGTGGCAGCACGCTCGGGTTCGCGCTGTTCGCGTCGAACGCCAACCAGGCGATGCGCTGCGATGCGCTGACGCCGGTATGGCTGAGCGTGATGATCGCGGCGGGGATGCTGCTGTTCCTGCTCGCGCGGTTCGGGCCGGCGTCGCGCGGGATGCGACTGGCGCTCGCAGTGGCGGCCGGGGCGGCGATCGTCGCCGGTTTTGCCCTCGTCTTCCCGCAGTGCCTGGGCCGACCCGAAGGCATCTCACCCGAGCTGCAGCGCAACTGGCTGAACAATGTCCGCGAGGCCAAGCCGATCTACAACCATAGTTTCCGCGTCGGGTTCGCGCTGGCGACGCTACCGATCATCGGCCTGATCGGGGCCGTGATCGCAGCCTGGCGCGCACGTCGCGAACCGAGCGCGGTCGGCTGGGCGGCGGTCGCGCTGTTCACCGCGTTCGCCTGCGCGATGCTGTTATGGCAGGTCCGTGCCGGACCCGCCGCGCAGATGCTGGCGATCCCGGGGGCGACCGCGCTGGCGTGGCTGATCATCCCGCGGTTGCTCGGCATCCGATCGCTTGCGGTGCGCGTACTGGGGACGGCTGCCGCGTTCCTGATCGTCTCGGGCATGTTCGCCGGTATGGTGCTCAAATACCTGCCGATCGACCGGCCGAAGCCGTATGAAAAGCGCGTCAACATGGCGACCGGCGACTGCCTGCGCACGACCGTTCTACTGGCTTTGAACAAGTATCCCGCGCAGACGATCTTCACCTTCGTCGACATGGGCCCGCGGCTGATCACGATCACGCATCACGACGCGATTGCGGGGCCGTATCATCGGAACGGTGACGCCATCCTCGACGTCCAGCACGCGTTCGGGCGGTCTGCGGACGAGGCGCATGCGATCATCAAGCGCCACGGCGCGACGATGCTGCTGCTGTGTCCGAACGCGGCCGAATCGACCAACTATAAGGCGCGCAGTCCGAAGGGGTTCTACTCGGAACTGGCGAAGAACAAGATCCCGGCGTGGCTGACCCCACTCCCGCTGCCGGCTAAGTCGCCGCTGCGGTTGTTCAAGGTGGACTGAGCTCGCCCGCTGCCGCGGGAGAACGGCTCAGCGCAGCACCACCGACAAGCCGTCGAGCACGAATTGCACCGCCAGCGCGGCGAGCAGCACGCCGAGCAACCGTGTGATCACCGCCTCTATCTTCGCGCCGAGAATGCGCATGATCGGCCCGGCCGCCAGCAGTGCGACCAAAGTCAGCAGCAGGATCGTCACCATCGCGCCGAGCACGACCAGCGAACGCTCGATCCCGCTGTTCCGGCTCATCAACAGCATCACCGACGCGATCGAGCCCGGCCCAGCGATCATCGGCATCGCCATCGGGAAGATCGAGACGTCCTCGACCTCGGGATCGCTCGCCACCTTGGCGGCACGATCCTCGCGGCGCTCGGTGCGCTTCTCGAACACCATTTCGAGCGCAATCAGGAACAGCATGATGCCGCCGGCAATCCGGAAGCTGGCGAGACTGATCCCTAGACCTTTCAGCAACGCCTCGCCGAACAGCGCGAAGACGAACAGGATCAGCGCGGATACGCCGACCGCGCGGATCGCCATCGCGCGCTTCTGGAGCGCGGAGGCGCTCGCCGACAGCCCGGCGTAGATCGGTGCGCAACCGGGCGGATCGATGACCACGAAGAACGTGATCAGCGACGAGATATAGAGTTCGATCACAGGCTTGCCTCCTCGATCGCGACGCCTTCGCGGCGGCCTGCGGAGACGAGTGTGTTACGCAGCAGGCACGCGATCGTCATAGGCCCGACGCCGCCCGGCACCGGCGTGATCGCACCCGCAACCTCCACCGCGCTCGCGAAGTCCACGTCGCCGACGAGGCCGGCATCGGTCCGGTTGATACCGACGTCGATGACGGTCGCACCGGGTTTCAGCCAATCGCCCTTAATCATCTGCGGGATACCGACCGCAGCAACGACGATGTCCGCGCGACCAATGTGCGCGGGCACGTCCTTGGTGCGGCTATGCACGACGGTCACGGTGCAGCTCTCGCGGAGCAGCAGTTGCGCCATCGGCTTGCCGACGATGTTCGAACGACCGACCACGACCGCCTCGAGTCCGCTCAGGCTCGGCAACACGCTCTTCAACAGCATCACGCAGCCGAACGGTGTGCAGGGTACGAAGCCGGGCAGGCCGGTTGCGAGCCGCCCCGCGTTGATCGGATGGAACCCATCGACGTCCTTCTCCGGGTCGATCGCCGAGATGACCGCCTGCTCGTCGATATGCTTTGGCAGAGGCAACTGGACCAAGATGCCGTCGATCGCCCGGTTTGCGTTGAGTGTCGCGACCAACGCCAGCAGCTCGTCGGCCGGCACATCGGCGGGAAGGCGGTGCTCGATGCTCTCCATTCCGGCTTCACGCGTCGCCCTGCCCTTCGAGCGGACATAGACGTTGGAGGCGGGATCCTCGCCGACCAGCACCACAGCCAAGCCCGGCGCTCGGCCGGCCTGCGCCCTGAAGGCGGTGACGCCGTCTGCGATACGGGCCCGGAGGCCGGCGGCGAAGGCCTTGCCGTCGATGATGGTTGCGCTCATGCCCGCGGCCCATAGAGCGCGGCGGCAATTTCCGCCAGCGTAGCGACCTTGCCAGCGACACGCTCGTCAGTCCCGGCGGTCAGCGCCAAGCCGTCAGCCAGCGCTCGCCAAGCGGCCTTCCCGCTCAATAGGTCGCGACGAGGTAGTTCTGCGCGATGTTCGGAATGACGATGTTGCTGAGAATATAGAGGATCAGCAGCACGACCAGCGGCGACAGGTCGAGCGCGCCGAAATCGGGGAGCACGCGGCGGATCGGGCGGTACATCGGCTCGGTCATGCGCTGCAGCGCGGTCCACACGGTGCGGACGAAATCGCTGTGCGTATTGATGACGTTGAACGCAATCAGCCACGACAGGATCGCCTGCACGACGATGATCCACCAGATGACGGTGAGCAGCAACTGGACGATCTGAAGAAGGGCGATCAAGGCAAGGGTCTCCGCTGGTGTGTTGCCGATATAAGGTGGCGGGGGGAGAACGAGAAGCCCTGTGGTGTCGGGAGGTGTACCAACTCTATTCTACCGACGGACCGTCATCACATATGCCCGCCCCGAGCGATCCTCCCCCGCCAGGGGGAGGATCGTTGGGTTGGCCAGGGCTACCCCCTTTACCGCGAGCGCCCGTTGGCGCTGACCAGCGTGCCTGCACCCTGCTTGGTGAAGATCTCCAGCAGCATCGCGTGGGGCACGCGGCCGTCGATGATGACCGCGGCATCGACGCCCGATTCGACCGCCGCGACGCAGGTGTCGAGCTTCGGGATCATGCCACCGGTCACCGTGCCATCGGCGCGCAGTTCGGCGATCCGCGCAGGGTCGAGGTCGGTGAGCAGCTCGCCCTGCTTGTCGAGCACGCCGACGATATCGGTCAGCAGAAAGAACCGCGCCGCGCCCATCGCGGCGGCGATCGCGCCCGCCATCGTGTCGGCGTTGATGTTGTAGGTGTGGCCGTCCGCGCCGATACCGATCGGCGCGATCACCGGGATGATGTCGGCGGCGATCAGCGTGTCGAGGATCGTCCGGTCGACCGCGATCGGCTCGCCGACGAAGCCGAGGTCGACGTGGCGCTCGATCCCCTGAAGCTTGTCGGGCTCGCGACCGTGGCCGACTTTCTGCGCGAGGACGAGGCCAGCGTCCTTGCCGGAAATGCCGACCGCGCGACCGCCAGCCTGGCCGATCCAGCCGACGATTTCCTTGTTGATCGAGCCGGCCAGGACCATCTCAGCGATCTGCGCGGTCTCCGCATCGGTGACGCGCAAGCCGTCGACGAAGCGCGATTCGACGCCGAGGCGCTTCAACATCGCGCCGATCTGTGGCCCCCCGCCGTGCACCACCACCGGGTTGATGCCGACCGCCTTGAGCAGGACCATGTCCTCGGCGAAATCGCGCTGCAGTTCGGGGTCGCCCATCGCGTGGCCGCCGTATTTCACGACGAACGTCTTGCCGGCGTAACGCTGCAGGTACGGCAGCGCCTCGGTGAGCGTTTCCGCCTTGGCGAGCAGGGCGGGATCGGGCGTGTGATCGGTCATGCCGATCCCTTAGCCAGTTGGGTGAGGGAGCGAAAGACGCGGACCGCGGTCCCCGCCTCCTTGTTCTCCCGCGAAGGCGGGAGCCCAGACTGGGTCCCCGCCTTCGCGGGGAAACAACGAGGTCAGACCCGGTCCAACCGCCGTCCCAGCTTCACGAAGAACGTGATCATGAAGGGCACCAGCACGATCGACAGTATGACTTTGGTCAGCATCTGCCCTTCCATCAACGCGACGATCGGCCGTTCGCCGAGGAACGAGATGGTGATGAACAGGATCGTATCGATGATCTGCGAGATGATGCTCGCGATCATCCCGCGCAGCCACACCAGCTTGCCCTCACCGCTGCCGACCTGTCCCGACAGCTTCGAGAAGATGAGCACGTTGAGTGTCTGCGAGATTCCGTACGAGATCAGCCCGGCAATCATCATCCGCGAGCTCTGGCCGACCACGACCGGGAACGCGTCGACCGCGGGCGGGTACATCCCCGGGTCGTGCGGCAAGGCCAGCACCAGGTGGATCAGCGCCGCCGACACCAGCAGCGGAATGAACCCCAGGCGCACCAGGAACGTCGCGGTCTTCTGGCCGTGCAGTTCGGCGATCGCACTGCTCAACACCACCAACAGCAGGAATCCGAAGATTCCCGCCTCGACCGCGAGCGGGCCGAGCGCGACCTGCTTCACCCCCAACACGCCGGCGATGCACACCATGCCGCCGTACAGGACTGAGAAAACGAAGAGCGAACGCGGGAACGCGGGAACAGACTTATCCATCGCCGGGGACGCTAGCGAAATCGCGCGCGCCGTCAAATGACTAGCGCGCTTCAAATAACTGGCGAGCGCGGCGCTCGCGTGTCATGTCGGTCGCTTGCGCAGCCGGGGGGCGGCGCGTGTCATCGCAAGAAAACGCAGGGCGTCCATGGAAAGACTCTTCATCGGTTTGGCGGGCATCGCCGTCATCCTGGGCATTGCCGTGCTGTTGTCGAGCGACCGCCGCGCGATCCGCCTGCGCATCGTCGGCGCCGCGTTCGCGCTGCAGGCCGGGATCGCCGTGCTCGTGCTGTATTCCAGCTTCGGCAAGGTCGTGCTCGGCGAGATGTCCGGCGGGGTCGCCAATTTGCTCGGCTATTCGCAGAAGGGCACCGAGTTCCTGTTTGGCAAGATGGCGACTCCCGAGATCGGCGGACAGAGCTTCGCGATCGCCGCGTTGCCGGTGATCATCTTCTTCGCCAGCCTCGTCTCGATCCTCTATTATCTCGGCATCATGCAGTTCGTGGTGCGGTGGGTCGGCGGCGGGATCGAGAAGGTCATCGGCGTCTCGAAGGTCGAGTCGCTGTGCGCGGCGGCGAACATCTTCGTCGGCCAGAGCGAATCGCCGCTCGTCATCCGCCCCTATCTCGCGGGCCTGACCCCGGCGCAGCTCTTCACCGTGATGACCAGCGGCATGGCCGGCGTCGCGGGCACCATCCTCGCGGCGTATGCGTCGATGGGCATCCGCATCGATTATCTGCTCGCGGCAAGCTTCATGGCCGCGCCGGGCGGGATCCTGATGGCGAAGATCATCATGCCCGACCGCGTCACGCCGCCGGAAGGCGAACTCGCACTTGGCGATCTGCCGAGTGAATCGTCGGCGGGCGAACCGATGCCGCAGGCGACGCACGACGAGGAAAAACCCGCCAATCTGATCATGGCAGCAGCCCAGGGCGCGCAGACCGGCGTGCGTCTGGCGGTTGCGGTCGGTGCGATGGTGCTGGCGTTCGTCGCACTCGTGGCGCTCGCGAATGGCTTACTCGGCGGACTCGGCAATATGATCGGGCTGCCCGGGCTGAGCTTCCAGGGGCTGCTCGGCTATGTCTTTGCGCCGATCATGTTCCTGCTCAACGTGCCGTGGAGCGAGGCGGGGATCGCCGGCGGGCTGTTCGGGCAGAAGATCGTGCTGAACGAATTCGTCGCCTACATCTCGCTCGGCACGCAGCAGGGGCTGAGCCCGCGGACGATCGCGGTCATCACCTTCTCGCTGTGTGGGTTCGCAAACTTCTCGTCGATCGCGATCCAGATGGCGGTGACCGGCAGCCTCGCGCCGAACCAGCGGCCGATGATCGCTAAGCTCGGCCTTCGTGCGCTGGCCGCGGGGAGTTTGGCGAACCTGATGTCGGCCGCGCTCGCGGGCCTGCTGATCGGCTGAATCCCGCCCATCCGTCATCCTGACGAAAGTCAGGACCCAGAGCCACGAGGGGCAGCGCTTGTTACTCTGGGTCCTGACTTTCGTCAGGATGACGGAGAGGTTGAGATGACGGGACTGGGATGCCACGGCACCTAAATGCAATCGGGCCCGTCACCTCTTGGCAACGGGCCCGACGCCACTGCCGCGTAATGGTCCGCGGGCAGCTATCTCGCGGGATCGCCGATTACGGCAGCATCACCGTGTCGACGACGTGGATCACGCCGTTCGACTGCATGACGTTGGCGATCGTGATCTTACCCTTGTGGCCCTTGCCGTCCATGATGCCCCAGCCGGTGCCGACCTTCTTGAACATCAGCGGCTCGCCCTGCACGGTCGTGTAGGTCGCGGTGCCGCCGTTCGCCTTCGCCTTGGCGGCGATGTCGGCGGCGGTGATCGTGCCGGGGACGACGTGATAGGTCAGGACGCTGGCGAGCTGCGCCTTGTTCTCGGGCTTGAGCAGCGTGTCGACGGTGCCGGCCGGCAGCTTCTTGAACGCGGCGTTGGTCGGCGCGAACACGGTAAACGGACCCGGGCCCGACAGCGTCTCGACCAGGCCGGCGGCCTTGACCGCGGCGACCAGCGTCGTGTGGTCCTTCGAATTGACCGCGTTCTCGACGATCGTCTTGGTCGGATACATAGCGGCGCCGCCGACCATCGGGTTGGTCTGCGCTGCGACGATGGCGCTGCCGCTGACGGCAACGGCGGCCGCGACGATCGCGGTACGAATGAAGTGGTTCATGGCTTCTCTCCTGCGTGCGGAGCCGGTGTGCGGCGCCACTGCGGGGAGATACGCGCGTGCCACAAGAAGGACGCAGCCGGTGCTCAGATCGTCGCGAGAAGTCCCGCCCACGCCGCGATCTCATCGTCGTGCCGCCGTGTGACGACCAGATCGCTAGCGATCGCCGTGTCGAGATCGACCTCGACCGAGCCGGTCCATTCGAACGTCGCATTGCCAGACAGCGTGACCATCGCCGCCTCGCTCGCCTCCGCGCGAACCAGCCCGCCCTTGTTGAAGACGGTCGTCGGCGTATCGTACGCGATCCGCCCGGTCAGGCACGCGGCATAGGTCGACGCCGCCATCGCGCTGCCACAGCTGTCGGTCAGCCCGACCCCGCGCTCGAAGGTGCGGACGAACAGGTCATGGCCACGCACCTCGACGAAACTGACGTTCGCGCGATTGGGCAGCCAGTCGGGCGCCGCCTCGCACGCTTCGCCGACGCGGACGAGTTCGCCTTCGTCGATGGCATCCACGAACGTCACGAGATGGGGGTTCGGCATCGCCACCGCCGTGAAGGCGCGATCCGTCGGCAAGGGCGCGATCGGCGTATCGACGATGCGATCGGTCCCGACGGTCATCGGCCACACCGCGACATCCAGAGATGCGGGGCCAGCGATCTCGCGCACGGTGAACACGCCATCGGCAATATCGGCATCGCGCTCGACGGCCGCGTCGCTCGTCTTCAGCAGCGCTAAAGTAGTTTCAGAGCCCGTGGCCGCGAACCCCGCGCGCGCGACGCAGCGCAGGCCGTTGAGGCACGTCTCAGACTCGCTGCCATCCGAATTGAACATCCGCATGCCGAACGCGTGGGTCGCGTCGCCGCCCGTCAGGAGCAGGAGTCCATCGCCACCGACTGGCCCATCCCGATGCGCCAGCGCCCGCGCGACGGCAGCCCAAGCCGCATCGCCAAGCGCCGACGCGCGTGCGTCGATCAGCGGAAAGTCGTTACCGGAACCGTGGCATTTGATGAGGTCGAAGAGCATGCTCGACACTTAGTCACGCCCGCGCACCAATGCGAGCGCCTAACCAATCCCATAATGCGCCGCCAACCGATCGAGCGCGAGCGTCAGCACGACCCGCTCCGCCCGCGCCGGCCATTGCAACGCCTTCTCGGCCACCGGCAGCCCCTCCCCCGCGCAAACCACGCGCCAAAGGATATCCGCCAGCCCAGGCCCCGCTGCCGCCAGCGCCGCATCGAACCGACGCTTCGCCGCGATCTGCGCCGACGTCGGGTCGAGTCCGTCACCACCATCGCCATCGACCCGCTCGACCCAGCGCATCGTCACGCTCGGCGCGATCGACGCGCGTTCGTAATCGGCCCGCAACCGCTCCCCCGCCTCGAGCTGTTTCAAGTCGATCAGCGCCCGCGATCGCAACCACCCGAGCGGCGACTCCGCGAGGTTGATGGTTACCATACGACCGCGGCGCATGCCGGCTGCTTGTGGGACGCCCTCCGAATCGACCGTCCGCTCTACCAGTTCGCGCATCCGCCATCTCCCGTTGCGCTTGGCGGTTGCCATAGCTCCACCGTTGTAGGACAGAGAATTAACCCATCTGGTTTGGAACCGTTCGATGATCGCATTGCAATGATCACCGCCATTCGCGAAGTCCGGCGTGCCAAGGGACTGACGCTGGAGGACGTCGCCAGGCGTTGCGATCCACCGACCACCGCGCAGACGATCGGGCGGCTGGAGACGGGCACGCGCACGGTCTCGATCGGCTGGCTCAACCGGATCGCGGCGGCACTAGGCGTAGAGGCGAGCGATCTCGTGACATTGCCGGACCGCACCGACCTCCCAGTCGTCGCAATACTCGACGGCCGAGGCGCCCACGCTCCCCGCCGAACCACGACCGTCCCCCCGCCTCAAGTCGCACCCGGCCAAGTCGCAATAACCGTCGCGAACGACACCGGCGACTATCACGCAGGCGACGTGATCTGGGCAGCGACCCTCGCCCCCCGAGATTTCGCAACCGCGCTCAACCGCGACGTCCTCGTCCCGCAACCCGCAGGAAGGTTCGCGTTCGGCCAGCTCACCGGATGCGGCGGCGGCGTTACCGTCCTCCCGCCGGACACCGGCACGCAGTCGCTGACCATCGCCGCCCCCGCCTGGATCGCGGTCGCAGTTCGACTGGTGCGCGAGCTATAGAGGGTGATTGACGATGACGGGCTCGAACCGCCGACATTCTCGGTGTAAACGAGACGCTCTACCAACTGAGCTAATCGCCCCTCTCGGGTGGGCGTCCGATGCCAAAGCCGGGCGGCCAGGGCAAGCTAAAATCACGGAATGCGGAGGTCGGCGCCCCTGGTGGCCACGATATACCCACGCATCGCCTCGCTCGCGCGATCGGACAGCACCATGAACGCGCGGCGTCGGTCGAGCAGGTCGGGACGGCGTTCGAACAGTCCGGTGTCGGTCATCCGCGCGATCCAGCGCAGCGCAGTGGTCGGCGCGACTGCCGCCGCGATGCACAGGCTCGACACCGAGACACGGCCCCGCTCCAGCTCGGCGGCGTAGAGATCGAGCAGCATGTCCCAGCCGGGATCCTCGAACAATGTCGCGCCGAAGAACTGGTCGCGCAATCGGCGCGCGCGGATTGCTCGACGGACATCCGCCGCGCTGGGCTCGATCAAGGCGGGCGGTGCGCCGTAGCGATTGGTGCGGTCGCCGACGATCGGCGCGGCGGGTGCGTCGCCCTCGATCTCCGCCCGCGTCAGTCGGGCGAGCGCCTCGGCGATCCGCGCGACCTCGGTGTTCAGTCGCTCGAGCCGCGTGCCGTCGGTCTCGCGGTGAACATCGAAGACGCCCGCCGGGATACGCGCCGCCTCGGCAGCGACCACGATCGCAGCGACGCAATCGCCGACGGTGGGATCGACCAGTAACCGCGTGCTACCACCCAGCGTCGCCGCGGCCACGACGTCGATCTCGTCGACGCTCATGGCGACGACCAGTCCCGCCTGCATTCTGACGGCCTGATCGACGATACCTGGCAAGTGTTCGGCTATTATCGCTGGATCGACCCCGCCGGCCTCGACGACAACGACCTGCGGCGTCGCATGATCACCGAAGCCTGCTGGCCAATCGAGGCGGGCAACGATCCGACCGTTCAGCGCGGCGAGGGCAACGGTCAGCCGGTCCGGTGCGCCGGGCCCGGCGATCAGGACCGCGTCGATCCCCGTGTCGTAATTCGCCGCGTCAGGCGGGCCGTCAGATAGGGTCATCAAGGTCTCCGCTGTGATGCGGAGACTAACCTGCGTCAGGTGAGGAGTTACACCCGAACTGGATCGAGTTCCGTTCCAGTTGGGACCCCAAGCGAAGAGCTCAGTCGAGCGCCTTGACGATATCCTCGACCATCTTCTTCGCGTCGGCCAGCAGCATCATCGTATTGTCGCGGTAGAACAGCTCGTTATCGACGCCGGCATAGCCCACGCCGCCCATCGATCGCTTGATGAACAGCACGGTCTTGGCCTTCTCGACGTCGAGCACCGGCATGCCATAGATCGGCGAGGTCTTGTCGGTCTTGGCGGCGGGGTTGGTCACGTCGTTCGCGCCGATTACGAACGCGACGTCGGTCTGCGCGAACTCGCTGTTGATGTCCTCGAGCTCGAACACGTCGTCATACGGCACGTTCGCCTCCGCCAGCAGGACGTTCATGTGCCCTGGCATGCGCCCCGCGACGGGGTGGATCGCGTATTTCACGCGGACCCCCTCGGCCTTCAGCTTGTCGCCCATTTCGCGGAGCACATGCTGCGCCTGCGCGACAGCCATACCGTAGCCGGGGACGATGATGACCTGCTCGGCCTGGCTCATCAGGAACGCGGCATCTTCCGCCGAGCCGCGCTTCCACGGGCGATCGCTCGCGACCGCGCCGCCGCTGGTGTCCGCGACCGTGCCGAAGCCGCCCGCGATCACGCTGATGAAGCTGCGGTTCATCGCGCGGCACATGATGTAGCTGAGGATCGCGCCCGAGCTGCCTACCAGCGCGCCGGTGATAATCATCGCGCTGTTGTGCAGCGTAAAGCCCATCGCCGCCGCCGCCCAACCCGAATAGGAATTGAGCATGCTGACCACCACCGGCATGTCCGCGCCGCCGATCGGGACGATCAGCAGGAAGCCAATGACGAAGCTCAGGATCACGATCGTCCAGAAGATCCACGGCTCTTGGTTCGTGACGAAATACGCGATCAACCCGAGGATGCCGGCGAGCAGCGCGATGTTGATGACGTGCCGGCCAGGCAGCATGATCGGCTTGCCGCCCATGTTGCCGTTGAGTTTCAGGAACGCGATGACCGAGCCGGAGAAGGTGATCGCACCGATCGCGACGCCGAGCCCGAGTTCGATCCGGCTGACCGGGTGGATGACGGCGAAGGGCTGGCCGATCAGCGGGATGACGAGGTCGGAGATCCCGAACGCCTGCGGGTTGAGATAGGCCGCGACGCCGACCAGCACCGCGGCGAGACCGACGAGGCTATGGAATGCGGCAACGAGTTGCGGCATCGCGGTCATCGCAATCCGGCGGGCGGTGACGAGGCCGATCGCCGCGCCGACGCCGATCGCCGCAAGGATTTCGACGACCGTGGTCCAGTCGATAGCGCGCACGACTATCGTAGATCCGGTGTCGGAAACGAGAAGGTGCTGAACGAATGGCACATGTGTCACCAGCGTCGTCACCACCGCAATCGTCATGCCGATGATGCCGAACCGGTTGCCGCGCTGGCTCGATGCGGGGCTCGACAGCCCGCGCAACGCAAGGATAAAGCACACCCCCGCTACCAGATAGGCGAGCGATGCCCAGGGGCTGACCGTCAGTTCATGCATCGCGCGTCCCCTTCACGTCCGCATCGCTCACTTGCTCGCAGCAGGCGCGACCGGCCGTTCCTTTTTCTTGTACATCGCCAGCATCCGCGCGGTGACCGCGAAACCGCCGAAGATGTTGATGCTCGCCAGCACCACCGCCAGCAACCCGAGCGCCTTTGCCACGCCCGATCCGGCGCCGATGCCTGCCGCAGCTGCAGCAATCAGCGCGCCGACGATGATCACCGAAGAGATCGCATTGGTCACCGCCATCAACGGCGTGTGCAGCGCGGGCGTCACCGCCCAGACAACGAAATACCCGACGAAACACGCCAGCACGAAGATCGACAGGATCGCGATAAAGTCCATTGTTCGGTCTCCGATTCTCTCAGGCTGCCGCGCGCGCAGCGGCGGGGATATTGCGTCCCATGTCTTCGGCAGCTTCGATCCAGCAGGCGATCGCATCATAGGCATTGGCCAGAGCGTCCTGCGGCGTATCGCCGTCGGACTTGCACCCAGGGAGTGCCGGGACAACCGCAAAATATCCCCCGCCATCTGAAGGCGACAGCGGCCGGATCACGACTTCATAATCTTGCGGGTTCATCGTTCCGTTCTCCGCACCGCATCGATGAACCTGACGAGATCGCGAATATAAACCGGCTTGATCGGCCGGTGCGCGGGGATCGTTAGGATTTCGACCTGGCTTGTATGCTTCACCTTGTAGTGTGAGCCGTTGCGAGGTGGGCTGCAAGATATCCCCACCTCCGAACACGCGGCGGCGACATCCTGGATACGCCAGTCCCGCGGATTGGCCCGCATCGCATCGAGAAGCCGCTCGCCACGGGTCATGCTCTCCGGATCATGTCAGCAGCCTTGGGTTCACAATCTTGCCACCCTGCGTCAGCCGGATCGCATCGCCGATCTCGGCGTCGAGCACGGGTCGCCCCGCCTCCTTGTCCCAGAAGGCGTTGAGGAAATTGAACAGGTTGCGCGAGAACAGCGCGCTGGCGTCCGCCGCCAATCGAGACGGCACGTTGCGGTGACCGACGATCTTCACACCGTTCACCACGACGACTTCACCCGCGACCGAGCCCTCGACGTTGCCGCCCTGCTCGACCGCAAGATCGACGATCACCGATCCCGGTTTCATGCTCGCAACCTGCGCCGCCGAGATCAGCCGCGGTGCGGCACGCCCCGGGATCAGCGCCGTCGTGATGACGATGTCCTGCTTGGCGATATGCCCCGACACGAGCTCCGCCTGCGCCGCCTGATATTCGGGCGACATCTCGCCGGCATACCCGCCCGTCCCCTCGCCTTCGATCCCCGCGACGTTCTCGACGAAGATCGGCTTCGCGCCGAGCGACTGGATCTGCTCGCGAGTCGCGGCGCGCACGTCGGTCGCCGACACCTGCGCGCCAAGCCGCCGCGCGGTCGCGATCGCCTGGAGCCCCGCCACGCCGACGCCCATCACGAACGCCTTGGCCGCCGAGATCGTCCCCGCCGCGGTCATCATCATCGGAAACGCGCGACCATATTCGGCCGCCGCGTCGAGCACCGCCTTGTACCCCGACAGGTTGGACTGCGACGACAGGATGTCCATCGACTGCGCGCGCGTGATGCGCGGCATGAACTCCATGGCCAGCGCTTCGTAGCCCGCCGCGGCATAAGCCTCGACTCGCGCACGCTCTGCAAAGGGATTGAGGCTTGCGACGATCCACGCCCCACGCGTCACGCCGTTCAGCGAAGCAGGATCAGGCCCCTGCACGCCGAGCACCATATCCGCCCCCGCCAGCGTCGCCGCACGGTCACCTACCGACGCGCCCGCATCCGAATACGCGGCATCGGCGATCGAGGCGGTCTCACCCGCGCCCGCTTCCACGGCCAGCGTCGCCCCCAGCGCAATGAATTTCTTGACCGTTTCCGGCGTCGCGGAAACCCGCCGCTCGCCGTCCGCTTGCTCTTTCAGGACGGCGATCTTCATGGCGTTACGAGATCAGCCAGATGACGAGCGCGACGACCAGCGCACACCCGACTGCGCCCCATTTCATCATTCCCGTCACGCTCGAATAGGTCGCGACGTGCGCCTTCATGTCCCCGTTGCCGGCCATGGTTCGTGCCCCAATCCTGTCAGTGCCATCCTCTATGGCCGAGACCTTATCGCGCGTATCCTGGAACGCCAAGCAGGACATTTAAGTCGCTCTTTACTTGCGCTAGCTATTGCACGTGCCGGAACGGGACAGGATTCGCCATGACGCGCAATGGCCAGCGCCTATTATTGCTGATCGACGACGAGCCCACGCAGCGGCGGCTGGTGGCCGCCCTCGCGGCGCGAGGCGGCTGGCGCGCGGTCTTCGCGGCGGACGACGAGACCGCGATCGCCACGCTCGGCACGCAGGACGGCATGCAGCTCGACGCGATCGTGATCGATCACTGGGCGCCCGACGAGGATGCGACCACCCTGATCGCGACCCTGCGCGAGCGGCGTCCGGCGCTGCCGATCCTGGTCATCACGGCGAACGGATCGGTCGCGTACGCGGTCAGCGCGATGCGCGCCGGCGCCACCGATTTCCTGGTCAAGCCGCTTGCCCCCGATCGCCTGCTCGCCGCGCTGGACGCGGCGGTGGTCGGCAAATCGTCGGGCGAGCTTCGCCCGCTGACCGAGAAGATCCCCGCCCTGCTCGCCTTCGACGAGATCGTCGGCTCCTCCCCCGATTTCCGCGCTGCCCTCGCGATCGCCGCGAAAGCCGCCCGCGCCCGCGTCGCGATCCTGCTCGAAGGTGAGATCGGCGTCGGCAAGGACGTCATCGCCGAGGCGATCCATGCCGCCTCCCCGCGCGCGAAGAAGCCAATGATCAGCGTCAATTGCGGCGCGATCCCCGCCAATCTCATTGAATCGGAAGTGTTCGGTCACGAGAAGGGCGCGTTCACCGGCGCGTTCGAGCGCAAGATCGGCCGGTTCCACGACGCCGATGGCGGCACGCTGTTCCTCGACGAGGTCGGCGAGATGCCGCTCGAGGCGCAGGCGAAACTGCTGCACGTCCTGCAAACCGGCGAAGTCCTCGCGATCGGTGCCCGCCACCCGCGCGAAGTTGACGTCCGCGTGATCGCCGCGACCAATACCAAACTGCTGGACGAGGTCGAGGCGGGGCGCTTCCGCGAAGACCTGTATTACCGTCTCAACGCCGTCCAGGTGACGATCCCGCCGTTGCGCGAACGCACCGGCGACATCCCCGCGCTCGCCCGCCACCTGCTCGCGCGGATTGCCGAGCAGCCGGGGCTGCGACCGCTCGGCATCACCGATTCCGCGCTCGCGCTGCTGGTCCAGTACGACTGGCCCGGCAACGTCCGCCAGTTGCAGAACGCGCTCTTCCGCGCCGCCGTGCTGTGCGAGGACACCGCGCTGACCGAAGAGGATTTCCCCGAGATCGCCGCGCTGGGCACGCGCGAGCGGCCATCCGCGCCGGCAGCGGTCGGCGGCGGCGGCGTCACGCTGTTCCGCCCCGACGGCAACCTCCGCGCGCTCGAGGAGATCGAAGCCGACGTCATCCGCCTCGCGATCGGCCACTACCGCGGCCGCATGACCGAAGTTGCCCGCCGCCTCGGCATCGGCCGCTCGACGCTCTACCGCAAGCTCGGCGAACTCGGGATCGACAACGCCGCGTGAGACGACGCTGGAATATGGCTGATCCTACGAACGTGACCCAGCCAGATCCTGCTCTACCACAGAACGCCACGTACGGGCTGCAACGGCTCCGGTGCCTCGTCCCCGATCGCCTGAAGCAGGTCGATCTCGATCGTTCGGCACATTGCGTTCAGCGGGACGTCGTGGATCGTGTCCGCGAACGGATCGACCAGATCGTCGCCGATCTGGAGCACAGCGAGAAACATCAACCCGGCAATCGTTGAGCCGATCGGCGTCGCGAACCCGAGCGTCTCGACCAGACCGATTGGCAGCAGGATGCAGAACAGCCGCGTGAAGATACTGGGGAAGAATCGGTACTGGTTTGGCAGCGGCGTGTTCTTGATGCGCTCCATGCCACCCTGCGCGTTGGCGATATCGACGAGAATCGCCTCGAACTGCGTCTGCTGGATGGTGTCGATCCAGCCGTTGCGGCGCGCTATATCGATTCGGCGGCCGGTGCCGTCGAGCAGGCCGTTGGCGATATTGGTACGATCGAGCGCGAACGACGCCTCTTCCTTCGACAGGAAGCGCAACACTTCGGGGGGCGCTGGCTGCTTGCGCAACTGGCAGCGCAATGCGTTCACATACGCGATCTGGCGGAGGACGATCGTCCGCTTCATATCGTGGCCCTCGGGCTCTGGCAGCATGTTGCGCGCCATCCGCGCCAAGTTGCGCGAGGCGTTGATCATCAGGCCCCACAGCCCGCGGCTTTCCCACCAGCGCTGATACGCGGAGTTGTCGCGGAAGCCGAGGAACAGCGCCAGCGCGGTACCGAACAGCGTCAGGGGCAGGGCCGGCGCGTGAAACGGCAGGACGTAATAGGTGATCGTGACGACGACGTCCCAGACGAAAAGACCCAGCAGCGGGCGCCAGACCTCGCTCAAGATTTGACTGAGGCGCGGTGTTGCAGTGACGATCAAACGAAAGCTCCCTTGTTAACAGGGCTTTTAATGCGCGAAGAGGCGTTTCGCTGCAATGCAGCGACGATCAGCCGCCCCGCTTAGCCGCCAACGAGCGACTGATCGCGCAGACCGCGCCAGATCTTCACCGCCTGCACCGTCTCTGCGACGTCGTGGACGCGCAGGATCTGGACGCCGGCCTCGGCGCCCTTGAGTGCCAGCGCGAGCGAACCGGCGAGGCGCTGGTCGACCGGCGCTTCGTTCGAGAGCGCGCCGATCAGACGCTTGCGGCTGGCGCCGAGCATGATCGGGCAGCCAAGCCCGTGGAAGATCGCGAGGCCGTTGAGCAGCGCGAGATTCTCGGCGAGCGTCTTGCCGAAGCCGATGCCGGGATCGACGATGACCCGCGACCGGTCGACGCCGCCCGCGACTACCGCGGCGATGCGAGCTTCCAGCCAGTCGAAGACGTCGGTCAGGACGTTGGTATAGCCGCCATTGCCGTGACCGCCCTTTTTCGGGTCGGGCGAGTGCATCAGGACGACGGGGCAGCCGCTTTTTGCCACGACGTCGAGTGCGCGGTCATCCCAGAGAAGTGCTGCGACGTCGTTGACGATGTGCGCGCCAGCGGCGAGCGCGGCCTCCATGACGGCGGCCTTGCGGGTGTCGACCGAGACGATCGCGCCTGCGCGCGCGAGGCGCTCGACGACGGGAACGAGGCGTGCGATTTCGTCGCCTTCCCAGACCGCGGGGGCGCCGGGGCGGGTCGACTCGCCGCCGACGTCGATCAGCGTGGCACCGGCGGCGGCCATGTCGATTCCGGCAGCCGCGGCGGCGGCGGGATCGTCGACATGCTTGCCGCCGTCGGAGAAACTGTCGGGGGTGACGTTGAGGATACCGGCGACGATCGGCTGGTCGAAACGGAGGGTGCGTTCGCCAAGCTGGAGGGGCGCGCGGGGGGCGGTGATGGCGGCGTGGAGGTGCGCGGCGTGCTCGCCCAGCCTCGCGATTTCGGCGACGGGGATGGTGCGGCGGGCGCGGCCTTCGATCACCTCGTAGGCGGCGAACCATTGCAGGCCGCCCGCCAGGCGCGCGACGCTGTTGTCTTCGTGGCCGATCGGGGTGTCGACGAACTGGACGGGGCGGAGGTGGATGATCGTTCTCCTGCTCCCCTCCCTGAAAGGGAGGGGTCGGGGGTGGGTCGGCCGGTTGGTTTACGTATCGCCCGCCAAGCCGCCAACCCACCCCCAGCCCCTCCCTTCCCGGGAGGGGAGCAAAAGTCAGATCGTGGTCGCCAGCAGATACGTCTGGCGGAGATCGTCGATCGGTTTCAGACCTTTGTCGCTCTCGTAATGCCAGAAGCTCCAGCCGTTGCAGGCGGGGGCGTTCTGGAGGGTCGAGCCGAGTTTGTGGATCGAGCCGATCGTGCCGCAGTCGCTGAGCAGCGAGCCATCCGCACGGATCGTCGCGCGCCACCGCCGCTTCGAGTCGGTCAGCACCGCGCCGGGGGCGAGATATGCGTTCTCGACAAGGACGCCGAACGCGACCTTGGGCTGCGTGCGCGGACTCATCATCGTCGCGAGTGCCGACTCATCGAGCGGCAGCGCGGCCTCGATCCGCTCCTGCGCGGCTTCGATGTAATCCCCTTCGCGGTCGATGCCGATCCAGCTGCGACCGAGACGCTTGGCCACCGCGCCGGTCGTGCCGGTGCCGAAGAACGGGTCGAGCACGACGTCGCCGGGCTTCGTGCACGCCAGCAGGATGCGGTAGAGCAGCGCCTCGGGCTTCTGCGTCGGGTGCACCTTGGTGCCGTTCTTCTTGAGCCGCTCGGCGCCGCCGCAGGTCGGAAATTCCCAGTCGCTGCGCATCTGGAGCTCGTCGTTGAGCGTCTTCATCGCGCGGTAGTTGAAGTGGTACTTCGCCTTCTCGCCCTTCGACGCCCAGATCAGCGTCTCGTGCGCGTTGGTAAAGCGCGTGCCCCGAAAATTCGGCATCGGGTTGGTCTTGCGCCAGACGATGTCGTTGAGGATCCAGTACCCCAAATCCTGGACGGCGGCACCGACGCGAAAAATGTTGTGGTAGCTGCCGATGACCCAGAGCGACCCGTCGTCCTTGAGGATGCGGCGCGCTTCCTTGAGCCAGGCGCGGGTGAAGCGGTCGTAGGCGGCGAAGGTGTCGAACTTGTCCCAGTCGTCGGTGACCGCGTCGACGTGGCTGCCGTCGGGGCGATAGAGTTCACCGCCGAGCTGGAGGTTGTACGGCGGGTCGGCGAAGATCATGTCGATCGAGTTCGACGGCAGCGCCTTCATCCGCTCGATGCAGTCGCCGCGCAGGATCTGGTCGAGCGGGAGGACGGCCTGAACCGCCGGCTCCGCTGTCTTCTTCGCACGCGGCCGTGCGATCGTGTCGATCAAACCCATGATTTCCGCCCCTTGTCGGCGTCTATAGCTGCGGAATTGTCCGACTCCGTCAAGCAAACATTCGTTAACGGCGTTTTCGCGAGAATCTGCGGCTGCGACCAAACGAGTCTTCGTTGCCCAGATGTTGAGTCGTGGGAGACTCGCGGCTCAAGCCCTTGGGGTGTGGCGCGAAAGACTCAGCTCGTCGTTTCCTGTGCGAAAAGTCCCTCGCGGGCGAGATAGGCGGCGGCGACAGGCGCGAAACTGCGGCGGTGAATCGGCGTGGGGCCGTGATCGCGGAGCGCCTTCATGTGGTGCGCGCAGCCATAGCCCTTGTTCGAATGCCAGTTATATTCGGGATGGACCTCGGCGGCGGCGATCATGATGAGGTCGCGCGTGTGCTTGGCGACGATCGAGGCGGCGGCGATCGACAGCGACTTCGCGTCGCCGCCGACCAGCGGCGTGGCGGGGTAGGTCCAGCGCGGCAGGCGGTTGCCGTCGACGAGGACGTGGCCGGGGGCCTGGCCGAGTTCGACCGCCAATGCGTCGACGGCGAGTGTCATCGCCTTCATCGTCGCCCAGTAGATGTTGAGCGTGTCGATCTCTTCCGGCTGGACGATGCCGATGCCGACGATCGCGCAGCCTTTGAGGCGGGCGCAGAGACGTTCGCGTTCGGAGGCGGAGAGCTTCTTCGAATCGTCGATGCCGCGGGGGACACCTTTTGTGGGCAGGATCACGGCGGCTGCGACGACCGGGCCGGCGAGCGGACCGCGGCCGGCTTCGTCGACACCGGCGACGGGGCCGACGCAGAGCTTTTCGTGTTTCATGCCGGGCATTGGCGGTCTTTCAACTGGTCGAACGGACTGGTGCCGAGTGCGTGGCCCATCGGGCCGTGGCCTGCGCCTAGCCCCGGTGCGTTGGCAAGCGCGGCGCGGACGAACGCGATGGCGCGCTTGATTGCGGCGTCGAGTGGCAGGCCTTGGGCAAGCCCGGTCGCAATGCCGCTGGCGAGCGTGCAGCCGGTGCCGTGGGCGTGGCGGGTTTCGATCCGGGGATTGGTCCAGCGGGTTTCGCCGGCGTCGGTGACGAGGCGGTCGGTGATGTGGGGGCCTTCGGCGTGGCCGCCTTTTATGAGGACGGCCGGGCCTAGTGCGCGGATTGCGGTCTCGCCGCCCAGGGCTGCAAGTTCGGGGAGGTTGGGGGTAACGAGCGTGGCGATCCGCATGAGGCGGGTGAAGGCGGCTATGGTGGCTGCGTCGGCTAGGACGGAGCCACTGGTTGCGATCATGACCGGGTCGAAGATGATGGGGATACTTGCTGGGTAATGTTGCCCTTCCCCTCGTTGTTCTCCCGCGAAGGCGGGAGTCCAGTCTGGGCTCCCGCCTTCGCGGGAGAACAAGCTTGGTAGGTAGTCAGCGACCGCATTCGCCGTTTCGGCCGAGCCGATCATGCCGATCTTTACAGCGTCTATGCCGATGTCCGAGACGACGGAGTCTATCTGCGCGAGGACGATGTCGGTGGGAATCTCGTGGACCGCCTGCACGCCGAGCGTGTTCTGTGCGGTGATCGCAGTAACGGCCGTCATCGCGTGGCCGCCGAGCATGGTTACCGTCTTGATATCCGCCTGGATTCCTGCGCCGCCGCCGGAGTCGGAGCCGGCTATTATGAGAACCCGCGCTGTCATAAAGTGTCCCAGATCGGGGCGAAGTGCACGAAGTGCAGACGCTGGCGCGGGTCTGTACCTTGTCTGAGACGGGGCTGGAATGGGGATACCGGACTGGGGTTGGCGCGGTTGGCGATCATGGTGTGCGCTATGGCATGATCGGTCGGATGTAGGACAGGGGTGCTCGACATACGCCTGCATCCACCCCGGCGGAGGCCGGGGCTCAGTTGGGAGACGTCGCTAACCGCGGACTGCGATCTGTTACTTGGACCTTTCCAACTGGGCCCCGGCCTCCGCCGGGGTGGTAGAAGGGGTTGGGGTGGCAATAAGGTGCGAGGTGGCGATTACTCGAACGGCGCCTAGTGCCGCCTCCCAGCTGCCGGCTTTTGCGGTGGCGCCTCGCCCAGCCGTGTCGGGCGGTCGAGCAATTCGCCGCCGCAGTTCGGGCAACGCTCGTCAAGTGCATCCGCGCATTCCGCGCAGAAGGTGCATTCGAACGAGCAGATGAATGCGCCCGGCGCGTCGGCGGGCAAGTCGGCGGTGCAGCGTTCGCAGGCGGGGCGCATCTCGAGCATCAGGCGGCAGCCTTCCGGACCGCGTCGCAGATGCGGTCGACGACGCGCTCGACCTGTGCCGGGTCGTCGCCTTCCGCCATCACGCGGATCACGGGTTCGGTGCCCGATGGACGGATGACCAGACGTCCGTTGCCGGCCAGTTCTGCCTCGGCCTGCGCGATCACCGCCTTTACGGCATCATCGTCGAGCGGCTTGCCACCGGCGAAACGGACGTTCTTCAACAACTGCGGCAATGGCTCGAACCGGTGCAGCACTTCGCTCGCCAGTGCGCCCGAACGCTTGACCTCCGCCAGGATCTGCAGCGCCGCGACCAACCCGTCGCCGGTCGTCGCATAGTCCGACAGGATGATGTGGCCCGACTGCTCGCCGCCGACATTGTAGCCGCTCGAGCGCATCTTCTCGAGCACGTGGCGGTCGCCGACCTTGGTCCGGACGAGGCCGAGGCCCTGGGCCGCGAGGTGGCGCTCTAGGCCCAGGTTGGACATCACCGTCGCGACGAGGCCACCGCCCGCCAGCCGCCCCTGCCGCGCCCAGCTTGCCGCGATCGTCGCCATCAACTGATCGCCGTCGACGATCGTGCCGGTCTCATCGACGACGATCAGGCGATCCGCGTCGCCGTCGAGCGCGATGCCGATGTCCGCGCCGCTCGCGACCACCGTCTCGGCGAGCGTCTGCGGGGCGGTCGAGCCGACGCCGTCGTTGATATTGGTACCGTTGGGGGTGACGCCGATCGCGACGACGTCCGCGCCGAGTTCCCACAGCGCCGACGGTGCGACCTTGTAGGCAGCACCGTTCGCGCAATCGATCACGACCCGCATCCCGTCGAGGCGGAGGTTCTCGGGGAAGGTCGACTTGGCGAAGTGGATGTAGCGGCCCTGCGCATCGTCGATGCGGCGCGCGCGGCCGATCTGGCTCGACGGTACGAGCGGGATGTCGCCGTCGATCAGCGCCTCGATCGCTTCCTCCGCTTCGTCCGACAGCTTGTAGCCGTCTGGACCGAACAGCTTGATGCCGTTGTCGGCGTAGGCGTTATGGCTAGCAGAGATCATGACACCGATATCGGCGCGCATCGAATGGGTGAGCATCGCGACCGCGGGTGTCGGCATCGGCCCGACCATGACGACGTCCATGCCGACACTGGTGAACCCTGCAACCAGTGCGGATTCGAGCATATACCCAGACAACCGCGTATCCTTGCCGATCACGACGCGGTGGCGGTGATCGCCGCGCAGGAAGTAGGCGCCGGCGGCCATGCCAACCTTCATCGCCATCTCCGCCGTCATCGGCGAGACATTGGTGGCGCCACGAATGCCATCGGTGCCGAAGTATTTTCTTGCCATCACACGTGCTTTCCGTCCGGTATCGAGGTTTGCACCGTTGATAGCGCGGTAAACCACGAAGGGCGAGCATGTCGCAGGCTACACGGATCCTGATCGCCCTCATCGGCGGCATCGCGATCGGCATTCTCGCCGCCGCGCTCGCGCCGTCCCAGGCGATCGCGGTCACCGCGGTGACGCAGCCGATCGGCTCGGCGTGGCTGCACGGGCTGCAGATGGTGATCGTGCCGTTGATCGTGTCGCTGCTCGTCACGGGAATCGGCGCGACGGCCGAGGCGGCACGCGCGGGACGGATCACGATCCGCGCGCTGGTCATGATGGTCGCGATCCTGTGGGCAGTGACGATCATGTCCGCACTGGTGACGCCGTTGCTGCTCGAAGCGTGGCCGTTGCCCGCTGGACTTGCGACCGCACTCCGCACCGCGCTGACGACCACCGCTCCGGTCGGGTCGGTGCCGGGGATCGGTGCGTTCTTCGATACGATCGTGCCGACCAACGTCGTCGCGGCGGCGGCGGGGGACGCGTTCCTGCCGCTAACCGTGTTCGCGCTGGCGTTCGCGTTCGCGGTCACGCAATTGCCCGAAGCGCAGCGCAGTATCCTGACCGGGTTTTTCCAGGCGGTGGTCGACGCCCTGCTGATCGTGATCGGCTGGGTGTTGAAGCTCGCGCCGATCGGCATCTTCGCGCTCGCCTACGGGGTCGGCGCGCGGACCGGCACCGCGGCGTTCGGTGCGCTGGTGCACTACATCGTTTGTGTCTCGGCGATCGGCGTAGTGGTGCTGATCGCGGCGTATCCGGTCGGGATGATCGGCGGACGCGTGCGATTCGGGCGCTTTGCGCGCGCGGTCGCGCCCGCACAGGCGGTGGCGATCAGCACGCAGTCGTCGCTCGCCTCGCTGCCGGCGATGCTGAAGGGCTCGGTCGAGTTGGGGGCTTCGCCCGCCACCGCGGGGATCGTGCTGCCGCTTGCGGTTGCCGTCTTTCGTGCGACGAGTCCGGCGATGAACCTCGCAGTGGCGCTCTACGTCGCGCATCTGGTCGGCGTACCGATCGGGCCGGGGCAACTCGCCGCAGGGATCGCGACCGCGGCGATCACGACGATGGGGTCGGTGTCGCTGCCGGGTACGGTGAGCTTCATCGCCTCGGTCGCGCCGGTCGCGATCGCGATGGGGGTGCCGATCGAGGCTCTGGGGCTGTTCATCGCGGTAGAGACCGTGCCCGACCTGTTTCGTACCGTCGGGAACGTGACGATGGACACCGCCGTCACCATCTCCGTTTCAGCCCGCAGTGGCTCACAGGAGATTCCGCATGAAGTATCGCACGCTCGGCCCTGATTTCGAGGTTTCCGCGCTGGGTCTCGGCTGCATGCCGATGGCCGGCATCGGCAAGGGCATGTACGGCGAGGCGAACGCCGACGAGAGCATCGCCACGATCCAGCGCGCGATCGAGCTTGGCGTGACGCTGTTCGACACCGCCGAAATCTATGGCCCGCTGGTCAACGAGGAGCTTATCGGCAAGGCGATCCGCGGCAAGCGCGACGGCGTCGTGATCGCGACCAAGTTCGGCTTCCGCTACGACGAGAACGGGATGACGGGGGTCGATTCCACGCCGGCCAATGTGCGGCGGGCTTGCGAGGGATCGCTGAAGCGGCTCGGGGTCGAGACGATCGACTTGCTGTACCAGCACCGCGTCGATCCGGGCGTGCCGATCGAGGATACGGTCGGGGCGATGGCGGACCTCGTTCGCGAGGGCAAGGTGCGACATCTCGGGCTGTCGGAGGCCGGGCTCGACACGATCCGGCGGGCTGCGGCGACGCATCCGATCGCGGCGTTGCAGAGCGAATATTCGCTGTGGGAGCGCGATGTCGAGGACGAGATCCTGCCGCTGTGTCGCGAGCTGGGGATCGGGTTCGTGCCGTATTCGCCGCTCGGGCGCGGGTTCCTGACAGGGCAGATTACCGCTCGGTCGGATCTGCCCGAGGGCGATTATCGGCGGAACGATCCGCGGTATTCGGAAGAGAACTTCGCCAAGAACATGGAGATGGTCGCGGTGGTGAAGTCGATTGCCGATGCGCATGGCGCCTCGCCGGCGCAGATCGCGCTCGCGTGGCTGTTGGCGCAGGGGGACGATATCGTGCCGATCCCGGGGTCGAAGCGCCGGGTTACGCTGGAGGACAGCATGAAGGCGGCGGAGGTTGCGCTGACGGCGGACGATCTGGCGAAGCTGGATGCGGCGGCGCCTCGGGGTGGGACTGCCGGGCCGCGGTATGGCGAGAAGGCGATGTCGATGACGCGGATCTGACGGCCTCCCCTCCCGCTTGCGGGAGGGGCCGACCCAGTAGACCGGACGCCAGTACGTACGTCGCGCCCTCCCCTAGCCCCTCCCGCAAGCGGGAGGGGAATTTCATTACTGAACGCCGTGCATCCACTTCTTGATCAGCGGCGAGATCAGCAGCAGCACGACGCCGATGCCGGCCGAGACCAGGCCGATGGTCCAGAACACGCCGGCATAGGTATCCAGGCTGACCTTCATATTGGTCACCTGCCCGCCGACCGTCTCGACGCTCGCCACCTGCGCGACCACGCCCGCGACATACTGCGCGACCGAGATCGACAGGAACCACACGCCCATCATCAGACCGACGACGCGCGCGATCGACAGCTTGGTGATCATGCTGAGGCCGACCGGCGAGATGCAGAGCTCGGCGAACGAGTGGATGAAATACAGCCCGGCGAGCCACCAGATCGCGACCTTGAACGAAGGCCCGACCATGCTCGCGCCCCAGACGAGGAACAGGAAGCCGACGCCGACGCCGATCAGCGCGATGCCGAACTTGACGGGGATCGACGGTTCCAGGCCCTTGGCGGCGAGCTTGGTCCACAGGATCGACATCACCGGCGCAAGCGCGACGATGAAGAACGCGTTGAAGAACTGGGTCTGGCCGGCCGAGATGCTGAACAGCCCGAACACGCTGAGGTCGGTGTTGCGATCCGCGAACAGCGTCAGCGACGACCCCGCCTGCTCGAACAGCGTCCAGAACACGACGTTGAACACGATCAGCACCATCGCGGCCAGCATCATCTGGAACTCGCGACGCTCGCCGTTGACGAACGACCAGATCAGGATGCCGGGCACCGCGATCAGGAACGTGCCGAACAGCAATTTGCCCATCAGCGACAGCGAGGCGATGTAGCCGACGATCCCCGACCCCGGCACCGGCGGCACGGCGTTCATGAGATTGACGAACAGCAGGTAGAAGATCGGGATGCCCAGCAACGCGAGCGCATAGATGCCGAGCGCGCGATCGGGACCAGTTCGGACCGGGGGCTCGCCGTAACCGTCGAGCTTGCCGCCATCGAACTGGATCAGCGTCCACGAGGCGAGCATGCCGATCGCGGCGAGGCCGAAGCCGGCCCACCAGCCGACCGCGACCGCGAGGAACGGGCAGAGCAGCTGCGAGAACAGCGAGCCCAGGTTGATCCCCATGTAGAAGATCGTGAACCCGGCATCGCGGCGCTTGTCGCCTTGTGCGTAAAGCTCGCCGACCATCGTCGAGATGTTGGGCTTGAAGAAGCCGTTGCCGACCGAGATCATGCACAAAGCGAGCAGCATGATCGTGACGTAGAAGCTGCTGCGTTCGGCGCCCGACTCGAAGCCGCCCTTCTCGACCGTGCGCGCGGTCGAGCCGTCGGGCGCGAGCAGCGAGACGGTGCCGTCGTCGTTGCCCTTGATCTTCAGCTTGTTCGCGCCGTCGACGAGATAGCGGACTTCGCTATCGGCCTGGTCGACGACTTCGATCGCGTAACGCTGGTTGGCGATCGTCGCGTAGGGCTTGGCGGTCTCGCCGCCGAAGCAGAGCAGCAGATAGCCGAGCGCCATGATGATCGCGCCGAATTTTACGGCACGCTTGGAGCCTAGATACTGGTCCGCCAGATAGCCGCCGACCAGCGGCGTCAGATACACCAGCGCGGTGTAGCCGCCGTAGAGCCCGGTCGCCTCGCGGTCGCCGAACACGAAATGCTTGGTGAGGTACAGCGTGAGCAGCGCGCGCATGCCGTAATAGCCGAACCGCTCCCACGCTTCGGTGGTGAACAGCCGCGCGAGCTGGCGGGGATGCCCGAACCAGGTTTCGCCGGACGCCGGGTTGATATGGGTGATATCCGGCTCTCGCGGGGTATCCGCGGTCGGGGTGTCCACCATTCTTACGCTCCCTGATACTCGTCTTGGCCGCCGTCGAACGCGGGGCCGTTATGGCGCGCAACCTAGCGGCAAAGCTCGGCCTGTAAATATCGCACATCAGGGCTTATCTGCCGGGGCATGCTCAACGATCGCTCCACGCCGCTCTCGCTGCTCGCCACCCGCCGCTCGGGAAAGCCGCGCGACCTGATCGCGCCCGGCCCCGATTCCTACCAGCTGGCGACGATCCTCGAGATCGCGGCGCGGACGCCCGACCACGGCAAGCTCGCGCCGTGGCGGTTCGTCGTCGTGGGTGACGAACACCGCGCGGCACTGTCGACGCTGATTACGGATGCGTACCTCGCGGAGCGGCCTTCGGCATCGCGGACCGAACTCGAGTCGCTCGACCAGTTCGCGCACCAGGCGCCGACGCTGGTGGTCGTGCTGTCGTCGCCGAAGGAGAGCAAGATTCCGCTTTGGGAACAGGAGCTTTCGGCGGGGGCGGCGTGCATGAACCTGCTTCACGCAGTGCATGCGGAGGGATTTGCGGGCGGTTGGCTGACGGGGTGGCCGGCCTATTCGGACCTGGTGCGCGACGCGTTCGGGTCCGCGGCGGAGCGGATCGCCGGGTTCATGTTCATCGGCACGCCGTCGCGCGCGCTCGACGAACGGCCTCGCCCGGATATGGCACGGCTCGTAAGCCATTGGGAATCCTGAGCCTCGACTTTCCGCCAGATTGCTGTATTAGAACAGCATGACAGCGCTCAGCAGCGACGACAGCCCCGTATATATCCGCCTTCGCAGCACGATCGCCGCGGGGATTTTACGCGGCGATTACCGTGCGGGTGATCAGCTGCCGTCGGTGCGCGCGTTTGCAGCGGAGCAGGGGGCCAACCCGCTGACGGTCGCCAAGGCGTATCAGAGCTTTCAGGACGACGGCTATGTCGAGGTTCGCCGCGGGGTCGGGATGTTCGTGATGCCGGGTGCCGCTGAGGCTTTGCGGGTGGCGGAGCGCGAGAATTTCGTGACGACGCAGTGGCCCAGGATCTTGGGGCATATCGATCTGTTGGGATTGGATGCGCATGATCTTTTGGAGCGCGAGCGGGCTTAGATCCTCACCTGCCGTTCGTCCTGCTTTCCCAACTCCGTCCTACTTGCTGCCCCCTTCCGTTCGTCCTGAGTAGTCATCGAGTAGTGGCGAAGCCGCGTATCGAGAGGACGTATCGAAGGACAGGTTGGCGCGTGGAACCCATGCTTCGATACGCCCTCGATACGCTGCTTACGCAGCTACTCGGCCGCTACTCAGCACGAACGGAAGTGGGGTTGAACTTCAGAACAATCCCAGCGCCGCGACGTCCTCGACGCTCAGGTCGATCCCGAACAACAGGCTCATGCGGATGCGATACACGCGCGGATCGGTGATCTCGCCGACCGTCGTATCCGTCCCCGAGCGCCGGCGGTAGTTGCGGCCGATCAGCGATGCGAAGCCGTTCGGGAGGACGATGCTGGCGATCGGGGTGTGGGTGAATCGACTGGACGGCGCGGTCGAGGTCCAGTGGTTAGACATTGCCAAGTCCGCATCGAACACTTGCGCTAGGGTGAAGCTGTATTGCGGCTGGAATCCTCCCGTTTCGCCGCGACCATCGGTGGTCATCGGATCGCCGTCGCGGAGCAGCATCCAGCCTTGCTCGGTCGCTTCGAGGCGGAAGCGGGCGCCGTCTGGGGCTGTGCCTTCCGCGCCATCGGCGAGCGGGAGAACCGGCGTGTAGCTGCCGCCGAAGCCGGTGTCGGCGATCCAGTCCTGGCCGTCGATCGTCACCAGCGCGAAGGTGTGGGTGAGCGGCGGCACGTCGGTCGCGGCGATCCACACGCGGGCCAGCAACGGGCGGGCGGTGAAGCCGAGTTCCGCGAGGGCGTCGAGGAAGAGGCGGTTGTGTTCGAAGCAATAGCCGCCGCGGCGCGCGGTGACGAGCTTGGCGAAGACCGATGTGCTGTCGATCGCGATGCCGCGGCCGAGGACGACGTCGAGGTCCTCGAACGGGATGGCGAGACGGTGCGCGTGCTGGAGGCGGCCGAGGCCGATCGAGTCGAGCGTGGGCCGCGCGGGCATCGCGACACGGAGGAGATAGGCGTCGAGGTCGAACATCAGTCGGGCTTTCAGAGATTTTCTGTTTCCCCATACCGTCCGTTGGGCGGGGGCGTCGAGTGTGGGGCAGCTGATGTTGCCCGTGATGCAGTGCCCCCTCCCCCGTTCGTGCTGAGCGCAGTCGAAGCACTGCGCGTTGGGCATGCCCTTCGACTACGCTCAGGGCGAACGGAAAAAGGGCGCTACCCCTGCTTGCTCCGTCGCCCCGGGCTTGTTCCGGGGACCACCGTTCCGCGTTTTCATTTCTCTCGGGTCTGCGGAACGGTGGATGCCGGAACGAGCCCGGCATGACGGTTGTTTGGGGCTGTCGCGAACAGAGGCGTCCCTCTCGATCCTCCCCCGCCAGGGAGAGGTGGCTGGCGCTTGCCAGACGGAGGGGGCAGAAGGGCCACTTTCGTTGCGTGTTCCTCCCCCTCCGTCACCTTCGATGCCACCTCCCCCTTGCGGGGGAGGATCGAGGCCTGGGTGCCACTCCGCGACAGCCTGTACCGCCTTCCCACTAGCTACCTCCCCGGCGGAGGCCGGGGCTCAATTGGAACGTCGGATGCAACTGGGCACCGCGCTGATCATGACCGTCCCCCAATCGGACCCCGGCCTCCGCCGGGGAGGGGCGAACGACGATGTCGCGTTCGATCAGGCCGCGAACAGGTCCGCTTCGATCGAGTACAGCACCGCTGCGCTCGCGTTGGCCGCCGCATTCAGGCCCATTGCCTCGGGGACGATCTGGTCGAGGTAGAAGCGCACCGCAGCCGCCTTCATCCGGCCGAAATCGTCGCTGCCCGCGACCCCGCCCTGCCGCTCCATCAGCCAGCCGCAGGTCACGACCGACAACATGGTGAGGAACGGGTAGCTCGCGGCCAGCTTGTCGTCGGCGTCCGCGGTGGCGAGCTTACGCCCGATCGCTTCGCAGGCGTCGACCAGGGCCAGCAACCGCTCGTCCTTCGCTTCCGCGCGGATGTCGGCGATCAGCGCTGCGAACGCGCCGCCATTGTCGAGGCCGAGTTTGCGCCCGACAAGATCCGCCGCCTGGATGCCGTTGGTGCCCTCGTAGATCGGGGTGATGCGGGCATCGCGAAAATACTGCGCGGCGCCGGTTTCCTCGACATAGCCCATGCCGCCGTGGACCTGGATGCCGAGCGAGGCGACCTCGTTGCCGAGATCGGTGCCGTGCGCCTTGGCGAGCGGCGTGACGAGTTCGAGGCGGTTGCGCGCGGCGCGGTCGCCGAGGTTGGCGCGATCGACCTGCCCCGCCGCGTAGTAGACGAGCGCGCGTGCCGCCTGGGTCTGCGCCTTCATCCGCATCAGCATGCGGCGGACGTCGGGATGCTCGACGATCTTGACCGACTCCTTGTTCGGCGAGCCAGCGCGGGCCGACTGGACGCGGTCGAGTGCGTAGGCGACCGCGCCCTGCGTCGCACCCTCGGCGACCTGGACGCCCTGGAGGCCGACGTTCAACCGCGCGTTGTTCATCATCGTGAACATCGCGCGAATGCCGCCGAGTTCCGCGCCGATCAGCTCGCCGATGCAGTCGTCATTGTCGCCGAAGCTCAGCACGCAGGTCGGCGACGCGTGAAGGCCCATCTTGTGCTCGATCGAGACGACGCGGACGTCGTTGAACTCGCCCGGCGTGCCGTCTTCCTGAAGGCGGAACTTGGGGACGAGGAAGAGCGAGATGCCCTTAGTACCGGCGGGGGCGCCGGGGGTCCGCGCGAGGACGAGGTGGACGATGTTCGGCGCCATGTCGTGATCGCCGAACGAGATGTAGATCTTGGTGCCCTTGATCGACCATTTGCCGTCACCCAGCGGGGTGGCGGTCGCGCGTAATGCGCCGACATCGGAGCCGGCCTGCGGCTCGGTAAGGTTCATCGTGCCGGTCCACTCGCCGGTCGCGAGATGGGGCAAATACAGCGCCTGTTGCTCGGGGCTGCCGTGATGCTGGAGCGCCTCGATCGCGCCGACGGTCAGCGTCGGGCACAGCGCGAAGCCCATGTTGGCCGAGCCGAGCGTGTCGAGCACCGCGGTCTGGATCGCGAACGGCAGGCCCTGCCCGCCCCATTCTTCCTCGACGCCGATCCCGCCCCAGCCGCCCTCGACATAATCCTTGTACGCCTGCGCGAAACCGTCGGGCATGACCACGCCGTCGGGGGTCCATTTCGCGCCGACCGTGTCGCCGGTGCGGTTGAGCGGGGCCCATTCGCCGGCCGCGAGTTGCCCGACGCCTTCGAGCACTGCGTCGACGACGTCGTCGCTGGCGGCGGCATAGCGTTCGGTGTCGGCAAGTTCGCCGATCCGCACGACGTGGTCGAGCAGGAATCGCTGTTCGGTGGTTGCTGGGGTGAAGGCCATCGCATCCTCTTATCGCTACGGTTTGGACCCGCTATAGGCCTGACAGATGTCGCGTCCACACCCTGTGATTTTACCGTACGGTACGGCCGCGGTCGCCGAGGCCGCCACGCTGATTCGCGACGGGGGTATCGTCGCGGTGCCGACCGAGACGGTGTACGGGCTCGCGGCGGACGCGACCAATGCGGAGGCGGTGGCGCGGATCTATGCCGCGAAGGGCCGCCCGAGTTTCAATCCGTTGATCGTGCATGTGGGGAATCTGGCGGCGGCGGAGCGGATCGCGGTGTTCGATGCGGACGCGCGGGCGCTGGCCGTGGCGTTCTGGCCCGGTCCGCTGACGTTGGTGCTGCCGGTCCGGCAGGATTCGGGGATCGCTGCGCTGGTGACGGCGGGCTTGGATACGATCGCGATCCGGGTGCCACGGCATCGCGTCATGCAGGGGTTGATCGCCGCATCGAGTCGGCCGTTGGCGGCGCCGTCGGCCAATGCGAGCGGGGGGATCAGTCCGACCACTGCCGCACATGTTGCGGGAAGTCTGGGGGGGAACGTGCCCCTCATCATCGACGATGGCGCGACCGAGGCGGGGTTGGAGTCGACGATCGTGTCCGGACGAACAGTGCTGCGGCCGGGACCGGTGACGGCGGAGGTTATCCGCCGGCACCTCCAACACCACCCCGGCGAAGGCCGGGGCCCAGTTGGAACGTCGGAAGTAACTACGCGCAACACCGATCATGACAGTCCCCCAACTGGGCCCCGGCCTTCGCCGGGGGGGAGTGAGGGTGTGGTCACTGCGCCGGGGCAGCTTGAGAGCCATTATGCGCCGAACAAGGCGCTTCGTTTGAATGCGACCGAGGCCGGGTCGGCTGAGTGGCTAATCGGGTTTGGCGAAGTGACGGGCAACGTAACCCTCTCCGCATCGGGAGACCTCGTCGAAGCCGCCGCCAAGCTGTTCGACCTGCTCCACGCGGCCGATGCGAACGACCACCCGAAGATCGCTATCGCGCCGATTCCTCGCGACGGTATCGGTGAAGCGATCAACGACCGCCTTCGGCGTGCTGCGCATCGTTGAAAGAAGAGTGGTTCACGCAAAGGCGCAAAGGCGCGAAGAGGTTTAGGCATTTCGATAAGCCGGGACGGGCATACCTAAGCTCCCCATCTTTGCGCCTTCACGCCTTCGCGTGAACCCATTCTGTCTTACGCGTTCACCGCCGCCTTCGACCGTGCCGCGAAGCTCTTGCGGAGCTTCTGCAGCTTGGGGGGGATCACGGCCATGCAATACGGGTTCGAGCGACCCGAGGTTTCCCAGTAATCCTGGTGGTATCCCTCAGCTTCGTACCACGTATCCATCGGCTCGATGGTGGTGACGATCGGCTTGGGCGAGTCGGCCTGAGCCCGCTGCAACGCCGCCTCCATCTCCGCCTTCTGCGCGTCGTCCGCGGGGAACATCGCAGAACGATACTGCGTGCCGACGTCGTTGCCCTGCCGGTTCAGCGTCGTCGCGTCGTGCGTCGCGAAGAAGATGTCGAGCAGATCGCCGAGCTTCAGCTGCTCCGGATCGAACCCGATGCGGATCGCCTCGGCATGGCCGGTGTCGCCGCCGCAAACCTGTTTGTACGTCGGATCAGGGACATGCCCGCCGATATACCCGCTCTCGGCACTCTCGACGCCGATCACGTCCTTGAACACAGCCTCGGTGCACCAGAAGCAGCCGCCGGCCAGCGTTACATAATCCGTCATAACGATCTCCTTTCCGCCAATGTAGGAAGTCGCTACCCCGCAACAAAGAGGAGACGCGCGTGATTGACGGTAAGGTTATGGTGACTGGCGGCGCCGGGTACATCGGCAGCCACGCGGTACTGGCGTTGCTCGACGCAGGGTATGACGTCGTCGTACTCGACAATCTGGTCACGGGATTCGACTGGGCGGTCGATCCTCGCGCCGCACTCGTAGAGGCGAACGTCGCCGACGATGCCAAGGTCCGCGCGGCGATCCGCGAGCACAACGTCAAGGCGATCATGCATTTCGCGGGCTCGGTCGTGGTCCCCGAATCGGTTAGCGACCCGCTCAAATATTACCGCAACAACACCGCCGCCAGCCGTGCGCTGATCGAGAGCGCGGTGGTCGAGGGCGTGCCGCACTTCATCTTCTCGTCGACCGCTGCGACCTACGGTACGCCCGAGAAGGTGCCCGTGGCCGAGAGTGATCCGACCGTGCCGATCAACCCCTACGGCATGTCGAAGCTGATGACCGAGGCGATGCTGCGCGACGTCACCGCGGCGCATCCGATGAACTACGCGGCGCTCCGCTACTTCAATGTCGCCGGCGCGGATCCGCAGGGACGCAGCGGCCAGTCTACGGTCGGCGCTACCCACCTGATCAAGATCGCGGTCGAGGCGGCGACCGGCAAGCGCGGTCATGTCGGCGTCTATGGCACCGACTTCGCCACGCCAGACGGCACCGGCGTGCGCGATTACATCCACGTCACCGACCTCGCCGCCGCGCATGTCGCCGCGCTGGAAGTCCTGATCGCGGACCCCGGCAAGAGCCACACGCTCAACGCGGGCTATGGCAAGGGCTTCTCAGTGCTCGAGGTGCTCGATGCGGTCGACAAGGTTACCAACCGGACGATCGAGCGTCGCCTCGAAGGGCGTCGCGCAGGCGATCCGGCGATGCTGATCTCGGACAATCGCGCGATCCTCGAGACGCTCGACTGGACGCCACGCCACGCCGATCTCGACGGCATCGTCCGCGATGCGCTGGCGTGGGAGCGCGCGCTGGCCGAGAAGGGCCGGTGAGACTCCGCTCGCTGCTGTTCGTGCCGGGCGACCGGCCCGAGCGAATGGTCAAGGCGCTCGGGCTCGGCGCGGACGCGCTGATCCTCGACCTGGAGGACTCGGTCGCGCCCGCCGGCAAGGTGGCGGCACGTGAACATGTGGCAACGTTCCTCGGCGAGCCTCGGACGGTGCCGCTGTTCGTGCGGATCAATCCGCTCGACTCCGGGCTCGCAGACGATGATCTCGCAGCGGTCCTCCCCGGCAAGCCCGACGGCATCATGCTGCCAAAGGCAGAGGGCGGCGCATCGCTAGCCGCGCTCGATGCTCGGCTGAGCGGCGACATCGCCATCCTGCCGATCGCGACCGAGACGCCCGCGGCGATCTTCGCGCTCGGGACCTATGGCAGCGTGACGCCGCGGCTGGCCGGGCTAACCTGGGGCGCGGAGGACCTGCCTGCTGCGATCGGCGCGGCGACCTCGCGCGAGGTGGACGGATCGTACTCCGCGCCGTACCAGCTTGCCCGGTCGCTGACGCTGTTCGGTGCGCATGCGGCGGGGGTTCCCGCGATCGAGACGGTCTATCCCGATTTCCGCGATCTCGACGGGCTAACCGCCTATGCCGCGCGGGGGCGGCGCGACGGGTTTACGGGGATGATGGCGATCCACCCGAGCCAGGTTGCGGTGATCAACGCGGCCTTCACGCCGTCTCCCGAGGAGCGCGCCAAGGCACAGGCGATCGTCGACCTTTTCGCCGCCAATCCGGGTGCGGGTGCGCTCCAGTTGGATGGCAGGATGGTCGACGCGCCGCATCTGAAGGCGGCAAAGGCGCTGCTAGCGCTCGCCGCCGATTGAGCTGCGCACGCGGGCGGTCGCCAGCCACCAGGCCAGCGCCCAGAGAGTGCCAAAGCTCCACCCGGCCAGCACGTCGCTGGGCCAGTGAACGCCGAGATAGACGCGGCTGCAGCCGATCATGCCGACCAGCAGGATCGCGACGACGAGCAGATACGCTCGGGTCGCACGATCTCGAGTCACCTGCGAGGCGAGGCCGGCGAGCGTCAGATAGACGATCGCGCTGTTCGCCGAATGCCCGCTCGGGAAGCTCATATGCGTGACGGTGACGAGGTGCGCAACGATGTCGGGGCGCGGGCGGGCGACCTGCAGCTTGACGAGTTCGACGACGATATTGCCGGTGACGCTGGCCGCGACCATCGCGGCGGCGGTCAGCCAGAGGCGCTGAACGATCAGCAGGCCGGCGGCGACCACCACGACGATCGTCAGGACGATGCCGCCGCCGAGTGCGGTGACGTCGGCTGCGACCTTGGGCAGCCATGACGGCCCGCCCCACGCGCGCAGGCCGAGGATGATCGACCGGTCGAACGCGAACGGCCAGTGATCGACCGCGAGACCGACGAGGAGGATGAGGGCAAGCCCAATAGCCGCGACCGATGCGCCCGCGAGAATCGCCGGGACATGCCGCCGCCTACTCGGCGCAACGCCCGAGGCATCGATGGTGGGTCCGCCGGGGCTCGAACCCGGGACCTCTCGATTAAAAGTCGCTTGCTCTACCAACTGAGCTACGGACCCCCGCCATCGTGGACCGCGCACCTAATCGCGTGGCCGCTTTCGGTCAACCGATTGCGCCAATTGCCGGATCGTTCGCCCGGTCAATGGATCGCGCCATTGTGGGATCAGCCCTGCGAGGGGGCCGAGGACGAAGCTGCGCGTGCGGAAGGCAGCGTGCGGAACGGTGAGGCCGGGCGACGACCATGCGCCGCCCGTCCAGAGAATGATGTCGAGGTCGATGACGCGGCTTCCCCAGCGGCGACCGGGGCGGCGGCCGAACGCGCGCTCGATCCGTTTGAGGCGGACGAGCAGCGCGGCAGGGTCCTCCTGCGTCTTGATCAGTGCGACGGCGTTGGCGTAGCGGCGGTTCGAGGGACCTAATGGTGTGCTGGCGACGGTCGGCGACCGTGCGACGACAGTGCCGAGGGTTTCCAAAGCGGCGGCGATTTCGCGCTCCGGGCTCCCGTGACGGCCACGTCGGTTGGATCCGAGCGCGATCGCGTAGGTGGTTGCGGCCTGCGCGATCGGCGGGAGCGGGGTTGCAGGCGACATTTGGTCCGCCTAGCGCAATCCCATGGATTCCACACCTTACACCTCCGAGCTTCCCGAAACCGTCGACGAGACCGGCGAGATCGACGTCACGACCGTCTTCGCGCCTGTCTCCGCGTTGCCCAAGACCGAGCCGCCGCATGACTGCCCGCTCTGCCCTCGCCTCGTCGCCGTGCGCGAGCAGTTGCGGACCGAGTTCCCGACCTGGTGGAACGCGCCGGTTCCCGCCTTTGGCGATCCGGCGGCGTGGCTCGGCATCATCGGCCTCGCGCCGGGGAAGCATGGCGCGAACCGCACGGGCCGCGCGTTCACCGGGGATTATGCGGGGCAGTTCCTGTACGAGACGCTCGGGCGGTTCGGGCTTGCGACCGGGACTTACGGTGCGAAGGCCGAGGACGGGCTGGCGCTGGACGGCGCGATCATCCTCAACGCGGTGAAGTGCCTTCCGCCCGAGAACAAGCCGACGCCGGAGGAAATCCGCACCTGCCGGCCGTTCCTCGAGACGCAGGCGGATGCGGTGCCGACCGCGCGGGTGTTCGTGGCCTTGGGGCATATCGCGCATCAGTCGGCGGTGAAGATGCTCGGGGGGCGGTTGCCAAAGGCGCGGTTCGCGCATGGCGCGGAGCATGTGATGCCCGATGGTCGCGTGCTGATCGATAGCTTCCATTGCTCGCGGTACAATGTGAATACGGGTGTGCTGACCGCGGAGATGTTCGACGCGGTGTTCAAGCGGGCGCTTGAGTTGCGCGGGGCGGTTTGAAACGCTCACCTAATCCGGGACCGCGACACGTCAGTGTCTCTCGCAGTAGAAAGACGCACCTCCCCGGCGGAGGCCGGGGTCCAGTTGGTGAGGCCGTAGTAACGGAACGCGACGGCTAATTGGCGGTGTTTCCCAACTGGACCCCGGCCTCCGCCGGGGAGGTGCAAACGGTGGGTTCCTGTGTAACTCCGGGGATTGGGCGCTACTCGATGACCCAGCCCTCACCGGCCTCTGGCGTGCGGAAGCGGTTTGCGGGGATGTGTTCGCGGATCAGCGCGGCGCGGAGATGCTCGGGCGGTTCGTTGATACCCTCGGACGTCAGCTCGAACGTGCCCCAGTGGACGCCGATCGCATAGGCCGCGCCGAGCTGTTCGAACGCGGTCACCGCCTGGTCCGGGCCGATGTGGTTGTCGGTTTCGTGGCCTGCAAAATGATACGCGCCGATCGGCAGGATCGCGAGGCGGACCGGGCCGGCTGCGCGCGCTTCGGCTGCCCAGCGCATGTCACCCGGCCCGGTGTCGCCCGCGAAATACAGGTTGCCGCCGGGCAGCGTCACGGTGAAGCCCGCCCAGAGCGTCTTGTCGCGGTCGCCGGGGTCGTATTCGCTCCAGTGGTGCGCGCGCTCCACGATCACGTCGATGCCGGGGCGCAGTGTCACGCGCCCGCCCCAGTCGCGCGCGACCGCACGGACGCCGCTGCGCGCGAGGATCTGGCCGTTGCCGAGGCCGGTCACGATCAGCGGCTTGTCGCGGTGCCAGAGTTTGCGCATCGCCGTCATGTCGAGATGGTCGCGGTGATCGTGGCTCAGCAGGATCAGATCGATCTTCGGCAGGTCCGCGAGACGCACGCCGGGTTCGCGGGCTCACTTCACCCCGACGAACTGAACCGGGGACGAGCGCTCGAGCCACATCGGATCGGTCAGGATGTTGAGCCCCTGGGTCTGCACCAGCACGGTGGAATGGCCGATCCAGGTGACGCGCATCGTCTGGCCCTCGACATGGGCCGGGGGCCGCGTCGGGGTGACGGGCACTTCGGGCCAGGTGCGGTAGGGTGGCTTCACCAAATTGCGGAGCAGCGCGACCGGGCCCTGTTTCTGCTCGCCGGTGCTGCCCTGCACGCCGTCGGGGTTGAAGAAGCGTTCGCCGTCGAAGTGATTGCTCAGCGGAAAGGACTTTGTCGACGGCGTTGCGCAGCCGGTGAGAAGCGCGAGCGCGAGCAGTATCGAGCGAGGGCGGATCATGGCGCGCTGATGACTATGTCACGCGATCATCAGCGTCCAGTCACGCGCGGAGGGCCATAGCGACCAACATGGATGATGATTTCGAAGTGCGCGGGTTGCATGAGCAACTGTCGGAGGAGCGCGCAGCCAAGGGTGAGGCGTTCGACCAGCGAATCGCGCTTTTCACCGCGATCCTGGCGACGCTGGCGGCGGTGACCAGTTTCCTCGGCGGGCATACGCAGAACGAGGCGCTGCTCCACAAGAACGAGGCGGTGCTGATCAAGGCGCAGGCGTCGGATGCGTGGGGCTATTATCAGGCGGAGGATTTGAAGCGGCATATCGCGCAGATGGAGGTCGACCTCGCGCCGCCCGGGTTCGATGCGACGCAGATGGCTGCGCACCGGGCGGATATCGCGCGGTACAAGGCGCGGGGGGCGGCGTTGAAGCGGGAGGCGGAGACGCTCGATCGGCGCTCGGCGGCGGCGGATGGAGAGTCGGACGAGGCTCTGCGGCCGCATACGAAACTGGCGCTGGCGGTGACTGCGATCCAGGTGGCGATCGCGCTGGCGTCGATTACGGCGCTGACCGGGCGGCGGTGGTTGCTGTGGGTCGCGGGGGCTGCTGCGCTGGTGGGGGCGTTGTTGGCTGGGATGGCTTGGTTATGATCCCTCGATCCTCCCCCGCCAGGGGGAGGTGTCGCCGAAGGTGACGGAGGGGGAGGATATGGAACGGCGGTTGTCCTCCCCTCCCCCTCCGTCTGGCAAGAGCCAGCCACCTCCCCCTTGCGGGGGAGGATTAGGTGGTCAGATGTCCTGGACGAGACGGCCGTATAGGTCGGGGCGGCGATCGCGGAAGAAGCCGAACGCGGCGCGGTGGCGCTTGACGATGTCGAGGTCGATCGTCGCGGTGATGACGCCCTCGTCGTCGCGGCCTAGCTCGGCCAGGATGTCGCCGCGCTCGTCGGCGATGAAGCTGGTGCCGTAGAAGGTCTGGCCGTGCTCGACGCCGACGCGGTTTGCCGCGACGATCGGGACGACGTTCGAGACCGCGTGGCCGACCATGGCGCGGCGCCAGAGACGGGCGGTGTCGAGCGACGTGTCGTGCGGCTCGCTGCCGATCGCGGTCGGGTAGAACAGGATTTCCGCGCCCATAAGCATCATCGCGCGCGCGGTCTCCGGGTACCATTGATCCCAGCAGACGCCGACGCCGAGCGTCGTCCGCCCGGCGTCCGACGCATGCGGCCAGACCTTGAAGCCGGTATTGCCGGGACGGAAGTAGAACTTCTCCTCGTAGCCGGGGCCGTCGGGGATGTGGCTCTTGCGGTAGACGCCCTGGACGTTGCCGTCGGGGCCGATCATCGCGAGGCTGTTATAGTGGTGCGGGCCGTCCGCCTCGAAGAAGCTGGTCGGGATGGTGACCTTGAGCGCCTCGGCGAGCGCTTGCATCGCGAGTACCGCCTTGTGCTCGCCGACCGGTGCGGCGTTGGCGAACAGGCCCTCGTCCTCGACGCGGCAAAAATATTCGCCCTCGAACAGCTCGGGGGGGAGGATGACCTGCGCGCCCTTCGCGGCGGCCTCGTGGACGAGGCGCGACACGTTGGCGATGTTGCGGTCGATGTTGGGCGTAAAGCCCAGCTGAAGCGCGGCGACGGTGATCTCGGTCATGGCGGCGCATATAAGGTGACGCGCCATGGAGTGCGAGCCTTCTTGCTGTTCCCTCGCGGAGGCGGGGGTCCAGGGTCTCGGGCGGTGTCGTTTGTGATCCTGGGCCCCCGCCTTCGCGGGGGAACAGCTCCCGGGTGCGCGCGCGATTGACACTGCCCTGCCCTGTCCGACATGCGGCGGGGATGATCGATCAGACGCTCCCCCCAAGCTGGCAGGCGCTCGCTGCCGAGTTCGACGCGCCGTACATGCGCGCGCTCGATGCGTTTCTGGAGGCCGAGCGGACGGTGGGGGTTCGGGTGTTTCCGGAGGAGGCGGACCGGTTTCGTGCGTTGGAGCTGACGCCGCTGGATCAGGTGCGGGTCGTGATCCTGGGGCAGGATCCGTATCATGGCGAGGGGCAGGCACACGGGCTGAGCTTCTCGGTGCGCAAGGGCGTGCGGACGCCGCCTAGCCTGGTGAATATCTACAAGGAGCTGGAGGCGGATCTCGGGATCCCGCGGGCGTCTCACGGCATGCTCGATCATTGGGCGGCGCAGGGCGTGCTGTTGCTCAACGCGGTGCTGAGCGTGCGGATGGGGGAGGCTGCGTCGCACAGCAAGCGCGGGTGGGAGCGGTTTACCGATGCGGTGATCGCGGCGGTGAACGCGCAGGACAAACCGGTCGTGTTCCTGCTTTGGGGGGCGTATGCGCAGAAGAAGGCGGCGTTCGTCGACGATGTGAGCAAGGGCGGGCGGCATCTGGTGATCCAGTCCGCGCACCCGTCGCCGCTGGCGGCACGGAACGGGTTCTTCGGATCGCGGCCGTTCAGCCGGGCCAACGACTTTCTCGAAACCAAGGGCCGCGCGCCGATCGACTGGGCGCTGCCGGAGACCGACTAATGAGCGACGAATATGTCTATGACGAAGCGACTGGCGAGTGGGTCGCGGGCGGTGCGGCGACGGCTGTTGCGGCGGATGATGGCGCGGTCGTGGTGCGGGATTCGGTCGGCAACGTGCTGGCGGACGGCGACCAGGTGACGCTGATCAGGGACCTGACCGTGAAGGGCGCGGGGCAGACGCTCAAGCGGGGCACGCTGATCAAGTCGATCCGGCTGACCGGTGACGCGCAGGAAATCGACTGTCGGTACGAGGGGATCAAGGGGCTGGTGCTGCGCGCGGAATTCGTCCGGAAGCGTTAGGTTGGGAGATGGCCGGCGCCAAAGGTCACGATAAAGTTACGCTCGGAAACGACGCCGGCCAGGACCTTCATGGTCATCCTCACCCTCCTGGGCGCGGACCCTCTCGGGATATTTGGGCGGGATCGTCGCCTTCGCGGCGGCAAGCTGCGCCTCGAACGTCTGGACGGACGGTGTGGCAAGCGTTGACGCGGGACGACGCTTGGCGACGGGTTCGGCGCGGATATCGGCGACTTCGAGCGCCATCACCAGCGCCTCTGGGGCCATCAGGCGGTGCGGTTCGGCGGGCGTCGGCGGCGCGAGCGCGGCGAGCGTGGCCTCGACCGGCGATACCGGGATGGGCGCCGGCGCAGGCGACTGGCCGGGGGTGCGATAGCGATCGGGTTGGTGCGCGCGCAGGAGGAACATCAGCAGCCGATCGTTGTAGCGGATGCGCTGGCCGACGCGGTTGCCGTCGCGGTCGAACACCGGCTCGGGCGACCCGTTGATCGCGCGATCGAAGGCGAGATCGACCAGCCGCAGCGACGCGGTCTGCACCGCCGCATCCCACGCCGCCGCGAACGCCGCGCCATCGGCCGCGCGGCGCAGGCGGTAGCAGGAGGTCGCCGACATGTTCACCTCGCGCGCGGCCTGCGTGACCGAGCCGGTATCCGCGAGCACGCCGATGAACGCCTGCTGCGTCGCGACCGTCCAGCCATCGTGCCGCACCTTCCGCCGGACCGGCACCCAGTCGTATTCGGCAAGGTCGAAGTCCTCGACCGTCGGGAGGTGCTCCGCCTCGATGATGGTCATCGCGGTGGTCCGTGCGGTTGGCTCGGGAGTGGCCGGTTCGAGAGCGGGGGCGATGTCGGGCATGACATCGCGGCGAGCGCGCGTGCGCGTGGGTTTGGTCATGGCCGGAGCGGATCAGGCGGGCGGCGTGTAGGACAGCGTTTGTGTGGGCTGTTGGACGGGATCGCGCGGCTTGATGCCGGCGAAGGCGAAGAGCGCGCTCTCCTTCAGCCTTGAAGGTCACGTTCGATCTGGAAGACTGGTCCGAGTATCTCGGCTGGCAACAGGCGGGCGCCAAGGTCCTGCAACGGATCAACGTCCTTATCGAGGAATGCAGGCGGCATCCGTTCACCGGTACTGACAGACCTGAACCGCTGCGGCAAAACCTAGCGGGCTGGTGGTCGCGCAGGATCCCTGGCGAGCACCGACTGGTGTACCGCGTTCGTGGATCGGGTGAGGTGCGAGCGCTTGAGGTCTTGTCGTGCCGGTATCATTATTGATGCGCTTGTCGCGTACCCGGCGAAGGCATAGGATCGGGACATGGCACAGATCAGCGTATCTCTTCATGACGACCTGATGGATTGGGCCGAGCGGCAAGTCGCCGAAGGTCGCTATGATAGTCTTGACGCCTATGTCGCTGATCTTGTTACGCGCGACATGGATGATGCTGGAAAACTAGCGGCGTCGAATGCTGCGATCGAGGAAGGTCTTGCTTCGGAACCAACTGACGACTCGATGGCGGACGTGACTGCACGCCGAGATCGCGACGACGATACCCTTGATATCCTGCGCTGGTCCTGGGCTCAGGGTATCGGCAGTGGCCCTCCCGTCGACGGCAATTTCAATGCTGCAGATATAGCACGCCGCGGCGGCCGGTCTGGTGAGGCGGTTCGCAAGCACGGATGAAGATCCGTCGCCTCCCGCAGGCGATATGCGATGTCGACGACATATGGCTGTATATCGCACGGCACGATCCCGATGCGGCAACACGACTGGTCGAGCGACTTGCGTCGAGTGTGGCTCGGCTGGCTGACTATCCCGAAAGTGGTCCGGCTCGGCCTGAGATCGGGGCTGGCGCAAGAAGCATCACGGTCGGCAACTATCTCGTTCTGTATCGGATCGAGCGCGAGAGCGTGGATATCGTACGGGTCGTGCATGCTGCACGTTTCAGCGGCCTTGATCGGTTGCTTAAGAAGCCAGTGATTTCGAGAGAATGAACAGGTCCTATCATCCAAAACATCGCTAGGCCTCAGTTCAAAAGATGGTGCAAAGCCGAGGGCAGGCCTGACCCAAAAACTCTCTTATTGCGAACCTCGTTCTACCATTGTTCCTGCCATACAACTGTGCCAATCTACACAAGTCGACCTGATTCGCTTCGGGCCGCCAAGCTGAGGGAGGAGCCTATTCGAGCGCGTTAAATCAAGATTTTCGCCGCATTATTGACAACTGAATGACTAATCGGTCGGGTTTAAGTCGGCACTATGACAGGCGATGTGGAACACCGCGCGCTCCAGTAGCACATCCGCTTCATCGAAGATCGTACTACGCGCAGCTCAGTTGTAGTAAATGCATGGATCCCATCTTGTATCTTCAATGGAGAAGGCAGATGGAGCAGACAGAATGGTTCCTCCACATGGACAGCCGTTGGATGTGGCGTTGGTTTTTGACCAACCGCCTTGGCCAACCGTTGGCGATGTCGAAGAAGTGCTTCTTCCGTCGTGAAGATGCTCTCCTGAACCTAGATGCTGCTTGCATGGCCGTGATCGGCCTTTAGCGAGTAGTCTACCCGAAGCGATCGGTTGACGGTGGGCAGGGTATTCCCCTGCCCACCAACAATCACTCAGCCGGTAAGTAGATTTCGCTTCCCTTCTCTCGAAATCTTTCACTCATTTCGGCCATGCCCTTTTCCGCATCGGCATGGCTGCTCTTGGCGAAGATCGCTCGGTTGGTGTCGGTTTGATCGACGTCGGCCGCCAGGAACGTATCCGCCGGCGCATTCTGCTTCGCCGCGAAGTCTCGCACTTCCTGCGTGATCTTCATCGAGCAGAATTTTGGGCCGCACATCGAGCAGAAGTGGGCGGTCTTGGCGCCTTCTGCGGGGAGCGTCTGGTCGTGGTATTGCTCGGCGGTGTCGGGGTCGAGGGAGAGGTTGAACTGGTCTCTCCAGCGGAACTCGAAGCGGGCGCGGCTGAGGGCGTCGTCGCGCATCTGGGCGGCGGGGTGGCCCTTCGCTAGGTCGGCGGCGTGGGCGGCTAGTTTGTAGGTTACTACGCCCACTTTCACGTCGTCGCGGTCGGGGAGGCCCAGGTGCTCCTTCGGCGTGACGTAGCAGAGCATCGCGGTGCCGTACCAGCCGATCATCGCGGCGCCGATGCCGCTGGTGATGTGGTCGTAGCCGGGGGCTATGTCGGTGGTGAGCGGCCCCAGCGTGTAGAAGGGTGCTTCGCCGCAGACTTCGAGTTGCTTGTCCATGTTCTCCTTGATCTTGTGCATCGGGACGTGGCCGGGGCCTTCGATCATGACCTGGACGTCGCTCTTCCACGCGCGGTGTGTGAGTTCGCCTAGCGTGTAGAGTTCACTGAACTGCGCTTCGTCGTTGGCATCGGCGATGCTGCCGGGGCGCAGGCCGTCGCCGAGGCTGTAGGCGATGTCGTACGCCTTCATGATCTCGGTGATCTCGTCGAAGCGCTCGTAGAGGAAGCTCTCCTTGTGGTGGCTGAGGCACCATTTCGCCATGATCGAGCCGCCGCGCGAGACGATGCCGGTGACGCGTTTCGCGGTCATCGGGATGTAGGCAAGACGGACGCCGGCGTGGATCGTGAAGTAATCGACGCCCTGCTCGGCCTGCTCGATGAGCGTGTCGCGGAAGATCTCCCAGGTGAGGTCCTCGGCGACGCCGCCGACCTTTTCGAGCGCCTGGTAGATGGGGACGGTGCCGATCGGGACGGGCGAGTTGCGCAGAATCCATTCGCGGGTGTCGTGGATGTTGCGGCCGGTGCTGAGGTCCATCACCGTGTCCGCGCCCCAGCGGATCGACCAGACGAGCTTGTCGACTTCGGCGGCGACGTTGCTGGCGACCGCGGAGTTGCCGATGTTGGCGTTGATCTTGACGAGGAAGTTGCGGCCGATCGCCATCGGTTCGGATTCGGGGTGGTTGATGTTGTTGGGGATGATCGCGCGGCCGCGGGCGATCTCGTCGCGGACGAATTCGGGGGTTACGAAGTCGGGGATGCTTGCGCCGAAGGATTCGCCGTCTCGAACATAGTCTTTCAGCATGGCGCGGCCGAGGTTTTCGCGGGTGGCGACGTATTCCATTTCGGGGGTAATGATGCCGCGGCGGGCGTAGTGCATCTGGCTGACGTTGTGGCCGGGCTTGGCGCGGAGGGGGCGCTTGATGGTGGCGGGGAACTGGGGGACGCCGCCGGAGCGGTCCGGGCCTAGCTGGCCGTTGTCTTCGGGGCGGAGTTCTCGGGCTTCGTAGGATTCCACGTCGCCGCGTGCTTCGATCCAGGCGCGGCGGAGTTGGGGGAGGCCGGCGTTGATGTCGATTGTCGCTCGGGGGTCGGTGTAGGGGCCGCTGGTGTCGTAGACGCGTAACGGGGGTTCGGAGCAGCTCGGGTCTAGGACAATCTCGCGCATGGCTACGCGGGCGTCGGGTCTGGACGGGACCGCTACGTGGATTTTCCGCGAGCCTCGGATCGGGCCGGTGGTTACGCCGATGTCTGCTGTGGGGGTGCGTGCTTCGAAATCGGCCATGCGCTTGCTCCTACGGGTCTCGGAGCAAAGGCTTACGGTTCTGTGGCGACCGCTCCCTCCCTCCGCCGGTATCAACCGGATCAGGTTCAGCGGGTCGAAGGCTCCTGCCTTCCTCTCAAGCGCGGATAAGCGCTCCCCCGGGGTTCGGTGAGCATAGGGGGGTTGGGGTGGGGTGCAATGACGAATTTGGGGGGCCTGAGCGGGGGCGAGGCGTTTGTGCTTAGGGTCTGCCCTTCGACTTCGCTCGGGGCGAACGGGGGGTGCCTCTTGCGATCCTCCCCCGCCAGGGGGAGGTGGCTGGCACTTGCCAGACGGAGGGGGCGGTAATGGATCACCGCTGTTGCGTGTCCTCCCCCTCCGTCACCTTCGGCGCCACCTCCCCCTGGCGGGGGAGGATCGAGCACGTAAAGAAAAGGCCGCTGCCCGGTTTGGGGCAGCGGCCTTTTCTGTCACTCCGCGCGCTGTCAGTCGTAGCTAAGCTACGCCTTGTAGCGTGCTTTGCTGCGCTGGCCGGGCTTGGGCGAGTCCTGCACCAGCTTGGCGCAAGCCGCCCTTAGCCTTAGAACCTAAAGCTCACGGTGCCGCGCAGCGAGTGCCAGCGGAACTGGTCGTCGCTGCGGCGGAAGGTCGTGCCGGCGGTGTTGGGGGCGAGGACGAACGGGTTGTTCGCGAGCAGGATCGGGCTGCCGGTGATCGCGCTGCCGGCGGTGACGAGGACGCGGGCGTCGTCGTCCTTGTACTGGTGGTAGGTGTATTCCATGCCGATCGAGATGTTCTTGGTCAGCTTCTGCTCGATGCCGCCGCCACCGACATAGCCCCACTTCTTGTCCGAACCGGTGGCTGCGAACGCGTTGGCGGTGTTGGTGGTGAAGAACAGGTTGTCGATCTTGGCATAGCCGGCGCCGCCAGTGGCGTAGAACAGCGTGTTGCGCGCGGCGAGGCCGGCGCGGAGGCGGGCCGACCCTTCCCACTTCAGCTTGCGTGCCATCGTGTAGCTGGCGGGCGTGGTCGAGAAAGCGGCGACGCTGTCGGTGATCTCGGACTTGCCGAATTCGCCGACGATGCCGACCACGAACGGACCGCGCTGTACGTCGAAGCCTGCGCGGCCGTAATACGACCAGCCGTCATCGTCGTTGCGGCAACCATAGGCCGGCACGGCGGTGCGGGCCGAGCCGTTGCAGAAGCCCGGCGAGAAGGCGTTGGCGCCGGTGATGGTGTTGACGCTGTCGCTGAAATTGCCGTCGTTGTTGCGGTCGAACAGGATCGACGAGCCAACATCATTGGGCTGGACGTCATAGCCGCCGGCCGCGCCGATATAGACGCCCGAGAACGGATTGCGGTCGCTGTCCGTCGTCATGTCCTGCGCGGCAGCCGGAACGGCAAAAATGCCCGCGGTGGCGAGACCGGCGAGCATGGTGAGCTTCGTTAGGTTTTTCATGGTCGTTCCCCAAACAAGGGTCGCGGTGCTCCCGTGCGCCGCGACCCCAGGTTTATGTTTTAGACGATCGTCGCGATCACGCGTTGGCGCCGCTGGTCCGCAGCGAGTCGAGGCGGTTGTTGGTCCCGTTGGGGAAGAAGCCGCCGCCGATCTTTGCAGTAGGCGTCAGGTAGACGATGTTGTGCACCTGAGCGACCGAGCGGCTGTAGGCCAGGCCGTTGGCGTCGGTGGGCACGATGTTCGAGATCGTTGGATCCGACCCGGTGATGCCCTGGTCGTCGTCGCCGATCACACCGGTCGTCGCGTTGGTGACGGTGCCGTCGAGGCTGTCGCGTGCGTCGCTGATCTGGTTCGCGGCGGTGATGAGCGACGGGATCGGGTTCGGAGTCTGCAGACCCTTGCGGTACAGGATCGTGCGGATCAGGCCTGCGTGATACGCCTCCGCCGCGAGGATGCCGGCGGCCGCCTCGAGATAGGTCTTGTTGGCGATCAGCGGTGCTGCGCCCTTGTAGGCCGACACACCGACGTCCTCGAAGATGTACGCGCCGAGCAGGAAGCTGTTGTCGTCGGCATAGGGGTTGAACACACCCGTCGCACCGATGACGCCAGCCGCACGTGCGGCCGCCGTGAACGCACCCGGAGCGGCTGCCGTGCCGACCGAGATGTCGATCGCAGGCTGGGCGACGGCGGCGCTGCCGAGGGCCGAGCGCAGGAAGGCGACGTGTGCGACTTCGTCGATCGCGATTTCGCGCGCGTATTCACGGACGACGGTGTCCTGGAACGGCACCTGTGCGCCGCCGGTGACCGCACCCTGCGTACCGATGCCGGTCAGCATGTTGGCGTTGAGGCCGACACCGAATGCCGCGAAGGCGTAGAACTGCGCTTCGAGATATTCGAGGTTCAGTGCGACGTTGAGCACGTCGGCGTCGTTGAGTGCCGCGACCGGCGCCGGTCCCGGCGTCGGGGTCGGTGCGAGATCGGAATCGTCGCTGCCGCATGCCGAGAGCAGCGTGGCGCCGCCGATGGCGAGAGCGGAACCGCCGGCGAAGCGCAGGAAGTTACGACGTTCGTTGCGACGGCTGGCGATCGCGTCGAATATTTCCAGCTTGGTATTGAGATCGGTCATTGGGTTAATCCCCTGAATATCGAAGAAGAGCGGGTGATCGGATGACCGATCAGCTTGCCGCGATGCTCGTCTTGATGTTGCCGTTCATGCCGTTCGGGTAGAACCCGCCTGCCGACGCCGCACCCTTGTTGAGGTACACGATGTTGAGCACCTGGCTGGCCGAGCGGCTGAAGGCGACGCCGTTCGCATCGAGCGGAACGATGTTCGACGCGGTGACCGCGGCCTGCGTCGTGCTCAGGTTGATCGGCGTCTGCGAGATGGGCGAGATGCCCTGATCGAGATCGGTCGTACCGTCGAGGCTGTCGCGTGCATTCGAGATCGCATCGGCCGACTGGCGCAGCGACGGGGTCGCGATGCCCTTGCCGTACAGCGTCGTGCGGACGATCGCGGCGTGATACGCCTCGACCGCGAGCAGGCCGGCGGCGGCTTCGAGATAGGCCTTGCTGGTGAGCAGCGGGGCAGCGCCCTTGTATGCGGTCACGCCGACGTCTTCGAAGATGAACGCACCGAGCAGGAACGCTTCGTCCGAAGCGTACGGATCGAACGCGGTACCGGCGGGGACGAGGCCAGCAGCCTGTGCCGCGAGCGAGAACGCGCTGGTCGGCGAGACGCTTACGTCGATCACCGGTTGCGCGACGGCGGCGGAGCCGAGTGCGGTGCGGAGGAACTTGACGTGAGCGATCTCGTCCTGCGCGATCTCGCGTGCGTACTGGCGAACGATTGGGTCGGTGAAGTTGACCTGACGGCCACCGCGAACCGCACCCTGCGTGCCGGTCCCGCTGAGCAGGCTGTTGTCGAGGCCGGTGTTGTAGGCGGCGTAGGAATAGAACTGCGCCTCGAGATATTCGAGGTTGAGTGCGAAGTTCAGGACGTCCGCATCGGTGATCGTCTGTGCCGACGCCGACGTGGAGAAGGACAGCGCGGTCGCACCGGCTGCGGTCATCGCAGCGGCGCCCAGCGCGGTCTTGAAGAATTCACGTCGCTCGCTGCGGCGTTCCACTCGCGCATCGAGGGCTTCGATCAGGTGCACGCTCTCGGTCATATCAGGGTCCTCCCCTTGCTGTTGCGGACGTCGAAATGCTCTGCGGCAGTCGCGCAACGGGGCATGCCCCGATCAGGTCGATTGCTCGAATCCCGCTCGTAACGCGCTCAATTACGGACATAAAAAAAGCCGTCCGTGGCGAGGAACGTACGCGGATGAAGAATGGATGCACGGTTCAAGGGGGTGCGATGAAATAAATTTCACGACCCGGCAGAGAGGCTTACCTGCTTGCGATGATTGGGGTTTTGGTGGCGGCTGGATGCCGGCTTCACCTTTTCTTGGTCCTCCGGGAAAACGCCCGGCAGGCCCTCTTTTCTCTCCCTACCGGAGACAGAGAAAAGGTAGCGCGTTCGGCGGATCGGGCCGAGCCGGATCCGCCGAAATCGATAGCTTAGAACGTGTAGGTCAGGCCGAGGGCGTAGAGCCACTGGTCCGCATCACCGACGTCGGCGACGATCGGCGTGTTCTTATACTTGCCGAGCATGCGACCGTAGAGGACGCCGGCGCCGACGCCGAAGCCGTGGCGCAGATCGCCCGAAAGGCTCTGCACGACGAACAGCGAGGCGTTCGCACGACGGAAGCCGCTGTCGTTGATGTCGTAGGTGCGCAAGCCGCTGTTCAGCGAGCCGATCGGCGTCACCGCGGCATAGGTGCGGCCGAAGCCCTTGCCGGCATAATCCGCCGACACGCCGAGCGAGACGAGCGTGCGGACCGACAGCGGCGTGGTGTAGTTCACCTGAGGCGTGATAACGTAGCTGTCATAGGTGCCCGAAACGTCGTGGACGTACGCGACGCGCGCGGTGATCGTGTCGTAGTCACTGGTGATGACGCCGGTCTTGCCGATGCCGACATAGCCGCCGAGCTCATACGCGGTATCGATCTTGCCGAGTGCGCGGACCTGGCGGTTGTCGATGTCGCCGGTGCGATCGCGGCGGATGCCACCGATGACGCCCACTTCGTAGTTGATGCCGACCTCGCCCGTGTTCGGGATCAGGTTGAAATAGAGCTGTGTGCCGCGAAGGAAGAAGTCATGCCCGCGCACCGTGCCGACGATCGCGCCGGCGGGGGTGAAGGAATTGCTGTCCGCACCCTCGTAATCGGGCATCGACACCGCACCGACCGCTATGGTGATACGGTTGTTGTCGCGCGGGTCCGTGATCGTCGGCGACGGGTTCGGATCGGTCTGGGCGAGCACCGGGGTGGCGGTTGCCAGCACCGCAATTGCGGCAGACATGAGAAGGGTGAATGCGCGCAAGGAAATGCTCCGGAGAAAAAGGTTCCACGTCGCAACGCGGTAAAACCGTTTTCGGTCCGCTGCGATCGGTCAGAAGATGTAACGCATTTTTACCTGTTGCATTTCGGCATCACCGGCAAGCATGAACCGGGCGGCATCGAAACGCGGCGGACCGAAGCGGACGGCGGCATTGCGCGAGAACCCATAGCCTTCGCGCGGGATGCCCGCGATCGTGTCGAGCTTCGCGTTGCTGTTCTCGTCATGGATGATCGCGAGCGCATAGCCGCGCTGGGGCAGGCCCGAAAAGCTGGTGGCGTGGACACTGGCGGGCAGCGTGCGCGTCAGTGCCTTGGCATCGTCGACGCAGGCGGGGAAATTGTCGGGGTCGGCGGTGAGGCAGATCCGGATCATCCCCTTCGACGAGCGGAGATTGTCGACCTGGACGTCGAGCCGCGTGACGGGCGCCGCCGCCGACAGCATCGCCCACGTCGTTGCTGCCGCCATGACGAGCAGCCGCTTTCGCATGCGCGCCGGCAAGATCGCCGCGTTGCTTGTCGGTGCCGCAGAGCCGATCCCAAAAGCGGAAATAGAGGCCATAGTTGCACCCGTGTCGTTCGTGATGTCGCCGATGATGGCTCGCCGTGATCAGCCAGCCGCCCCATGCGCCCCGCCACATGAACCGGGGGAAAACCTCCCCACCTCATGCGATGGTTACCCCATAGCCGTCGTGATCGTCAGTACCAGACCCGGCGCGCCGATGTTGATCGGAATCAACCGCACCCGTAGCGGAATTACCACAGCGCCGGTGATCGGAGCGCCTCGACCAGGGGGGGCCGCGAGACATCGTCGCAGGCGCGTGATAGTCTCGGGCGATTACAGCATGATGGAGTCGTCGATGGTTCTGCTCGCGTTGATCCTGACCGTAACGGGGTATTCCGGTATGCCCCCCGCGACCCGTGCAGGGTTCGAGGCGCTGGGGCGGCGTACCGACAGGCTGTGCCCGGCACGCCATGTACGGACGATTACCCCCGGCGACCTCGATTATCTCCAGGACGGGTTCGAGCGGAGCCTGTCGCGGCTGGACCGCGCGCGGCTGGCTGCCGTCAATACCGCGGACCGGCGTTGCGCCCACCGCGACGGGCTGGCGTGCCAGACCTCGGCGACGATGGGCGCGATGCAGTCGACCCGGCTCGTGCCCCGGTTCGCCGGCTATGTCTGCGTGCACCGGGTACCCTGACCCTCTGCCTCTTTCGCCTGCACGACACGCCTGCTACTCAGACAAACAATGAGAGCATAAGAGGGTGTCGTTATGGTCGAGTTGTGCCGCGGGGGCCAATCCCGCCGGAAATTCCTGACGGGTGTCGCGACCGGTGCTTTGACCGTGGGCTCCCTGTCGATCGGTCCTCAGGCGTTTGCGTTCGTGCCGGAAGGAGCGGTGCCGACAACGGTGCCGACCGCGAAATTGCAGGCGTTCGACCTGGCCGACGTCACGCTCGGCGAGGGGCCGTTCCTGCATGCGCAGCGCAAGACCGAGGCGTATCTGCTCGCGCTGCAACCCGACCGGATGCTGCATAATTTCCGGGTAAATGCCGGGCTGCCACCGAAGGCACCGGTCTATGGCGGCTGGGAATCGGATCCGCTGTGGGCGGACATCAACTGCCACGGGCATACGCTGGGCCATTATCTGTCGGCGTGCGCGCTGGCCTATCGATCGACCGGCGACCGGCGGTTCAAGGCGCGGATCGACCATATCGCGCGCGAACTGGCGGCATGCCAGGCGGCGTCGGGGACCGGGCTGGTCTGTGCGTTTCCGGACGGGCCGGCGCTGGTGGCGGCGCATCTGCGCGGCGATCCGATCACCGGCGTGCCGTGGTACACGCTGCACAAGGTGTATGCGGGCCTGCGCGATGCGACATTGCTGGCGGACAGCGACACGGCGCGCGCGGTGCTGCTGCGGCTGGCAGACTGGGCGGTGGTCGCGAGCCGGCCGCTGAGCGATGCGCAGTTCGAGACCATGCTGGATACCGAGCATGGCGGCATGAACGAGGTGTTCGCCGACCTCTACACGATGACCGGGACCGCCGAGTATCGGACGATGGCGGAGCGGTTTTCGCACAAGGCGATCCTCGCGCCGCTGGCGAAGAGCCGCGACCATCTCGACGGGCTGCATGCCAATACGCAGGTGCCGAAGATCATCGGCTTCCAGCGGGTCTGGGAGGTGACGGGAAAGCCCGAATACCGCGATGCGTCCGAATTCTTCTGGAAGACGGTGGCGCTGACGCGGTCGTTCGCGACCGGCGGGCACGGCGACAACGAGCATTTCTTTCCGGTCGCGGATTTCGCCGAGCACGTCCTGTCGGCGAAGGGATCGGAGACGTGTTGCCAGCACAACATGCTCAAGCTGACGCGGGCGCTGTTCCTGCATGATCCGCAGGCGGGCTATGCCGATTATTACGAGCGGACGCTGTATAACGGGATCCTCGCGTCGCAGGACCCGGACAGCGGCATGGCGACGTACTTCCAGGGCGCGCGGCCGGGGTACATGAAGCTGTATCACACGCCCGAGAACTCGTTCTGGTGCTGCACCGGCACGGGGATGGAAAACCACGTCAAATACCGCGACTCGATCTATTTCCACGACGACCGCGCGCTGTACGTGAATTTGTTCGTGCCCTCCGCCGTGCGGTGGAAGGACAAGGACGCGGTGCTGACGCAGGTGACGGCGTTCCCCGATGCGGCGACGACGACGCTGCGATGGACGTTGAAGCGACCGGCCGAGCTGACGCTGAAGCTGCGGCATCCGGGGTGGAGCCGGACTGCGGTGGTGCTGGTGAACGGAGTCGAGGCGGTGCGGTCGACCAGTCCGGGGCGGTATCTGGAATTGGCGCGGGGGTGGCGCGACGGCGATACGGTGGAACTGCGGCTGGATATGCGCGCCGGGGTCGAGCGGTCGCCGGCCGCGCCGGATATCGTCGCGTTCACTTACGGGCCGCTGGTGATGGCGGGGAGCTTCGGGCGCGAGGGGCTGGCGCCGGGATCGGACATCATCGTCAACGAGCGCAAATATGGCGAGTATAATGCCGCGCCGTTCACGCCGCCGACGCTGGCGGGCGATCCAGATACGATCGCGGAAGGGATGCGCGCGGGGGAGCGGCCGCTGGAGTTCACGATCCTCGCGGCGGACCGGCAGCCGGTGCGGATGGTGCCGTATTTCCGCGTCGCGCATGAGCGCTATGCGACATACTGGCCGATCGCGCCGGGATTGGCTTAGGTCGGGCGGTGCAGTCCCGACGCGTTCGACGCGGTTGCGATAGCCTCTATGCAGTGCAGCGAAACCTGATAGCCTCCCTCTCCAGAGCAGGACGACCTGCCAATACGGAGAGAGATGCATGGCACATCAAAACGCCGCGCGCGGGGATACCGGCACGAATACCAGCGCTAATTCCGGCAGGGATCACAAGAGGCTGATCTATGTGATCGCGGGAAGTATATTGGCGCTGGGGCTGGTGTTGATGGCGTTCTACGACCGGGCGGGCGATCCCATGCCGATCGCGTCGGTGCAGACTCCGGTGGTTACTGCGCAAAAATAGCGCCGGGGCTTACGACGCCGCGGCTCGGTCGAAGATCAGGATCGGCGCGTCTCGGTAGGTGCCCGTGGTGCGCAGGCGATAGCCTAGCCGTTCCGCGAGGCGGATCGAGGGGGCGTTGGCGGGGTCTATGATGCAGGTCGTCGCGGGGATGCGCGCGTCGGTCCAGGCGAGGATCGCTGCGAGCGCTTCGGAAGCGTAGCCTTTGCCTTGCGCGTCGCCGGTCAGGGTCCAGCCTGTTTCCGGCGTTGCGTCGATCGAGGGGTCGATGGCTCTGCGCGCCTCGATGAGGCCGAGTTCGCCTATCAGGTGGCCTGTGGCGGTATCTCGGGCGATCCAGCTGCCGTAGCCGAACAGCGTCCATTGGCCGACCGAGCGGAGCAGGCGGATCCAGACGTCCTCGCGCGATCGGGGCTGGCCGCCGATGGTCGTGTAGACGCGCGGGTCGGTCCACATTGTGGCGCAGTCTTCGAGGTCGGTGGCAGTGTGGGCGGTTAGGGTTAGCCGGGCTGTGGTTAGCGTGGGGGCGGATGTGGGCATTCGTACTGTCTAAGAGGTATCTCGGTGGAAGGGTATCCGTCGTCGCGCACTCTCCCCTCCCTGGAAGGGAGGGGCCGGGGGTGGGTCGGCCCGCTTGAGCCGCTGGCGTTCCGGTTTGCGGAGGCCAGTCCCCCCTTAGCCGCGCGTGTTCGAACTTGCGGAAGCCGACCCGCCCCCAGCCCCTCCCTTCCAGGGAGGGGAGCAGGTTGGGCTTTTCCTCTTCGTATGGTTCGCACGGTTCAGACGTTGCGATTTTCGATCGTTCGATCCTCCCCCGCCAGGGGGAGGTGTCGCCGGAGGTGACGTAGGGGGAGGATGCGGAACGGAGGTTTCCCTTTCCTCCCCCTCCGTCTGGCTAGGGCCAGCCACCTCCCCCTAGCGGGGGAGGATTGAGGTGAGCCCCTGCCCCTCCCCCACCTCCGGCAACGCAGGTTGTCTTCGCAGGCGATTGGTTCGGAAAGGTTGTTTTCGTGTCCCCCGCTTTGCGCTAGTCGGAGGCATGGCATCGACGATCTCCTGCGACGTTGCGATCGTTGGCGCGGGTTTGGCCGGCGGGATGATCGCGCTGGCGTTGAAAGCAAAGCATCCGGCGTTGGACGTGCGGCTGATCGACGCTGCGCCAGTCGTCGGTGGCAATCATCTCTGGTCGTTTTTCGGGAGCGACGTGGCGCAAGGCGATCGCTGGATCGTCGCGCCGCTCGTGGTGCATGCGTGGCGCGGATACGACGTGCGCTTCCCGGCGCATGAGCGGACGATCGACGCGACCTATTATTCGATCGAGAGCACGCGGCTTGATCGCGAGGTTCGCCGCGTGCTTCCTGCGGATGCGCTGATGCTTGGACGGAAGGTGTCGGGGGCTAGTGCGACCGCGGTGGTGCTGGCCGATGGCGACCGGATCGAGGCGACCGGCGTGATCGACGCGCGGGGGGCGGGCGATCTGTCGCTGCTCGATCTCGCGTGGCAGAAGTTTCTCGGACGCGAGTTGGCGTTGAGCGTGTCGCACGAAAGCCCGCGGCCGATGGTGATGGACGCGACGATTCCGCAGATCGACGGGTATCGCTTCGTCTATTGTCTGCCGTTCGCGGCTGACCGGATGTTCGTCGAGGACACCTATTATAGCGACACGCCGAATCTCGATATTCCGGTGCTGGGCGCGCGGATCGACGAGTATGTCACGGCGCGTGGCTGGTCGGTCGAAAGCGTCGTTCGCGAGGAGTCCGGCGTGCTTCCGGTCGCGATGGGGGGCGATTTCGAGGCGTATTGGCGGTCGGGTGGTGCTCGGGTGGCCAAGGCCGGCATGCGCGCGGGGATGTTTCATCCGACTACGGGGTACTCGCTGCCGGACGCGGTTCGGACTGCTTCCATGCTGGCGAGCCTCGGCGATTTTTCGGGCGCGAAGCTCCACGATGCGACGCATTCGATGGCGCGGGCGACGTGGCAATCGCGCGGGTTCTACCGGATGCTCGACACGATGTTGTTTCGCGCCGCCGAACCGGAGGAACGCTACCGCATCCTCGAGCGCTTCTACCGCCTCTCCCCCTCGCTCATCGGCCGTTTCTATGCCGGGCGCTCGACGCTTTCCGACAAGGCACGCGTTCTTACCGGCAAGCCCCCCGTCCCCATCGTGCGCGCCGTCCGCGCCATCGCAGGCAGTATGTCATCATGAAGACCGCAATAGTCATCGGCGCAGGTTTCGGCGGGCTGGCGCTCGCGATCCGGCTGCAATCCGCGGGCGTGCAGACGACGATCGTCGAAAGCCGCGACAAGCCGGGTGGGCGTGGGTATTTCTGGGAACGCGACGGGTTCACGTTCGATGCGGGGCCGACCGTCATCACCGATCCGGATTGTTTGCGCGAGCTGTGGGCGCTGACCGGGCGCGACATGAGCGAGGACGTGACGCTTGATCCGGTGCTGCCGTTCTACCGCCTGAACTGGCCCGACGGGACCAATTTCGACTATACCAACGACGACGTGCAGATGCGCGCCGAGATCGAGAAGCTGCATCCGGGCGACTGGGCGGGGTACGAGAAGTTCCTGCAATATTCGGCGGGGGTGTTTCACGAGGGCTATGAGAAGCTCGGCCATGTCGCGTTTCTGGACTTCGGGTCGATGATCAAGGCGGCGCCAGCGCTGGCGAAATACCAGGCGTGGCGGTCGGTCTATTCGATCGTGTCGAGCTTCGTGAAGTCGGAGAAGCTGCGCGAGGCGTTGTCGTTCCATACGCTGCTGGTCGGCGGCAACCCGATGACGACGAGCGCGATCTATGCGCTGATCCACAAGCTGGAGCGTGATGGCGGGGTGTGGTTCGCGCGTGGCGGGACCAACCGGCTGGTGGCGGCGCTGGTGACGCAGTTCGAGCGGCTGGGCGGCGTGCTGCGGCTCGACGATCCGGTGACGTCGATCGAGACTCTGGGCGATCGCGCGACGGGCGTGACGACGGCGAGCGGCTGGTCGGGTCAGGCGGATGCGATCGCCGCGAACAGCGACATCATGCACACCTATCGCGACCTGCTGTCGACCTCGCGCAGTGCCAAGCGGAAGACCGGGTCGCTCGAGCGGAAGAAATATTCGCCGTCGCTGTTCGTGGTGCATTTCGGGATCAAGGGCACGTGGCCGGGCATCCCGCACCACATGATCCTGTTCGGGCCGCGCTATAAGGGGCTGCTCGAGGACATTTACGACCACGGCGTGCTGAGCGAGGACTTTTCGCTCTACCTGCATCACCCGACCGTGACCGATCCTTCGCTGGCGCCGGAGGGGCATTCGACGTTTTACGCGTTGGCGCCGGTGCCGCATCTCGGGAAATTCCCGGTCGACTGGGACGAGATCGCGCCGATCCTGGAGAAGCGCATCCTCGACGAGATCGGGCGGCGGTTGATCCCGGATATCCACGAGCGGATCGTGACGAAATTCTCGTACGCGCCGAAGGATTTCGCGGAGGATCTGAATGCGCATCTGGGTAGCGCGTTCTCGCTGGAGCCGGTGCTGACGCAGAGCGCGTATTTCCGGGTGCATAACCGCGACGAGCATATTCCGAATATGTACTTCGTGGGCGCTGGAACGCATCCGGGTGCCGGCATTCCAGGAGTCGTGGGAAGTGCAAAGGCTACAGCGGCACTGATGCTCAGCGGGCAATAGGCGTACCAAGCCTCTATCGTCCGAGAGAGTAGTCCAAAACGGTGCAGTTGTCGTAGACTGCTAGGCTATACTTGCTCGGAAGTGGCGAATAACTCCGTAATGACTGCATCGAGTGTAGATGCCGTCGATCGTTGTTCTAGCATCCCTCTCGACCGGATTTCGGTCAACAACAAAGGGGATGCATCATGGCCATTACTGTCAAGAGCGTGGACTGGAACGGGATCAGCAGCGACGAGCAGCAGCAGATCCGCGACATCATCGGCAAGAACTTCGACGGACAGACGGTTGATGTCGGCGATACGCCCCTGGAGGCAAACGCCGGCAACGCGTGCACGACGGCCTGCAGCATCGCTCAGCAGGCTGCCCAGGCCGCATGTGGCCTCCTGCCTTGGCCCGCGAACACGGTCTGCAACTACGCCGCCGAGAAGGCCGGTGATTTTTGCCGGAGCAAGTGCTGAGATAGTCGACGGGTGCCGCCATTGCGGCGGCACCCGCATAATCGGGCCGGATACCCTGCTTGTGACCGGGTATGACATCCCCTAACGCGGGCATATGAAACGTCTTGCTGTGTATTGCGGGTCGGCGACGCCGGCTAATCCTGTTTTTATCGAGGGCGCTCGGGCGCTGGGGCTGGCGTTTGCCGAACGGGGGATTGGCCTCGTTTATGGCGGCGGGCGGCTTGGGCTGATGGGCGCGATTGCGGATGGCGCGCTCGAGGGCGGCGGCGAGGTTATCGGGGTTATTCCCCAGGCACTAGTCGATGCCGAGGTGGCGCATCGGGGGCTTACCGAGTTGCACGTCGTCAGCGGCATGCATCAGCGCAAGCAGATGTTCACCGATCTCTCCGACGGGTTCGTGACGATTCCGGGTGGGACAGGGACTATGGACGAGCTGTGGGAAGCGCTGAGCTGGGCGCAGCTTGGGTATCATGCGGATCCGGTCGGATTGCTGAATACCGCGGGCTATTACGATCACCTGATCGCGTTCTGGGAGAAGATGGGCGAGGTTGGGTTCTTGCGGCCGCAACACCGGGATCTGTTGATCGTGGCGGATACGCTGGAGGTGCTGCTCGACCGGATGGCGAGCCACGTGCCGACGCAGCCGATCGTGCGGATGAACGCGTCGGATTTGTGAGGTTGACGGCTCACTCCAGCACCTGCCGCCATCCCAATGTTCGCCGCCACCCCGGCGAAGGCCGGGGCCCAGTTGGAAAGGTTGCAGTAACGACGCGCAGCGCCAGCCAACTGATGCCCCTCAACTGGGCCCCGGCCTTCGCCGGGGTGGAGGCTGAAAAGGTGGTGACGTGCTGGGTTACGAAGTGACCCACCCCCTTCCCTCGCGCGAGGCGATCGTCGCGACCGCGCATGAGTCGATCTCGCGTGGGTCGAAGAGCTTTGCCGCTGCCAGCCTGTTGTTCGACAAGCCTACGCGCGAGCGGGCTTGGTTGCTGTATGCGTGGTGCCGGCGGTGTGACGATATCGCCGATGGGCAGGATCATGGGCACGGGATGACCGTGGTCGAGGATGCGCCGGCCCGGTTGGTGGCGCTGTCGGCGATGACCGAGCAGGCGCTGGCGGGGGAAGTGGTCGGCGAGCCGGCGTTCGACGCGTTGCGGATCTTTGCGACCGAGACTCGCCTGCCGAAGCGGTTCGCGCGCGATCTGGTCGAGGGCTTTGCACTGGATGCGCGCGAGTGGCGACCGCGGTCGGAGAACGACCTCTACAAATATTGCTATCATGTCGCGGGCGTGGTCGGGTGCATGATGGCGATCGCGATGGGCGTTGATCCTGACGACGAGGATACGCTCGATCGCGCGTGCGATCTGGGAATGGCGTTCCAGCTCGCCAATATCGCGCGCGATGTCGAAGAGGATGACCGGGTCGGACGATGCTATCTGCCCGAGGAGTGGCTGGTCGAGATGGATTTTCCGCCGGGTCAGCACATGAAGCCGCCGTTTCGCTCGCGCCTCGCGGTGTTGACGAAGCGGATGGCGGATCGCGCTGCGGCGTTCGAAGCGAGTGCGCGGGAGGGAACGCCGGCGCTGTCATTCCGGTCGGCTTGGGCGGTGTTGTCGGCGGCGGGGATCTATGGCGCGATTGGGCGGACTGTGGCGGCACGGGGGGAGCATGCTTGGGACCACCGGGTGACGACGTCGGGGATGCAGAAGCTGGGTTTTATCGTGACTGCGGCGCGTGAGGCGGCCCGGCGGGATACGCTGTATCCACGAACGGTGCGGGATGTGCGGTTGTGGACGCGGCCTAGGGCTTGATTACCTGCCCACTCGACCCCGTTCGTCCTGAGCGAAGTCGAAGGGCATGTGACTCAGGTGCTTCGACTTCGCTCAGCACGAACGGGGGATTTATGGTGCCCGCGCAACTCATAACCGATAAATGTCAGCCCTGCGACTTGGCCTTGCCGGCCTTGGCCATGAAGTTACCGTTCGCGCGGCAATTGGCGCCGATCATCGGATAGGGAACATCGGTGTTCTGCGCGAGCTGATCGGGCAGCGCCGCGCGGCACTGCGCCATCGTCTCGTAGCGCGCCGGGATTACCCGTGCCTCGGTGCAGTTCACATTGCCGTCACCGCAGCCCATGATGGCCATGACGTAGAACAGCGGTTCCATTTCATTCTCCAGTGGATCGCGGTGGCCGACATCGGACACGATAACAAAAGCGACGAAGTGGCAGGATTGTTCCCCCAACTGCTTTCGCCGGGGCTTGACTGCGCCTACATCGCTTCGATCCATGCCACCTGACAATTACACCTCCACCCGCGCGGACCAGCCCTTGCTGCCGACGCTTCGCCGCTTCCTGCCGTTCCTGTGGCCGGCGGGGCAGCCCAAGCTGAAGGCGCGGATCGTCGTCGCGATGCTGCTCGTGATCGCGTCGAAGCTGATCCAGGTTTTCGGCGCGGCGTTCACGTTGAAATACGCGGTCGACAGGATGGCGGGGAACGATCGCGGGGCGCTGACGCTCGTCGTGCTGCTTGTGGTCGGGTACGCGGCGTCGCGGTTCGGGACAACGCTGTTCGACAATCTGCGCAACGCGGTGTTCGAGCGCGTCGGGCAGGACGCGTCGCGGCGGCTGGCGGCGCAGGTGTTTCGCCATCTCCATGCGCTGAGCCTCGATTTCCATCTGTCGCGGCGGACGGGTGCGGTCACCAAGGTGGTCGAGCGCGGCACCAAGAGCATCGACACGATGCTGTATTTCCTGCTGTTCAACATCGCGCCGACCGTGTTCGAACTGGTGCTGGTGCTCGGGCTGTTCTGGACCAAGTTCGGCTGGCCGCTGGTCGTCGCGACCGTCGTGATGGTGGTCGGCTACATCCTCTTCACGCGGATGGTGACCGACTGGCGCAATGCGCTGCGTGCGCGGATGAACGACCTCGATACGGGGGCGGTCGCGCATGCGGTGGATTCGCTGCTGAACTTCGAGACGGTGAAGTATTTCGGCGCGGAGGAGCGCGAGGCCCGGCGTTACGACAGCGCGATTACGGCGTATTCCGAGGCTGCGGTGAAGAGCGAGAATTCGCTCGCGTGGTTGAACCTTGGCCAGGCGCTGATCACCAATGTGATGCTGGCGGGCGGCATGGGGTTCGTCGTGTGGCGGTGGAGCCGGGGCGAGGCGTCTGCTGGCGACGTGGTGTTCGTGTCGACGCTGCTGGCGCAGCTTTTCCGGCCGCTGGATCTGCTGGGGATGGTGTATCGCACGATCCGGCAGGGCGCGCTCGACATGGCGGCGATGTTCGACCTGATCGATACGCCGGCCACGGTCGTCGATGCGCCGGGTGCGCCTGCGCTGGCGGTGAGCGCGGGGCATGTGCGGTTCGAGGGGGTGTCGTTCGGGTACGACGCGGGGCGGCCGATCCTGCGCGATCTGGATCTGGACGTGCCGGCCGGGTCCACTTTGGCTGTCGTTGGGCCGTCGGGGGCGGGGAAATCGACGCTCGCGCGGTTGCTGTACCGGTTTTATGACCTGACGGGCGGGCGGATTACCGTGGACGGGCAGGATATCGCGCAGGTGCGGCAGGCGTCGTTGCGCGCTGCGATCGGGATCGTGCCGCAGGATACGGTGCTGTTCAACGACACGATCGGGTATAATATCGCCTATGGCCGTGAGGGGGCGGAGATGCCCGAGGTCGAGGTTGCGGCCAAGGGCGCTGCGATTGCCGGGTTCATCGAGCGTCAGCCGCTGGGGTATGAGACGCGGGTCGGCGAGCGCGGCTTGAAGCTGTCGGGGGGCGAGAAGCAGCGCGTGGCGATCGCGCGGACACTGCTGAAGAACCCGCCGATTTTGATTTTGGACGAGGCGACGTCGGCGCTGGACAGCCGGACCGAGGCGGAGATCCTCGATACGCTGGAGGCGATCGAGCGGGGGCGCACGACGATCGTGATCGCGCATCGGCTATCCACGGTGGTGCATGCGGACCAGATCGTCGTGCTGGAGGCGGGGCGGATCGTCGAGAAGGGGACGCATGCGGATTTGCTGCGGCAGGGCGGCGTGTATGCGGAGATGTGGAACCGGCAGGCGCAGGAGCGCGCCGGGGATGATGATGGGGCGCTGGCGGCGGAGTAAGGCGTGGCTCGCGACGGTTGTTGTGACGGCGAACACTCGCCACACAATTCTCCGTCACCCCGGACCTGTTCCGGGGTCCACTGTTCCACGCACTCTCACACGTTTCGAGTTCTGGGACGGGTGGATGCCAGAACGAGCCCGGCATGACGGAAGAGTAGGCTCACTCTGCCAACCCTCCCCGGCGGAGGCCGGGGTCCAGTTGGGAAACGTTGCTGACGACGGCTGCACTTCGTTACTGTGACCTTTCCAACTGGGCCCCGGCCTTCGCCGGGGTGGTTAATGGTTAGATGTCGGAGTGAGCACGGGAGCGGACCCTCGCGGCACGCGCTGCCCCTCCTGTTCTCTCGCGAACGCGGGGGGCCAGGAATCACGGGCGGTAGCGCTGCTTGGTCCTGGGCCCCCGCGTTCGCAAGGGAACAGAAGGGAGGCGTTGCTTCGTCTGTGTCGACCTACGCCTGGATCGAGGGATCCAATTCGCGCAACCTCGCCTCGATCGCTTCCGAATATTGGTAGATGTGGGTCAGGTCGGACAGCAGGTGCCGCGTTTCGTCCTTGCCGGCGAACATGCCGAGATACTTGGTCGTGATGCCGTTGAAGTGCATCCTCGCGACGGTCTTGCGGTTATTGTCGTCCAGCAGAATGGCACAATACGACTTCGCATCGCGGACGATCACGCGCTTCGGGTCGACCAGGCGCGAGGCGATCGCCTGGATGATGTGGAAGCCGGAAATCTCCTCCTGCGTGGTGACGATGCCGTCGCCGTCGGAGGGGTCGTCGGACGCGCCCGGCGGCAGGTCCTCGACCGGGCTCGACGCCTTCAGTGCGGACGACAGGCGTTCGTTGACGAAATCGCGGATCAGCGCGGCGATTGCGGGGGCGAGCAGCTTGGCGAAGCCGTCCTTGATCGCGGGCGTCAGGCGCCCGCCATGGACGCGTTGCGCCATCATCCGGACGAACTCGTCGGAGGGCTCGGCGAACTCCTTCTCCAGTTCGAGGCGGATCAGCGACTGCGTCTTGAGGTTGCCGGCCTCCTGAACGATCTTGTCGATGTCGAACGCGGCCTTGGTGAATTTCTCGAGCGTGCGGATATCGCCGGGCTTGATCGCGTCCATCGTGAAGGTGAAGAACGGCTTGTCGTCCATCTTGTTCGGGCGCTCGATGTCCGAATAGAATTGGTAGACGACGCCGTTGGTCAGCACCGCGAGCCGCGCGTCGGTGACGCTGAAATAGCGGAACAATTGCCCGGCGTGGTTGACGTTGAGCTGGACCGAGGACGGCTTGCACTCGATCAGGATCGACACTTTCCCGCCCGCGCAGATCGCGTAGTCGACCTTCTCGCCCTTCTTGGTGCCGACGTCGGCGGTGAATTCGGGAACGACCTCGGACGGGTTGAAGACGTCGTAGCCGAGCGACTGGAGGAACGGCATGACGAGCGCGGTCTTCGCCGCCTCTTCGGTCAGCAGCACCTCGCGGTGTTCGATCGTGCGTTTCTGCAACTCGGCCAGCCTGATGCTCAGTTCCATGCGCGTCCCCCCGGATTGAACGGGGGAGGATGGAGGCACGGAGGGTCGCGGTCCATGATGGGGCCGCAACAGACTGGCCGGATATCGACCGAGTCTACCCGCAGGTGAGGCGGATTTGCTTGGCGGGTTTGTCGAAGACGATCGATGAGCAGCGGTCGAGCAGATCGGCGCCGATCGTCAGGCGATCGCGGTTGGCGTCGCGCTTGCCCTTGGCGATGACGACGATCTCGTCGGGGTCGGGTGGTGGCGCGTCGGCGTCGGGGATCGCGGTGGCGTTGCCGACGTCGGTGGTGCGGACGCCGAGCGACGATAGCGCGAGCGGGCCGACGAGGAGCGGGGTGGCGAGCGTCATCGTGCGGACGGGTCGGGCGATACCGAAGGCGATCTCGACCGGCGCGGTGATGCCGGCCAGCGTGCCGCGCTGCGCCTGCGCGATCAGCGTGGCGGCGTTGGCGGTGACGGTCGTGCGCGGATGATAGGGGTCGAAGCGGACCCGGATCGGCTGGCCGCCGATCGTGATCTGCGCGAAGGTCCCGGAAAGCTTGCCCAGCAGGCCGCCGCCGTCGACCATGGGCAACGCGACGGTCCGCTCGCCGGCACGCGGCGCGTTCAGGAGGATGCGCACGACGGGTTCGGGTAGCGACGCCGGGCCGATGCTGCCGTCGCCGACATCGGCATAGGGCCGCCCGACCCAGCGCGAGTCGGCAGTCTTCCCCTTGGTCTCGTGCTTGCGGCTTGGAAAGCCGATCCGCCGCTTCACCGCATTGGTTCCGAACGTCATCGGGCGGACCGTCGTCGCCTGCATCGCGCCTTGCCCGCCGACCGAATAGCCGAGGCCCAACGCGCCGCCTTTCAGGGCAAGTCGCTCGGCAACCGCGGTCGTGACGAAGACCAAGCCGGGCGCGGCGGGGTCGACGCGCAGCGTGACGGGTTTACCGTCGATCGTTGCGGCGATCATCCCGCCGACCGGTACGTCGCGGATGGCCGGGGCCATGTCGCCGGCTATCGCGACGCTGCTCACGAGCACCGATGCCGCCACGCTGGTTTTCAGGATATTGGCGATCATCGTGAGGTCTCCGGCGTCAGGCGCCGCGATCTTGCCGCGTCATATCGTATTCGCAACGAATTTATGATCGGGAATGATTGGATAACCAATGCAGGCTGGCCCCTCGACGAGCGACTGCACGACGCCTAGATCGCATGGCAATGGCACTCGACCCTCTTCCCGATCTCCAGCGCATCTTCGGCTTTCCTGATTTTCGTGGCGTGCAGCGCGATGTCGTCGACCGGGTGCTCGCGGGGCAGCGGACGTTGGCCGTCATGCCGACGGGGGCGGGCAAGTCGCTGTGTTACCAGTTGCCGGCGACGATGCTGGAGGGGACGTGCGTGGTCGTGTCGCCGCTGATCGCGTTGATGCATGACCAGTTGCGGGCCGCCACCGCGGTGGGGATCAAGGCGGCGACTTTGACGTCGGTCGATACCAATCGTGAAGAGACGATCGCGCGGTTTCGAGCAAGCGATCTGGACCTGCTGTACGTGGCGCCAGAACGGGCTTCAAACGAGAGTTTTCGCAATCTCCTGTCGCAGGCCAAGCTCAGCTTGTTTGCGATCGACGAGGCGCATTGCGTCAGCGAGTGGGGGCATGATTTCCGGCCGGACTATCGGTTGCTGCGGCCGTTGCTCGACAGTTTTCCGGAGGTGCCGCGGCTGGCGCTGACGGCGACTGCGGATGCGCATACCCGCGCGGATATCCTCGAGCAGTTGGGGATCTCGCAAGAGGGGCTGATCGTGTCGGGGTTCGACCGGCCGAACATCCGCTATGCGATTTCGGGGCGCGACAACGTCAACCGGCAGATCGCGGATATCCTGGAGAAGATCCCGGGGCCGGGCATTGTGTACGCGCAGACGCGTGCGGCTACCGAGAAGCTGGCGGAGGCGCTCGGGCGCAGCGGACGGCCGACGCGGGCGTATCATGCGGGGCTTGATCCGCAGGTGCGCGCGAAGAACCAGGCGGATTTCGTCGCGAGCGAAGACATGGTGATCTGCGCCACGGTCGCGTTCGGGATGGGGATCGACAAGCCCGACGTGCGGTTCGTCGCGCATGCCGGGCTGCCGAAATCGATCGAGGCCTATTATCAGGAAACCGGGCGTGCGGGGCGTGATGGCGATCCGGCGATCGCGCATCTGTTCTGGGGTGCGGAGGATTTCGCACGGGCTCGGCAGCGGATCGGCGAGGTCGAGCCCGAGCGGCAGGCGGGCGAGCGGCAGCGGCTGACCGCGATGGGCGGGCTGGTCGAGACGGCCGGGTGCCGGCGGCGGATCCTGCTCAAGCATTTCGGCGAGGAGCGGCTCGAGGATTGCGGGAATTGCGACAATTGCCTTGGCAATGTCGATGCGGTGGATGCGACCGAGACGGCGCGGAAGTTCCTGTCGGCGGTGTTCCGGACCGGGCAGATGTACGGTGTGGGGTATATCGAGGGCATCCTGACGGGCGTGTCCAGCGAGCGGAGCCTGATGAACGGGCACGAGGCGCTGTCGGTGTACGGGATCGTCGAGGGCGACGAGGTGGCGTTGCTGAAGCCCGTGTCGCGCGCGCTGATGCTTAAGGATGCGCTCAGGACCAATCCGCATGGGGGCCTCGAGTTCGGGCCAGCGGCGAAGGCTATCCTCAAGGGTGAGGCGGCGGTGTCGATCGTCGTGCCGCCGAAGCGTGAGCGGCGGCGCAAGGGCGCGGTGGGCGCCGTGCCGAACCCCGTGGACGATCCGCTGTTCGAGGCGTTGCGCGTGCGACGGCGCGATCTGGCGACGGAAGCGGGCGTTCCGCCGTATGTGATCTTCCACGATTCGGTGTTGCGTGACATTGCGCGGCAGCGGCCGGCGTCGCGTGCCGAGTTGAGCCTGTTATCAGGCATTGGCGCGCGCAAGCTCGACGCCTATGGGGATGCCTTCCTCCAGGTCATCCGCGAGTCCGCATGATACGGCAAATAAACGAAAGTATTTCGGTCGCGCCACAGATCGCGGTCGAGCAGGTCGCGGAAATCGTTGCGGCGGGGTTCAAGACGATCGTCAACAACCGACCCGACGACGAGGATGCGGGGCAGCCTTCGGGTGATGCGATCCGCGCCGCGGCGGAAGCGGCCGGGCTGAAATACGTCTCGATTCCGGTGACTCATGCGGGGTTCTCGCATCCGCAGATCGACGCGATGACGCAGGCGCTGACCGATTCGGACGGACCTGTGCTGGCGTATTGCCGGTCGGGGACGCGGAGCTGCAATTTGTGGGCGCTGGCGGCGGCGAAGGCTGGACGCAACCCGAACCTGCTGCTCGCGCAGGCCGAGGACGCCGGGTACGACCTGCGCGGTATCCGCCCGATGCTGGACGCGCTCGCAGGGCCGCGATGACGCCTGCGATCGTCGGCGGCATCGTGGCCGTCGTTGTGCTGCTGCTCGCCGGCCTGACCTGGGTGGTCGTACAGATGCGGCGGGTCGTGAAGATCGAGACGCCAGAAGAGGCGGCGGACGCGGCGCAGGCACAGCTTCGCGGGTTTGCGGTAGCGGGTGCCGTTGTCGGAGCGGACGGGCAGGGCGCGCTGGCGATTGCCGACGATGGGCGCGTGGCGGCTGTGAAGCGGATCGGCAAGACCCTGACGGTGCGCGAGGTGTCGTGGCGGACGGTGCGCGCGACGCACGAGGGGATATTGGTCGAGACCGGGGACAAGACGCTGGGCGCAGTGATGCTCGCGCAGGTCGACGTCCTCGATATCCGCCGGTTGGCGCCGAAGAGCGTGCGGGTCTAGCGAGCCATACGCGCCGCGGTCATTCTGCGGCAGCGGTCCTGACGCTTGCGGAACGTTTCTCGTCTCGACGCGTCGCCGCAGTAGATGAGAAGATGGGTCGCCAAGCGCTGGGTGAAAGTCACCGGCATCGTCGTCGTGGCCGTGATGGCTACGGTAGTAATCGGGCTAGCCGTGTTCCCCTGGGGATCGCTGAAAGGCGTGATCGAGCGGCAGCTGACCGCGCGCTTCGGGCGGCCGGTGACGATCGGCGGGATCGAGCGGGTCGACGGGTTCGGCTTCTCGCCGACGATCCGCATCACGCAGGTTCGTATTCCGCAGGCGGCGTGGGCCGGTAGCGGCGATTTCGTGCGGTTGCGCGAGGCGGAGGCGACGTTCTCCGCGCTGTCGTTGTTGAAGGGCGGGTTCGGGCCGCGCGACGTGAAGGCGTCCGGGCTGAACCTAGCGCTGGTGCGTGACAAGCAGGGGCGGACCAATTGGGATCGGCCGGGCAAGGCCAAGAGCGGCGGCAGTTCGAACGACCTGCAGGGTCTCGTCATTCGCGACAGCGTGATCTCGTACCGTGATGCCAAGCAGGGGCGGCAGGTCACCGCGCGGTTCTCGTCCGATCCGGTTACGGGCATCCGCGCGAACGGCACCGGCACCGTGCGTGGGGCAGCCGTGCGGATCGCAATCTCGGGGCCGTCGATCGAGCGATCGCAGGGCAAGCCGTGGCCGTTCACCGCGTCGATCGACGGGGACAAGCTGTCGATTTCGGCGAAGGGCGTGATGGACCGGCCGCTCGATACCGACGCGATGACGCTCGACGTGACGGCGCGCGCGACCGACCTGAAGCTGATCGACGCGGTGATCGAAGCGGGGCTGTTCCGGACGCAGCCGGTGTCGTTCAGCGCGCACGTCCGTCACGATGCGCCGAAATGGACCATCACGCAGCTGAAGGGCGTAGTCGGGCGGTCGGATTTTGCGGGTCACGTGACGGTCGACAAGCGGGACGGGCGGAGCAAGGTGAACGGCGACATCGTCTCGCGCCAGTTCGACTTTGCGGATCTGTCGTCGGACGAGGCGCAGGCCAAGGGCGCGGCGCTGGAGCGGGCGATCGGGCCGCGACTGGTGCCGAATACGCGGATCGACATCGGCAAGATCGACACCACCGACGCAGAGTTCGGGTTCCGCATCCAGCATATTGTCGCCGCGAAGGGGACGTCGCCGATCGTCTCCGCGAAGGGGACGATCGCGATCGATCACCAGTTGCTGACGCTCGACCGGTTGGTCGCGAGGCTGCCGCAGGGGACCGTCACCGGCAAGGTCTCCGTCGACCAGCGAGGCGATCGCAAGACGCCGACCGTCGCGATCGACTTGCGGTTGCGGGGTAGCAGCGTGCAGGCGCTGGCGGGCGGGCGCGGCGACTTCAGCGGTAATGTGAGCGCCCGGGTCCGGCTGAAGGGGCCGGGGGAGACGATTCGGACTGCGGTAGGGAATGCCGATGGCAGCATCGGGTTCGTCGCGCGGGACGGGCAATTGCCACAGGGGATCGCGGCGGCGCTGGGGTTCGATGCGGCGCGTGCGTTGCTGGCGAAGGACGGAGAGCGCGCGGGCTTGCGCTGCGTGGTGGTGAAACTCGACGTGACGCGGGGGCGCGGGCGCGTCGATCCGATGATCGTCGATACCACCGCCAGCCAACTGCACGGGCAAGGGAGCGTCGTGTTTCCATCCGAAGCGATCGAAATCCGGCTGAGTGGCGCGCCTAAACAACATGCGCTGCTGCAGTTGCCGGGATCGGCGTACATGACCGGGACGATCCAGCAGCCGCACGTGACGATCCCGCCGGAAGTGAAATCGGTGGGGAATATCTTCAAGGCGATCGGGCGTGCGATCACCGGCAAGCAGGGTCCGACGGCTAGCGATGCGGATTGTGCGGGGTTGGCCTCGCGGGTGCTGCGATAGGCCGAGGCGATAGACTGGGCGTCGGCGGATATGAAAAACCCCGCCCTGCGGGTGCGGGACGGGGTCGGACTTCAGCGATATCGCGGGGATATCAGCGATAGAAGATGTGGTTGCCGATCGAGGCGACCTTGATCGCGCGGACGCTGGGGCGGCGATCGGGCGTGTTGAAGTAGAGCGCCTTGTCGGCCGGGCTGTTCCACGCGTCGGCGAGGGCGACCTTGGCGACGGCAATCGCGGTGCGATAGGCGGTGCCGGCGTTGATGTTGGGGATCTGGCCACCGCGGACGAAGCTGAACTGGCCACGCTGCTTGACGACGGCGCAGACGTTGGCGGGGAAACGACCAGACTTGGCGCGATTGATGATGACTTCGGCGACGGCGAGCTGACCGGTCAGCGGCTCACCCTTGGATTCGAAATAGATCGCGCCGGCAAGGCACTGGAGCGCTTCGTCAGCGGCGGCGCTATCCTGCGCGGCAACGGCCTGGGCGAGCGTGTCGAATTCTTCGGCTTCTGCGACGGCGGGGCTGACTGCGGTGTTCTCGGCGTTCGTCTCGACAGGTGCGACGGTGGCGGCAACTGGAGCGATCTGCGGAACATTCTGCGGCGAGAGCGCGTTTAGATTGGCGAGAGCAGTGAGATTGGTGGTCGAGCGATCGATACCGGTTGCCTGACCGGGAGCGCTGTTGCCGAGCAGGCCGGCGAGAGAGAAGGTCATGACCGCGATCGTCGCAGCCCGCTGAAGAATCGTCATTCAAACTTATTCAGATGCGGTTGGACCGCGGAAGCAATCGTACGAGCCGATCGTCCAGGCATCCCCCCGACTGCGTAACTGATCCGGATCGCACCCGTCCCAGCACAACGCCAATCAATGTTGCAATTCCCCTCTATTGGGGGGGCTTTCGAGTCAATCGTCGAGGATCGTTTCAGCGGCGAACCGTTCCGCCGATGCGATGTCCACCTCGATTACCCAGAGATCCGGGTCGCTTGCGCGGCGACGACGCCAATATCCATCAAGATCTTCGAGCGGGGTGGAGTCGATCAGCGCGATCCGTCCGTCAGGTCCGATGCCGCGTTCCAGCAGGCGGGGAGGGGCGCCCTTGTCGACCGCGATGACCATGATTGCGCCGCCTTGCGGGTCGCCCTTCGCCATCACCGCGCCGAAGCCGCCGGCGTCGTTGACGCGCCGCAACAGCGCGCTGACGAGGACTCCGCTGGGGAGACGCCCGCTCATGCTGCGCTGCGGTATCCTGGGAGGCCGGCGAGCGCGATCCGGGAGCGCATGAACGTGCCGGTGCCTCTTGCCGCTTCTTCACCGTCAGCGTCTATCAGCCGCGCGTCCGCGACGAACACGCGCCGCTTGCCGCTGATCCAGCGTCCTTCGGCGATCACCGGGCCGATCTTCAGCGGGCGTGTGAGGAGGAGATTGAAGGCGGTGGTGAGCAGGAAGCGATCGGTGACCAGACTGTTGCAGGCGTAGAAGGCCGCATCGTCGAGCATCTTGAAATAGCTCGTGCCGTGCGCGGCACCGCCGGCGTGGTAATGGCGCTCGTCGATCGTGAAATGGATGCGCGCGACGCCGGCTTCGGGGATTTCGAGCGAGGAGTCGAAGAAGCGATTGATCGGCGCTTGCGCGTAGAGCGACTCCAGTGCGCGGAAATGCGCGTCTGCCCCGGCTGTGTTTGGGGCCGAACTGGGAGCCAACTCAAGCTGCATCGCGGACCTCGTCGGCGGTGAACAGCGCGTAGACCGCGTCGGGCGAACCGCCGCCGCGCAGCTTCTCGAGGAACGCCTTGTCGCGCAGGCGTCGCGAGACGCGGGCGAGGGCCTTCAGGTGGACCGCGCCGGCGTCGGTGGGGGAGAGCAGCATGAAGACGAGATCGACGGGGAGATCGTCGACCGCCTGGAAGTCGACAGGCTCTGCCAGCCGCGCGAACACGCCGGTTACCTGCGCGAGCCCTTCGAGCTTGGCGTGCGGGATCGCGACGCCGCCGCCAAACCCGGTCGAGCCGAGTTTCTCGCGTGCAGCCAGCCGATCGGCGATCATCTTGGGGTCTGCATCGAGTATCTCAGACGCAACCGTGGCGAGATGCTGGAACACTGCCTTCTTGTTTTTGGCGATCACGCCCGTCTGCACTGCGTCGGGACGCAGCATATCACTGAAATCGGTCATTGTGTTAATGTCTCAAGCGCCCCCGCGCGCGTCCGCCTTAGCGGGTTGCGCGGGGGCGTAAAGGCGCGGCCTTGAGACCCGCACCTTTATGGACCCTTCTTTATTGGGCCGGGGTGGCCGCTGCTCGCTGTGGCTCGACCCAACCGATCGTGCCATCGCCGCGACGATAGACCATGTTGTGGGCACCGGTGCCCGCATTCATGAACAGCAACGCGGCGGTGTTACGCAGATCGAGCATCATCACCGCGTCGGACACGCTGGCCTCCGGGATATCCACGCGCGTTTCGGCGATGATCAGCGGTGCATCCGCGACATCGTCTTCCTCGATGCTTTCCTGGAACAGCGTGTAGCCGGCATTGTCGTAGCCGTTGCTCTCGGCCATCGCGACTGCTTCGCCGGCGTGGCGATCCTTCAGGCGGCGCATGTAGCGACGGAGCTGAGTCTCGATCTTGGCGGCGGCGGCATCGAACGCCGCGCGCGCGTCATAGGCGTCGCCGTGGCCCTTGATCACGAGGCCCTTCATCACGTGCGAGACGATGTCGCATTTGAAGCCGGCGTCGTGCGGGCCCTTGCCGAACGTGACCTCGGCCGAGATGGCGCGCGAGAAATACTTGTCGGCGATACCCTGGAGTCGGTCTTCCACGTGGCTGTTGAGTGCTTCGCCAGTGTCAACCTGATGACCAGAAATCCGGATATCCATTGTCGTCTCCTTAACGGCGTTACAGTCTTCGGGCGGTCCTATTGGCTCCACCCTGCCAGCGTCATCCGGACGCCACGGCCCCCCAGATCGGATCCGTGATCCCCTTCATAAACGCAGCATGGGCCGCAAGGTCTCCCTCGCTCACCGCGAAAACGCGGGCAGGGCGAACGACCCGAGGCGCCTGTGCGACGATCGGAGTCGCGGCGTTGCTGCCGGTATCGCTCAGCAGGCCGAGGCCGATCTGGCGGCCGCCCATCAGCTCGACATAGACCTGCGCGAGCAACTGCGCGTCGAGCAGCGCGCCGTGCAGGACGCGGTGGCTGCGATCGATGCCGAAGCGCGAACAGAGCGCGTCGAGCGAATGCTTGGCGCCGGGGTGACGGCTGCGCGCGATCTGCAGCGTGTCGACCATCCGCTTCATGTGGACGATCTGGCGGCCGCACTTGGTCAGCTCGCCGTTGAGGAACGAGAAGTCGAAGCCGGCATTGTGCGCGATCATCGGCGCGTCGCCGACGAATTCGAGCAGGTCCTCGACCGCGTCGGCGAACTTCGGCTTGTCGGAGAGGAACTGCGCGCTCAGCCCGTGGACGTTGAACGCCTCGACCGGCATGTCGCGCTCGGGGTGGTAATATGCGTGGAAGGTGCGGCCGGTCTCGACCCGGTTGAGCATCTCGACGCAGCCGATTTCGACCATGCGGTCGCCGCCGGAAAAACTTAGGCCGGTGGTTTCGGTATCGAAGACGATCTCACGCATCCCGATGGTATCGGCTCAGATTTCCAAGGATGCAAGCACCGCCCGGACTTGCGCGCGTGTTGCGTCGAAGCTGGTGTCGGTGTGGATAACGTGATCCGCGCGGGCGCGTTTCTCGGCGTCGGGGGTCTGGCGGGCGAGGATCGCGGCGAACTTCTCCGCGGTCATGCCGGGGCGGGCGAGGACGCGGGCGCGCTGGACGTCGGGGGCGGCGGAGACGACGACGATCACGTCGACCTTGCGGTCGCCATCCGTCTCGAAGAGGAGAGGGACGTCGAAGACGACTCGCTGGCCGGCATGCTGGGCGAGGAAGGCGGCGCGTTCTTCGCCGACGGCGGGGTGGACGATCGCCTCGAGCCGCTTGATCGCGGCGTCGTTGCCGAACACCGCGGCGCCGAGCTTTGCGCGGTCGACTGCACCGTTGGTGGTGGTGCCGGCGAAGGCGGCTTCGATCGCGGGGACCAGTCGCCCGCCGACACCTTGCAAGCGGTGGACGGTCGCGTCGGCGTCGAACACGGGGACGGCTTCGTCGGCGAACATCGCGGCGACGGCTGATTTGCCCATGCCGATCGATCCGGTGAGGCCGATGATCATTTGATTAGCAGCGCGCGAAGATCGTCGTCGCGATCGCGCGGTGGTTCCACGTGGAACAATATCTCGAAGGCGACCGCAGCTTGGCCGATCAGCATCTCCAGGCCGTCGACGGTTTCGAGATCGCGCGCGCGTGCCGCTTTCAGGAGGCCGGTTTCGAGCGGGGAATAGACGATGTCGTAGACGAGCGAGTCCGGTTCGAGCGCGCCGAGATCGATATCGAGCGGTGGTTGACCGGCCATGCCGAGTACGCTGGCGTTGACGAGCAGGCGCGATGGCGGGGCGGCGGGGCCGATCGGGAGCGCTTGACCCTTGAGGCCGAACGTCGACAGCAATGCCGCGCCCTTCAGCGGATTGCGGTTGAGGATCGTCACCGGGCCGACACCCATTCGCGAGAGCGCGAACAGGATTGCGCGGGCAGCACCGCCGGCGCCGATCACCGTGACGGGTTGGCCAGCGATGTCGAGGTCGTCGATCGGCGCCCAGAACCCGGCGGCGTCGGTGTTGGTGCCGATGCAGTCGCCCGCTTGGTTGCGAAACACCGTGTTGATCGCGCCGATCGTTCCGCGGACGTTGCCGGGATCGGAGACGTGGTCGAGTGCGGCGAGCTTGTGCGGCATCGTGATGTTGCACCCGCGCCAGGCTGGGTCGGCTTTGCGTTCGGCGAAGTAGGCGGGGAGGGTGTCGGCGGTGACGAGCTTATGGCGGTACTCTGCGTCGATCCCGAGCACGTCGAGCCAGAAGCCGTGGATCAGCGGCGATTTCGACTGTGCGATCGGATCGCCGATCACTTCTGCATAGGGACGGGTCATTCGAAGCTCCGTGTTTCCCCGCGGCGGCGGGGATCCAGTCTGGGCACCCGCCTTCGCGGGTGAACAAGAATTAGTCTAGCGCGGGCGGATTGCCATGTGCAGCTCCTACTCAATCCTCCCCCGCAAGGGGGAGGTGGCACCGAAGGTGACGGAGGTGGAGGACACGGAACGCGCGTTTCGCATGCCTCCCCCTCCGTCTGGCAAGCGCCAGACACCTCCCCCTGGCGGGGGAGGATTGAAGCTTCGGGTTACGCCGGCAACTCGCCGCGGACGCGGAGGAAGTCGAGGACGTTGAGTAGCGGCATGCCGAGTACCGTGAACTGGCTTCCCTCGATCCTGGCGAACAGTTGCGCGCCGGGGCCTTCGATCCGGTAGCAGCCGACGCAGCCGGAAATCGCAGGCCATTCCGCGTCGAGATACGTCTCGATGAACGCGTCGGACAGCGGGCGGACGTGCATCTTCGCGCGCTCGACGTGGCGCCAGATCGCCTGGCCGTTCTCGGCGATGACCGCGGCGCTCCAGAGGTCGTGACGCTTACCCGACATCAGCCGCAGGTGTGCCGCCGCATCTGCGCGGTCTACGGGCTTGTCGAGGATGGTGCCGTCTTCCAGTGCTACCAGCGAGTCGCTGCCGAGGACGAGATAGCCGGGCATTCTCGCGGATACCTTGAGCGCCTTCAGTTCGGCCAGCGCATCGGCGAGATCGCGGGGCGACAGGTCGCGTAGCGCCGCCTTGGCTGCATCCTCGTCGACGCCGGCGAAGGTCGCCTCGAACGGTACGCCGGCGGCGGTCAGCATCGCGCGACGCGAAGCGCTTTGCGAGGCGAGGATCAGGCTCATGACTCGACCTTCGGAGCGGCGTCGGCGCGGCGCTGGTTGCACAAGGCGATGATCGCCGCTGCGGTTTCCTCGATCGAACGCCTGGTAACGTCGATCACCGGCCAGCCATTGTCGGCGAACATGCGGCGCGCAAAGGCCAACTCGCGCATCACCGCTTCCTCCTCGACATAGGACGTGTCGGGCTGCTGGTTGAGCGACAGCAGGCGGTTGCGGCGGACCTGGATCAGCCGGTCCGCACTGGTCGTAAGGCCGACGATCAGCGGGTTGGCGAGCTTGTAGAGGTTTAGCGGTGGTGGGCTTTCCACGACGATCGGGATGTTCGCGGTCTTGTAGCCGCGGTTGGCGAGATAGATCGAGGTCGGCGTCTTCGACGAACGCGACACGCCCGCAAGGACGATATCGGCCTCCTCCCATTCTTCCGAGGCGATCCCGTCGTCGTGCGCGATCGTCCACTGGATTGCATCGACGCGCGCAAAATAGGCCGCATCTAGGACATGCTGACGGCCCGGTCGCGCCTTCGCCTGCTGTCCCAGTAACCCGGAAAGTGCGTCATTCACGGGGTCGAGCGGCGCCACCGCGGGCAGCCCCAACGCCAGGCACCTTTGCTCCAGAATCCGCCGGGTCGCGGGGTTCACCAGCGTGAAGACGACCAGCCCCGGGTTCTGCGCGATCTCCTGAAGGATACGCTCGAGATGCGCCTCGGTGCGGACCATCGGCCAGAAATGGCGGACCGTCTCGACGTCGTCATATTGCGCCAGCGCCGCCTTCGCGATGTTCTCCAGCGTCTCGCCGGTTGAGTCCGACAGCAGATGAAGATGGAGCCGGATCATCGGCATCTTGTCCCCAGCGATGGGGTCCCTGGGCGTGGATCTGTGGATAACATGGGGAGAAGGGCTAGCGTAACTCATCCCCCTCGCCAAGCGACCGGTGTGCCGTGGATAACACCCATTCTATCCACATGCCCGCGCACAGGGGCCGATTTTATCCACAGGCTGTGGGTAACGGGGAGCCTTGAATCGAATCAGCGCGTTTGTGGGCGTGCCGAGGGGTCAAGCTGTTGGCATTTCCGGGATCACCGCATAAGTCCCGGGTTCAACCGCCCAACCACTGCAACAACCTATTTCTAGAATCTTCTTATAGTAGAAGAAGGGTGCTCCGCTGACCGATCCGACCTCCCATTCGCCGTCCTTCAAGCCGCTCCTGGCGACCCTTCGCGGGGAGCGTCAGGCCGTGCCGCCGCTGTGGCTCATGCGGCAGGCGGGGCGGTATCTTCCCGAATACCGTGAACTCCGCGCCGAGAAGGGCGGGTTCCTCGCGCTCGCGACGGATCCCGACGCCGCGGCCGAAGTCACGCTCCAGCCGATCCGCCGGTTCGGGTTCGACGGCTCGATCCTGTTCTCGGACATCCTGATGATCCCTTGGGCGCTCGGGCAGGATTTGAGCTTCGGGGTCGGCGAGGGGCCTCGGCTCGAGCCGGCGCTGGTCGACCATGCGCTCGATCGGTTGCAGCCGGTGATGGGGCGGCTGGAGCCGGTCTACGGCACCGTTGCGAAGGTCGCCGCTGCCTTGCCGCCCGAGACGACGTTCCTGGGCTTTGCGGGGTCTCCCTGGACGGTCGCGACCTATATGGTGGCGGGGAAGGGTTCGAAGGATCAGTCCGAGACGCGGCGCTTTGCGTATCGCGATCCCGAGGCATTCGGTGCGATCATCGATGCGATCGCGAACAACACGGTCGAGTATCTCGCGCGGCAGGTCGAGGCGGGCGTCGACGTGGTGCAGCTGTTCGACAGCTGGTCGGGCTCGCTCTCGCCCGCACAGTTCGAGCGCTGGGTGATCGCGCCGACCGCATCGATCGTCGAGCGCCTCCACGCGCGTTGCCCCGGCGTGCCGATCATCGGCTTTCCGAAGGGGGCAGGGGGTAAGCTTCCGGCCTATGCGCGTGAGACCGGCGTCGATGCGATCGGGCTGGACGAGACGGTCGATCCGGTGTGGGCGCACGCATCGTTGCCGGCGGACATGCCGGTGCAGGGCAATCTCGATCCGCTCGCGTTGATCGCAGGTGGGGCGGATCTCGATGCGGCGATCGACCGGATCCTCGCGGCGTTCGTCGATCGCCCGCACGTCTTCAACCTCGGCCATGGCATCCTGCCCGACACGCCCATCGCGCATGTCGAGCAGCTGATCGCCCGCGTAAGGAGCACGACATGAGCGGTTTTCTCGGCGCTGCCTATGACTGGGTGAAGGCGGCGCATTTGATCTTCGTGATCTTCTGGATGGCGGGGCTGTTCATGCTGCCGCGCTATCTCGTGTATCATCAGGAGGCGCTGGCGGCGGGCAACACGACCGAGGCGGCGAACTGGGTCGAGCGCGAGAGCAAGATTCGCCACATCATACTGACGCCGGCGATGATCGTCGTCTGGGTGCTGGGGATCGCGCTGGCCTTGAACCTTGGGCTGGCGGACGGCGCGCCGGGGCTGGGGTGGCTGCACCTGAAGCTGGTGCTGGTGCTGCTGTTGTCGGGGTATCACGGCTGGGCGGTCGGCTATGCGAAGAAGCTCGCCGCGGGGAAGCCGACGCTGGCGGGGAAGCAGTTGCGGATGCTCAACGAGGTGCCTGCACTGGCGGTGACGCTGATCGTCGTGCTGGTGATCGTCAAGCCGTTCTGAACGCGTGTTCTCCTGCGAACGCAGGAGCCCAGGGTTACAGGCGATCGCGTCCGTGATCCTGGGCCCCTGCGTTCGCAGGGGAACGGCGAGAGCGGAGTTCCCGTCTCCGCTTGACTAACCCGCCCCCCAATTCTAACCCCTTCTCCCAACACGGCCTCCTGGCGTCCTGCCCGGTCGTGTCTTGCCAGACTCGTCTCGCCCAGTTCCGCTTCCCAAGCGCACCGCCGACCGAGCGTTCTCCCGTTGATTGCTATCCGGAAATCCCCATGCATCTCAAAGACCTGAAGAAAAAGAAACCCGCCGAGCTGGTCCAGCTGGCCGAGGAACTGGGGGTCGAGAGCGCCTCGACGCTGCGCAAGCAGGACCTGCTGTTCGCGATCCTGAAGGTCCAGGCGGACAATGGCGACCAGATCATGGGGCTCGGCACGATCGAAGTGCTGCCCGACGGCTTCGGCTTCCTGCGCTCGCCGGAATCGAACTATCTCGCTGGTCCCGACGACATCTACATCTCACCGAACCAGGTGCGGAAGTTCGGCCTGCGCACCGGTGACACGGTCGAGGGCGAGATCCGCGGGCCGAAGGATGGCGAACGCTATTTCTCGCTGGTGAAGCTCACGGCCGTCAATTTCGACGATCCCGACGTCGTCCGCCACCGCGTCAATTTCGACAATCTCACGCCGCTCTACCCCGAGAGCAAGCTGACGCTCGATCCCGCCGACCCGACCGTCAAGGACAAGTCGGCGCGGGTGATCGACATCGTCTCGCCGCAGGGCAAGGGCCAGCGCACGCTGATCGTCGCGCCGCCACGCGTCGGCAAGACGGTCATGTTGCAGAACATGGCCAAGGCGATCACCGACAACCACCCGGAGGTGTTCCTGATCGTCCTGCTGATCGACGAGCGTCCCGAGGAAGTCACCGACATGCAGCGCAGCGTGAAGGGCGAGGTGGTCAGCTCGACCTTCGACGAACCCGCGCAGCGCCACGTGCAAGTCGCTGAAATGGTGATCGAAAAGGCCAAGCGCCTGGTCGAGCACAAGAAGGACGTGGTGATCCTGCTCGACTCGATCACGCGTCTGGGCCGTGCCTACAACACCGTCGTGCCGTCGTCGGGCAAGGTCCTGACCGGCGGTGTCGACGCCAACGCGCTACAGCGTCCGAAGCGCTTCTTCGGCGCCGCGCGCAACATCGAGGAGGGCGGTTCGCTTTCGATCATCGCGACCGCGCTGATCGATACGGGCAGCCGCATGGACGAGGTGATCTTCGAGGAGTTCAAGGGCACCGGTAACTCGGAAATCGTGCTCGACCGCAAGGTCGCGGACAAGCGCATCTTCCCGGCGCTCGACGTCGGCAAGTCGGGCACCCGCAAGGAAGAACTGCTGGTCGACAAGGCCAAGCTCAGCAAGATGTGGGTCCTGCGCCGCATCCTGATGCAGATGGGCACGATCGACGCGATGGAGTTCCTGCTCGACAAGATGAAGGATTCGAAGACCAACGAGAATTTCTTCGATTCCATGAATCAGTGATCGAATGCGGCCCGCTGCACGCTGCAGCGGGACTCACATCGATCCGGCCGGCGGGGCGAGGCCCCGACCGACGACATGGGCTTTGCCCATGTCCGCCAAGCACACCAAGACGGCGCGCGAGAGCATGGCTTTCGCGTGCCGCTTTGCTATTAAACACCCTGAAAACCGTCACCGGGAGCTGACATCTTGAGTATCATCGCCATGCTGGCCGCCGCCGCATCGAGCACCGCGGGCCCCGGCTCGCCGCTGGAAATCTGGCAGCATATCGTCGCCGACTTCTCCAATCTGGGCGACCCGAAGGCGCTTGCCGCGTTCGGATCGGTCCTGATGATCGACCTCGTCCTCGCGGGCGACAACGCGATCGTCGTCGGCGCACTCGCCGCCGGGCTGCCGACCGACCAGCGCAAGAAGGTCATCCTGATCGGCATCGGCGCCGCGCTCGTGCTGCGCATCTTCTTCGCGTTGATCGTGACGTGGCTGATGGGGATAGTCGGACTGATCTTTGCGGGCGGCCTGTTGCTGCTCTGGGTCAGCTGGAAGTTCTGGCGCGAAATCCGCGAGGGCGCGGAGAACGCCGGCTCCGATGAGATCGAGGGCGACGAGCGATCGGGTATCCGTTCCTCGAAGGGCTTCGCCAGTGCGGCCTGGGCCGTCGCCGTCGCCGACGTCTCGATGAGCCTCGACAACGTCCTGGCGGTCGCTGGTGCGGCACGCGAGCATCCCGGCATCCTCGTCATCGGCCTGCTGCTGTCGGTCGCGATGATGGGTCTGGCGGCGAACTACATCGCGCGCGTCATCAACAAGTATCGCTGGATCGCGTATATCGGCCTCGCAGTGATCCTCGTGGTCGCGCTGAAGATGATCTACGAGGGCTGGGTCGGCACCGGCGAGACGCTCGGGATCATCTCGCTGCTGCGCTGATCGCGGTGCGGATGGGATAAGGAAAAGGCCTCGCCGGGATCGTCCGGCGAGGCCTTTTTCATGTTCGCCGTCAGCACTTCCGTCATGCCGGGCTCGTTCTGGCATTCACCGTTCCGCACGCTCGATAGTCGTGAATTCGCGGAACCGTGGACCCCGGAACTAGTCCGGGGTGACGGAGAGGTTTTAGCCCAAATTCTCCGCAAAGAACTTCGCCGTACGCTCGTCCGCCAGCTTGGCCGACGCATCCGAGCGCCGCTCGCCGAACTCGGTCGCGAAGCCGTGGTCCTCGCCCGCGTAATCGTAGATCGTCACCTTGGGGTGATCGTCGAGACCGGCGTGCATCGCTGCCTGCGCAGCCTTGTCGACGAAGTGATCCTCCTCCGGCACGTGCAACAGCACCGGGTGCGCGATCGCGTGCTTTTCGCCGAGCAGGCCGTCGATCCCGACGCCGTAATAGCCGACGCTCGCATCGACGTCGGTCCGCGCCGCGGTCATGAACGCCAGGCGCCCACCGAGGCAGTAGCCGACCACGCCGACTTTGGCGTCGTCACCGAGTTCGCTGCGGGCGGCGCGGATGCTCGCCTCGATGTCGGCGATACCCTTGTCCTGGTCGAATTTGCCCATCAGTTCGAGCGCACGGTCGAACTCGGGCTTGATGTCCGGATCAAGCTCGATGCCCGGCTTCAGCCGCCAGAACAGGTCGGGGGCGATTGCGAGATAGCCGGCCTCGGCGAGCGTATCGCACTTGCGGCGGATCCCTGCGTTCACGCCGAAGATCTCCTGGATCACGACGATCGCGTCCTTTGGCGTGCCTGCCGGCGTCGCGCGATACGCGGTGAATTCGCCATCGCCCGCGAGCGTGGCGATCTTTGCAGTGTTCGTCATAAAAGTCCTCCTTGCGGCCGCTCGTGGTCGAGCAGCTGGGATTTGGTGATCGGGCCTTCCCCCGCGGAGTACGCACCAAGCCTTCCCCCGGCTCCCAGAATTCGGTGGCAGGGGACGATGATCGGAAAAGGATTGCGTGCGCACGCTTGGCCGATCGCGCGCGGGCTCGAGCCGATCGCCTTGGCGAGCGCGCCGTAGCTTGCCGTGGTGCCGTAGGCGATGTCGACGATCGCCTGGCGAAGGGCGGCACCGCGCGGGGTAGGGGAGAGCGCGAGGGGCAGGTCGAACTCGGTAAGCCGTCCGGCGAAATACGCGTCGAGCTGGCGGAGTGCTTCCAGGATCGCGGGGGCATCGCTGGTCGAACCATCCTCGACGCCGATATCGATCGCGTCGATCCGGTCCCCGGTGCCGGTCACGCGGACCAGACCGATAGGCGTTGCGATCGAGGCGGCATCGCGCGCATACATTCCCCCGCTATGCAGCGCCGCGATGGACCGCTCAAGCGTCATCGAGGGTGCGTCACATGAAGATGAATATCGAGATCGAATGCACCCCCGAAGAGGCGCGTCGCGCGGTCGGGCTGCCCGACCTGACGCCGATCCACGATCGCTATATCGCGATGATGATGGAGGCGATCCCGGACGGCCAGATGAAGCCGGAAATGCTCGAGTCGATGATGCGCGGCTGGCAGCCGATGGGCGAGGCGGGGATGGCGATGTGGAAGCGGCTGTTCGACAGCGCGACGAAAAGCGGCTGAGTTTCCCGTGAAGACGATTTTCGCGGTATCGAGCGGGCGGCCACCAGCTGCGATCGCCGTGGTTCGTGTGAGCGGGCCTAAGGCGTTTGCCGCGGCCGAGGTGCTCGCGGGACCGTTGCCGGTGCCGCGCCATGCTAGCCTCCGGGGATTGCGGGACGCGGATGGCGCGCTTCTTGATCGCGCGTTGGTGATCGTGTTTCCGGGACCCGCGACGGCAACCGGCGAAGATCTGGTCGAGTTTCATTGCCACGGTGGTCGCGCGGTGATCGCTGCGGTCGAGCGGGTGTTGTCGGGGATGCCAGGCTTGCGACACGCCGAGCCGGGGGAGTTCACGCGCCGTGCTTTGACCAACGGGCGGATCGACCTGACCGAGGCGGAGGGGCTCGCCGATCTTCTCGAAGCCGAGACCGAGAGTCAGCGCGTCGCGGCGATGACGGCGGCCGAGGGGCGGGTGAGCCAAGCGGTCCGCGGCTGGATGGACTCGGTTGCGATGCTGTCCGCGCGGATCGAGGCGATGCTCGACTTCGCGGACGAGGACGACGTCGCGAGCGATACCGCAGCGTTCGACGCGATCGTCTCGGAGATCGACGCGCTCGCTGCGCAGATCGAGACGGTGGTCGATGCCCCGCCGGTCGAGCGGCTGAAGGACGGCCTGCGCGTCGTCATTGGCGGTCCGCCCAACAGCGGCAAGTCGACGTTGCTCAACCTGCTCGGCGAGCGCGATGCGGCGATCGTTTCGCCGATCTCGGGAACGACGCGCGATCGGATCGATGTGCCGGTGACGCGGAATGGTGTCGCCTATGTGCTGACCGACACCGCGGGTTTGATCGATACGCTCGATCCGATCGAGGCGATCGGCGTCACGCGTGCGGAAGGTGCGCTCGCCGCGGCGGACATCGTGATGTGGCTGGCGGACACCGCGCCGCCCCGCAGGGATGCGATCTGGATTCATGCGCGCGCGGATTTGCCGGGGCGGGGAGAACTGCCCTCCGGTCGGACATTGGCGGTCTCGCAAAACGACCAGGGATCGCTCGACTCACTGTGGGATGAACTGCATCGGCGAGCGATTGCTATGCTGCCGCGTGGCGATGAGATCGCGTTGAAGCAGCACCAGCGCCGGCAATGCGCTGCGGCAGTTAAGGCCCTGCGGTATCGAAGCTCGGACGCGCTTATCGTCGCGGAACACCTTCGACAGGCCCGTGCGATCCTCGCCGGCGTGCTCGGGCTCGATGCGACGGGGGAGATGCTCGACGCGCTGTTCGGACGTTTTTGCATCGGTAAGTGATGTTCCACGTGGAACATCTTTGACGCGTCGGTCGCGGCGTTCTACGGCCGTGACATGTTCGATGTAGTGGTGGTTGGCGGTGGCCATGCCGGAACCGAAGCCGCAGCCGCGGCGGCGCGGAGGGGCTCGCGTACCGCGCTCGTGTCGTTCGACGCTGCGCATATTGGCGCCATGTCGTGCAATCCGGCGATCGGAGGGCTCGGTAAGGGGCATATGGTTCGCGAGGTGGACGCGTTCGACGGGCTGATAGGCCGCGCCGCAGACGCTGCCGCGATCCACTATCGGATGCTCAATCGCAGCAAGGGTTCGGCGGTGCAGGGGCCTCGGATCCAGGCTGATCGCCGTCTCTATTCCGGTGCGATCCAGGCGATGCTTGCGACCACGGAAGGGCTGTCGATCGTCGAGGGCGAGGCGACGGCGTTGCATTTCGACGGCGATCGCGTGGCGGGTGTAGTGCTGGCGGATGGCGCGATCGTGGCGGCACGAGCGGTCGTACTGGCGACCGGCACGTTCCTGGGCGGACGGATCTTCCGGGGTGACGATCGCGAGGAAGGGGGGCGGATTGGCGAGCGGGCGGCCAAGCCACTTGCGGATCAGTTGCGCGCGCGGGACCTGCCGATGGCGCGGCTGAAGACGGGGACGCCACCGCGGCTCGATGGGCGCACGATCGACTGGGGCGCGCTTGCCGAGCAGCCCTCGGACCTTGATCCCTGGACGATGTCGCCAATGACTCGGGCGCGTCCGCTGCCGCAGATCGCGTGTGCCATCACGCGTACGACTGATCGGACGCATGCGATCATCCGTGAGGCATTCCATCGATCGCCGCTGTTTACCGGTGCGATCGAGGCGGCGGGGCCGCGTTACTGTCCGTCGATCGAGGACAAGGTGCATCGGTTCGGCGACCGCGACGGGCACCAGGTTTTCCTCGAACCCGAGGGGCTCGACGATGCGACGGTCTATCCGAACGGGTTGTCGACGTCGTTGCCGGTCGAGGTTCAGGCGGCGATGCTCGCTAGCATTCCCGGGCTCGAGCGCGTGACGATGACGATGCCGGGCTATGCGGTCGAATATGATTATATCGATCCGCGTGCACTCGATACGCGGTTAGCGCTGGGGGCGATCGAGGGCGTGTTTTGCGCGGGGCAGATCAACGGCACGACGGGGTATGAGGAAGCGGCGGGGCAGGGGCTCGTCGCTGGGCTCAATGCGGCGGCGTATGCGTGCGATCTCGCGCCGGTGATTTTGGATCGTGCGTCGAGCTATCTCGGGGTGATGATCGACGATCTCACGCTGCAAGGGGTGACCGAGCCGTATCGGATGCTCACGGCGCGCGCGGAGTTCCGGTTGTCGTTGCGCGCGGATAACGCCGAGACGCGGCTGGGTGGGATTGCGGAGGCGGCTGGGTGTCTTGGACCCGAGCGGCTGGCGCATCAGCATGCACTGGCCGAGGATCGTACTCGCTTCCGATCGGCGCTCGATTGCGAGCGGACGGCGACCCACGTGGCCGATCAGGGTGTGGCGATTGGTCGAGATGGTGCGCGGCGGACTGCGTTCGACTGGCTGCGGTTTGAGGGCGTCAAGCTCGAGCATGTCGCGCCGGACGCAGCGACGGGCATCCCGACCGCGGTCGTTGACGAAGTGTTAGAGGACGCGCGCTACGCTCCGTATATCGAGCGGCAGGCGCAGGAGGTCGCGCGGTTGCGGGCCGACGAGGCGATCCATTTGCCGGAGGACCTTGCCTATGACCGCGTGCCTGGCCTTTCGAACGAGATGATCGATCGCCTGAGCGCGGCGCGGCCGACCTCGCTGGCGGCGGCGGCGCGAGTACGGGGGATCACCCCGGCGGCTTTGTCCGCGGTATTATTGCATACGAAACGAGTGCCAGCATGACCGAAGACGATGCACAGAGCTGGACAACCGAACGGTTCGGGGCGGAGGTTACCGAGCGGCTGACAGCGTTCGTCGCGATGGTCGTCGAGGAAGCGCCGCACCAGAACCTGATTGCACCGTCGACAATCCCGACGGTCTGGGATCGGCACGTGGTGGACTCGCTCCAGCTCGTCGCTCTCGCTGGGGCGGATACGTCGTCGAAGCGCTGGCTCGATATCGGCACTGGCGGGGGGTTTCCCGGTATGGTCGTCGCGCTGGTTCGCGAGGGGCCGGTCGATCTGGTCGAGCCCCGGCGCCGGCGTGCGGACTTCCTCCAGCTTTGTGTCGCTCGGCTTGGCCTCGGCGATCAGGTCCGCGTTCACGCGTCGAAAGTCGAGAATGCGACCGCGGACGCGTCGATCATTTCCGCGCGAGCGGTCGCCTCGCTGCAAAACCTTTTGCGTGGCGCGGCGCACTGCGCCACAACGGAGACGCGGTGGTTGCTTCCTCGGGGGCGTTTCGACGAGGAGGAGCTGGCCGCGCTCAAGCAGCATTGGCGGTTTATGTTCCACGTGGAACAAAGCGTCACGAACCCGGAGTCGTCGATCGTGGTTCTGGATCGGGTAAGCGCGCGATGATCACCATCGCGGTCGCCAATCAAAAGGGTGGGGTGGGCAAGACCACCAGCGCCATCAACCTCGCGACCGCGCTCGCGGCGACGGGGATGCGTGTGCTGCTGGTCGATCTTGATCCGCAGGGCAACGCATCGACCGGACTCGGCATCGGTCATTCGCAGCGCGAGCGGTCGAGCTATGACGTGCTGGTCGGCGAGACGTCGATCGAGGACGCGGTGGTGCATACGCGCGTCCCCCGGCTCGATATCGTGCCGGCGACGGTCGACCTGTCGGGCGCGGAGATCGAGCTCGTCGATTTCGACGCGCGGACGCACCGGCTCGATCGTGCGGTGAAGGCGGCGCAGGGTCCTTGGGATATCGCGCTGATCGATTGCCCGCCGTCGCTGGGGCTGCTGACGATCAACGCGATGGTCGCGGCGGACTCGCTGCTGGTGCCGCTACAATGCGAGTTTTTCGCGCTTGAGGGGTTGTCGCAGTTGTTGAGTACGGTCGAGCGAATCCGCCAACGGTTCAATCCGGGTCTGTCGATCCTGGGGGTTGCGCTGACGATGTTCGATCGGCGTAACCGGCTGACGGATCAGGTTTCGGCGGACGTTCGCGCGGTTCTCGGCAAAGTGGTGTTCGAGACGGTGATCCCGCGGAACGTGCGGCTCTCGGAGGCGCCGAGCCACGGGTTGCCCGCGCTGATCTACGATCATCGCTGCTCGGGGTCGCAGGCGTATATTGCGCTCGCGCGTGAGCTTATCGGGCGGCTTCCGGCAACTGCGCAGGTTGCGGCATGAGCGACGGTAACAAACGTGGTCGCCCGGGGTTGGGCAGGGGCCTCAACGCGCTGCTCGGCGAGATGGCGCGCGAGACGCCGGTATCGGCGGATGGTGCGGCGCAGCAATCGACAGGTGTGCGGATGCTGCCGGTCAGCTCGCTGTCGCCACATCCTGATCAGCCGCGGCGGCATTTCGACGAGGCGATGCTCGACGAACTCGCGGCGTCGATCGCGTCGCGGGGGCTGATCCAGCCGATCGTCGTCCGCCCGCACGGCCACGATTATCAGATCGTCGCGGGCGAGCGGCGCTGGCGGGCGGCGCAGCGTGCGCGGCTCCACGAGGTGCCGGTCGTCGTCCGCGACTTCGACGACGCCGAGACGCTCGAGATCGCGCTGATCGAGAACATCCAGCGGGAGGACCTCAACGCGATCGAAGAGGCGCAAGCGTATCAGCGGCTGGCGGGCGAGTATGGCCACACGCAGGAGGTGCTCGCCAAGATCGTCCATAAGTCGCGCAGTCATGTCGCGAACCTGCTGCGGTTGCTGGAGCTGCCGGCGCAAGTGCAGTCGCAGGTGGTCGATAGATCGCTGTCGATGGGGCATGCTCGGGCGTTGCTCGGGTCGCCCGATGTGGAGTCGCTGGCGGACCAGGTCGTGTCGCGGGGGCTGTCGGTGCGCGAGACCGAGAAGCTGGCGCGGGATGCGAAGCCTGGGCGGAGCCGGAGTGGCGGTGGTTCGTCCGAGCCTCGGGTGCCGGATGCGGATATTGCGGCGTTGGAGCGGCAGTTGGCTGATTTGCTCGGGTTGCAGGTGAAGGTGGCGCATACCGAGACTGCGGGGACGCTGACGTTGAGTTACTCGACGTTGGACCAGCTTGATATGGTTTGCCAGCGGCTGACGGGTGGGGCGATCTGAGACGCGACGGATCTCAACCGTCCTGAGTAGCCATCGAGTAGCGGCATCGCCGTGTATCAAGATGGCGTATCGAAGGACGGGTTGGCGCGCGGAACCCATGCTTCGATACGAGCCCTCGATACGCTCCTGACGGAGCTACTCGGTCTCTACTCAGCACGAACGGGGAGGGGGCAGATGCGTTAGTTTCGCCGGGCGATCGCTTGGGATAGCGCCACCACTGCTGCCTCCGCCACAACTCCACCAGCATTCCCCGATGCCATGATCGCGCGCTCGGCGGTCCGGACGCGCTGGATCGCGGTGGCGAGCATTACCGGTGACCAGCGGCGCAAGGACCGCGCGGTGCTGGCCTCTTCCTTGAAGAACACGCGGTGGCGTTTCATCACGGCGTCGACCGCTTCGCCGCGGTCGATTTCGCCGCGCATGTCGGCGAGCGCGATCAGGCGGCGGACGAGTTGGCGGAGCCACGGGATCGGCGAGGTGCCGGCTTCTTCGAGCACGGCGAGTTCGGCGCCGAGATCGTCGACCCGGCCCTCGATCACCGCATCGATCGCGCGGCTCATTTCCGCATCGCCGAGGTCCGCACCGACGGCATCGAGTGCGTGGTGATCGAGGTCCGCGGGGCGATCGGGTGCGGCGTCGAGATACAACGCAAGCTTCTCGATCTCGCGCGAAATGACGGCGCGGTCGCCGCCAGTGGTATCGACCAGGCGGCGGGCGACGCCGGGGGCGGGGCGGAGGCCGTTCTCGTTGGCGATCGTCGTTGCGAGGCGTTCGGCGTCCTGCGCGGTCGGGGCGTAGCAGGCGAACGCCATCGCGCGCGGGGAGTCGATCGCGAGCTTGACGATCTTGGCGGTGGATTTGACGGTCGGGGCGATCGCGACGACCGGGTTGCCGACGCGTTCGGCCGCGAGCAGGTTGGTGAAGGCTTCCAGGCTTTCCTCGCCGGCCGACGCAACGCGGACGAACCTTGCGCCGGCGAACAGCGACAGCGACGCGGCTTCGTCGGTCAGCCGGCCGGGGTCGCTCTTGAGCGTCGAGCCGTCGAGATCGACGCGTTCGGCATCCGCGCCCATCGCCTTGGCCAGCACGCGGGCGAGGTCGCTTGCGCCGGCCTCGTCGGGGCCGTGGAGCAGGTACAGGCGGATGTCGCCGCCCGGCTTGGCCAGCGCACCGCGGATCTGGCCGGCGCTGGCCTTCACTTGGCGGGCGTAGTGGCCTGCGCCGCGGCGACCGCAGGCGTGTTGCGCGCATACAGCGCAACGCGCGCGACGATCTGGTCGGCGACGATCTGCGACAGGCGTTCGAGCGCGGTATTCTCAGCGGCGATCGTCGCATATTCGGAGCGGACGACGTCGATGCCGGCGTCGGAGCCGGCGGTCGCGTCGAGCAACACCGAGTTGTCGCCGATCCGCACGAGCTGATAGCGCGCGCGCAACGTGCGGCGTTCGCGCGAGACGCTGTCGTCGGTGCGGACGCCGAGGCCGCTGATCGTGTCGTCGAGGCGGATGTCGATCCGGTAGAGCGCAGGTGCGCCGTTCGAGGGGAGCCGATCGCGCAGTGCGGTCGCCATCAGCCAGCCATTCTTGCCCGCGATCGGCGCGACCTCGACCTGGCCGAGCGCGCCCGCGACCGGACCGCTGCTGCCGCCCGCATAGAGCGGGTGCAGCCCGCAGCCGGACAGTGCGGGTGCCAGCGCCAGCGCGCCGAGGATCGCCAGCCGCTTCATGCGACGATGTTCACGAGACGGTCGGGCACGACGATCACTTTCCGGGGCGCTTTGCCCTCGAGCAGGCGGACGATCTTCTCGGAGGCGAGCGCGGCGGCTTCGACCTCGTCCTTCGGCGCGCCCTTGGGGAACACCAGCGTATCGCGCAGCTTGCCGTTGACCTGCACCGCGATCGTGACCTCGTCGTCGACCAGCATCGCGGGATCGACGATCGGCCAGGCGGCGTCGGCGATCAGGCCGTCGTTACCTGCGGTCGCCCAGGCTTCCTCGGCGACGTGCGGCACCATCGGGCTGACGAGCAGCAGCAGCGTGCGGACCGCCTCTTCGCGATCTGCGGAGGGGGGAGCCTTCTCGATCGCGCTGCACAAGGAATAGAGCCGTGCGACGGCCTTGTTGAACTGCAAGGCATTGATATCGCTCTCGATACCGACCGTCGTCCGGTGGCAGAGCTTGCGCAACGCGATGTCGTCGCCCTCGGCCTTGGCGGCACCGTCGGACTCGATCAGACGCCAGAGACGCTGGACGAACCGCCACGCGCCTTCGATGCCCGATTCGCTCCAGGGAAGGTCGCGCTCGGGCGGTGAGTCGGAGAGCACGAACCAGCGCACCGCGTCGGCGCCGTACTGGTCGACGATCGGCTCGGGATCGACCACGTTCTTCTTCGACTTCGACATCTTCTCGATGCGACCGACGGTGATCGCGTCACCGGTCGCGATCTCGATGCCGTCGCGCACGTCGTCGGGGCCGAGCCAGCGCCCGTCCGCGGACTTGTACGTCTCGTGCGTGACCATGCCTTGCGTGAACAGCCCGGCGAACGGCTCGGCGATGTCGAGCATGCCGATATGCTTCAGCGCACGCGTCCAGAAGCGCGCGTAGAGCAGATGCAGGATCGCATGCTCGACGCCGCCGATATACTGGTTGACCGGCAGCCACTTCTCCGCGCCCGTCCGGTCGAACGGTTTTGCGTCCGGCTGGCTGGCGAAGCGTATGAAATACCACGACGAATCGACGAACGTGTCGAGCGTATCGGTCTCGCGCCGTGCTGCGCCGCCACAGGACGGGCAGGGGACGTTCTTCCACGTAGGATGGCGATCGAGCGGGTTGCCGGGGATGTCGAACGACACGTCCTCAGGCAACACGATCGGCAGCTGGTCCTTGGGCACCGGCACCGCGCCGCACGCGTCGCAGTGGATGATCGGGATCGGCGTGCCCCAATACCGCTGGCGGCTGACGCCCCAGTCGCGCAGGCGGAACACGGTCGTGCCCTTGCCCCAGCCTTCGCCCTCGGCGCGCTCGATCACGGTGCGCTTGGCGTCCTCGATATCCATCCCGTCGAGGAAGTGCGAGTTCACCAGAGCGCCGGCACCCGTCCAGGCGGTGTCGCCGACGAACACGGGAGCCTCGTCATCGCCTTCGGAGACGACCCGCTTGACCGGCAGGTCGTATTTGCGCGCAAAATCGAGATCGCGCTGGTCATGCGCGGGCACGCCGAACACCGCGCCGGTGCCGTAGTCCATCAGTACGAAGTTCGCGATGTAGACCGGGAGTTCCCAGCTCTTGTCGAGCGGATGCGTCGCGCGGATACCGGTGTCGAAGCCCAGCTTCTCCTGCGTGTCGAGCTCCGCCGCGGTGGTGCCGCCACGCTTGCACAGCTCGATGAACGCGGCCGCATCGGGGTTCGTCTCAGCGATCGCGCGCGCGATCGGATGATCCGCGGCGACCGCGACGAAGCTCGAGCCGAACATCGTGTCGGGACGAGTCGTGAACACGTCGACCGAATCGATTCCCCTCCCGCCTGCGGGAGGGGTCAGGGTAGGGGAGGCCTCCCCAATCGCCGTCGCCGCGGTCGTGTCAGGCCCTCCCCCGACCCCTCCCGCAAGCGGGAGGGGAGCAGTGAGCGCGAACTTGAACTGCAACCCCTGGCTGCGGCCGATCCAGTTCTCCTGCATCAGCTTGACCTTGTCGGGCCAATGCTCGAGCGCGCCGAGACCGTCGACCAGCTCGTCGGCAAAGTCGGTGATCTTGAGGAACCACTGCGACAGCTTGCGCCGCTCGACCAGCGCACCCGAGCGCCAGCCGCGCCCGTCGATCACCTGCTCGTTGGCGAGCACGGTCATGTCGACGGGATCCCAGTTGACCGCCGATTCCTTGCGGTAGACGAGCCCCGCTGCGAACAGGTCGAGGAACAGCGCCTGCTCATGCCCGTAATAGTCGGGCTCGCACGTCGCCAGCTCGCGCGTCCAGTCGAGCGCGAAGCCGAGGCGCTTGAGCTGCGCCTTCATCGTCGCGATGTTGGCGCGCGTCCAGTTGCCCGGATGCACGCCCTTTTCCATCGCCGCGTTTTCGGCGGGCATGCCGAACGCGTCCCAGCCCATCGGATGGAGCACTTCCATGCCCTTCATCCGACGGAACCGCGCGAGCACGTCGCCCATCGTGTAGTTTCGGACATGCCCCATGTGGATGCGCCCCGACGGATAGGGGAACATCTCGAGCACGTACGAGCGCGGCTTGGTCGACAGGTCGTCCGCGGCGAACGTCTTGCGCTCGTCCCAGACCTTCTGCCACGCCGCGTCCGCCTTCAACGCATTGAAACGCGACGCCATTATATCAGTCCTCAGCCCGCGATCGAGGCGCGGCGCAGGTCGCGGGCCTTGGTCAGGATGATGTCCTCGAGCTTCTGCGTGGTCGCTGCCTGGACCGGCGACGAAACCCACTGGCCGTTGCGATTGACTTCGCGGAGGGCAGCGACGCGCAGCGCATCGGCGCGCAGATCCTGGTCGAGGATCGAGACGGTCACCTTCATGCGCTCGGTCGGGGTCTGCGGATTGATGTACCAGTCGGTGACGATCACGCCGCCATTGGAGTCGGTCTGCAGCAGCGGCATGAAGCCCAGCGTGTCGAGGCTCGCGCGCCACAGGTAGCTGTTCACGCCGATCGTGGTGATCTTCGACGCGGCGAGATCCGCCTTGGGACGCGCCGATCCGCCGCCGCAAGCGACGAGAGGCAGGGCAAACAGCACGACTGCGATACGCGAGCGGCGGAACATGGGCATCATCCTGGCAAGAAAATCAGCCCTTGCTCTACAGGCGAGCCCGCGCGCCCGCAAGCAGACGCCGACGTGCGCGACGAGCATATGCGCGGGGGGCTGCCCCGACCGGGAGAGCAATCGATTCGGTAGCGCTATCGCGGCGATCTGTGTGCTGATTGCAACACTGTCCGACAATTCGGCGACGAAGGGTGGGAATGGGCGGTTCTGCGGCCTTTGCTGTGGATCAATTCATGTTAGATGCGGTTTAACAGGATCCGATTACGGGATTCGAAGGACAGATTCGTTGTGATGACGCGTGGGGGAATAGTTGGGGTGGTTGCCGGGGCGCTTGTCGCCACCGCCGCAATCGTCGCGCCTGCCTTCGGCGCCAGCGAACAGCCCGCCCGGATCGCCAAGCATAACGTCGCCGCGGTTCGCGGTATCGGATCGTTCACGCCAGCCGCCGCCGACCCCCGCCTTGCCGCGATGTTCGCGCGCGGTGGCTTCGACGCGGGTAGTTTCAAGTTCACGCCCGCCGAGACGCGCCAGGATAATCGCGCGGTGACCGTTGCGGTTCGTGCGCAGACCAACCGCGGTGTTGCGAACACGGCCAGCCTCGCTTCGACCACGCCGACCGTCGGTATTGCGCCGATTGCCTACAACCTCGGCATGTCGGTGGGTTGGAAGCGGTTCGCGATCTCGGGCGACGTGAACAAGCTCGATCTCGGCGTGATGCCGGGTGGGCGTGAAGCGGCCGACCTTGCGGTGAGCTATAGCGCCAAGCGCTTCAGCGGCACGGTGAAGGCTGTGGCGGATCGGCCGCTGTCGAGCGCACCACGCCTCGTCGAGGATGCGCCGAGCTATTCGGTCGATCTTGGCGGGTCTTACGCGCTGACGCGTAGCCTCGCGGTGACCGCGGGCGTGCGGTATCGGTCGGATCGCGAGCGCTTCGTGAAGGTCGATGACGACCGTCGCGACAGCCAGGCCGTGTATCTAGGCACCGCCTTCCGCTTTTAGACGTCCAGCAAAGTGGTACTTTGCTGGAGTTTTTGAACGGTCGGGTGACCTTACCGCGCCGCTTTTCCTTCAGGGATAGAGTTTGGCGCTGCCTTCCCTTTGGCGTCTCCACGGCAAAAGCTGGGGTATTCCTCGATACGGGCAATGCGGGCCCCAGTGTGAGATCCCAGCTTTCGCTGGAATGACGGGGTCGCGGTGTTCGTTCTCGCTTAGCAGCTAACGGATCCAGGCATCGATCGCGGCCCAGCCGTGGAAGCCGAACCGCTGAATGCGCCGCCAGCGCGACTCGGTCATTCCGCCTAGCGCGATCATTGGTATCCCGAGTCCTCGTCCGATCCGCATAGCCCGCGCTGGACCGATCCCCGCCGCGCCGTCGTGCGACCGGGTGACGTGGATCGGCGACACGAACATGGCAGCAGATCCGGCGCGCTTGCCAGCCAAGGCCTCGCCTCTCGAATGTGCTGGCCAGGTTCTGATCCCGCGAGTGTGTGCCCGACCATGCACGCCGTCCGCCGCGACTGTGGACTCTCCAGCCACCACCACGACCAGCCTCCGGGCCTGGGCCAAGCGCATAATCCGCCCCAGCAGCGCACGGCGTTCCCGCGCAGGCGTAGCGTAATGGCGAAACACCACCCCTGATCCCGGCGGCAACTGCCTGAGCGCGAGCCACAGTGCGTCGCCCATCCGCTCGTCGGTCATCAGCCAGCGCGCGGGAATGGGGTTACGACGGGCCACGCCGCTGCCTATAGCGCGCCGCATGATTGCTGACGACACCACCAAATTGCAGGCCATCCGCACCCGGATCGCCAAGGCCGCCGAGATCGCGGATCGCCGCGCGGACGACGTGACGCTGATCGCGGTCTCCAAGACGCATCCGGTCGAGGCGATCGAACCGCTGCTCGTCGAGGGCCAGCGGGTGTTCGGCGAAAACCGGGTGCAGGAAGCGTCCGAGAAATGGCCGGCGTTGCGTGAGAAATATCCCGACGTCGAACTGCACCTGATCGGCCAACTCCAGTCGAACAAGGCGGCCGAGGCAGTGGCGCTGTTCGACTGCATTCACGCGGTCGATCGCCCGTCGCTGGTCACCGCGCTAGGGAAGGCGATGGAGGCGAGCGATCGTCGTCCGGACTGTTTCCTCCAGGTCAACATCGGCGACGAACCGCAAAAGGGCGGCTGCGCGATCGCGGACCTGCCCGCGCTGGTGGAACAGGCGCGCGCCGCCGGTTTGCCGATCGCCGGGCTGATGTGCCTGCCGCCCGCGGACATCGAGCCGGCGCCGTATTTCGCGCTGCTCGCCAAGCTCGCGCGCGACCACGGGCTGACCGGGCTCAGCATGGGCATGTCCGACGATTTCGAGACCGCGGTGACGATCGGCGCGACTCATGTCCGGATCGGCAGCGCGTTGTTCGGCGCGCGGGGGACGGGCGCGTGAGCATTTCGGTTCGGTTCGACGCGCTGCTGTTCGACTTCGACGGCGTGCTGATCGACAGCGAAGCCGTCGGCAACCGTCAGATCGCCGAATGGCTTACCGCCGCGGGGCACCCGACCAGCGCCGAAGATTCGATGGCGAATTTCATGGGGCTCGCCGGGCCGCAGTTCATCGACGCGGTCGAGCGCTGGATCGACCGTCCGCTGCCCGAAGACTTCTACGCGGCGCGCAAAGCCGAGGACGAGCGCGTGATGGCGGCGGGCGTCGACGCGATCGAGGGCGCGGTGGCGTTCGTCCGCTCGCTCCCCGCCGACCTGCCCAAGGCGATCGTTTCGTCGAGCCCGGTCGCGTGGATTGCGCGGCATCTGGAGCATATCGGCCTGCGCGATGCGTTCGGCGATCATCTCTATAGCGGGCGGGAGCATGTGACGAACGGCAAGCCTGCGCCTGATTTGTATCTGTTCGGGGCGCGGCAACTTGGGGTCGATATCGCGCGGACGGCTATCCTTGAGGATTCGCCTGTGGGTGCGACTGGGGCAGTGGCTTCGGGGGGCTATGTCATTGGTTTGTCGGCGGGGTCGCATTGCAATGCCGAGCATGGCGCGCGGCTGAAGGCGATTGGTGTCGACGCGCTGGCGGAGAGCTTCGACGACGTGGCACGGTTGATTGGGTAAGCTAGACCCCGGTTATGAAAGTCAGGGACAAGCCAGCCAGTATTCCGCTCCGATAGCCACACCCCCCCGGCGAAGGCCGGGGTCCAGTTGGTGAACGGCAATGACGGCGGACGGACCTTCGCTACATCGGCCTTCCCGACTGGGCCCCGGCCTTCGCCGGGGGGGGCGTTCGAGGAATGCGCAAACTCAACGCGTCCGCTGCGACCGCTAGCCCCGCTTACGTCGCCAGATCGCGCCGATCCCAGCGACTAGATCATACGGGATCGCCGCCGCCTCGCGCGACCGCATTTTGAGCTGGTACCGCCGGCTCCCGCCATGCGGCACGTGGATCGCGCTTGCGGGCATGCCGAGCATCGCGAACAGCATGCGAATGCGGGGCTGGTGATAGCCGTCGGTGCAGATCATGCACTGCGCATAATGCCCCGCGCGCGCGAAGGCGGTTGCAGCGACGACGCTTTGCAACGTATCCACGCTGGCCTCGTCGAGATGGATACGCGACGGGTCGACCGTTTCCGCCAGCACATCCGTCATCACGGATGCTTCCGACGGGCCATGCGTCCCCTTCGCGCCGGAGCAGAACAGGTCCGCATCGACGTAGCGCGCCGCCGCCGCCGCTGCGAACGCGATGCGGCGGGCGAGGGTGGGGCTCGGGCTGCCGTCGGGACGAACCGCCGCGCCGAACACCACGATCAGGCGTCTTGAGGGTGGGATATCGGTCAGAACTGATGCCCCGTGCGGTCGCGCTTGGTGGCGAGATACTGCGCGTTGTGCGGGTTCGAGGGGAGGAAATGCGGCACGCGTTCGATCACCGTCACCCCCGCCGCTTCGAGCCCGGCGACCTTGGCGGGGTTGTTGGTCAGCAACCGTATTTCGCGCTGGCCGAGCAGCGTCAGCATCCGCGCCGCCACCCCGAAATCGCGCGCATCGACCGCAAAGCCGAGCCGCGTGTTCGCGTCGACCGTATCGAAGCCCTGGTCCTGCAACGCATACGCGCGCAGCTTGTTGACCAGGCCGATGCCGCGACCTTCCTGCCGCAGATACAGCAGGATACCCCAGCCGCCATCCTGGATCGCATGGATCGCGGCGTGCAACTGCGGCCCGCAATCGCATTTGAGGCTGCCGAGCACGTCACCCGTCAGGCACTCGCTGTGGAGACGGACCAGCGGTGGTTGGCCGTTAGGCTGGCCAATCAGTAGCGCGATGTGCTCGTCTGCGCTTTCGGGGCTGCGGAACGCGACGATCTCCGCATCCTCCGCGCCTTCGACCGGAAGCCGCGCGCGTGCCGCGAGTGTCAGTCGGTTCGCGTCTTCGTGTGCGTCGATGTCTGCGCGGGCGATGCGGACCTCGGGTTCGCCCGTGCCGAGGAAGAACGCCGGCAGCAATCCCGCGATCCGGGCAAGTCGCAAGGCAGCTGCCGCCGCGTTCGGATCGGCGAGCGGGAGCGTCTGGAACGGACCCTTGAGGGGGGTGGCCAGGTCGAATTGCGGATCGGCCAGCGCGGTAGCGGCGGCGAAGTCGATCCAGGGGGCGCGATCGACGAGCACAGGCTCGGTCGGATCCGCCGCCGCGAGCTGGTTCGCGAGCTTCAACGTCGCCGCGCGGCCCGACGAGATCAGCACGCCGCCATTCGCTTCGGGATCGAACGCCGCCAACCGCTCTGCATCCGCCGTCTCGACCGCGAGCAGCACTAGCCCGTCGATCGCGATCGGCCAGCCGCGCCTGAGCGCATCGACCGCGCGTGCGGCGGCGCGGGGGTTGGTCAAAACGCGAACTCGGTCATGATCGGGACGTGGTCGGACGGCTTCAGCCAGCTTCGGCAGCGTTCGTAGACGTGGTGCGACACCGCGGCTTCGGCGGCGGCACCGGTCGCCCACATATGATCGAGCCGGCGACCGCGATCCGAGGCTGCCCAATCCTTGGCGCGGTAGCTCCACCACGTGAACAGGCGCGCGGGGGCGGGGTGGAAGCGGCGGCCGAGATCGACCCAGTCGCCTGCTGCCTGCAACTTACCGAGTGCCTCGACCTCGATCGGGGTGTGGCTGACCACGTCGAGCAGTTGCTTGTGGCTCCAGACGTCCGATTCGAGCGGGGCTATGTTGAAGTCGCCGACGAGGATGGTTGGGCCTGGCAGCGTTTCGGACCAGGTCGTCATGCGGTCGATGAAGTCGAGCTTCTGACCGAACTTCGGGTTCACCTCGCGATTGGGGACGTCGCCGCCGGCGGGGACGTAGACGTTTTCGAGCCGTACGCCGTTTTCCAGCCGGACGCCGATGTGGCGCGCCTCGCTGTTCGCCTGCCAGTCGAAGCGGTCGTCCTCGACGATCGGGACTCGGCTCAAAATTGCGACGCCGTGGTGCATGCGCTGGCCGTGCAGGACGATGTGCTCGTAGCCGAGCGCGCGGAACGCCTCCAGCGGGAAGTCGCCGTCGATGACCTTGGTCTCCTGCAGGCACAGGATGTCGGGCTGCTCGTCGCGCAGAAACTGTTCGACGATGGCGATCCGGAAACGGACCGAGTTGATGTTCCAGGAGACGATCTTCACGAGCGCGATGTAGCGTTGCGGGGGGGTGGGGACAAGGAAGCGCGCTGGGGGTGCGGAAGAAGGTAGGAAGTCAGAAGGCGCCATCGGCAAAGCCACTGTCGTCGACCGGGCTTTGCCCGTCGGCCGCGCTTGAGCGAGTCAGGCAAATCTTTTTGCCTGCCGCTCTACGCGAATGACCCCCGCTCCGGGGGCATGGAGCGAGGGCCGACTCAGCGTTCGTCACGCAGGCGGGAGGTGAGGAAACCATCCGGGCAACAGGGGGAAAAATCCCGAATGCCCCACATCCGCGAGCCACTCTCTAGGGGGCCGAACCTGTCGCTTGCATGAATGACACGAATTTTATGTTATTTTCTTACACCCGTGCGGCGCGGATCGTTCCAGCGGAAGCTGTTGTCGCTGACCGGTTCGCCGAACTTCTGGTTGGTTAAACGGATCGTCGTCCGGTTGTTCTGGCTGTCGAGCGCGACCCAGCCCTGCAGCATCAGCCCGCCCGGCGCGGTCGCGTTGCGGACGAACACCAGCGTGATCCGGCCATATTCCGGGTGCTTGGGATCGTTCGCCTCGACCGAGACGATCCGCTGGTCGTAGCCGGGGACGAGCTTGGCATAACGCGTGATGTCGCGGGTCGGATCGAGCAGCACGCCGAGTGGCGAGTTCTTGATCGGCCAGCGCTGCACCTGCTTCACCGAATAATCGATGAAGGTCAGCGCGCCGCCCTCCGCGACGATCAGGATCGGCACGCCCTTCTCATACTGGAAACGCAGTTTGCCGGGCTTCTTCAGCGTCAGCACGCCGGTCAGCACCTTGCCGTTGCGATCCGCCTGCGAGAAATTCGCGGTCATCGTCTCGACCGATTGCAGGTGCTTCTGCACGGCGGCGAGGTCACCGGTCGCCTGCGCGGCGATCGGGGCAGGCATGGCGGCGACGGACAAAGCGGCGATCGTCGCGATCACCGCGGGGCGGGTATTGAACATCGAAATCTCCTCAAGGCGCGATCGTTGCCCGCCCGCGCTTGAACCGCCACTGAATTCGGCGGGTTCCGTCAGGGCGCGCGGACTACAGCGTAATCGCGCCCTTCAGGCCGAGCACCGCGACGTCGTTCGCGTCGTGCACGCCGCCGGGGTTGTGGACCCACTGCACGTTCGGGCGCAGTTCCAGCCACTTGGTCGGGTGGACGCTGTAATAGATTTCAGACGCGTATTCGGCATCCCGCACCGCGGGCCGCGCCGGATCGAGCTCCTGGCCCCTTGCCACGCGCCCGTTGACGTTGGTCCGCGCCACGCCGAAGCCGAGGATGTCGTTCGGCCGCCACGGCACCAGCCCCTTGTAGAACAGCCCCGCGGCAATCTGGTTGTCGGTGGTCGAGGTCGCGCGATCGGCCTGCGTCGCGTTGAGGAACACGCTGAGCCCGGTGACCGACTTGCCGTCCTTCGAGGTGCCGGTAACCTGTTGCTGAATGTTGAAATACACGCCGTAGCGCGCGCTGCGGCGGAGCGGTTCGAGCCCGGTGATCGCGATCGGCCGACGGTTCAGGTCGTAGAACACGTCGTCGCCGTTCGAGGTATTGACCCAGCCGCCGACCTTGTATGCGCCGACTCGACCGTCATCGTCGCCGCGCCGCCATTCGGCCTCGACCGGGATCAGCGCGCCGGTCGCGCCGTGGAAATGGCCGATCACGAAGTCGTTATCGAGGTTGCGCGGGTTCACTTCGTAGGCGGCGGTCTTCAGCGTGAGGTGATCATTGACGTCGTAGCGCAACCGCGCGCCCCATTGGCTGACCGGCCAGTTCTGCCAATAATCGCCGTTCAGATTGCCCGGCGGCGCACCGCAGAAGCTGAGGTTCTGGAAATAGCACGAGAAGGACGCGAAATCCTCGCCCGGATTGGTGCGGCCGATCTTCAGTTCGAGCTTTTCGCCGAGCTTCTGCTCGTACCAGAATTGCGTCAGCCGGACGGTCTGCCCGCGGCCGTACACTTCCTGCACCTGTTGCAGCACGCCGAGATTGGCGTCCGCACCCAGATCGCGACCGCGGCGGTAGGTGACGGTCGCTTGGAACGCACCGCCCCTGAGGCCGACGACCTTGTCGAGATCGAGCAGCACGCCGACGTCGAACTGGCCGGTTTCACGCAGCAGCTTCCGGTCGCCACCGGAGAAATTATACGCGCTTTCGGAGGCATAGCGCGCGCTAAGGCCGATGCCGCGATCGGCCAGGCGTTTGCGGATGTCGAACCAGTCGGCGAACAGGCCGGGCGGCGGGGTCCGCTGCGTATCCGCGGTCAGCGCGGAGGGCGACAGATCGCTGTCACGGCGCACGCCGGAGCGCGGGCGGTGCTGCGTGTCGGTCGCACTGCTACCGGGGGTCTGCTTGGCGGTATCCTGCGCGGAGACCTGACCGGGTATCGCGAGCGTCAACGCTGCCGCTGCACAGAACCGCCAATTTCCCATAACGCCCACCTGTTTTTCGTAACCTGTATCAATCCCGTATACCGGGCATCGGCTGTTCGGAACCCTTGTCCAAAGGTATGTCTTGATGAGGCGCACCCCTTCCAGTTCTCCCGCGACGGCGGGAGACCTGGATTCCAGACGATATCGTTCTTGGTTCCTGGACCCCCGCGTTCGCGAGGGAACAGCGAGTCAGAGGACGGAGCGCCGCAGCACCGCAACGCTAGATCGCATGCCCCTCGGTATCGCGCAGCACTTCGCGGCGGCCGACATGATCCGGGCGGCCGACGATACCGTCCTTCTCCATCCGCTCGATCAACCGCGCGGCGGAGTTGTAGCCGATCCGCAACTGCCGCTGGAGCCACGAGGTCGACGCCTTCTGCGACTCGCACACCAGCTGGATCGCCTGGCGATACTGCTGGTCCTCCGCGGAGTCCTCCCCGGTCGGCGAGCCCTCCAATGCGAAGCTCTCCTCGGGCTCCTCGGTCACCGACGAGATGTAATCCGGCAGCCCCTGCGACCGCCAGTGATCCGCCACCAGCCGCACTTCGTCATCGGTCACGAACGGCCCGTGGACGCGGACGATGCCCTTGCCGCCGGGCATGTAGAGCATGTCGCCCTTGCCGAGCAGCTGCTCGGCACCCTGTTCGCCGAGGATGGTGCGCGAATCGATCTTCGAGGTGACGTGGAAGCTGATCCGGGTCGGCAGGTTGGCCTTGATGACGCCGGTGATGACGTCGACCGACGGCCGCTGCGTCGCCATGATCAGATGGATGCCGGCCGCGCGCGCCTTCTGCGCAAGCCGCTGGATGAGGAACTCGACCTCCTTGCCCGCGGTCATCATCAGATCGGCAAGCTCGTCGACGATCACGACGATCTGCGGCAGCACGTCGTATTCGAGCTTCTCCTCCTCGTACATCGGCGCGCCGGTATCCGGGTGATACCCCGTCTGCACCTTTCGGCCGAGCGGCTGCCCCTTAGCCTTCGCGCCGCGCACCTTGTCGTTGAAGCCGGCGAGGCTGCGGACACCGACGGAGGACATCTGGCGATAGCGATCCTCCATCGTCTCGACCGCCCATTTCAGCGCGCGCACCGCCTTGGCGGGATCGGTGACGACCGGCGACAGCAGATGCGGAATGTCGTCGTACATGCTCAGCTCGAGCATCTTCGGATCGATCATGATCATCCGGCACTGGTTCGGCGTCAGCTTGTACAGCAGCGACAGGATCATGCTGTTCAGGCCGACCGACTTGCCCGAGCCGGTCGTGCCCGCGACCAGCAGATGCGGCATCGGCGCGAGATCCGCGATCACCGAATCGCCCGCGATGTTCTTGCCGAGGATGATCGGCAACTGCGCCGACTGGTCCTCGAACGTCTGGCTGCCGACGAGTTCGTGCAGGCTCACCGCCTCGCGCCGCGCATTCGGCAGCTCGATACCGATCACGTTGCGCCCCGGAATCACCGCGACGCGCGCGGAGATCGCGGACATGTTGCGCGCGATATCGTCGGCCAGCGCGATCACGCGGCTCGCCTTGATGCCGGGCGCGGGCTCGAGTTCGTACATCGTCACGACCGGGCCCGGCCGGACCTCGATGATCGAGCCCTTCACATGGAAGTCGTCGAGCACGTTCTCCAGCAGTCGCGCGTTGCGCTCCAGGCCTGCCTTGTCGATCACATTGCCCTGGCTCGGCGGCGACGGCGTCAGCAGGTCGAGGCTCGGCAACGTGAAATTATCGCGCAGGTCGAGCGAAGACTGGCGCTCCTTGGGTTTCGCCTGCGACGGCGCGTTCTGGCGATCCGCGATGACGGGAGCGGGACGCGGGTCGGGCTCCGCGACCGCACGCGGCTCGACCGGTTTGCGCGTCAACGTCAGCGGCTCGTCGTCGTCCTCGTCGATCTCCGCAAAGCCGTCATAGCCAAGCGCTTCGGTGCGATTGCGGCGGGGCAGGCGCCATTTGCGCTCGCCGAGATCGATCTCGATGCTCTTGCCCCAGACGATCGCGCCGGCGATCGCGGCGACCAGCCCGATTGCGCGCGCGGACCAGAGTTCGGCGACCGGCTGGCCGATGAAGCTCAACGCCCAATGCACTGCGCTGGAGACCGACAGGCCGATCACGCCACCCCAGCCGGCGGGGAGCGCGAGCACCGACGTGCCCGATACGAACGCCAGCGCGCTCGCCATCAGCGCGACGCCGATCGCCGCGCCGCGCACCATCCGCAGCCAATGCCCGAGCGGCGCGTCACGCCACAGTCGCATGCCCAGAATCGGTCCGATCGGCAGCAACAGCGCGACCGCGGGTCCGAACAGCGTGAGCGCGATATCGGCGAACCATGCACCCGGCGGCCCGACAAGATTGGCGGGGTCGCCGCCCGACGCGGTGTTCAGCGCGGGGTCGCTCGGGTGATAGCTCGCCAGCGCCAGCGCCATCAGCAGCGTGCCGACGAACAACGCGATCGCCGCGATCAGCGCGCCGCTGCGGACGGCACCCGCCTTCACCGTCTCACGCCACAAGGCTGGCTGCGCGCGGCTGGCCATGACCCGTATTCTCCAGATTCTCTACAATAGAGAAATGCATCGTCCCCGGCAGCGTCAACGTCAAGATAACCGCGCTGCAACACGGGTTAAAGCGCGTCGGGAACGTCGTTGGCAGCGACCGGCTGGCGGGATAAAGCGGGCGCCATGGACACAGATGTAATCATCCTCGGTGGCGGGCTGGTCGGCGCGACGCTCGCCGTGGCGCTCGACGTGCACGGCATCTCGACGATCGTGATCGACCCCGCCGACCCCGCGGTGACGCTGGCGCCCGGCTTCGACGGCCGTGCGTCGGCGGTGGCAAGCGCGAGCCACCGCATGCTCGACGCGATCGGCATCGGCGCGACGCTGGCGGGGCAGGGCTGTGCGATCCGCCAGATTCGGGTCAGCGATGGCCTCGAACCCGGCGCGCTCGATTTCGTCCCCGCCGCGGACGATGGCGCGCTCGGCACGATGTACGAGAACAAGCTGCTCCGCCGCACACTGTTCGACGCGGCGACCGCCGCGCCGCATGTCGACCTGCGCATGCAGACGCGCGCGACGACGGTCGACCGTGCCGCATCGGGCGTCACCGCCACACTGGACTCGGGCGACGTCATTCGCGCGCCACTGCTGATCGCCGCGGAGGGCCGCAACTCGCCGACGCGCGAGGCCGCAGGGATCACGATCGCCCGCTGGTCGTACGAGCACACCGCGATCATCGCCGCGTTCCACCACGAGCGTTCGCACGAGGACGTCGCGTACGAGATCTTCTATGCGAGTGGCCCGTTCGCGCTGCTCCCGCTTCCCGACGATGCCGATGGCCACCGCTCGGCAATCGTCTGGACGGTCGACGCGAAGAACGCGCCCGGCATGCTGAAGCTCGGCGACCGCGCGTTCCTCGCCGAAGCCGAGAAGAGCATGGGCGGCTTCCTCGGCAAGCTGTCGATGGCGACGCCGCGGTCGAGCTACCCGCTTGGCTTCCACCACGCCGCGCGGATCACCGACACGCGGCTCGCGTTGGTCGGCGACGCGGGCCACGGCATTCACCCGATCGCGGGGCAGGGGCTCAATCTCGGCTTCCGCGACGTCGCGACGCTCGCCGAAGTGCTGGTCGAGGGCAAGCGGCTCGGCCTCGACCTCGGCGACGCTGCCTTGCTCGCGCGCTACCAGCGCTGGCGCGGGCTCGACACGTTCATGACCGCCGCCGCCACCGACACGCTCACCCGCCTGTTCGGCCTCCCCGGCAAGACCGCGAGCGCCGTCCGCCGGTTCGGCATCAGCGCGGTCAACGCGATCCCGCCGCTGAAGGACCGCTTCATGGCCGAAGCACGCGGTGAATCGGGTGACCTGCCCAAGCTGTTGCAAGGCATGGTGATCTAAGTCGCAGGCCTCTGGATATGACGCGGCGGTCGCCCTAGCATCGCATCGGGGGGAACCGATCATGCAGGGCAAATGGGTATTGGCACTCGTGGTCGCGGTCGGCGCGGCGGGGTGCAGCAATCGGCAGCCGCCGACGGTGCACGCCTCGAAGCGCATGACGATCTGGGGCCGGGCCGACGACGTCCGACGCTTCGTTGCGATCGAAGGCGCGACCGTTCCTGCGTTCAGGCAGGTGCCGATCGGGTCGGCAGCACACGGTATCGTTCGGATCGAGACGGCACTCCCGGTCGACCTGACCGCCGCGACCTTGGACAAGGTGATGCGGGATGCCAGTGACGCGGAACTGAATTACAGCATGGACGAGACGCGCACGGTCACGACGCCCGCGTCGTGGTCCCTGTCGTTCAGGGGCACATGACGCTCTCGCGGGTATGGGGGTGTTGCCTGGCGATGATGGTGGCGGCCCCGGTCAGCGCGCAACTGCCGTCGAACAGCGTTCCCGTGCTGATCCAGGACGAGCGCATGCTGGTCGGGGCGTACCGCTATGTCGAGCGCGCCGATGGCATGAAAGTGACGGTCCGCCTCAACGCCGACCATAGCGCGCTGTACCACATTACCTCTGGCGAGGCCGATGCGGACTTCATGAAGGCGGAGGGTTTCTGGACGCTCGCAGGCGACGTGATCCACATCCACAACCGGCCGAGCCCGGTTCGGCTCGAACAGGTGCCGAACCCGATTCGTGATCCCGCCGTCGGGTTGTCCGTCACCGTCGTGAATGCGGACGGTACGCCGGCCGAGGGGCTCGGGGCGACATGGCCCGAATCCAACGGCCTGTTCGCGATGAGCGACGGGCGACACTCGGCTTCGGTGGAGGAGTTGGGCGACGCGGCACGGTTTTCGGTCGTGAGGCTGTCGGATCGCAAGGTGCTGACGGTCGTGCCGCTCGGCCGCGGGGGGCCGAACAGCTTTCGCTTCACCTATTATCCGAGCGACGTCGAGCCGTTCGACATTCCCGCGATCGCGCTCGATCCCCGCGCGGATCGACTCGAGGTCGAGATCGGCACGGCTTACGCGAAGCTCGATCGCGTCCGCGACTAGGCGATCGCTCAGCCGGTCTTCAGCCACTGGCGGAGCAGCGCGGTGACTTCGCCGGGACGCTCCATCGGTGCGAGGTGGCCGCAGGAGCGCAGCATGTGAAACCGCGAACCCTCGATCCGGGCACTCAGCGCGCGCGCGTCGTCGGGGGTGCAGATCAGGTCGCGGTCGCCGACCGCTACCAGCGTCGGGACGTGGATCGCGGCGATCGCCTCGCTGATGTCCGGGCGCGCGAGCAGCGCGCGTTGCTGGCGTTCGAAGACGGTCTGGCCGACGCGTTCCGCCATCGCCTGTGCGGGGCCGGCGACGATCGCGGTCAGGCGCGGGTCGGCGTGCGGCGCGGTGGCGAGCAGGCCCTGGCCGACGACGGTGCGCGGGCGCACCTCCATCGACGCGCGCGTGCCGAACAGCGCGATCCGCTCGATACGGTCGGGGGCTTGCCGCACCATCTCCATCGCGACGTAGCCGCCGAGGCTGACGCCCGCGACCGCGAACCGCGGTGGTGCGCTGGCGAGCACGCGCGCGGCCATTTCGGACAGCGTATCGTCCTGCGACAGGTCGCCGAACTCGACCTGTGCGACGGCGGCGAGATCGACGATCTGGCGTGCCCAGAGCTGCCCGTCGCAGCCCATCGCGGGGAGCAGCATCAACGGTGTACGCGGTCGGATCATGCGGAAGCTCCGGTAGCGGCGGGTTGCGGGGATGCTCACCTCAGGCGACGAACGGGAAGGCGAGCGCGATCATGCCGACGATCGTCATCACGACGCAGACGGCGATCGCGGGCACGAGCGTGAAGCGCTGGTGATCGGCGAGGTCGATCCCGACCAGGCTGACGAGCAGATAGGTCGACGGCACCAGCGGGCTGAGCAGGTGGACCGGTTGGCCCATCAGCGATGCGCGGGCGATCGCCTCGGGCGCGACGCCGTAATGCGCGCCGGCCTCGGCGAGGATCGGCAGCATCCCGAAATAGAACGCGTCGTTCGAGATGAAGAAGGTGAACGGCATGCTCAGCACCGCGGTGATCGGCGCCATGTACGGCCCGAGCGCGGGCGGGATCACGCCGACCACCGCCTTGCTCATCGCCTCGACCATGCCGGTGCCACCGAGGATCCCCGTGAAGATGCCCGCCGCGAAGATCAGCGAGACGACCGCGAGCACGTTGCCGGCATGCGCGGAAATGCGCTCCTTCTGGTCGGCGACGCCGGGGTAATTGACGATCATCGCGATCGCGAACGCCAGCATCATCAGCACCGACAAGGGCAGGATGCCCCAGACCAGCAACGTCAGCAGCGTGATGACGAGCGCGGCGTTGAACCAGATCAGTTTCGGGCGGCGTGCCTCGGGATATTGCGAGACGGCCATGCCGGTGAACTCGGTGTCCGCCGTGATCCCCGCTTCGCCCATCCGGACGCGCTCCTTGCGCCCAAAATACACGGCGAGACCGATCAGGAAGGCGAGGCCGGCGATCATGCCGGGGATCAGCGGGAGGAACAGTGTCGCGGGATCGAGCTTCAGCGCACTTGCGGCACGCGCGGTCGGCCCGCCCCACGGCGTCAGGTTCATGATCCCGCTCGTCGTCATCAACAGGCAGACCAGGTACAGCCGGTTCATGTTGAAGCGCTTGTAGAGCGGCAGCAGCGCGGCGATCGTGATGATGTAGGTGGTCGAGCCGTCGCCATCGAGGCTGACGAGCGCGCACAGCACGACCGTCCCGATCAGGATCCGCATCGGATCGCCGTGGACCATCCGGATCAGTCGTCCGACCAGTGGATCGAACAGGCCCGTGTCGGTCATCGTCGAGAAGAACAGGATCGCGAACAACAGCATGACGCCGGTCGGCGCGAGGTTCTTGATGCCGTCGATCATCATCGGGCCGAGGCCCGCGGCCTCACCCGCGAACACGCCGAACATCGACGGTATCACGATGAGCGCGACCAGCGGCGTCATCTTCTTGGTCATGATCAACGTCATGAACGTGGCGACCATCAGGAAGCCGAGCAGGGCAAGGTTCATCGCTTCGTCCTAGGAAAGGGCGTGAAAAAGGGAGAGCGCGCAGTGACGAATATGCGCGTCGAACGTCGATCGGTTTGAGTCGACGAAATCGCTAAGTTCTTCGTCATGCCGGGCTCGTTCCGGCATCCACGGTGCCGCACAATCGAGAGCGTTTGATGTGCGGAACGGTGGACCCCGGAACCAGTCCGGGGTGACGGAGTGATTTGGCGACGGCCAGCATCAGAACGTAACTCCGACGCGGGCACTCAGCGTCTGCCCGCTGTCGTTGCCGACATAGTCGCCGGCGCGGTTGTCGGTGTTCCACTGGATCGCGTTCACCTGGAAACGGGTGAAGGAGTTCAGGTACCAGTTGACCCCGACGGTCGCTGCCCAGCCGTCGCCGCCGGTCAGCAGATTGTCGAAATCGAGGCTTTCGTAGCGCGCGGTGAGCTCGATCGCGCCGACGCCGCCATCGAAGGTCGGCTTCAACACCTTGGGCTGGCCGAAGCTGCCGAGCCGCGGGTTGTACGGCGGCAGGTCGCCCGTCAGGAACAGACCGCCCGAGACGCTCCACGCCTTGCTGATGAAATCGGGACGACCGCCGTCGAGCCGCGCGTTGCGGCGGCCGGCCTCGCCCATCACCCACAACGGTCCGCGATAGCCGCCGAGTTCGACGCCGTAGCCGGTCGTGCCGGTACCGCCGATCAGCGGGCCGGTCGACACGCGCAGCGCACCGTTGAAGCGGCCGCCGATCACCGTGTTGCGAGTCAGCGTGCCGGCGACCGACGACAGGGATTCGTCGAAGCCCCATGCGCCGATGTGCAGTACGCCGGTATCGGACTTGATCGGGTTCCAGTGCGCGCGGCCGAGCACCGTGCGGCTGTCGCCGACGGTCTGCGTCCCGTCGATCCGGTCGCCGGTGATCGTAACCGAGGCATGGCCGGTTTTCCAGAAGATGCGCGGCATCACGCCGATGCCATAAAAGCCACGCTGCGGGATGATCGCGGTGGCGACCGTGGTGCGCTCCAGGAACGGCGTCGAATCCGAGCCGGTCGAGCCTTCGAAGCCGCGATCGTTGAACAGGTGACCGGCGCGAACGTCGTAGTCGAGGCCCGGCTTGATCTTGTTGCGCCAGCCGACGAACGCGGTGACGACGTCGACCTCGTTCTCCGAGAAATCGCTCTCGAACTGGTAGAAGAAGTGCGTGCCGACGCCGCCTTCGAGGCCGAGGCGGAGTGCGCGCATGCCCGTCGTGGTGATGTTGCGGCCATCGTACTTCGAGCCGAAGCTCGAGCTGACGTCGGTCAGGATACGGCCGCGTGGCTTGAACGTGTAGACGCCGTCCGCCGAGTGGAAGACGGGCAGGCCGGCGCCCCATTCGGTGGTCACGCCCGACGGATTGTCGCGTGCGGCGACCGCCTGCGCGACACTGCGATCGGCGGGGCCGGGCGGCGCGAGCTGCGGCGCGAACGGCACGGTGCGGCGCGGCTCGGTGTTCTGCGCGACCGCCTGCGGTGCCGGCTGCAACGGCGCGACCGGAGCGGACGCCTGCGCGACGGCGGCATTGTTCTCCAGCCGATCGAGCCGCGACTTCAATGCGGCGATCTCGGCGGCCTGCGCGCGCACCAGCGCACCGAGATCGGCATCGGTCGGAGCTTGGGCCAGCGCCGGAGTCGCGGCGATCAGCGCGAGTGCGGCGCACCCGGTACGGAAGAGAGTCATTGTTGGGCTCCGGTGGCGAGAATCGCGGTCCAGTCGCGCAGGAAACGCTGGCGCTTGACGCGGTCGAGGTTGACGAGAAGTTGTGGCCCCACGCGGATCGGTCGCGCTTGGCTCGAGGGAAGACGGCGGGCGGAAACGTCCGTGCGGACCGGCCACAGGCTGCGCTTGGCGAGCAGCGACTGGCCCTCGCGCGACAGCAGGAAATCGAGGAACAGCTTCGCCGCCGCCGGGTGTGCGGCCTCGCGCGCGATGAACGCGATCCGCGAGGTGACGATCGTATAGTCCTGGAGGAACGCGACGCCGATGCGGGGATCGGTCCGCGCGCGTTCCAGCGCGTAGGAGCCGATGACGTTGTACGCGATCGCCTGCCGCCCCTCGGCGACGCCGCGCAGCATTGGCTCGCTGGTCTGCGCAAGAACCGGTTTCGTCGCGGCGATCGCCTCCAGCAACGACCGCGTGTCGCGCGTGATCGCCATGTCTTCCGTAAGATACAGATAGCCCACGTTGGAGCGCGCAGGGTCGAACGTCGTCACGCGCCCGTTGAGCGCGCGGACGTTCTTCCGCAGCCATGTCTCCAGCGCGGCGTGCGTGCGCGGCACCTGTCCGGCGGGCACGAGGCGCTTGTTGTAGACGATCCCGATCGGCTCCGCGGTGACGCCGAAACCCATGTTCTTCCACACCGATACCGGCGGCAGCGCGGGCTTTTCCGGGCTCGCATAGCCCTGCGCGAAGCCGTCGTTGATCAGCTTCACCTGCAGGTCCATCGCCGACGACCAGACGAGATCGGCGGACATGCGGCGCGCGCGCGTCTCGGTGACGAAGCGGCGGTACATCTCGGTGGAGCCGATGTCCGCATACAGCACGGTGATGCCCGGATAGCGTTTCCGGAAGGCGGCGACGACCGGCAGCAGTTCGGCGCGATCGGCATTGCCGTAGATCCGCACCTGCCGCTCGGCGCGCGCGTCGGAGATCAGCTGGTCGTAGGAGCGCGGATAATTGGCAGGGCGCTGTGCCACGACGGCGGTCGCGGCAAGCGTCGACAGCCCGGTCAGTATCGCGATCTTCACTAAAATTCGTGCCATCGTCACTCTCCTCGCCTTCCGTCTCTGTGTTCGGATAGACTGCAACGGTGGAGTACGAACCGAACCTGTCACCAACCTTTCATGGGTTTTCATGCGCATCCTGCTGATCGAGGACGACGCGGCGTTGGCGCGCAGCATCGCGGCGTTGCTGCGCGCGGGCGGTAATGCGGTCGATCACGTCGCGACGGGCGAGGATGCGCTGTCGGTGATCGCGGGGGAGCCGTATGCGCTGGTGATCCTCGACGTCGGGCTGCCCGGTATCGACGGGTTTACCGTGCTGGAGACGTTGCGGCGGCGCGGCGAGCGGGTGCCGGTATTGATGCTGACCGCACGCGATGCGCTCGACGACCGCGTGCGCGGGCTTGATCTCGGCGCCGACGATTATTTGCGGAAACCGTTCGACCCCGAGGAACTGGAGGCGCGCGTCCGGGCGCTGGGGCGGCGGCGAGGCGGCGATCCGCTGCCGGTGCTGAGCGTCGGCACGCTCACGATCAACCGCTCGACCGGCGACGCGGACATTGCCGGCCGTGCGCTCGACTTGCGTCGGCGGGAGCGCGCGGTGCTGGAGGCGTTGGCAACGCGTGCAGGCCGGGTCGTCCCTCGCGCGCTGCTGATCGGCGAGGTGTTCGGGTTCGACGAGCCGGTCGGCGACAATGCGATCGAAGTCCACGTCACGCGGCTGCGGACCAAGCTCGCGCCCGACGGCCCCGGTATCCGCACCGTCCGCGGGGTCGGGTACATGCTCGATGCCGGCTGAAACGCGAACGCCAGCGCTGCGCACGCGCCTGCTGGTCGCGGTGCTCGGACCGTTGCTGGCGGCGGCGATCCTGATCGGCGTGGTCGGGGCGACGCTGATCGCCGACGTCGTCCGCCGCACCAACGATCGCGTGCTCGGCGGTGCGCTCGGCGCGATCGCCGAGACGGTGCAGGTCGAGCGCGGCGAGGTTACGCTCGACCTGCCGTCCGCCGCGTTCGGGATGCTGGAGAACACCGAGCGCGACAACGTCTATTACCGCGTTGCCGTCGGGCCGGACCTGCTCACCGGCTATGCGGATTTGCCCGCCCCCGATCCCGCGACGCTCGATATCGACGTGCCGCGCTATCGCTTCGCGCGCTACCGCGGCCAGCAGATCCGTATCGCCGAGGTGCGCCGCTCGCTCCCCCGGATCGACAAGCCCGTGATCGTGCAGATCGCCGAGACGCTCGACAACCGCGGTGCGCTAACCCGCCGGCTGATGCTCGCGCTGCTGATCGGCGAATGCGTTCTCGTCGGCGCGGCGGCGTTGCTCATCCGGCCTGCGTTAGGTTGGAGCCTCCGCCCGCTGGCCCGCCTCCGCGGTGCCGTCGAAGCACGAGACGGACGCGCGCGTCCCGATTTCTCGCCGCTGGACACAGGTCCGCTCCCGAGCGAACTCCGCCCGCTCGCCGGTGCGTTCGACCGCCTGCTGGCGCAGCTCGACACCGCCACCGTCGGCGTCCGCCGCTTCACCGCCGACGCCTCGCATCAGATGCGCACGCCGCTGTCGGTGCTGAAGGTCCAGGTCGCACTCGCCCGCCGCGGCTCGGGACCCGAACGCAGCGTCGCGCTCGACGAGATCGCCGACGCGGTGGTGCGCCTCGAACGCCTGGTGACGCAGTTGCTGGCGTTGGCGCGCGCCGAGGAGGCCGGCGTGTCCGCGCCCCTCGAGGCGGTCGACCTGCGCGAAGTGGCGGTGGCGGTCATCACGCGACAGATCAACCGCGCGATCGATGCGGGCATCGACCTGACGATCGAGGGTGACCCCGAGGTCGGCCACTTGGTTTCCGGCCACCGCACGCTGATCTTCGAGATCGTGTCGAATCTGATCGACAACGGCATCCGCTACAACCGGCGCGGCGGCACCGTCTCGGTCAGGCTCCAGACGACGCCATCGGAGACGACGATCGCGGTGGTCGACGATGGGCCGGGGATACCGCTCGACCAGCGCGACAAGGCGTTCGACCGGTTCGTCCGGCTCGGCGCGACTGGGAGTCCGGAGGGAAGCGGCCTCGGCCTGGCGATCGTGCGGTCGGCGGCGACTCGCCTCAACGCGACCGTGGCGTTCGGCGAGGTGACCAGCGGCACGAGCGTGATCCTGCGGTTCTTTCATGCGAACGAGTAACCTGCATCAATATCGCTCGACACCCCGAATGCCAGTGTGCGGTTTCCTTAACGTGTTCGTGTCACTCGGGAAAAAACGACCGAGCGACCATGCTACCAACCCTCTTCAATCTCCATTTCCAGCATTCGGGCTATCTGGTCGTCGTCGCGATCGGCATCTGCCTGACCGCAAGCTGGTCCGTGTCGCTGCTGACCACCGACATGGCCAACGCCCCGCAGAGCGAGCCGTTGGGCTGGCGTCACGGTGCGCTGGCTCTGGCGGCCGGGTTGGGGGTGTGGGCGACGCACTTCATCGCGATCCTCGCATACCGGCCCGACCTGCTGCTGCGCTACGACCCGTTCGTGACGACGGTGTCGGCGCTGGTCGGGATACTGACCGTCGGCGCGCCGATCGTCGCGATCACGCGGTTGCGGTCGCACAAGGGGCGGATCGTCGCCGCGGGTGCGGCGGGGGCGGGGATCTGGTGCATGCACGCGGTCGGCATCACCGGCATGACCGACTGTATCCACGTCTTTTCTTGGCCGACCAATGCCGCCGGGCTGATCATGGGGACGCTGCTGCTGTCTTCCTGGCAGATCAACCGCAGATGGTCGCGCTCGCGGCCGATCGGGTGCCTGGTGTTCGCGCTGTCGATCTGCGTCACGCATTTCCTGTCGCTGTCGGGCGACCTCGTCCTCGGCAGCATCAACGACGTGCCCGGCAGCGTGTTGTCGCCGGGGCTGGTCGCGGCCTGCATGACCTTCGCAGTGTCGGTCACGTGCCTCGGCAGCCTACTGACCTTCGCGCGCTTCAAGACGACGCGCGAGGAAGAGGCGCAGACGCTGAAGTCGGTGATGGAGAGCATGTCCGACGGGCTGGTGTTCATCGACCGCGAAGGCCGCCTGCGTCATTTCAACCGGCGTTTCCTCGACCTGTTCAACACGCCGGTCGACGCGATCGGCCCGGGGCTGACGATCGACCAGTTCCTCGACGTCATCGCGACATGCCGCGGCTGGGCGGCAGAGAAGCGTACGCTGGTCGGGGGCGCAATGAAGCAGTGGGTGCAGCTCGACGACGATTTCGACCGCGAGTGCGAGATGGAGGATGGCCGCACCTATCAGATGCAGTGCCGGTCGATCCCGCGACAGGGCATCGTGCTGACGTTCAACGACGTCAGCGCCGAACGCCGTGCGCTCGATAACCTCACGCATCTCGCCTATCACGATCCGCTGACCGGCCTGCGCAACCGCCGCGCGCTGCGCGAGGAGAAGGAGGCACGGATCGGTCTCGGCAAGCCGTTCTCACTGCTGTTGATCGACCTCGACGATTTCAAGCGGATCAACGATGCGTATGGCCATGCGGTGGGAGACACGTTGCTGATCCATGTCGCGGCCGAGCTGACGAGCCTGCTGCCCGACGACAGCTTCGTCGCGCGGATGGGCGGCGACGAGATCGCGATCATCGCCACGCAGCTCGGCGATGCGGCGACCGCGCTGGCCGATACGATCGTCGTCCGGCTGAGCGCGCCGGTGATCATCGACGAACGCCGGCTGCTGCCCGGATGCAGCATCGGCATTGCCGGGTTCGCCAACGACCTGACGCCCGACGAACTGATGAAACGCGCCGACATGGCGCTGTACGAGGCGAAGCGACGCGGGCGCCGGCGTGCGCAACCCTATGTCTCGGGCCTCGCCGAACGGTTGGTCGAACGGCAGCACATCACCGACGACCTGTACGAGGCGGTGCAGAATGGCGGTTTCTCGCTGGCGTTCCAGCCGGTGGTGGCGCTGTCGTCGGGCATCACGACGGGATACGAGGCGCTGATCCGCTGGAACCACCCGACGCGCGGCTGGATATCGCCCGATACCTTCATCCCGATCGCCGAGGATTGCGGCCTGATCGAGGAAATCGGCCGGTGGGTGATCATGGAAGCGTGCCGGCAGCTGGCGGGCTGGTCGCCGCACCTCCACGTCGCGATCAACGTCTCGGCGGGACAGCTGAAGTCGGACGCGCTGCTGCACCATCTGACGCAGGCGATCCTGGTCTATGGTATCGCGCCGGAGCGGGTCGAGGTCGAGATCACAGAGACCGCGCTGATCGACGATGCCGCGCGCACGGCGGCGATGTTGGCGCGGATCCGCCGGACCGGGATCAAGGTCGCGCTTGACGATTTCGGCACCGGCCAGTCGTCGCTCGCGCATCTTCGCGATTTTCAGTTCGACCGGATCAAGATCGACCGGAGCTTCGTGATCGAGGCGGGCTCCGACGCGCGGTGCATGGCGGTGCTGCGCGCGACCGTCGCGATCGGCCAGGAACTCGGCGTCCTGACGCATGCGGAGGGGGTCGAGACGCGCGAACAGCTCGAGTTGCTGCGCTCGATCGGGTGCGACGCGGTGCAGGGCTATCTGGTCGGGCGACCTGTCGTGCCATTCACCGACGCGGTCGAAAATCTCGTGCCGATGGCGGTGGGAATGGGTTCGAGCCCGACCGGCGACGAGTCCGCGTCCGTCGCGCGGATGGCCGCCTGACCGTTTACCGCTCACACGCGGGCATCCCGCCTGTCCGCGCATTCGCAAGAGTGCCGGGCGGTCGAATTGCTTCCGTGCAACGACGGTATGCTATTGTGGGCGTGTTAGAATTTCGATAGCAAATGGTCGCTTGGAACAGAGTAAGAACCAGACGTCCTTGCAGGACCAGGATGCCGATCATACTCTGATCATGGCGGCGTTCGGCCGTTCGCTGGATGCTACCGATCCTTTCGTGGTTGGGTTCAACGAAGCGCCATTGCCTATGGCGATCAGCGATCCGACGCTTCCCGACAACCCGATCATTCACGTGAACGCCGCGTTCGAGCACTTGACGGGCTATGCTCGCGACGAGGTGGTCGGGCGGAATTGCCGGTTCCTGCAAGGGCCGGAGACGTATCCAGAAGACGTGTCGCGACTGCGGGATGCGATAAGGCGGTCCGAGCGGATCGAGATCGACCTGCTCAACCACCGCAAGGACGGGACGCCGTTCTGGAACCGGTTACTGGTCGCGCCGGTGTTCGATCGCAGCCGGCATCTGCGCTATTACGTCGCGTCGCAGCACGACGTGACGCTCGAACGCGAAACGCTCGCGCTGCTGGAGGCCGAGCAGCGCGAACTCGAGGCGTCCGCCGCGGAGACGCAGGTTCGGCTCGCCGACAGCGCCGCGCGGCTGCAATTCGCGTTGAAGGCTGGGCGGCTGGGCGCGTGGACCTTCGATCCCGCCAGCCAGCATCTCGACGCGTCGGATGGCTGCAAGATCGTCTTCGGCTATGATCCGGGCGCGGCGTTCGGTTATCCCGAGTTCCTCGAAACGATCCATGCGGAGGATCGCGCGCGCGTCGTCGAGGCGATCCAGGAGACGATCGCGACGGGATGCGACTACGACATCGAATACCGCATCGTGACGCCGACGGCCGAGGTTCGCTGGGTCGCGATCCGCGGCGAATTGCTGACGCGCGCGGATGGCACGGCGCTGTCGATGACCGGCTTCTCGACCGACATCACCGAGCGCAAGCGGACCGAGGAACACCGCGCGCTGCTGGCGGGCGAGTTGACGCACCGGGTGAAGAACACGCTCGCGACGGTCAGCGCGATCGTCAACCAGACGTTGCGCGATGCCGCCTCGATGTCCGAGGCACGCGACACGATCGGTGCGCGGATTGGATCGCTGGCGGTTGCGCACGACCTGTTGCTGCGCGACGAGGTGGAGGGCGCGACGATCGCGGATATCGTGACCGGGGTGATGGCGCCGTTCGACGATGGCGGCGGTCGCCTGTTCTCGGTCGAGGGGCCGGATGTCCGGCTCGAGCCGCGCGTGACGCTCGCCTTGTCGATGGCGCTTCACGAACTGGCGACCAACGCCGCCAAATATGGCGCGCTCCACGTCGCGGGCGGGCATGTCACGATTTCATGGAGCGTCGGCATCGGCGAGGGCGGACGCCGGCTGGCCTTCATGTGGGAGGAGACCGGTGGCCCGGTAGTCACCACGCCGACGCGCACCGGCTTCGGATCGCGGATGATCGAACGCGTGCTCGCACAGCATATGCGCGGCACCGCCCGGATCGAGTATCGCGACACCGGCGTCGTCTTCACGATCGACGCGCCGCTCTAGGCTCGCGGACGTCGATGCCGAAACCGCCCCCGCTGACGACTCCCGACGGGCGCTATATCGTGGTGCGCGGACGGCTTTGGCGCACCGCGAACCCCGGCCTTGACGAAGACGACCGCGTGCGACTGGTTGCGGCTTTGATGGACGGTCGGCGAGGCGTAGCCGCGGCGAAACGGGATGGCGATAGCGCAGCGGAGGCGGCTGCGCGGACCGCGGTCGATGCGGCGAAGCACGGTCTGGGCGAGCGCGGGCCGGTATGGTGGACCGATGGCGCGCCCGACCTCAACCGGCACATGGCGCGCACGACGCCCTATGCGGACTGGTTTGCGACGGTGGATGACGCCGCGTAACCGAGTAACCTATTTAACCATAAAATATGTCCAAGCCGGACCCGGGCCGGACCCAGCGCGTTGAGGGACACTGGTTTTACGGGAAACGCAGATGTGCCACGTGCTTGTAATCGAAGACGACTGGCTGATCGCGGATCATATCATAAGCTTGATCGAGCAGGCTGGCGCGACGTCCTATGACCAGGCCGATTGCGAGACCGATGCGGTTGACGCGGCTGGCGCACGCACCCCGGACATGATCGTGTCCGACGTAAAGCTACGCGAAGGGACCGGACCGCTGGCGGTCCAGCGGATCATCGCCATGCATGGCGACATCCCCGTGATGTTCATCACCGGAACGCCCGAGGCATGCGTACCATGCGATCCGCCGGCTGCGATACTCGACAAGCCGATCAGCGAATCTTCGGTTATCGAGACGTTCCGGAGACTTGCCCCGCACTGAGCGGCAGCGAGGTACGGCGTGGTGAGCGCCGTACCTCGATTGGCTATCAGCCCTGGATCTCGCTCGCGTCGAATTCCTTGAACGCGGCCTTCACCTCGGCGGCGCGGGCATCGTCCGCAATGTCGACCGAGACGACAATCTTGCCTTCAAGGGCAGCATCGTCACGTGATTCCGGCGTCGGGTCCTTGCCTTCGGTATCCGAACCGGCCTTCTCGTCGCCGACGCTGTTGTCTGCGCCGTCGGTGGTGATGAAGATGTCGGTCCGCTCGATGCCTTGCTCCTGGACCAGGCGCTCGACGGTCATCTCGGCTTCGCGGCGGGTATCGAACTTTGCCTTGAGAGTGGTGGACATTGGTCGCTCCTTGTTGCGGGTCAAAAGGTCAGGCGGGACACAGATCGGGCGATGCGGCGTGTGCGCGATCGCTGGCGTCGATGTCCGCGAGGTGATCGAGGAAATTGTTAAGTTCGGTGCGGCGCCGCGCTTCGTCGGCGAACTCGCGGTCGACGCCGAGCGCCCATAGCAGCGAGCGGCGATCGGGATCGTGGTGGAGCGCATCGAGCTGGTCCGCGCGGTGCTCGACATCGTCGGTTGTCTCCGCGAGCCCGGCTTCGACGATGTCCTCGGCCTGGCGACGCAGCGCCACCGCGATCTCGCCGAGCGCGAGTTCGGGGTGATATTGCACGCCCCAGAAAATCCCGCCGTCGTGGCGGATCTCGGCGGCCTGGATCGTCGTGACGGCGTTGCTCGCCAGCAGGGTCGCGTCTGCGGGAAGCGTCTCGACCTCGTCGCCGTGGATCGCGGGTGCGTCCCAGCTCGCCGCGCGACCGGCTAGCAGCGGGTGATCGCGGCCTGCGTCGGTCGGCGTGATGCGGCGGGCGATCCCGGCCTCCATCCGCTGTGGCATCTTGCGGACTTTCCCTCCGGCAGCGGCGACCGCGAGCTGCAGCCCGGCACAGGATCCGAACGACGGCGTGCCTGATGCGAACACCGATCGCATGAAGGTCAACTGGCGTCGGACCTCTGGGCTGTCGTCATAGACGTGGAGCGGCGACCCGGTGATGAACACCGCGTCGAACAGGCCCAGGGCGCTGGCTTCGTAGACCTGCGCATCGTCATCGGCGGGCGCGACGATCGTGATCTCGGCATCGGGACGGAGCTGACGAAGCGTCGACGCGTAGGTTTCGCCGGAGCTTTTGCCGGCGTGGCGACGACGCGCCTCGCGCTCGTCCGCGGTCTCGCTTTCGGCAACCAGAAAATGCGGCAAACCCGGTCCTCTCCCGTTTCGGTTCGAGCGACCTCAACGCGCTGGCACGCGTTTCGTCCGCCGCCGCCGCAAATTTTGCGCGCTCACATCTCGAGTGCGCGCTCGTAGCCTGTGAGTTCGAGATAGCCGCGACCGCCGCGCGTGCGGACCGCGCCCTCCCAATAGACCGGCAGGCCGCTGCGGCGGGCGTCGAGCTCCTGCGCGGCGAACATCGGTACGAGGCGCCAGCGCTGGATGCCGCCGGCTATCCGCACGCTCAGTTCCTGCGAGACGGGGTAGAGCGCGCCGGTCGCCTTGCTGCGCCATGTCGCGAGCGGGCGGAAGGCGACGTCGCCCGGGCCGAACACCGTCATGCTGCCATCGGCGCGACGGAGCGAGCCGCCCGTCCAGACCGTCCCGCCGCCCTTGCGCCGGATGCGGAACGCCATCAGCGCGGAGCCGTCGTCGAAATTGAGCCCGGTCCAGTCCCAGCCTTGCGCGGCGGGGGCGAGGTAGTTGGACGACCATTCGCGATCGAGCCACGCCTCGCCGGTTACCGCGATCGTTCCGCCACCTTTGCGGACCCGGCCGGTCACGCGGAGATGCGGCACCGAGTAGTAATAGCTCGCTTCCTCGGGGCGCGGTCCCTTGCGGCTATAGCCGCCGATTCCTTGCGGCAGGGGAGGCTGCGTCGGCTGGAAGTCGAGCGCGAGGCCGAAGCCGTCCGCGTTTACACGCGTCGTCCAGCGGCCATTGCCTGCACGGCGCAACCGCCAGTCGCGGATCGCGACGTCGGCATCACCCGTCCGCGCCTGGGCGAGACCGAAGCCTTCGCGTGCCGCCTGCTCGCCGTGGAGCAGCTTGCCGGTGGTCGGATCGGACAGCGCGGCGTGCGCGAACAGGACCTGGCGTGCGGCGAACCGGCTCGGGTTGCGCGGATCGACCGGCGGACGCGTGCGGAAGAAGGTGACCTGGAAACCGAGATCCTTGCCATCCTCGGTCCGCAACCAGCCGGTCACGTACCACCATTCGGTGCGAAACGCCGGGTGCGCGCCGTGATCCGCGGGGAAGCGCAAGCTGATCCCCGGCCGCACGACCGGATAAGGGGCGGGCGGCGTGGCGGCGGGCGCGGCGACACCGATCGCGGCGATCCAGCCGAGCAGGGCCCAGGGTCGCAGCATCACCAATCCTCCCGCACCGACTGAACCGCGCTCTTCGCCGTGGCGCGCCGCCCCGCGAGCATCGCGGTCGCCGCCGCCGCACCCGTCAGCGCGGTCGCGACGCCGATCAGCGTGCCGAGCGGGATGCGGGTGGTCATCGTCCAGTTGAACGACTGCGGGTTGATGACGTGGATCAGCACCTGCGACAGGACCAGGCCGAGCCCGATCCCCGCGAGCGCGCCGGTGAGGCCGACGATCGCACCCTCAGTGGCGAGCATCCTGGTGAGCTGGCCGCGGGTAAGGCCGAGATGCCGGAGCATCCCGAACTCGCGTTCGCGCGCGATCGTCTGCGCCGACATCGTTGCCGCGACGCCCGCCAGCCCGACCAGGATCGCCACCGCCTCCAGCAGATACGTGACCGCGAAACTGCGATCGAACAGCGTCAGCGCGAGTTTCCGCAGCGTCGCCGGCTGGCCGACTTCGACCTGGGGGCGCAGGTCGGCGGGCAGACGATCTGTCATCGCGCGCGCGACCTTCGCTGGATCCGCGCCGGGCAGGATCGTCGCGGAAATCTCGTCGCGGCGATCGTCGCCCGTCAGGCGCTGGTAATCGCCCTCGTCGATCAGCACCGCGCCCGCCTGGCGTCCGTAGTCGCGCCATATGCCGGCGACCGTGAACTGCGTGCGGCCGGCGATCGGCAGCGTGATGTGCTCGCCCGTATCCCAGCCGTACAGGCGGTGTGCGGGCTCGGAGACCCAGATCGGCAGCGCATCCTTTGGCACCGGCGGTCCGCGATCGATCAGCACCAGCAACGGATCGCGGCCACCGCGCTCGGGTCTTGCGATCAGGCTGACGGGTGGGCGATCCGCGGCGATGGTCAGCGGGATCTGGCGGCTGAAGGCGAGGCGGGCGATACCCGGCGTGCCCGCGATACGCGTGCGGGTCGCCGGATCGAACGTCGCGCCAGCGGTGGTGCGCAGATACAGGTCCGCGCCGAGCACCTGGTTGAGCCACTCGTCGACCGCGCCGCGGAAGCTGGTCACCATCGTCGCCATCGCGATCATCAGCGCGGTCGACGCGACGATCCCGCACAACGCCGTCGCCGCTTCGCCGGGCGCGCCGTGAAGGTGACGGACCGCGAGCAGGCCGGGTACGCTGCCCCGCGTCCGCCGTGCCAGCGGGGTCAGCAGCGTGCGCGCGAACCACGGCACACCCGCGACGCCGCCCGCGAGCATCAACGCCATTCCCAGAAATCCGAACAGCGGCAGCCCGGCGATCGCGGGCAACAGCGATGCGGCGCCCCCTGCGATGAGCAGCGCGGCGGCAGGCCACCACGCGACCGGCCGCCGCGGATCGAGTACGTCGCCGGCGTTCTTGAGCGCTGCGGCCGGTGCAGCCCGCGCCGCGACGCGTGCAGGCAACGCGCTGCCGAGGATCGCCGCGAGCAGGCCGAGCGCGAAGAACCCGATCGCGGCACCGGGCTGGATCACGACGCGCGCGGTGCTGCCACCGAAATAGCCCGCACCGAGGTCGCCGCCGAACCAGTGGAGTGCCGCCCATGCAAGGCCGTAGCCTGCCGCCAATCCTGCCGCGGCGCCGACCAGTCCGATCGCAAGCCCCTCGATCACGACTGCGGCGATGATCCCGGCGCGCGGCATGCCCAATGTCCGGAGCAGAGCGAACGCACGTTGCCGCCGCACCACCGACAGCGACTGCGCCGAATAGACGAGGAAACCGCCGGTCAGCAGCGCGACCAGCGCCAGCATGTCGAGATTGACCCGGTACGCGCGAGACAGGGCATCGCCCTGCGCGTTCTGCGTCTCGGCGGTCGACAGGATCGCGTCCGCGGGCAGGATCGCGCGCAACGCCGGCTCCGCGACCGCGCGATCCGACAGCGCGAGGTCGAGGCGATCGATCCGCCCGAGACGCCCGAACCGCCACTGCGCTGCGGCGATATCCATGACGCCGACCGCGGTCGATTCGTCCGTCGCCGGCAGCGTGCCTGCCACCCGCAGCGGCACCGACCGGCCGTTGGCGACGACGACCAGCTGAGTTCCGATCTTCGCACCGACCTGGGTCAGCGCCGCGCGGGACAGGAACAGCGCGGACTCGTCGAACGCCGTATCGTTGCCGGTATCAGGACCACGCGGGCGGATACCGATCAGCGACGGCGTCACTTTGGCGGCACGGATCACGTCGACTCCCAACAGCGTCAGCCGCGCCTTGCCGACCCGCGCATCGAGGCGGAGCACCGGGCTGGCATCGCCGACTCCATCGGCACGCGCTACGCGGGGATAGAGGCGTTCGTCGAAACCGAGCGGGCTGGTCGCGCGGACCGACAGTTCGGCGGCACCACTGACGCCGCGCATCGCGCCGTCGAACGACGCCAGCGCCGATCCGTTGACGAGATGCACCGCAAAGCCAAGCGCCACGCCGACCGCGATCGCGACCGCCGTCAACAGGAAGCGGGCAGGGTGGAACCGCCATTCGCCCGCGATCAGCCAGCCAAGTCCCAGCCGTCCCGACCAGAGCCCGGACCCGGACTTCAGGCCGATCTCAGGCGCCACGCCGCTCCACCAGCCCTTCGGCGCCCAGCGTCAGCACGCGGTCGGCGATCGCCGCGCTCGCGTCCGAATGCGTCACCATCACGCCCGCCGCGCCATTGCCACGCACCGCATCGGCGAACAGCGACAGCACGCGTGCCGCGGTCTCCGGATCGAGGTTGCCGGTCGGCTCGTCCGCGAGGATCAGCGCCGGGCGGTGGACGAGCGCACGGGCGATCGCCACGCGCTGCAGCTCACCGCCCGACAGATCCCGCGCATAGCCGTCACCGCGACCATCCAGCCCGACCGCATCGAGCATCTCTTCCGCGCGCGCCGATGCCGCGACGTTGTCCGGCGAGACGAGCGCGAGCGGCAGCGCGACGTTCTGGCGCAGCGTCAGATAGGGGAGGATGTGGAAGGCCTGGAAGACGAAGCCGATCCGCTCGCGCCGCAACCGGGTCCGCGCGGTTTCGTCGAGCGTGCCGAGGTCGATCCCGTCGATCGCCACGCTGCCTTCGTCCGCCTCGTCCAACCCGGCGAGGATGTTGAGCAACGTCGATTTTCCGACCCCGGATTCGCCGATGATCGCGACCAGTTCGCCCGCGCCGACCTCCAGATCCAGATGCCGGAACAACCGCCGCGGCCCCGGCACCGACTTACCGAGCGCACGGACCGCGAGAAGGGGAGGGGCGTCAGCCATGTCCAGTCCGTGCAATAGCTTGGGTGGCGCCGCAAGCACCGACATCGCTGGATATGCGGTAGATCAGTAACCGGGTCGATAGGTTCGTTCGACGTGCCCCGTGAGTTCGTCGGGATGGAAATAGACCGGCCGCAGCCGTCCCTCGGCATAGCGCGCTACCTGATCGGCGAAATGCGGCGATCGGACGTCGCCGCTCTGGCCGCCGGCCATGACCGCCATCGCCTTCACCCGCGCGCCGAACTCGACCACCGCGACGAAGCTGTTGCCGCTGGTGCCGTAATAGCGCTTCGTCCCCGGCCACGGTTTCGCGCCGAACGATGCGAGGCTGCCCCACTGCGCCGAGGTGAACGGCACCGGGGTCGAGGTGCGGGCATCGTCGAAATGCGGTGCGATCGAATCGTCGAGCCGCTGGAAGCGGTTGATGTCCTTCCACGGCGTCCGCCAGTCGCCGAAATCCTGCTTGAGCCGAGTGACGGCCGTGCTCAGCGCGGCGAGCTTCGTATCAGGGCCGACTCGCGTGGCGATATAGTCGGGCACGTTCAGCCGCTCCGCCTGCGCGAAGCTGCCGACCTCGCGCCACAATTGGTCGCCCCAGAAGACCGCGAGGCTGGTCGCGGTAGAGTCGTAGCCCCAGCGATGGTCCCAGCTCTTGAGCAGCGCGATCGGTGCGGCAAGCGCGGGGCGACGCGGATCGCTGGCGGGAAGTGCCTCCCACGCGGCGACCAGTCCGGGCAGCAATCGCGCAAAGGCGGGGAGATAGGGATCGAACGCTGCGGCCCGCAGCGTGTCGGGTGTCCAGCCGGTCTTCCCCGTCAGCAACAGGTCGGCATGGACGCCGCGCGCATTGCCGCCGACCTGGTCCATGTAGCGCGGATAGTCGGCCGCCTTGGGGCTGTCGGGGCCCGCCGCGCTCCACGGCCAGTCGTTGGTGTTGTGCGCCCACCCTATGCGCGGGTTGAGCACGCTCGGCAGGCTGGGGAGCGTATGCAGGCCATGCCAGTCGGTCGCGGGGTCGCTGCCGTCGACCGGGCGGGTATAGTCGAAGCGATCGTCGCGGATCGGCATGAACTGCGGCATCAGGAACGCGATCTCGCCCTTGCTGTCCGCGAACAGCGTGTCGTTCGACGAATTCGCCTTCAACGCCGCGACCCTCATGTATCCTGCGAGATCGGTCGCCTTGGTCCGCAGATAGCTTTGTTCGAGCGCCGGCACCGGGCGCCACATCAGCGCGGTGGCGATCCATTTGCCGGCCTTGGAGGCGACGATCGGGCCGTGATGCGTGCGATAGGTGGTGAAGCGGCGCTCGGCGATCGTCCCGTCGGGCTGGCGGACTCGCAGCGTAACGGTGTTCGCGACGACCGGCCGGCTGGCCGTTCCGTAGCGATAGGCATAGCCGCCGCCACGCCGCGTGACCCGTTCGGCGAACTCGTCGACGTTGTCGACCGTCGCCGAGGTGTGCATCCACCCGGCCTTCGGATTGAAGCCCTGGTAGACGAAGAACTGGCCCCATGTGCTGGCGCCATACGCGTTCAGCCCCTCGTCGCTGGTCATCTGCGCCTCGGAGCGGAAATAGAAGCTGGTGTGCGGATTGATCAGCAGCAGCGCGTGGCCGTTCGCGGTCAGCCGGGGCGCGATGGCGATGCCGTTGGAGCCGGACGGCTCGCGTGGGATCATCCCCAGTTCTTCGGGCGTGGGCGGGGTCGGCTGGCCGTAGAAGGTCTTCAGGTCGCTGAGCGAGATCCGCTCGATATCGCCGCCGATGCTGCCTTCGGTGAAGCTGAGTGCCATCCACGGCTCGAACCTGGTCAGCACGCGGGGCTTTGTCTGCGGGTGCGTCGCGAGATAATAGTTCAGCCCGTCCGCCCAGGCCTGCATCAGCGTGCGCAACCAGGCCGGGCTCGCGGCATAGTCCGCCTTCAGCGTGGGCGGATCGACGAACAGCCGCTGGCGAAGGTCCGCCCAGACCGCGTCCTCTCCCACGTCAGCACCCGCCGCCTCGGCGGTCCGGCCGAGCGCGGTCAGGTAATTCGCCTCGATGCGCGGGAAGTCGTCCTCCGCCTGCGCATAGATCATCCCGAACACAGCATCGGCATCCGACCGACCCTTGATATGCGGGATGCCCCAGTCGTCGCGGGTGATCGTCACGCGCTTGGCCTGCGCCTGCCATCGTTGCATGTCGGTGGGCGCGGAAACAGGGGTTGCCGAGGAGGGGGCGGCCAGCAGCAAGGCCGACAGGATCAACGGGTGACGCGCGCGCCGAGGGATTGCCATGCGCCGAGCGTAAGGCGAGCGCATGAGAAACGCCATGCGTACTGATGGTGATGAAGATGGTGGATCGGAAGGCTGAGGCTCTGTCGCCTCGCGCTGGACCGCTGTTTTCCTAGGAAAACTGGAGCGGGCGAAGGGATTCGAACCCTCGACCCCAACCTTGGCAAGGTTGTGCTCTACCCCTGAGCTACGCCCGCTCTGGCGCCTATGCCTCCGGTCTGAAGCGACACGGTGACTGGGTGAGGCGCGCTGTTAGCCCGGTGTTTCCGGGACGGCAAGCGCCTTCTGCATTCTTCGTGTAAAATTCTGACGGGTGCTGGTTTGGAGGGCATGAAAAAGGGGCGGACGTTGCCGTCCGCCCCCGAGGCTTTTGATCAGGTGTGCCCGATCAGTCCTAACGGCTCAGAACTGGAAGTTCGCGCCCACCCGGATCGTCCGGCCGACCGCACCGATCTGCGTGTAGGTCGGGTTGTAGTTGACCGCGGCATAGTTGCCCGCGTTCAGCGGCGCCTTCTGGTCGAGCAGGTTGACGACGTTGAAGTACAGGTCGAACTTGTCGTTGACCTTCACGTTGCCGGTCAGGTCGACGTCGACGAAGTGCTTCACGTGGCAGTTGAACTCGGGGTCCGTGCCGCCATAGGTGCTGCCGCCGTTGCAGTCGGTGGTCCCGAACTGGTCGTACGCCACCGCCTTGTAGCCCGACGTGTAGTACGCCGTCGCGGTGAGCGTGTACGCCTTGTAGTCGATGCTGTTCTGCCAGTTGCCGCGCCATGCCGGCGTGCCCGCACCCGACGAGGTGATGAACGGCGCTTGCGTGCCGACGAAATCGACGAACGGATCTGCATCGCTCTGCTTAAAGTCGTAATGGAGGATGTAGGTCGCCTCCGCACGGCTGGTGAAGTGGAAGTCGTCGGTTGGCTTGAGCTGGACGAGAGCCGAGAAATCGAGCCCCGAGGTCTTGAGGGCCGCGGCATTGGCGAACGGCGAGTTGACGAACAGCGCGCGTGCCGGGGCGTTCGGGAACGAGGGATCGATCGCGTCGGGCGTCACGCTATAGCCCGCGGGCAGCGCGGTACCTGCATAATAGGCGGCAAGTGCCTGGTTCGAGAGCGGCCCGCCGGTGATCACTCGCGTCTTCTTGATGTTGTAGTAATCCGCGGTGAAGCTCAGCCAGCGGAGCGGCTGGACGACTACGCCGCCGGTGAAGCTGCGCGACAGCTCTGGCTTGATGTCGGGGTTGCCGGCGGTGTTGAAGCCGATCGAGTAGGACTGGTTGTACGCGCTGCCGCCCGAGCAGGTCGTGCCGGTGACCGTGGCACCGTGCTGCGCCTGGAGCGAGCAGGGGGGCGTGGCGGCGGTGAAGCCGACCACCGAGCCCGACGTCTCGGCAAAGCTCGGGGCGCGGAAGCCCTTCGAGAAGGTACCGCGCAGCGCGACCTGGCGGATCGGCGTGAACTTCACGCCGATCTTGGGCGAGAAGTGGCTATAGCCTTCCGAATAGTGATCGAAGCGGCCCGAGCCGTCGATCTCCAGGCTGGTGAGGATCGGCGCATTGACCTCGAAATACGCCGATTCGACGGTGCGGTTGCCGACTGCCGAGAACTGGTTGAGGTTGATCGTCGTGAAATCCGGGTTCTGGCTCGGATCGTTCTGTGCCTCGTAGCGGACCGACCCGCCGACGCCGAGTTGCAGCGCGCCACCCGGAAGCTGGAACAGATCCTTGGTGATGACGCCCTGGACCATGTCGAGATCGCTGGTCGCCTGCGAGCGGACGGTCGGCGAGATCGAGGCGCGGACGGCGGCGGTGTTCAGCTCGGGATTGACGAAATTGTAGCTGCCGGTGGTGATCGCGGTCTGCAATCCGGCGAGGTTCAGATAGCCGTTCTGCGTGATGTCGAGCCACGAATGCGCCGCGGTGATCGTGGCGGAATAGCCCCAGCCCTCGCCGAACTGGCCGTCGATGCCGGCGGCGGCGCGGATCACGTGGTTCTTGTACTCGGACGAGTTGGCGATGTCGCCGAACCGGTAGCGGATCGCGGCCGGCGTGTTGAACGGGTTGTTGGGATTGTCTGCGCCGTTCGCCAAGGTCGCCGGGAGGACGATGTTCTGCGTGTTGACCGGGTTGGCCGAGCGGATCAGCGACGGGTTGCCCTGCGACTTCACGTCGTTCTGGAAATACGACGCAATCAGATACGCTTGCGTCTTGTCGTTGATCTGCGCGGTGCCGTGGACGGTAACGCCGAACCGCGTCTGCTCGGGCTGAATCTGGCTGTATTGGGAAACCAGGTTCTGCTCGCAGCCCTGGTCGTTGAAGCCGGTGCCAGAGCGCGGCGTGGTGACGAGCGTCTGGCCGGCCGCGCAGCCATTGGGGTTGAGCACCTGGAACGGACCGGTGGCGAGGCCGGTACCCGACAGGATGTTGCCTGGCGTGGTCTGCGTGGTGGGGGCGACGACCGCGCTGGTCGTGCTGCTCGGCGCGACCGAGCCCGGATTGTTGTTGTCACCGCCGATCGAGGTCAGATCCTGCGTGTTGTACGGGAAGCCGCGGTTGCGATTGTAGATCGGATCGTTGTGCTGATATTCGCCGCTGACGTAGAAGTTGAAGCCCTGCTCCTTCAGGCGGCCGGTGCCGAGCGTCAGCGTCGCGCGCTGGCTGCCACCGTCGCCGCGCTGCGTCACGCCGCCCTCGACCGTGCCGTACGCGCCGACGATCTCCTTCTTCATGATGATGTTGACGACGCCACCGATCGCATCCGCGCCATAGCTCGACGATGCGCCGTCCTTGAGCACCTCGACGCGGTCGACGATCGCGTTGGGGATGGTGTTGAGATCGACGAACGAGCGCTGCCCGTCATCGGCCAGCGGATAGTTCGCGGTGCGCACGCCGTCGATCAGCGTCAGCGTCGAGTTGACCGTCAGGCCGCGCAGCGACACGCCCGACGAGCCCGCGCCGAAGCCATTGGTGAACGAGGTCGGAACCGAGCCGCTGCTGTCGGCGGAAATCGAGCGGACCGCGTCGGACACGTTGTTGATGCCGGCCTTGGCGAGCGAGTCGGCGGTCAGCACGGTGACGGGCGACGGCGTCTCGGTATCGGTGCGGCGGAACAGCGAGCCGGTGACGACGATGTCCTGCGGCTGGTCGACCTGAGCAGCGGGTGCGGCAGCGGCGGGGCTGGCAGGGGCTGCCGTCGGTGCCGATGTCGGGGCAGGCGAGACGTCACCCTGCGATGGAGTCGAGACGGACGTGCTCGGCTGGACTTGAGCATCCTGCGCGAACGCCGGTGCGGTGCCGATCAGTCCGGCAAAAGCGAGTGCAGAAAGCGCCGAGCTACGAAGCAGCGTCGGCCGGAAAGCGAGGGTGGTAGTCATGGCGAGCAATCTCTTACTAGGCCCGTCTCCAACCCTTGCGAGGGTGGCATCGAGCGCGTTCCGGAACGGCCGCACCCGGGGAGGAATGTGGCTGGGCGGAAGACCTGAGGCCGCGTCGCAAAACTGTAAATAAGTGAGATCAAGCGCTCAAAAGTTCGCCGGTTGGGTGTCGCAGAAAAGACACTGTTCCTGTCGCATTTTTCATAGTTATGTCACGCTAGCGGATGAACCGTGCTTCAATTGCGGGCGACTGAAATGCGTAACGCAGTGGTATGATACGCGTTGAACGGGGCCTAAGATTCACCTTTGAAAAAGATTCCGCTTGGCGAGTCCGGCACTAGAACATTACAAGAACAATTGTGAACGAGTCGTCTGCCTTGATAGCCCGCCTGAAGCGGATTGCCACGACCGGGATGCCGACTCAGGGTGATGGCCGTGCGGACGATGCGTGGCTGACGCAGGGGATGGCGAAGGCGCAACTCCACGAGATTTTCGCGACGGTCGACGATTCGGCGAGTGGCGCGGGGTTCGCGATCGCTTCGGTGTTGGCGGCAAAGGCGGCGCCGGTGATGTGGCTGCGGACCGAGGCGAGCGAGCGCCAGGGCGGGCGGCTGCACGCGACCGGGCTGGTCGAGATGGGGCTCGACGTGACGTCGCTGGTGCTGGGGCTGGTCGAGGACGAGGCGAGCTTGTTGCGCGCCGCCGCCGATGCAGCGCGGTGCCACGGGCTCGGCACGTTGCTGATCGAATCCTGGGGGCGCGCGCCTAAAATCGATCTTACCGCGACGCGGCGGCTGATGCTGGCGGCCGAAGCCTCGGGCGTTACCATTCTCAGCCTGCGCATCGGTGCCGAGCCGGTGCCGAGTGCGGCAGCGTCGCGCTGGCAGGTCGCCGCGTGTCGCTCGCGACCGCTGGAAGCCGACGCACCGGGCAAACCTGCCTTCGACATCGAATTGCTGCGCCGACGCGGAGGCCAGGCCGGGCTTCGCTGGCGTGTGGAGTGGGACCGTGACGCGCATATCTTCGACCAAACCGCCTTCGCCTCTGACGATTCCACGACGCTACCTGGCGCTGGTGTTTCCGTGGCTGCCGATCGAGCGGCTGCGGACGATGCGGCCGCATTTGTTCGTCGGACGGGCTGAGACACCGATCGCGTTCGTCGAGACGGTCTCGGGTGGGGTGCGGCTGAAGGCGCTCGACCGCGAGGCGGTGCGGGCAGGGCTCCAGCCGGGGCTGACGCTGGCCGATGCGCGGGCGCGGGTGCCCGAACTGGAGGTGTACGAGCATGACGCGCATGCCGATCACGAATGGCTCGAGCGGCTGGCCGACGGGTGCCAGCGGTACACGCCCTCGGTTGCGCTTGACGAACCCGACGGGTTGATCCTCGATATTGCCGGTTGCGTGCACGAGTTCGAAGGCGAACGCCGCCTCGCCGCCGATCTAGAAGAACGCCTTGCGCGGCGGGGGCTGCTGGTTCGCCATGCGTTCGGCGATACGCCCGATACGGCGCGGGCGCTGGCGCGGTATGCGGGGGCGCCGGCTCCGGATGAAAAGCGGGCGGTGAAGCGGTTGCCGGTGGCGGCGTTGGGCCTCGACGAGGATGCGACGACCGCCTTGTCGCGCGCCGGGCTGAAGACGGTCGGCGACGTGATGGCGCGGCCGCTCGCGACGATCGCGGCGCGGTTCGGCGAGGAGGCGGCGATGATGATCCGCCGGCTCGACGGGTCGGTGAAGGGACCGATCATCGCGCGCCGCACGGTGGCCAAGATCGGTGTCGAACGCCGCTTCGCCGAACCGATCGCGCGCACTGAATACGCGCTGGAGATGCTCGCCGAACTCGCCACTGAAGCGGCGGCCCAGCTTACCGACCGCCACGAAGGCGGCCGACGGTGGGAGGCGCGCCTGTTCCGTGCGGACGGCCTCGTCCAGCGGTTGCGGATCGAGACCGGCCAGCCGACGCGCGACGTGGCGCTGTTGATGCGGCTGTTCCGCGAGCGGATCGACAGCCTCGCCGACCCGCTCGATCCGGGGTTTGGCTATGATCTGGTGGGGCTCGACGTGGCGCTCGCAGAAAAGCTCGATGCGTCGCAGTTGAAGCTGGAGGGTGGCGAGGCGCAGAAGGGTGAGGTCGCACAACTCGTCGACCAGCTCGGCACGCGACTGGGGCGAACCCGCGTCCGCCGGTTCTCGGCGCGCGACAGCCATATCCCCGAGCAGGCGGAGCTGATGCTGCCCGCCGCCGAGGCTCCTGCCCCGACGCCGTGGACTGCGCCGGAGACAGGCGAACCACCGCTCCGCCCGATCTACCTGTTCGATCCACCGCAGCCGATCGAATCGATGATGGCCGAGGTCCCGGACGGGCCTCCGCACCGCTTCCGCTGGCGACGTACCGTGCATGACGTGGCGCACAGCGAGGGCCCGGAGCGGATCGCCGGCGAATGGTGGCGACGGCAGGACATCCCGACGCGCGATTACTACCGCATCGAAGACCGCCGCGGCCGCCGCTTCTGGATCTTCCGCCACGGCCTGTATTCCGAGATGGAGGCGCCGCGCTGGTACCTCCACGGCGTGTTCGCGTGAGCGGCGCGGCGCCATGACCGGGTTCGCCGAGCTCGTTGCCGCGACCAATTTCTCGTTCCTCGACGGGGCGAGCGATGCGGGCGCCATGGTCGGGCGTGCGGTGGAACTGGGGCTTGGCGGCATCGGTATCGCCGATCGCAACACCGTTGCGGGCGTCGTCCGCGCGCATCAGGCGTTGAAGAAGGCACGCGACGGCCTGCTCGGCTTGGCGATGCCGCCGATCGATTTCCGACTGGTGGTCGGTGCGCGGCTGGTGTTCGAGGACGGCACGCCCGACATCGTCGCCTACCCTTCGACCCGACGCGGCTGGGGACGACTGACCCGGTTGCTGACGATCGGCAACAGACGCGCCGAAAAGGGCGGCTGCATCCTGGGGCTCGGCGACCTGATCGCGCATCATGCCGACATGATGCTGGTCGTCATGCCCGAAAGCAGCGCGCGCGGCGCCGTGCCGGTATCGCCTTTGCCCGACGGCGACGCCTTGCCCGAACGAGGCGAGCGTGATCTGCGGACGATCCTGAAGGCGGTGAAGCGACTGGGGCCGGACTCGATCTGGCTGGGCGTGACGATGCCGCGGGGCGGTCGCGATCGGCAGCGGCTGGCGCGATTGGGGCGGATTGCCGACGCGGCGGGCGTTCCCGTGCTCGCGACCACCGACGCGCTCTATGCCTATACCGACGACCGCGACCTGCACGATGTCGTCACCTGCATCCGCGAGCGCACGACGATCCACAAGGCCGGGCGCCTGCTGGCCGCGAACGGCGAGCGGCATCTGAAGCCCGAGGAAGAGATCGCCCGGCTGTTCCGCGATCGCCCCGATGCGGTGGCGCAGAGCGCGCGGTTGCTGTCGCGGATCGCGTTCTCGCTCGACGATCTCAAATACGAATATCCGCATGAACCCATTCCTGCAGGCTGGGAGGCACAGGATTGGCTTGAACATCATGTCTGGCAGCTCGCGCTGGAACGCTATGACTACCGCGTGCCGGAAAAGATGCGGGCGCTGCTCCACGAGGAATTCGCGCTGATCCGCGAGCGCGAATACGCCTATTATTTCCTGACCGTGCACGACATCGTCCGGTTCGCGCGGGCGCAGGATCCGCCGATCCTGTGCCAGGGGCGCGGGTCCGCCGCCAACTCGGTCGTATGTTACCTGCTCGGCGTCACGTCGGTCGATCCGATGAAATACGACCTTCTCTTCTCGCGGTTCGTATCGAGCGAGCGCGACGAGCCGCCGGATATCGACGTCGATTTCGAGCATGAGCGGCGCGAGGAGGTGATGCAGTATATCTATCGCCGCTATGGCCGCGACCGCGCCGCGATCGCCGCGACCGTCATCCATTATCGGCCCAAGAGCACGGTGCGCGAGGTCGGCAAGGCGCTCGGCCTGACCGAGGACGTGACGCAGCGTCTGACGAGCACGGTGTGGGGCAGTTTCTCGAGCCGGTTCCAGGAACAGCGCTTTGCCGAAACCGGCTTCGATGTCGACAATCCGGAGATCGCGCGGTTGCGCGAGATGGTCGACCGGCTGCTCGAATTTCCGCGGCATCTGTCGCAGCATGTCGGCGGGTTCGTGCTCACGCAGGGGCGGCTCGACGAGATGGTGCCGATCCATAACGGCGCGATGGAGGAGCGCACTTTCATCGAATGGGACAAGGACGATATCGACGCGCTCGGGCTGATGAAGGTCGATATCCTCGCGCTCGGGATGCTGACGTGCATCCGCAAGAGCTTCGACCTGATGCGTCTTCACGGGCTCGGCGATCACCTGCTCGATACGATTGCGGTGGCCGAGGACGACCGGGTCTATGACATGCTGTGCAAGGGTGACAGCATCGGCGTGTTCCAGGTCGAGAGCCGGGCGCAGATCAACATGCTGCCACGGTTGCGTCCCCGCGAGCTGTACGATCTGGTGGTGCAGGTGGCGATCGTCCGGCCCGGGCCGATCGAGGGCGACATGGTGCATCCGTATCTACGGCGGCGCAGCGGCAAGGAGGTGGCCGAATATCCCTCGCCCGATCCGAAGTTCGGGCCGGCCGACGAACTCAAGCAACTGCTCCGATTCACCTATGGCGTGCCGTTGTTCCAGGAACAGGCGATGAAGCTGGCGATCGTCGCGGCGGGGTTTACCCCGAACGAGGCGAACCAGTTGCGCAAGTCGATGGCGACGTTCCGGAAGGTTGGCGGCATGGACAATTTCCACGCCAAGCTGATCGGCGGGATGGTCGGCCGGGGGTACAAGGCCGAGTTCGCGGAACGCTGTTTCAAGCAGATCGAGGGGTTTGGGTCCTACGGATTTCCCGAGAGCCACGCCCTGTCGTTCGCGCGGCTGGTGTATGTATCGTCGTGGATCAAATGCTTTCACCCGGCGGTGTTCTGCTGCGCGTTGCTCAATTCGCAGCCGATGGGGTTTTATGCGCCGGCGCAGTTGGTGCGCGATGCGGTCGAGCACGGGGTGACCGTGCTGCCGGTCGATGTGAACGCGAGCGGGTGGGATAACAGCCTATCCTCCCCGGCACGGGGAGGGGGACCGCGCGAAGCGGGGTGGAGGGGGGCTTCCGCGGACGTATCGCTTGGGGGTGGCACTGTTACGGGAGGGGCGGATAAGGCTGCTACTCTTCCAAGCGGGACGTTTGCGGCGCCCCCCCTCCACCATCCTGCGGATGGTCCCCCTCCCCGTGCCGGGAAGGATTTGCGGCTTGGTTTTCGGCAGGTGGATGGGTTTCGGAAGGATTGGGCCGAGGAGATCATTCGCGTTCGGACCACGCCGTTTGCTAGTATCGAGGACCTCGCACGGCGCGCGAACCTGCCGCAGCGGGCGATGAACCTGCTGGCCGATGCGGATGCGTTCCGGTCGGTGGCGAAGGAACGGCGCGAGGCTTTGTGGGATGTGCGCCGGACGCCGCCCAAGCAGCTTGCGCTGTTCGCCGCGGCAGAGGTGCCCGAGCTTGGCGCGGAGCCCGATGCGCATCTGCCGGCGATGCCGCTGTCCGAGCAGGTCGCGGCGGATTACCAGACGACCCGGCTATCGTTGAAGGCGCATCCGATGCAGTTCCTCCGCGAACGCTTTGCCGCCGAAGGGATCTTGTCGAGCGCGCAGGCCAACGCGACCAAGGACGGGCGGCGCGCGAAGGTGGCCGGCGTGGTGCTGGTCCGCCAGCGGCCGGGCAAGGGCAATGCGATCTTCGTGACGATCGAGGACGAGACGGGGATAACCAACGGGCTGATGTGGGCGCGCGATTTCGAGGCGAACCGCCGCGCGGTGATGGCGTCGCGGTTGATGGTGCTGGAGGGCGTGATCCAGCGCAGCGAGGAAGGCGTGACGCACCTGATGACGTCGCGGGTGCAGGACCGCACCGAGATGCTGCGGCTGTTGTCGGAGGATCACGCGCTGGAGCCGCCGCTCGCGCGGGTGGACGAGGTGATCCGGCCGGTCCTCACGCGGAGTCCCGATGCTCGCGCGCATTATCCGCGCGCGACGCATCCGCGCGACGTGCGCGTCCTCCCCAAGTCGCGTGACTTTCATTGAGGGCGGATTGCCGTTCGTTGGTGTGGTGCCCAACATCGCCGAACGCTCAGTCACCCGGACCGGTTTAGCGCCTACCCCCTCCGAATAGAGGCACCTCCCCGGCGGAGGCCGGGGTCCAGTTGGGAAACGTTGCTGATGGAGGCTGCGCTCCGTAACTGTGACCTTTCCAACTGGACCCCGGCCTTCGCCGGGGAGGTGGCTTGTCCGAAGATGGAAATGCTGGCCAATTCGGGGGGGCACCGTCTCGCAAGGCCGTATCTATGCCCACGCGCACCCATGGATGTCGGAACCGCAAGCAAGACAAATGACGCCTCGACGCGCGAACCGAATACCAAGGCACGTTTGTCGTGCATGCCTATCCATCCTAAAGGTGGCATTCGCCGCGGGCGCCCCCCAGATAGCGCGTCTGGATTACACGGGAGTTGAACTTGGCCACGCTTGGAATGTCCCCCGCGGAGAAGGATGCCGTCGAGGCGTTCCGTCGCGATGTCGTCGAACCGTCGATGACGAAGCTCGTGATCATCGATTTCTGGGCGGAATGGTGCGGGCCGTGCAAGGCGCTGACGCCGACGCTGGAGAAGGTCGCCGCCGACTATGCCGACAAGGGCGTCGTGCTGGCGAAGGTCGATACCGACAAGAACCAGTTCATCGCCGGGCAATTCCAGATCAAGTCGATCCCGACCGTCTATGCGATGTTCCAGGGCCAGCTGGTCGCCGACATGACCAGCGCGCGCACCGAATCGCAGTTGCGCGTGATCCTCGACCAGTTGCTCAAGCAATTGCCGATCGAAGCCGGCGCAACAGACGCGGTGCCCGACGTCGAGCCGTTGATCGCGATCGGCGAAGAGGCGCTGGCGGCCAATGACGGCGAGCGCGCGCTCGGGATTTTCCGCGAGATCGCCGAGATCGCGCCCGAGCATCCACAGGTCCATGCCGGGTTCGTCCGCGCGCTGGTCGCGACCGGGCAGCTTGACGAGGCCTCGGACTGGCTGGCGAACCTCGATCCGGCGATCGCCAAGGACCCGGCTATCACCCGTGCGCAGGCCGCGCTCGCACTCGCGCAGTCTGCGCCGCCGGTCGAGGATTTGTCGCCGCTGCTCGCAGCAGTCGAGGCAAACCCTGACGACCTGCAGGCCCGGTTCGCGCTCGCCAATGGCCAGATGGCGGCGAACGACCGGGATGCGGCGGCGGACACGTTCCTCGGCATCATCGCCACCGAGCGCGACTGGAACGAGGGCGCGGCGCGGACGCAGTTGTTGAAATTGTTCGAGGTCGTCGGGCTCGAAGACCCGTGGGTGTCTGGACAGCGACGCCGCCTGTCTGCGATCCTGTTCGGATGACCACCGAGTCCGCTCCTCCGCGCGCCACCCCACCGCGCACGACCACGCGACTGTCGATCTTCCCGTTGCCGGGGGCGCTGCTGTTCCCCGGCATGCACCTGCCGCTGCACATGTTCGAGCCGCGCTATCGGGCGATGATCAGCGATGCGATGGCGCGCGACCGGCGGATCGGGATGATCCAGCCGCGGGGCGGACCGCATGACGACGCGGATGCGCTGTATGACATCGGCTGCGTCGGCAAGATCGCCGAGGTCGAGGCGCTCGATGACGGGCGTTACAATGTCGTGCTGGAGGGCATCGCGCTGTTCCGGATCGTCCGCGAGTTGGACGTGACGACCGCATTCCGCCAGGTCGAGGCCGAGTTGCTGCCGTTGATCGAGGACGACGCGCTGTCGCTCGGGCGGCGGTCGTCGCTGGAACTGGAGTCGCGTCGGTTCGCCGACATGCAGGGCTATGCGGTCGATTGGGATGCGGTCGGACGGCTCGACGACGAGAGCCTGGTCAACGGTATCGCCCAGATCGCACCGTTTGATGCCGCCGCCAAACAGGCGTTGCTCGAGGCGCCGGATATCGAGCAGCGCGCCGAGCTGATCATCCAGTTGATGCAGTTCTTCGGGCGGCACGACGGCGACGAATCGGTGACGTTGCAGTGAAGTCGCCCAGCAAGGGTCGCGCGCACGGTGCCGTGATGTTGATCGGCATGTTCTTCGCCAATCTGTTCGATCCCAAGAAGATCACCGCGATCGAACACGTCGCGACGCAGCGGCGGATCGGCAGCGAGTCCGGTCGCATTGCCCACGCCGCCGCGGCGCCGCCTTCTCGGGGCGAAGGAGTTTGACGATGACACCCCTGGACCCCTGGCTGCTCGAACGCCTCGTCTGCCCGATGACGCGCACGCCGCTTCGCTATGACGAGACCGCGCAGGAATTGATTTCGGACGCTGCCGGGCTCGCCTATCCGATCCGCGACGGCGTGCCGGTGATGCTGGTCGAGGAAGCACGCCGGCTCGACGAGACCGCCGCCTGATCGTCTTGCTTCAGTACCCCATCCGCGTCGCGCCGGCCTCCCGGACGGCGGCGAGCGTTGGGTAGCCGTTGACGGCCATCAGCAGGTCGGCTTCGGCGAGGATGCACTTCAGCACATGCGCCGCGCCGTTCGCACCATCGAGCGCGAGGCCGTAGGTGTAGGGCCGGCCGATCCCGACCGCGGTGGCGCCGAGTGCCAGCGCCTTGACCACGTCGCTCCCTGACCGAACGCCGGAGTCGAACAGCACCGGCACGGCCCCGCTCGCCGCGACCACCGCGGGCAGCATGTCGATTGCGGCGATCCCGCCGTTCGCCTGGCGACCGCCATGGTTCGAGCAGTAGATCGCGTCCGCCCCCAGATCGATCGCGCGCCGCGCGTCGTCGGGATGGCAGATCCCCTTCAGGACGATCGGCAGCTTGGTCATCGACCGCAGCCACGGCATGTCGTCCCACGTCAGCACCTTGCCGAACGTCCCGGCCCATTGCCGCACCGCCGCGGGTAAATCCTCGCGCGGGGGCTTGGCAAGCATCGCGCGGAAGACCGGGTCGCTGAAGTAATTCTCCAGCACATGGCCGCGCAGCTGCGGGAAGTTCGCGACGTTCAGGTCGCGCGGGCGCCAGCCGGTGACCCAGGTGTCGAGCGTGACGACGATCGCCTTGTATCCGGCCGCCTCGGCGCGGTGGACGAGGCTCTCGGCAAGCGGCGTGTCCTTGGGTGTGTAGAGCTGGAAGAAGCCGGGCGTGTCGCCCATCGCCGCGGCGACGTCCTCGAGCGGATCGTTCGACAGCGTCGACTGGATCAGCGGAACGCCGGTCAGCGCGGCCGCCCGCGCGGCGGCGAGATCGCCGTGGCCGTCCTGCGTGCAGAGGCCGTTGATCCCGACCGGGCTCATGAAGATCGGGCTTGGCAACCTCATCCCGAACAGGTCGAGCGACAGGTCGCGGCGCGTGGCATCGACCATCATCCGGGGCGTCATGCCCCAGTGCCTGAACGCGTCGGCATTCTGGCGCTGCGTGAACTCGTCGCCGCACCCACCTTGCAGATAACCGAGCACCGACGGTGGCAAGGCCGCGGCCGCCCGAGCTTCGAGCGATGCGAAATCGACCGGGATCTTCGGCACGACACCGGCGAGGCCGGCGAAATAGATCTCGTTCTGGTAATCGCCGAAATGCGGCATGCGTTGCCCTCCGAAGCTGGTCGCGATCAGTCCCGATAGCCCGGATTGACGCGGTCGAGCTTGCGCAACAGCGCGGGCCAGGCGAGTCCATCGGCAAGCATCCGCATGCCTGTCGCGCTCGATTGCCCCTCGACCTTTTCTGCGACGCCCTGGTTCGGATTGTTCAGATTCTCGCGACCGGCGCTGAGCATCAGGACCTGGGCTTCGCAGGCGCGTTCCAGGAAATACATCCGTAGGAACGCCTGCGGCACCGACTCGCCGACCGTCAGCGTGCCATGGTTGCGCAGGATCATCGCGTTCTTGGTGCCGAGATCCTGGACCAGCCGCTCGCGTTCCTCCAGTTCCGTCGCGATGCCCTCGAAGTCGTGATAGGCGACGTCGTGCCCGGCGATCATCGCCGTCTGCGTATGCGGGAGGAGCCCCTCGGCCATCGCCGACACCGCCTGGCCGTGCGGGGTGTGGAGATGCAGCACTGCCACCGCATCGTGACGCGCGGCGTGGACCGCCGAGTGGATCACGAAGCCCGCGCGGTTGACCGGGGCAGGGGTGTCCATGACCTTGTTGCCGTCGACATCGATCTTGACCAGCGACGATGCGGTGATCTCCTCGAACATGTGCGTGTACGGGTTGATCAGGAAATGATGCTCGGGTCCGGGGACGCGCGCCGAGAGATGCGTGAAGATCAGATCGTCCCAGCCGTACAGCGCGACCAGCCGGTACGCGGCAGCGAGATCGACGCGCAGCGCCCATTCCTCGGCCGATACCTGGTCCTTGATCGTCGTTGCCGCTGCCGTCGGTTCCATCGCCTTCAATGCCGTCGCCATCATCCGCCTCCTTATGTTTGGCCCCTTGTACGACCGGCCTTCGGCAAACTTTGTCTCGATGGTGACAATCTCGAAATTTCGCCTAGCCTTGCGCGATGCACGATTCGGATCACGCGATACTGGGGACCGATAGCTGGTTCGGCGCGATACCGGCGGGCCGTCGCGAGCGCCTGTTGCAGGAGGCACGAGTCGAGGTGCTGGAGAACGGCGCGCGGATCTACGGCTCCGGCGATCCGCCGAACGGGTTGTGGGCAGTTCTGGACGGTCAGGTCCGGTTGAAGGGCTTGTCCGCCAATGGTGCCGAACTGCTCGCGCTGATCGTGCGGCCGGGAACGTGGTTCGGGGAATTGTCGACACTGGACGGCCATCCCAGGCCGCATGATGCGACGGCGTTCGGTGCCGCGCGTCTGCTGCATGTGCCGGTGGCGGCGTTCGCGCGGGCGGCGGCGGCGGACCCGGAGCTTTACCGCGATCTCGGCCTGCTCGTGTGCGCGCATCAGCGCACCGCCTTGCGGTTCATCGCGCAGAGCGTCGGGCAGTCGATCCGCGTGCGACTGGCGCAAGCGCTGATGCGCGCGTCGCAGGCGGGGGATGGTCGGATCACGATCCGTCAGGAGGAACTGGCCGGCGTCGTCGGCATCGCGCGCCAGACGCTCAACCGCCACCTGAAGCGGTTCGAGCGCGATGGCCTGGTCGCGGTGGCCTATGCGCAGGTCCGTATCCTCGACCTGCCGGGACTGCGCGGCGTCATCACCGAATAGGGCATCGCCAAGCGCTTCTCCAGCGCGCTACACTCGCGCCCATGACCATCAGAATCGGTATTGGCGGCTGGACCTACGAGCCGTGGCGCGGAACCTTCTATCCGGAGAAATGGGCGCAGAAGCGCGAGCTCGACTATGCCGCCGAACACGTCACCGCGATCGAGATCAACGGCACCTATTACGGCAGCCAGAAGCCGGCGACGTTCGCATCCTGGGCGAAGGCGGTGCCCGACGGGTTCGTCTTTTCGCTCAAGGCGTCGCGCTATTGCACCAATCGGAAGGTGCTTGCCGAGGCGGGCGAGTCGATCGCCAAGTTCACCGGGCAGGGGATCGTCGAGCTCGGCGACCGGCTCGGGCCGATCCTGTGGCAGTTCATGGCGACCAAGAAATTCGACGCAGACGATTTTGCCGCATTCCTCAAGCTGTTGCCTGACAGGGAGGGCGGGCTCGCGCTGCGCCATGCGATACAAGTCCGGCATGAGAGTTTCGCGGTGCCGGAGTTCGTCTCGATGTGCCGCGATGCGGGCGTCGCTATCGTCTTCGCGCAGTCGGCCCAATATCCCGCGATCGCCGACGTGACCGGCGACTTCGTCTACGCGCGACTGGAGGATGCCGAGGAGCGCTTCGTCGCAGGCTACGCGCCGACCGCGCTGGACGAATGGGCGGACAAGGCGAAGACCTGGGCCGCGGGCGGACGACCCGAAGGCCTGCCCTATGTCCAGGACGCATCGCCCGCGAAGACGCCGCGAGAGGCGTTCATGTTCTTCATCAACGGCGCAAAGGTTCGCGCACCCCATGCGGCGATGGCGCTGATTGAAAGGGTGCGAGGGTAAGTAGCGCGCAGTCGTTCGTGAACCGCGCCGGGCAGCGGAAAACGCCTCGCTATCAACTTACCTCCGGCACATAAGAATGTACCGAAGCGTGCCCGCCCAATGCGTGGCGGAACTAAGTCACTGCAACTACGACATTTCAAGCTGCCGGTAAGGCCTGCACGAACCGGAGGAGCAATCGGCCCAGCGCCTCGCGGTCCTCTTCGGCCCAGTCGGCCAACACCCGGTCGAGAAGGCGCCTCCGAGCCGCACCCAAATCGGCGAAGGCGTCGAGGCCGCGGGTAGTGAGGCGGGCCGTGCGCACGCGGCCGTCCTTCTGGGCAGGCACCCGCTCGAGCAGGCCGGCAGTCTCCAGCTTTGTCATTTGCCGGCTGATCGTCGAATGATCGCGTCCAAGCTGCAAAGCAAGTTCCACCACACCTGCTTCGCCCGCCGAGCCAAGCCTCACCAGCAATGGCATGAACACGGGGTCAAACGTCAGACCAGCCTCAGCCATGAGATGGCGGTCGTGGCGAGGGTCATTGATGAAACTAGTCAATGCGCTGATCGCGGGGCCAAGCGGGTTATCTGAACTGTGCATGATGCACGCTTTACAGCAGTTCATTATTAATAATATACGTGCACCATGCACACACATAATTACCTAGTCATCGCTGGCAGTACGCGTCCGAACCGCCGCTCTCCGGTCATTGCACAATGGGTCGCAGACCTCGGCGGCGAGATCGCAGCTGCCCAGTTTCGCGTGATCGACCTTCGCGATCTGGCGCTACAACTTGATGACGAGCCTGGCATACCGGCACTGCATGACTATGCGTGTGAAACGACGCGGGCCTGGGGCGAATTGGTCTCCCGCGCCACTGGCGTGGTGATCGTCACGCCGCAATACAATTGGGGCTACCCCGCAGCGTTGAAGAACGCGATCGACCATTTGTATCGCGAATGGCAGGGCAAACCGGTGTTGATTATAACCTATGGCGGGCACGGCGGCGGCCATTGCGGCGCTCAGTTGCGGATCGTGATGGGTGCGATAGGCGCGCGATTGACGGACGCCATGCCTGGCCTGATGCTGGCCCGAGAACGAGTCGTGACGAACGACGGACAGGTCGACCCCGCACAGGACTTTGCCGGTCAGGTCGAAGATGTGAAATCTGCATTAGCGGAGCTGGCGTCGCTGCCCATCCATAAGGACTAGCGCGTTTTTACGATCGCTATGGCAAGTTCCCAAATATGCACGAACCGTTGGTAGCGACTATATTGGCCGACACCGGTCGGATCCGGTTTGGAATAAAGCGGCAGCTCCGCATGTCGGCCATCCGCGTCCACTGGCATCGGCAGTCAGACCATGCTCACTCTTCCGCCGGCATGGCGTTCCAGGTGGCTGCCGAGTTCGAGCTCGAGCAGCACGGTCTGGACGACCGCCGGGCTCAGGTGCGACTGGCGGATGAGTTCGTCGATCGTCACCGGGACGGGGCCAAGCAGGTCGGTGATCCTGCGGCGGTCGTCATCGCTTGCGTCTTCGGGGGGTGAGGCGGCGTAGGCGTCGGTCGGGGAGCGGACCGAGCGCGGGTCGAACGGGCGGATCTGTTCGAGGATGTCGGCGGCCGATTGCACCAGCGTGGCGCCTTCGCGGATCAGCAGGTTGCAGCCTTGCGCGCGGGGATCGAGCGGGCTGCCCGGGACGGCCATGACTTCGCGGCCGGATTCGTTGGCGAGGCGCGCGGTGATCAGCGAGCCGGATTTGGGGACGGCCTCGACCACCACGGTGCCGATCGCGAGGCCGGCGATGATGCGGTTGCGCGAGGGGAAGTTGCGCGCCTTGGGCTCGGTGCCGGGGGGCTGTTCGGCGAGCAGCAGGCCGTAGGTGGCTATGCGTTCCTGCAACGCGGCGTTGTCGGGTGGGTAGGCGATGTCGATGCCGCTGGCGATGACGCCGATCGTGGCGCCGCTGGAGCCTCCGCCGAGCGCGCCGATGTGCGCAGCGGTGTCGATGCCGCGGGCGAGGCCGGAGACGATCGTCGTGCCTTCCTCGGCGAGTTGCAGCGCGAGCTGGCGGGCGAAGCGGCAGGCGGCGGCGGACGCATTGCGGGCACCGACCATGGCGATGCAGGGGCGGCTGGCGTGGGCGATGTCGCCGCGGAGGATGAGGGCCGGGGGCGCGGTCTCGATCTCGGCGAGCAGCCGGGGATAGTCCGGGTCGTCGAGGAAGAGGTAGCGTGCGCCGAGCCTGGCGGTGGCGGCCATTTCGCGTTCGGCTAGCGCTGCGTCGGCGATTTTCGGCGCGCGTCCGCCGCCGCGTTGGGCGAGCATGGGGAGCGCCTCGATGGCGGCGTCTGCGCTGCCGAAGCGGGCGATGAGTTGGCGATAGGTGACCGGTCCGATCCCGGTCGTGCGGATGAGCCGAAGTCTTGAGATTGTCGGGTCAGTCACTCTTTTGCCGGTTGGAACCGATGCGTGGCTCGGTGCCCGAGAACAGGCGGTCGACGTTCTCGCGGTGCTTCCAGAGGACAATCAGTGCGAGTGCGAGGAGCAGCAGGACAAGGTCGAAGCGACCGAACAGCGCGGCCGCGAAAGGGGCACTGAGCGCGGCGGCCATGCCGGCGACCGAGGATATGCGCAGGCTTGCGAGAAGTCCCAGCCAGACGACCGCGTAGACCAGCCCGAGCGGCCAATAGAGCGCGACGACGATGCCCATGAGCGTAGCGACGCCCTTGCCGCCCTTGAACTTCAGCCAGACGGGGTAGCAATGGCCGATGAACGAGCCGGCAGCCGCGAGCAGTGCGTTGCCGGGGAACAGGTACGCGACCAGCAGCACGGCGACCGCACCCTTGGCCATGTCGAGCAGCAGCGTGGCGGCGGCGAGACCCTTCCGCCCGGTGCGCAGGACGTTGGTTGCGCCGATATTGCCCGAGCCGATCGTGCGCAGATCACCTGCGCCGCCGAGCCGCGTGAGGATGACACCGAAAGGGATCGAGCCGAGCAGATAGCTCAGCACGAGCGATAGCGTGGGCGCGACCCAGAGAATTTCCGTCTGCAACTATGTCCCCCGTTCTGGAGTGGCTTATAGGCTACGCGGGGCTGACGGCAAATGGCGTGAAGGGGGCATCAACATCGCGCATCACGTCATCCTGACGAAAGTCAGGACCCAGAGCCGCGAAAATCACCGCCTATAATCCTGGGTCCTGACTTTCGTCAGGATGACGAGAAGGAAGTCTGGTTCCGAAAGGACGAACCGTCCTATGAGCTTGGTATGGACACGCGCCCCATCCTGTTCTTCGATTCCGGTGTCGGCGGGTTGTCGATCGTCGGTCCGGCGCGCGCGGCGCTGCCCGATGCGCCGTTCGTCTACGCCGCCGACTCGGCCGGTTTTCCGTACGGGACCAAGAGCGAGGCCGAGATTGCGGCGCGTGTGCCGGTGTTGCTGGGGCGGTTGGCTGAGCGATATCGACCGCGGTTGATCGTGATCGCGTGCAATACGGCCTCGACGATTGCACTGCCGGTGGTGCGCGCGGCGCTCGACCTGCCGGTGGTCGGAACGGTGCCGGCGATCAAGCCGGCCGCGCTGCTTTCGAAGACGCGAACGATCGGCGTGCTGGGGACCGAGGCGACCGTCCGGCAGGCGTATGTCGATGATCTGGCGGCGAAGTTCGCGGGCGATTGCACGGTGCTGCGCTACGGGTCGGCGGCTCTCGTCGAGATGGCCGAGGCGAAATTGCATGGCCGAGTCGTTGCGCTGGAACGCTATGCAGCGGTGCTAGACGGCTTGTTTTCGCAACCCGGCGGCGACGCGATCGACACGATCGTCAACGCCTGCACGCATTTTCCACTAGTGGAAGCGGAGCTTGCGGCCGCTGCTCCCGGTGTGCGCTTCGTCGATGGCGGACCGGGGATCGCGCGGCGGATCGTGCATCTCATGCAGGGCGAATCATGGTCGGGAGCGGGGGAGGGCGTTGCCGTCTTCACCCGGTTGGGCGACGAGGAGCGCGCGCTCGGACCGGCTCTGGCGGCGCGCGGGTTTGGCAGGATCGAGCAGCTTTAAGCGGTAACCTGGGACAATGTGCCACCTTGCGTCGCGGCCGCATCGTGGCAATGTGCTGCCAGGATGAGGAAAGCGATCACCGTAAGAGCGGTATTGCGCTGGAAACGAGTGAAAGCGAGGCGTAGTGCCCAAGGCCATGATTAGCGACGGCATTCCGGCAACGGATTCGATCAAGGGTCCGCGAGTCGATTATTCGCGCGTTTTCACGCAGGCGATCGACCGGTTGCACGCCGAAGGGCGCTACCGCGTGTTCATCGACATTCTCCGCAACAAGGGCGCATTTCCGAACGCGCGCTGCTTTGCCGGGCATAACGGGCCGAAGCCTATCACGGTGTGGTGCTCGAACGATTATCTTGCGATGGGCCAGCACCCGAAGGTCATCGCGGCGATGGAAGAGGCGCTGCACGACGTCGGCGCAGGCTCGGGCGGTACGCGCAACATCGGCGGCAACACGCATTACCATGTCGACCTGGAAGGCGAACTCGCCGACCTGCACGGCAAGGAAGCGGCTTTGCTGTTCACGAGCGGCTACGTTTCGAACGAGGCTACGCTGGCGACGTTGGCGAAGGTGCTGCCGGGCTGCATCATCTTTTCGGACGAACTGAATCACGCGTCGATGATCGCGGGCATCCGCAACTCGGGCTGCGAGAAGCGGGTATTCCGCCACAACGATCTCGCGCACCTCGAAGAGCTCCTCGCGGCCGAAGATCCGGCGGCGCCGAAGCTGATCGCGTTCGAGAGCGTGTATTCGATGGAGGGCGATATCTCGCCGATCTCGGCGGTGTGCGACCTTGCCGACCGTTACAACGCGCTGACCTATTGCGACGAAGTCCACGCGGTCGGGATGTATGGCGCGCGCGGCGGCGGCATTTCGGAGCGGGACGAGGTCGCGCACCGGATCACGATCCTCGAGGGCACGCTGGGCAAGGCGTTTGGCGTGATGGGGGGCTATATCGCCGCCGATCGCACGATCGTCGACGTGATCCGCAGCTATGCGCCGGGGTTCATCTTCACGACCTCGCTGTCTCCGGTGTTGGTCGCTGGTGTGCTGGCTAGCGTGCGGCATCTGAAGGCGTCGAGCGTCGAGCGCGAGGGGCAGCAGGCGTCGGCCGCGATGCTGAAGGCGATGCTGAAGGACGCCGGGCTGCCGGTGATGATCGGCGATACGCATATCGTGCCGCTGATGGTCGGCGATCCGGTCAAGGCGAAGAAGATCAGCGATGTGCTGCTCGCCGAATACGGCGTGTACGTGCAGCCGATCAACTATCCGACCGTACCGCGCGGCACCGAGCGGCTCCGGTTTACGCCGGGCCCTGCGCATACCGAGGCGATGATGCGCGAACTGACCGATGCGCTGGTGGAGATCTGGAGCCGGCTGGACCTGCGGAAGGCGGCCTGAGGCTGGTCCCGTCCAGGCGGTGCAGCGCTGATCAGTCGATCGAAATCGAGCCGTCAGTGCCCGGCACGTCTAGCGTTTCACCGAAACCTACCGAATGAAACCGCGTGTAATCGCCTTCCAACGGGTTGGCGTAGACATGGACCACGGACCGGTTTCCATCGACCACCCAGTAATGTGGGATGCCGCCGCGCGCATAGGCGAAGCGCTTCATAGTGGTATCGCGCGCGACCGACGTTTCCGCGACTTCGATGACGAGCAGGAAATCGGCGGCGAGCAATAGGCGGTTTTCTTTCACCGATGTGCGTAGAACTGCGACGTCGCAGCCGAGCACCGTATCGTTACCCAGATCGACGCCGGCCTCGCCAACGATTCTCGACTCAGCAAATAGACGCGACAGGCGAATGGCGATCTTGGCCTGGCGCGAGGCGTGCGAAAACTGGGGCGGGTTCATCCGGACGAGTTCCCCTTCGACCAGTTCGACCTTCATGTCGTCGAACGCGCCGGACTCACCCATGCGCAGGAACTCGGCGGTGGTGAAACGCGCCTTTTCCTGCCGATCGGTGCGGAGACTCGCGGCGGATGTATTCATGACCGATTCGTACCATGAATCGAGCCAGCCCGCGAATCGTGCGGCGTGGCCTTAAAGCGCGGCGGCGAGCATCGTCAGGACGCCGAGACCAAGCGACAAAGGTATGCGCAAGGCCATCCAGCCGGGCGGGGCGATACCGGCGCGAACCAGCGCGCGGTCTACAAGCGGCGCGGCGATCAGGCTGATGCCGAGCACGACCAGCGACGGGCCGGGCCAGCGCAGGCCGACCATCCAGGGCCAGGCGGTGACCAGCGCGACCAGCGACGGGGCGACGCTCGCGAACCACAGCCAGCGGGGCGGCGAGTCGGTGCGTGCGGCGAGGCCCCACCAGAGGCCACCGAGGAAGCTCAGGATGATCGCGGCATAGGCGTAGGCGATCGCCAGCGCGGAGAACCGGCTTTGCGGATCTCCGTTCAGCAGCAGCGCGACCGCCGCGAGTTGTGGGAGGAGGCCGCTCAGCCCGAGCAGGCGCGCGATCGGCGGGATGCCGCCGGTCGCGGGAAGTCGCTTGGTCATCAGACGCGCGCGACCACGCCGGTGGCGACGACCGGGCCGGTCGGCAGGCCGGTCGGCGAGCCGCCGAGCGGCTCGACCGAGATCGCGAGCGTCGCGCCGGGAGCTATGCGACCGCGATCGACGCCCTTAGGTGCCAGCGAGGTCGGACGGCCCGAGAGCAGGCCGAGCGAATGCGGCACGCCATCGCCACCGATCACCCAGAGCTGCGCGACGCGCGCGTCCGGAACGCCGGGGCCTGCCGCGACGCGGAGCGCGCCGTTTGCGGGATCGTAGACCGCGGCGACGGGCGACTTCGCATCGCCGAGCATCGCGACGAGGACGCTAGTCGGGCGCGCGGCCGATATTGAGGGGGCGATCGGTTGCGAGACGGGCACGGTCGGCTCTGGGCGGACCATGACGAACAGCAACAGCGACGCGGCGATCGCGCTGGTGACGGCGGCGAGCGCCGGCCATGCGAAGCGGCTCGTTTGCGCACTCGCTGGCGTGCCATCGAGACTGGCTTCGATCCGGGCGGCGAGATGTGGCGGCGCGGCGTGTTCGGGCCAGAGGTCGAACAGGACCGCCAGCCGCGACCGCCACCATTCGACCTGTGCGGCGAAACCGGGCTCGGCGAGTACGCGGCGCAGCGCAGCCCCGCGCTCCTCGCCCTCGAGCAGGCCGAGTGCGAGTTCGGCGGCGGCAACGTCCTCAGGCACGCCGGTATCGGTGGTCGGATCAACCATCGAGGCAATCCTTCAGGCGGGCGAGGCCGCGGCGGACCCAGCTCTTCATAGTCCCCAGCGGCACCGCGCGCTTGATCGCGAGTTCGGCGTAGGTAATGCCCTCGAAGAATGCGGTCCGGATCGCGTCGCGCTGCTGCGGCTCGAGACCGTCGAGGCACTCGATCAGTTCGCGCGAGGATTCGCTCGCCAGCATCCCCGCCTCGGCACCCTCGGCGGGATCGGCGACGTCGGGCGCATCGTCGAGCGGGCTCGTGCGACGGACGCCCTGTGCGCGCTGCCAGTCGATGGCGCGGTTGCGCGCGATCGTCGCCAACCAGGTTATCGGGCTCGCGCGACCGGGTTCCCAGGCACCGGCGCGTTTCCAGATCGTGAGATAGACCTCGTGCAGCACATCCTCCGCGGCTTGGGCGTTGCCACAGATACGGTGGGTGATCCCGAAAAGCTTCGCGCTGGTCAGCGTATAGAGTTCGCGAAACGCGTCGCGGTCCTCTTGGCCGGTCCGCAGCAGCACTTCGGAAAGGTGCGCGCGGGCGGCGTCGGCGTTGGCATGTGCGATAGTCACGGGCGGGAACCTAGCGGCTAAGTCCGTCGCGGCAATAGCCTTCGCCGGGCTTCACGGTGAGGCAGTCGGTTTTGCCGGCGAGGTATTTGAGCCCGGTCGCGTCGCCGTTGGTCGGCCGCAGGGTTTCGCGGATGCCACCGCGATCGAACGCTATCGTGTCGCCGCTCGCGATGCCGTCGAACTTGCCCTTGTTGTCTAGGTCCCACTGCATGGTCAGCGCATAATGGCCGGGGGTGGCGGTCGGGGCGACGTCGAGGACCATGCCTTCGACGCCGATCCAGCGGCCGGTGTAGTTGGGCGCTTTGGGGTTGGGTGCGTCGGACTTGGGAGCGGCGACCTTGCGCTCGACCGATCCCGCCGACGTCATGTTGCCGTCGCTGCTGGTATCGGGGGCGGGGCCGGAACACGCGGTCAGCGTGGCGGCGGCAAGCAGGGTGAGGGCCTTCATGGATGTCTCCTTCACAGTCTCGTTCGGCGTCATTCCCGACCTTAACGCGTCATCCTGACGAAAGCGCCCGCGAACAGGTGTGGCAAATTCCGGCTCGGGTCGGTATGGGGCTGGGCACCCGATCTCCCGTCACAGGATTACGCCAGGTGCGCATCGCCATCGCGTCCGATCACGCCGCCGTTTCGTTGAAAGCGGTGCTCGCCACGTGGCTGCGCGAGGCGGGGCATGACGTGCTCGATCTTGGGCCCGAAGGCACCGCCAGCGTCGACTATCCGGACTACGGGTTCAAGCTCGCGTCGGCGATCGCCGATGGTAGCGCGGACCGCGGCATCGCGTTGTGCGGCTCCGGGATCGGCATTTCGATTGCCGCCAACCGCAATCCCGCCTGCCGCTGCGCGCTCGTGTCCGAACCGCTGTCGGCGAGCCTTGCCCGCGTACATAACGACGCCAACGCCATAGCGATGGGCGCGCGCCTGATCGGCGAGGAAATGGCCAAGGCGTGCGTCGAAGCCTTCCTGTCCGCCGATTTTGCCGGCGGCCGTCATCAACTCCGTGTCGACAAGTTAAAGGTCCCCGCATGAGCACCCAGCCCCGCGAACTCCATGACGTCCAGCCCGACGGCTTCTTCACGCGCGGCCTTGCCGATGCGGACGCTGCCGTATTCGCCGGCGTCGCCGCCGAACTCGAGCGCGAGCAGACGCAGATCGAGCTGATCGCGTCCGAGAACATCGTCTCGAAGGCGGTGCTCGAGGCGCAGGGTTCGGTGTTCACGAACAAATACGCCGAGGGCTATCCGGGCAAGCGCTATTACCAGGGCTGCGCGCCGTCGGACACGGTCGAGACGCTGGCGATCGAGCGCGCCAAGCAGATCTTCGGCTGTGGGTTCGTCAACGTGCAGCCGCATTCTGGCGCGCAGGCGAACGGCGCGGTGATGCTGGCGCTGGTCAAGCCCGGCGACACGATCCTCGGCATGAGCCTCGATGCCGGCGGCCACCTGACGCATGGCGCCAAGCCGGCGATGTCGGGCAAGTGGTTCAACGCCATTCAATACGGGGTCGACGCGACCACGCACCTGATCGACTACGACCAGGTCGAGGCGCTGGCGGTCGAGCATCAGCCGAAACTGATCATCGCGGGCGGTTCGGCCTACCCACGCGTCATCGATTTCGCCAAGTTCCGTGCGATCGCGGACAAGGTCGGCGCGTATTTCATGGTCGACATGGCGCATTTCGCCGGGATCGTCGCAGCGGGCCTGCACCCGACGCCGTTCGGCCACGCGCACGTCGTGACGACCACCACGCACAAGACGCTACGGGGCCCGCGCGGTGGCATGATCATGACCAATGACGAGGGCGTAGCGAAGAAGATCAACTCGGCGGTGTTCCCGGGCCTTCAGGGCGGGCCGCTGATGCACGTGATCGCGGCGAAGGCGGTCGCGTTCGGCGAGGCGCTGCAGCCCGACTTCAAGAGCTACATCGCCGCGGTCGTTGAAAACGCCAAGGTGCTCGCGGCGACGCTTAAGGGGCGCGGCTCGGACGTCGTCTCGGGCGGCACCGACACGCATCTGGCGCTGATCGACCTCACCCCGCTGGGCATCACCGGGCGCGATGCGGACGAGGCGCTCGAGCGCGCGGGGATCACCTGCAACAAGAACGGCATCCCCAACGATCCGCTGCCGCCGGTCAAGACCAGCGGCATCCGCGTCGGTTCGCCCGCAGGTACGACGCGCGGGTTCGGCCCGGCCGAGTTCCGCGAGATCGGCAACATGGTCGCCGACGTGCTGGACGGCCTTGCGAAAAAGGGCGAGCATGGGGACCCGGAAGTCGAGGCGGACGTTCGGACGCGTGTTCGTGCACTCTGCGCGCGCTTCCCGATCTATCAAGGATAAACAGCATGTCGAAGTTCGACGACGTCCAGAACGACATCAAGGCGACCCCCGGCCTCGGCAAGAGCATGGCCAAGTGGAGCGCACTCGGCGCGGTCGTCGCGATCCCGGTGCCGGTGATCGGCCCGATCTTCGGCGCGCTCGCAGGCGCAGGCTACGCGTACTACAAGGGCAAGAAGAAGGTCTGAATGCGCTGCCCCTTCTGCGGACATGAAGACAGCCAGGTAAAAGACAGCCGCCCCACCGAAGACGGGGCGGCGATCCGACGCCGGCGCCAATGCGAAGGGTGTGCCGCGCGTTTCACGACGTTCGAGCGCATACAGCTGCGCGAGCTGTTCGTGTTGAAGAGCGCCGGTTCAGAAGGTGGGGTGCGGAGAGAGCCGTTCGATCGGGAGAAGCTGCTTCGGTCGTTGTCGATCGCGACGCGGAAGCGGGCGATCGAGGCGGGGCGGATCGAGAAGCTGGTGAGTGGGATCCAGCGGCGGCTGGAGACACTGGGCGAGAACGACGTGACGTCGAAGCGGATCGGCGAGATGGTGATGGACGGGCTCAAGGGGCTCGATTCGGTCGCGTATATCCGGTTTGCTAGTGTTTATCGGGACTTCAGCGAGGCGAAGGACTTCGAGGCTTTTGCCGGGAGTGTTGAGGAGGTCGGGCGGGCGGAGTGATTCGTCCTTCCCTCTCCCGGCCTGCTCTCGTTCAGCCTCGTCCTTGTCCGGGTTTGTGTCCGCGCAACTGGCAGCATCACAAACTTTACCTTATCGACGGTTCCTCATCCCTCTTCCGTTCGTCCTGAGTAGGGACTGAGCGCGGCGAAGGCCCGTATCGAAGGACAGGTTGCATGAGCTTTTACGCCTACATGCTCCGCTGTTCCGACGGCAGCTACTATATCGGCCACACCGACTCGTTGGAACGCCGCATTGCCCAGCACCAGCACGGTGAGCTCCCCGGATACACACACAACCGGCGCCCGGTTACGCTGATGTGGTCGCAGGACTTCCCGAGCAGGATCGAGGCGCTGGCGGCCGAGCGTCAGTTGAAAGGCTGGACGCGGGCGAAGAAGGAAGCGCTGGCGGCGGGGGATTGGGACGCGGTGCGCTTACTCTCGCGCAAATCCTTCGATACGGGTCTTCGGCTTCGCTCAGCCCCTACTCAGGACGAACGAGGTGGGTTGGATGAGCGGGATGGTTTGGCTGAGCAAAGTGGATTGGCCGAGCCGGACGACTTTGGCGAGATTGGTGGATTTGGCGACGTGATTAACGAAAACATGATTGGTACGGACGCGGCTGGGGACAGCGATGTACTCGCGGATGGAGATGGGGCGGTTGGAGCTCCACCCCCCGTCATCGTCCTCGTCCGCCCCCAACTCGGCGAGAACATCGGCAAGGCCGCGCGCGCCATGCTCAATTTCGGCCTTACCGAAATGCGTCTCGTCTCCCCCAGAGACGGCTGGCCCAACCCCTCCGCCGGCCCCGCCGCCAGCGGTGCCGACATCGTGCTCCAGAACGCCAAGGTCTACGACAGCGTAGCCGCCGCCACCGCCGACTGCGCGCAGGTGTTCGCCACCACGGTGCGGAAACGCGGCGTAACCAAGCCCGTCGTTACCCCCGAGCAGGCCGCGACCGAGATCCACGCCGCTCCCGGCCGCTCCGCCATCCTGTTCGGACCCGAGCGCTCCGGCCTCGAAACCGACGACGTCGCGGTCGCGCGGACGATCATCACGGTGCCGATCAACCCGGAGTTCGGCTCGCTCAACCTTGCCCAGGCGGTGATCCTGGTCGCGTATGAATGGTCGAAGGGGCTGACCGCCGATCGCGAGCTGTCGCAGCCGTCGATCAACCCGATCATGCCGCCCGCGCCGCAGGAGGAGTTGGACGGGATGATCGGGCAGCTCGATGCGATGCTGACGGGGGCGGGGTTCTTCCACCTACCCGACAAGATGCAGTCGACGCGGCGGACTCTCCGCACGCTGCTGACCAAACCGGGCTGGTCTAGCCAGGAGATCCGGACCCTCCGCGGGGTGTTGTCGTCGCTGGCGGGGAAGAGGCCGCGGGGCTAATTTTCCGACTGGTTATCAGCCTCCGTTCGCCCCTCTTTCCGTTCGCCCTGAGCGAAGTCGAAGGGTGTGCCCCAAGCGAAGGTGCTTCGACTTCGCTCAGCACGAACGGAAGGTGGGATTAGCGGCGGTCGAACGCAGCTAGCTCATACGCGATTGAGGCTTCGACCAGCTTCTCCCAGAGGTCTGCGATCGCGGCGTCGGGGAGTCCAAGCTTCACCGCCTCGGCCCGCGCATTGTCGATCACCTGTGTCTTCCGCGCTTCGTCGCGGACATGCCCACGCTCGGGCTTGATGCGCGCGGCGGCGTCCATGTAGGCGAAGCGCCTGGCGAGCAGCGCGACCAAATCTCGGTCGAGCGCGTCGACGCCCGCGCGGACCTCGGTCATGGTGGTGCAATCTGGGCCGGGGAGAATGGTCATGCGCCGTCTCTTGCCGAGCCCCATCCGGCCTGTCCAGCTTGACTCTGGACCGCCCCCCGTCTAGGCGCCCGCCTTCGCAATGGCCCTGCACCCCGGTGAAGCGGTGGCCCTGCCCTGTCTGGACATCAGTCTCGTACAGCCAGCAGAGCGATACCGGGACCAACGTTGTTAGCATTTGCCAAGGACTTACTATGTCGAAGCGTCAAAGCGCGAAGTACAAACTCGATCGCCGTATGGGCGAGAACATCTGGGGTCGTCCCAAGTCGCCGGTCAACAAGCGCGAATACGGCCCGGGCCAGCACGGCCAGCGCCGCAAGGGCAAGGTCAGCGATTTCGGTATCCAGCTGCGCGCCAAGCAGAAGCTCAAGGGCTACTATGGCGACGTGACCGAGAAGCAGTTCCGTGCGTGCTACCATGAGGCTGCGCGTCTGAAGGGCGATACCTCGCAGAACCTGATCGGCCTGCTCGAGCAGCGTCTCGACATGATCGTCTACCGCGCCAAGTTCGCGCCGACGATCTTCGCGGCCCGCCAGATCGTTTCGCACGGCCACATCCGCGTCAACGGTGTAAAGTGCAACATCGCCTCGCGTCGCTGCTTCGTCGGCGACGAGATCACGCTGGGTTCGAAGGCGCAGGAAATGGCGCTGGTCATGGAAGCCCAGAGCCTTGCCGAGCGCGAGATTCCCGACTACGTCGCCACCGACGGCGCGGCCAAGGTGACCTTCACGCGCGTCCCGACGCTCGATGAGGTTCCTTACCCGGTGAAGATGGAGCCTAACCTGGTCGTCGAATTCTACTCGCGTTAAGCCGAGTAAAATTCGTCGACCGGCCGGCGGTGCTCAGGCACCGTCCGACGATGTGGCTTTGCCACGGCGCGGTTTGGAACAGAAAAGGGCGGTCCTGCGGGGCCGCCCTTTTTCGTTGCCCCTTGTCGCCTCGTGGACATGCATGCCCAGCTTTGCCAGAACGCGCGCAACCAAATGGGGATATGACCATGCGCGCTGCCATCCTGCCTCTCCTGCTGCTCGGGACCGCCGCGTCCGCGCAGACCGCTCCCGCGATTTCGGTCGAGACATTGAAGACCGTTACGCAGGTACTCTCGTCGGACGCCTACGAGGGCCGCGCGCCGACTACGCCTGCGGAGGCGAAGACGGTCGCCTATATCGTCGAGCGGATGAAGGCGGCGGGGCTGAAGCCCGGCAACAAGGGGGCGTGGACTCAGGACGTGCCGATGGTGGAGATTACCGCCACGAACGTGCAGCCTTACGTGTTCACGGGCGGGAAGGCGCCTGTCAGTCTCGCCTATCGCACCGATATGGTCGCTGGCACCTACCGCGTGGCGCCCAAGTCCGCGGTGGCGAACAGCGACGTGGTGTTCGTTGGCTACGGCATCACCGCGCCCGAAAAGGGCTGGGACGATTATGCCGGCACCGACGTGAAGGGGAAGACCGTGGTCATCCTCATCAACGATGCCGATTGGCAGACGATGTCGCGCGAGGGGCCGTTCGAAGGCCGCGCGATGACGTGGTACGGGCGCTGGCCGTACAAGTTCGAGAATGCCGCCAAGCACGGCGCGGCGGCGGCGATCATCGTCCACGATACCGAGCCGGCGGCGTATCCGTGGGCGGTGGTGCAGTCGTCCTGGACCGGGCCGCAGCTCGAGCTGGACGAGAAGGGCGATCATCTCGACCAGTCGCAGATCGTCGGCTGGATGCAGAAGCCCGCGGCGGAGCGCGTGTTCGCGAGCGCGGGCAAGGATTACGCAACCCTGGCGGCCGCGGCCAAGGTTAAGGGGTTCAAGGCGGTGCCGCTGGGGCTGAAGTTCGGCGGTGGGTTCGACAACACGATCAAGCGGCAGGCGTCGAAGAACGTCATCGGCGTGCTGCCGGGGACGGCGGCTCCCAATGATTACGTGATGTATTCCGCGCATTGGGATCATCTCGGGCGCTGCGACGCGGTCGATGGCGACGACATCTGCAATGGCGCGGCTGACAATGCGAGCGGGGTCGCCGGGCTAGTGGCGCTGGCCGAGGCTCAGGTGAAGGCGGGGCCGGCCAAGCGCTCGATCGCGTTCCTGGCGGTGACGGCGGAAGAGTCCGGGTTGCTCGGGTCGCGCTATTATGCCGAGCATCCGATCTATCCGCTCGCGCACACCGTTGGCGGGGTGAACATGGACGTGCTGAACGTCGACGGGCGGGCGAAGGATTTCGTGCTGACCGGCGCGGGGAAGTCGGAGATCGAGGATCTGGTGAAGCCGTTCGTCGCTGCCGAGGGCCGGGTGATCGGTGTCGAGACGAATCCGGAGCGCGGCGGCTATTACCGCTCCGACCATTTCAGTTTCGCCAAGCTGGGCGTGCCGATGCTCGATGGCGGCAGCGGCGAGGACCTCGTCGTTGGCGGTACGGCGGCGGGGCATGCGGCGCGCGAGGATTATGTCGCGCACCGGTATCACAAACCCGCGGACGAATATGATGCGAAGTGGGACTGGTCGGGTGCGGTCGAGGATTTGACGATCTATTATGGGCTCGGGCGCAAGCTCGCGGACGATACCAGTCTGTGGCCGAACTGGTATAAGACCGCCGAATTCCGCGGCATTCGTGACCGCGATCGCGCAGGAGCCAAGTAAGTGACCACGACCGTCTCGACACCCGCCGAATGGGCGCACCACAAGGCCGTCTGGATCGGCTTTCCGAGCCATGCGGACCTGTGGTTGGAGGATCTGGAGCCCGCGCGTGACGAGGTCGTCGCGTTTGCCAAGGCCGTGCACGCCGGCGGCAAGGGCGAGACGGTGATCCTGGTCGCCGCCGATGTCGGGTCGGCGACCACCGCCAAGCGTCTTGCCCCGTTCGCGGACGTGGTGGTCGAGCCGTTCGGCGATATCTGGCTTCGCGATACCGCCCCGATCATCGTCGGCGACGGCAGCGCGCGGGACTTCCGATTCAACGGCTGGGGCGGGAAGTACGACTTGCCGGGCGACGACACGATCGGGCTGCGGCTGGCGGAAAGCCGGCACACGCGGGTCGAGGCGTGCGACTGGGTCCTCGAGGGCGGTGCGATCGATGGCGATGGCACCGGGACGGTCGTCACGACGGCGCAGTGCCTGCTCAATCGCAATCGCAATCCCTCGCTGACCAAGGCGGATATCGAGGCGCGGCTGGCGTCCGATCTCGGCTATACCCGCGTGGTGTGGCTGGGCGACGGGTTGGTCAACGATCACACTGACGGCCATGTCGACAACCTCGCGCGGTTCGTCGGCGAGGGGCGCGTGGCGATCCCGAACGCGGCCGACAACGATCCGAACTGGCAGGTGTACCAGAACGCGGCGCGGGACGCCGAGGCGGCCGGGCTGGAGGTCGTGACGATCCCGTCACCGGGCCGCGTGCTGCGCGACGAGGAGGTCGTGCCGGCGAGCTACATGAACTTCTATATCGGCAATGCCGCGGTGGTGGTGCCGTTGTACGGAGCGGAGAACGACCAGGCGGCGGTGGTGGCGATCCAGGCGCTGTTCCCGGACCGTGAGGTGGTGGGGCAACGCGCCGATCATATCCTGACCGGGGGCGGGAGCTTCCACTGCATCTCGCAGCAGATCCCCGGCTGACTCCTATTCTTGTTCCCCCGCGAAGGCGGGGGCCTAGGGTCACAAGCGATATCGTTCCTGGCTCCTGGAGCCCCGCCTTCGCGGGGGAGCGGCCTTCGAGGTGCACTGAGCTCTTGAATTAAAAGCACTACCCCGGCGAAGGCCGGGGTGGTACTATGAGAGTGGGCTTAGCGGCTCCAGCGGGCCCAGATCGCGGTGGGGAGGACTAGCCCCCGCGCTTCTTCGCGGACGCCAAGTTCGCCGACTTCGACTTTGCCGGGCAGGTCGGCGAAGACCTGGTTCAGCAACTCGCCGATCGCCAGCGCGGACATCCGCACCGCGTAGACCGTTAGGAACAGGAAGCGGGAGTTCTCGTCGAGGAGTTTCCGACAGTCGGCGATAAGCTTGGGAAGATCCTCCTCGAGCCGCCAGACCTCACCTTCCGGCCCACGCCCATATTTCGGCGGATCGAGCAGGATCCCATCATACCGCCGCCCCCGCCGAACTTCCCGCGCGACGAACTTCGCCGCATCATCCGTCATCCAGCGGATCGGCGCGTCGGCCATGCCCGACAGTTTCGCGTTGGCCTTGGCCGCCTCGACCGACTTCTTCGACGCATCGACGTGCACCATGCGGACGCCCTTGGTCGCCATCGCCAGCGTGCCGACGCCGGTATAGCCGAACAGGTTCATGCATTCGGGCGAATCGAGCCCCGCGACGCGCTCGCGCATCCAGCTCCACACCGGCGCCATATCGGGGAAGAAACCGAGGTGGCGGAACGGCGTCGTCTGCGCGGTGTACGACACCTCGTTCCACTTGAGCGTCCAGCCTTCTCGCGGCACGGGTTCGGAGAATTCCCAGCGGCCGCCCCCGTCCTCGTCCGAGCCGGGGACGAATTCGCCCTGCGCCTGCCAGTCGGTCGAGGCGGGGGCCCACATCGCCTGGGGCTCGGGACGGATGAAGCGGAAGCGGCCATAGCGTTCGAGCTTCTTGCCGTGGCCGGAGTCGATCAGGCCGTAATCCGCCCAGGGCTCGCCGATGAGGGTATGCAGCTTCATGCCGACGGCTTCGCGCGCTCGGTGATGTAGGCGGTGATCGCTTCGAAGGTCGCCGGCAGCGTAGCGTAGCGCTCCTCGCGGTCGAACAGGTCGCCGACGCGGGTGGGGAGCGAGGGGCGAACGCCGGTGGCACGCTCTACCGCGTCGCCGAACTTGGCCGGATGTGCTGTCGCGAGTGTGACGATCGGTACGCCGGCGGGGACTTTGGTGCGCAAGGCTGCGGCCAAGCCGATAGCGGTGTGCGGGTCGATCACCTGGCCGGCGTGCTCGTGCGCCCAGCGCATTGCCAGCGTCATGTCGTCGAGGGCGATGCGTTCGCTCTGGAAAAGGGCCGAGGCGCCCTGCGACTGTGCATTGGTGAGGCGCATCGCACCCGAGGATTCGAAGCCGGCCATCTGTGCAGCGAGCGCTGCGCCGTCGCGGTCGCCGAGGTCGAACAACAGGCGTTCGAAGTTCGAGCTCACCTGGATGTCCATCGACGGCGTTGGGGTCTGCTGGACGCCCCCCTTCGAGTAATCGCCGGTGCTGAGCGCGCGGTGGAGGATGTCGTTGACGTTGGTCGCGACGACCAGCTTGGCGATCGGGAGGCCCATCTTCGCCGCGACATAGCCGGCGAAGACGTCGCCGAAATTACCGGTCGGGACCGCGAACGCGACTTCGCGATCGGGCGCGCCGAGGCGGACGGCGGCGTAGAAGAAGTACACCACCTGCGCCATCAGGCGGGCCCAGTTGATCGAATTGACCGCCGACAGCGCGAACTTGGTCGAGAAGGCGCGGTCGTTGAACATCGCCTTCACCAGCGCCTGCGCATCGTCGAAGCTGCCTTCGATGGCGATGTTGTAGACGTTGGGGCTGAGCACCGTGGTCATCTGGCGGCGCTGGACGTCGGAGATGCGGCCGACCGGGTGAAGCATGAAGATGTCGATGCCCTCGCGCCCCGCGACCGCGTCGATCGCCGCCGAGCCGGTATCGCCGCTGGTCGCGCCGACGATCGTCAGGCGCTTGTCGGTGTCGGCGAGGAAGCGCTCGAAGAAGAGGCCAAGCAACTGGAGCGCGACGTCCTTGAACGCGAGCGTCGGGCCGTGGAAGAGCTCGAGCAGCCACTGGTCGTGGTCGAGTTGCACGAGTGGGACGACTGCGGCGTGCGAGAACCGGCCGTACGCTTGTTCGCAGAGTGCCTTCAGTTCCTCGCGCGTCATCGCGTCGCCGACGAACGGGGCCATTACCGCGACCGCGGTGTCAACATAGGATAGCCCGGCGAGCGCGGCGATCGCGTCGCGGGTCAGCGTCGGCCACGCGTCGGGGAGGTAGAGGCCGCCATCGGAGGCGAGGCCGGCGAGCGTTGCTGCTTCGAAATCGAGGATGGGCGCCGAGCCGCGGGTGCTGATGTAACGCATGGCCAAGCGGTTAGCGAATGGGCGGGGAGGCGACAAGCTGCGCGCGCCTTCCGTTTTCCTGCGAACGCAGGAATCCAGGGTTACGGAGGGATGCGCGCGGTACCCTGGGCTCCTGCGTTCGCAGGAGAACGGCTAGCGCGGGCGGCGGCGGAGCGCGAGGGTGTAGATGATCGCGGCGATGGCGGCGAAGAAGAACCATTGGCCGGCGTAGGCGAGGTGGTTGTTCGGGACCGAGGCGATGTCGGGCTTGCCGTTGGGGTTGAGATCCGCCTGTGGCGTGTCCGCGACCAGCATCAGGCGCTGCGGCGTATGATCGAACAGCGATCCGATCAGCGAACGGCCGTCGGGCGCGTGGCTGATGAAGCCGGAGACTTCGCCCCCGGGCCAAGCCACCTTTGCCATGGGATCACGCGTCGTCCCGAGCTGGACGATCATCCCGGGGCCTTCTGCGCCCGTGCGGCACTCGGCGATCGCGCGGAAGCCGGACTTGCCGGCGCCGGCGAGCTTGATGTCGGTCGGCTGGAGGCAGAGACCGGAGGCGCGGCGGAACAACAGCGTCTCGTCAGGGAAGCGCGGGAAGGCCATCGGCGGCTTGGCGGGGTTGGCAGCGAGCTGCGCGAGGAACGCTTCCTTTTTGGGGAGGCGGTCGAGGAGTTGCCACAAGCCGAGCCCGATCATCGCCAAGATTGCGAGCGTGACGAGGATGGTCGGGACTATTGGGATACGTCGTGCGGGTCGGGTCACGGGTCGATTCGGCCTTCGCGGGCTGCGTTGCGGTATTCGGCGGACATGAGCGCGCCTTTGGCTGCTCGGAGCGAGAGGACGACTCCGCCGGCGGTGAAGGGGATCCAGATCAGCATATGCAGCCAGAGCGGCGGGTGGACTTTGAGTTCGAGCGTGATCGCGAGCGCTACGACTAGCGCGCCGAGGATCAGGGTCAGGAATGCGGCAGGGCCGTCGCCGACGTTGAACTTGCTGAAGTCGAGTCCGCAGTTCGGGCAACGGTCGGCGAAGTTTGACCATTTCGCGAAGAGGGTCGGCTTGCCGCAGCGGGGGCAGAGGCCTTTCAGCGCGACTTGGGCGATCGTGGGGGCTGTGGCGAGGGGGTATGGGTCTTCGGTCATGCCGTCAGTTCCTCCATACCTTGTTTCCCCGCGAAGGCGGGGATCAAGACTGGGCTCCCGCCTTCGCGGGAGAACACGGTTAGCGCGGAAGCTTGAGTGAGCTTTCGGCTATTCGCCGCCACCCCGGCGAAGGCCGGGGCCCAGTTGGGGGACGTTGCTAACGGAGGGCAGTGCTTAGTTACCACCACCTTTCCAACTGGGCCCCGGCCTGCGCCGGGGTGGCGGCTAAAGACGGGACAGTAGTCGCTCAACCGCCGTGGACGGGGGCGCCCCAGCCGCCCCAGACGTAGACGGTGACGAACAGGAACAGCCACACGACGTCGACGAAATGCCAGTACCACGCCGCCGCTTCGAAGCCGAAGTGCTGGCGCGGGGTGAAGTCGCCGCGATAGGCGCGGACCAGGCAGACGATCAGGAAGATCGTGCCGATCAGCACGTGGAAGCCGTGGAAGCCCGTCGCCATGAAGAACGACGCGCCGTAGTTGATCCCCTTGAACGGGAACGGTGCGTGGACGTACTCGTACGCCTGGATCGAGCTGAACAGCGCGCCGAGGATTACCGTCAGCCACAGGCCTTTCAGCACGCCGTCGCGGTTGCCGACGCCGATCAGGCCCCATGCACCGGTCTTCTCGCCGCCGCGCTGGTTATGGATCAGCGCGTGATGCGCCCAGGTCACGGTGGTGCCCGACGTCAGCAGGATCAGCGTGTTGAGCAGCGGCAGTTCGAACGGGTTGATGACCGTCAGGCCCTTGGGCGGCCACTGCGCGACGATCGCCGCGCCGCCTTCGACCGCGCGCGTGACGGTGCCATCGGCGAAGGTCATTGCGGTCGGGAACAGCGAGAAGTCGAAGAACGCCCAGAACCAGCCGACGAAGAACATCACTTCTGAGGCGATGAACAGGATCATGCCGTAGCGGAAATGGAGCTGGACGACCGGCGTATGATCGCCCGCACGTGCCTCGTGCACGACCTGCGTCCACCAGGAATACATTGTGAAGAGCACGCCCGCGAGGCCGATGAAGAACACCCAGCCGCCGCCGTTTGGCTTGTCGATATGGCCGCCGTGCATCCACATGATGCCGCCGACCGCCATGATCAGCGCCGAGAACGAGCCGACCAGCGGCCAGATGCTCGGCGGCAGGATGTGGTAATCATGGTTCTTGGCGCCGGCCATCGGTACTCCCCTATTTTCTTTGGCGTCGTTCTAGCTGGCTGTTTTCGCAGAATCCACCGGGTAAAACGTATAGCTGAGCGTGATCGTCTGGATATCGGCCGCGTCGGGGTCCGTCAGGATCTTCGGATCGACGAAGAAGATCACCGGCATCCGCGCGGTCTCGCCGGGTTTCAGCGTCTGCTGGGTGAAGCAGAAACACTGGATCTTGGTGAAATACTTGCCGGCCTGTGCGGGCTGGACGTTGAAGGTCGCGGTGCCGGTCAGCGGCTTGTTCGACGTGTTGGTCGCGGTAAAGAACGCCATGTCGCGCGCGCCGACGTCGACCGTGTCGGAGCGATTCTCGGGCGTGAACTTCCACGGCAGCTTGGGGCTGACGTTGGTGTCGAAGTCTATCGTGATCTTGTGGTCGACCGCGCCGGGGGCAGCCAGTCCGCGGTTGGTGGTGCCGTTGAGCCCGGTCGCGGCGCAGAACAGGCGGTAGAGCGGCACGCTGGCCCAGGCGAGCCCGGTCATGAAACAGATGAAGAGAACCGCTAGCGCCGCCGTACGGTTGGTGCGCGACATGGCCTTCCAGCCGGCCATCAGTGCGGCATCCCCGCCCGGATCTTGGCGATCGAGATCGCGAAGACGAGGATGACGAACGCGCCGAGCAGGATGGCCATCACGCGCGCGCGACCGCGCTGGCGGCTGCGGATCAGGTCTTCGTCGCGGATGGGATCGGGCATGCTCATGCGAACCACCGATCGACGACCAGCGCGCCGAACATCACGAACAGATACAGGATCGAGTATTTGAACAAGGCCTTCTCCGGTTTCATCGCATCGTCGGCATGCGTGGTGCGCCTCGAGACGCGGATGGCAAGCAATGCGAACCAACCGGTCAGCAGGACCGCGGCGACGCCGTAGATCGGCCCGGTCAGCCCGAGTGGCCACGGCAGGATCGCGACCGCCGCCATCGGAATCGTGTAGAGTCCGATCTGTGTCCGCGTGGTCCGCTCGCCCGACACGACGGGGAGCATAGGCACGCCCGCTGCGGCGTAATCACTCTTCATGAACAGTGCGAGCGCCCAGAAATGCGGCGGCGTCCAGAGGAACACGAACAGGAACAACAACACCGGCAGCAGCGCGATATCGCCGGTCGCCGCGGCCCAGCCGATCAGTGGCGGGAACGCCCCGGCGGCACCACCAATGACGATGTTCTGCGGCGTCCGGCGCTTCAGCCAGACGGTGTAGACCAGCACGTAGAACAGGATCGAGACGGTCAGGATCGCGGCCGCGACGAGGTTAACTGCGACGCCCATGAACAGCACCGAGAAGGCACCGAGTCCGACGCCGAAATGCAGCGCGGCCTGGCGTTCCATCCGGCCATCGGGGAGCGGTCGCTTTTGCGTGCGGCGCATGACCGCGTCGATGTCCGACTCGTACCATTGGTTGAGTGCACCCGCGGCACCCGCGCCGAGCGCGATGCAGAGGATTGCGGTGAAGCCGATCACCGGGTGCACGCCGACCGGCGCGGCGAGCATGCCGCACAGCCCGGTGAAGACAACCAGCGTCATCACGCGCGGCTTGGTCAGCGCAAGGAAATCGCGCCAGTGCGCTGGTGGCAATAGGGGGGTGGCAGGAGTCATTGTTCGGATATGCTATACGCTTCCTCGCATGTGTCGGAAACCCTTCGTGTCGCGCAGGGTCAGCGGGCCGATCGAGCAACGTGGATCGCGGCGATATCGTCCGCGTAGACCCGTCGCCAGGCCGGATCGTGGTCGAGCCGTTTTGCCAGCTTCGATCGTGGTGGGAGGATCGTCCAGCCGAAATGCCATTTGGCGTTCGCCGCCTCCCAGCGTGCCGCGTTGCCGCCGACTATCTCGATGTAATCGAGCGTGAACGGATCGCCGTACATGTCGGAACGACCGTCGATATAGGGGCGGATGCCGGCGAGGATGAGCGATCCGCCAAAGCTGTATTCATTGAAAACGCGCGCGCCGCGCAACGATGGCGGCAGGTGGCGCAGCGCGGCGGCCGGGACGCCGGTGCTGTTGGTGCGCGCGACCGGGACTGCGATCCGGTAGGCGACGAGCGCGAGAGCAATCGCGAGGACCGCCAAGCCGGCCCGATAGGTATCGCGGCGTGCGGTCGGCGAATCAAGTGCAGCCTTAGCCGCCGCAGCCGGCGTCCAGGCTTTGCCGATCGGTTCCGCGAGAATAAGCACGCCGACGACCATGAGAACGATCTCCTGTCGGGTATGCTGCAAGGCGAGATGCAGGACCCCGAGCAAGAGCAGCAGGCGAACGGGCGGGATTCGGACGGGCTTTGCCAGTACGAAGAACAGCGTGGCCAGGAGGGTCGCTTCGGAGGCGGTGAAGGTAGAGAAATCGGCGGGCTGCCATTCGCCAAGATGCGCCAGCAGCTTGAGGCCGTTGACGTAGAACGGGAAGACCAAGCCGCCGAAGCCTGCCGGTGTCGCCAGCGCAGCGAGCCCTGCGCACAGGCCGAACTTGCCCCAGGTGAAGATCACGGTGCGACGGTCGGCAGGAGCCGCGGCGATCAGGGCTTCGAGCGCGAAGACTGCAGAAAGCGCGAGCCCGAAGATGAAGCTGCCATGCGCGTTCGCCCAGACGAGCATCAGCGGCACGAGAAGGAGGGACGGCGCCTGACCGCGTTCACGCGCGTGAAGAAGGGCGATCAGCCATCCTGCGAGGAGGGGCAAGGCCAGGATATGCGGGCGCGCGAGCAGAGAGGGCGCGATGCCGGGTGCGGTCAGCAACACGGCGACGATGCTCGCCCGGATACTCATCCAACGGGGGAGTTCATACCCGACAAGCGCGTAGAGCGCGGCCATTGCGACGCCGGTCAGCAAGTTCAGCCCGGTCCACCCCGCTGCGCGATAACTCGCGTACATCGCGAGTTCGGAGAGCCATTCGTGTGCGACCCAGTGGCGTCCTACGGCAGTGAACGAGAACGGGTCGTGCGTCGGGACGCTACCGTGCGCGACGATCCAGGCGCCAGTCGCGAGATGCCAGCCGGTGTCGCCATCGAGCAGCAGCGTCGGGAGAATGATCGTGAAGGCGAACGCCGCAAATCCGACGAACAGCGCGAAGACCGCACGGGGTGTGCCGGGGGCGACTGGCGCTTCGAGGGTGCGTGGGTCGGAGGCTAGGGAGCTGGGCGACGTCGTCATGGAGGGAGGAGTAGCGCGATTCTCCTCCGGAAAGATGAATGTCGGATTCTAGGTGAGCGCTCGGTCCGCATCGCGGAACGAAAAACGCCCCGGGTTTCCCCGAGGCGTCTTCGCTTTTGGCCGGCTCCGACACGGGAGCAAGTCCCGTGTCGTCGGACGCGGCCTTGCCGCGCCGGCCGGTCGGATGCGTGCGGCTTGACCGCACCGGCGCGCAGCTGGCGCTACGCGGCCTCGCATCCTAATCGATCCGCGGCAGTGTCTCGAACTGGTGGTACGGCGGCGGCGAGGAGATCGTCCACTCCAGCGTCGTCGCGCCGTCGCCCCAGGGGTTGTCGCCCGCCGGCTTGCCCGCGAGCAGCGACCAGATCAGGTTGACGAAGAACACCACCATGCCTGCGGCCATGATCATGTAGCCGACCGAGGCGACCGTGTTCCAATGCTCGTACTGCGGCGTGTAGTCCGGGATGCGGCGCGGCATGCCCTGCAAGCCCAGGAAGTGCATCGGGAAGAACATCACGTTCACGCCGATGAAGAACACCCAGAAGTGCAGCTGGCCGAGGAACTCGTTATACATCTTGCCGGTCATCTTCGGGAACCAGTAGTAGAACCCGGCGAACAGCGAGAACACCGCACCCAGCGACAGCACGTAGTGAAAATGCGCCACCACGTAATAGGTATCCTGCATGTAGTCGTCGATGCCGCCGTTCGCGAGCACCACGCCGGTCACGCCGCCGACGGTAAACATGAAGATGAACCCGATCGACCACACCATCGGCGTCTTGAAGGTGAGCGAGCCGCCCCACATCGTCGCAATCCACGAGAAGATCTTGATGCCGGTCGGGACCGCGATGACCATCGTCGCCGCGGTGAAGTACATTTTGGTGTTCACGCTGAGGCCGGTGGTGAACATGTGGTGCGCCCACACGACGAACCCGACCACGCCGATCGCGACCATCGCATACGCCATGCCGAGATAGCCGAAGACGGGCTTGCGGCTGAACGTCGAGATGATCTGGCTGACGATGCCGAAGCCCGGCAGGATCATGATGTAGACTTCGGGATGGCCGAAGAACCAGAACAGATGCTGGTACAGGACGGGATCGCCGCCGCCGGCCGGATCGAAGAACGTCGTACCGAAGTTGCGATCGGTCAGCAGCATCGTGATCGCGGCGGCTAGCACTGGGAGTGCGAGCAGCAGCAGGAACGCGGTGACGAGCATCGACCACACAAACAGCGGCATCTTGTGCAGCGTCATGCCCGGCGCGCGCATGTTAAAGATCGTCGTGATGAAGTTGATCGCGCCAAGAATCGACGATGCGCCCGCGAGATGGAGCGCGAGGATCGCCATGTCGGTCGACGGTCCGGGCTCGCCGTACGTCGAGAGCGGCGCGTAGAGCGTCCAGCCGTTACCTGCGCCGCCGAAGAACGGCGATGCCAGCAGCAGCGTAAAGGCGGGGATCAGCAGCCAGAACGACACGTTGTTCATGCGCGGAAACGCCATGTCCGGCGCGCCGATCATGATCGGCACGAACCAGTTGCCGAAGCCGCCGACCATCGCCGGCATGACCATGAAAAACACCATGATCAGGCCGTGCGCGGTGATCAGCACGTTCCAGAGATGGAGCGATTCGTCGAGGCTGGCGGGGCCGCCGTGGAGCATGCTTGCCCAGCCCTGCAGATACTGGATGCCGGGATGCGCGAGCTCGGCGCGCATGAGGCCCGAGACCGAGCCACCGATGATCCCCGCGACGATCGCGAAGATCAGGTACAGCGTACCGATGTCCTTGTGGTTGGTCGACATGAACCAACGCGCGAAGAAGCCCGGCTTGTGATCGGTATCGTGATGATGATCGTGCGCTTCGTGAGACACGAAGGCCGACGGGGTGAGAGCGGTGTCGGTCATCTTACTGTCCCGCGTTGCCGGCGCCGGCCGGGTTTGAGGTGGCGCCCTGCGTCGTCGCAGGGGCTGCGGTGGTCACATTTTCCACGGGGCCGGTGGCGTTGGCGGTCTCCGCGGCCTCCTCGACCTTCGCCGCGGAGCCGTCGGCGCCGGGCTGCGGAATGACCTTGTCGGACGCCTTGCCGGGGGTCGGCATCGTGCCGCCCTTGGCCTTGACCCAGGCTGCATATTCGGCCGGCGGAACCGCCTCGACCGCGATCGGCATATAGCCGTGGCGCGCGCCGCAGAGCTCCGAGCACTGGCCGAAATACAGGCCGGGCTTTTCGATCGTAAAGCTGGTCTCGTTCAGGCGGCCGGGGATCGCGTCGAGCTTGATCCAGAAGGCGGGGACCGCCCAGCTGTGGATCACGTCGTTCGACGTCGTGATCAGGCGGATCGGCACACCGACGGGGAGGACGATGCGGTTGTCGGTGGCGAGCAGCTTGGGGCCGTCGGCATCGGTGCGCGGGCGCTCGCCGGCGGCGACGTCAGCCTTTTCCTTCAGCATGTTGGCGGTGATCTCGAAGCCGCCATTGTCCGGATACTGGTAGGTCCAATACCACTGATTGCCGATCGCCTTCAGCGTCACCGCACCCGACGGGGCGGGCTTGAACTGGGCCTGCAACAGCCCGATCGAGGGAACCGCGATCAGCACCAGGATCACGACCGGCGCGAGCGTCCAGATGATCTCGATGAAGGTGTTGTGGCTGGTCTTCGACGCGACCGGGTTGCGTGCCTTGCGGTAGCGGAACGAGACCCAGAACAGCAGCGCGAGGACGAATAGCGAGATGATCGTGATCGTCGGCACCAGGATCGAATTGTGCATCCAGTGCGCGAACTGGCCGTTCTTGGTGACCTGTGGCTGGAGGCCGAACAGGCCGTCCGTGGGCTGGCCGATCATCGGCTTGACCGTCATCGCGGGCGCACCGTCCATCGCGAGCTCGGGGCTGGACGGGTTGGCGGTGGGCGTCGCTGCGGCGGTCGTCGGCGCAGTGTTCGACACGCCTCCCGGAGCGGCAGCGGCTTGCGGTGCGGGTGCTGCTGACGTTGGCGTGGCAGCCGGCTGGGCCGCGTGCCCGGCGACACCACCGAGACTCGCCAGTGCGAGCCCCGCTGCCATCGCAAATCCTCTCATCCCCATCTTGCGCATCGTTATTCTTGACCCCGGTTTATAGCGAACCCGATTCCGGACGCGCGGATGTCTGCTTATGATTTGGGAAGAGCTATACCCAGCGGGGGGGCTCGCCTCAAGCCTTGTCTGGCATGAGCCCTTCAGGCGCCCGCACTAACCCCCGTCATCCTGACGAAAGTCAGGATCCAGGATCACGAACGCCGTCCCCTGCGGCTCTGGGTCCTGACTTTCGTCAGGATGCAGGTGGTGCGCCGGTTCTCGTTGCACGTGGTTTCGTGCGCTCGTATCAGCGCGGGGAGACCATTTGGAGCGATGACCCGCGATGACCGAAGACGACGTGCTCGCCGAATTCCGCGCTGCCGAAGCGTTGCTCGAAGGGCATTTCATCCTGTCCTCCGGCCTGCGCAGTTCGCGCTACCTGCAATGCGCGCGGGTTTTGATGGATCCGGCGCGAGGCGCTCGGCTGTCGGAAGCGCTGGTGGCGTCGATCCCGGCCGAGTTGCGTGCGCAGATCGATATCGTCGTCTCGCCGGCGATGGGCGGCGTGATTGCCGGCCACGAAATGGGCCGTGCACTTGGGGTCGAGGCGGTATTCCTCGAGCGGCCCGACGGTGTGTTCGAACTGCGTCGTGGGTTCCGGCTCGCGCCCGGGCAGCGCGTGCTGATGATGGAGGACGTGGTCACCACTGGGCTGTCGTCGCGCGAGGCGATCGCGGCGATCGGGCGCGCGGGCGGCGTGACGGTCGCGGCGGCGGCCTTGGTCGATCGCTCGAACGGGACGGCGGACCTGGGCGTGCCGTTCTTCCCGCTGATCCGGCTCGACGTGCCGACCCATCCGGCGGACGCGTTGCCGCGTGAACTCGCCGCGATCCCGGCCATCAAGCCTGGAAGTCGGGCGGCGGCATGAGCCCCCTTGGCAACGACCACCTGCGCCTTGGGGTGAACATCGATCACGTCGCAACGGTGCGGAATGCGCGCGGGGCGGGGTATCCCGATCCGGTGCGCGCGGCGCTGGTCGCGGCGGCGGCTGGCGCGGACGGGATCACCGCGCATCTGCGGGAGGACCGGCGGCACATCACCGACGACGACATCGCGCGGCTGTCGGCCGAGCTGACGATCCCGCTCAACCTGGAGATGGCGGCGACCGACGAGATGCTGGGCATCGCGCTGCGCCACAAGCCGCACGCGGCGTGCATCGTGCCGGAAAAGCGCGAGGAACTGACCACCGAGGGCGGGCTCGACGTCGCCGGGCATTACGACCGGATGGCGCGGCTGGTCGATGCGCTGGCGGGGGCGGGCATCCGCGTATCGTTGTTCATCGAGCCGGACGCGCGCCAGATCGAGGCGGCGGTTCGGCTCAAGGTGCCGGTGGTCGAGCTGCATACCGGGCTCTACGCGGAACTGTCGGGCGAAGCGCGGACGGTCGAGCTGCGGCGGCTGAGCGACGCGGCGGCGTTGGCGGCGAAGAACGGCATCGAGGTGCATGCGGGCCACGGGCTGACCTACGACAACGTCGCACCGATCGCGGCTATCCGGCAGGTCCGGGAGCTGAACATCGGGCATTTTCTTGTTGGTGAGGCGCTGTTCGTTGGGCTTGGTGAGGCGGTTCGGTTGATGCGCGAGGCTATGGATGCGGCGCGGTAGTAAGGCAGTTTTGTTCGCGCAGAGGCGCAGAGGCGCGGAGCAGAAGAGGGGGCTAGCCCGTGGCTGGATTCTCTCGCTGCCTGGCTCGATCTTGCCGCTCTTGCGGCCTTCATACTCTCCGCGCCTCTGCGCCTCTGCGCGCAAATCTAATTTTGTCTTCCGACCCCAGGCGTCGCGATGATTATCGGGCTCGGGTCTGACCTGTGTAACATCGAGCGGATCGCGGCGTCGGTCGAGCGGTTCGGGGATCGGTTCGAGCAGCGGGTGTTTACCGATGTCGAGCGGGCGAAGGCGGCGCGGCGGCCTTTTACAAAGGCGGGGACGCTGGCGAAGCGATTTGCCGCCAAGGAGGCGTTTTCGAAGGCGGTCGGGACCGGGTTTCGCGCAGGCGTCTTCATGCGCGACATCGGCGTGGTCAACGCCCCCAGCGGCGCACCGACGCTGGCGTTGACCGGGGGCGCCAAAGCGAGGCTTGACGCGTTGACCCCGGAAGGCCACGCCGCGCGCGTGCATTTGACCATGACCGATGATCATCCGTGGGCGCAGGCCTTCGTGATCATCGAAGCCATACCTCTGATATCCCCGGACATGCGCCAGGATACGAACCGATGAAGGACGCGGCGTTGGACGGCAACGAGTTCCCCGAAAAGCCCCTCGCGCAGGCCCCCCTAGCCCAGACCGCGGCCGATACCGCGCCACCGGCCGGCACCACACCGGAAACAACCCGCCGCCGCGGCACCGACTGGTGGGGCGAGGTGAAGGGCATATTCTGGCTGATCCTGGTCGTGCTCGGCTTCCACAGCTTCATCGCCAAGCCCTTCTATATCCCAAGCGAGTCGATGCTGCCGGGGCTGCGGATCGGTGACCGGCTGGTGGTGACCAAGTTCGCGTACGGCTGGTCGTTCGTGTCGCCGACGATCCCGAACCCGGTCGCGATCTTCAAGGGCGTTGTGCTGCGCCAGCAGGAGGACAGCTGGAGCGTGTCGCTGCCGTTCATCCACGGCCGCCTGTTCGGCTCGCTGCCGACGCGTGGCGACGTGGTGATCGTGACGCCGCCGGGAACGCATAACGACTATATCAAGCGCGTCATCGGCCTGCCCGGCGACAAGCTGGCCGTGCGCGGCGGAATCGTGTTCCTCAACGGCGTCGCGGTGAAGCGCGGCCCCTTGCACGACACGCTGATCCCAGTCGACACCAACAGCCCGTGCAGCGAGATCGACTATCCCGGCGCCCGCGAGACGCTGCCCGACGGTCGCGAGATGTGCCGCCTGCCGACCTATACCGAGACGCTGCCGAACGGCCGCCGCTACGAGACGATCGATCTCGAATCGGACAGCCAGGGCGACAATTTCGCCGAGATCGCGATCCCCGCGAACCATGTCTTCCTGATGGGCGATAACCGCGATCGCTCGGCCGATAGCCGGTTCGCGCTGAGCCAACTCGGTCTTGGCGGTCCGGTGCCGTACGAGAATCTCGGCGGCCGTGCGGAGTTCATCACGTTCAGTCTCGACGGCGATGCGACGTTCAATCCGCTGAGCTGGTGGAGTTCGCTGCGCTCGGACCGTGCCGGCACCTCGCTGCATCCCGTCAAGGTGAACTGAGATGGCCGAGACGAAGACCGTCGACGAGCTCAGCCCGGTCGAGATGCGCGATCCGTTCCTGCGCAAGGAACTGAAGCGCGCGATGATCTGGCTGGGCTTGGCCTGCGTGATCGCGTTGCTGATCGTGCTGGTGCAGCCGTTGCTGATCATCTTTGCCGGCGTCGTGTTCGCGGCGCTGCTCGATGGCGGCGTGCGGCTGCTCGGGCGGGTACTGCCGATCGGGCGGGGCTGGCGGCTGCTGATCGTCGTGCTGCTGACCTTCGCGTTCCTGGTGGGGACGTTCATCCTCACCGGCGTTCAGGTCACCGAGCAGGTGACGCAGTTGCGCTCGACGCTGGAATCGCAGGCCAATCGCTTCACGGGCTATCTGACGTCGCAGGGGCTGATGCCGGGCGCGTCGGACGTCAACGGGATCGTCAGGCAGGCGCTCGGTTCGGTTGGGCGCGTGACGTCGTGGGTGGGCAGCGCGATCGGCGCGATCACCAGCATGTTCATGATTCTGATCCTCGGGCTGTTCATCGCGATGGATCCGGGCACCTATTCGCGCGGGATGCAGTGGATGGTGCCGAGCGATCTCCGCCCTGAGTTCGCGAAGACGCTGGTCAAGATGGGCGCGACGTTGCGCCGCTTGCTGGCCGGGCGCCTGCTCGGGATGGCGGTCGAGGGTGTCGCGAGCGGCATCGCGCTGGCGATCGGCGGCGTGCCGATGGCGATGCTGCTCGGCATCATCGCAGGGATCCTGGCGTTCATCCCGAACGTCGGCGCGATCGTGACGGGCGTGCTGATGGTCGCGGTCGGGTTCAGCGCGGGCGTCGACACGGGGTATTGGGCGATCGGCACGTACCTCGTCGTGCAGACGATCGACGGGTATGTGATCGTGCCGATGGTCGCCAAGCGCACGGTCGATCTGCCGCCGGCGTTGACCTTGGGTGCGCAGATCCTGGCGAGCGCGCTGTTCGGGATCCTGGGGCTGGCGCTGGCCGATCCGATGACCGCAATGTTGAAGACCGCGCTGGAGCGGCGGTCGGAGCGGGAAGAGGAGAAGGCTGAGGCTGACGAGGGAGTGGCTGCTACTGCGTGACGGGGGTGCCCGTGCGGTCGGCACGCGCAACGGTACCGACCTCCGGTGGTAAGCACCCTCGTTCTACAATGGTGGTGGGATAAAGCTCACAATCCGTCATCCCCGCGGACGCGGGGACCCATATCCTCCGAAGTTTGCCAGTATGGGTCCCCGCGTCCGCGGGGATGACGGAAGGTGGGGGCGGAGACCGACAATGGGGCGGGGGCGAGAAAGGCTAGGGCGCTAGCGCCTGACCAATTGGTCGAAGAGCGCGAGATAGCGGTCCGCCGAGTCCGCACCGGCCTGCGGGACCGGCTCCGGGCGTTGCGCAGTTGGCGCTAGCCATGCATCCAACGCTGCGATCAGCCCAGCCGCATCGTCCCTCGCGACGATCGTACCACAGTCCGCGCGGTCGATGATTTCCGCCACCGCCGTGCTCGAATCGGTGGAGATTACCGGCGTCCCAACCGACAGCGCCTCGCGCAACACACCGGGCACACCTTCGTAATCCGACGTCAGCACCAGTACCGCGGCTCGGGCCATGACCGGGAGCGGATCGCTACTGTGGCCGAGCAGGAGAACGCGGCCCCCCAAGCCGAGCGCGCAAATCTGCGCCTCGATCGCCCCCCGCTCGCTCCCCTCGCCGAGGATGACGAGCGGTATCGTCTGGTCCGCCAGCAGCGGGTGCGCGGCGATCAGGCGGTCCCAGCGCTTCTGCGGTTCGAGCCTGCCTACGCCGAGAATGAAACGCTCAGGCAGGTCTGGCAGCGCGCCCGGGATCGGCACCGCTGGCGGGTTCGGGATGACGCTCGTCCGCCCGATCATCCGGGTCGCCAACGCCGCCTCGTCCGCCGTCGCCGGCGTCATCGCGACGAGGTGATCGAGGAAGCTCCCGTGGCGTGCCAGCCAGACTTGATGCGCGGCGTGCATCAGGCGGCCGTGATCGGCGCGTGCGGGGGCGTTGGACATCTTGGCGACGATCGGCGGGCACGTCCTGCCGAGTCGCAGCCGCGTCCATGCCGCGATGCCGGTATAGAAATTACCGGGGCAAAAGATCACGTCTGGCGCCAAGCGACGCACGACCCCCGGCAACGCCAGCAACCGCGAGGGCGTGACGATCTCCAGACCCTCCGGGAGTTCCGCCGCCAGCGGCCCGGCAATATCCTCGATCGCCAGCGTCACGCGGCGCCCCGCCGCCAGCCAGCCGCGTGCGAGGCGCAGTTGCGCGCGCTCGACCCCGCCGCCGCGCAGATCCTCGGCATAGGTCAGGATGTGCCGGACGGTCGGCGGCTCGCTCACGGGTGACATATGGGGGTCATCATAGTGCGCGATGGATAAAGCGGAGATCGCGACCGAATGAAACCGACTTTGCGTGCACGCACATCGACGGCCGGCTATTGGGCCGGCCGACAGACGGTGGAGCGGCTTGAGAGCGATTGGTTGAGGACAGGCAATTGAACACGCGTGCGAAGTCGACCGAATCCGAAGGCTATGCGGATATCGCGCGCGCCGGGCTCGAGCCGCTGAAGGCGCTCGGCAGTCGCTGGCCCGCGATTATCGGTGCGGTGCTGACGCTGGCAATGATTGTCGGGCTGGGGCGCGAACTGCTCGGGCATGGCCTTGCCGGGCTGTCGCGCTCGGTGCCGCAGGATCCGCGTTTCTATCTGTGCTTCGGCCTGCTCTACATGTCGCCGCCGACCGGAGATTACGTCATCTTCCGCCGGCTCTGGGGTATTCCGCTCGGCGGCCTCGTCGCGCTGATCAAAAAGCGGATCGCGAACGAAGTCGTGTTCGGATACTCCGGCGATGCGTATTTCTACGCCTGGGCGCGGGCGAAGGCGCGGATGGTGGCGTCGCCGTTCGGCGCGGTGAAGGACGTGTCGATCCTGTCGGCGATCGCGGGGAATGCGGTGACGCTGCTGCTCGTGGCGATCGCGTTGCCGCTCGGCCGGCACCTGCTGACGCACGACCAGTTCCGCACCGTGCTGGCGTCGGCGGGCGTGACGCTGGCGATCTCGCTGCCGTTCCTGATCTTCTCGCGCCGCGTGTTCTCGCTGCCGCGCGCGAAACTGTGGTGGGTGTTCGGGATCCATTGCATCCGGCTGTTGTGCGGGTCGGTCCTGATCGCGTTCGCCTGGCATTATGCGTTGCCCGGGGTTCCGGTCGGGATGTGGCTGTTCCTTGCCGCCGGGCGCCTGCTGGTGTCGCGCCTGCCGCTGGTGCCGAACAAAGACCTGCTGTTCGCCAACGCCGCGATCCTGTTGATCGGGCAGGACCAGACCCTGTCGGAACTGATCGCGTTCACCGCCGCGCTGACGTTGCTGGTGCATGTCGCGCTGATCATCCTGTTCGGCATCCACGCCGGACTCACCCGGTTGCGCGCATGATCCGCGCCTGTATCGCGCTGGCCGCGATCGCTGCGCTTGCGGGACCGGCCGGGGCACAGGTGCTCGGTAGCGATGCGGCGGCGTGTCGACCGGGCGAGGGGCCGGCGATCGCGGTCGAGGTCAGCGGGCTGAAGGATCGTACGGGCGAGTTGAAGCTCGAACTCTATCCTGATGACGAAGCGGGCTTTCTCAAGGACGACCACGTGCTGATCGCGGCGGGAAAGACGTTTCGGCGCGTGGTGGTGCCGACGCCGCCGAGCGGCGCGCCGATGCTGTGCATCCGAGTGCCGCGGCCGGGCCGCTATGCGCTGTTGCTGACGCATAATCGCGACGGGAAGAACAAGTTCAGCTTCTGGACCGATGGTGCCGGGTTCGCGAGCAACGTGAAGCTCGGGCGGTCGCGGCCGAAGGTCGAGCAGGCGCTGGTCGAGGTCGGCGCGGGCGTCACGACGGTGCGGATCACCGTGCAGTATCTGCGCGGGCTCGGCGGGTTTGGGCCCGTCACGCCGTGAGAGTGGTGGACGTCAACGAGTTCTACTCGCCGACCGGCGGCGGCGTGCGGACCTATGTCGACCGGAAAATGGGGATCATGGCGGACATGGGCCATGAGCTGATCGTCGTCGCGCCGGGCAAGGAGGACCGCGTCGAGGAGCGGCCGGGCGGCGGGCGGATCATCTACCTCAAGTCGCCGGGGATGCCGTTCGATCGCAATTACGGGTTGTTCTGGGACGAGGGCGCCATCCACCGCGTGCTCGACGAACTCGATCCGGACGTGGTCGAATGCTGTTCGCCGTGGCGGCCGGCGTGGTTCGTCGGCGACTGGCAGGGGCGCGCGGTAAAGGCGTTCTTCATGCACAACGACAATATCGCGGCCTATGCGCAGCGCTGGTTCGCGGGCGTCGCGAGCCATGACCAGATCGAGCGCGGCTTCGCCTGGTACAGCCGGTACATGCGGCGTTTCCTCGAGAAATACGACGTCGTCGTCACCAACGGCCCGGCGCTGGAGAAGCGGTTGCGCGCGCGCGGGCTGCGGATCGATGCGGCGATGCCGCTCGGGATCGAGCGCGGGCATTTCTCGCCGGACTTGCGCGATACGCGGTTGCGCGCGGCGTTGCTGCGGCAGTGCGGCTTGCCCGAGGACGGGATGCTATTGCTCGGGCTCGGGCGGCATCATGGCGAGAAGCGCTGGCCCTTGGTGGTCGACGCGGTGGCGCGGGCGGGGGCGACTCTGCCGGTGGGGTTGGTCCTGATCGGCGCGGGTGCGCAGACCAAGGCGATCCAGCGCCGGATCGGGGGCTCGCCGCATATCCGGATGTTCGCGCCGGTATACGACCGTGAGCGGCTCGCGCGGATCATGGCGAGCTGCGATGCGCTGATCCACGGGTCGGAGGCGGAGCCGTTCGGGCTGGTCGCGTCGGAGGCGATGGCGTCGGGCCTGCCGCTGATCGTGCCTGATACGGGCGGGTGTGCGGAAGTCGCGGACCGCCACGCCAGCGAGCTTTACGCGGCGCGCGATGCGGAGAGCGCGGCGGCGGCGATCGGGCGATTGTTCGCGCGCGATCCGGCGATGTTGCGGCGAGCGGCGGCGGTGGCAGCGCGGCATGTCCGCAGCGACCGCGAGCATGCGGTGGAGCTCATGGATTATTATGCGGGGCTGGTCGCGGCGAAGCATGGCGTGCGACGTACAGGGTGAATCGGGTGTCGGGGACGGGGACCGCGCGGTAGCCCTGGTGTTTTGCGTAGGTGGCGAGGGATGCGTCGATGCGGTCGTCGCCGCTGCTCCACGCGCCTTCGCCGCCGGTGAGGATCGCGGGCGGTTGGCCGAGCAGGGCGATCCGCGCGTGCGAGATCAAGCGGAGTTTGCGTTCCTTATACGCGTTCAGGAGCGCGGTGCTGCGGAAATAAAAGGGGCCGGTGGCGAAGCGCGGGTCGATCGCTCTGCTGGGGAGGAATTGCGGGGAGAGCGTCGCGACCGGGCCGGCGACGTGTTCGCGGTCCAGCGCCTGGCGAACGGCTGAGGCGTCGCGCATCGCGTCGAGCATGGGGATGCGGCCGCTCGCGACGGCTTCGATCGTGGGGGCGAGTCCGGCGCAGGCGAAGACGATTGCGGCGATCCGCATCGCCTTGCCCGGCGGGTGCGCGTGCCAGACCAGCGCGAGCCGCACGAACAGAGCGGGGAGCATTGGCAGCAGATATTGCCGCCATGTCGGCACCGGCGCTAGCGCGGCGGTCAGGCCGGCGAGGATCAGAAGGTCGAGGATCAGGTGCCAGCGATGGCGCCTGCCGGTGATGGCGACGATCGCGAGCAGGGCAGGGCCGAGCGCGAGGAACTTGAGCGTGTCGGCGATCTTGGCGGTGTTCGACAGCTTCCAGGGGCGGGCCTGGTACCATTCGGTTGGTGCCTGGCCGGGAAAGGCGAGCACGCCGAACAGGAAGCCTTCGGGCGATGCGGCGAACAGCGCCAGGGTGAAGAGCGCGAACGGCATTGCGCCGAGCAATGTCCACCACGGGCGTCGGTTGCGGCTGAACAGCGTCCAGACGCCGTAAGTGAGTGCGGGGAGGGCATAGGAGATTTTCGCGGTTGCGGCGGCTGCGAGCAGCGCGCCGATCAGGATCGCGTCGCGGCGACTTGCCTGGTCGCGCGCGGTTCGGACGATCGCGGGGAGGGCTAGCGCCAGGCAGGCGGCGGGGAGCGCGTCGTTGCGCGCGGTGCCGATGCTGAAGAGTAGGATGTCGCAGGTGGCGAACAGCGCGGTTGCTATGGTGGCTGTGCGGGTGCCGGCACCGCCTATGCGGGCGGCGCGGTGGACGGCGGCGATGGTGGCTGTGCCGAGGGCGGCGTTGGTTATGCGGAGTGCCGGCCAGGTCCAGGTGGTGGCCAGGGCTGCGATCGGGGCGAAGAGGTAGGGTTGGAGCGGGGTCTGGAGGTAGGCGAAGTCTCGGTAGGGGATAAGGCCGTGCGCGGTGAGGATGGCGGCGGCGACGTACTGGCTCTCGTCGTGGTCGACGGGGCGGAGGAGGGCGAGGATGATGAGAATCATTGCCAGCGCTGCGAACGTCAGAAGTTTGTTCACCCGCGAAGGCGGGTGCCCAGTCTGGGCGCCCGCCTTCGCGGGTGAACAGGGTTGGGGAGCGGTGTGCTCAGCCACGAATGCCACCATACCCACCACTCCCACCCCGGCGGAGGCCGGGGCCCAGTTGGGGGACGGTGATGGCTAAGGACTGCGCTTCGTTACCACGGCTTTCCCAACTGGGCCCCGGCCTTCGCCGGGGTGGCGGAGAAGGCCGGGGTGGTGGCGTGTGGGGCAAGGTCAGGCTTTTACCGCGGTCAGGAAATAGTCGAGGTTGGTCGAATCGCTCAGCGCGAACCCCGTCGCTGGCGAGAAGCTTAGTCCCCGCGTATCCGTCACGCGGAGCCCCGCATCCTTCAGCAACGCGGTCAGTTCCTCGGGCGTCAGGAACTTGTTCCAGTCGTGCGTGCCCTTGGGAATGACGCCAGCGCCCTCCGCCACGGTAATCATCGCCAACCGCGACAATGGCGTCCGGTTGGGCGTCGAAAGAATCAGCAATCCACCCTCCGCCAACGTCCGCGCCAAGCCCCGCACGAAGCCGGCGGGATCGCTGACATGCTCGATCACCTCCAAACTGGTGACGAGGTCGAACTGTCCCACCAGTCCCTCGACTCCCCCCGCGCGGTAATCGATCGCAAGCCCGCTCTGCGCCGCATGGATCTCCGCAACCGCGATATTCTCGGGTGCCGCATCGATCCCCATAACCTCTGCGCCAAGCCGGGCGAGCGGCTCGCACAGCAACCCCGCGCCGCAGCCGACGTCGAGTGCCGTCTTCCCCGCGAGCGGCGTGAAGGTCGCACCATCGCCACCCCAATGCGCGTCGACCTGCTCGCGGATATAGCGCAATCGCGGCGGGTTGAGCTTGTGGAGCGGGGCGGACGAGCCCTTCGGGTCCCACCAGTCCTTCGCCATCGTACCGAAATGCGCGGCTTCGCGCGGATCGATTGTTGCGCCGTTTACGGTGTCACTTGCCAGTATCATGCGCGCTACCTATCAGGGCCGCCGCTTCGACCCAAAGGGATTTGCGCTGCCAATGGCCCGTATCGTGATGAAATTCGGCGGGACGTCGATGGCTGGGATCGAGCGTATCCGCAACGTCGCCGCGCGCGTGAAGCGCGAAGTCGACGCCGGTAACCAGGTCGCCGTCGTCGTCTCCGCGATGGCCGGCGAGACGGACCGGCTGGTCGGCTTCTGCCGCGAGGCGTCGTCGCTGTACGACGCGAAGGAATATGACGTCGTCGTCTCGGCCGGCGAGCAGATTACGAGTGGTTTGCTCGCGATCGCGCTGCAGGCGGCGGGCTGCAAGGCGCGCAGCTGGCTCGGCTGGCAGTTGCCGATCAACACGTCGGACGCGCACGGCTCGGCCCGTATCGGTGAGATCGACACGGCCGCGCTCGACGCGAGCCTTGCGGACGGCGTCGTCGCCGTGATCCCCGGTTTCCAGGGCGTCGCGGACGGCCAGCGCGTGACGACGCTCGGGCGCGGCGGCTCGGATACGTCGGCGGTGGCGATGGCGGCGGCGATGAAGGCCGACCGCTGCGACATCTATACCGACGTCGACGGCGTCTACACGACCGACCCCAGGATCGTGCCGCGTGCGCGGAAGCTGAGCAAGGTCACGTACGAAGAGATGCTGGAACTCGCCAGCGTCGGTGCCAAGGTGTTGCAGACGCGGTCTGTCGGCCTGGCGATGAAAGAGAATGTGCGCGTGCGCGTGCTGTCTTCGTTCGAAGACGGCGATACCAATGATGGTCACCGCGGCACGTTGATCGTGGGCGAAGAGGAAATCGACGATATGGAACGCCAGCTCATCACCGGCATCGCGCACGACAAGAACGAGGCGAAGATCACCCTGACGCAGGTCAGCGATCGGCCGGGATCGGTCGCGGCGATCTTCGCGCCGCTTGCCGACGCGGGGATCAACGTCGACATGATCGTGCAGAACGTCGCGCATTCGACCGGCTCGACCGACGTGACGTTCACCGTGCCGGCAGCCGATCTGGCGCGCTCGCTCGACGTGCTCGACAAGGCGAAGGACGCGATCGGCTATGCGACGATCGTCCACGATACGCGTGTCGCCAAGGTGTCGGTGGTCGGCGTCGGCATGCGCAGCCACGCGGGCGTCGCCTCGACGATGTTCACCACGCTCGGCGAGCGCGGGATTAACATCCAGGCGATCGCGACGTCGGAGATCAAGGTCAGCGTGCTGATCGAAGAGGATTATACCGAGCTGGCTGTGCGCGTGCTGCACACGGCGTACGGGCTCGATGCCGAGGATGCGGCTTGAGCTCGATAGATAACGACATGATCCTGGCAGGCGCCGGGACGACGGGGATGGATGCATGACGATCGGTACTGAGCGGCTGCAACGCCGGATGGCGCGCGGCGCCGCGTTCCTCGGGTCGGAGGTCGCGATTCTCGGCGGCGCGATGTCGTGGGTGAGCGAGCGGCACCTCGTGTCGGCGATTTCGAACGCGGGTGGGTTCGGCGTGATCGCGTGCGGCGCGATGACGCCTGCGCTGCTCGATACCGAGATCGCCGCGACCAAGGCGATGACTGACAAGCCGTTCGGCGTAAACCTGATCACGATGCACCCGGACCTGTTCGAGCTGATCGCGGTCTGCGCCAAGCACAAGGTCGGCCACGTCGTGCTCGCCGGTGGCCTGCCGCCCAAGGGTAGCATCGAGGCGATCAAGGAAACGGGCGCCAAGCTGATCGCGTTCTCGCCCGCACTGGCGCTGGCGAAGAAGCTGATTCGCAGCGGCGTCGATGCACTGGTGATCGAGGGGATGGAGGCCGGTGGCCATATCGGACCGGTCTCGACCAGCGTGCTGGCGCAGGAGATGCTGCCCGAGATCGCCGAGCAGGTTCCCGTGTTCGTTGCGGGCGGGATCGGTCGCGGCGAGGCGATCGCGGGCTATCTCGACATGGGTGCGGCGGGCGTCCAGCTCGGCACGCTGTTCGTGTGCGCGACCGAGTCGATCGCACACGCCAATTTCAAGAAGGCGTTCATTCGCGCCTCGGCACGCGATGCGATCGCGAGCGTGCAGATCGATGTGCGGCTTCCGGTCATCCCGGTGCGTGCGCTTAAGAACGCATCGAGCGAGCTGTTCACCGCGAAGCAGCGTGAGGTTGCCGGGCATCTCGACGGTGGCCGCGTGGAAATGGCCGAGGCACAGTTGCAGATCGAGCATTATTGGGCGGGTGCGCTGCGCCGCGCGGTGATCGATGGCGATGTCGAGCATGGCTCGGTGATGGCGGGCCAGTCGGTCGGCATGGTCAAGCGCGAGGAGCCGGTTGCGGAGATCATCGGTGGGCTGATGGCGCAGGCGGCGGCGGCACTGGAAGCGCGCGCGGTTTGAGGCGGTACTGATCCTCCCCCGCAAGGGGGAGGTGTCAGGCTCTTGCCTGACGGAGGGGGCGGATTGCGAAACGTCTGTTCCGTGTCCTCCCCCTCCGTCGCCTATGGCGCCACCTCCCCCTGGCGGGGGAGGATCAATAGGACGGCGCTTCGTTATGTCGGGTCAGCCGACAGAACTCAGCACCACCCCGGCGAAGGCCGGGGCCCAATTGGGGGACGTCGCTGACCGAGGTCGCGCTCCGTTACTGCAACCTTTCCAACTGGGCCCCGGCCTCCGCCGGGGTGGTGGAGTGGGGGGCGAGGTTATCGCCGCACCCCGCCGAAGCGACAGATAACCCTAACCCCCAACCCCATGCCCTCTCCACTCGCCGCAAAGCGCATACGGCTTACGTCTCGTTAACCTAACACATGCATAGAGTGTCCCGTCGGGGGACGTCATGAGGTGGTTGCGATGAGTCGTCGGTTTGCTTTGCTGTCCGTTACCGCGCTTGGCCTGCTGGCCGGTTGCGCACAGAAACCACGGACCGTGGCTGCCGTTGCGCCGCCCGTGATCATGGTGCCGGTACCGGCCCCGGTGATGCCGAAGGGCGCGTCGCCGACCATCGTCATCCCGGTCGCGCTCGCCGACGGCACCTACCCGACACCGAATCGCAACCTGACGACGTCCGCCAAGGTCTGGCACCTTCGCGCTGCGCTCAACGTCGCCGCGCTGGCGTGCCGCGGGCCTCAGGAAGTGGTGATCGTCGCGGGCTACAACGCGTTGCTTTCGGCGCAGAAGCCGGTGCTCGCCAAGGCCGAGGCGACCTATGCCAGCGAATACAAGTCGGGCGGCGGCGACTGGCAGGATCGCTACGACGATTCGATGACGCGGCTGTACAACTTCTTCTCGCAGTCGCCCGCACGCGACGAGTTCTGCGCCGCGGCGCAGACGGTTCTCGCGCAGAGCGCCGGTCTGACCGCCGAGGCCATGCCCACGTTCGCTGCACAGAACCTGCCGGTGCTCGAGCGGCCGTTCACCGATTTCTACCGCGCGGTCGATGCATGGCGGGGGCGCACGGTGCGTCCGGTCCAGCCGCAACTGGCCATCTCGCGCCAATACGCGTCGAACATGCCGGTGCAGACGATCACGCAGGCGCGTCTCCAGCCGATCTCGCAGCCGGTGCCACCCGCGCAGCCTCGTCTGAAGCTCGACGCCAGCGTCTTCCAGTAGTCAGGCCTTGATGGGCGTTCCGATCGACCAGCTATGGCCGAACGGATCGCGCACCTGACCGTAGCGATCGCCCCAGAACTGGTCGGCGACCGGCATCGTCAGGACGGCGCCCGCGGCTACCGCACGACCTACCCAGGCGTCGGTGTCGTCGACCCTGAGATGCAGGGTTATGCCGGCGGGTTCGGGTTCGGCATGACCACGCCATTCGGGAAACTCGTCGGACAGCATCAGCCAGGCGTCGTTGATTCGCAAGCTGGCCTGCATCAGTCGAACACCGTCGTCCGCGAAGTTCGTCTCGACTACGGTCGCGGCAAACGCAGCCTCGTAGAACGCGAGCGCCTCGCGTCCGCGTTGCCCGCGGATGACGAGGAACGGTGTGATTCCGCTGGTGGGACGATCGGCCATGCGAGTCTCCTGCGTTGAACCCTGCCAGCGTACGCCGCTCGCCTGCCCCCGGCCAGTGCCGACATGGTGAAGGCAAAGCTTGGCTTACCTGCAAAGACTGGGTTAACAGCCGCGGGAATGACTGAGGTTTCAGATCGTCCGGCGGAAGGCCGCTTCGAAGGGCGCGAGCACCGGTTTCCGGTGCGCGTCTATTTTGAGGACACCGATCTGTCGGGCGCGGTCTATCACGCCAATTATCTGCGCTACATGGAACGCGCGCGCTCGGACATGCTGCGGGTCGGCGGGATCGACCAGCGCGCGACGTTCGAGGCGGGCGAGGGCTCCTACGCGATCGCCAGCGTCGCCATCCGCTACGCCGCGCCGGCGAAGCTCGACGACGCCTTGCTGGTCGTCTCGCGGATACGCCGTGTCCGCTCGGCCGGGGTCACCATTCATCAAAGGGTCATGCGCGACGGGCTTGTCTTGGCCGAGGCGGACGTGGTGGCGGCATTGGTCGCTCCCAATGGCCGCCCACGCCGCCAGCCGCGCGCCTGGATCGATATCTACGAACGCCTTGTCTGGCAGGGGGAAGCATGAATCCGGTGTTGACTATGGATAGCGCGACGCTGTCGCCGATCCACTTGTTCCTCCAGGCCGACTGGGTGGTGAAGGGCGTGATGATCGGGCTGTTGCTCGCCAGTATCTGGACCTGGGCGCTGATCGTCGCGTTCTGGCGGCGGATCGGCAAGACGCGCAAGGGCATGACCCGGTTCGAGCGCGATTTCTGGAAGGCCGAGGATATCGACGTCTTCTACAAGGCGGAGGGCGAGAACGACCTACCGTCGGCGCGCGTGTTCGCGGCCGGCGTGACCGAGTGGCGGCGCTCGACCGCGGGCGGCACGATCGACAAGAGCGGCACGCGCGAGCGGCTGGCGACGACGATGGGCGCAGCGGTCGCGGGCGAGATCGACAAGCTGTCGGATCGGCTCAACGTGCTGGCGACGGTCGGCTCGGTCGCGCCGTTCGTCGGGCTGTTCGGCACGGTGTGGGGGATCATGCGGAGCTTCACCAGCATCGCGGCGGCGCAGAACACGTCGCTGGCGGTGGTCGCGCCGGGGATCGCGGAGGCGTTGTTCGCCACCGCGATCGGCCTGTTCGCGGCCATCCCGGCAGTGATCGCGTACAACCGGTTCTCGCACGGCATCAACCGGATCGAGGCGAGCCTCAACCGGTTCGCCGACGGTTTCCACACGACGTTGTCGCGCCAATTGGACGGCTCGCGATGAGCGCGACGCAAATCCTCCCCGGCACGGGGAGGGGGACCGCGACGCGCAGCGGCGTGGTGGAGGGGGTTCTCCACGTCGCACAGCGCCCGTGGAACGAGGCCCTCTACGCACCACAGCATATGACGCACGCCCCCACCACCAGCTTCGCTGGTCCCCCTCCCCGCGTGCGGGGAGGATTTTAAGTGGCGATGAACCTTCCTTCTTCCCGCGGCCGCGGTCGCCGCGCGCCAATGGCGGATATCAATGTTACGCCGCTGGTCGACGTGATGCTGGTGCTGCTGATCATCTTCATGGTGACCGCGCCGCTGATGACCGCGGGCGTACCGGTGAACCTCCCCGACGCGCGCGCTAAAGCGCTCGACCAGGAGCAGAAGCCGGTCGAGATCTCGATGGACGGCACCGGCGCGCTGTTCATCGACAAGGATCAGGTGACCGATGACGCGCTGCCGGTCCGGTTGGCCGCGATCGCCGCCAGCCGAGCGGTCGGCGACGAGCCTCAAGTGCTGTTGCGCGCGGATCGGAAGCTCGATTACGGCCGCGTGATGCGCGTGATGGGCGAACTCAACCGCGCCGGGCTGAACCGCGTCGCGCTGGTGACCGTCGAGGGTAACCAGAACTGATGGCGCTCGGCTGATGGATCGTTCGGAGAAGATCGGCCTTGGCGTCGCGGTCGTCGGGCACGTCCTGCTGTTCGGCGCGCTGTCGCTTGGCTTTCTCGGTGCGCCCGAACTGCCGAAGAAGATCGAGCAGCAGCCGATCGACGTGAGCCTCGTGCCCGACGTCGCGCTCGAGGCGACCGCGCCGCAATCGGCGGAGACGCCCGCGCAATCGATCGCACCGGACGAAGGCGCGCCCGAGGATGCTGCGCCGCCTGCTCCGGAAGAAGCCGAGCCCGAGCCGAAGCCTGATCCCGTGCCGCCTGCGCCGCAGCCCAAGCCCGCGCCGCCGAAGCCTGCCCCCAAGCCGCAACCGGCGCCGGAACCGGTGGCCAAGCCGCAGCCCAAACCCAAGCCCGCGCCACCAAAGCCCGCCGCCAAGCCTGCCCCGGTCGCGAAGCCCGTCGTGAAGCCGCAGCCAAAGCCCGAAAAGGCGCCACCGACCAAGTCCGCGCCTGCGAAGGCTGCTCCCGCGAAGGCCGCACCGACCAAGGCTGCGGCGAAACCGAGCGCCGCGCCCGCGAAGACGTCGTCTTCCGCGTCGTCGGCCAAGCCCGCCAAGCCGTCCTCGACCAAGGGCAGCGGCTCGACCGCCGAGGCGAAGGCGTCGCGGCCACGCGGGTCGCGGCTCGGCGACAATTTCCTCAAGGGGCTGTCGGCCGATCCGTCGCCGAGCAAGTCGGAGGCGCCCAAGGCCGCCAAGCTCGGCGCGCAGGCGGCGGCGAACATCGGCTCGGCGATCCTGCGACAGGTGCAGCCTTGCGCCAACCGCCAGGTCACGCCGGGGCCGGGCGCCGAGCGGATCCGCGTGACGATCAACCTGAAGCTCAACCGCGACGGCACGCTGAAGTCGCGGCCGACGATCAGCGGTCACGCGGGCGTCGACGACGACAACCGGCGCTATGTCGACCGCGTCGACGATCTGGCGATCGCGACCTTTGTCGGGTGTTCGCCGCTACGCGGTTTGCCCGACGACCTGTATGACGTGCAGAACGGCTGGAGCAATTTCAGCCTGCGCTACAAACTTCCCGGCTGAGGATGTCCGTTATGACTCGATCGATCCTGGGATTTTTCCCTTCGCGCCCAACTTTAGTTGCGGGTGACCACTCATCGCTCGGTAACCACCCCGGCGGAGGCCGGGGCCCAGTTGGAAAGGTCGATGTAACGATGCGCAACGCTCCTTCACCGGCGTCTCCCAACTGGGCCCCGGCCTTCGCCGGGGTGGTGTTAAGTGGGCGTAAGGCTCGATCGGTTCTGGCTTCGGTGGGATTGCTGGCGTTCGTATCCGGTACCGCCAGCGCACAGGACGCTCCCGCCCCGGCACCGCAACAAGCCCCCGCTGACCCTGCAGCCCCAGCCCCAGCCCCAGCAGGCGATCAGTCCGGCGGGCTCGTGGTCGACGTCACCGGCGGCATCTCCGCACCGATGCCGATCGCCATTCCGGTGATGCCGACCGCCGCGGTGATGTCGACGCCGGCAGGATCGACCGACGTGCTCGGCCGCCAGCTCGCCGACATCGTCACCAACGATCTCCGCAACTCGGGCCTGTTCACGCCGCTATCCCCCGGTCAGCTCCGCCCGATCACCTTCCCCGAAGTCACCGCACCCGGGTTCGACTACTGGGGCAGCACCGGCGCGCAGGCGCTCGTACAGGGTTTCATCCGCGCCAATGGCGACGGCAACCTGACCGTCGGCTGCTACCTCTACGATGTGTCGTCGAAGGCCGAGCTGACCCGCACCGGGTTCGTCGTGCCGCCGTCGGACTGGCGTCGCGCAGGGCATAAATGCGCCGACATGGTCTACACGCGCCTCACCGGCGAAGGCGCCTATTTCGACAGTCGCGTCGTCTATGTGTCCGAGACCGGACCCAAGGGACGCCGGATCAAGCGGCTCGCGATCATGGATCAGGACGGCGCCAATCACCGTTTCCTGACCAACGGCCAGTCGATCGTGCTGACGCCGCGGTTCGCGCCGAACCAGCAGTCGATCGTCTATATGAGCTATCTCAACAATCGCCCGGCGATCTACGTCTACGACATCGGCTCGGGGAAGCAGCGGCTGGTGGTGGCGAACGCAAACCTGACGTTTGCGCCGCGCTTCTCGCCGGACGGGCGTAACATCCTGTTCTCGATGGCGCAGGGTGGCAATACCGACGTCTACCGTGTGTCGGCGCAAGGAGGCAGCCCGCAACGCCTGACCAACTCGCCGGGGATCGACACCGGCGGCAGCTATTCGCCTGACGGCTCGCGGATCGTGTTCGAGAGCGATCGCTCGGGCGGGCAGCAGATCTACGTGATGAACGCGGACGGCTCTAACCAACAGCGGATCAGCTTCGGCGGCGGGCGGTATGCGACGCCGGTGTGGAGCCCGCGCGGCGACCTGATCGCGTTCACCAAGCTCGGCGGCGGGTTCCGGATCGGCATCATGAGCCCGAGCGGCGGCGGCGAGAAATTGCTCACCAACGACTGGCAGGACGAGGGACCGAGCTGGTCGCCGAACGGTCGCGTGATCAACTTCTATCGCTCGGGACGCGGCAGCGGCGGCAAGGCGGACCTCTGGTCGGTCGACCTGACCGGCGTCAACGAGCGCAAGATCCCGACGCCGCTGGATGGCTCGGATCCGGCATGGGGCCCCTTGCGGCCCTGAACCTGCTATGGGGGCATAACGGGGAAACGTGATTTTCTACGGGAGACTATCTATGTCGAAGCTTTCCAACATCTTGCTTGCGTGTACCGCGCTGATCGCCGTCGCCGGCTGTGCGAAGAAGCGTCCCGAGGTGCTGCCGCCCGCACCGGTCGACAACAACGCGCCGGTCGATCCCAATGCGGGGCAGAACGGCGGCAATGTCGGCGGGGCGATCGTGCCGGGGTCGGATGCCGATTTCCAGCGCTCGGTCAGCTCGAACACGGTGAACTTCGGACTCGACATGTACGACATCGATCCGACCGCGCGCGCGATCCTCGACAGCCAGGCGCAGTGGCTGGCGAAGTTCCCGAACCAGCGCATCACGATCGAAGGCCATGCCGACGAGCGTGGCACGCGCGAGTATAATCTCGCGCTGGGTGACCGCCGCGCGAACGCGACCAAGAACTATCTGGCCGCGAAGGGCGTGTCGTCGTCGCGGATGACGACGATCAGCTACGGCAAGGAGCGCCCGGTGGCGATGGGCTCGGACGACCAGAGCTGGGCGGCGAACCGTCGCGCGGTCACGGTGGTGTTGAACTAGGATTGTCGCGGCAGTCCCTCTCCCCTCCGGGGAGAGGGAAGGAGGAGCCACTTGGCGACGGGAGGGTGAGGGGCTGTTGGGACGGACGGCCCGAGCCTCACGCCCCTCACCCTCCCACGTGCAAGAGCCCGCGGGTCCCTCCCTCTCCCCGGCGGGGAGAGGGTAAGTGGCTCAGCCCAGTGCCTTGTCGAGTAGTTTCGCCAGACGGATGCCCCCGCGGCGGATCTCTTCTCGCGACACCGGCACCATCTTGGCGATCGTGGCATCGTCCATCTTCACGCGCGCAGGCACGGTACCGCACGCGTCGCCGCCAAGTGCCGCCGCATACGCCGTATGCGCTGCTTCCCAGGACTCCCGGCTCCAGTCGACGACCGTCCCAGCCCCGATCTTCGCCCGCTCGGCCGCCGGATACCGCCTTACCAGCGACGGCGGCGTCGAAATCGCCCGCTCCGCCAGCGGCCCGTCCCAGATCGAGTGCAGGTTGAACCGCGCGGGGCCGTAGATCCCGTAATCCGCCTTCACGTCGTTGCCGCCCTTGTCGTTACGATCGCCCGCATGCAGCGGTTGGTGCAGATCGCCGACGAAGTGGATCAGGAACGCCAGCGCCTGCACCCGGTCCTTCGGCGACGTGGCGCGATCCCTCAACAGCTTCACGTCGCGATCGATCTGGACCGAGACGCAATTGCCGTCCTTGCACGCGGGCGTCAGGTCGAACGGCGCGCAGACGTCGGCATCCTGGAAATGCCACGTGTACGCGAACCCGAAACGCGACTTGCCGTCGGCGGTCTTGAGCGGCTTGATGCAGTCCGCCCAGACGCTCGCCTGCTCGATCGTCTCCGCCGGGCATTCGGGCGTGTCGAGCAGCGCCTGCTGTGCGAGCAGCTTCCGGATCGCGGCCTTGGTCTTTGGCGTGACGTTGGCATAGGCGATCTGCGCGACGGTCTGGTGGCCGTACTCCCAGAACGCGGTGGCGGGGGAGGCGAGGCCGAGCGAGGCAATCGCAGCCAGGAGATAGCGCTTCATGCTGGCTCGTTAGCGTAGATCGCAACGGTCCGGCTACCCTCGGACGACGCGCATCCGCGGTACATGCCGACGGTGTTGAAGCCCCACGCCATGTTGCCGTCCGGCCCCGCGACGATCACCCCGCCGGTGCCGCCAAGCGCCTTCACTTCGGCCAGCACCGCGTCGGCGGCGACCTGCAGCGACTCGTCCGACAACCGCACGCGCGCGGCGATCTCGTGGCCGACGCCGACGCGAAGGAAGAACTCGCCCGAGCCCGTGCACGACACGGCGCAGGCGCGATCGTCGGCGAAGGTGCCCGCGCCGATCACCGGCGTATCGCCAATCCGGCCCCAGCGCTTGCCGGTCACGCCGCCGGTCGATGTGGCGGCGGCGACGTGGCCGTGCGAGTCGCACGCCACTGCACCGACCGTGCCGTATTTCATGTCGACGTCGAACCCGCCGCCATCGGCCTGGAACTCGGCGAATTGCCGGCGGCGTTCGTCGGTCGCGAACCAGTCCGCATCCGCCTGGGGAAGGTCGCGTTCGAGCGAGAACGCATCCGCGCCTTTGCCGGCGAGGAAGACGTGGCGGCCTTCGTCTAGGATCGCGCGGGCGAGGCCGACGGGGTTGCGCGTCGTGGTCGCTGCGGCAACGGCCCCCGCCGCCCGCGTGCGCCCGTCCATGATCGCGGCGTCGAGCTCCAGCGTGCCGTCGTGCGTGAACACCGCGCCGCGCCCCGAATTGAAGTGCGGGTCGTCCTCTAGGGCACGAACCGCCGCCTCGACCGCGTCGAGCGCGCTGCCGCTGTCCGCCAGCACTTTCGCGCCCACGTCGAGCGCGCGCGACAGGCCGGCTCGCGCGCCTGCATCCTGCTCGGGCGAGACCATCTCGCTGTCGAGTTTGCCGGCGCCGCCATGGATGACGAGGGTCCAGGTCATGCTGAGTCTTTCGAGGGTAGGGCGCGAAGGCCGATGAGGGGACGGAGCGGCGCGATGCTGCGGCCGATCCAGTAGAAGGCGATGCAGCCGATCGTCGTCGCGGCGAGCAGGCACGCGAACTCGGCCCAGCCCGGCAGACCGGCGGGGAGCAGCGCGTACATCACGAGGACGATGATCGTCTGGTGGATCAGGTAGAACGGGAACACCGCCTCGGTCAGCGTGCGGCGCCAGCGGTGGTCGCGGTTCCAGTGGCGCTCGGCGATCCCGATCAGCGCGACGATCGCCCCCCATTGCTCGAGCGCGTGTGCGACGCCGTAGCCGGGGTAGATCCAGCGCGGCGCAACGATGTCCCCCGGCCATTCGAGCTCGACGCCGATGATCGCGCCATAGCCGAGCACCGCGGCGACCGCGCCGACCTTCCACCAGCGCGCGATCGCCGCCATTACGGGCTCGGAACGGGCTAGGCCGAAGCCGAACAGGAAGGCGGGGAAATAGGTGACGTGCGCGACCCAGTCGCCGAACAGGGCTTGCGATTCTGCAGCCATCTGGAACCACCAGGCGTGGACGAACACGAGCCACGCGACCGGCAGGACGAGCACCGCCCAGCTGCCGAAGACCCAGTCGAACGCGCGTTGCAGCCAGTCGCCGCGGACGACGACCAGCCCGAGCGTCAAAACACTCGTGTAGACCCAGAGATAGACCACGAACCAGAGGTGGTTCCAGGTCGGCAGCGACAGTCCGGCGAGCTTGCCGAAGCGGAAATAGTCATGGGTCCAGAACGTTAGATAGCTGCCGGCATAAGCGTGCTTGGTCACCAGCTCGACCCAGGGTTGCGGCGGCACGATTACCGCCATGCCGAACACAAGCGGCACGAGCAGGCGGTAGCAGCGGTTGGCGAAGAACCCGCTTGTGCCGCTCGACCGGGCAAGCAGCGCGCGGCTGGCATAGCCCGAAACCACGAACAGCAGCGTCAGCCGCCACGCGTTGCTCGCCAGCATCGGCAGCCGCACCCAGTCCTCGACATGGAGCGACTTCACATGGAAGTTCCACGGCACGAAGACCATGCCGATATGGTAGAGGATCAGCAGCGCGAACGCCCCGATCCGCAGCCAGTCCATGCCATAATGCCGCGTCATCGCGCGGCCCTACGGGGCGGGGAGCGGTGCCGCAAGCGTACGACGGCTGAGGCGTTCCCCGCGCCGGTTCATGCCTTCATGCGCGGCGTGCCCATGAAGTCGCGCTTGCCGATCGATACGCCTTGCGCGCGGAGGATCGCGTAGGCGGTGCTGGCGTGGAAGTAGAAGTTGGGCTGCGAGAACGAGAGCAGGAAGTTCGCGCCGGAGAACGGCATGACGAACGTGCCGAACTCGAAGGTCGTGTCGTTGTCGGCGAGCGCGTCGAACGTCTCCCGGTCGATCGCTTCCAGCTTGGCGATCGCGTCGCGCATCACGATGTGGAGACCCGCGAAATCGGTCGGCCAGGCCGAACGGTCGGGCGCGAAGGTGCCGCCGCGGACGCCTTCGATGCCGCCGACCGAATGCGTCGCACACGCCTTCACTTGGTAACCGAACGGCAGCATGTCGTCGGCGAGCTTCGCATCGATCAGCGTCGCGGGTTCGATACCCTTCTCGACGGCGAACGCTTCCGCCTTGTCGAGCAGCGCGTCGACCGCGCGGAGAATCTGGAGATTCGAGGGAATCGTCGCATCGTACAGGGACAGGGTCATCGCGTTCGCTCCTAAAGCCGTGCGCCGCTATGGCCGACGAGCGCTACTCGGGCCAGCGATGTTCCGTTCCAGCGCGCAAGTCGCTATATAGGCCTCGAACTCCCGAGGAATCCCCATGTCCCTTCGTCCCTGGCGCGATATCACCCGCCGCAAGAGCCGCCAGATCATGGTCGGCAACGTCCCCGTCGGCGGCGATGCGCCGGTCACGGTGCAGACGATGACCAACACCCCGACCGACGACGTGCGCGCGACGGTCGACCAGATCCGGCGCTGCGAAGACGCGGGCGTCGACATCATCCGCGTAAGCTGCCCCGACGTCGAATCGACTGCCGCGCTCAAGCAGATCGTCCGTGCGAGCCGCGTGCCGATCGTCGCCGACATCCATTTCCATTACAAGCGCGCACTCGAAGCCGCCGATGCGGGCGCGGCGTGCCTGCGGATCAATCCGGGCAATATCGGTTCGGCGGCGCGCGTGAAGGAAGTCGTTGATGCGGCCAAGTCGAACGGCTGCGCGATCCGGATCGGCGTCAACGGCGGCTCGCTCGAGCGGCACCTGCTCGAGAAATACGGCGAGCCTTGCCCTGATGCGCTGGTCGAATCGGCGCTCGATCACATCAAGCTGTTGCAGGACCACGACTTTCACGAGTTCAAGGTCGCGGTGAAGGCGTCCGACCTGTTCCTCGCGGTGGCGGCTTACCAGCAGCTTGCCGAACAGGTCGATTGCCCGCTGCATCTCGGCATCACCGAGGCGGGCGGGTTCGTTGGAGGCACGGTCAAGTCGGCGATCGGGATGGGCAGCCTGCTCTGGTACGGCATCGGCGACACCATTCGCGTGTCGCTCTCGGCTGAGCCCGAGGAGGAAGTCCGCGTCGGCTTTGAGATCCTGAAAGCGCTCGGCATCCGCAATCGCGGCGTCCGCGTCGTGTCGTGTCCCTCGTGCGCGCGGCAGGGCTTCGATGTGATCCGCACGGTGCAGGCGCTGGAAGAACGCCTGCAGCACATTCGCACGCCGATGTCCTTGTCGGTGCTCGGCTGCGTGGTGAACGGCCCCGGCGAGGCGCGCGAGACCGATATCGGCATCACTGGCGGCGGCAACGGCAAGCACATGGTGTATCTGTCGGGCGTCACCGATCACCACGTCCAGGACGCCGACATGGTCGACCACATCGTCCGGCTGGTCGAAGCTAAGGCGGCGGAGATCGACGCGGCGGATGAAGCGATAGCCGCGCTGGTGCCGGAGATGGCGGCGGAATAACGATTTACGCGAGCGGCTCCAACATCCGTTATTTTGAATCCCGTCAGGATGACGCCGTGTGGAGGCAGGCGCCTTTCCTCGTTCTCCCGCGAAAGCGGGAGTCCAGGGTAAGAGACGATAGCGTTCGTGGTCCTGGGGCCCCGCGTTCGCGAGGGAACAACGATTAAAAAGCGTGGAGACCGCTCCAGCGAAACGGAACCGCAACGGCGGTTCCCGCGCCGACGATAGCGTAGCGATGGGATGCCGGTTATGCGGATTGCATGCGGATGATCCAAACACTGATCGTGTACGATGCGGTTTAGTCCGGTGACCCCTCGCGGCGTTTCGCCGGCCTTGGCCTTTGCGGTTGCCGCGCTGGGCATCGGACTGTTCTCCATGATGGATGCGGTGATGAAGTCGCTCGTCCTGGCGATCGGCGTCTATAACGCACTGCTCTGGCGACAGATGATCAGCGTAGGGCTCGGTGCCGTCGCGTGGAAGCTGGGCAATAGCGGGCGACCGAGCGGGCGGGCGCTCAAGCTGCATCTGGCGCGCGGGCTGGTGACGACGGCGATGGCGGTGCTGTTCTTTTGGGGGCTGGCGCGCGTGCCGATGGCGCAGGCGATTTCGCTGACTTACATCGCGCCAATTCTCGCGCTGTTGCTCGCGGCGGTGACACTCGGTGAGCGGGTCGGGTGGAAAACGTTCGTCGCCTCGATCGCCGCGCTGGGTGGCGTGCTGGTGGTGATGATCGGGCAGGGGCGCGAGGTGCCTGGACCCGAAACGTTCCACGGGACGCTGGCGATCCTGGGTTCGGCAGTGCTGTATGCGGTCAACCTGGTGATCGCGCGGATGCAGAGCCAGGCGGCGCGGCCGGGGGAGATCGCATTCTTCCAGGCGCTCGTCATCACCGTCACGCTGGGGCTCGCCGCGCCGTGGCTGGCGGTGATGCCCGAAGCGGCGCAATGGCCGAAGCTCATACTCGCCGCGGGGCTCGCGACCGCATCGCTGTGGCTGCTCGGCTGGGCCTATGCGCACGGCGATACCGGGTTCCTTGCGACCACCGAATATACGTCGTTCGTCTATGCCGCCGGCTTGGGTTTCCTGGTGTTCGGCGAGCGGGTATCGGCGTTCACGCTGGCGGGCGCGGCGATCATCGTCGTCGCGTGCCTGTACGCGGCGCGGCGGCGTGACATCGCGCAGACATCGATCGAGGCTAGTGCATGACCCATATCCGTTTCGCGACCACCGCCGATGTCGGCACGATCCTCCGCTTCGTCCGCGAACTCGCCGCGTTCGAGCGCGAGCCGGATGCCGTTGAGGCTACCGAGCCGATGCTGGCGGAGGCGCTGTTCGGTGAGCGACCTGCCGCGGAAGCCTTGATCGCCGAGACCGCGGAAGGCCCGTTGGGGTTCGCGCTGTTCTTCCACAACTTCTCGACGTGGACGGGCAAGCGCGGGCTGTATCTGGAGGACCTGTACGTGACGCCGGACGCGCGCGGGCAGGGGGTTGGCGGTGCGTTGTTAGCGCATTTGGCGGGTGTTGCGCTCGATCGCGGCTGCGCGCGGTTCGAATGGTCGGTGCTCGACTGGAACGCCGATGCGATTGCATTCTATCAGAAGGTCGGCGCGGTCGGGATGGAAGACTGGACGATCCAGCGAATGTCGGGGGATGCTTTGGTGAAGCTCGCTGGACGGTAGGGTAGCAAATGATCCTCCCCCGCCAGGGGGAGGTGTCACCGCAGGTGACGGAGGGGGAGGACACGGAACGTCGGTCGGCGCTTACCTCCCCCTCCGTCTGGCAAGTGCCAGCCACCTCCCCCTGGCGGGGGAGGATTGTCCGTTGCGCCCGCCTAGCCCTTCACGTCGATGTTCATCGCGATCGAGATACGGTCGCCTGTTCCCAAGTGTGGGCGGACGCCGTGGCGGAGCCAGGCGGGGAACAGGACCAGATCGCCCGCCTCGGTCGGCAGGCGACGCTCGACCGGTTGCGGCTGGCCGTCGATCCCGACGAGCCGAAACCCCGGCAGCCGCATGAACGGCACCGGAAAGCGCGGGTCCTCGAAGAAGAGCTCGCCGCCTGCCTCACCGGATGCCGGCGCTACGCCCATGTCGACGTAATAGACCGCCGCCCACAGCACCCCGGGATGCGCGTGGCTCATGTTGAGCGCGCCGGGCGGCGACACGTTCGCCCACATCTTGACGGTCCACTCGACCGTCGCCGCATCGCGCCCGTCGAAATGCGATGCACGCTTGGCCATCTTCACCGCGGTATCGGCGAGCGCGGCCGCCGCCGGCCCGCCCCAGTCGAGCATGTCTGTGGCGGAATGCCAGCCACCGACATTCGATCGAGCCAAGCTGGGCGCGGCGGCGTAGCGATCAAGGATTGCGGCACGCAACGCCGCCGTCAGCGCCGCGGCATCGGCCAGCCGTCCGTGCAGGATCGGCGTCTCGTACAGTCCGATCTGCGCCGCGCGGACGCGGATGCCGTCGAACGTAGAAGACGCCGTCGTCATGCTATCAGCGCCCTGCGGTGTCGTCCGCGTTCATCGGCTCTTCGCCCTTGGCCTTCTCGGCGTTGTAGCGCTCGATCGCCTCGATCGTGACGCGCTTGGCTTCTTCGGCGTCGCCCCACTTGCCGACCCGGACCCACTTCGTCTTCTCGAGGTCCTTGTAGTGCGTGAAGAAGTGCTCGATCTGCTCGAACACGATCTCGGGCATATCGCCGCGCTCGCCGATGTTGGCGTAATACGGGAACACCGCGTCGACCGGCACGCAGACGAGCTTCTCGTCGCCACCGGCTTCGTCTTCGAGGTTCAGCACCGCGATCGGCCGCGCGCGAACGACGCAGCCGGGGATGAACGGCGAGCGTGCGATCACCAGCGCATCCAACGGATCGCCATCGGGGCTGAGCGTGTGCGGCACGAAGCCGTAGTTCGCCGGATAGCGCATCGGCGTGTGGAGGATGCGATCGACGAACAGCGCGCCCGATGCCTTGTCGAACTCGTACTTCACGGGCTCGCCGCCGGTCGGCACTTCGATGATGACGTTCAGGTCATCGGGGGGATTCTTGCCGGTCGGGATGAGGTCGATACGCATGGCGGTCCTTTCGATATGACGATGCCGGCGCTCCTCGTCTGGGGAGCGGCCGGCACCACGTTAGTTTAGTCTCTGGTCAGCGCGGCATCAGCAGCCTGTCCAGCCCGCCGTCACCCGTACCCACCTTCTGTAGCCGCGGATAGCGCGGGCCGTCATGGTAATCGAGCAAGATGTCGCGGAATCGGTCGTTGTTTTTCACAGTAAGACGGATCGGCACCTTCGTGCCCTTTGCCGCGAGGATCGCCGCCTTGATCCGGTCAGACGAATACGCCTCGCTGTTGACCGCCTCGATCTCGGTGCCGACGTCCAGGCCCGCCTTGAACGCGGGGCTGTCCCAGATCGACGAGGTGACTACGCCCTCCTTGTTGATCACCATGCCGAGCGAGTAGCTGACGTCGGTGCCGCGGCTCTTCTCCGCCTGCTTCAGATACGGGCTCTGCTCTGGGCCATAGACCAGCTTGTAGCCGTTCATCGCGAAGCCATTAATCGGCGCGGGCTTGCCGGTCTCGGTCAGGCGCGTGTTGAGGAACGTCGCCCAATCATAGGGGACGATACCGTTCAGCGTCTTGGCAACGTCGGCGAAGGTATAGGTGAGCTCGCCGTAGTCGCCATCACGGACGCCGAAGAAGGCTCGCGCGAAATCGTCGATCGACTTGGTCCCGCCGGACTTCTGGCGGAGCATCGCATCGACCTCCATCCACACCATCAGGCCCTCGTTGTAGTAATCCTCCGAGCGCTGCCAGCTGGTCCAGCCCTTCGGCTTGCGTGCCGAGATCACCGGATCGTTGGTCGTATCGATCAGCGGACGCCACTGACGGCCCGGCGCGGTGTCGTAGTTGCCGAGGATCGAGGCGTAACCGTCGAGCGTATCCTGCTTGCTGACCAGACCCGAACGCGCCTGGAGCACATAGCCCCAGAACTGCGTCTGGCCTTCATACACCCAGAGTAGCGAATCGCGCATCGGCGTGCGGAAGTCGGGGGTCCACAGGTCTGCGCCGCGGCGGAACTTGCCGTCCCAGCTATGCGTGTATTCGTGCGGCAACAGGTTGCGCGCGGCGGCGCCGGTTTCCCACTCGGTGAAATAGCCGGGACGGACGCCGTTCTCGGAGCTGCGATGATGTTCGAGGCCGATTCCGCCGAGCTGGTCGGTGATTGACAGCAGGAATTCATAATGATCGTAGTGCTGCGCGCCGAAGGTCTTCGCGGCCTGGTCGACGAGGCGCTTGTGCGCATCGATCTGCTCGGGCTTGGCGACGAGCTGGTCGGGGCTGTCGGCGAAAACGTTCAGGTCGACGCGGGGGGAGAGCGGCCAGACCTTGCCGTACTTCCCCGCGAGCGTCGGCGAATCGACGAGGATCTCGTAGTTGGTCGTGTCGTAGCTGTAGGTCGATCCCGAGACCTTCGCCGGTACCGCACCCGCAGCGGTCCAGCCGGTCGGGTAGGTGACGGTCATCTTGATCGGAATCTGCCGCGTGAAATAGCCGGCGGGGTACAGGCTGACGAGGTTCGGCTCGAGGCTCACCATCGTCGGGGTCATGACGATGCGGCCCTGGTCGCCCTTGGTCGCGGAGATGAACTGGAACTCGGCCACCACAGACTTGGCGCCGGTCGGCACGTCGATATGGAAGGCGAAGACGTCGACCGGATCGCGCGTCCAGGGGACGATCTTACCATTCGCGCGGATCACGAGGCCCGCGAGCTTCTCGATCTCGCCGCGTGGGGAATGCGCGCCGGGCAGCCACTTCGAATAGAGCAGTGCCATCGGCCCCGACTTGGCGACCGGAATCGTCTGCTTCACGCGGAAGATGCCGCGCTCGGTATCGGTAGCGTCGACATCGAGCAGCAACGTGCCGGGATAGGGCGTGTCGACTGCATCGGGAATGGTGTCGACGAACGGCACCGGCTGTGGTGCGGTGTTTCCGGCGGGGACTTGCGCGAAGGCGGGTACGGCGGATGCGAGCAGGGACGCGACGAGAAGCTTGCGGATCAAGGAAGGGCCTTCCGGCTGAGAGACGATGACACGAGGTGTAATCGCGATAAAGGGCAGCCGTCCAGTCCTTTACCCGGTACCCTCAGCCAGCACTCCCCAGCACGTTGATCGTGAACGCCAGCACGCCGATGTTGAACACGAACGCCGCCATGCACTGGCCGAGCGCGGCTTTGCGCACCCGGCGCGAGGTGATCTCGACGTCGGAGGTCTGGAACGTCATCCCCAGCGTGAACGCGAAATAGGCGAAGTCCCAGTAATCGGGCTCGTCGCACTTGGGGAAGTCCAGGCCCTTGATGTCCTTCCCGTCCTCGTCGTCGCTGTAATAGATATGCGCATAGTGCAGCGTGTAGATCATGTTCGAGAAGAGCCACGCGAGCGCCAGCGTCGAGATCGTCAGCGCGATTCCGACCGCGTCGTTTTTGCCCTGCAATTCCTTCGCCACCGCGACCAGGATCACCAGCATGATCGTCCCGCTGAACCCCAGCAGCACCGCGCGGTTGGCGTCGTTCTCCTCCGCCGCGCGGCGCATCCGGGCGGCGGTGGCGTTGCGAAACAAGGTCGAGACCGCGATCAGGAACACGACCGCCGCGACGTCGAACGCGGCCATCGTCCCCCGCCCGAGCCCGAAGCGCGGGATTAGCGTGGCCAGCCCAATCGCGAAGACCAGCACGAACAGGATGAAGCGCGGCGGGGCAACGCGTTGGCCGAGACCCCAATATCTGGCTTTTTCAGTCATGCCACAGCGCTAGCGCTTCGTGGGCACGTCGCCTAGATACGCGCGCATCATGGCCAAGACAGAAACCCCGCGCCGCATCCGTGGCACCCAGGACATTTTCGGCGACGAGCAGCGCCGGTTCGCGCACGTCCTTGCCACGTTCGAGCGCGTGCGGGCGCTGTATTGCTTCCAGCGCGTCGATATCCCGGTGTTCGAATCCACCGCGGTGTTCGCGCGATCGCTCGGCGAGACGACCGACGTCGTGTCGAAGGAGATGTACACGTTCGAGGATCGCGGCGGGGACTCGCTGACGCTCCGCCCGGAGTTCACCGCCGGCATTGCGCGCGCCTATCTGACCGAAGGCTGGCAGCAGTTCGCGCCGCTGAAGCTCACCACCAGCGGGCCCGTGTTCCGCTACGAGCGCCCGCAAAAGGGGCGCTTCCGCCAATTTCACCAGATCGATGCCGAGGTGATCGGTGCCGCAGAACCGGCGGCGGACGTCGAGCTGCTCGTGCTCGCGGACCAGCTGCTGCGCGAACTCGGCATTTCCGAGGGCGTGACGTTGCAGCTCAACACGCTGGGCGACGCGGCGACGCGCGATGCGTGGCGCGAGGCGCTGGTCGCGCATTTCGAGGCGCATCGCGGGGAACTGTCCGAGGACAGCCTGACGCGGCTCAAGAAGAACCCGATGCGGATCCTCGACTCGAAGGACCCGCGCGACCGCCCAATCGCCGACAGCGCGCCCGATATCGACGCGTATCTGACCCCCGAGGCACGCACGTTCTTCGAGGCGGTGACCGCCGGGCTCGATGCGGCAGGCGTCGCATGGGAACGCAACGCGCGCCTGGTCCGCGGCCTCGATTACTACCGCCACACCGCGTTCGAGTTCGTGACCGATCGGTTGGGTGCACAGGGGACGGTCCTAGCCGGCGGCCGGTATGACGGGCTGATCGGCTCGCTTGGTGGGCCGGAGACGGCGGGCGTTGGTTGGGCTGCGGGCGTCGAGCGTCTGGCTATGCTGCTGGAAGAACCGACTGAGCAGCGTGCCGAAGTCATCGTCGTTGCAGAGGACGACGACTCGAGTCTCGATGCGATCGCCCTGATTTCCGACCTCCGGCGAAATGGAGTCTCTGCCGATCTGGTTGCTTCCGGTTCGGCGAAAAAACGCTTCGACAAGGCCGTCAAGGCAACCCCACAGGCGATCGCGAGCGTTCGTCGTGTTGACGGCGAAGTCGTTCGAAAGTTGAAGATGCTCGGGTCGGAAACCGAAGGGCTTGAGGCCCAATTGAAGACGCTGCTGTCGTGATGGATCATTCGCAAATCCTCCCCGGCACGGGGAGGTGGCAGTGCGCGGCACTGACGGAGGGGGGCTTCCACGTCACGCAACACCTGCGGCCCGCCCCCTCCACCCCCCTTCGGGCGGTCCCCCTCCCCGTGCCGGGGAGGATTTCATGACCCAGATCTCCCCCGACCGCATCCGCGCGATCGAGGCGCGGCGTGACGAGCTCCAGGCGCTGATGTCGACCGGCGATCTCCCCTCGGACCGCTTCGTCGCGGTGTCGAAGGAATATGCCGAGCTCGAACCCGTCGCCCAAGCCGCCACCGAAGTGCGCCGGTTGCGTCAGGAGGCCGAAAGCCTCGCGTTCATGGCGGAGGATGCCGACGACGAACTGCGCGCGATGGCGTCGGACGAGCTGCACGAGAACCGCACGCTGCTCGAGACCGCGGACCGCAAACTCGCGCTCGCGCTGTTGCCGCGCGACTCCGCCGACGAGCGCTCGGCGATGCTCGAGGTCCGCGCCGGCACCGGTGGCGACGAGGCGGCGCTGTTCGCGGGTGACCTGTTCCGGATGTACCAGCGCTATGCCGAATCGCAGGGCTGGCGGGTCGAGATGATCTCCGGTTCGTCGTCCGACGCGGGCGGCTTCAAGGAAGTCGTCGCCAGCGTCACCGGCCAGGGCGTGTTCGCGAAACTCAAGTTCGAGAGCGGCGTCCACCGCGTCCAGCGCGTGCCGACGACCGAGGCCGGCGGCCGGATCCACACCTCGGCGGCGACCGTCGCGGTGCTGCCCGAGGCGGAGGAGGTCGACGTCAAGATCGACGACAAGGACCTGCGCATCGACGTGTATCGCTCGTCGGGGCCGGGCGGGCAGTCGGTCAATACGACGGACTCGGCGGTGCGGATCGTCCACATCCCGACCGGGTTGACCGTGATCCAGCAGGACGAGAAGTCGCAGCACAAGAACAAGGCCAAGGCGTTGCGTGTGCTCAGGACACGCCTCTACGAAGCCGAGCGCGACCGGCTGCACGCCGAGCGCGCGGGTGCGCGGAAATCGATGGTCGGCTCGGGGGATCGCTCGGAGCGGATCCGGACGTATAATTTTCCGCAGGGTCGCGTCACCGATCACCGCATCAACCTGACGCTGCACCGCCTGCCGGAGATCGTCGCGGGCGAGATGGACGAACTGATCGGCGCGCTGGTCGCGCAGGACGAAGCGGACCGCCTGGCGCAGCTGGATGGCTGAGCGTTCCCCAGCCGCAACGGCATTCCCCTCCCGCTTGCGGGAGGGGTTAGGGGAGGGGCTTCCCGCTAAGGGCATCGCTTGGTGACAGCCCCTCCCCCGACCCCTCCCGCAAGCGGAAGGGGAGCAGTAAGGACGGCCATCGCCACCGCCGCTGGGCAGTTCGGCTTCTCCGCCACCCCGCGCCTCGACGCGGAACTCCTGATGGCGCACGCGCTCGGCGTCGAGCGCAACGCGATCCTCCTCGACCCGGATCGCCACACCGTCCCCGACACCTTCGCCGCACTCGTCGAACGCCGCCTCAACCATGAGCCTATCGCCTACATCACCGGCACCCGCGGCTTCTGGTCGATCGACCTCGCCGTCGGCCCCGGTGCACTCGTCCCCCGCGCCGACAGCGAAACACTCCTGATCGCAGCCCAAGCGCACTTTGCCGGCCGCGCCCCCGCAACGATACTCGACCTCGGCACCGGCCCCGGCACATTGCTCCTCGCCGCGCTCGACGAATGGCCTGCACAAGGCCTCGGCGTAGACTATTCCCCCCAAGCGCTCGCCTACGCCCGCGCCAACGCCGCAACCCTAGGCATGGCCGACCGCGCGCACTTCATCCGCGGCAGCTGGGCCAGCGCGATCGTCGGCCGGTTCGACCTGATCCTCGCCAACCCGCCCTACATCGCCACCGCCGAGCAGCTCCCGCCCGAAGTCCACGACCACGAACCCCACGCCGCGCTCTACGCCGGCGCAGACGGGCTCGACGACTACCGCATCCTCGCCAAACAACTCCCCACGCTGATCGCCCCCGGTGGCGCGGCGGTGATCGAGATCGGTTCGACGCAGGCCGTCCCCGTCACGGCGCTGCTCGAAGCGCAGGGCCTGCACGTCGCGCTCCATCACGACTATGGCGGCAACGCGCGTGCGTTAGTGGCAACCCACGCGCCCGCGACTTGAACAATATGGCGCTAAACCTCACATTTCGCTTGTAGTAGGTCCCTTGCGGACGCTATCACGCGGGCAGGGGCACGCACTCTCGACGATTGGTCGGTTTAGAGCGATGACCCGCATCCTTCGCTTTGAGGTCGCTGCAGTCCGGCGGCCCTGGCAAGTTCGACGCATCGATCTCGTCTAGATCGTCGGTGCGCGACGGGGGTTTGCACCGCATTTCGGAGCACGACCAGATTTTGGTTCGACGACTGAGGACACAAGCTTGATCAACAACCGGCAAGCCGGCCGCCGTCGCGGTCGTGGCAACAATAATAATGGCGGCGGCGGTAGTGGTGGCGGTCAACGCCAGGGTGGCGGCGGCGGCCAGGGTGGTCGCGATACCGGCAACCGCATCGACAGCCGCGCGCGCGGCAACGCGAGCCAGCTGTACGAGAAGTACAAGAACCTCGCGCGCGACGCGCAGCAGCAGGGCGACCGCGTCAACATCGAATATTACCTCCAGTTCGCGGATCATTATTTCCGCGTCCTGAGCGAAACCCGCGCCCGCTTCGAAGAGAGCCAGCCGCAGGCGCAGCAGCAGCCGCGCCGCCAGCAGCCGTTCGATCTCGACGGCGACGACGATTACGGCGACGAGGGCGAACCGATCCGCTCCGGCGAGCAGCAGGGTACGCCCGAGCAGCCGCGTGGCGAGCAGAATGGCGGCCAGCAGAACGGCCAGTACCAGAACGCGCCCCGCCAGAATCGTGAGAACCAGAACCGCGAGGACCGCCCTCAGCGTGAAGATCGTCCGCAGCGCGAAGAGCGTCCGCGGTACGAGAACAATCGCTACGAAGGCCAGCGTAATGAGGGTCAGCGTAATGACGGCCCCCGTAACGACGGCCCCCGTAACGACGGCCAGCGCGAAGATCGCGTCCGTGGCGACAACCCGCGCAACCAGCGCAACGCCCAGCCGCGTGATGCTCAGCCCCGCGACGACCGCAACGGCGAAGAGCAGGATCAGGCCCGTGAGGCCCAGTCGCGCGAGACTCAGCAACGCGAGACGCAGTCACGCGACGAGCAGGTCCGGGAGCCCCGCAGCGATTACCGCGATGCGCCGCAGCGCGAGACGATCCGCCGCACCCCTCGCGTGAGCGCGCCGGTCGCCAACGCCAACCAGGACTCCGAAGCTGATGCGGTCCGCTCGGTAACCGAAGCCCCCGAGCAGGCAGCCCAGCCGACCGAAACCGTCGAGACCGTCGCTCCCGTTGCAGCAACCGAGGAGCAGCCCCGCCGTCGCGGTCGCCCGCGCCGCGATCGCAGCCTCGACGCACCGGTCGCGCAGGACCAGGGCGCGTCCGAAGATGCGGCACCGACCGCATTCGACGCGGACCGACTGCCGCCATCACTCGGGATCTCGGCAATAACGCCGGCGCCAGCACCTGCGAAGGACTCGCCCGCCGCCGATGCTGCGCCCGAAGAAAAGCCCCGCCGTCGCCGCGTTCGTGCGGTACCGGACGAGGTCGCAGGCTGAAGCCGTCATTCCGGACCTTTCCGGGATCACGCTAAGACCTGAAGAGGCCGGTGCCGCTTCACGCGACGCCGGCCTTTTTCATGCCCGACCATATCAGCGCCGCGCGCTCAATCGAGCCGCGTCACGTCCTCGTCATGCCCGCTTCCCGAACTGAGGAATGCGAGACCCATCAACAGTCCGGCCATCATCACCGATCCGCCAACCCCGCCCATCACCGCGAGCATCGTCACCAGATTCAGCGGCCCTTGCACATGCGCCATCGCCACGATGATCGCCGCGACGCATATCGCCGCCGCCAGCACCATCCACGCCATGATCCCCCGGAACCGTGCCCACGCGAATGCAGCGTAGTGCGGGTCGTCCAACCCGGCCGGCGGTTCAGGCAATCGATCGGTCATCGCTTCACATTGCCGCGCAAACATGGTTTCCTCAAGCCAAGCGCAACAGGCGCAGTTGAGGAGAGGCGAAGATGACGATCGCGGCGATCCTGAAGGACAAGGGCGACATACAGTCGCTGACCCCCAATTCTACCATGGCCCAGGCGGTGGCCCTGCTCGCGGAGAAGCGGATCGGCGCGGCGCCGGTGCTCGAAGGCGGCAAGGTCGTCGGGATCTTCTCCGAACGCGACGTCATTCACTGCCTGCAGTCGGATGGCGCAGCGGCGCTCGAACGGCGGATCGGCGATGTGATGACCACCGCGGTAAAGTCGATCGGGCCCAATGAGTCGGCGATCGGTGCGCTGTCGCTGATGACCCAGCGCCGCATCCGCCACCTGCCGGTGATCGATGGCGAAACGCTGGTCGGCTTCGTCTCGATCGGCGATCTCGTCAAATACCGCATCGACCGGATCGAGGCCGATGCCGCGGCGATGCGCGAATATATCCAGTCCGCGTAACTAAGCGGCGACCGGCTGCTTCCGCGCGACCGCGATCAGTTCGCGCACAGTCGCCCGCGCAAAGACAAGCATCCACGCCGCATAGACCGCCGCGCCGATCGCCACGAGCATCATCAGCCGCCAATGCGCATCGAGCGGTGGCAGCGCGCGATCCACCAGCCCGACGATCAGCGCCATCGCAATCGCCGCCAGTGCCGGCGATGCGACCGCGCGCGCCACGTCCCGCGCCCGAACGCCGATCACCGGCAGCGTCCGCCAAGCGCTGATCCCCAGGTAAAGGGGATAGGCCG
>NZ_CM155261.1:1462500-1995000 GCF_056680015.1 Sphingomonas sp. BL2
AAGGCCAATCAAGCCGGGAAATAGCTGGTTCTCCGCGAAAACTATTGAGGTAGTGCCTCGCACGAACACCTTAGGGGGTAGAGCACTGGATGGGCTAGGGGGTCGCGAGATCTACCAAACCTAACCAAACTCCGAATACCTAAGAGTGATATGCGGGAGACAGACGGCGGGTGCTAAGGTCCGTCGTCAAAAGGGAAACAGCCCTGACCTACAGCTAAGGCCCCCAAATCGTATCTAAGTGGGAAAGCATGTGGGACTTCCAAAACAACCAGGAGGTTGGCTTAGAAGCAGCCATCCTTTAAAGAAAGCGTAACAGCTCACTGGTCTAAACAAGAGGTCCTGCGGCGAAGATGTAACGGGGCTCAAGATACGTGCCGAAGCTTAGGGTGTGCCACTTATGTGGTACGCGGTAGCGGAGCGTTCCGTAAGCCTGTGAAGCGATCTGGTAATGGGTCGTGGAGGTATCGGAAGTGCGAATGCAGACATGAGTAGCGATAAAGAGGGTGAGATGCCCTCTCGCCGAAAGACCAAGGGTTCCTGCGCAAGGCTAATCCGCGCAGGGTGAGCCGGCCCCTAAGACGAGCCCGAAGGGGGTAGTCGATGGGAACCACGTTAATATTCGTGGGCCTGGTGGTGTGTGACGGATCATGTGTGTTGTCATCCCTTATCGGATTGGGATGGCTTCGAAATGGTTCCAGGAAATAGCCCCACCGTATAGACCGTACCCGAAACCGACACAGGTGGTCAGGTAGAGTATACCAAGGCGCTTGAGAGAAGTGTCCTGAAGGAACTCGGCAAATTGCCTCCGTACCTTCGGAAGAAGGAGGCCCTCACTATGCGCAAGCACTTTGAGGGGGCACAGGCCAGGGGGTAGCGACTGTTTAGCAAAAACACAGGGCTCTGCTAAGTCGGCTTCAAGACGACGTATAGGGCCTGACGCCTGCCCGGTGCCTGAAGGTTAAGTGGAGGGGTGCAAGCTCTGAAATGAAGCCCAGGTAAACGGCGGCCGTAACTATAACGGTCCTAAGGTAGCGAAATTCCTTGTCGGGTAAGTTCCGACCTGCACGAATGGCGTAACGACTTCCCCACTGTCTCCAGGACATGCTCAGCGAAATTGAATTCTCCGTGAAGATGCGGAGTACCCGCGGTTAGACGGAAAGACCCCGTGCACCTTTACTGCAGCTTCAGAGTGGCATTAGGAAGAAACTGTGTAGCATAGGTGGGAGGCTTTGAAGCATCGGCGCCAGCTGGTGTGGAGCCATAGGTGAAATACCACCCTGTTTGTTTCTGATGTCTAACCTCGTTCCGTAAGCCGGAACAGGGACCCTCTGTGGCGGGTAGTTTGACTGGGGCGGTCGCCTCCTAAAGAGTAACGGAGGCGCGCAATGGTGGGCTCAGGACGGTCGGAAACCGTCTGTTAGAGTGCAATGGCATAAGCCCGCCTGACTGCGAGACTGACAAGTCGAGCAGAGACGAAAGTCGGTCATAGTGATCCGGTGGTCCCTCGTGGAAGGGCCATCGCTCAACGGATAAAAGGTACGCCGGGGATAACAGGCTGATAACCCCCAAGAGCTCATATCGACGGGGTTGTTTGGCACCTCGATGTCGGCTCATCACATCCTGGGGCTGGAGCAGGTCCCAAGGGTTTGGCTGTTCGCCAATTAAAGTGGTACGTGAGCTGGGTTCAGAACGTCGCGAGACAGTTTGGTCCCTATCTGCCGTGGGCGTCGAAATTTGAGAGGAGTTGACCCTAGTACGAGAGGACCGGGTTGAACATACCTCTGGTGTACCAGTCGTTCCGCCAGGAGCGCAGCTGGGTAGCTATGTATGGACGGGATAACCGCTGAAAGCATCTAAGCGGGAAGCCTCCCTCGAGATAAGATTTCATAGAGCCGTCGGAGACCACGACGTTGATAGATCGGATGTAGAAGTGCGGTAACGCATGGAGCTAACCGATACTAATTGCTCTATTCGCGCTTGAGAGTCTCACACCATCAATGACAACACTGGGTTCGCCCAGTTAGCCATTCGATAGTGCGGATGATTAAGACGACGCCAGATTGCCAATCCCCTCGCCGTCGAGGGATTGGTCACAAATATCACTAACCTTGCACGGTATCGATTTTAAACCCTCAGGCTTCGCAGCAATGCGAAACCCTGAGGGACCCAGATATGACGCACACGCATGTCGCACCGGCTCCATTGCCTGGTGGCTATAGCGTCGGTGTCCCACCCGATCCCATTCCGAACTCGGCCGTGAAACCCGACTGCGCCAATGGTACTATCGCTCAAGCGATGGAAGAGTAGGTCGTCGCCAGGCATTGAAGCCCGTGCGACATGCAAAAACGCACCATATCAAAAACCCATTCACAATGACTTCTACCCAACGTTCCTAAACAGGAACCGTCGCGGGGTGGAGCAGCCCGGTAGCTCGTCAGGCTCATAACCTGAAGGTCACAGGTTCAAATCCTGTCCCCGCAACCATCTTGATTTGCAACACCTCCTCGGTCACTCCCGCGGAGGCTTTTTGCGTTTCCGCTCCGGCACATAGCGACAGCATCGACGCAAGCTCGCCGTGCAGGTCGATGGCGAGATTGCCGTCTTCCGGCGTCAGCACCACCGCCTCGATAAGCGCGCGTAACCGTTCGAACGCCTGCGCCTTCAGCGCGTCGTCCTCAAACGCTGCGGTGAGCTGTTCGACCTTCTCACGGTACACCCGGCTCAGGTCCGGGGTAAGCCGCCCGGGCTCCGGGGAAACCGTCTCTGTGGTCTCGTGTTCGGCAAGTTCCAGTTCGGCGAGCAGGACCTTGCGCCGCTCGGTCCAGATCTTCATCTCGCCCACGAACACCGTCGCATCCACGCCTTTGAGGATAGCCGCCTTGGCGCGCGAGAGCTGGTGATCGAGATTGACCAGTTCGGCTTCCCGCTCGGGGCGGGCGCTGACCGTTTCCGCCGTCAGGCGCCGGGTCTCTGCCTCATATTCGCTGAGGAACGCTGCAACGACGTCGTCACGCAGCATCTCGCTCGACAGACCCGCCAGCACGCGCGCGTCGAGTTCGTCCTGGCGGATCGTCAGCCGGTTGTCGCACCAGGTGGGGCCCTTCTTGGCGGCGCCCTGGCAGCCGAACCGGGTCTTGCCCGATTTCGCATAGCTCGCCCCGCAGCTGCCGCAGGTCATCTTGCCGGTCAACAGATACCGCGGGCGTTGCTGTGCGAAGAAGGGCAGGCCAGCCATCTCGGTATGCGATTTCGCCCCGCGGGATAGCGTAGCCTGGCGGGATTTGACCCGATCCCACAGTTCGACGGGCACGATGCCGAGGGCCGGGGACTCGACGTCATCGGATCGTTTGTCTTCCGGATTGACGAAGGCATGGCGTTTTCCCGTTTCCGGGTTCTTGCGATACGTCTGCTTGCCGTATGGCCGTCGGCCGACATACAGCGGGTTGTTGAGGATGCCGGTGCCGCGTGCGGCAGAGGTGGTTCGGAAAATCTGCACAGTGGGGACAAGTGGATTGCCGATCTGACAGCGGCCATGCTGGCCGCGAGGAGGAGGCAAGATGAGCAAGCGACCACGCCGGAACCACAGCCCGGCGTTCAGGGCGAAGGTGGCACTGGCCGCCGTGAAGGGCGAGAAGACGCTGGCCGAGCTGGTGCAGCAGTATGACGTGCATCCCAACCTTATCAATCGATGGCGGGCGCGGTTGCTGGAGGGCGCCGCGGACGTGTTCGGCGCCGAGCCGGCAGCGGCCGAGCCGGCAGTCGATGTGACGGTGCTGCACGCCAAGATCGGCGAGCTGACGCTGGCGAACGATTTTTGGCCGGGGCGCTCGGGAAGGCCGGTCTGTTGCCGAGCGCAAAGCGATGATCGACCGCGGTCATGCGCTGCCGCTGGGTGTCCAGGCGCGGCAGCTCGGGATCAGTCGCAGCAGCATCTACTACCTGCCGCGGCCGGTGTCGGACAGCGATCTGACGATCATGCGGCGGATCGACGAGCTGCATCTGCTGTACCCGTTCGCCGGCAGCCGGATGCTGCGCGATCTGCTCCGGCAGGAGGGCGTGAGCGTTGGCCGGCTGCATGTCGCGACGCTGATGAAGCGGATCGGGCTGGAGGCGTTCTACCGACGCCCGAACACGTCGAAGCCCGCGCCAGGGCACAAGATCCCTACCTGCTGCGCAAGCTGGCGGTGACCCGGCCCAACCAGGTCTGGGCTACCGACATTACCTACATCCCGATGGCGCGCGGTTTCGTCTACCTCGTCGCCATCGTCGACTGGTTCACCCGGCGGGTGTTGGCGTGGCGGGTGTCGATCTCGCTCGATGCCGAGTTCTGCATCGAGGCGCTGGAGGAGGCACTGGCCCGCTATGGCAAGCCGACCATCTTCAACAGCGATCAGGGCTCGCAATTTACGAGCACCGCGTTCACCGCCGTCCTCCTGCGTGAGAAGATCGCCATCAGCATGGACGGGAAAGGCTGCTGGCGCGACAACGTGTTCGTGGAGCGCCTCTGGCGCTCGGTGAAATGCGAGGAGGTGTATCTCAACGTCTACGCCTCGGTCCCCGAGGCTCGCGCCGGCATCGGCCGCTACATCGGGTTCTACAACGCCGTCAGGCCGCACTCCGCGCTTGGCGACTGTACGCCCGGCCAGCTATACTCCGCACAGCCGCTTCTCGTAGCGGCATGATCGACCAGCGGCAGTCCACTTATCCAAGCTGCGAGCCTGTTCAGACAAGCCGAGCCACTTCTCTATACCAGCGAACTTGTCACAATTTAAACAGGCCACGCATCCTAATGCGACGCGGCCGTTACCATACTGCAAACGCCACTTCATCTATCCGCACTGCCCGCGAAGAGGTCAGCAGGCAGACGGCGGGTTGCAAACACAAAAAGCATTTTCGAACGCTCCCAGAATATCGCTCGTCAACGCAGGCCATTGCGAAGGCGCCCGTTAGCAGCGAGGGATACAGTATGAAAATGCTGTGTATTTTGGTGTTGCTCTTGTGTTCTGCCGCGGGGGCTGGTCAGGGACCCGTAGCGAGCCGGACGGTGTCAGTCAGTAGTTTCGATCATATCCGCGTCCAAGGGCCGTTCCTGGTTCGCGTCACCATAGGCCCACCGCGGGCAAAGATTACGGGACCACTGGCAGACGATGGGATCGTGGTCCGGGTCGATGGCATGACGCTTTCAGTCCGCAAAGATGCCGGCGGTTGGGGCGAACGGGCACGGGAGAACAGCTCGAGTCCGAGCGTCGTCACGCTATCTACCCCCTGGTTGATCTCGGCGAGCGTCGCAGCCGGCGGGCAATTGACGATCGAGAGGATGCGCGGGATGCGAACAGACGTGACGGTGAGTGGCAGTGGCAGTCTCACATTGGTTGCGGCGGAGACGGATCAATTGAATGCGATAATGATCGGAACGGGTCGTATGAGCCTTGCGGGCAAGGCTGGACGGGCACGGTTGGTAGCGAGTGGAGCTGGAACGATTGATGCGTCGGCGTTGGATGTGAAGGACCTGGCGGTTCATCTTGACGGCGTTGGTGAGGTCAGGGGAGCAGCGCGCTATACGGCACAAGTGACCAACAGTGGGTTGGGAACAGTAACGATCGTCGGCAACGCGAAATGCCGTGTGGATGCTGTGGCCGGAGGGCCGGTGACGTGCGGCAAGTCGGAGGCTGTGGCTGGGCCGTAACCAATCCTACCCCGTTAAGCGTGCCTGATGCTCTGGGGGCCTTCTGTCAGCCCTGTTACGCAGTCGGCGTGCCAGGTTTATGCCTAGGTAAAAGCTAGAGCTTCTCTCAAACCAGCTTGTGTACCTGACTAAATGAGCGCCAGCTCCGCCAGTTTCGTCATCAGCGCCGGCGGCATCACGTCCAACCCGGTCGCATCGCCACCCAGATCGAGCGGCGCATCCGCATCCTCAAGATACCGCCACCCCTGGTGCGCGCGCTTAGGCCGCGCTTGAACCAGCACCAGCTTGGGATCGATGTGGATCGCGACGCGACCCTCTTCAGCTTCGCCAAATCCGAGGATCGGCGAGCGGGCAATCAGCTGATGCTTAAGGATCCAGAACATCGAACCCTGACCAGCGACCTCCTCATGCCGCTTGGGCAGGTAGCGCGTGGTGAGGAACACCGGCCCCTCCTCGCCGCGCAGCCGGAGCCGCTCGGCGAGGTGGTCGACGCTTTCCGCGCCGAACGCGACTTTGGTGAGGTGGAGCGGCATAGCGTTGGAAATGGGCGTTAATACCGGACGATCAACCGTGCAGACCCCACAAAGACGCGAGCCCGAGGAACGAGAAGAATCCCATCGTGTCGGTCATCGTCGTCACGAACACGGCGGACGACACCGCCGGATCGATCCGGAACTTGTCGAGCGTCACCGGCACCAGCACGCCACTCAGCCCCGCCGTGATATTATTCGCCAGCATCGCCGCCGCAATCACCAGCGACAGGTCGGTATTGCGGAAGATAACATACGTCCCAAGTCCGATCAGTGCGCCCAGCATGACGCCATTGGCGGCGGCGATGCGGAACTCGCGGCCGATCATCCGCGCGGTATTCGAACTCGTAAGCTGGTTCGTCGCCAACGCTCGCACCACCACGGCCAGCGTCTGCGTGCCGGCATTGCCGCCCATCCCGGAAACGATCGGCATCAGCACAGCGAGCAATGCAAAGCTCGCAATCGTCCCCTGGAACAGACCCACGACGGACGACGCGACCATCGCGGTACCGAGATTGACCACCAGCCACGTGAACCGCGTGCGCACCGTCAGCCGGATCGGCTCGTTGATGTCGCCGTCGCCGGCGCCTGCCAGGCGCAGCGTATCCTCGCCTGCCTCTTCGGAGATGATGTGGACGATGTCGTCGACCGTGATCATGCCGACCAGCCGGCCGCCATGATCGACCACCGCAGCCGAGATCAGCGCGTATTTCTGGAAGCGCAGCGCGACTTCCTCCTGGTCCATGTCGACCGGGATCAGCGTCTGCTCGCGCTTCATCACGTCGGCGATCGCGATCCCGCGCGGTGTCCGCAACATCCACGACAGCTGGCAGGTGCCGATCGGCTTGTGCGCGGGGTCGACGACGAAGATCTCCCAGAAATCGGTCGTCAGCTCCTCATGGCCGCGCAGGTAATCGATCGCGTCGCCGACGGTCCACTGCTCGGGCACCGCGATCAGCTCGCGCTGCATGAGGCGACCGGCGGACTCCTCGGCGTAGCTCAGTGCCTCCTCGATCGCCGCGCGATCATCGGGATCGAGCGCGCGCAGCACCGCGCGCTGCTCGTCCTCGTCCATGTCCTCGATGATCGCGACGGCATCGTCGGTATCGAGTTCGGACGCGAGGTCGGCAACCTGGTGCGGCTCGAGCGCATCGATCAGATCCTCGCGGACGTAATCGTTCATCTCGGCGAACACGTCGCCGTCGAGCAGGTCGGTGACCGCACGGGCCAGCGCGGCGCGATCCTGTTGCGGGGTCAGCTCGAACAGATCGGCGATGTCGGCCGGGTGCAACGGCTCGACCAGCGTCCGCGCCGCCTCATCGTCGCCATCCTCCACCGCATCGAGCACCGCCCGCACGAATTCGGGCCGCAAATGATCGTCGCGGTCGAGCTGGTTTTCGGGCTGGGTGTCGGTTTCGACCTCGGGAAGCTCGAGTTCGCTCATGGCTGCCTCCCTTAAAAGATGCGCGGTTGGGCCCTAACCCGGTGCGCGTGCATTTGCCAGTCGGAGTGCGGCTCCCTATCTGCCGCGCATCAATTCAGGAGAACATGAATGGCTGACACCCCCGAAACGCTGACGCTGACCCTCGATGGCGGCGACGTCACGATCAAGCTGCGTCCCGATCTCGCGCCCAAGCATGTCGAGCGGATCGTCGAGCTGGCGAACGAAGGCTTCTATGATGGCGTTCCCTTCCACCGCGTGATCCCAGGCTTCATGGCGCAGGGCGGTGACGGCGGTCGCGGCGACGGCACCGGCGGGTCGAGCAAGCCCAACCTCAAGGCGGAATTCTCGGCTGAGCCGCACGTCCGCGGCGTGTGCTCGATGGCGCGCACCAACCAGCCCGACACGGCGAACTCGCAGTTCTTCATCGTGTTCGACGACGCGCGCTTCCTCGACAAGCAGTACACCGTCTGGGGTGAAGTCACCGACGGCATGGACCTGATCGACGCGCTGCCGAAAGGCGAGCCCCCGCGTTCGCCGGGCAAGATCGTCAAGGCACGCGCTAGCTGAAGACTGCACCGGCGCAGCGAAGCTGCGCCGGAGACAGCCAAAGCCGGCCGGCGGAGCACAGCTCCGTCCGACGGCGCGGCTTTGCCGCGACGCGCTTGAGTTGGGGTGACGGGGTTACCAACCACCTCCGTCACCCCGGACAAGTTGCGAGGTCCATCGTTCCGCATTCTTACGACCATCGAGCTTGTGGAACCGTGGATGCCGGAAGGAGCCCGGCATGACGGTTGATGCTCAGACCTCCGCCACCGTCCGTATCAGCCAGTCATGAAACAGCTTGACCGGCTTGGTCTGCAACGCCCGCGGGCGACAAACGAACCAGTAGCTATACGGGCTCTCCACCTCGATATCGAACAGCCGCACCAGTCGCGGATCGTTCGCATCCTCGAAATGGCTCGCATGCATGAACGCGACGCCGAGCCCCTGCGCGGCAGCCTCCAGCATCAGCGCCCCCGAATCGAAATGATCGATCGCCAGCGGCTCGATATCGTCGAGCCCTGCCGCCGTCCGCCATGCGGTGAACGTATCCGTCATGTCCCGGTGGACCAGCGCCGTCAGCGTCGACAGCTGTTCGGGTCGCGTGACCGGGTCCGCGCGCTCCAGCAAACTCCGCGCGCCGATCACATAGACCGAGTTCCGATCGAGCCGCCGCGCGTAGAACGCCGGATCGATCTCGCGCGACAGGGCGATCACCGCGTCGAGCCCATCGCCGAGCCGCGACACCAGATGCGCCGCGGTATCGATATCGAGATGCAGCTCGGGATGCGACGTCCGTAGCTCGCCCAACCGAGGGAACAGCTTCTGAGACGCATAGAGCGGTAGGATCCCGAGACGCAGCCGCAACACTTCGGTCGTGCTGGTCAGCGATTCGACCGCGTCCGACAGCGAATCGAGCACCGGTGCGATCTGTGCCAGCAACCGTTCGCCATCCGCATTCAGCACCATCGCCTGATGCCGCCGCGCGAACAGCGGCTTGGCAATGAACCGCTCCAGGCTTTGCACGCGCCGGCTGAGCGCAGGCGCGGATAGCGCCAGATCCTCGGCGGCGGCCTTGATCGACCCCAGCCGCGCGACCTGCACGAACGCCTCGATAGCCCCCAATGGCGGCAGCCTGCGCATGATTCCTCTTTCGACTCGACGAGTGTGACAACGACCGCTGGACGCATTCATGCATGCGATTGCAGTTAGCGCAATCGTAGCTGATCCCTTCGCACTTGCAACACGAACCGTCTCGACGCAAAAAGACCTCGCCTTTCAGGCATCCTCTCCTAAAAACTTTCATGGGCTGGCCTTCATTGGCCGGCCCTTTTTTTGTGTTTTCAACCCCTGACAAGGCTGGAACCGGCCCCCTATCTCGGACGCTACGAGATCGAATGGAGTCGACATGGCCGATAGCGAAATCCCCACGCGGAAAATTCAGGTCGCCAACGCGCGTCCCGAAGACAGCGGCCGCGGCCTGGCGCACCTGCCGCGCGCGCTGATGGCGACGCTTGGCATCGGCGAAGGCGACGTGATCGAGATACTCGGCAAGCAGAACACGCCCGCGCGCGCCGTCGGGCCCTATCCGGAAGACGAGGGTCTCGACATCCTCCGCCTCGATGGCCTCCAGCGCGCGAACGCTGGCGTAGGCTCGGGCGACTTCGTCGAGGTGCGGAAAGCCGAGTCGAAGCCGGCGACGCGCGTCGTCTTCGCGCCAGCGCAGCAGAACCTCCGCCTCCAGGGTTCGACCAACGCACTCAAGCGCACCTTCCTCGGCCGGCCGATCTGCCAGGGCGATATCGTCGCGACCGCGGGGCATCAGCGCGTCGGCAACATGCCGCCGGGCGTCCAGCAGTTCATGAACGCGCCGGCCTACGCGCTCCAGGAGATTCGCCTCGCGGTGATCGCCGCCAGCCCCAAGGGCGTGGTGCACATCGACGAGAACACCGAGATCGAACTCCGCTCCGAATATGAGGAGCCGCAGGCCGCACGCCGCGCCGACGTCACCTACGACGACATCGGTGGCATGGCGCAGACGATCGACCAGCTGCGCGAGATGGTCGAGCTGCCGCTGCGTTACCCCGAGTTGTTCCAGCGACTCGGCGTCGATCCACCCAAGGGCGTATTGCTCCACGGTCCTCCCGGCACCGGCAAGACGCGCCTCGCGCGCGCCGTCGCCAACGAATCCGACGCACAGTTCTTCCTGATCAACGGCCCCGAGATCATGGGCTCGGCCTATGGCGAGTCTGAATCACGCCTCCGCGAAGTGTTCGAGGAAGCCGCGAAGGCAGCGCCCTCGATCGTCTTCATCGACGAGATCGATTCGATCGCGCCGAAGCGTGGCCAGGTTTCGGGCGAGGCGGAAAAGCGTCTCGTCGCGCAGTTGCTGACGTTGATGGACGGCATCGAATCGCGCGCGAACCTCGTCGTTATCGCCGCCACCAACCGCCCCGAGGCGATCGACGAAGCGCTCCGTCGTCCAGGCCGGTTCGACCGTGAGATCGTCGTCGGCGTGCCGGACGAACGTGGCCGTCGCGAGATTCTTGGTATCCACACCCGTGGCATGCCGCTCGGTGACCGTGTCGACCTCGATGAGCTGTCGCGCACCACCTACGGCTTCGTCGGCGCCGATCTCGCCGCGCTGACCCGCGAGGCGGCGATCGAGGCGGTCCGCCGGATCATGCCCAAGCTCAATCTCGAGGAGCGGACGATCCCGCCCGAGGTGCTCGACGAATTGTCGGTCACGCGCGAGGATTTCCTGGGCGCGCTCAAACGCGTCCAGCCCTCGGCGATGCGCGAAGTCATGGTGCAGGCACCGACCGTGCGCTGGGCTGATGTCGGCGGGCTCGACGATGCGCAGATGCGGCTGAAGGAGGGTGTCGAACTCCCGCTCAAGAACCCCGACGCGTTCCGCCGTCTCGGCATCCGGCCTGCCAAGGGCTTCCTGCTCTACGGCCCCCCCGGCACCGGCAAGACGTTGCTGGCGAAGGCGGTCGCGCGCGAGGCGGAGGCGAACTTTATCGCCACCAAATCGTCCGACCTGCTTAGCAAATGGTACGGCGAAAGCGAACAGCAGATCGCCCGCCTGTTCCAGCGCGCACGCCAGGTCGCGCCGTGCGTGATCTTCATCGACGAACTCGATTCGCTGGTGCCTGCGCGTGGCAGCGGCGCCGGTGAGCCGCAGGTGACCGAACGTGTGGTGAACACGATCCTTGCCGAGATGGACGGGCTGGAGGAGTTGCAGTCGGTCGTCGTGATCGGCGCGACCAACCGGCCCAACCTGATCGACCCGGCGTTGCTGCGTCCCGGCCGGTTCGACGAACTCGTCTATGTCGGCGTGCCCGACAAGGCCGGCCGCCGCCGCATCCTCGGCATCCAGACCGAGAAGATGCCGCTCGCGTCCGACGTCGATCTCGACCGTCTCGCGGACCGTACCGACCGTTTCTCGGGCGCGGACCTGGAGGACGTCGTCCGCCGCGCCGGCCTGGTGGCGTTGCGCCGCTCGATCGACTCTACCGACGTGACGATGGCCGACTTCGAAGGCGCGCTGAAGGAGTCGCGCGCCAGCGTGACCCCGGAAACCGAACGCGAATACGAACAGATGGCCGCCCGCCTGAAGCAGGATGCGACAGCCATCCAGCCCCTCGGCTTCGCGTTCCCCAACAAGTCGGACGACTGACCTTCGCTTCCCACCCGGTTTCCCCCGGGTGGGACGATGAGCGTTGCACGCGGTACGATCAACTTGTACCATTCGGTACAAGTTGATCGATAGGTGCCGCCATGTCCCGACCGCCACTGCCTCCGTTTACGCATGAGACCGCAGCGCAGAAGGCGCGCATGGCGGAGGATGCGTGGAACAGCCGCGATCCCGGCAAGGTGTCGTTGGCCTACACGCCCGACAGCGTCTGGCGGAACCGGGCCGAGTTCCTGACCGGCCGCGACGCGATCGTCGCTTTCCTGACGCGCAAATGGGCAGCGGAACTCGATTATCGCCTCATCAAGGAAGTCTGGGCGCATGGTGGCAACAGGATCGCGGTGCGGTTCGCCTATGAATGGCGCAACGACGCCGGCGACTGGTTCCGCTCCTATGGCAACGAGAATTGGGAGTTCGACGACGCCGGGTTGATGGCGCGCCGCATCGCCTCGATCAACGACTGCGCGATCGCGGAAGGCGACCGCAAGTTCCATTGGCCGCTCGGCCGTCGCCCCGACGATCATCCCTCGCTAAGCGATCTCGGCCTCTGACCGCGAAGCGCGTCCTGACCGATCGCGCCGACGCCCTGCCGGCACTGGCCGAGGCATTCCGCGAACATGGCTTCGAGGGCGCCAGCCTGTCGGCGCTCTCGAAGGCGACCGGGCTCGGCAAGGGCAGCCTGTACAACTTCTTTCCCGGCGGGAAGGCGGAGATGATGGCCGCCGTCCTCGGCGAGATAGACGATTGGTTCGTCACGACGATCTTCGTGCCGCTGGAGAAGGCGAGCGATCCGGCCTCGGCGATCACCGCCATGATCGAGGACGTGACGGCGTATTTCCAGTCCGGGGGCAGGGTCTGCCTCGTTGGCTGGCTCGGTCTGGGCGCCTCGGGCGATGCTTTCGCAGTCCGGATCAGCGGGTATTTCTCCCGCTGGATATCGGCCTTGACGCACAGCCTCGAAGCGAGCGCTATCCCGTCACCGCTGGCCCTGCGTCTCGCCGAAGACACGGTCGCCGGAATTCAGGGCGCGATCGTCCTGGCGCGCGCGTTGGGTGAGGATGCCGCGTTCGTGCGCATCGTCCGTCGGTTGGAAGGGATTTTGCTCGACGCAGTGGCATGTCATGGCAGGTCCGATTCGTAACCGGCCTGATCCAGTCTAAGCATCTTTTGCATCACGCAGCGAAACCCAGGCATAGCCAATCATCACGACGCAGGCCGCACCCGCGACGAGATACGGTAGCGAGTGCTGCGCTTCGTACAGGCCGACGCCGATCGATGGTCCGAGCACGAAGCTCGCGCCGTTGATCGACGTCACCTTGCCCGCGACCGAGCCTTGCGCGTTCGCCCCGACAGCCAGCGAGGATCCCGCCGTGAACCCCGGTCGCGTGAAGCCGAAGCCGAGGCTCGCCAGCGCGTAGGCCGTGGCGATCGTGTAGAGCGATGTCGCGATCCCGGTAAGCGCGGTCCCGACGGCCGCGAGCACGAGGCCGGTCAGCACGAGTTGCCGCGGGGTCATGTTCAATCGCGGAATGATGCCCCATTGCGCGAGCAGCGCGGCGCCGGCGCCCATCATCAGGACGATGCCGGTCGGCTCCAGTGCGAGTGCGGGCGCCAAGTGGAGGCGGTCGATCACGAGGAAACCGATCGCCTGCCCCGTCATCGCCTGCGCGTGGCCCATCACCAGCCCGGCGATCATCCAAGCGCGGATCCGGGGATCGGTGTAGCCGACATGTTCGACATGCGATCCGGTCGCGGCGGCGACCGAAGCGCCGGTCGGCGCGCCGCCGATCGAGGGATAGGCGGAACTCGCGCCGTGCGTCTCGTGCGGGGCGACGATCTTGTCGTCGGGCAGCATCCGCCGCACCGTGATCCAAACCGCCACCCCGAACACCGCGAACAGGAACGCGGGGCCCGCCAAGCCGATCTCGACTCCACCGATCGAGCCGAGGATCAGGTATGGCGCGATCGCCGGCCCCAATATCGTGCCGAGCCCGAATGCCGAGGCGAGCAACGTCAGCGCCTTGGTCCGCTCTTCCCGCGTCGTCTCGCCGGCCACGAGCGCCTGAACCGCCGGTGGCGCAGCCGCACCGAACGTGCCGTAGATCAGCCGTCCACCGATGAAGCACAGGAACGCGGTCGTGCCGCCGATCCAGGCGTTGATCCCGGCCAGCAGGAACACGCCGCACAAGGTCAGCGAAACGCTGAACCCGCCGACGCCGAGCAGGATCATCGCGCGCCGGCCGTGCTTGTCAGACCGGTTCGCCCAGAACGGCGCGGCGATCACCCACAGCAGAGCGGAGACCGAGAACGCCGCCGCGACCGCGCTATCGGCCACCCCGAGCGACCGCCCGAGTGCCGGCAGCACCGATTGCAGTGCTGTATTCCCCGCGGCGATCGTCAGCATCACGAGGAACATCAGCGCGAAGCGCCGATCAATTTTCGGGCCGTCGATCTTCGGGCCTTCGGTCGCGGAACCTGTCATGGCCGTTGCCACTCATAGGCGCGCTCGATCCGCGCGACGTTGACCGAATAGCTATCGTACCAGTTCACCCGCCCGCGTTCGCGAATCGCTGTGTGCTCGGGATGGTCGCGCCAGGCGATCGCCGCAGCGTCGTCTGCCCAATAACTGACGGTGATCCCCATACCGCCCGCCTCGCGCGCGCTGTCGACGCCGCGATAGCCAGGCTGAGCCGCGGCTAGCGCGTCCATCGCCATGGCGGCCTCGCCATAACCGGCGGCGTCCGTATCGTTACGGATCGACACGAAAATAACAGCAATCTGTCCCACCCGATCGTCGTTCATGATCCGTGCTTAAGCGATGCCGTACGCTTGGCAAAGCTGCCAGAACCACTTGGCGCAGCACGACTTCCGCTTCGGTTCGTCGCCCGATGCAACCTGCGGCCCTTGAAACGCGTTCGGAATTCGTGCGACGGGAGGGCCAAAGCCTCGCCAGCGCGCGGGACCCCTGACCGTAAGGAACGCGATGCCCAGTTCGACCACCGCCACCCGGCGTGCACGCAGCCGACCAGCCGGCGTGCCGTCCCCGTGGCAGATGTTCTTTTCAGGGTTCCTGAAACACCCGGTGATGGTCGGGTCGATCGTGCCGTCATCGGACAAGCTGATCCGCAAGATGCTCGGTCCGGTCGACTGGGCGAACTGCAAGCTGTTCGTCGAATATGGCCCAGGCGTCGGCACGTTCTGTCGTCCGATCCTCGACCGGATGGCGTCCGATGCCAAGCTGGTGGTGATCGATACGAACCCCGAATTTATCCAGTATCTGCGCCACACGATCACCGACCCACGCTTCTTCGCGGTGCTGGGGTCGGCGGACGAGGTCGAGACGATCGTCGCCGACCACGGCTTCGAGAAGGCGGACTACGTGTTGTCGGGGCTTCCTTTTTCGACATTGCCGCCCGGCGTCGGCCCCGCGATCGCGACCGCGACGCATTCTGTGCTGCGGACCGGCGGTGCGTTCCTGGTCTATCAGTTCTCGCCCAAGGTGAAGGACTTCCTGACCCCGCATTTTGAGTCGATTGATCACGACATGGAGTGGTGGAACGTGCCGCCGGCGCAGCTGTATTGGGCGTGGAAGGACTGACGCAGGCGCGGCCACGCCCGCGTTGATGCGCAAGCAAAGCGCCGCGCAGCTTCAGGCCCGGACGGCGGGTCGGCTAAGATAGCCGACCGGTCCGACGGCGGCTTTGCCGTCGGCGCTGGTTTTACTCCGAGCCAGGTAAACGGAAATCTCGTCCAAATCCCCTCGGTCATCCTGACGAAGTCAGGACCCAGAGCCAATAAGGATGGCGTTCTCGACCCTGGGTCCTGACTTTCGTCAGGATGACGGAAGAGGATAGATGCTCCAAGCCCTTGGCCCCCGACCCCCTACTCGTCGATCCCGAAGTTCAGCCCGCGCGACAAACTCGGGTCGACCACCGCCACCACGAAATACGCCCCGAGTTGCTTCAATCGCCGCACCCACCCGGTGTTCGCCTGGTATAGTTCCTTGGTAACCTCGGTCGACTTGGCCACCTCGCCGTCGATATACCTCCGGACATGCGCTGCGAACGCCGCATCCTGGATCCGCAGCATCAGTTCGAGATTGATGAACAGGCTGCGCATGTCGAAGTTCGCGGAGCCGATATGGACGGCGTCGTCGATCACGTAGAGCTTCGTATGCAGCTTGGTCGGCTGGTATTCGAACAGTCGCACGCCCTTGCGCAACAGGCCGGCATAAGTGAATCGCGCGGCGGCGATCGTCGCGTTGTTGTCCGATTTGCTGGCCGTGACCACCCGGACCTCGGCCTGCCGCCGCCCGGCCTTATCGAGCCGACGCAGCAGCGCGGGGCTAGGCGTGAAATACCCGGCGATGATGTCGATCCGCCGCCCGCGTCGCATGTCGTCGCGCACCGCTCGTGCCCAGGGCGACAGTTTCCGCGTCGGTCCACCGATCAGCCAGCGGGTCGCGCCCTTGGTTTCGCTCCAGTGCGACAGCGCCGCGTTCAGATGACGCAGCTTGCCCTTGGGTTCATGGATCCAGTCCTTCAGCGCATCGAAATAGCCGGCCAGCCGTCCCGCCGCCGGACCCTCGACCAGCAATCCCAAGTCACGCCACGCCTGCTCTGCGGCAGTCCCGAAATAATCGTCCTCGATGTTGAAGCCGCCGATGATGATCCGCGTTTCGTCGGCGAGTGCGAGCTTCTGGTGGTTGCGGAGCAGGTAGCGGCGGCCGAACCTTGCGGAGAACCGGCACACCGACACGTTCGCGGCTTCGAGCGGCTCGAAGAAGGCGTGCGGGGCATCGTCGCTGCCGAAGCCGTCGACGATCAGCGCGACGTCGACCCCGCGCTTGGCTGCGGCAATGAGCGCGGCGTTGACGCGCTTGCCGGACTCGTCGTCGGCGTAGATGTAGTAGAGTATGCGCAGGGTTCGCTCGGCGCCGTCGATCAGCGCGAGCACCGCGTCGAGGCGGCGGGGGCCGGTGTCGAGCAGCGTCATCTGGTTGCCGTCGACGGTGAAAGTCGGCTGTGCTGCAAGATCGTCCATGGCATGCGTGATGGACATGGGGGAAGCCGGAGGCAAGCCGCGGCGCATTTCTTGACTTTGCGGGCCATGCCCCCTAGGCGACGTATTCTCATTCTATCGTTGTTACGAAGGAAGCCGCATGGCGCGCGTTACCGTCGAGGATTGTGTCGACAAGATCCCCAACCGGTTCGACCTGGTGTTGTTCGCGGCCCAGCGTGCGCGCCAGATCTCGGGCGGCGCCGAACTGACGCTCGACCGCGACCGCGACAAGAACCCGGTCGTCGCGTTGCGCGAGATCGCCGACGAGAACGTCAAGCCGGCGCATCTCAAGGAACAGGTCATCCAGGGCCTGCAGAAGGTTCGTGTCGACGATGACGACGAAGTCGATGCCGTCGGCAGCCTAGCCGCTTCGGCCGAGGCTCTGCGGCTTACGGCTGCTGCGCCGCCGCGGAACCAGAATCTCGGGGCGGACTACGAGGGTTGAGGCGGGGGATTAGCGAAAACTAATCCGCGGCTTGGCTGAAACCCCGGCCGGCGGGCATAGCCGACCGACGACGCGGCTTTGCCGCGGCGCGAAATAGAAAAGCCCGCAGACCCAAGAGGTCCGCGGGCTTTTTCTTTATACCTTCTCCCTGAAGGGGAGAGGGAAGGGGCGCGCGGCACTTGCCGTGGGATGGGTGAGGGCACGTGCTTGAGGCAGATCGCCGACCCACGCCCTCTCCTTGTTCTCCCGCGAAGGCGGGAGCCCAGTCTGGATCCCCGCCTTCGCGGCGGTGCAGTCTCAGCCGCGACGCTTTGGTATAACCCTTAAGCAGGGCGCCACGGCTAAGCCGCGTCGTCAGTCGTTGCTGCGCAACGCTAGCCGGGCTTTCGACTGGTCCAAAATAGCAGCGCTATTTCGGGTCTCGGCCTTTAAACCCCTGCGCTACCACGAACCACTCGACCGACCCCTTCCGGCTCGCCGGCGGTTTCGCATGCTTCACCGTCTTGAAGTTCCGCTTCATCTCCGCAACCAGTTCGGAATCCGCACCCCCGGCAAACACCTTCGACACGAACGTTCCACCCGGCTCCAGCACCTCGCAGGCAAAGTGCAGCGCGGTCTCGACCAGCGCCATCGTCCGCAAAGCATCGGTCTGCGGATGCCCGACCGTGTTCGCCGCCATGTCCGACAGCACGAGGTCCGGTGCGCCACCCAGCGCCTCGATCAACTTGCCCGGGGCTGCATCGTCGAGGAAATCCATCTCGAAGATCGTCACGCCCTCGATCGGATCGACCGGCAACAGATCGATGCCCACGACCGTCGCCTTGGGGATCCGCCGCCGGATTACCTGCGCCCAGCCACCCGGCGCGAGGCCTAGATCGACCACGCGCTTCGAGCCGCGGATAAGCTCGAACCGCTCGTCGAGCTCGATCAGCTTGTACGCCGCCCGGCTGCGATAGCCGTCGGCCTTCGCACGCTTCACATACGGATCATTAAGCTGTCGCTCGAGCCAGCGGGTCGACTGCGCGGTTCGCTTGCGCGCGGTGAGGACGCGGACATGCCCGCCGGAACCGCCGCGGCTCATGCCGCCGCTCCCGCGGCTTTGCCGGGCTTGGGCGAGCCCATCAAGCCGCGCAAAATACCCTCGCGAATGCCGCGGTCGGCGATGCCGAGTCTTTCGGCGGGCCATAGATCCATGATCGTCTCCAGAATGGCACAGCCCGCGACCACCAGGTCGGCGCGCTCGTTGCCGATGCACGGCAGCTTGGCGCGCTCCGTGATCGACATATGGGAAAGGTCGGCGCTGATCTTGCGCATCGCCGAGGCGGGCACGATCAGCCCGTCGACCACCGAGCGGTCGTAATGGCTGAGCCCGAGATGCACGCTGCCGAGTGTCGTCACCGTGCCACTGGTGCCAAGCAACCGCGGCCGCTCGATATGCCGGGGTAGGCGTGCGGCGAACCCCGCGAAACTATCCGCGACCAAGCTTCGCATCTTCGCATACGCCGCGCGTCGGCCTTCTTCGCCTTCGCCACCGCCCGCATGCTCGGTCAGCGAGACCACGCCCCACGGCGCTGAATGCCAGTCGAGCACGGTCGGGACCGGCGTCGAGGTATCGACGAGCACGAGCTCGGTAGACCCGCCGCCGATATCGAACACGAGTGCGGGATCCTCCCCCGGCTCGATCAACGCATGGCAACCGAGCACCGCCAGCCGCGCCTCTTCCTCGGCGGAAATGATGTCGAGGTGGATTCCCGTCTCGGCGAGCGCGCGGGCGATGAAGGCGGGGCCGTTCGACGCCTGCCGACACGCCTCCGTCGCTACCGATCGCGCCAGCGTGACGTTGCGCCGCTGCAACTTGTCCGAACACACGCGCAGTGCGGAGATCGTCCGCTCGATCGCCGCATCGCTGAGCTTGCCAGTCGAGGCCAATCCCTCGCCCAGCCGGACGATCCGCGAGAACGCATCGATCACCGCGAAGCCGCCAGCCTGCGGTCGCGCGATCAGCAATCTGCAATTGTTGGTGCCGAGATCCAGCGCGGCAAACGCCTGCGCATCGGCCCACCGCCCACGAGAGGGCCGGGTCGCCGCCGGACGGGCAGGACCATCCTGCCGGAACGGCATTCGGGCGGAAACATCCCCCATCGCCGTAAAACTCGCTATCTATGTCTGCCGCCGCGGGAAAATACCCGCCCGGTGCTTGGATGCGAATGTAGCGCGGCGGCGCGATTACGCAAGCGAAGTGGCGGGACGGCATCATCTTGGCGTTGACAGCCTCGGCGGCCACCCGTAGAGCCCGCCCTCGCTGATGCCCCGTCGTCTAATGGTAAGACTGCGGTTTCTGATACCGCCTATTGAGGTTCGAATCCTCACGGGGCATCCAGCGCTTTCCCGCTCAAGCGGTTGCGATGGCAAACCATCGCCTGCGTCAGACTTTGGCGCTTCCACATCGATACTTGTTTTGTGGCTTCGTAGATTGCGGATGTGCGAGAAATCTGCCGTCTAGGAATTGGCTGGCCGGCAAACCCATGGGGTCTTGGCGCAGACGGATACTGTCGGAGGCTTACGAACAAAGCGTCGCTTTCCCTGCGACAGTAACATCGAAACCAGAACCAGCGCCAATATTCGCTTCACCGGATGGGAACTACCAGCCCGTTTCGTCTATTTCGCCTATTGCGTTTATTTCGAATATGGCCTAGTAGATTTGCAACGGAGACGCCCCATGACCATGCCAGCGTTTGCCGAAGAGCTCGGCAGTCGCCTGCCTTCCGCGGTTGAGAAGGCGGCGGCAAATCAACTGCGCCAGATTTTAGCGTCGCAAGCCGCGGGCGATGCGACGCTCAGGGTTCTAGACGACAACAAGAAACCAATAGAGGTCACGCTTACGCCCGGCCTATCGAAACTCCTTATGGAGTTGCTTCGCCATGTCGGGCGGGGGGACGCGGTAACCCTGGTGCCCGTCAGCCAGATGCTGACCACGCAGCAGGCAGCCGACATCCTGAACGTCTCTCGCCCTTTTCTGATCTCGTTGCTCGAGAAGGATCAGATCACGTTCGACACGGTAGGGCGACATCGTCGCATCAAGGCGGAGGACCTGTTCGCGTACAAGCGCGCCAGGGATGACAAGCGCGGCAACGCATTGTCGGCTCTGGCCGAAATGGATGGGGAGTCCCTTTAGGCTTGTTCGCCAACCGGTACACCGCGTTCATCGACGCTTGTACGTTGGCGGGCACGCTGAAGCGTAACCTTTTACTGACTCTCGCCGAGGCCGAATTTTTCCGCGTGCGCTGGTCCGTCAAGGTGATGGACGAGACCGAAGCTGCGATCTCGAAAATACTCATGGCAAAGGCTGTCGATGACGCGGCCGAACGAGGAAAGCGCGCTCGCCGATATATGGAAGCCGCGTTCGAGGACGCGATCGTCGTGGACTACGACGTATTTCTATCGGCGTGTGCAGGACTGCCCGATCCCGACGATGCACATGTCGTGGCGGCTGCACTGAAGACACAGGCTGCGACCATCGTCACGGAAAATTTGAAAGATTTTCCTGAAGCAATTCTCAGTACGTTGAATATGGAAGCACGATCGGCTGATCAGTTTATCGCCGACACCATCGCATTGGATACCGGCCGCGCTGTCGCTGCTATTCGAAAAATGCGCGAGAGGTTCAAAAAGCCTGAAAAGACGGCCGAGGCCATGCTTCTTGAGATGGAGGCCGACGGATTGACCGAGACCGTGGACGTCCTGCGCACGCACGTTCTATCGCTGTAGGGGTGGCGCGTCAAAACGGATGTCTTTCGTTCGAGTTTACGGCGTGCTGCATTCTTCCTCGAGATTAAGCATGCGCTGGTTTAACTTGTGGGGATAAGCAAGACCCAGTGCGTGGGCGTCAACAGTTGCGGCACCAGTAAGCGGTGGCCATCGGCGTGACGTGTTCGACTTGGGCTCGATTACCACTCGGTGCCAGTCCCATGGGCAGGCAGGGACTCGTGTACCAGCGAGGGCTCGTACCCTGCGTGGCGGGATAATGGGTTGTCGAATACACTCCATGATCATCAGGTAGCCGAATACCCGATTGCGCGCCGTCGGCGGCGTCGAAGACCGAGCCGGCACCGGGCGAACTCGCCCGGTGCCGGTCGTCGATGGGTCTAGAAGCCGAAGCGGAGTGCGATGTCGATCGCGCGGGGGCGGCCGAGGACCCATTGCTGGTTGTTGTAGGTGTTGAGCGCGTAGGTCGTGTCGAACAGGTTGTAGGCGTGGATGTCGACTGCGAGCTGCGGCGTTGCGGCGTAGGAAAGCGTCGCGTCCACCGTGGTGTAGCTGGGGACGCGGAAGCCGTTGGCATTGTCCGAATAGCGGCGGCCGACGTAGCGCAGCCCGGCGCGTGCCTGAAGTGCACGTGTCGCGTTCCAGCGCAGCCAGAGATTGGCGAGCGTCTCGGGCACGTCGGGCGGCGTGTTGCCGTTGAAGCTGGTGCCGCCGGAGATGAAGTCGTCGAACGTCGCGTCGAGGATGCTGCCGTTGGCGTCGATCCCGATACCGTAGGGCAGGTCGAGCGCCACCGCCGCCTCGATCCCCTTGGCCGATCGCTGTCCGACCTGCTCGATCGGGCTGGTCGCGGTCTGTTGCGCCAGGAGGCGTTTCTTGACGACGCGGTAGGCGGCCAGCGTCGCGGTGCCGTGGCCGTCGAGGAACACCGCCTTCGCGCCGACCTCGACCTGGTCGCCGACCGCGTTGCTGAACTGCACCTGCCCGGTCGAATAGGTGGTCAGCGTGCCGAGCGGGTCCACGCCCGTCGCATATTGCGCGTACAGCGAGACGGTCGGGATCGGCTGATAGACGCTCCCGACGCGCCAGGTCACGTTGTGCAGCCGCTTGTCGAGCGCGAACGTCTCGGTGGAGACGCCGCTGGGATAGTCGATCGTCCAGCGTCGTACCTTGTCGCGCTCGTAACGTATCCCGCCGACGATCGAGAGGTGCGTCCCGAGCTTCAGGCGATCCTCCGCGAAGAGCGCGTATTCGTCGGTGCGCGTGCGATAGCGCGGCGCGATCCCCTGCGTGTCGACGATCAGGCCGGGATCGAAGGCGAAGGGATCGACCTCGGAGATTTGAGGGTCCGAACCGAAATTGTGCGAATAGGTCAGCTTGATGAGGTTGACGTCGAAGCCCGCGACGAAATCATTGTCGATGCCGTCCGCGATCGGGGTCTTGAGCGTGAGGCTGGCCTGATCGCCCCATTGCGTCTGGTCGTGGACGATACCGGTCATGTCGGTGCGGAAGATGCGCCCTGGCGTGCCCGCATCGGCGTTATACCCGTTGGGACAGAAACCATCCGCAGCGATCCAGCAATAGCTTTCGAGGTTGAGCCAGGAACGCTTGGACGTCAGGCGATACGCCTGGTTGCTAAGCGTGAGCGTATCGCTGGGCGTCCAGTCGACCTGCACCGTCGAGCGGTTGTCGCGGTAGCGGATGTAGCCGTCGCGCGTGTTGTAGTTGCGCTCCCGATTGGCGTCGTCGAGCCGGCCGTCGATCAGCGGCGTACCGAAATAGCGCATCGGGTTCTGGTTGCCGTAGTCGTCACGGGCGGTGACGACGAGCGTGTCGGTCGGCGCCCAGCGTAGCGTGGCGGAGAGCGCATAGCTGCGCGACTGGCCGCGATCGACATAGCCGTCCGATCGTCGGTAGCTGCCGTCGATGCGGTAGGCGAGGCGGTCGGTGATCGGCCCCCCAGCGCCGGCCGCGACGTGAAAACTGTCCTGCGAACCATAGCCGATCTCGCCTTCGACCTCGGTGTGCTGCGTATCCGGTTTGCGCATCAGGACGTTCACCGCGCCCCCCAGCGCGCCCTGGCCGTACAGCACGGAGGCGGGACCGTTGAGGATGTCGATGCGCTCGACCATCCACGGATCGGTCGGGAAGGTGATCGTGCCCGCCGACGGGAACAACCGCACGCCGTCGATGAGCTGGAGCACCGAACCCTGGCCGCTGAAGCCGCGGGCGGCGAGCGCGGTGCCGCCATTGCCGGGGTTGCCAGCGTTGCTGATGCCCGGTGCGCGGCTCTCCGCGTCGATCACGGACATGTCGCCGCGCGCGCGGATCGTATCGCCATCGATCACCGAGATCGTCGCGGGGGTCTCGAGCGGGGTGAGGCCGAGGCGGCTGCCAGTCGTGTTGACCGTGGTCAGCGTGTCCTTCGCGTGCTGGCCGACGACCAGTATGTCTTCGGTGTTGGCGGTTGTGCTGGCGGGCGGCGCGGATTGTGCGCCGGTCGGTGTCGCGAACGCAGGCGACAGCAAAGCCCCCGCAAGTGCGAGGCGAGATGTCAGGAATGGCATTACGGTAATTCCCCGGAGCGTCTAGCGAACCCGGCAAGGACCTCCCGCGAACGGCCGGCATCCGCGCCAGCCGGACGCCATCGCGACCGACACGCATGCCCGTGCGGTCCTCACCGCACACGTCGTCGCTCGACGGAGTACCGTGCCGCGGCCACCCCCTGGGCCAGGCAAGAGCGACCAGACGCCGGCAGGTCTCCTGGCTCACGGGTCGTCACACGATGCACGGCCTTCCCAGGCCGTGCGTGACATCACGCCTGGCCCAGTGGCTGCCCCTTTCGTTCGAGAAAGGAGCGATATGCATCGCGCTCGCCGCTTACAGTTGCAGGGACAGCCTCGGCTTCGAACGGCGAACCATCCTCACCGCGTTCCCTTTTAAGTCCCTCTCGGGACACCGACGCGATCATGTCGACCTGCTCCGATGGAGCTGGTCGACGGGAAGGGTGTATCCGGATCGACGGCTGCGGGCAATCGCCACGGGGAACCGTCGCGGACCGCGCGGGGTGAACCATATAGGTTAAAACAGCTTGACATCGTCACGCTCGTTCGGTACATAACAAGAACGCTGAAGAATTGCGGGTTGGGCTGGGTGGCTTGGCTGCGGAGACGAGGGGCCGGGACGGTCGGGGTGGGAGCCTCGGGCGTTGCCGGCCCTCGTTGCGTTCTGGCGGGTTTGTTCATGAGGTAGCGGGGGCGCGGTATGATGGGCTTTCGGAAGGTGGGAGATAGTGCCGGCGTGGGCACGGGTGCTTTGGCGGACGGGCGGCGCGGGACGATCGTGAACGGGAGCAGGAACCGGGGGATCCAGAGGCGGGCGCTGCGGTACGACGGATGGACCAAGCCGCGGCGGGCGGAATTCCTGCGGGCGCTGGGGACGACGTGCAACGTCAGGGCGGCGGCGGCGAGTGTCGGGCTGGCGTTGAGCGGTGCGTATGCGTTGCGGCTGCGCGACCCGGTCTTCGCCGCGTCTTGGGCGGCGGCGCTGGCTGGTGGCTATGACCGGCTCGAGGAGGCGTTGCTGGCGGCGGCGATCGCGGGGTTGAGCGGCGACTGGGGGGAGGAGACGCGCGAGGCGGCGGCTGGGGCGGGGACTGGCGGTGAGGGCGATGTGGCGCTCGATGCTGGGGTGGAGGCGGGGCTGGGGACGGGACCCGATACCGGAGTCGTGCGGCTGGCAGGCATGCAGGCGGTGCAGGTCGCGCTGGCGATGCTGGGCCGGTATCGCGCGGCGCAGGCTGAGGGCGGCAAGCGCCAGAAGACGCGGCATCGGCGGGCGTCGCCCGAACAGACCAATGCCTCGATCGCGAAGAAGCTGGATGCGCTGGCGAAACGGCTGGCGCCGCCGGTCGCGGTGATCGTGCTGGGGGCACCGTCGGATGATGACGGGTCTTCTCCGGTGGCGCCTCCTGAGAAGCCCCCTGAGAAGCCCCCTGCGAAGCCTCCTGAGAAGGACGTTCGGCATGAGCGATGACCGGTCTGGTGCGGGCACGCCTGGCGGGGGTTCGGACGGCGTGGGGGAGGACGGCGTGGGGGGTGAAGGCGATGCGGGGGATAGCCGGGATGTGATCGCCGAGCTGGCGGCGTTGCCGGCGGCGCGGCGGGCGCGGCTGGTCGGGACGCTGACCCCGGCCGAGCAGCATGAGCTGAACGATCGCTGGTCCGTCTGGGCGCATCCGGGGCAGTGCCTCGACGGTCGGCGCATCGGTGATCGGATCGCGGCGGACGACTGGCGGATCTGGGTGATTTTGGCCGGGCGCGGGTTCGGCAAGACGCGGGCCGGGGCGGAGTGGGTCAGCCAGGTCGCGCGGGACAATCCCGACGCCCGGATCGCGCTGGTGGGGGCGACCATCGACGATGTGCGGCGGGTGATGATCGAGGGGGAGAGCGGGCTGCTCGCCGTCGCGCGCGATGACGAGGACCCGGTGTGGCGGGCTGGGCTGGGGGAGCTGCGGTTTGCCAATGGGGCGTTGGCGTCGGCGTATTCGGCGGAGGCGCCGGAGGGGTTGCGCGGGCCGGAGCATCACGTGGCGTGGTGCGACGAGGTCGCCAAGTGGCGCAACGGGAAGGCGACGTGGGATAACCTGATGATGGGGCTTCGGCTGGGGACGCTGCCGCGGATCGTGGTGACGACGACGCCGCGGCCGGTGGCGTTGTTGCGGCGGATATTGGCGCTGCCGGGGGTGGTGCGGTCGCAGGGGCGGACGCGGGATAACGTGCATCTGCCGGCGAGTTTCGTGGAGTCGATGACCGCGTCCTATGCGGGGACGCGGTTGGGGCGGCAGGAGCTGGATGGTGAGCTGATCGAGGATGTTGTCGGCGCGTTGTGGACGCGGGAGCTGGTGGAGTCTCGGCGGGTGGCTTTTGCACCGGCCGTCGTGCGGGTTGTCGTTGGGGTGGATCCTCCCGCCGGGAGTGTGTCCGGGGGGCCTGGGGATGCTTGCGGGATCGTGGTGGTGGCGCTCGGGGATAACGGGTTTGCGTATGTGCTGGAGGACGCCAGCGTGTCCGGGGCTAGTCCCGAGGGGTGGGCTCGGGCGGTGGCGGAGTGCGCGGCGCGGCATGGGGCGGACCGGGTGATCGCGGAGGCTAACCAGGGGGGGACTATGGTGGGGAGTGTTCTTTCTGGCGCTGATCGCGCGATGCCGGTGAAGCTGGTGCATGCTTCGCTGGGGAAGGTGGCGCGGGCTGAACCGGTGGTGGCTTTGTATGAGTCTGGGCGGGCCTGGCATGTGGGGGCTTTTCCGGACCTGGAGGATGAGCTTTGCGGGCTGATCGCGGGCGGGGGGTATGAGGGGCCGGGGCGGTCGCCTGATCGGGCCGATGCGCTGGTGTGGGCGATGACCGAGGTGATGCTGGGGCCGCGGGCTCGGGTTTCGGTGCGGGTGCTTTAGGGGTGGCCCTCTCCCCTTTGGGGAGAGGGAAGGAGGAGCTCTTGCGACGGGAGGGTGAGGGGTGGTTGGGATTTTGGTCCCGAGCCTCATTCCCCTCTCCCTCCCACGCGCAAGGGCGCGCGGGCCCCTCCCTCTCCCCGTAGGGGCGAGGGAATTCAGAGGAGATCGGCATGAAATTGTTCGGGTGGAAATCCGGGCGCGATGAGTCGCGGCCGGTGTTGTCTCGGTCGGCGGTGGCCGGATTCGGGGGCGCGATCGGGGGGGCGGCGTTTGGCGAGTGGCCGCGGAGTTACGAGGCGCAAGTGCGCGAGGCGTATCTGGATAATCCGATCGCGCAGCGGGCGGTCAAGCTGGTGGTGGAGGGGCTGGGGAGCGCGCCGATCGTCGCGTCGGATCCGGCGTTGCTGGCGCTGGCGACGGTGCGGTCGGGGGGGCAGACGCTGATCGAGACGGTGGCGGCGCACCTGATGCTGCACGGCAATGCGTATGTGCAGGTGCTGCGCGATGTCGAGGGCGGGGCGGCGGAGCTTTATGCGTTGCGGCCGGAGCGGGTGACGGTGGAGCCGGATGCTAGTGGGTGGCCGGCTGCTTACCGGTACCGGGTGGGGGAGCGGGTTTCGCGGTTGCAGGCGGATCCGGTTCGGCCCGAGGTGATCCACTTGAAGAGCTTCAATCCGGTCGACGATCATTATGGGTTGGGGTGCCTGGGGGCGGCTTCGGGGGCGGTGGCGATCCACAATGCGGCGGCGCGGTGGAACAAGGCTTTGCTGGATAACGCGGCGCGGCCTTCGGGGGCGCTGATGTATGATCCGAAGGACGGCGCGGTGCTGTCGACCGAGCAGTTCGAGCGGTTGCGGGGCGAGCTGGAGGCGTCGTTCTCGGGGGCGGGGAATGCGGGGCGGCCGATGCTGTTGGAGGGGGGCCTCAGGTGGCAGGCGTTGAGTTTGTCGCCGGCGGATATGGATTTCGTGGGGACGAAGGCGGCGGCGGCGCGGGAGATCGCGCTGGCGTTCGGGGTGCCGCCGATGCTGCTCGGGCTGCCGGGGGACAATTCCTATGCGAACTACCGCGAGGCGAACCGGGCGCTTTGGCGGCTGGCGATCTTGCCGCTGGCGACCGCAGTGTTGGGCGGGATCGCGCAGGGGCTGGCCGGGTGGTTCGAGGGGGCGGCGATTTCGGTCGATCTCGACCGGGTGCCGGCGCTGGCGGAGGATCGCGAGCGGCTTTGGGGGATGGTGAGCGGGGCTTCGTTTCTTAGCGATGTGGAGAAGCGGGCGTTGCTCGAGATTCAGGAGGTGGCGTGATGGATGGGGCGGTTTTGGCGCAGTTGATGCGGCAGGGGGCTGAGCGGGGCGTCGACCTGGTGACGTTGCGGGCGATCGTCGAGGAGGCGGGGGAATTGGGGGCGGCTCGGGCCTTGGCGCGGGTGGCGTTGAGTGATGAGCGGGCTCGGGAGGATGTCGCGGAGTTGCGCGAGCTGCTGGCGGCTTGGCGGGATGCGAAGCGGTCGGTGTGGAAGGCGGTCGTGGGGTGGATCGCTCGGCTGGCGATGGCGCTGATGCTGGCGGGGCTGGCGGTGAAACTGGGGTTTGCCGCGTGGTTGAAGTGAGCCCTCGATACGCCGTCTCGACAGGCTCGACAGCTACTCGGGACGAACGGGGAGGGGGCGAAGTGGCGTTCGTTGGGTATGCGGCGGTGTTCGATGTGGTGGATCGGGCGGGGGATGTGGTGCGGCGGGGGGCTTTTGCTGATGCTCGCGTGGTGCCTTTGTTGTGGCAGCATCGGGGTGTGGCGGTTGGGTCTTTGTCCGTCGTTGCGGAGGATGCACGGGGGTTGCGGGTCGAGGGGGTGGTTGCGGATTTTGAGCTGGCTCGGCTGGTGCGGGCTGGGGCGGTGGCTGGGTTGTCGGTTGGGTATCGGGCGACGTCCGTGCGGCAGGGGGTGAGGCGGGAGCTGCTGTCGGTCGACTTGGTCGAGGTTAGTCTGGTGGCGGTGCCTATGCAGGTTTTGGCCCGGGTTGAGGTGGTGCCTTAGCGGTTTCCCTCTCCCTGTCGGGGAGAGGGGGGAGGAGCTGTTGCGACGGAAGGGTGAGGGGTGGTTGGGATTTAGGTCCCGAGCCTCACTCCCCTCTCCCTCCCACGCGCAAGGGCGCGCGGGCCCCTCCCTCTCCCCGGAGGGGCGAGGGGATTTTTGAGTTTCATGGGGCGTCCTGCGGGGCGCCTTTTTTCGTTTTCGGTGGAGGAGATGGACATGAGTGTTGTTGACCGGCCGGTTTTGGCGGGGGCTTCCCCCTTGGCGCAGAATGCGGCGTTTGCGGGGTTCGTTCGGACTGGCGCGACGCTGGAGATGAAGGCTTTTACCGGGGTTACGGGGGACGCGGGCGGGTTTGCGGTGCCGCGGGAGATTGATGCTCAGATCGATACTTTGCTGAAGGCGGTGTCGCCGATCCGGGCGATCGCCAATGTGGTGAAGGTTGAGTCGGCTGGGTACCGGAAGCTGGTGACGACTGGGGGTACGCCTTCCGGTTGGGCGGCGGAGAATGCGGCGCGGCCGGAGACCGCTTCGCCGGTGTTCGTCGAGATCGCGCCGCCTACGGGGGAGCTGTATGCCAATCCGTCGGCTAGCCAGGCGATGCTGGATGACGCGGCGTTCGATGTCGAGGAGTGGCTGGCGGGCGAGATCGCGATGGAGTTCGCGAAGGCCGAGGGGGCGGCGTTCGTGTCGGGTTCCGGTGTGTCGCGGCCGAAGGGGTTTCTGACGTCGGCTACTGCGGCGACTGCGGATGGGGTTCGGGCTTTCGGGACTTTGCAGTATCTGGCTAGCGGGACTGCGGGGGACTTTTCGGCCAGCCCGCAGGAGCGGTTGATCGATCTGGTTCAGTCTTTGCGCGGGCCTTATCGGCAAGGGGCCAGCTTTGTCATGAATGCGGCGACGCTGGCGCGGATCCGGAAGTTCAAGACGACGGATGGGGCGTTCGTTTGGGCGCCTTCGCTGGCGGCCGGGGTGCCGGCGACGCTGCTGGGGTATCCGGTGGTGGAGGCCGAGGACATGCCGGATATCGCGGCGAATGCGCTGGCGATCGCGTTCGGGAATTTCCGGGCGGGGTATATTATTGCCGAGCGGACGGAGACGGGGATCCTGCGCGATCCGTATTCGAACAAGCCTTTCGTCAATTTCTACGCGACCAAGCGGGTCGGTGGGTGCGTGACGAACTCCGAGGCTATCAAGCTGATGAAGTTCTCGGTGGCTTGAGTGGTGCCCCCTCTCCCCTGCGGGGAGAGGGAAGGAGGAGCACTTGCGACGGGAGGGTGAGGGGGAGTTGGGGCGGGGGTTCCGAGCCTCACTCCCCTCACCCTCCCACGCGCGAAGGGCGCGCGGGCCCCTCCCTCTCCCCGGAGGGGCGAGGGAAATAGGAGAAATTCCATGGGTGGGTCGGCGATTTCTGCCGGGGTGATCGCTGAGGTGGTCGTCGCGGCTAGGGCTTTGTTGCGGGTGGAGAGCGGGGAGGATGTCGTGCTGGCGCGGTTGGCGTCGACGGCGTTGCTGCTGGGGGAGGCTTTCCTGGGGGCGGCGGTGATCGTGCGGCCGTTCGAGGATGTGGTGACCAGTGCGGCGGGGTGGCGGCGGCTGTTGGTCGCGCCCGTCACCGTGATTTCCGGGTTGACCGGGTTGCCTGGCGAGGGGGCGCCGTTCGTGTTGGCGGTCGGGGCGTATGCGGTCGATATCGATGCGGATGGGGTCGGGTGGGTTCGGGTTCTTGCCGCGGGATCGGCCGGGCGGGTGGCTGTCGCGTATTCGGCCGGGCTGGCCTTGAGTTTCGAGGCGGTGCCGGCGCCGATCGCGCAGGGGGTGGCGATGCTGGTCGCGCATCTGTTCGATCACCGGGAAAGCGATGTCGCGCCGCCGGCGGCGGTGGCGGCTTTGTGGCGACCTTATCGGCGGATGCGGTTGTCCGCTGGGGTGCATTCGTGAGCGGGCGGGTGGTCTTACAGGCGGCTGTCGTGGCTCGGTTGAACGCTGTGCTGGACGTTAGCGTGTTCGATGCGCCGCCGGTTCGGAGTGGGCTGCCTTATGCGGTGGTCGACGAGCCGGTGCTGTCGGACTGGAGCACGAAGACCTGGGTCGGGCGGGAGGGGCGCGTTCTGCTGACGCTGTTCGATGGGGGGGAGCGGCCGGTTCGGGTCCGCGCTCTGCTGGCGGCGGCGGAGGAGGGGTTGGAGGCTCTGGCGCCTGATCTTGGTGAGGGGTGGCGGGTGGTTCGGCTGGCGCTGGTGCGGTCTCGGGTTTTGCGGGTCGGCGATCGGTGGCGGGGGACGTCGGAGTTTCTGGTGCGGATGTACCGCGAGAGCTGAGTGGCACGGTTTTGGGGGAGACGGACATGGCGGTGGAGAAGGGGAGTGCGTTCCTGCTGAAGGTGGGGAACGGGGCGGTGCCGGTGGTCTACTCGACGGTGGCCGGGCTGCGGACGACGCAGATGTCGGTCAATGGGGAGGCTATCGTTGTTACTACCAAGGATTCCGGGGGGTGGCGGCAGTTGCTTTCGGGGGCTGGGGTTCGGAGTGTTTCGGTTTCGGGGGCTGGGGTCTTTACCGGGTCGGTGGCGGAGTTGCGGGTGAAGGCTAGCGCGCTGACCGGTGTGCTCGATGATTATCGGCTGGCGTTCGAGGGGGGGGACACGATGACGGGGAAGTTCCTAGTGTCTCGGCTAGACTATGCCGGGGATTTCAATGGGGAGCGGTCTTACACGCTTAGCCTGGAGAGTTCCGGGGCTGTTGTTGTGGGGTGAGTTTGGGTCCCTCTCCCCGTCGGGGAGAGGGAGGGAGGAGCCGCTTGGCGACGGGAGGGTGAGGGGTGGTTGGGATTTGGGTCCTTAGCCTCACTCCCCTCTCCCTCCCACGCGCAAGGGCGCGCGGGCCCCTCCCTCTCCCCGGAGGGGCGAGGGAATTTTGGAGACATCTTATGGGTGATTTGGCGAATCCGGTTCGGGGGGAGGGATCTCTTCGGGTGGGGGGAGAGGTGCTTGTTTTGCGGCCTAGCTTTGCTGCGCTTGTGGCGGCGGAGGGGGAGTTGGGGCCTTTGTTTGCGCTGGTGGAGCGCGCGGCGGAGGGGAAGCTCGGGATTGGGGAGATGGTGGGGCTGTTCTGGCATTGTCTGCGCGAGTGTCCCGAGGGGGTTACTCGGGAACGGTTGGGGGAGGCGGTCGTCGAGGCGGGGCTGGCGGCGGTGACGCCGGTTTTGCGGGGGCTGTTGCGGCAGATCCTGGCGGGGAAGTGACGTTCTCCGACAATGCGGCGCGGTTGGCTGGCTTTGCTGGCGCGGTGCTGGGGTGGGCGCCGGAAATGTTCTGGCGGGCTACGCCGGCGGAATTGGCGGGAGTCGTGGGGGCTTTGGTGGGGGACGTGCAAACGCCGCCCGATGCTTCGACGATCGCGCGTTTGAGGGGGGCTTTTCCTGATGGATGATCTTGATGCGGCTCTGGTGAGCGTGCGGGCGGATACGACCGGGTTTTCGCGTGACGTCGAGGCGATGCGGGGTGAGCTGGAGGGGGTGCTCGGCGCTGGGGCGGAGCGGGCTGCGCTTCGGGTTGAGGCGGGGCTGTTGCGGGCGGTTCGGTCTGGGAAGTTGGGGTTCGAGGAGTTGAAGGGGGTGGCGCTGTCGGCGCTGGATGCGATTGCTTCGGCGGCTTTGAAGGCTGGGGTGCAGTCGGTGTTGCGTGGTGGGGGTTTGAGTGGGGCGCTGGCGGGGCTGGTTGCTGGGTTGCCTGGGCGGGCGACTGGTGGGCCGGTTTCCCCGGGGCGGGCTTATGTCGTGGGGGAGCGGGGGGCGGAGGTTTTCGTGCCTACCTCGAGCGGGCGGGTCGAGGCTGGTTCTGGTGGTGGCGTGCGCGAGGTGCGGGTCGCGATCACGGTGAATGCTGCCGGGGGGAGTGCGCCTGGGGTGTTGGCGCAGTCGAGCCGGCAGGTGGCTCGGGCGGTCAAGGCGGCTTTGGCGGTGGAGTGACCTTGTCCCTCTCCCTTTCGGGGAGAGGGAAGGAGGAGCTCTTGCGACGGGAGGGTGAGGGGCTTTGGGATCAGCGTCCCGAGCCTCACGCCCCTCTCCCTCCCACGCGCAAGGGCGCGCGGGCCCCTCCCTCTCCCCGGAGGGGCGAGGGAAAGTTGGAGAATCTTCATGGCGCATTGGCTTTGCTCGGGGCGGACTGTGCAGGTCGGGGGGCTTGTTTCTCGGTTCGATCCTCGGTTTTGGACGGTGGATTTTCCGCGGCCGATGATGGCTTCGGTTGTGACTACTGGCCCCGCGTCCCTGCGGGTGGATGCGGTGTTTTATAGGGCGGATGATCTGGCGGGCGTGATCTGGGAGGCGGTGGATCGGTTCGATCATCCTTTACTGAAGTATGAGACTTCGCGGGATTTTCGGGACTGTCGGCTGCGGTTTCGGTGGCGGTCTTCGGGGGTGATGGCGTTGGATGCCATCAATGGGCCCACTCTCACGATCGAGGGGCGGGATGCGGCTGGGGTCGCTCGGTCCTGGTATGTGCGGTTGTGGAATTATGCGGTGGGAGCGCCGGAGGATGCGGTCGTCTCGCTGGATTTCGGGGCGATGGTCGGCGGGTATGAGCTGCCCGAGGATAGCGATCCGGTGTGGGCGGGGGATATCGACCGGATGTTCGTGTCGGTGGTGCCGCCGGAGTATAGCGAGGTCGATGTGCCGCTGGCCGCGCCGCGCGAGGGGTGGGTCGAGTGGACCGACCTCGTTTGCGAGGGGCCGGGGTCGGTGCTGGCGATCGGCGATGCCGTCGTGCCGGAGCACGGGGTTCGGATCGCTGGGGGGTATGACGATAGCTATAACCTGACGCCGGCGCGGTTGCTGCGGAATGCGCTGCATCTCGGGTATCGGGGGAGCATCACGCATTATGTCGGGATGAGCCATTATTTCCGGCTCGAGGGGGCTGGGGGCGGGTTTTACGTGTCGGCAGTGGGGGGCGTCCTGAACGTCGCTTGTGCGGCTTGGCATCGAGATTTCGCGGCGCGGGCAAAGGCGCTGGGTTTCGATGTGATCTGGTCGCTGAGTTATGAGCTGTTCGATGCGCATTGCTGGAGCGACTGGAAGCAGCGGGCGGCCGATGGGGCGCCGGCGCTGACGGGGTGGGAGCCGCCTTCGACGCTGCTATCGCCGGCGCATGCTGGGGCGATGGGGTATCTGCAAGCCGTGGCTCGGGCCTTTATGGGGATTGCCGTCGCCGCGGGGTTGGCGCCCAAGTTCCAGGTCGGCGAGCCGTGGTGGTGGGTGATGCCGGACGGCCGGCCGTGCTTTTACGACGCGAGCGCGGTGGCGGCGTTTGCGCCCGTGGCGATGGCGAATATTCGGCGGTCGAAGACGCCTGCGCAGATCGTTACGCTGGATGCGGCGGGGTTTTGCCTGGCGGCGTCCACGGCGGCGCTGGTGGCGGCTGCCAGAGCGGTGGCGCCGGAATGCGTGTCGCATCTGCTGACGTATTTGCCGACAGTGCTCGATGCGAAGGCGCCGGAGGCGAAGCGCGCGAACATGCCGGTGGGGTGGGCTAGTCCTGCCTTCGACGTGCTGCAGTTGGAGGATTACGACTGGGTGACGGCGGGGGATTCTGCGTCGTCTGCGGAGGGCGTGGCGGTCGCGTTCGCGCGACTGGGGTATCCGGTCGAGAGGCAGCATTATCTTTCGGGGTTCGTGTTGAAGCCTGACCAGGCGGCGGAGTGGGGGCTGATCGAGGCCGCCGCCGAGGTGGCTCGGGCGCGGGGGGTGGCGGAGACGTTCCTCTGGGCGCTGCCGCAGGTGATGCGGGATGGGTTCGTGCATTTTGATACGGAACAGGAGGATGCCGTGGACGCGTTCGATGACGTGCTGTTTCCGTTGGAACTGGGGCGCGAGGCCGAGGTGGCGCCTGGGTTTTCGACCGCGATCTTGACGAGTGCGGGGGGGCGGGAGGCTCGGAACGCGGCGTGGGCGGAGGCTCGGACGTCGTACGATGTCGGGCCGGGGTTGCGGAGCGAGGCGGACATCGCGGTGCTGCTCGCGTTCTTTCGGGCGCGGATGGGGGCGGCGCGGGGGTTTCGGTTGCGGGATCCTTTCGATTTCGACGCTGTCGGGGAGGTCGTTGGGGTTGGCGATGGGGTCTTGCGGCGGTTTGCCTTGGTAAAGTCGTACGGGGCGGCTGAGCGGCGGATTACCCGGCCGGTTGCTGGCAGTGTTTCGGTGGCTTTGGGGGGCGTTGGGACTTTGGCGTTTTCTGTCGAGGCTGGGGGGTGGGTGGTGCTGGATGTGGCGCCTGCCGTTGGGGCTGTGGTGACGGCGGGGTTCGCGTTCGATGTGCCGGTTCGGTTTGCCGAGGATCGGTTGAGCGTGGCTCGGGCTACGTTTCTGGCTGGGGTGGCGGCGAGTGTGCCGCTGGTTGAGGTTCGGGAGGCTTGATCTTTCCCTCTCCCCGCCGGGGAGAGGGAGGGAGGAGCCGCTTGGCGACGGGAGGGTGAGGGGTGGTTGGGATTTGTGTCCCTAGCCTCACTCCCCTCTCCCTCCCACGCGCAAGGGCGCGCGGGCCCCTCCCTCTCCCCGGAGGGGCGAGGGAATTCCTTTGAAGGAGACGTTCATGTTTCTGGAGGCTGAGCTGGCTTCGATCGCCTTGTGCTGGCGGATCGAGCGGCGGGATGGGGTGGCGGTGGGCTTGACCGCGCATGACCGGGATTTGGTGGTGGACGGGCTGGTGCACCGGGCTGCGCCGGGGATGACGCCTTCGGCGATCCAGCGGAGTGAGGGGCTGGAGGCGGATACGATGGATGTGGCGGGGGCCTTGACGTCTGCTGCTATCGGCGAGCGGGATCTGCTGAGCGGGCGCTGGGATGGGGCTCGGGTGGTGTTGTTTGCGGTGGATTGGACCGATCCGGTTGCTCGGGTGGAACTCGGGGAGGGCGTGATCGGCGCGGTCGAGCTGGGGGATGCTGGGTTCACTGCGGAGCTGCGGGGGGCGAGTGCGGCGCTGGATCGGGCGGTGGTGGAGGAGACTTCGCCGGAGTGTCGGGCGGAGCTGGGGGATCGGCGCTGTCGAGTGGCGATGGAGGGGCGGCGGCGGTTTGCTCGGGTTGTTGCTTGCGAGGGGACGGTGGTGACGTTGGACTCCAGTGCGGAGGGGCTTGGGGGTGGGCTGTTGCGGTGGTTCGGGGGCGCGAATTGCGGGTTGGAGAGTGCTGTGGCGCGGGGTGCGGGGGTGGCGGTTACGTTGCGCGCTGTGCCTTCGTTCGTCGTGGAGGCGGGGGTGTTGGTCGAGGTCGTCGAGGGGTGTGACAAGAGTCTCGCCACCTGTGCGGGGCGGTTCGGGAATGCGGTGAACTTTCGCGGGGAGCCGTATTTGCCGGGGATCGATCTGCTGACGCGATATCCTGGGGCTTGAGCCGGGTTGCGGATGCCGCCGTGCAGGCGGTGGGGACGCGGTTTCGGTTGCATGGGCGGGGGGCGGATGGGCTCGATTGTGTCGGGCTGGTCGCGCTGGCTTTGCGGGCCGGGGGGTATCTCGGCGAAGTTCCGAGCGGGTATGCGCTGCGGGGTGGCGATTGGGGTTTGCTCGACCGGGTGCTGGTGCGGGTTGCCGAGGCTGAGGCGGGCGACGTGCTGCTGATGGCGGCGGGGCCGGGGCAGGTTCATCTGGGGATCAGGACGGCTGGCGGCTTCGTGCATGCGGACGCGGGGTTGCGGCGCGTGGTGGAGCGGCCGGGGATGCCGCCCTGGCCGGTGCTCGGTGTGTGGCGGATGGAGGTGTGACATGGCGACCTTGGTATTGACGGCCGTGGGAAGCGCGGTGGGCGGGCCGATCGGGGGCGCGATCGGCGCGTTGATCGGGCAGTCGGTGGATCATGCGCTGTTCGGGCCGAAGCGGCGGGAGGGGCCGCGACTGGTCGAGCTGGCGGTGCAGACTTCGTCTTACGGGGCGCAGATTCCGAAATTGTTCGGCACGATGCGGGTGGCAGGGACGGTGATCTGGGCGACCGATTTGATCGAGAGTCGGAGTTCGTCTCGGTCGGGCAAGGGGCAGCCTAGTGTCTCGACATACTCCTATGCGGCGTCTTTTGCGGTGCTGTTGTCGGCTCGGGCTATCCGCGGCGTGGGGCGGATCTGGGCTGAGGGGAAGCTGCTGCGGGGGGCGGCAGGGGACTTCAAGACGGCTACCGGGTTTCGGTTGCATCTTGGGGGTGAGGATCAGGCGGTGGATCCGTTGATCGCGTCGGCGGAGGGCGCGGCGACGCCGGCGTATCGGGGGGCGGCCTATGCGGTGTTCGAGATGTTGCAGTTGGCGGATTTCGGGAATCGGATTCCTTCGCTGACGTTCGAGGTGATCGCGGACGAGGGTTCGGTGCTGGTGTCGACGATCGCGAAGGCGCTGGCGGGGGAGGTTTCGGGGACGGCTTCGCTGGCGGTGGGCGGGTTCGCGGCGTCCGGCGGGAGCGTTCGCGCGGTGCTGGAGGTGCTGGGGCAGGCTGGCGGGGCCTGGTTTGCACCTTCCGGAGCCGGGTTGGTGATGCAGGATGCGGCGGGGGCTACCGTCGTCGTGGCGGACGAGGGGTTTGCGGTTGAGGGAAAGGGCGTGCGGCGGGCTCGGGCTGTGGCGGCGATCGAGACTGTGCCGCGGACAGTGACCGTTGGGTATTATGATGCGGCGCGGGATTATCAGGCGGGTGTTCAGCGGGCGCGGCGGCCGGGGGCTGGTATGCGTGATGACCGCGTCGAGGTGCCGGCGGTGCTTGAGGCGGGCGCGGCGAAGACTGTGGCGGAGGCGATGCTGGCGCGGGCTGAGGCTGGGCGAGTGCGGCGGACAGTTGCGGCGGGGTTCGGGGCGATGGCGATCGCGCCGGGGGCTTGCGTGACGATTGCTGGCGAGGGCGGCGTCTGGCGGGTGGCCGATGTCAGCATCGAGGGGATGGTGACGACGCTGGGGCTGGTGCCGCTGGTGGCCGCGTCGCTGCCGGCGAGCGCGACGAGCGGGCGGGTTTCGGGGGCGGTGGATGCGGTCGTCGGCGTGACGATCTTGCGGGCTTTCGAGGTTCCGGGGCTCGAGGAGGTGCCGTTGAGTGCGCCGCGGATGACGGTGGTTGCGGCGGGGACGGGGGCGGCGTGGCGGCAGGCGGCTCTGCTTTACAGCGTTGACGATGGCGTGAGCTGGGTGGCGGCCGGGGCGACGGCTGCGCCTGGGGTGCTTGGGACGATTGCGGTTGTGGCGCCCGGCGCACCGGCGACGCTTGTCGATCTGCGGGGAGCGTTCGAGGTGGTTCTTGCGCAGGCGGGGATGGAGCTGGGCGATGCGGATGCGGCGGCGCTGGATCGGAGCGTGAATTTGGCTCTGCTGGGGGACGAGTTGGTGCAGTTCGGTCGAGCGGAACCGCTGGGCGGCGCGCGGTGGCGGTTGAGCCAGTTGCTGCGTGGGCGGCGGGGAACCGAGGCGGCGGCTGGCCTGCAGATGGTTGGGGAGCGGTTCGTGTTGCTCGAGACGGGGACGGCTCGGGCGTTCGACTTGCCGGTGTCGGTGATCAGGCGCGAGGTTCGCGTGATCGCGTCCGGGGTCGGTGATGATGCGCCGGTCGAGACGCGGTGCGTGATGCACGGGGCTTCGGTGGTGCCGCCTTCGCCGGTGCATCTGCGGTTCGCGAGCGAAACCGACGGCAGTGCGACGGTGCGGTGGACGCGGCGGAGCAGGGCGGGGTGGCGCTGGATCGACGGGGTCGATGCGCCGTTGGCCGAGGAGGTCGAGGCGTACCGGGTGACCGTGACGGCTGGCGGAACCTCGCGCGATGTCGATGTGGCGGAGCCCTTTGTCTCGGTCACGGCGGCGGAACGCATCGGTTCCGTAAGCATCGCAGTCCGGCAGCGTGGTGTGTTCGGAGAGTCGCTCGCGGCGGAACTGATCGTACCGCCCCTGATCGTACCGGCGTGATTCACCAACGGGGGAACGAATTATGAGCGACGACCGCACAGCGCGTCTGGCATTGCCATTGTTGCAGCCTGGCCAGGCGCAAAAGGAAGCGACGCATAACGAGGCGCTGACATTATTGGATCTTGCGGTGCAGGCGAGCGTGACGGCGGTGGGAACCAACGTACCGCCAGCGGTGCCGACGGTGGGCAGCGCCTGGATCGTGGGAACTGCACCGACCGGTGGCTGGGTCGGGCAGGCGCGGGCGATCGCCGGGTGGACGGCGAGCGGGTGGCGGTTCCTGGCGCCGCGCGAGGGCATGACGGCGTGGAGCATTGCCGATGGGCAGGCGGCGCGGTTCGGTGCGGGTGTCTGGACGTTGGGAGTACTAGCCGGGAGCCGGGTCTCGATCGGCGGCGTCGACGTGGTCGGCGCAAGGCGCGCGGCGGTTCCGGATGCGACGGGTGGCGCCGTGATCGATGCCCAGTCACGAGCGGCGATTGGTGCCATATTGGCAGCATTGCGGGGCCACGGACTGATTTCCGCTTAAAACACCCCAAAAACTGTGTCGTTCCGGCAACACATCCAACTTTTGTTAGCTTGCGTGGAAACAAGCCCGAGGATAGGGAGTTTGCGATGTCCGTGTGACACTCATGAAAGGGGATTTATATGCGGAAGCTTGCCGTCGTTCTGGCACTCGCCTCCACCGCACTTGCTACTCCCGCCCTCGCCCGCGACAAGTCGTGGTACGTTGGCGTCGAAGGCGGTGGGATGATCGTTGAAGACATCGACTATGATATCGGCGCCGTTGGGTCCGGTTCGGTCGATCATGACTATGGTTACGACGTCGATGCCGTGATGGGCTACGACTTTGGCGGTTTCCGCCTCGAAACCGAAGTCGGCTACCGTAAGGCAACCGTGGACGGCTACTCGTCGAACACGACCACGCCTGTGTTCGGTCGCACCGGCGTTCGCGGCAACGCGGGCCAGGGTAACTACGACTACGCTGGCGGTTCGTCGTCGGCGCTCAGCTTCATGCTGAACGGCCTTCTGGACTTCGGTCCGGACGATGGCATCCAGGGCTTTGTCGGCGGTGGTGTTGGTGTTGCTCGCGTCAAGGCGCAGTACGGCCTCAACAACAACGGCGATTTCCTGAACGATTCGGACACCGTGTTCGCATATCAGGGCCTGGCCGGTATCCGTGCACCGCTGACCGACCACATCGACGCGACGCTGAAGTATCGTTTCTTCAACGCCGAGAACGTCAAGCTGGTCGACGTTTCGAACCGCGTGTTCGACGGTCGCTATCGTTCGCACAGCATCCTTGGTGGTGTGACGTACAACTTCGGCGAGCCTGCTGCTCCGCCGCCGCCGCCGCCGCCGCCGCCGCCCGAGCCAGTCGCTCCTCCTCCGCCGCCTGCGCCGGTCGAAGTCGTCTGCTCGCCTGGTCCGTTCATCGTGTTCTTCGAATGGGACAAGTCGGACATCACGCCTGAGGCAGCGTCGATCCTCGACAACGCCATCACGCAGTACCAGTCGTGCGGCAACGCACAGGTCATGCTGGCAGGTCACGCCGATAAGTCGGGTTCGGCATCGTACAACGTCGGTCTGTCGCAGCGCCGCGCAGATGGCGTGAAGGCATACCTGTCTTCGCATGCCATCCCGGACAGCGTCATCTCGACGGAAGCATTCGGCGAGAGCCGTCCGCGCGTCGAGACCGCCGATGGCGTTCGCGAAGTGCAGAACCGTCGCGTGGAAGTCACCTACGGTCCGGGTTCGGGCCAGTAAGACTTTCGCCAACCGGCTTTCGGGTCGGTTACGGAATGAAGTTTGGGGAGGTCGGCGCAAGCCGGCCTCCCTTTTCTTTTGTGCTTCGCGGGGGAGGGGCAATCGCGAAAGTTCGTGGATTGAGCGAGTGTCGATTTTGTTCGCGCGGAGCCGCGGAGAGTAAGGGCGGAGATGAATCGTTCCGGGTAAGCGCATCCGTGAAAGCGGCTTTGGATGGTAGGCTTCGCCAAGGCGGGGCGATGGCGAAACGCGCTAGGCAAGCCGGCTTCTTACTCTCGCGGCGCCGCGCTTCCTCGCGAACAAAATCAACGCCTGGGCCTTTTGCGACGGCGGTGTTTGGCGGAACGTCGATGTATTCACGCGAAGGCGCAAAGGCGCGAAGAGGGTTTGCCGGTGGCGGCGTTGGTCGCCTTCTCATGGGATTTTTCAGTGCTGTCGCGAGGGCGGGAGGCGCAGCGCTTGGCTGGGGCCGACATCTTTGCGGCTTCGCGCGTTCGCGGGAAAACATCTATCGACGCTTCACCACGGCTGCCCGTGAGCATATTAGGGTGCGCTTGCCGAGGAGATGCAGATGAAACCGCTGATGGGTCGGGACACGCGGCTGTGCATGTCGTTGTCGGCGCGGCCGGGAAATTTCGGGTCGCGGTTCCATAACCGGCTCTACGAGCTAATCGGGCTGGATTTCGTCTACAAGTCGTTCTCGACCACGGACCTGGAAGCGGCGATCGGCGGGATCAGGGCGCTCGACATTCGCGGGTGCGCGATCTCGATGCCGTTCAAGGAGGCGGTGATCCCGCTGCTCGACGGGTTGGCGCAGTCGGCCAGCGCGATCGACAGCGTGAATACGATCGTCAACGATGACGGCGTGCTCACCGGGCACAACACCGATTACGGCGCGGTCGTCGATCTGGTTGCGGATCTCGATCGGGCGATGCCGTTCGTCGTGCAAGGATCCGGCGGGATGGCGAAGGCGGTCGTGGCGGCGCTCGGCGACAGCGGATTTCGGGGTGGCACCGTTGTCGCGCGGAACGAGGCGGCCGGGCGCGCGATCGCGGATCGCTATGGTTTTGCCTGGGCGGCGGAACCGATGGGTGAGGCTGCTTTGCTCGTCAACGCCACGCCGCGCGGGATGACCGGCGCGGATGCCGATGTACTGGCCTTTCCGGCGGACATGATCGCGGCCTGCACCGTAGCGTTCGACGTGGTGCAATATCCGGTCGCGACGCCGTTTCTAAAAGCTGCGGCCGAAGCGGGCAAGCGGTGCATCACCGGGGCGGACGTGGCCACGCTCCAAGCCTTGCAGCAGTTCGTACTGTATACGGGCGTGACGCCCTCCGTGGCTCAGGTAACGGACGCTGCGGACTGGGCGCGCGCAAACCCGTGAGCGAGTCAGTCGGTGGGCGTTTGGGTTAGCGCCGCGGCCAGCCAGAGCGGAACGATGGCGTCGCCAAGTGCCTCGACGCGACGATGCTCTACCATCAGGCCGAGTTCGGGATAGGTCACGCGTGTCCTTCCGCTCGGTTCGGTGAACGGTGCGACGATCAGCCGGCGGTTGACCTTCGAGCGGTGGTGCATCCGCGCGGTGTTTTCCTGTCCGACGTAGCACCCCTTGGTGAAGCTGACGCCGTTCAGCTCCCTCGCGTTGCATTCGAGCCAGAGTGTTTCGCCCGCGCCGAGTTCGCCGACGCCTTCGGTCACGCCGAGCGACAGGCGGTGCGCGTGCCAGTCGGTTGCGGGTTCAGCCGGTGGTCCGAGCCAGCGGCGTCCCAGGTCCGCAAGCCGGGGGTCGGGAACGCCGCGGTCGCCTTCCCGTGCCCAATGGACTGCGCGATCGTCGAGCGCGAATGTGATCGCGCGGCGCAGGCGGTAGAGCGAAAGGCGCTTCGTCAACGCGTCGGCTTGCGCGGCCTCGACGTCGATCAGCACGTTGGCGCCGTCGGCCCACAGGATGAAATCGAACAACGCCTTGCCTTGCGGCGACAGCAATGCCGCCCAGGCGGGCGCGTCTGGCGTGAGCAGCGCCGTGTCGGCGGTGACCAGCCCCTGCAGGAAGCCGCGTACGTCTTCGCCGGCGACGCGGATCACGCTGCGGTCGGCGAGCATCGTTCCGGGAAGATCAGTGTCCATGACTGTCACCTAGTGCGCGTGGAGCGATTTCCAACCAAGGGATGGTTTCACCCCTAGCGAGCATCGGTCGACGCGACGAAAACCCGGGCTGGTCCGTCTGGCGTCGGGGCACGTGCGCCGATAGGAAGGCGGCATGACCGACCGCCTCACGATCCGCCGCCCCGATGACTGGCACGTCCACCTGCGCGATGGCGCGATGCTGGAGGCGGTCGCGGGGCATACCGCGCGGCAGTTCGCGCGGGCAATCATCATGCCGAACCTGACCCCGCCGGTGACCTCGGTCGCGGCCGCCGAGGCATATCGCGAACGGATCATGGCGGCGTTGGGCGGTGGCGAAGATGGGGGCGTCGATTTCACGCCGCTGATGACGTGCTACCTCACCGACGGCACCGATCCGGCCGAGCTCGAGCGCGGCTATGCGGAAGGCGTGTTCGCCGCGTGCAAGCTGTACCCCGCGCACGCCACGACCAACTCGGCACACGGCGTCACCGATATCCGCGCGCTGACGGCTGTGCTGGAGACGTTGCAGCGGATCGGCATGCCGCTGCTGATCCACGGCGAGGTGACCGACAAGTCGATCGACATCTTCGACCGCGAGGCGGTGTTCGTCGAGCGCGTGCTGACGCCGCTGGTGCGCGACTATCCTGGGCTGAGGATCGTGCTGGAGCATATCACGACGGCGGAGGCGGCGGCGTTCGTGGCCGAAGCGGATCATCCGATCGCGGCAACGATCACGCCGCAGCATCTGCTGATCAACCGTAATGCACTTTTCGACGGCGGGCTTCGGCCACACGCCTATTGTCTGCCGGTGCTGAAGCGCGAGACGCATCGATTGGCCGTGCGGCGCGCGGCGGTATCGGGGTCGCCGCGGTTCTTCCTGGGGACGGACAGCGCGCCGCATGTCGTCGGGGCGAAGGAGTCTGGGTGCGGGTGCGCGGGGATCTTCAACGCACCGTTCGCGCTGGAGGCGTATCTGCGCGTGTTCGACGAGGAGGGGGCGCTCGACACGTTCGAGGGGTTCGCGTCCGAGCATGGCGCGCGGTTCTACGGGTTGCCGTTGAACGAGGGGACGGTGACGTTGGTGCGCGGCGACGTCGCAGTGCCGGCGTCGGTTGGCGCGGGGGATACGGCGGTGGTGCCGTTTCTCGCCGGGACCAATGTCGGGTGGCGGTTCGAGGGGTAAACTACCCTCCAATCGCAGTAAGTCGCCAACGCTCCGTATTGCTGGGCTCGACCCAGCTCCAGAGCCATGCATGACGACGTTTGTCGCTCTGGATCCTGACTTTCGTCAGGATGACGAGGTCTTTAGTCGATCCAGCCACAGCCGCGCTTCCTTCTGTTCGCCGACCGCGCTGGCGCTGACCGGGCCGCGGGCGGCGAAGAAGTCGCGGTGGAGCGCGAACGGCTCGAGCATCAGGCGTTCGCGCATCGAATCGATGTCGGTGCCCATCTCGGTGAGCGCGTCAATCGTCGGCGCGATCGCGGCGCGGACGCGGCGGTCCGGGGTGCGGTCGAACAGGCCCAGCGAACCCGAGGCGGTTTTCTCGAGCGCTGCGATCAGCGTGTCGCGGTATTCGGTTTCGAGGTCTTCGCGCTGGGCGTCTAGACGGGCGAGGCGGTCGGGTTTTGCCATTTGCCGGGGGTAGCGGTTGGAGTGGGGGCGTCAACTTTTGGCGCTTGGGTGCAGTAGCGCCAAGCTACGGTGAGTTGTGGGCGCGTGCCGTGGGCAAAGCCCACGTCGTCGGACGGGGCTTTGCCCCGCCGGCCGGGCTTGCGCGAGTCAGCGGGGCGTGGCCCGCTGCCGCGCTTCGCCTAAAACGGCAACCATCGGCTCTTGTGCGTGAGATTCATATACCCGACGTTCACGCCCGCGCGCCAGCCGACGCCGAGGCGGATCGGGATCAAGACGACGTTGCCGCGCCTCAAGTACGTCGCGGCGAAACCGCCGACCAGGTAGAGCCGGCCTTCAACTGCTGGGAAGCGCTTGTAGAGTTCTTCGGTGTCGTAGAGGTTGTAGACCAGCACGAAGACCTTGTTCGCATCGCCGCCGACGTCGAAGCCGACCGACGGCCCGGTCCAGTAGACCGGCTGCTGGCCCTCGACCTTGTGGCTCATGATCCCCGAGCCGTAGCGGACGCCGAGGATGAACGCGCCCGAGGCCTCGCGCCCGGCGATATAGGCATTGGGCCGGCCCTGGTCCTTGAGGATCTTCTCCAGCAGCCCGCCCAGCCCGGCGGCGCCCTTGCCGAACACGCCTTCGCCTGCCGCGAGCAGGTCGTCGCGTTCATAGGTGTCAGCGGCCTGCATCGTCGCCTCTGCGCGCGTTTCCGGGGGGCGGGTGGCGGTCGTCGTGACGGGCGGGGCGTCCTGCGCCGGCGTCTCCGGATAAACGGGGTCCGGCGCGGCCGGGCGTGACGGCTGCGTGCTCGCCTGCGGGCGCGAGGGGGGCTGATAGGCGCGCGGCGCAAGATCGCCATCGATCGCCTGGTTGGGATCGATCGTTCGAACCTGCGCGGACGCGGTGCCGCCGCAAACGGCTGCCGCTAGGGCACCCAGGCCAAGCCAGACGCTACGCATGTCGATCGATCCCCAAATATCAAGGCATCCCGTGTCGCCAGGTTGGCCACCAGAATGCCTGTCGCCAGCCAGATTAACCAACCTAGGCCTTGCCGCGCAATGAACGAACCGGGCGTGCGTGTCGAATTTGGGCGAATTCGGGGTGAACGGCAGGGTGGGGGCGGACGGGCGCGCGCCGGGATGGTGGGAACGAGCCGGGTGGGACGGAACCGCAGCCGGGCGGCAAACCCATGTCGCGTCACCCAATGCGGGAATTCGCGAGCCGGATCCATTACAGGCGTTGCCCCCTGCACCGAGCCTCGCTATAGCCCCGCATCTGCTGCAGCCGGAGACGTGGGTGAGTGGCTGAAACCAGCGGTTTGCTAAACCGCCGTACCGGGTTTACTGGTACCGAGGGTTCGAATCCCTCCGTCTCCGCCAGTGGCTTACCGCAAACGCCTGAAACGCTACGTTTTCACTCCGAGCCGCGTTAGAGCCGCACAAATCGCCTCACAGTCACATTTCCCGGCGTCAGGGCAGCGGTTTGGACGGTGTCCAACCTTCCATTAAATTTAGCGCCGTTTGTCCGATCATGAACGGCACGGTAGCGATGCCGGCTACTGCCACGAAATACTCTAGGTATTGATCTGCTGCATAGGCATCAAAAAGCCCGACAACCAAGGCGATTAGACTACCCACGAGAACGGCGGCAAAGAGCCCCATGGCGGCGGCAAGGCACATTACGCGCCAATGAAAGCACCGTGCTTCCAAGTTCCCCAGAAGCTCATTTAACCTCCCCCTCGCTTTTACAGTTCACGCTTCGCCGGGGCAGTCGGGCGCCCGTCAATCGCATTTTCGTATCGCCAAGCGAGGGTCACTTTTTTGTGGCTACCTTCGCTATCATGACTGCTCTCCTTGCTGTTGTTCTCCGAACCGCGCTCGTGCCTCGCGCCATCAGGCTACAAAAAGGTTCATTCAGTTGATCTGCGATCTTTTCAGATCACGTTGCGATAAGCGGGTAAGGTCGGGAGGATATGTCGATCGCTCCTGCCGCGATGATGCATTCTCTCACCATTGTTTGGGACAAGGTATCATTAGCGACTAACGCCAATGTCTGGTTGGCTCAGCACGCTTTGGTGACGTGCGCGGTATCTGCCACCGCGCAACATGGCGGCCGACATCACGCAGCACTGCTTCCTGATCCTCCGTTCCCACGCCCGGAGCGGTGTAATAGGCGCTCACCAAAAGGGGGGCGACGCCAGGCCGTTTGGCAAAGGCAAAATCGTTGCAGATACCGTCTCCGGTGCCGGTCCTGTCCCCGGCGACCCAGGTGTCGGGAAAGCCAGCGCGTAGCCGGGAGCGGCCAACGACGTTGCCCTCCATCCACTTTTGCCATTGCCGTCGCGCCGAGATCGGCAGGACTGGACCAAGCATAATCCGGCGCATCGTCTCGGCTACCGCGCGCGGTGCTGAGCTATCCATGGGCAGGGGGTGATCGGTCAGATGGCCTTCATAATTGTCGATGCGCGTGGTGTGATCGCCAAGGGTGCGTAAAAACGCTGTGAGGCGTCCCGGCCCGCCGGCGCGACGCATCAGCAGATTGGCGGCCGCGTTGTCGCTACGGTACATGATTGCTTCGCACATTTCGCGCACGCTCATCGATCCGCGGGTGACATTGGCCTGCGTCACGGGGGACGCGGACATAAGATCCGAGGGGCCGTAGCGCATCATGACGTCCAGGCTGTCTCGCCCCTTCGCGACGTCGGACAATATCAGCGCTGCTAGCAGGCCCTTGAAGCTGCTCATCAGCTTGAAGCGCTCGTCGGCACGGTAGCGGAGCGTATGCCCAGTCTGAAGATCAAGTGCGTAGACTCCCAGCCGCCCGCCATGTCGGCGTTCCAGCGCCGCCATCGACGCGACACCATAATCCGCTGGGGCGTGCCCCGCGCCCGCACCCGCGCCCGTGACCATCAGCGATGCGCTGGCGAAAACGAACGTCCGCCGGCTGACATTCGCTGTGGGACTGGAGTGTTCGATCCTCATTGCGATTCCTTGATGGCAGGCCGCCGACCCGCCGACACCATTGTCGTTCCCGAGCCTATTGTCATATCGGGAATCTTCCGCCGGAACGCAGCGATACTGCGCCACGTCGCGGATTGTCGCGACATGGCCTGACATGCGGACGTTCATTGCCGGAGCATCAGGACCGGCGCTTTTCGTCTTGCGGTCGTGCGAACCCGTATTGCCGTTAACGCCACGTTCGTATTGCCGGCCGGCGAAGCGGAAATGGTCCCGGGACAAGTCGCGGGTCTATTGCAGTCCACGTTGCCGATACGTTCCGCAGTGCCGACGACGCGACTTGCGGCACAACCTCGCCAGCGCTTCCCAAATTTGCGGAAGAGCGGACTGATCGAGACTGAGAACCTGCGTAGCCAGAACCCAATTCGCCGTGTGCACGTGGTCCGTCTGGCGCAAGGTGAAACGACCGTCGCGCGGGTCATGATATGGATTGAACTTGAACTCGAGTCCGTCGGCTCGATGCGCGGGCGGCAGCCGACCTGTTCGCAGCCAAACCGTGAAAGCATATCGCTTTTCGTCAGATACGTTGATCAGGTCGCCCGCTCCCGATAGCGACGAGAACATCTGAGCAACATTGTGCGACGAGTCAAGCGCGGCGCCTCGCCCGGTTGCGCTTCAATGTAGTGTGGTGCCCCACAACGGACAAAGATGGACACTCAGACCATTGGATAATTTCGGTCAGCCGTCAGTGATGCAAGCATCAGCACTGAATTATGCGGCCTTGAGATTCCCACGAGTCCAAGTACCGCGGTTCAGCCCCTCGCGTCGCGCAAAGCTTCCAATGCCGCCAGCTTGACCGGATCGTCGGCTGCGAGCGCTTCCTCAAGATAAAAGCTGTGCGCGATATCTCGCACCACCCGTTGCGCCTCGCCGCTATATTCCTCGGCAATTACGGCGAAGGCGTCGACCAGTTCGCGTAGAAAACCCTTTTCCAGCGCTTCAAGGTCAGAGCCCAGCGCTTCCATCATCTCGACAGCGACATCGGCGTCGAGCAGTTCTCCATCTGTGAGATCTGCAAAAACCACAAACCGAGCGACTATACGGGCGACCTGTACGGCTATCACGGCTTCACCACCCTGACTTTAATGTTGGTAACGTTCATTTTCTTCAGCAGCTTGAGCGCTTTGGCTTTCTGGACAGGGTTGGGAACCTCCCACGTGCCGATAAGTCGATGTTGCGCCAACACCTGCGATTGTCGCAATATTTGGGCTCGCGCATGCGGTGCGTCCCTTACGCCCCACTTACGATCGATAACGTATTCGGCTTGTATGCCATCGAACTTTACGGGTCGCTTCGAGCCGTTCGGCATTGTTCGCATCAGCGTCGGCGCCTGCCCAGTACGCGCACCGGTCGCCGAATCATTATACGCTGTCCAAGGTTCGTCGCGCTTGAGAGTCTCCTTCACCCAGCCAATCTGTGGCGGATCGTAGATCGTGCGGGGCCTCGCCATGCGCAGGCTTCGCATCGCCGAAACCTTGGAGAGCGCCGCCCCAGGTGCGACCGCCAGCGCAATGTTTCCAGCGACCGATCCCGTGGCGCGACCGATCTCGCGGGCCGAGGCGTTGTCGACCGCGGCTGCCGCCCGCGTAAGCTGGACACGAGCCGGCGTATCTTCGGCAGCGATCGTAGTGTCGATCATGCCCGCTATCCCTTGGCCGGCATTGCGAACGGTGGTGACCGGATTTGTCGTCAGCGCAGCACGGACGCCAGTCACCGTTGCCGCACCGACATCGTAAAGCCCCTGACCGACTCCACCGACGAATTCGGCAACAGGGCTCGACTGACTACTTGGCGGCGTTACAGGAACGCGCGCGGGCGGTATTCCGACCGAGCCGTGCTCTACTGATCTCTGGCCAACTCCCGCTAGCGGTCTCGCCTGCGGTACTTTGGCTTTCGGGTGCGCCGCAGTCCGCGACCCGACTCTTGGAGCACGACCGACATGGGAGGACGTGCGACCGTTCCCGGCGTTAGTCGTATCGCCGTTGCTCGACCCATCATGGCGTCCCGCGCCTGCGAAGGTAAACTGGCCGTCCGCCAGATCATGCCATGGATTATATTTGAGTTCGAGGCCGTCAGGACCCAGCGCCGATGGCACCTTACCCGTTCGCAACCACCGCGAGAACGCGTTCCGCTCGCTACTGCCTGATGTCTGGACCATGCCATCCCCCGCTGTCTTTGCGGTGAGAACATCTGAGCAACATTGTCCTACAAGTCAAGCGCGGCACCCAGTGGTGCCCAGCTTGATCGTCTATAAGGCGCAATGCTTATAGTGTGGTGCCCGGAAGAGGACGGGGAACCCTGAACAAAAAAACCCTATATTACCGTCAGCTGAGCACCCCCTTATCAGGTGAGTTGTACTGGATCTTGTACCACCTGACAGCTCGTTCAATCAAGGCGTCGGGGGCGTAATGCTGCGATGCCAGTGCGGGACTGTAATTGATGCCTCAGATGGACTCCCGACCTCGCGAAGGGCGTGGGGCGTAGATAGCCTGCCTACCGGGCGTAACGCTGGAGCACGAAGTCCCAGACTTGGTCGACCTTAGCCAACCACACCGTCTCTGGGTACGGCTCCTCCGGCAGCTCGTTCAACTTGACGCGAATTTCCGAAAGAACTGACGCTCGGCTCTGCCGTCCCTTCAGCCAGTCGACCGCTGCAACGAGGTCCTCAAGTCGCTGCAGCAACTCACGGGATACCTGCTTCACACGAACTTCTTCGGTTGCGGTCAACGTTGGAGCGGGCTTGGTGAGCAAGTCAAAGATCGCCAGCTCTTCCTCACTGAGGTTTTCACGAGCAGCGCGATGCCCTTCCTCGTCAAGATCGGCCACAAGCTCCTTCAGGGCCTTGAAGAAGCGTTCGGCATCGATCGAGCCAGCATTGTACTCCGCGACCAGCTCTTCCAACCGCTCCACCATGTCTTGCCGGGTTGGGTTGACCTCGGCCATCTTCTTGGCCTTCTCCTCGGCAGCCTCGCGGAGTTGGCTGGCGGCAGTCTTGGGCTTGGCGGCGAACAGCGTAGCCAGCTTGTCGAAGTCGATGTCGGACAGGTCAACCCGGCCCTCGGCGCGGTCGCCTTCCACAATGGGCGTGAGGATCGCGACGCCCTCGATTTTTTCGTCCAACAAGGCGGCAATCTTCGCGGTGATGGCGCTGATGTCTACCGGGCCCAGCTTTGCCTTGAGCGCGTCGGCAAGCGTGTGCAGGACCGCAACGGCCTGAATGAATGGGGCGGCTCGTTCGTCGGGCAGCAGCGCCTTGTAGGCTCGCACGACCGCCCCTGAGAGGCGCAGGAAGGCCCGCAGGCGCTCGTCCGGGGAGATCAACGTCTCAACGGCGCTGGCGATTCTAACGGTGCGCTGTAGGCCTCCTACGGCCATGATGTCGTCTGTCGAAACGCCAAGCGGTTCGATGAAGTTTGCCGCCTCCTGGAGGGCGCGGGAGAGCGCCTCAACGAGCGCCTGCTTGTCCTGGATCGGAGTATCGCTACCCTCTCCACCAGCGCCCGCGTAGACCGCGAGGGCCTTCTGGAGGTTCAAGAACACGCCCACATAATCGACCACTACACCGGAAGTCTTGCCCTCCGCCCGGCGATTCGCCCGCGCGATCGTCTGCATGAGTGTGTGGTTCTTCATCGGCTTGTCGATGTAGACGGTTGAGACGGTGGGCACGTCGAACCCGGTGATCCACATGGCACAGACGAACACGAGGCGGAGCGGATCGTCGGCGTTCTTGAACTTTGCTTCTAGGTCCTCCTTCTGCATCCGCTCGCGGTGGGGCAGAATGTCGAGGCCCTTGGCCTTCAGGTCGCCGACCTCGTTCTGGCCCTGGCTGACCACGACGGCCAGATCGAGACTGCGCATCCACTGTAGCCGGTCGGCAATGGCAGCGCCCTCGGCCTCGTGGGCGGTTTTCAACTTGATCTCGTCCGCGGCGACGAGACGGGCAACGGCGGCCCTGGTCTTCTCGTACATGCGGACCGCGGTGGCCTTGTCGATCGCCACAAACATCGCTTTGCCGCGATAGCCACGGGTGGCGATGTGCAGCGCAAGGTCCTCGGCAATCTTGTCGAGCCGGTCGTCCCGGGTGATGAGATGGTACTGCCTGGCGAACTCGCGGGCCAGGCGCTGCTCTTGGGCTTCGTCGAGAGACGCCTCGTCCAGCAGGTCCTCCAGGCCACCACGAAGATCGTCGGCGTTCATCTGCAGCTCGGGCTTGCGGGCTTCATAATAGAGGGGAACGGTCGCGCCGTCCTTCACCGACTGGGCAAAATCGTAGATCGACACGTAGTCGCCGAACACTTCCCGAGTGCGGCTCTCGGCCCCCTTGATCAGCGGCGTGCCCGTGAAGCCGATGAAGGCCGCATTGGGCAGTGCGGAGCGCATGTTGGCCGCCAGCGTGTCGTACTGACTACGGTGCGCCTCGTCAGTGATGACGATGATGTCCGACCGCTCCGACAGTACCGGCATCGACTCCCGGTCCGCTATGCTGAACTTATGGATCAGCGTGAAGACATACCGTTCGTTCCCCGCCAGCAGCTCGCGCAGATGGACCCGGCTATCAGCCTGGACGTCCTGAAGGTTCTTGGTAAGCGCACCTGTCGCGGCGAAGGTACCCGCGATCTGGTCGTCCAGCTCGGTGCGGTCAGTGACGATCACGAAGGTGTAATTGCCCCCAAGTCGGCGCAGGATTTTTTCGGAGAACATCGTCATTGAGAAGCTCTTGCCGGAGCCCTGGGTGTGCCAGAATACACCGAGGCGGCCTTCGTTCTCCGCCAGGTTTTTGACCGCCTTGATCGCGCGGTTCACGCCTAGCACCTGGTGGTACTTGGCAACGATCTTACGGAGACCGCCACGGGCCTCCTCGTACAGGATGAAGTTCTCAATCAGGTCGAGGAAGCGTGAAGGCTCGCAGGTCGCCCGCAACATGGTCTCCAACTCAATACTCTCGGGCCCGCCCTCCTCCAGGCGCTTCCAAGAGGCGAAGATGTCGAACGGAGCGTGGCTTGCGCCCATGACGGCGCACAGGCCATTGCTGAGGATGACGAAGGCGTTGGCGTCGAACAGCGCGGGCACGACGTCCCGGTAATCGCGCAGGTTGGCGTCGTACGCCTCGGCAAGTGGCTTGGTCGGAGCCTTCCACTCGCATAGCAACAGCGGTAAGCCGTTGACGAAGCCGATTGTGTCGGGGCGGCGCTTGTGAAGCGGACCCTCCATCCACACTTGGCTGGCGGCGAGAAAGTCGTTGTTGGTCGGCTCGATCCAGTCGATCACGCGGACGCGCAGGTCGTCGAAGCCGCCATCGTCGCGCCGAACCTGGACGGGCACGCCGTCGACCAGCAGCTCCCACACGGTCCGGTTGGCCGCCATCGGCAGCATGGCCGTCCGCGGCTCGGTGATCGCGTCGGCGGCCATCGTGATTGCCTCTGGGGGCAGATCGGGGTTCAGAATTTCCAAGGCGGCCTGAAGGCGAGCGGGTAGCCAAGTCTGGCGAAACGAGGTGCGTCCAGTCCAGTTGCTCGGACCCGGCTTTTCGTCGTGGAGATTAACGTGGCCCCAACCCAGCTCGTGCAATAGCTCAAGCGCAGGCCGCTCGACTGCGCTATCCTCGGAGGCGACGATCCCGGTGAGCGATGGCGCCATTTACGCGGCTTGCGCCAGTTCGAGTTCCGCTTCGGCGACGGAGAGCTGGCCCGAGATGAGCCGGGGAAGGAGCAGATCACGGGAGGCGGCGAGCCGGTTATTGGCCGCCTGCAGCGACGCTGCCTGTGCGGTCATAGGGTCGACAACGCGGGCGAACCTAGCGGTCAGGTCTGGTGGTCCTTCCGCGACCTTGAAGCTTTTCAGAACCGTAGGATTGGCTCTGGGCATCTTCGTGCCGTTGGACGTCTGCACCGATTGTGCGACAAACGGATCGCTGGAGGCGACGCAAAGGGCGACCGCCCCTGTCGTCGAAGCACGGGGGCGAAATACGATCGCGTCGGAGGATGTAACCCCGTCGAAGGGGGCCCAAACGACTTTGTGAAAGTAGGGCCTAATCTTGCCGAATAAAATGTCGCCCCGTCGGAACATGAGTTTCGTGCTGCCGACATCGGCTGCACTGCCGAAGGCGCTGAGCGTGGTAGAGCGCCGGGGAAAGTGTTCAAGACCAACATACGGGGTGTCTGATCGCACCGCTGCTGGCGATACAGCATCCCGTACCTCTTCAACAAGATTGCCGAAGTCGGTCCATGCCCAGCCATCTGGTAATGATCCGCAGGCCGTATCGACTAGCGTCACGTCTTCGTGATTTGGGAACCTGAAGCGAACGAACCACTCTTCGAACAGGCCGCGAGCCATGTCCTCCAGCAGCGCTACGCGTCGCCGGTTCACGTCGATGAGATCGTCATAGGCACCGAGGATTTCGGCTACGCGCTGTTGCTCGTTCGTGTTCGTGTGGTGGCTGACCTCGAAAGTGCGCAACGCAGCCAGCCCAAGGAAGGGCTGTGCAGCGCCGGCCCGTTGCGCAAGGAGGCCGCCTTGGACGGAAGGAGATTTGAGAAGGTAGTATAAGTAACGACCGGCCATATGGGCGGGGTCTGGCTTAAAAAGTGCGACGTTTTTTATACTGAACGCGCGATCGGTATCAACAAAAGCGACATCTCCGAGGGAGTTGCCGATGTTCGCAAACAGAGTGTCTCCACGCTCTGGCTTTGACCTCTTTATAATCTTTAAGTGTTCATCAAGTCCAATATAATCGCAGGTCGTGAAGTCGACAAATCCATTGGAAATATCCTTCCCCTTGATCAGCGCCATTCCATCAGGAAAAGTTCTTGGTGTATCGTGAGTGCCGTCGGTGACTAGGCGGCAAAGCTTTGATAGGGGGGATATCGCAAAGTTCTGCATTACGCATCCAATACCAAGGCAACATTTCGCGAAATCACATTCTGAAGTCGGCCAGCCTCGATGTTTAGTGTCTCCAGCCTTTCCTGCATCATCTCCAGCTGCAGTTTAAAATCCTCATCATCTTCCTGCTCGCCTGGGGCCACGCCGACATAGCGGCCGGGGTTCAAGCTCCAGTCCTGTCCAGCGATGTCGACCCGGCTGACGACACGACACAGGCCTGCGACGTCCCTATAGCCCTCGTCGCCAAACGTCTCGGTCATAGCCGCCGCGCTGCCTGCGACTAACTCCTCTTCCTCACCGCGCCAAAGGCGCACGATGTTGGCGAGGAACTCGACCTGATCGGACCGGAAATCCCGCTGTGCCCGCGAGACCTGCTGGAAGACATGCCGCGCGTCGATGAAAAGCACCTCGTCCTTGCGAGGACCCTTGGCCTTGCCGCGATCAAGGAACCACAAGGTCACCGGCAGCGTCACGGTGAAGAACATGTTGGGCGAGGTGGTGATGATACAATCGACCGCCCCGGTCTCGATCAGCTTGCGCCGCATCTCGCGCTCGGAGCCGCCCGCGTCGCTGGCGCTGTTGGCCATGACGAACCCTGCGCGGCCACGCTCGTTCAGCGCCGCGTAAAACATGCTGATCCAAAGATAGTTCGCGTTGTTGGTCGTCGGCAGGCCGAACGGGAACCGCGCGTCTACCACCTTTGCGTCGTTGACCAGCCGACCCCGGTCGACCTCAGACTGGTTGAACGGCGGGTTGGCCATTACGAAGTCGAACTTGCCAACCATCCCGTGGGGATTGTCATAGTAGCTGTTCGCCTCACGGATGTCGCCCGACATGCCGTGAACCGCGAGGTTTAAGCGACAGAGTTTCTGAGTGTCGACCATCTTCTCGATCCCGTACACGCTGATCTCGCGCTCCGGGGCCCTATGGTGACGGCGGACAAATTCGGCGGAGTGCACGAACATGCCACCCGATCCGCAAGCGGGGTCGAAGATAGTGCCGTGGTAGGGTTCGATAACGTCCACGATCAGCTTCACGATAGAGGAGGGCGTGAAATACTCCCCGCCCTTCTGCATAAACGCGGAGGCGAAGGCCCCCATGAAGTATTCGAAGATCAGCCCATAGGCGTCGCCCTCGATATCGAGCGGAGCCAGCAAACGCATTAGCTCCCGCAGGACGCTGTCGGGCAGCGAGCCGTAGCCTTGGGGCAGCACGCCGGCCAGGTCGGGGTTGTTGTCGACGATGGCCTTCATCGCCGTGTTAAGCGCCTCGGCGAGGTTTGCGGCTTCCGGCAGGCCCAGCAGGTAGGAGTAGCGGGCGACCTCGGGCAGGTAGATCGCGCCACGGGCCTGGTAGTCGGCTGGGGTGGCCTTGAGGCGGCCTACGAACTTCGGTGCGATCTCGGTCTTGTGCACCGCGTCGAACTTCGCCTCCATCTGGCGCAGGGCGATGAGGGCCAGCACGGGCTGCGCGTACTGATCTGGCCGCAGCGCCGTGTTGGTCCAGAGCTGCTCAGCCGTCTTGAATAGGCGGCGAGACAGGTCTTGAAGGTCAACAGCCACTAAATTATTCCTCGACACCCTGAGTGTGGCCGACACCTTATCTATCGATGCCGGGGTGTCGAGGGCAAGATCCCGTTCATCTTCCGGCGTCGGCCCAAAGCGGTTGCCGACCTTGCGGGCCTTCAGCGGCGCTTCGGTGAACCTGGGAGAGGGCGCTACCGGCCATTGCATGGGATGCGGCATTTACTTCGTCGATCAGGTCCCGGCGGACGGCTCAGTGCCCCAGCGAATCGTGCTGGCACTGGAGGACCTGGAGACCCTGCCGGCCTGGATAGGCTAGGAGCGTCTGGGAGAGTCACTGACAGGCGTTAGGCGTCGCCATGTCCCCGAGGGTAGCGGCGGGGCCCGCATGGGACTCAGTGAGTCTTCTAATCGGTTCTCATGCCAAAGCCCTTTTGGACGCCCCCTGGTACACGCCAGACATTCGCGGGGCGGCGGGAGACTATGCGGCTCGACGATCCTGCCGGGCCTCGATGGCAAGAGCGTCGATAGCCTCAGCGATCCGTATGGCCGTTAGTAACAGGCCGTGGCCGTCAGCCAACGCCAACACTTCTTCGAGCCGGGCCTTCAGGGCCTTCCCGTCTTCTTCAGTCATCATGGGGGCTCAGTGCGTCGTGTGGCAGATGAGGCCGATAGCACTCGCTATCACTGCCCCGACGGTCCTCTGGTTCAGGCGGATCGCCAAGAGCCGTAGCTCTTCAAGCGCATCGCACAGGTCCTGGGTGGTCTTCGGCTCTCCCTGTCCCATCCACTCGGGGCTGATGTCGTCGGGGTCGCTCGGTCTCACCGTCGAGACGGTAAATCAACCAAGGGTTCGCGTCGATGATGCGAAAGACCGCGCCCGCTAGTACAAAGCATAGTACATTGGAGCACTGCGGTTACTGGTCGTCGACCTCATCGGGCGGACCATCTTCTGCGTGCCTAGCCGAGACCTCCAGGTCCACGGCGAGCTGCGTCAGGGCCCGATAGGCGCCCAGCCGTTCCATGCCGTCCCTCTCGTCTCCCTCGACCCTGGGGTGACGCTGGGCTCTCTCCGCCCTCAGGCGTGCAAGCGTGGCGGCGGCTCTCAGGGTCGCGGGGTCGAGCATGGAATCAGTCGATGTTCATCGTGGGCGTCCAGGAGTGCGGCCTCCATGTCCCCGTCCCTCTCCCGTCCAGAGGGGCCGCCATGAGCGTCACGCCAGCCATCGACCCTAGATAATACCGGGTGCCCGGTTGATCGCTGAGGAGGACTAGGGCGCCTTCCACGCGCGCATCCTCGACAGCCATCGGTGCCGAAGCGCCGGGGAGGACTATGCGGACGTTCATGCCCAAGGCCAGCTCCTCCAGGATCGTGTCAACTAGGCAGTCCTGCCAAGCCCTCATGGCCGGTTGGGGGCGTTCGGTATCCATGCCGGCATCTTACGCACCGCTGACTCGCCGCCTAGTCGAAAAAAGAACCCCCAGCGTCCCGAAGGAGGCTGAGGGTATCTGAGGTTCACGGAAAGGGGGCGTACGGGTCGTCGCTGAGGTCGATCGGGTCCGTTGACTGGGCAGCGCTGAAGAGCGCCCCGGACCTTGCGACCATGCCGGCCCTTGCGTTCCTGGAGGCAGCGGCGGCGGCATCGAAGAGCCCCGTTTCTTGATAGCGCCCATAGCGTCGCTGAGGGCCCGAGGAGACGACGCGGTCAATAGCTCCGCCGTTCGGTCCTCGACTCCCTGCCGGAAGCTCAGGGTGCCGCGGGGATTGCCCCGAAGGGCGGCGGTGGCGAGGGCCCCGATGGGATTGCCCCCTATCAGCTTTCGACCGGCTCCGACGAAGGCCCCGGCGAGGTTCTGTAGGTCCTCTTCGGTCGACTGAGCGCGGGGAGGAGGCGCCGCCGCTGCGAAGGTCCTGTAGGCCTGCTGTTCGGCTTCTAGGCGATCGTCCAATCGGTTCATCATACCTGGACGCCCTGAGAGGCCTTCGATGGCCTGGAGCTTTACCGGGTCGCCCATTGCACCGCCGCCGGCCCCTGAAAGCCCCAGGGCTTGCCGGGTCGACTGAGCAACGTTCGCGGTGGGGTTGAGGCTTGCCGTGCTCGCACCGTCCGCCAGCGCTGTCCGGGCGCCTGCCATCCACGCCTCTTGAGCGTGCTGGGGCATCGTTCGGGCCTGGGCGTTGATCTCGTGCCCTGTGAGCTTCCCGATGGCCTGTCCGCGCTCCAGAGAGTCCCGGATTGCCATGTCGTCGGCATAGTCCGCCTTGGCCCGATCGAAATGGGAATTGGTCCGGCGGAGATAGCCGTCCAGTTCCTGAGAGACAGCACTGGTCCCTGCGGTCACGTTGTCCATCTCAGGGCGCCCGGTGAGCGGGTTACGCTTCAGGCTCCCGTTGAGCGTACGGACGACTTGGTCGAAGGCTTCGAAGGTCGGGCCTGTGTCATTCCCACTTGGCCGGTCTCCGGGTCCCAGGAGAACCCCAAGGCTTCAGGGTCGCCTCCTCGGTTCTGGATGTTCCTGTAGGCCTGGGGCAGGCTATCCCGGAAGGCCGGACGGTCCATCAGGCCCGCAAGCTCCGGCGTGATGACCATAGGCGAGCCCTGAGCGTAGGCTTCCCGATAGGCGGGGCCGGCGGCCGTGCGGGCGCGGGCGGTGATCGCTTCGGCCTCTTGGATCGGATCGACGGCGGGGCCCATCTCGTCAATGACGTGCTGACGAACTCGGGAGCCCTGCGGAGCTTGCCGGGCCTGGATCATCTCGCGGGCCCTGGTGGCGACAGGGCCTTGTCCAGCCAATGCCGTGCCCGTCCGACGTGTGAGCAAGTCGCTGACGTCCCCAGGGATCGCTGGGACCCCGAGGGATTGCCGGCGGGCCACCTCAGCGGCGACGTTGTCGGGTGTGGCAGGAACGGTCCCAGCTCCCCAGCCGGTCGAGATTGTGTCCTGTGCCATATCCTCGGCTAGGAGACGTTCGGCCTGGGCGTGGGCCATAGCGGTCGGCGGGAGCGGCTGGCGGCCTGAGAGGCGGCGTGGGATGTTCTCTAGGCCGTTGAGGGCGGCGTTGACGCCTGGGACGTTCCGGCGAACCGTAGCGACCGTGCCGGCTACCCGCTGAGCGATCGGGGCGGCGGCGGCGCCCAGTGCACCCCCGAAGCCTGCGCCCATCGCGGCGTTCTCCAGCCGGCCCCCGCCGGTATCGTTGAGGAGGCCAGAGAGTGCACCGTAGCCGGCGCCCGTGAGGGCCCCGTTGGCGATGCCCGCTGCCATACGACCGCCCCGAACGAGGTTGAGGCCTGGGAGCGCGAAGGACCCAACGAGACCGGCAATGCTCGCGGCGGTGGCGATCTGAGGGTGTTCGGCCTCCAGCCGGGCGTGGTCGATGTCGCTGGAGGCGGTCCCGCTGGCGTAGGCCTCGGCGGGATCGAAGTCGTCCGGTCCAATCGCGGCGGCAATACCGTTCCCTACGACTGATCCGGCCCCTGCGAGGAACTTACGGGACCCTGGGATAAAGCCGTCCATAATCTGGCCTGCGGTGGCGCTGGCGTTCTCCATGAACGTGCCGGGTCCTGTAGGGGCGGCGGGGGCGTTCGGTCCGGCCTGCTGAGCCTTAGCCTTGGCAAAGGCCTGGACACGCTCGACGATCGCGCCCTCGTCGGCATTGTCGGGCATGGTGACTTCGTACGTGAAGCCGTCTGGTCCTTGGACCTCATACGTTTTGGACATGGGGCCCCTTAGATGTCGATGGCGCGGGTGAGAGAAACGGACAGCCTGCCGTTCCCCTGGACAATGAAGTCGACCGTGTTCGTCGGCGGGGTTTCGGAAGCGCCAATGAGAACGATCAGGTGATGCAAGCCACCCTCTTCATTCACCCAGGCCAACCCCGTGCCTTGGATCAGCGGCAAGTCGCTTTCCTCACAGGGACCATAGGTCAGTGCGGTAATCGGATCAGTAGCGGGAAGAGCAATCACGAGCAGTTTCCTTGTCAGGTTGATACGGCGTAGCGTTGATCCGGCGGAGACATGCGGAAACCTTCGGCTGGACCGAAGACCGGACGCCGTTACTGGAGTTGAAATTGAGGATGGATCGTTAGGCCGGACGGAAAGGGGTTCGGTCCACCTAAAGAGACTGAAGGTCCTCTGGAGACCTAATGATCCTGAGGAGTCTTTAGGGTTATGATCAGATTGTCATAAACTTTCTGGGACCTTTAGTGTCCTCAGGTCCTGTGCCCCCCAAACCCCCCGCCGTCCCAGCCGGTTGTCTATAAGGTCGCACTAATTCGGTTGACCTAACGGTGGCACTAATGCGGGTTGTGCTAACGGTCGCACTAATGCCGATTGCCCTAACGGTTGCACTAATGCGCCGGTCCGGTTTCAGCGGGATGTACACAAGGTGGCACTAAGTCCGGGACGCCCGCTGAGCGGCGAGATGTACATACGGTCGCACCAATGCAGGAATGGCGGAAATCAGCCGTTTCGTGGATGCCCCCGAATGGGGCCCGTGGAGCCCTCAGGAACCCCCTCGGGAAACAGGCGGCCCGGTCGATCTCAGCGGCCTTCGGTCCGGCCTGGATGGAACCCGCGCGGCGGCATGGGACCCAAAGAGAACGGCGGGTCTCTACGGCGTCCTTCGGTGCCCGGTCGGTGACTGCGAAGGCGAGCTGGGACAGATGGCATGAGCCCCGCAGTCGTGGCGTAAAGCACGCTTACTGTGTCTGACGACGCGATTTAGGCGCTAACTCAGCAAGTTCGCGATAACTGGCGGCCATCTTACGATAGATAGTGGCGATGTCTGGGTCAGTCGCCTTTTCAGCTTGTTCAGTGACCTTAGCGGCACGGGCTGAGTAATAGGCACAGTCATAAACTTCCGGCATGGTCTCGCTCCATGTTAAGCGAAAGCTAGAGCGCCCCCATCGTCACCGTGCTTCAGGCTAGGCGTGCCGACAGGAGGAATCTGCCCGCCAATATGATCTAAGGCAAGCGCCAGCATTTACGGCTGAAACAGGCGCTTGCCCTTCCGCCTCCCATGAAACCACGCCTCGACCTCCTGGGCCCAGGTCCTCCCAGGGTCTGGCATAGCGAACCAGCCATCGGCCTCGTCCTCAGGGACCGGCGGGGCCTTTTCGCGACTGGCGGGCAGTAGGAGCACGTCGGCGCCCAAGAAATAATCGGTTCTATCCTGAGCGAGCCTCCAGGGACCGGCGGGTGTACTCAGGGTCGGACTGGCGCTGTGGCGGCGCGAGCGAAGCCGTCGATTTCGAACCCGATTACTGACGATCGCAATGGGCTCCCCCGGCTGGGTAGGAGGGGACCCAAGGGGACCCTAAATATCTGAATGAGTTGGAGTTTCCGTTGTCCCGTGACGTCAGCCGGATGCCGGGCGCCGCCGCCTAGCGTAGGGACCTGGAGGTGACTGGCGGCCTTCGCGGAGGACATTGGCGTTTCGGTCCGGCTCTGTCGTGAACCGCCGGGGACATTAGGCCTGGGAGCCAGTAAGGAGTGTGTAGGTGTGACATATCTAGCACACTCGTCACACGACAGCGTGGGACCTGAGGGACCTCGCCGCAATGCCGTCCCCTGCCGTCCCCCGCCGACCTCGGACCCCGGCGAGCCTGAGGACGTAGGGGCTCCGGTCGGACTTGGCGGGGCATTGGGAGACCGTAGCGAACGGCGGGGGCTGCTGCCCCCGAGAGACCGATCGGGAACGGACCGAAGGCCCTTGACCATGTCATACAAGACCGCCTAACGAACGGTACAGGGATTTGAACGGAGACTGAAAGTGACCGAACGCGCCGTGGCATACTACCGGGTCTCGACCGCTCGACAGGGTGCATCGGGCCTTGGCATGGAAGCACAGAAGGCCGCCGTTGAGGCCCTTTGCCGCGATCGGGGCTGGGAGCTGGTCGCTCCTCCTTTCACTGAGGTCGAGAGCGGGAAGCGGGATGACCGGCCCGTGCTGAGGCAGGCCTTGGAACGTGCGAAGCTGACAGGGGCGCGGCTGGTCATCGCCAAGCTGGACCGTCTGTCCCGTAGCGCCGCCTTCCTCACAGCCCTTCAAGAGAGCGGGGTCAAGTTCACCGCCGCCGACATGCCACACGCTGATGAGTTCATTGTCGGTATCATGGCTATGCTCGCCCGGAAGGAGCGCGAGATGATCTCCCAGCGGACCACGGCGGCCCTGAAGGTCGCTAAGGAGCGGGCGGCGGCTGTGGGAGTCGGCTACAAGGCCGATGGAACGCCTTGGAAGACCGGCGGGCGCCTGGGGAACCCGAACGGTGCAGCGGCCTTCCAGCGAGCCGGCAAGGGCAACGGAGCGGCTTGTGCCCAGGTGTCTAGCGATGCCCAGGCGTTCGCTGAGGCCCTGCGGGAGACCGTGGCGGGGCTGACCGCACGGGGCGTCACGTCGCTGGGAGGCATGGCGGCAGCGTTGAATGAAACCAACATTCTCACCCCTCGGGGAGGCAAGTGGCACGCTTCGTCTGTGCGGAACCTGATGGCCCGGCTGGTGCCTCAGGACGCCCAGGAGGACGCGGCGTGACTTCAGCCCGGCAATGGCAGCAGGAGACGCTGGCCTTGGAGACGGTCATTCTCCGAGAGGACTTTCAGCTCCGGGCGGGCGGGATTAATCACCAGCACGTTCGCAAGCTTCTGGGGATGCTCCAGGCCGGCAAGCCCCTCCCGCCCGTGAAGGTCGCTCGGATCGGCAAGGCTCTTTATCTGGTCGATGGCTTCCACCGCTATTTCGCCCATGAAGACTACGGGGTCTCAGGGATCGAAGCGTCCGTCGCCCGGATGAGCCTGGAGGAGGCCAAAGGGGAGGCGATGATCGCCAATACCACGCACGGGAAGGCTCTGGGCCGTGCTGACAAGCGGAAGGTCTGGGACGCCTTCGTGGAGGCTGGCCGGCACCTAGAGTCGCCTGAGGTCCCGAAGTCCTCTCGCGTGATCTCGGCGGCGCTCAACGGCATGTACAGCCATGAGACGGTCCGTGCTCGCCTGAGGGAGATGGGTTTAGAGCTGAATGAAGGGGCTAACTTCAAGCCCCGGTGTGACGGGGAGGGGCCGGAGGAGGACGACGATCTGGAGGGCCCGGCGGTCGACCCGCTTGCGGCGGAGCGGACTGAGGAGGCCCACGGGCACCTGGAGGCCTTCAGCGCCATGCTCCATTCACTTGAAGAAGAGGACCGGAAGAGGTTGCTGGCCTCTGCCCGGACCCTGCTGGAGGCTTGGGAGACCGGCGAGGGACCGGCGAGACCCGCGGAGCCGGCGGTCGTGCATCCGTTCTGAGGGGGCCGGCCAGCGCCCTCAGGGGCCTTGGAATGTTGTTTCGGTTGAACAGGCGAAAACCCTTGGAAAACTTGGGCTCCTTAGCCCTTGGGTGTCAAATTTGACAGTGCAGGGAAGTCGTCGGCGTTTACGCTTCCGTCCAAGGTTTCACGCCGCTCAGGTCTAGGCCGTCCAACCTGAGCTGGTCGATTGCCAAGCCGAGCGGGCTGAGGTCGCCATAGCCTTCCCCTGCCGTCTCGTCGGGCAGCTTGTGGCCCTGGATGTACGCCATGTTCTCCCGAGCGATGCCGCTGGCGCGGGCCGCCGTGCTCCAGGTGTGGCGGAACTCGCGCATGGGCTGGCGTCCGGTCCCCGCTAGGTGGACGCCGTTGTCCTTCAGGTATTTACTCCACCAGAGCCCCAAGCCTGAGAAGAGATAGCCCCGTTCGCCCTTCGTCCTGAGCTTCGGGAACAGCGCGGTCTCCTTCGTGTCCAGTAGGCGCTGGCGGTATCGAAGAAGTCCCAGGTCGATCAGTGGCTGGGGGATCGGGAAGGTCCGGGGACTCTCGTCCGTCTTCAAGCCTTGCTGGCCCTTGTGAGGGTGTTCGCCTTCGTCGGTGATGCGGACCACCCAACGGCCTGTCTTGGCATCCCGGTATATATCCTGGACTAGAAGCTGTGCGGCTTCCTCGGGCCTTGCTCCTGTGAAGAGTGAGAGAAGTGGAACCCAGTAGGAAGCGTGTCCCTTGCCTCCGAGTGGCCTAGAGCCTTCCGTAAACAATGGGAGCGCGAAGATTGCCGATAGTTCGTCGGTGGAGAAACCCTTCGGTTTGCGCGGCCTCTTGGCCCTTTCGAGGTCATGGTCCTTAAACGGGTTCGGCGCTTCCCGGTCCAGCCGGCCCCGCTGGCCTGCCTGGGTCCAGCGTGCCCCGAGGGCGCTCAGGTGTTGCACGAGCGTCTTAGCGGCCAGCCGGGGAACCTCAGGTCGATCGCGGTACAGCTCGACCAGGGCAGGCAATGGGATGGCGCGATGTTCCTGGGGCAGCTTGGCGGGGCGCTGAGCGAGGGCATCTAGCCAATCGGCTACCATCGCACGGTTGATCTCGTCGGGACGTGGGGCGCCTACGGACTCCCGGAAGAGCCTGAGGGCCGTTCTCACACTTTCCTTCGTCGTCGCGCTCATGGGCTTTGTGGGGCTCTCCATGAGTGCCTCTACGATCGCCTCGAATGTCTGGCCGGTCCTAGCGGGAGCTGCTGGCGGCGGAGGGGCACTGACGGGCTCGGCAGGGCGCGGAGGGACGACGGGTGTGGGGACGTCTTCGCCCTGGAGGCGCCGGAGGATGGCCTGCCATGCCTCAATTTGGGCGTCGTGGAAGGCGCGGACATAGCTGACGAACTGCGGGCTCGTCCGGTCGATCAAGAAGCCGTGGAGTTCCGCGTGGTCGAAGGCCGGGCCGCCCCACTGGCTGAGAATTGTTTCCATGTCCCCGAGGGCGCGAAGCTGGAGCGCTTCCGTCAGGTCCGCCCGACAATTCTCCTCCAGTCGCTGGCGGGCCTCCAGTTTCTTTTCGAGGGGCCGAGCGGTCCACCGTGCCTCCTGTTCCAGTTCCAGGTCTTCGGCTTTGAAGGATGTCACGAGGTAGGCGATTAGGTCCGGTGTGAGCGCGTCGACCGTCCCGGTAGCCTTCCGGCCCTCTACGGCCTGGGCGGCGACGGCATGGCGCACGTCCGCTTCGAAGCGCTTGATGGCTTGGTCGTACAGCCGGAACGCTTCCGACGTCATGTAGCGCTTGGCCCGCAGTGGAACCTTCAGCTCGCGCTGTCCGGCCTTCGGAAGAAACGTTCGGATGGCTTCGGGGTAGGCGCGTCGGAAAATGAGGCGGCCTGTTGGTTCTTCGCGAACCCAATCGAGCGACTTGCCCATGACGGAGTTTGTCCCATTCCTTGTACCGGATTTGGGAGCGTAACTCACGGAGAAGTGGGCTTTTCTCGTCGTTTCAACCCCTTACGGGGAAGATGGTGCCCGGAAGAGGACTCGAACCTCCACGACCTTGCGATCGCCAGCACCTGAAGCTGGTGCGTCTACCAATTCCGCCATCCGGGCACGGGGTAGGAGGGCGCCTCTAGGGGAGGGTCGCGATGCTTGTCAACAACCCTATCGCTGGGGCAAGGGGTTATTCGTGATTGGCAGGCAAAACAAAGTGGACGGACGCGCGATGAACGACAAACTGGTGACGCTGATCGGGGGTGGCGGTTTCGTCGGCCGCTATGTCGCACAGGCGCTGCTGGCGACGGGCGCACGCGTCCGCATCGCACAGCGCGATCCGCGGCAGGCGTTCTTCCTGAAACCGCTCGGCGGGCTCGGCCAGACGCAGTTCGTCGGTGCCGACGTCACCAAGCCCGAGACGATCGCGCATGCGGTGCATGGCTCGGATGTCGTGGTGAACCTGGTCGGCGTGCTGGCGGGCGATTTCCAGCGCGTCCAGGCGCTAGGCGCGCAGACGGTGGCGCAGGCTGCGGCGAAGGCCGGCGTCGGCGCGCTGGTGCACGTCTCGGCAATCGGCGCCGATCCCGCGTCCGCTTCGGCCTACGGCAAGTCCAAGGGACAGGGCGAGGCAGCGGTGCTCGATGCGTTCCCGAGCGCGACGATCCTGCGACCGTCGATCGTGTTCGGCCAGGAAGACCAGTTCGTGAACCGCTTTGCCGGGATGATCGCTAAGGCGCCGGTCGTGCCGGTCCTGCGCGCGGGCGCGAAGTTCCAGCCCGTGTTCGTCGGCAACGTGGCCGACGCGGTGGTGGCGGCGGCGTCGGATCCCGAGACGTTCGGCGGCCGGACGCTGGAACTCGGCGGGCCCGACATCATCACGATGGGCAATCTCATCCGCTGGATCGCCAAGACGATCGGCCGCAATCCCTCGATCGTCGAACTGCCGGACTTTGCCGGGGCGCTGATCGCCAAGGGGGGATTCCTGCCGGGTGCGCCGATCACCAAGGATCAGTGGACGATGCTGCAGACCGACAATATCGTCACCGGCACCGATGGCCTCGCCGCGTTCGGGATCGAGGCTACACCACTGTCGACGGTCGCGCCCGGCTGGCTGGTGCGCTTTCGCAAGGCTGGGCGGTTCGGCCGCCGCGCCGAGACGCGTGCGGAAGTTCACGCAGACTAATGCTGCACGTGCTAAGAGTGCCCTGAAACCCGCGCCTCTTCTGAAACCTGCGACGCCGGAGCGCCTGCTTGACCGAACTTCTTACCGTCATCCTGCTCGGCATCGTCGAGGGGATCACCGAATTCCTGCCCGTCTCGTCGACCGGGCACCTGATCCTCGCCACGCGGTTGCTCGGCTATGACGCGGGGCGCTGGGAGGTGTTCAACGTCGTCATCCAGCTCGGCGCGATCTTGGCGATCGTCGTGCTGTACTGGCGGACGTTCTGGGCGGTCGGCATGGGGCTGGTCCGCCGCGAACCGAAATCCTGGTTGTTCCTGCGCAACCTGGTCGTCGCGTTCATCCCGGCGGCGGTGATCGGGCTGGCGTTGCATCATTATATCGAGGCGTTGCTCGGCAATGCCGAAGTCGTCGCGATCGCGCTGATCGTCGGTGGCTTCGCGATCCTCGCGGTCGAGCGGTTCGCACCGCGCAGCGACATCAGCGGCGTGGCGGACATCCCGCTGAAGACGGTAATTGGTATCGGTTTCCTCCAGTGCCTTGCGATGGTCCCCGGCGTCAGCCGCTCCGGTGCGACGATTCTGGGTGCGCTGGCGCTGGGCGTCGAGCGGCGCACTGCGGCCGAGTTCAGCTTCTTTCTCGCCATCCCGACGATGTTGGGGGCAAGCGCGCTCGAACTGCTGAAGAACCGCGATGCGATCGCGAGCGGCGGCGGGGTCGGACTTGGCGCGATCGCGATCGGCGCTGCGGTGTCGTTCGTCGTTGCGCTGCTGGTGGTGAAGTGGTTCGTCGGGATCGTCACCAAGCACGGGTTCGTGCCTTTTGCCTGGTACCGGGTAGCTGCCGGCTCGGCCGCGCTGGTCTGGTTGCTCAGCAAGTAAGTCCGTTTCGGAATGAATAAGCCTTGTTGAGAATTGTTCTTAGATAATTTGGTTGATTTGATGGTTTAATACGGCATTAATGCTGACATACTGGTCGATTTCACGGTGACAAGCTTCTGATGGCGCAATAACGCGGCTGTCGGAGGCATGTATGGCGAACGATTCGATGCTAAAGTTTGTCGGGCGGGAGCAATCCTATCCGGCAAAGCGCACCGCGGATGAGCGGCAGGAGGACTTCCGCGAGATCGCGCAGCGATACGCGGTTCAACCCGCCGAGGAGCAGGCCGGGCGCTGCTCGCAGTGCGGCGTGCCCTATTGCTCGGTCCACTGCCCGCTGCACAACCATATCCCCGACTGGCTCAGGCTGACCGCGGAAGGGCGGCTGCGCGAGGCGTATGAGCTGAGCAACGCGACCTCGACGATGCCCGAGATCTGCGGCCGGATCTGTCCGCAGGACCGGCTGTGCGAAGGCAATTGCGTCATCGAATTCACCGGCCACGGCGCGGTCACGATCGGCTCGGTCGAGAAGTTCATCACCGACACCGCCTGGGAGAATGGTTGGGTCGAACCGCTGGTCCCTGGCAAGTCGCGCGGCCAGTCGGTCGGCGTGATCGGTGCGGGACCCGCGGGTCTCACCGCGGCGGAATATCTGCGCGGGCACGGCTACGACGTCCACGTCTATGATCGCTACGACCGCGCGGGCGGGTTGCTCACCTACGGCATCCCCGGGTTCAAGCTCGAAAAGCCGATCGTCATGCGCCGCGTCGAGCGTCTCAAGGCCGCCGGTATCGTCTTCCACGAAGGCTTTGCGGTCGGCGACGATGCGAGCCTCGACGATCTCCGCCAGCGCCACGACGCGATCCTGATCGCGACCGGCGTTTACAAGGCGCGTGCGATGGATCTGCCCGGTGGCGGATCGAACGGCGTGGTGCCAGCACTCGACTTCCTCGTCGCATCGAACCGCAAGGGCTTCGGCGACGCCGTTCCCGCCTTTGACGACGGCAGCCTCAATGCGGAGGGCAAGGACGTCGTCGTGATCGGCGGCGGCGACACCGCGATGGACTGCGTCCGCACCGCGATCCGCCAAGGGGCGAAGTCGGTGAAATGCCTCTACCGCCGCGACCGCGCCAACATGCCCGGATCGCAGCGCGAAGTCGCCAATGCCGAGGAAGAAGGCGTCGAGTTCGTCTGGCTTTCCGGACCGCAGAGCTTCGATGGCGGCGAAATGGTGTCGAGCGTCAAGGTTCGGAAGATGCGTCTCGGTGCGCCCGACGCGAGCGGCCGCCGCGCACCCGAACCCGATCCCGCCGGCGATTATTCGGTGAATGCGGATCTCGTCATCAAGGCGCTCGGCTTCGACGCCGAGGACCTGCCCACCTTGTTCGCGACGCCGGAGTTGGGCGTAAGCCGGTGGGGCACCGTGCTCGTCGACGGCAAGACGCTGATGACCTCGCTCGACGGCGTGTTCGCGGCAGGCGATATCGTCCGCGGTGCCAGCCTCGTCGTCTGGGCGATCCGCGACGGCCGCGACGTCGCCGCGACGATGCACAAATGGCTGAAGACCAAGGCAGCCAACGCGAAGGTCGCGGCATGAGGTTGAACCCCGAAGAGGTCGCGGCGATCAAGGAGGCCGTTGTGGAGACGTTCGGCGAAACCGCGGTCGTGCGCCTTTTCGGCAGCCGGGTCGACGACAGCGAGCGCGGCGGCGACATCGATCTCCACATCGAGGTCGATGACGTTGCAGACGAAGGGCGTGCCCGCGGGAAATTCGAGGACAGGCTGTTTCAACGGATCGACCCGCAAAAGGTCGATGTCGTGCTGACCATCCGTGGCGGTACGCCGCGCGGGTTCGAGCGCATCGCCTATCGCGATGGGATCGTGCTGTGACGGAACCCGAAGACGACATCCTCGAAATCATATGCGACCGGGTGCGGTCGCTCACCATCGCTCTCGACGAGGATATGCGGTTGCTCGGTACCGTGCCGACCGATCTGACGGCGTTCGAGGCGATGACGGAGCACGGCCGCGTCGGATCGCGCGCGCTGCTGAAAACGGTCGAGCAATTGGAAGACCAGCTGATGCGGCTGTTCCGCACCATCCTCCAGGCACGCGCCGTGGATACGAAGGACCTGTACGCTCGCGATGTCGCCAACCGGATGGAGGCGCTGCGGATCATCGATAGCGCCGACGGCTGGATGGCAGTCGTCAAGCTGCGCAATCGTCTGGTCCACGACTATCCGCTGACCAGCGAGGCGCGGTTCGCCAAGCTGATCGAGGCGGTCCAGGCCACCGACATTCTCCGCGCCGCGACCCAGCGCGCGCTCACCTACGTCGACAAGAAGGAATGGTTGGCATGACCAACGAAACCGAACGCGCCCGTCTCGCTGCTGAAGGCATGTACCGTCCCGAATTCGAGGGCGATGCGTGTGGCGTAGGCCTAGTCGCCGCCACCGATGGCCGTGCGTCGCGCCGTGTCGTGCAGTCGGCGGTCGATGCGCTGAAGGCCGTGTGGCACCGCGGCGCGGTCGATGCGGACGGCAAGACGGGAGATGGCGCAGGCCTGCACATCGACCTGCCGCTGCGCTTCTTCGACGACGCGGTCGCCGCCTCGGGCCACAAGGTGCGCCCGAACCGCTTGGCCGTCGGCATGATCTTCCTCCCGCGTACCGATCTCGGCGCGCAGGAGGATTGCCGGACGATTGTCGAGAGCGCGATCATCGAGGCGGGCTACACCATCTATGGCTGGCGGCAGGTGCCGGTCGATGTGTCGGTGATCGGCCAGAAGGCGCAGGCGACGCGGCCGGAAATCGAGCAGATCATGATCGCCGGGCCCTTGCCCGAAGAGCAGGACGCCGCCGAGTTCGAGAAGACGCTGTACCTCGTCCGCCGCCGGATCGAGAAGCGCGTGATCGCGGCGCAGATCCAGGGCTTCTACATCTGCTCGCTGTCGTGCCGCTCGATCATCTACAAGGGGCTGTTCCTCGCCGAATCGCTCTCCGTTTTCTACCCGGACCTGTGCGACCAGCGCTTCGAGAGCCGCGTCGCGATCTTTCATCAGCGCTATTCGACCAACACCTTCCCGCAATGGTGGCTGGCGCAACCGTTCCGCTGCCTCGCGCACAACGGCGAGATCAACACGATCCGCGGCAACAAGAACTGGATGCTCAGCCACGAGATCCGCATGGCGAGCCTCGCGTTCGGCGACAATTCGGAGGACATCAAGCCGGTGATCCCCGCCGGCGCTTCCGATACCGCTGCGTTGGACGCGGTGTTCGAGGCGATCTGCCGCTCGGGCCGCGATGCGCCGACCGCCAAGCTGATGCTCGTGCCCGAAGCCGCCAGCCCGGACATGCCGCCCGAACATACCGCGATGTACCAGTACCTCGCGTCGGTGATGGAGCCGTGGGACGGCCCCGCCGCGCTGGCGATGACCGATGGCCGCTGGGCGGTCGCCGGTATGGACCGCAACGCGCTGCGTCCGCTCCGCTACACGCTGACCTCCGACGGCCTGCTGATCGTCGGCTCCGAGAGCGGCATGGTCGTCGTTCCCGAATCGACGATCGTGGCCAAGGGCCGCCTCGGGCCCGGCGAGATGATCGCGGTCGACCTCGATGAAGGGCGCCTGCTCCAGGATCGCGAAGTGAAGGATCGCATTTCCGGCGAGGCGGACTACGCCGCGATGATCGGCGAATTTCATACGCTCGCCGACCTCCCCTCGGTCGAGGACGCCGTGGTGCGCTACGACCGTGCCGAACTCGCGCGCCGTCAGGTCGCCGCGGGCCAGACGATGGAGGACATGGAGCTGATCCTGTCGCCGATGGTCGAATCCGCCAAGGAGGCGATCGGATCGATGGGCGACGATACGCCGCTCGCCGTCATCTCCGACAAGCCGCGGCTGATCAGCCAGTTCTTCCGCCAGAACTTCAGCCAAGTGACCAACCCGCCGATCGATCCGTTGCGCGAGCGCCACGTGATGTCGCTCAAGACGCGGTTCGGCAATCTCGCCAACATCCTCGACGTGCGCGACCAGCGCGAGCGCGTCCTCGTGCTCGATTCGCCGGTGCTGACGGGCGAGCATTGGTCGCGGTTGAAGGCGCATTTCGGCAACGCGGTTGCAGAGATCGACTGCACGTTCGACGTCGGCGGTGGCCCCGAGAAGCTCCGCGCGGCGATCCAGCGGATCCGCAACGAGGCGGAGCAGGCCGTCCGCCAGGGCAAGAGCGAGATCTTCCTCACCGACGAGGCGATCTCCGAAGACCGCGTCGGCATCGCCGGCGTGCTCGCGGTCGCCGCGGTCCACACGCACCTCGTCCGCCGCGGCCTGCGCTCCTATGCGTCGATCAACGTCCGCTCGGCCGAATGCCTCGACACGCATTATTACGCTGTGCTGATCGGCGTCGGCGCGACAACCGTGAACGCCTATCTCGCCGAGGCGGCGATCGTCGATCGGCAGTCGCGCGGGCTGTTCGGCGATCTGGAGCTGGCCGAATGCCTCCGCCGCCACCGCGTCGCGGTCGAGGAGGGGCTGCTCAAGATCATGTCGAAGATGGGCATCGCGGTCATCTCGTCCTACCGCGGCGGCTATAATTTCGAGGCGGTCGGCCTGTCGCGCAGCCTGGTCAACGATCTGTTCCCCGGCATGCCTGCGAAGATCAGCGGCGAGGGTTATGCCTCGCTCCACGTCAACGCGACCGATCGCCACGAAGCGGCATTCGATCCGGCCGTCGCGACGCTGCCGATCGGCGGCTTCTATCGCCAGCGCCACACCGGCGAAACGCACGCCTATTCCGCGCAGCTGATGCACCTGCTCCAGACCGCGGTCGCGACCGACAGCTATACGAGCTATCTACAGTTCTCGCGCGGCGTGTCCGACCTGCCGCCGGTGTATCTGCGCGATCTGCTCCAGTTCAACTTCCCCGCGGAGGGCGTTCCGGTCGATCAGGTCGAGGCTATCACCGAGATCCGCAAGCGCTTCGTCACCCCCGGCATGTCGCTCGGCGCGCTGTCGCCCGAAGCACACGAAACGCTGGCGATCGCGATGAACCGGATCGGCGCGAAGGCGGTCTCGGGCGAGGGCGGCGAGGACAAATCGCGCTTCGTGCCCTACGCGAACGGCGATAACGCCAACTCGTCGATCAAGCAGGTCGCGTCCGGCCGGTTCGGCGTTACGGCGGAATATCTGAACGCGTGCGAGGAGATCGAGGTCAAGGTCGCGCAGGGCGCCAAGCCCGGCGAGGGCGGCCAGCTGCCCGGCTTCAAGGTCACCGAGTTCATCGCCAAGCTGCGCCATGCGACCCCCGGCGTGACGCTGATCTCGCCGCCGCCGCACCACGACATCTACTCGATCGAGGATCTCGCCCAGCTCATCTACGACCTGAAGCAGATCAATCCGCGCGCCCGCGTGTGCGTGAAGCTCGTCTCGTCGGCGGGCATCGGCACGGTCGCGGCGGGCGTGGCGAAGGCGCATGCCGACGTGATCCTGATCGCCGGCCATGTCGGAGGCACCGGTGCCTCGCCGCAGACCTCGATCAAATACGCGGGCACGCCGTGGGAAATGGGCCTGTCGGAGGTCAACCAGGTGCTGACGCTCAACGGCCTGCGTGGTCGCGTGCGGCTGCGCACCGATGGCGGGCTCAAGACCGGGCGCGACATCGTCATCGCCGCGATCCTCGGCGCGGAAGAGTTCGGGATCGGCACGCTATCGCTGGTCGCGATGGGCTGCATCATGGTCCGCCAGTGCCATTCGAACACGTGCCCGGTCGGCATTTGCACGCAGAATGACGCGCTTCGCCAGAAGTTCGTCGGCACGCCCGAAAAGGTGATCAACCTGATGACCTTCATCGCCGAGGAAGTCCGCGACATCCTCGCGCGGCTCGGCGTGAAGAGCCTCGACGACGTGATCGGCCGCACCGAATTGTTGCGGCAGGTCAGCCGCGGCGCGGAGCATCTCGACGATCTCGATCTCAACCCGATCCTGGCCAAGGTCGATGCCGACGATTCGCAGCGCCGGTTCTCGCTCTCGACCTTCCGCAACGAAGTGCCGGACAGCCTCGACGCGCAGATCATCAAGGACGCATCCGCGGTGTTCTCGCGGGGCGAGAAGATGCAGCTGACCTATTCGGTGCGCAACACGCACCGCGCGGTCGGTACGCGGTTGTCGAGCGAGATCACGCGGAAGTTCGGCATGTCGACGCTGGCGGACAACCACGTGACGATCCGGCTGCGTGGCTCGGCGGGGCAGTCGCTCGGCGCGTTCCTGTGCAAGGGCATCACTCTGGAAGTGTTCGGTGATTCGAACGACTATGTCGGCAAGGGGCTCTCGGGCGGCACGATCATCGTCCGACCGGCGGTGAGTTCGCCTCTGGCGAGCCAAGACAACACAATCATCGGCAACACCGTTCTCTATGGCGCAACCTCGGGCCGGCTGTTTGCGGCAGGGCAGGCGGGCGAGCGCTTCGCGGTCCGCAACTCGGGCGCGATCGTGGTCGTCGAAGGCTGCGGCGCGAACGGCTGCGAGTACATGACCAACGGCATCGCCGTGGTGCTCGGCGCGGTCGGCGCGAACTTCGGCGCGGGGATGACCGGTGGCATGGCGTTCGTCTACGATCCCGACGGTGTGTTCGCGAAGCGCGCCAACCCCGAGAACATCACCTGGGATCGCGTGAAGTCGCTCCACTGGGCCGACGTGTTGCTTGATCTGGTCCGAGATCACGCGGACCATACCGACAGCAAATGGTCGAAGGGCCTGCTGGAAGATTGGGACCGCGTGGCTCCCCATTTCTGGCAGATCGTGCCGAAGGAAATGCTGACCCGCTTGTCGCACCCATTGGACGACAGCGCAGAACTAGTCGCGGCGGAGTAGAGCGAGGCTGCACAAGCACCACCCCGGCGAAGGCCGGGGCCCAGTTGGGGGACGTCGCTAACGTAGGGCTGCGCTCCGTTATTGCGACCTTTCCAACTGGGCCCCGGCCTTCGCCGGGGTGGTACAAAAATAGGTACAGCCTTTCCCCCTTGTTCTCCCGCGAAGGCGGGAGCCCAGTCTGGATCCCCGCCTTCGCGGGGAAACAGTCTTTGGGTGCAACCTGCGCAAATCCCAACCCGCGCTAGTGACACACCCGCCCCCCACCGCCTAAACGGATGGCATGTGGCAGCTTTATCAATTCCCCCTGTGTCCCTTTTCGCGAAAGGTGCGCCTGCTGCTGGGCGAGAAGGGGGTCGGCTACGAGCTGGTGCGCGAATCGCCCTGGGATCGTCGCGACGAGTTTATGGACATGAACCCCGCCGGCCAGACCCCGGTGATGGTCGACGCGTCGCGCGGCGTCGCCCCCCTCATCGATTCGATGGCGATCTGCGAATTCTTCGAGGAAACCGTCGAGAAGGCGGCGATGATCAACGGCACTGCGACCAACCGCGCCGAGATCCGCCGCCTGGTCACGTGGTTCGACACGCATTTCTACCGCGACGTGACCGGGCCTCTGCTCCACGAGCGCATGGTCAAGCGCCTCGCGCACCGCACCGCGCCCGACGCCAAGGGCCTGCGCGAGGCGATGAAGGCCGCGGTCGGGCATCTCGATTACATGGATTATTTGCTCGATCACCGGAACTGGCTCGGCGGCGCGACGATGAGCCTCGCCGATCTCGCGGCCGCCGCGCAGATCTCGGTGACCGATTATCTCGGCGGGATCGACTGGAAGGGCCACGACCAGACCGCGCGCTGGTATCGCGGCTTTAAGAGCCGCCCGAGCTTCCGCCCGCTGCTGTCCGAACGGATGGAACTGATCTCACCCCCGGCACACTACGACAATGTCGATTTCTGAGATGATCGCGTATCCGGACTTCGAGAAGGTCGACATCCGCGTCGGCACGATCGTCGAGGCCGAGCCCTTCCCCGAAGCGCGCAAGCCCGCGATCAAGCTGCGGATTGATTTTGGTGCGGATATCGGCGTGAAACGTTCGTCCGCGCAGATCACCGAGCATTATACGCCTGAGACGTTGGTCGGCCGGCAGGTCGCTGCGGTGGTCAACTTCCCGCCGCGCCAGATCGGCCCGATGATGTCCGAAGTCCTGACGCTCGGCTTCCCCGATGCGGATGGGAAGGTGATGTTGATCTCGCCGACCGGACACGTCCCGAATGGCGGGAGGCTGTTCTAAAGTTTGATCCTCCCCCGCCAGGGGGAGGTGGCTGGCGCTTGCCAGACGGAGGGGGAGGAAGGGCAGCCGCTGTTGCGTATCCTCCCCCTCCGTCACCTGCGGCGACACCTCCCCCTGGCGGGGGAGGATCAACCGAGACCGCCGCTTACTGGCGCAGGTCGTTCTGCGTGATCGGCACGATCTTCACCTCGACGCGACGGTTCGCGGCCCGGCCAGCATCGGTGTCGTTCGACGCGATCGGCTGCGTTTCGCCGTAGCCGCGCGTACCGATGCGCGCAGTCTGCACGCCGTGGCCTGCCAGATAATCCGCGACCGACCGTGCACGGCGCTCGGACAGCGTCTGGTTATACGCATCGCTGCCGGTCGAATCGGTATGCCCGTACACGTCGATATACGTCTGGTTGTACTGCGACAGCGTGTCCGCGACCTGGTCGAGCGTGCGCTGGAACTGCGGTTGCACGTTGGCGCTGTCATACGCGAAGGTGATGCCCGACGGGATGTTGAGCACCAGGTCGTCGCCCTGGCGGATCACCTGCACGTCGGTGCCCGCGGTCCGCGCGCGCAGGTCGCGCTCCTGCTTGTCCATGTACGCGCCGATGCCTGCACCCGCGAGACCACCGATGCCCGCGCCGAGTAGCTTCTCGGTCCGGTCATGCCGTCCACCGACCACGTCGCCGAGCAGATAGCCGCCCAGCGCGCCACCGATACCGCCGAGAGCGGTCTTCGAGATCGTCTGGCGACCCGTCTCGGGATCGGTCGTGCAGCCGCTGGTGGCGATCAGTGCGGCAATCGCAGCACCTGCGAACATCTTGGTTTTCATAGATAATCTCCCTGAGACATAACAAATGAGGGCGTCGTGCCCGATATGCCCGATAACCCGGTGTCGCGACGATTGTTCCGCCTGCGCACTGAACCGAGCCTGACCATCTTCGCGGCGTAATGTCGAGTATACGCCACCCTGCGCGCAAGGACGGTTGTGCGGCGGACCGTTGTCCTGCAAAGAGCGCGTGAGCCAATGGCACCGCTTCCCCCCTTCCCCTGGATCGACGTCGCGATCATCCTCGCGCTCGTCGCGTTGAACGGCGTGTTCGCGATGAGCGAACTCGCGATCGTCTCCGCGCGCAAAGCCCGGCTCGAGGCAATGGCGCGCTCGGGCAAGAAGGGCGCGCGCGCCGCGCTCGTCCTCGCCGCCGACCCGGGCAAGTTCCTCTCGACCGTCCAGATCGGCATCACGCTGATCGGCATCCTCGCGGGCGCCTATTCGGGCTCGAGCCTGGGCATGCCGACCGCCGCGCGGTTGCAGGCGTGGGGCCTGTCCGCCTCGACCGCGGAGACCGCCGGGTTCGCGATCGTCATCGGCCTCACCACCTATGCGTCGCTGATCATCGGCGAGCTCGTGCCGAAACAGTTCGCACTGCGCGCACCCGAGGCGATCGCGTCGTTCATGGCACCCGTTATGCGCTGGCTCGCGATCGGTACCGCGCCGATCGTCTGGGTGCTCGATTCGACCAGCGCGTTGATCTTCCGCGCGCTCCGCCTGAACCGCGAATCGGAAGAGCACGTCACCGCCGAAGAGCTCCACATGATCGTCGCAGAGGCGTCGAAGTCGGGGATCATCGAGGAGCATGAGCGCTCGATCATCTCGGGCGTCGTCCGCCTCGCGGATCGCCCGGTCCGCGAAGTAATGACGCCGCGCACCGAGATCGACTGGCTCGACTGCGACTGGGGCCCCGACGAGATCCGCGAGACTCTGCTCGCATCGCAGCACACCCGCCTGCCGGTCGGCGAAGGCTCGATCGACGCGGTCAAGGGCGTCGTCCAGGCGCGCGACATCGCCGCCGCGCTGTTCCGCGGCGAGCCGATCGACCTGCGCGCGCTGATGCGCAAGGCGCCGGTGGTGATCGACCAGATCGACGCAATGGACGCGTTACTGGCGCTCCGCGAGGCCGAGGTGCCGATGGCGCTGATCCACGACGAATACGGTCATTTCGAAGGGATCGTGACACCGGCGGATCTGCTCGCGGCGATCGCTGGCGAGTTTAAGTCGGACTCCGATCCCGACGATGCGCCTTCGGTGGTAGTCCGCGACGACGGCTCGTTGCTGGTGGCTGGCACGATGGCGGCGGATTCGCTCGCCGATCGCCTCGGCATCGACCTGCCTGAGGATCGTGATTACGCGACCGTCGCGGGGTTGGCGCTTTCGGTGTTCCGCCATCTGCCGGGCGAGGGCGAGAGCTTTGTCGAGCAGGGCTGGAAGTTCGAGATCGTCGATCTCGACGGGCGGCGGATCGACAAGCTGCTGGTGAGCGAAGTCTAGGCTTGGTGCGGCGCGCGGAGGGGTAGATCGAACCCGACGCTTCTACGCATGTACCACCCCGGCGAAGGCCGGGGTCCAATTGGCAAGGCTGCAGTAACGAAGCGCTACCCTAGTTTATTACGTCTCCCAATTGGGCCCCGGCCTCCGCCGGGGTGGTGGTCGATTGGGAGACTTGTCTCCTACTTGAGGACTCGTTCCTCACACGCGGAGGACGCGCTGAGATCCACAATCCGTTCGTCCTGAGTAGCTGCAAGCTCGTCGAAGCGGCGAATCGAAGGACAGGTGGGGGTGCGAAACGCATGCTTCGATACGAGCCCTCGATACGCTTCTGCGAAGCTACTCGGTCTCTACTCAGCGCGAACGGAAAGGGCGGGGGGGAAGAAGAGGCCAGACCGTTCGGCTCCGTCCCTTTTACTGACCAGTTTCGGCCGCGGGCTTCGCATCAACCGCCGGCGTCGCGACCACCGGAGCCTCCATCGGCACCTCCGAAACCGGCTTAGCCCCAGGCTCCAAATCGCTCGGCACGAACGGCACCACGCTTGGCGGTGGCCCCGACATCCCCGCCGGATCGCCCTCGACCCGCCCGTGAAGATGGTCGATCTCGGCCTGCCGCCGATTGAGATAGAACGACCGCGTCGCCGCATACGGATCGGGCGAATTGTCGTGCAGGTCCTTCAGCGTCTGGTCGAACTCAGACCGGTGATCGAGCGCACCCAGGATGCCCGCCGGGATGGCGTACGCCGTGCTGGTGAACGGCTTGCCGATCGCGACCGGCAGGATCAGGCGATCGATCGCACCGCCGAGCAGATCGCGGATCGTCGTCGGTCCGACCAGCGGCAGGAACAGGAACGGGCCGTTCTTGACCCCGTAATAGCCGAGCGTGTTGGCGAACCCGTTCGACCGTCGCGGCAGGTGGAACGGCTTCTTCTTGGCGACGTCGAGCACGCCGGCCACGCCGATCGTCGTGTTGATCGCGAACCGCCCGACCGTCTCCGCCGCCTTGCCCGGCTTGAACTGGAGCAGGAAGTTCAGGAAGACGATCGGCTCGCGCAGATTGTAGAGGAAATTGTGGATGCCGCGTCGAATGGGGCTCGGCACGGTTTTCTTGTAGGTCCGCGCGACCGGACCGATCACCGCGTCGTCGACCTTCTGCGTCACCGCGAACGACTCGGCGTTGACTGCGCGCAGCGGATCGCCCGCGGTCTCCTTGCGGCCGGTCACGATGATGTCGTTCGGCGCCCGCTGGACGGGCGGAGTCCCCAGCGGAGCGGGACCGACCGGCGGAATGTCCTGCGTCGGCAGCCCCTGGGCGAAAATCTCGATCGCCGGAAGCGACGCGGCCAAGGCTAGCGGCGAAACCGCCATCGCCGCGACTGGCTCGAAGTCACCCGCGAGCGGCGACACTACTGCGCCGGGCAGCGACACGCTCGCACCGACGCCGGGCAACGCTATCGGCGCGACCGTCACGTGAACGGGGGCAGCCGTCAACAGCATTGCGCTCATCGTTACCAGCATGTGCACTCATCGCCCTGTTGTCGGCCGCTCTCCTACATCAAGATGCGACGCGCCTGACATGCCCGTCGGCGCGCGTGGAGCATAGAGCCAATCGTCATCCGCGCGTGCGGATCGAGGTTAACCGATCGCGCGACGCCCCGTCCCGATCCGTCGGGAGCGAAGGCGTAGCTCAGAGCTTGCCGAACACCGCTTCGAAGCCGGCCTTGTCGCCAGCCGCCAGCAATCGCGCCTGTTCGATCCAGCGATCGCGGCCCATCCGACCGGTGAAGTTGCCGAGCTGCGCGTCGATGCGCTGCGCCTCGCCGTCCGACAGCGCTGCCATCTGGCCGACCGTCGACACGCCCAGCGTGCCAAGCTGCGCCGCGACCTTCGGCCCGAGCCCTTTCAACTGCGTGACGGGCCCGTCCGCATAGGACTGCGCCGGTGTAATTGGAGCCTCTGCGGCCGGTGCTACAGGTGCGAGTTCGGCAGTTTCGGTCGCCGGACTCGCCCCCAAGGGCGCCGCAGCGGCGATCGGTTCGTCGGCCAGACGATCGGGCGTTTCCACCACGTCGTCGTCGCGCGAAATCGGCGCCTGTTCGGGGACGCCGCTTACGGGCGGTAAAGGCCGGGCCGATTCCGGCCGGGTGGGCTCAGACCTGGCGGGCTCAGACCGGGTGGGCTCAGACCGGGTGGGGTCAGACCGGGGCAGGGTAGGCTGGGGCGAAACGGCTGGCGGCGAAACGGCGGGCGGCGAAACGGCGGGCGGCGCAATGGGAACGGGCGCGCTTTGCGTCTGCGCCTGCGATTGCTCTGTCTTGCGCTCCTGAGTGGTCTTGGCCGAGACCGGCTCGGGCGGAACGCCGGCCTCCTCCGCGTTTGCGATCACGTCGTGCACGGCCTTGGTGCGGCTGCGCTTGGCCCGGATGCCCCAGATCAGACCGATCACGACGAGGATCGCGACGACTGCGATGATCGTGAAGTGGATCGCCGTCAGCGTGGCGATGCCGTCGGGCAGCAGGCTCAGGCCCGAGGCGGAGGTCGCGGAAGTTTCGTTCATTCCCATACCGTAGCGCCACCCGCGAAGGGCGGCGAGACCTAATCCGCTAGCACCGTCACCGTTCAGTCGTTCGACGATGCCGGACGATTGCCGTCACGCGCGGCCAGTTCGGTCAATTGCAGGAATTCCTGCCGCCAATAGCCGTCCGCATGGCTCGCCAGCGTGCGCATGTCGGCATAGCCGTAACGGCTCAGATACGGGTCGCCGCGCAGCTTTTGTCCGAACGCCGCCACCGCCGTCGCGAAGGCGAAGTCACCCGTCGGCGCGGCGGCACTGCGGACCAGGGATGCGGGGACCGGCCTAACGATCTCCCGCGAGGTCGTTCCGTCGGGTAGCTTGTAGCGCAGCTTGACCACCGCCAGTTCGGTACCGGCCGATGGTGCCGCCGCGGTCCGGTTCGCAGGATAGCGCCGCGCCGGCACCCAGCCCTTCGCCCCAACCGGCACGATCTCGTACAGGGCGGTCACCTGGTGGCCTGCGCCGATATCGCCGGCATCGACCGCGTCGTTGGTGAAGTCCTCTTCCTTCAGCGCGCGGTTTTCATAGCCGATCAAACGGTATTCGCTGGCCTGGGCGGGATTGAACTCGACTTGCACCTTCACGTCCTTGGCGATCGTGACGAGCGTCGCGGACAGTTCGTCCTCCAGCACCTTCTTCGCCTCCAGCGCGCTGTCGATATAGGCGTAGTTGCCGTTGCCGACGTCGGCGATCCGCTCCATCATCGCCTCGTTATAATTGCCCGTGCCGAACCCGAGCGTGGTCAGCGTGATGCCATCGTCGCGGTTTGTCTTGACCAGCGCCTCCAGCGCTTTCGTGTCGCTGATCCCGACGTTGAAATCGCCGTCGGTCGCCAGGAAGATCCGGTTGACGCCACCCTTGCGGAAATTCGCGCGCGCCGTTGCATAGGCGAGTGCGATGCCTTCGCCGCCCGCAGTCGAGCCGCCCGCGCTGAGGCAGTCGAGCGCCGCCTTGACGTACCCCTTGTTGGCGGTCGGTTCGAGGACGATGCCGCTGTTGCCCGCATAGACCACGATCGACACCCGGTCAGCCGGTTCGAGACGGTCGGCGAGGCCCATCAGCGCCGCTTTCACCAGCGGCAATTTGTCGGGCGAGTCCATCGACCCCGACACGTCGACCAGGAAAACGAGGTTCGCCGGCGGGCGCGTCGCCCCCGTCACGTCATACCCGCGCAGGCCGATCCGGAGCAGCCGCGTCTCCGCATTCCACGGCGTCCGCGCGACGTCGGTCGTCACGCTGAACGGTACCGCGCGGTCCGTCGGGCGGGGATAATCGTAGCGGAAATAGTTGATCATCTCCTCGGTCCGCACCGCGTCGGCGGGCGGCGTTTCCCCCTTCGTCAGGAAGCGGCGGACGTTGGCGTAGGACCCGGTATCGACATCGACCGAGAAGGTGGAGACGGGGTTCGTCGCGACCTGCTGCACCGCGGCCACCGCCCGGCCATCATAGCGCTCGGTGTTCTCGGGCGATCCGAAGGGCGCGGATCGCTGCATTGCGAAGCTCTGGGTGATCGGTGCCATGGGCGCACCGGGTGCAGCGGGCGCCATCATCGGTACTGGCGCGGGTGGCGGGGGAGGCGGCGGCGGTGGCGGTCCGGGGGGAGCGGGCGCGCCTCTCGATCCCGTGACGACGATGTTGCCGCCCGTTCGACCGGACCCGCGCGTCTCGGGATCGGTCACCCGGCATCGAACCGGGGAGTCATTGCCGACGGTAGATCGCCTGGCGATCGGAACGGGTGGCGGCGGCGCGGCCGACGTCAGGATCAGCGCTGCGATGGCAAGCGACGGTACGGACGATATGCGCATCGCAACCACTCTCCCGGATGATAGTCGAGGAGAGTGTCACGTCGCCCAATTCCGTTCAAGCGGCCCCGCTCAAGCCCTTTCGTTCAAGCCCCGCGCGCGATCTCGCGCCAGCCGATGTCGCGGCGGTAGAAGCCTTCCGCGAAATCGATCGCCTCGACCGCGCGATAGGCGTTGGACTGCGCGGTCGCGACGTCGTCGCCGGTCGCGGTCACGGCCAGTACGCGCCCGCCCGATGCGACCAGCCCGCCATCTTCCAGCCGCGTGCCTGCGTGGAACACAGTGCCGCCAGCAGCCCGCGCGGAGTCCAGTCCGACGATCGATCCGCCGGATTTGGGCGTCCCCGGATAGCCCTCCGCCGCCATAACCACTGTCAGCGCGGTTTCGTCGCTGAACTGCGCCGCAGGCATCTCGCCGAGCCGCCCCTCTGCGGTCGCCAGCATCGTCGCCAGCAGGTCACCCTGGAACCGCATCATTAGCACCTGCGTCTCGGGATCGCCGAACCGCGCGTTGTACTCGATCAGCTTCGGCCCCTGCGGCGTCAGCATCAGCCCGGCATACAGCACGCCCGAGAACGGCATGCCTTCCGACGCCATCGTAGCGACGGTCGGCGCGATGATCTCGTCGATCGCGCGCTTCTCCAGCGCGGGCGTCAGCACGAGCGCAGGGCTGTACGCGCCCATACCGCCGGTATTCGGACCGGTATCGCCCTCGCCGACGCGCTTGTGATCCTGCGCGGAGCCGAACGGCATCAGCGACACGCCGTCGGTCAGCACGAAGAGGCTCGCCTCCTCGCCTTCGAGGAACTCCTCGATCACCGCTTCGGCTTCCCCGTCGGCGAACAGCGCGTCGAGCGCGGCATCGGCCTCGGCCGCGCTGAACGCGATGACGACGCCCTTTCCTGCCGCGAGCCCGTCCGCCTTGATGACCACCGGCAGCGAGAAGGTGCGGACGAGGGCGATATCCGCCTCTTCGCGGCTCTTCACGCGGACATAGCCCGCAGTCGGGATGCCGGCACGCAGGCACAGGTCCTTGGTGAAGCCCTTCGACCCCTCCAACTGCGCCGCCGCCTTCGACGGCCCGAACACCGGAACGTCCGCAGCGCGCAGCGAGTCCGCCAGTCCGTCGACCAACGGCGCCTCGGGCCCGATCACGACCAGCCCGACTTCATGCTCGCGCACGAATGCGACGACGGCGGCGTGATCCGTCGCATCCAGCGGCACGAGCGTCGCAACGCGCGCGATCCCGGGGTTGCCCGGCGCGGCATACAGCGTATCGAGACCGCGAGATTGCACCAGCTTCCACGCGAGCGCATGTTCGCGCCCCCCCGAGCCCAGCAGCAGGACGTTCATGCCCGATCCCTTTTCCGATGACTTGTCCAGCGATATGGGGCGGCTGGTAGCCGAGCAAGTCCCCGGCGACAACGCACTCGCCATGTCGGTCGGCGAACTCGCGTTCAAGCTGAAGCGGATGGTAGAGGGCGAGTTCGGCCATGTCCGCCTGCGCGGCGAGATCTCGGGCTGGAAACGCGTCGCCTCCGGGCATTGCTACATGTCGTTGAAAGACGACCAGGCGGTGATCGATGGCGTCATCTGGAAGGGCAATGCGTCGAGCCTCGCCTTCGTGCCGCAGGACGGCATCGAGGTCATCGCCACCGGCAAGCTCACCACCTATCCCGGCCGCTCGAAATACCAGATCGTCATCGAGCGGATGGAGCTGGCCGGCGCCGGCGCGCTGATGGCGCTGCTCGAGAAGCTCAAGGCGAAGCTCGCCGGCGAGGGGCTGTTCGACGGCACGCGGAAGAAGCGTCTGCCGTTCATGCCGAAGGTGATCGGCGTCGTCACCTCGGGCACCGGCGCCGTGATCCGCGACATCCTCCACCGCTTGGAGGATCGCTGCCCGACGCACGTCATCGTCTGGCCGGTGAAGGTGCAGGGCGAGGGTTCCGCCGCCGAGATCGCCGCCGCCGTCCGCGGGTTCGACGCGCTCGTCCCCGGCGGCCCGGTGCCACGCCCCGACCTCGTCATCGTCGCGCGCGGCGGCGGCTCGGTCGAGGATCTGTGGTCATTCAACGAGGAGGTCGTCGTCCGCGCGGTCGCCGCCTGCACGATCCCGATCATCTCCGCCGTCGGCCACGAGACCGACACGACCCTGTGCGACTTCGCCGCCGACCTGCGCGCGCCGACGCCGACCGCCGCCGCCGAGATCGCCGTGCCCGTGCTCGCCGACCTGCGGCTGACGATCGACAGCCACCGCAACCGCACCGAGCGTTGCGCGCGGCGGCATGTCGAGCGCGGTCGCGAGCGGCTCGATGCGCTGGCGCGGTTGCTACCGAAGCGCGACCAGTTGCTTGGACCGCAACGCCAGCGCGCCGACGACTTTGGCCAACGGCTCGACCGCGGCCTCGAACGTCGCCTGACCCTCGCGCGCGGCAGTCTCGATCGCTCGGGCGCAGCGCTTCGTCCCGCTACGCTCGAACGCAAACTCGAAGCGAAACGCGCGCAGCTCGATGCGACGTGGCGTCTGGTCCAGTCGCTCAACCCCGACGCGATCCTCGACCGCGGCTATGCGCGGGTCACCGCCCGCCCCGGCGGGGAGACGCTCGCCTCGGCCACATCCGCGCGCGACGCGGGCACGCTGACCCTTCACTTCCGCGACGGCGTGGTGGACGCGGTGACGGACACTGGCCTTGAGCGCCCCGCCGCCAAAACCTATGCTGCCCCCAAGGCAAAGCCCGCGCCCGACGCGCCGCCACGCCAGCCCACCTTGCTATAAAAGAAGACCCGCAATGCTGATGTCCAACTCCGACCGCGCCGCGCGGCTGCACTATATGGCGAACGGTTTCCGCGTGCTCAGCCCCGGCGACCACGTCGCCTGCGCCGCGACCGGCCACCGCATCGCGCTCGAAGACCTGCGCTACTGGAGCGTCGCGCGCCAGGAAGCCTACGCCACCGCCGCCGCCGCCAGCGAAGCGATGGCGCCACGATGATGCGGGCGGCGGCGCTCGCCCTGCTGGCTGCATCCAGTGCCGCCGCCCAGCAAGCACCGCCCTCGAATACTGCGTCCCAGTCCGCCTTCCACTGGACCGGCACGCTCAGCCAGGGCGGGCTGATCCTCGGCACCGCCCCTGCCGGTACGCGCGCGCTCACGCTGAACGGCAAGCCGATCGCGCTCTCCCCCGACGGCCGCTTCATCGCCGGTTTCGACCGCGACGCGGGCCCGCAAGCGACGCTGGCGGCCACGCTTGCCGACGGCCGCAGTGTCACGCAAAGCCTCACGATCGCGCCGCGCGCATGGCGGATCGAGCGGCTGAACACGCTCCCCAAATTCCCCGCGCCAGACCCGGTCTTCGCCAAGCTCCGCCCGCCCGAACTCGCGCAGATCGTCGCCGCCCGTGCGCGCACTACCGACGCGCAAGGCTGGCGGCAGTCCTTCGCATGGCCCGCCACCGGTCGCATCTCCGGCCTGTTCGGATCGCAACGCGTCTACAAAGGCGAACCCGGCAGCTATCATTCAGGCACCGACATCGCCATCCCGACCGGCACGATCGTAACCGCCCCCGCCGACGGCGTCGTGATCCTCGCCGCAGACCACCCCTTCACACTGGAGGGCAACCTGCTGATGCTCGACCACGGCATGGGCCTGAACAGCGCGTTCCTCCATCTGTCGCGGATCGACGTGAAGCCCGGCGAACACGTAACCAAGGGCCAGCCGATCGGCGCCTCCGGCATGACCGGCCGCGCCACCGGCCCCCACCTCCACTGGGCGCTACGCTGGAACGACGCCAAGCTCGACCCGATTCTGGCGGCCGAGGCAATGCGGTAAGACCGTCAGCTCATTATCGTGCGCGCTTATGAGGATGGGGGTAATAATCTGGCGATCGAGGCCGTTGGTTTACCAGTCATGTGTCATTTCTAACACTAGCGGAAAACAAACTGCACTAGGCGGAAACGGGCACCTTTACAGTTTCAAGACAGGGCTTCACTCTTGGTTCATATTCCGTGCAACCGCCGAAATCGGCACTCGGAGTTTTAGTGGTTCTCGCAGCGGATCGTCAGGGCGGCTGTCGAGAACTGAACAAGGGGAAGCCACGTGGTTACAATGTCTCGTTTCACCTCCAAGGCGCTTTTGCTCGCCGCAGCGGCACCGTTCGTCTTCGCAATATCCGCACCAGCGATGGCGCAGGTCGCAGCCGCTCCCGCGGCGTCGCCGAGCGACAGCCAGGCTGTTCCTCAGGATCCCGCCGGTAGCGAGACCGCAACCGCGGTTCAGAGCACGCGGACGGCGCCCGAGCAGGCCGCAGCAGCTGATAACGGTCAGGATATTGTCGTCACCGGTACGTTGTTCCGCGGTACCGACACTACCGCATCGCCGGTCACCACCATCACGGCTCAAAATCTGGACCAGCGCGGTATCAGCACCATCCAGGAAGGCATTCAGCGTCTTTCGGCGAACAACGGTCCGGCACTGACGAACAGCTTTACTGCAAATGGCGCATTCGCATCGGGTGCATCGGCAGTGTCGCTGCGCGGTTTGTCGACCAACTCGACGCTGGTGCTGTTCGACGGCCTGCGCGCAGCCTATTATCCGCTCGCTGATGACGGCACGCGCGCGTTCGTCGATCTCAACACCATTCCTGACGACATCGTCGATCGTATCGACACGGTGCTCGATGGCGCGTCGTCGACTTACGGTGCGGACGCGATCGCAGGCGTGGTGAACATCATCACGAAGAAGTCGTTCAAGGGTGTTTCGGGTCGTGCCGAAGGTGGCATCTCGGAGCGCGGCGACGCATCGCAGTATCGCCTGTCGATGACCGCCGGCGTCGGTGATCTGAGTGAAAACGGCTACAATGCCTATGTCAGCGGCTTCTACTATCGGCAGGATGAGCTGTTCAATCGCGACCGCAAATATCCGTACAATACCAGCGATTTCCGCGGTGTATCGCAGGACGGGATCCAGGGCGTAAACGGCACCATCAACGGTGTTCAGGCGGACGGTGGGCTCAACGGGTTCAACTTCGGCACTCCGCTTGTCGTGCGTCCGCGCGACGCCACGACCGGTGCGGCGATCCCGGGCGTCAGCAGCCAGTACCAGTATCTCAACGGCTGCACGAACGGGTCGACCCCCTACAATCTGACCGCAGCCGATCGGGCAAACGCCGTCAATGCCGCCGCGCCAAACACCGTTTGCCAGGAAGATCTGGTCAACCGCTACGGCGTCATCAACCCCTTCATCCAGCGGTACGGTGCCTCCGCCCGTGTCACTGCAAAGTTCGGCAATGACGGCGAGGCGTACGCTGCGTTCAATTTCGTGCAGACCGACACGGCGGTCGATGGCGCACCCATCGCAATCCGTAACAACGCACCGGCGCCGTTCTACTTCCCGCGCTACAGCACGGCGTCGAACGTCGCTGCGTACGGCAACAACACGATCCTGCAGCTTCCGGTTTATGTCTGTGCTTCGGGCGTCAACTGCGCAGCGGCGGCGGATCGCCGCCTGAACCCCAACAACCCGTACGCCGCACAGGGCTTCACGGCAGCACTCGGTGGGCGCATTCCCAACCTGCCGACGCATGACGAGACCCGGACCCGTGGATATCGCGCCGCGATCGGGGCAAAGGGCACGCTGACCGGCGATTGGCAGTACAACATCAGCGCGACCGCGATGCACATCGATCTTCGTCGCAAGAGCGATGGGTATCCTTACATCCAGAACCTGCTGAACGCGATCAACACGGGCAGCTATAACTTCCGCGATCCCGCGGCAAACAGCGCTGCGACGTTGGCACTCATCGCACCGACCGCAATCGGTAACTCCACGTCAGATTTGGACGAGTTCGATGCCAGCGTGACCGGCAAGCTCTTCGATCTTCCCGGCGGTCCGCTCCAACTGGCTGTCGGCGGCGCGGTTCGTTACGAAGCCGTCGATTCGCCGAGCATCAACTCGGACCTCAACGGCCCCACGCAGCGCTATTTCACGCTGAACGGGTTCGCACTGAAAGGTAGCCGGACGGTATTCTCGGCATATGGCGAGTTGAACGCACCGATCATCGATCAGATTACGCTCAGTGCCAGCGGTCGTTACGATCGGTACCCCAACGGTATCGACAACTTCTCGCCGAAGGCTGGTATCGTGTTCAAGCCGATCCGCCAGTTGACCCTGCGTGGTACATATTCGCGCGGGTTCCGTATCCCCAGCTTCGGCGAGTCGAGTGCGACGTTCCCGACTACGGGCTACGTCAACGCGACGAAAGGTATCTACAACGACGCTTTCCTGCGTCAGTACGGGTGCTCGGCTGCAACGTACACGACCTGCCCATCCTACCTGACCGGGGCCACCTATGGCGCAACGTCGCTCTCCAACCCGGAACTGAAGCCGGAGAAGTCGCGCAGCTTCACCGGTGGTGCGATCCTGGAGCCTATCCGTGGTGTTACGCTGAAGGCGGGCTACTACAACATCAAGAAGACGAACGTCATCACGACCGCCAACAACGCGCCAGCGATCCTGGCTTACTATAGCGGTCAGACGGTTCCCGCAGGCTATAACATCATCCCCGATGCCGTAGACGTGAACAACCCGAACGCGTTGCCGCGTATCGCGTTCGTCCAGTCGGGCTTCATCAATGCCAACACGCTCAAGACGTCGGGTATCGATTTCGGTGCGGACGTGCAGTTCCCGATCGGGCAGCACGTCAAGTTCAGCACCAACGCCCAGGCGACGTACATCCTCAAGCTTGAAACCGAATTCCCGGACGGGTCGGTCGAGCGCTACGATGGTACGCTGGGTAACTTCAACCTGACGGCTGGTTCGGGTACGCCGAAGTGGCGCGGTACGCTGACGTCGACGATCGACATCGACGATACTTTCCTGCTCAGCGGCACGGCCAACTATTTCGACGGGTATGATCTGTCGGCTACCGATCAGGGTAACGGGTATAAGGATTGCGGTCTGAACGATGGTTCGCTGCCATGCCACACCAGCGATTACGTGACGGTGGATCTGACCGCACAGGTCAAGATCAACGATGCCTTCACCTTCTACTTCACGGCGCAGAACATCCTCGACGATTTCCCGCCCATCGACACCGTCACCTACGGTGCGAACGCCTACAATCCCGTCCAGGGCGGCGAGGGCATCCTGGGTCGTTACTTCAAGGCTGGTGTGAAGGTCGGCTTCTAAAACGCCTGTCACGCCAAGGCACTCTGGGCCGCTCCACATCGGAGCGGCCCTTTTTTTTGTCAGGCGACCCGAAGCACCAGCTTGCCGTCACCCTCATCGACCTTGACGGTCGAGCCGTCCCTTACTTCTCCACGCAGGATCATGTCGGCGAGCGGGTCCTGCAGATAGCGCTGGACCGCACGCTTCAATGGCCGCGCGCCGTACACCGGGTCGTACCCCACACGACCGAGCCACGCGCGCGCGGCATCCGTCAGGTCGAGGACGATCTTGCGGTCGGCAAGCAGCTTGTCGACGCGTGATACCTGGATGTCGACGATCGGCGCCATGTGCGACTGGCCCAGACGGTGGAACAGGATCACCTCGTCGAGCCGGTTGAGGAACTCCGGCCGGAAATGCGACCGGACGATCTCCATCACCTGCGGCTCGACCGACGACACGTCGTCGCCCTCCGCCATGTTCGCCAGATACTGGCTGCCGAGGTTCGACGTCAGGATGATCAGCGTGTTGCTGAAATCCACCGTGCGCCCCTGGCCATCGGTCAGCCGCCCGTCGTCGAGCACCTGCAACAGCACGTTGAACACGTCGCCATGCGCCTTCTCGACCTCGTCGAACAGGATCACCTGGTACGGACGCCTGCGCACCGCCTCGGTCAGCACGCCGCCCTCCTCGTATCCGACATAGCCTGGAGGCGCACCGATCAGCCGCGCGACCGCGTGCTTCTCCATGAACTCGCTCATGTCGATGCGGACCATCGCCGACGGATCGTCGAACAGGAATTCGGCGAGCGCCTTGGTCAGCTCGGTCTTGCCGACACCGGTCGGTCCAAGAAACAGGAACGAACCCAAAGGCCGGTTCGGATCCTGCAATCCCGCACGCGCACGGCGGACCGCGGTCGAGACCGCCTTAACCGCGTGGGCCTGACCGATCACGCGCTTGCCGATCGTCGCTTCCATGGCCAGCAGCTTGTCGCGTTCGCCCTGCAGCATCCGCTCGACCGGAATGCCGGTCCAGCGGCTGACGACGCCTGCGATGTCGTCCGCGGTGACTTCCTCGCGCAGCATCGCGCCTTTGGTCGCCCCCGCCGCCTCGTCGAGCTGGCGCTGCAACCCCGGAATCGTCCCGTAGGAAAGCTCGCCCGCCTTGGCGAGATCGCCCGACCGCTGCGCCTGCTCCAGTTCGAGCCGCGCGGCATCGAGCTGTTCCTTTACCCGCGCCTCGGCGTTGATCTTGTCCTTCTCGCCCTTCCAGCGCGTCGTCAGCTCGGCGGATTGCTCCTCCAGATTGACGAGTTCGCCCTCCAGCGTGTCGAGCCGGTCGACCGACGCGTCGTCGGTCTCGCGCTTCAACGCCTCGCGTTCGATCTTGAGCTGGATGATCCGCCGGTCGAGATTCTCGATCGCCTCGGGCTTCGATTCCACCTCCATGCGGATGCGGCTCGCGGCTTCGTCCATCAGATCAATGGCTTTGTCGGGCAGGAAGCGATCGGTGATGTAGCGGTTCGACAGCGTCGACGCGGCGACGATCGCGCCGTCGGTGATCCGCACGCCGTGATGGAGCTCGTACTTCTCCTTCAGCCCGCGCAGGATCGAGATCGTGTCCTCGACGGTCGGTTCGCCGACCATCACCGGCTGGAACCGTCGCTGCAACGCCGGGTCCTTCTCGACATATTTGCGGTATTCGTCGAGCGTGGTCGCGCCGACGCAGTGGAGCTCACCGCGCGCGAGGGCGGGTTTCAGCAGATTGCCCGCGTCCATCGCGCCCTCGGATTTACCCGCGCCGATCAGCTGGTGCATCTCGTCGATGAACAGGATGATGTCGCCCTCGGCAGCCTTCACCTCGTCGAGCACGCCCTTCAGCCGCTCCTCGAACTCGCCGCGATATTTGGCACCCGCGATTAGCGAGCCGAGATCGAGCGACATCAGCCGCCGGTCCTTCAGCGTATCGGGCACGTCGCCATTGGCGATCCGCAGGGCGAGCCCCTCGGCGATCGCGGTCTTGCCGACGCCGGGCTCGCCGATCAGCGCGGGGTTGTTCTTGGTCCGGCGCGCGAGGATCTGGATGGTGCGACGGATCTCCTCGTCGCGGCCGATGACGGGGTCGAGCTTGCCGTCGCGCGCCGCCTGGGTGAGGTCGCGCGCGAACTTCTTCAGCGCGTCATAGCGGTCCTCGGCGCCCGCGGTGTCGGCGGTGCGGCCTTGACGCAAGCCGTTGATCGCGGTGTTCAGCCCCTCCGGCGTCACGCCGCCGGCCTTCAACGCCTTGCCTACCGCGGTGTTGAGCGACAGCGCGAGCGCGATCAGCAGACGCTCGACGGTGACGAAACTGTCGCCCGCCTTGTTCGCGATCTGCTCGGCCTGATCGAGCACACGCACCGCGTCGTTGTCGATCCCCGGCGTGGTCTGTGCGCCGGAGCCCGACACGACCGGAATCTTCGCGAGCGCCAGGTCGGTCTCCGATGTTGCACGCTTGGCGTCGCCGCCGGCCGCCTTGATGAGCCCGGCAGCCATGCCCTGCTCGTCTTCCAGCAGCGCCTTCAACAGGTGCTCGGGCGCGATGCGCTGGTGGTTCATGCGGATCGCGACGGTCTGCGCGGATTGCAGGAAGCCCTTCGCGCGGTCGGTGAATTTGTCGATGTTCATGACGAATTCCTGTGGGAGTGTTTCGGTGTTGGCCGAAAGATGGTGTTGTATTTGGGCAACACAAGAGGCGCGCGCAGGTCGGATGCTAGGGCCCGCGCGAGGCATCCGGAATAGCGTTTATTGTCGGTATCGAAGCGCCGCCGTCATCGCTATGTTCAGGTTCGCATGCTATATGCAGCGCGTGTCCACAGCGCTTCCCCATACCTACGCCATCGGCATCGAGCCGGCCGACATCGACTTCATGGGTCACGTCAACAACGCGAACTATCTGAAGTGGGTACAGGCCGCAGTGATCGACCATTGGCAGCGCTTGGCGCCCGCCGAGGCGGTGGCGGGGCACCTCTGGGTCGCGCTGAAGCACGAGATCACGTACCGCAAACCGGCGTTCCTCGACGACGACGTCATCGCGACGGTGTTGCTCGAGAAGGTCCAGGGCGCGCGCGCATTCTACGAGACGATCATCAAGCGCGGCGAAGACGTGTTGGCCGAGGTGAAGTCGAGCTGGTGCTGCCTCGATGCCGAGACGCTGCGCCCGTCGCGGCTGGCGAACAGCGTCGTCGAGCATTTCTTCCCGAAGACTGACCTTAAGGACTGACGGTCCCTAAGCGAATAGGCCTCGGGCGATCGGTCCTCAGAAGTCGATCGCCATGCCCTTCAGCTCCCAATCGCCATAGCGCGTCGGATCGCGCGGCTCGGGATCCTTGTCGGGCACGATCGCCTCGGGTTTCGGCACCGGCGTATTCTTCGCCAGATACTCGGGTGGCTTCACATGGTCGGGGCGCTGGCCCATCGCGGCTCTCCGGATTTGCGTGTTGGCGTCGTAACCGCCACATGGGCCCTGTCGCGCCGCTTTGCCACAAGCCGCGCGCCAAACCGAACGCGAAGGACCTTGATATGCCCGACTATACCCATGCCCCCGAGCCGCTTGGCGTCCCTACCCGCCGTGCCGCGCTCCGCCTGCTCGATGCCGTCCTGCGTCGCGGCGAGTCGCTCGAATCCGCGTTGCCGGCAGCAACGCGCGCGATCCACGGTCCCGATCGCGGCCTGGCGCATGCGATCGCTGCGGAGACGCTGCGCCGCCTCCCCGATCTCGATGCGATGATCGATTCGGTGACCAAGACCAACCTGCCCGACGATGCGAAGGCGCGCATGGCGCTGCGGATCGCGCTCGTCCAGGTGCTGATCCTCGGTACGCCGTCGCACGCCGCGATCTCGACCGTCTTGCCACTCGTCGACGGCGGCCCGCGCAAGCTGGTCCACGGCGTGTTCGGCACGCTGTTCCGCGCCAATATGCTGCTCCCCGAAGTGCCGACCTTGCCGGCCCCCGTCGAACTGCGCTGGGAAGCGGCGTGGGGCGAGGAGATGGTCGACGCCGCCGGCCGCGCGATCGCGCAGGTGCCGCCGCTCGACCTGACGATCGCCGACCCGTCCGAGACCGAGGGCTGGCGCGAGAAACTCGGCGGCGAAAGTTTCATGCCCGGGCATCTGCGGTTGGGCGACCATGATTCAGTCCCCGACATGGCCGGTTTCGGCGACGGCGCCTGGTGGGTGCAGGACATCGCCGCCTCGCTTCCCGCGCGGTTGCTAGGGAAGGGGGAGGGCCATGTCCTCGATCTCTGCGCGGCGCCGGGCGGCAAGACGCTGCAACTCGCGAGCGCCGGCTGGACCGTCACCTCGGTCGACAATTCGCAGAGCCGCATCAAGCGCCTGCGCGAGAACCTCTACCGCACGCATCTGAAAGCCGAGGTCGTCAATGCCGACATCCTCGAATGGGCGCCGACCGAGCCCGCGGACGCAATCCTGATCGACGCGCCGTGCAGCGCCACGGGCATCTTCCGCCGCCACCCCGACGTCCTCCACCGCGTCCGCCCCTCGATCATCGCCGAGACCGCGGCGTTGCAGGCGCGCATCTTCGCGCGGGCAGCGGACTGGGTGAAGCCCGGCGGCACGCTCGTCTACGCCACCTGCTCGCTCGAACCGTCGGAAGGCGAAGCGCAACTCGACGCGTTCCTCGCGGCCCGCAGCGATTACACGATCGCCCCGGTCGACCAGTCCGAACTCCCCGCCGGCATCACCCCGACAGAGGCGGGCACGATCCGCACGCTCCCCGGCATGCTCGCCGACCAAGGCGGCTGCGACGGCTTCTTCATCACCCGCCTCAAGCGCAGCTAATAAATCCTCCCCCGCCAGGGGGAGGTGGCTGGCGCTCGCCAGACGGAGGGGGAGGGGGCGACACCGCAGGTTGCGTGTTCCTCCCCCTCCGTCACCTGCGGTGCCACCTCCCCCTGGCGGGGGAGGATCGACAGGGACTTCGCACCAACCAAATCCCGCGCTAGGACAATCCCATGCAACCCGTCCGCATCGCCCCCTCGATCCTCTCCGCCGACTTCGCCAAGCTTGGCGAGGAAGTCCGCGCCATCGACGCGGCTGGCGCCGACTGGATCCACATCGACGTGATGGACGGCCATTTCGTCCCCAACATCTCGTTCGGCCCCGCGGTCATGAAGTCGGTCCGCGGCGTCACCACCAAGCCGTTCGATGTCCACCTGATGATCTCGCCCGTCGACGCCTATCTCGACGCGTTCGCGGAGGCCGGCGCCGACTGCATCACCGTGCATTACGAGGCCGGGCCGCACATCCACCGCTCGCTCCAGCACATCAAGGGCCTCGGCAAGCGCGCCGGCGTCGTGATCTGCCCCGGCACGCCCGCGAAGATGCTCGACTACCTCATGGACATGGTCGACCTCGTCCTGGTCATGAGCGTCAACCCGGGCTTCGGCGGCCAGAGCTTCATCCCAAGCCAGCTCAAGAAGATCGCCGCGATCCGCACGATGATCGAAAAGAGCGGCCGCGCGATCGATCTCGAAGTCGATGGCGGCGTCGACGCCGAGTGGGCGAAGCGCTGCATCGACGCCGGCGCCGACGCACTGGTCGCGGGCACCTCGGTCTTCCGCGGCGGGCCCGATCACTACGCCGCCAACATCGCCGCGTTGCGGGGGTGAACGACACCGTTAATCCCGTGACCGATCCCGCCCCCGACGGGATCGACGAAGGCCGCCGCTTGATCCGTCTCGGCGGCGACAAGGGGCTGTCGCTCGCCGACCGCCTGGCCGAGCGCTTCCACCGCCTGACGTGGCGCACCCCGCTCCACACGCTCCGCCTCAAAGGCCGCTACCCGCTGAAGCTGATCGCGGTCCCCGACGATCCCATCCTCGGCGACATTCCGCGCGGCACGATGCTGCTGGAGGGCGTCCTCTCGTTCCGCGGCGAAGCGCGCGATATCGAGACGCTCGATCTTTCGAAGCCGCTGCCCAAACCGTTTGCGGAATATTTCCACGGGTTCGCGTGGCTGCGCGACCTCTCGACCGTCGCCACCCGCGCGCGGGGCGCACCGATCGCCGAGTACCTCATGGGCCTGTGGCTGACCGCCTATGCCGACACGCAGGGCGGGATCGCGTGGCGGCCCGATCTGTGGGGCCGCCGCATCCTCGCCTGGACCGCGCATGCGCCGTTGATCTTGTCGTCGTCGGACCAGATCTACCGCTCGAAGGTGTTGAACGCACTGGCGAAGGGCGCGCTTCACCTCGACCGCACCGCGGACAAGGCGCCAGCCGGTGCGCCACGCATCGCCGCGTGGTGCGGCGTCGTCGCTGCCGGACTCCTTATCCCCGGCGGCGAACCGCGCCAGGCGTTCGGTGAAGCCGGCCTGCTCCGCGCGCTCGGCACCGGCCTGTTCGACGATGGCGGCTCGGTCTCGCGCAGCCCGGCGATGCTGCTCGACTCGATCCAGCTGCTCACCCTGCTCCAGGAAAGCTACGTCGCCCGCGGTCTCGAACTCCCCGAGACGGTTGCGGTCACGCTCACGCGGATGGTCGCGGCCCTACTCGGCGTAGCGCACGCCGATCGTGGCCTGTCGAGCTGGCAGGGCGGCGGCCCGGCCAGCGAAACGCAGGTCGCCGCGGTCATCGAGGCCAGCGGCGTCCGCACCCGCCCCCTCCGCCAGGCGCGCGACTGGGGCTATCAACGCCTCGCCGCCGGCACCGCGGTGCTGATCGTCGACGCTGCCCCGCCGCCGATCGCGCGCCTCGTCGAAGGCGGCTGCGCCTCGACGCTCGCGTTCGAATTCTCCGATGGCCCCGCGCGGATCGTCGTCAATTGCGGCGGCGCCCGCGCGGGCATCGCGCAACTGCCGGCGGCGATGGTGGAGGGTTTGCGCTCGACGGCCGCCCATTCCACGCTGACGATCGCCGACAGCAATTCGACCGCGATCCTCACCGACGGCACGCTCGGCCGCGGCGTCGGCGAAGTCGAGCTCAGCCGCCAGGAATCGGACGCCGCCAGCCGGATCGAGGCGAGCCACGACGGCTATGTCCGCCGCTGGGGCTTCCTCCACCGCCGCCAGCTGATGCTCACCGGCGACGGCCGCGAACTCCGCGGTGAGGACGCGCTGTTGCCGCAGGGCCGCAAGCGCCGCGCGGGGTTGTCTTTGTTCGCGATCCGCTTCCATTTGGGCGAGGGCGTGCAGGTCTCCCCCACCGCGGACGGCCTCGGCGCGATCCTCCGCCTCCCCGGCGGTCCCCTGTGGCAATTCCGCTGCCGCGGCGGTGCGCTGGTAGTCGAGGACAGCGTCTGGATCGACGCCGACGGCCGCCCGGTCGCGACGCAGCAGCTGATGATCACGGGTGAAGCGGCGGCGGGTGGCGCGAGTGTGAGCTGGGCGCTGAAGAAGGCCGTCTGACCGGAGGCCACCCTAGGTGAGATGCACCACCCCGGCGGAGGCCGGGGCCCAGTTGGAAAGGTGGCAATAACGGAGCGCCGTCACCGGTTAGCAACGTCCCCCAACTGGACCCCGGCCTTCGCCGGGGAGGTGCCATTGTTCGGAATGGCGCGGGATGGCGGCATTCGTGCGTGACCTGCCCCCCTGTTCCCCAACGTCAACCAACGCTAAGGCACCGCCGCACGGCGACCCCCGACGAAAGACCCTCATGACCAGCATCCCGATCACCCTTCCCATTCGGCGCGCGCTCCTGTCCGTCTCCGACAAGACCGGGATCGTCGATCTCGGCAAGGCGCTGGCCAGCCACGGCGTAGAACTCGTCTCCACCGGCGGCACCGCCACCGCCCTCCGCGCCGCCGGCTTGGAAGTGCGCGACGTCAGCGAACTCACCGGCTTCCCCGAGATGATGGACGGCCGCGTGAAGACGCTCCACCCGATGGTCCACGGCGGCCTGCTCGCGGTCCGCGACGACGCCGGCCATGCCGCCTCGATGGCCGAGCACAAGATCGGCGCGATCGATCTCGTGATCGTCAACCTTTACCCGTTTGAAGCTACCGTCGCCAAGGGCGCCGACCGCGACACCGTGATCGAGAACATCGACATCGGCGGCCCCAGCATGGTGCGCTCGGCCGCCAAGAACCACGCCTATGTCGCGATCGTCACCGACCCCGCCGACTATGCGCTCGTCTCGGGCGGCACGACGACGCTCGAAGACCGCAAGAAGCTCGCCGCCAAGGCCTTCGCCACCACAGCCGCCTATGACTCCGCCATCGCGACCTGGTTCGGCACGGTAGATCAGGCCGAGGAATTCCCCGCCACCCTGCCGATCACGCTCAAGCGCGGCGATAGCTTGCGCTACGGCGAAAACCCGCACCAGTCCGCCGCCTTCTACACCGCGACCGGTTCAGTCCAAGGCATCGGCCAGGCCCGCCAGCTCCAGGGCAAGGCGCTCAGCTACAACAACCTCAACGACGCCGACGCCGCGCTCGAACTCATCGCCGAGTTCCGCGACGCCGAGCCCTCCGTCGTGATCGTCAAGCACGCCAACCCGTGCGGCGTCGCCACCGGCGCCACCCTCGCCGAAGCCTATGCCGCGGCATTCGCCTGCGACACGGTGTCGGCATTCGGCGGCATCATCGCCGTCAACCGCACGCTCGACGCCGAAACCGCGCGCCAGATAACCGGCATCTTCACCGAAGTCGTCGTCGCCCCCGACGCCGACGAGGAGGCGATCGCGCTGTTCGCCGCCAAGAAGAACCTCCGCCTGCTGCTCACCGGCGACCTCCCCGATCCCGCGCGGCTCGGCTTGACGGCGAAGTCGATCGCTGGCGGCTGGCTCGTCCAGGGCCGCGACAACGGCACGCCCGGCGAGTTGAAAGTCGTCACCAAGCGCCAGCCGACCGAGCAGGAGCTGATCGACTGCCGCTTCGCCTGGACCGTCGCCAAGCACACCAAGTCCAACGCGATCGTCTACGCCAAGGACGGCAGCACCGCAGGGATCGGCGCCGGCCAGATGAACCGCCTCGAATCCGCACGTATCGCTGCGTGGAAGGCGAAGGACGCGGCGGAAAAGGCCGGCTGGTCGACGCCGCGCACGATCGGCTCGGCGGTCGCGTCGGACGCGTTCTTCCCCTTCGCCGACGGTTTGCTGGCCGCAGTCGAAGCGGGAGCGACGGCGGTGATCCAGCCCGGCGGCTCGATCCGCGACGCCGACGTCATCGCGGCGGCGGACGAAGCCGGCCTCGCGATGGTGTTCACCGGCATGCGCCACTTCCGCCACTGAGTTTGGCGGGGCGGGGGCAGGCAAAATCCGCCACCGCACCCACTCCGTCATGCCGGGCTCGTTCCGGCATCCACGGTCCCGCAAACCAAACGCTCGTGAGTACGCGGCGCGGTGGATGCCGGAACAAGCCCGGCATGACGGAAAGATAGCTGCCCGTTTTTCGAGCACCCGCACCGCACTGCACAAGTTTTAACCGCAAAACCCCCGCTGCTCGCCCCCGCAGGCACACCTCACTCCTCCAAACCTCAACTGGCACGCACATTGCGAGGCGCCCCTGGTAACAAGGGGAAGGGGCGCGATGAAACTCGTCATTGCCATCATCAAGCCGTTCAAGCTCGACGAGGTGCGCGAAGCGCTCACCACGATCGGCGTGGCGGGCATGACGGTCACCGAGGTCAAGGGGTTCGGCCGTCAGAAGGGCCAGACCGAGATCTATCGGGGGGCCGAGTACAGCACCAACATGGTGCCGAAGATCAAGATCGAGGTGGTCTGCGCCGCCAGCCTGTCCGACCGCGTGGTCGAGGCGATCCAGGCCTCGGCGAACACCGGCGCGATCGGCGACGGCAAGATCTTCGTGCTCGACGTCGGCCAGGCGGTACGCATCCGCACCGGTGAAACCGACGATTCAGCGCTCTGAGGGGGGACGAGATGAAGCATGATTTGAAGAAGGCCGCCGTCGCGGCTCTAGGGTTCGGCGCGACGATGATCGCCGCCGCACCCGCCTGGGCACAGGCCGCAGCCGCACCGGTGGTTACGCCCGTCGTTGCTACCGTAAACAAGGGCGATACCGCCTGGATGATGACCTCGACGATCCTCGTCCTGATGATGATCCTGCCCGGCCTCGCGCTGTTCTACGGCGGCCTCACGCGGTCGAAGAACATGCTGTCGACCATGACGCAGATCGGTGCCGTCGCGGCGCTCGCGATGCTGATCTGGGTGATGTGGGGCTATTCGCTGGCACTCGGCAGCGACAACGGCAGCGCGCTGCTCAGCAACTTCATCGGCGGCTTCGGCAAGCTGTTCCTGGCCGGCGTCACGCCCGCATCACAGGCAGCGACCTTCACGGCCGGTGTCGAGATCCCCGAATATGTCTTCATCTGCTTCCAGATGACCTTCGCCGCGATCACCATCGCGCTGGTCCTGGGTTCGGTCGTCGAGCGCATGAAGTTCTCGGCAGTGATGGTGTTCGGCCTGGTCTGGCTGACGATCGTCTACTTGCCCGTAGCGCACATGGTGTGGGCATCGAGCGGCTATTTCTTTAAGGCGGGCGCACTTGATTTCGCCGGCGGTACCGTGGTCCACATTAACGCCGGCGTCTCGGCGCTGGTCGCAGCCCTCATCCTCGGCAAGCGTATTGGCTATCCGAAGGAGCAGATGGCACCGCACTCGCTGGTCATGACCGGCATCGGCACCGGGCTACTCTGGGTCGGCTGGTTCGGCTTCAACGCCGGCTCTGCGCTCGAGGCGAACGGCTCTGCCGCACTCGCGATGCTCAACACCTTCGTCGCCACGGCTTCTGCCGCCCTGTTCTGGATGCTTGCCGAGAAGCTCTCGGGTCACAAGGGTTCGGCTTTGGGCTTCTGCTCGGGCATCGTCGCCGGCCTCGTCGCCGTCACGCCGGCCGCGGGCAACTCCGGCCCGTTCGGCGCCATCGTCCTCGGCGCGATCGCCTCGCTCGTCTGCTTCATGGCAGTGTCGAAGCTCAAGCCGATGCTCGGCTACGACGACTCGCTCGACGCCTTCGGGATCCACGGCATCGGCGGCATGATCGGCGCGATCGGCACCGCGGTGGTCTACGCCCCGTCGCTCGGCGGGCCAGGCGCTGCGGACTATGCGATGGGCGCCAAGCTCTTCGTGCAGCTCCAGGCGGTGATCGTCACGATCATCTGGGCCACGATCGGCACCACGATCGCGATCTACGTCGCCAAGGCCGTCACCGGTCTGCGGGTATCGCCGGAAGTCGAGCACGCGGGTCTCGACATCGGCGAACACGGCGAGCGCGCTTACAACTGATCGCCAACACGAATCGGTAGCGGGCCAGTCGAGCCCGCACCCACGACGTTCCTCCTGCGGACAACCTTAGCCCGGTGTGGAAACACACCGGGCCTTTTTTATGTCGATCGAAGTGGTACTTCGATCGAGTTCCGAAGGGGCTAAACCACCTCGTACGGCACGGCGCCGCGGCGGTCGGGATCGACCCGGATCTCGCTGGCAGCAGGCGGAAACGCGCGCTGGTCACAGTCGGTGCGCAAGCAAACCCGACACGAAGACCCGATCGGCGTCGCGATCCCGCCCGTTCCCAGCGCATCGGCATAGATGAACTCCGACGCGTTCGCCTCTTCGCACCCCAGCGCCACCGCATAGCGCCGCGCCGGCCGCGTGTACGTCTCGGACGGCTTCACCAGGCCTTTCGCCATCGAGACGTAGCGGATGCCGTCGGTCGTCTCGATCAACTGCGTCAGGATCCGGTCGGGGATCGCCACTGCCTCGTGGACGATCCACAACGGACACGCGCCGCCGAAGCGCGCGAACTGCAACCGCGTGGCGGAGTGCCGCTTGGTGATGTTCCCCGCCATGTCGACGCGGCAGAAGAAGAACGGGATGCCCAGCGCTCCGGGGCGCTGGAGCGTCGAGAGGCGGTGACACGTCTGCTCGAAACTCGTCCCGAAGATCCGCCGCAGCCGGTCGATGTCGTGGCGCACGCTCCGCGCCTCGGTGCGGAAGCGGGTATAGGGCATGACGATCGCCCCCGCCGCGTAGTTGGTCAGCCCCGCGGTCAGCAGCGCTCGCGCCGTCTCCGAAGCCATCTCAGATGCAGCGACGATCCCGCCGATGACGTCGCCGAACTCGTGCCGTGCGACTTGATGCGCGAGCGAGAACAGGGTGGTCTCGCCCGGCTGCGATCCGTCCAACCGCAGGGTCGCGCCATCGTAATCGCGCAAGGGAGCGGCGAGCGCGCCCGAGATCGCAACCGACACACCTCTCGCCGCCAGCCGAGCCTCCAGCGCCGCAACCCGGTCTGCGCCGAGCGTCTCGCCGATCTCCTCCGCCCGCCGATCAAGCGCATCGACATAATTGCCCGCCGCATGAAACCAGTCGCGCACGTCCTCCCACGGCAGCAACCCCGGCGCGCCCGATCCCGCCACCAGCCGATCGTCGAGCGCCCGCAACTGCTCCTGCGCGCGGCGGTACGCGTCGTGCATAGCGACGAGGCGCTGCGCCAACAGCGGCTGATGCTTTACCGCACGCCGCACTGCCGTCTCGTCGAGCGCAGGTGCCTCCACACTCGTATCCGACACCGCCTCGAGCGTCGCGATCAGCAGCGCGGTATCGTCCGCCGCGTCGATGCTCCCCCAATCCGCCGGAAACTCGCGCGCCAGCGTGATCAGCACGCCCTCGGTCACCGGCCGGTCGCCATTCTCGATCTGCGAAAGGTAGCTTACCGACAGCCCGATCCGCGCGGCCATCGCCGCCTGGCTGATTCCAAGAACGCGGCGCAGGTCGCGCAGGCGGTGTCCGACGAAGAGGCGACGAGCGGGCAAAGTCATATCCCCGCCTAGTTTGCAAACATGCCTCGGACAAGTTTGCAACATTGCATTTGCGCATCGCATCCCGCTCTGTGAAGGCAGTCAGCAGGACGGAGAGACGATGTCATCCACGATCGAAGAGCTTGAACGCCGCCGCGAAGCCGCCAGAGTCGGCGGGGGCCTCAAGCGGATCGCAGCGCAGCACGCCAAGGGTAAGCTCACCGCAAGGGAGCGCCTTGACGTGCTGCTGGACGAGGGATCGTTCGAGGAGCTCGACATGTACGTCGAGCACAACTGCGTCGATTTCGGCATGCAGGATCAGGTCATCCCCGGCGACGGCGTGGTCACTGGCTCGGGAACGATCAACGGCCGCCTCGTCTTCGTCTTCAGCCAGGATTTCACCGTATTCGGCGGGTCGCTCAGCGAACGTCACGCGCAGAAGATCTGCAAGGTGATGGACAGCGCGATGAAGGTTGGCGCGCCGATCATCGGCCTCAACGACAGCGGCGGCGCGCGCATCCAGGAGGGCGTTGCCTCGCTCGGTGGTTACGCCGAAGTGTTCCAGCGCAACGCGCTCGCGTCCGGCGTCGTGCCGCAGCTCTCGCTCATCATGGGCCCCTGCGCCGGCGGTGCGGTGTATTCCCCCGCGATGACCGACTTCATCTTCATGGTGAAGGATTCGAGCTACATGTTCGTCACCGGCCCCGACGTGGTCAAGACGGTGACCAACGAGGTCGTGACGCAGGAGGCGCTCGGCGGCGCGGTGACTCACACCACCAAGACCTCGGTCGCCGACAACGCGTTCGAGAACGACATCGAAGCGCTGCTCGCGGCACGCGACTTCTTCGACTTCCTGCCTGCGTCGAACCGGGACGGTGTGCCCGAGCGCCCGACCGCGGACGAATGGGACCGGATCGAGGAGAGCCTCGACACGCTGATCCCGGCGTCGGCGAACCAGCCCTACGATATGCACGAGCTGATCCGGAAGACCGTCGACGAAGGCGATTTCTTCGAGACGCAGCCGGCGCACGCGGCCAACATCATCACCGGCTTCGGCCGTATCGAGGGCCGCACGGTCGGCTTCGTCGCGAACCAGCCGATGGTGCTCGCCGGCGTGCTCGACATCAATTCGTCGAAGAAGGCGGCGCGGTTCGTGCGCTTCTGCGACGCGTTCGAGATCCCGATCGTGACCTTCGTCGACGTCCCCGGCTTCCTGCCCGGCACCGCGCAGGAGCATAACGGCATCATCAAGCACGGCGCCAAACTCCTGTTCGCGTATGCCGAGGCGACCGTGCCGAAGATCACCGTCATCACGCGCAAAGCTTACGGCGGCGCGTACGACGTGATGGCGTCGAAGCACCTGCGCGGCGACCTCAACTATGCCTGGCCGACCGCCGAGATCGCGGTGATGGGCGCGAAGGGCGCGGTCGAGATCATCTTCCGCGGCAAGACGCCCGAAGAGATCGCCGAACGCACCGCGGAATACGAGGCGCGCTTCGCGAACCCGTTCGTCGCCGCGTCGAAGGGCTTCATCGACGAAGTGATCCAACCCCACTCGACCCGCCGCCGCATCGCGCTCGGCCTACGGAAACTCCGCGGCAAGGCGCTGGAGAATCCGTGGAAGAAGCATGATAACATCCCGCTGTGACGATCCAGTCGCTCGGGAGGCGATCTTGAAGAAACTGCCACTGTCGAAACAGCTTATATTCGTCGGCATCGTTGTCGGCGTGGCGATGCTCACGTCGTTCGTGCTGGCCTTCTTCGCTGCCGCCGCGGCAGGGCGAAGCGGCCAGCCGCTGCCGTCGCCGATCATCGGCCTTTCCCTCGGAGTCGTGGCAGGCGCGATCTATCTCGGGCTCGCGGGCAACAAGCGTGTGGCACTGGCGAGCGGCGATGCCCGGCAGGCGGCGTTGGCCCCGGTGGCCGACGGGACCGCGCGGCTGATTGTCTTGCGTCGTGGATTCATCGGCAAGCTGGCCGGTGTCGACGTGTATGTCGATGGCGAGGCACGGACACAGCTCAAAAGCCCGCGTTTCGCCGCGCTGACGGTGAGTCCGGGCATCCACACGCTCGAAGCCAAGGTGCAGAACAAGCCATCCAGGGCCGTTACCGTGGAAGCGTTCGCCAATGCGACCGCGATCGTCGAGATCGAGGTCGGGATGAAGCAGGCAACGCCCGTTCAACGGACTGACGATGCCGGGCTTCGCGCCGTGCTCGCCAGCACACCGATGGTGGTCGCGTAATGCTGGGTCTGCTCCTTCTCCAAGCGGCTGTCACAGCCGCGCCCGCGCCTGTCTGGAAGCTTGCCGATCGCACCAACCCGGCGGGCGTGCGCAGTATCTCCGCGTCGGTCACCGGCAATGACGGGCTCTCGCGGTTCGTCGTGAAGTGCGATGTCGCCTCCGAGCCGATCGTGTCGATCCAGTTCATTCAGCCGCAACCACTCGGGTCTGGCGCGGACAAGCCTGTCGCGGTGCGTTTCGATGGCGGGCCCGCCTTCACCTATAATTGGCAGTTTCCGGGCACCGGCACCTACGTCACCGATCCGGAGGCCATCACCAGGCTGACCACGTTCCTCGTCAAGTCGAAGATGGTCCGAGTCGAGACAACCAACGGCGCTAACTTCGCAGTACAGGCGAACTTCGTCGCGCCTACCAGCGATGCGATGGTCCGCCAGGTGCTCGGCGTCTGCGGCTACACGCTCGGCGTCGTCCCGCCGCTCTCCTCCAAGCCAGCCGCCGAGCCTGCGGAATGACGCGTTGTATCCCGCTCTCCCGCACATTATCATGTCATGATAAGGAGTCGTGACATGCAGACCGAACGCGTGACGTTTTTGACCTCGCCGGATCACAAGGCGGCGCTCGACGCCTTCGCCGCGAGTAACGGCAAATCCGTCGGCCACGTCCTCCGCGCCGCCTCGACGCGCTATCTCGTCGAAGGCGAAGCGGACGAGGAGGCTGCGCTGGCATTGCTCGTCCGCGAAGTCGAGGCTGCCGTTCCCTTGATGCGCGCGGACATCCGCGACACGATCGCCTCGATCCAGCGCGCCAACGATGCTGTCGACGCGGTCCTCGCTGGCGAAAGACCCAACGCATGAGCGTCGTCGGCGATGCACTGAAGGCGATGCGGACCGTCCTGCTGATGCAGGAGGATCTGCGCGTGATGAAGGACGCCGCGCACGCGCAGGGCGACCGGCTCGCACGTCTTGCCGAGGCGCATGGCGCATTGCGCGACCGAGTCAGCCGGCTCGAGGGAATCATCGAAGGCGCCGCTATGGCGCGCCGCATGCCCGATCAACCAAGGATCGAAGGATGACCGCCATGCTGGGCCGTCTCAATCATGTCGGAGTTGCGACGCCGTCGATCGCGAAGTCGGTCGAGACGTATCGCCTGCTGCTCGGCGCGACCGCGATCGGCGAGCCGTTCGACTTGCCCGCGCAGGGCGTGAAGGTGTGCTTCATCGATGCGCCGAATACGCAGATCGAGCTGATCGAGCCGTATGACGAGAGTTCGCCGATCGCCGGCTTCCTGCGCAAGAACCCGGCCGGTGGGCAGCATCATGTCTGCTTCGAGGTGGCCGATATCCATGCGGCGGTTGCCGACCTGAAGGCGAAGGGCGCGACCGTGCTGGGCGAGCCGCGGATCGGCGCGCATGGCACGCCGATCGTGTTCGTGCACCCGAAAGATTTCGGCGGCATGCTGGTCGAGTTGATGGAGACGCCGGGCGATACCGGCGCGCACTAGGAGAGATCTGATGGCCGCGTACGAGCATATCCTGAGCGAGCGGCGCGGCGACGTGCTGGTGCTGACGCTGAACCGGCCCGACCGGCTGAACGCCGCACCACCGGCGATGTTCGAGGAGTTGCGCGCGGCGCTGGGCGATCTGGATGGTGCGCGGGCGGTGCTTATCGCGGGCGCTGGCCGCGCGTTCTGCTCGGGCGCGGATGTCGGGGGCGGGGCGCTTGGTTCGGACAATCCGGGCGAGGCGACGTTCGCGGCGCTGACCGGAAGCTACAATCCGACGATGGCGGCGATCGCCGATCTGTCGGTGCCGGTGGTGAGCGCAGTGCGCGGGCCGGCGGCGGGGATCGGGTGCAGCCTCGCGCTCGCCGCCGATTTCTGCGTCGCGAGCGAGACCGCGTATTTTCTCCAGGCGTTCGTGAATATTGGGCTGGTGCCGGACGGCGGCGCGTCGTGGATGCTGCCGCGGCTGATCGGCAAGGCGCGGGCGACCGAGATGATGATGCTCGGCGAGCGGGTTCCGGCGGCAAAGTCGCTCGACTGGGGTATGGTGCACAAGGTGGTCGCGGACGATGCTCTGGACGCCGAGGCGTTCACCTTGGCCGAGCGACTGGCGGCGATGCCGACGATCGCACTCGGGCTGATGCGGCGGGCGATTACCGCTGCATACGAGACGGATTACGCGACCGCGATGCAGGCCGAGGCGGCGAACCAGCGCGATGCTCGCGGGTCGGCGGACTCGATGGAAGGCGGCCGCGCGTTCCTGGAAAAGCGCAAGCCGGTGTTTACTGGCAAGTGATGGCTTCTGCTACTCGTTCCCCGGCGAAGGCCGGGGCCCAGGCTCGATGCGCAGCATCGAACGCGCTCCCGCGCGCGGTGTGTTTGAGGGGCTGGGCCCCGGCCTCCGCCGGGGAACTAGGTGCAAGGTAATGACTGACAAACCGAACCCCAATCTCGCAGACTGGCAGGCCGCCGCCGCCAAGGAAGTCAAAGGCGCCGACCTCACTTGGCCGACCCCTGAGGGCATCGACGTCAAGCCGCTCTACACCGCGGAAGACGTGCGCGAAGACCCCGGCCTCCCCGGTTTCGCGCCCTTCACCCGCGGCGTCCGCGCGTCGATGTACGCCGGCCGCCCCTGGACGATCCGCCAGTACGCCGGCTTCTCCACCGCCGAAGCCTCGAACGCGTTCTACCGTCGCAACCTCGCCGCCGGCCAGAAAGGTCTCTCGGTAGCGTTCGATCTCGCCACGCACCGCGGCTATGACTCCGACCACCCCCGCGTCACCGGCGACGTCGGCAAGGCAGGCGTCGCGATCGACTCGGTCGAGGACATGAAGATCCTCTTCGACGGTATCCCGCTCGACAAGATGTCGGTCAGCATGACGATGAACGGCGCGGTGATCCCGATCCTCGCCTTCTTCATCGTCGCGGGCGAGGAGCAGGGCGTCGACCGCAAACTGCTCGACGGGACCATCCAGAACGACATCCTCAAGGAGTTCATGGTCCGCAACACCTACATCTACCCGCCCGAGCCGAGCATGCGGATCATCTCGGACATCTTCGGCTACACGAGCCGCGAGATGCCCAAGTTCAACAGCATTTCGATCAGCGGCTATCACATGCAGGAGGCAGGAGCGACGCAGCTCCACGAGCTCGCCTTCACGATCGCCGACGGCATGGAATATGTGAAATACGGCGTCGCGAGCGGCCTCGACATCGACAAATTCGCCGGGCGGCTGAGCTTCTTCTTCGCGATCGGCATGAACTTCTTCATGGAGATCGCCAAGCTCCGCGCCGCCCGCGTCCTCTGGCACCGCGCGATGACTGAGCTCGGCGCGCAGGACGAGCGCTCGAAGATGCTCCGCACGCATTGCCAGACCAGCGGCGTCTCGCTCACCGAGCAGGACCCGTACAACAACGTCATGCGCACGACGATCGAGGCGATGGCGGCAATGCTCGGCGGCACGCAGTCGCTCCACACCAACGCGCTCGACGAGGCGATCGCACTGCCGACCGACTTTTCCGCACGGATCGCGCGCAACACGCAGATCGTGATCCAGGAAGAGACGGGGATGACCAAGGTCGTCGATCCGCTCGGCGGCAGCTATTATATCGAGAGCCTGACGCAGTCGCTGGTCGATGGCGCGTGGAGCCTGATCGAGCGGATCCAGTCCGAAGGCGGCATGGCGAAGGCGGTCGCGGCAGGCTGGCCCAAGGCGATGATCGAGGAGGCCGCTGCCGGCCGCCAGGCGCGCGTCGATCGCGGCGAGGACGTCATCGTCGGCGTCAACAAGTACAAGCTCGCCGAACAGGACGCGATCGAGATCCTCGACGTGGACAACGTCGCAGTGCGCGCTGGCCAGATCGAACGCATCGAGCGGGTAAAGGCCACGCGCGACGAGGCGGCATGCCGCGTTGCGCTAGATGCGTTACGGGAAGGCGCGAAAGGCTCCGAGAACCTTCTCGCCCTAGCCGTCGACTGCGCCCGAGCCCGCGCCACGCTCGGCGAAATCTCCTCCGCGATGGAAGACGTGTTCGGCCGCTACGGCACGCAACCTACCCCCGTCTCCGGCATCTACGGCGGCGCGTACGAAGACGACGCGCGCTGGACCCGCCTCACCGACGGCGTCGAAGCCACCGAGCGCCGGATGGGCCGCAAACCCCGCATGCTCGTCGCCAAGATGGGCCAGGACGGCCACGACCGCGGCGCCAACCTCGTCTCGTCGATGTTCGGCGACCTGGGCTTCGAGATCGTCCCCGGCCCGCTGTTCCAGACCCCTGCCGAAGCCGCCGCGCTCGCGCTCGAAAACGACGTCGACATCGTCGGTGCCTCAAGCCTCGCCGCCGGCCACAAGACGCTGATCCCCGAACTGATCGGCTATCTCCGCGAGGCGGGCCGCGCGGATATCAAGGTGATCGCGGGTGGCGTTATCCCCGCACAGGACTATCAGGCGCTGCGCGATGCCGGGGTCCAGGCGATCTTCGGCCCCGGCACCAACCTGATCCAGGCCGCCGAGGACGTGTTGAAACTCCTCGGCCACAACATGGCCCCGCAAGAGGAAGCCGCCGAATGACGACCGAAATTCTAGATCTTCTCCCCTCCCGCCTGCGGGAGGGGTCGGGGGAGGGCAGTGCCGCAAACACTGCCGCCGCCGCTTCTGGACAGCCCCTCCCCCGACCCCTCCCGCAGGCGGGAGGGGAGTCTAGAACCGACTGGACCCGCCCCGAGATCGCCGCGCTGTTCGACCTCCCGTTCGACGAACTCATGTTCCGCGCGCAGACCGTCCACCGCGCGCACCACGCGGTCGGCGAGGTCCAGCTCTGCACTTTGCTGTCGATCAAGACCGGCGGCTGCCCCGAGGATTGCGGCTATTGCTCGCAGTCTGCCTCGTCCGACAGCGGCCTGAAGGCGGAAAAGCTGATGGACGTCGACGCCGTCCTCGCCGACGCCGCGCAAGCCAAGGCCGCGGGATCGCAGCGTTTCTGCATGGGCGCCGCCTGGCGAAACCCCAAGCCGCGCGACATGCCGAAGGTCGTCGCGATGGTCGAAGGCGTCCGCGCGATGGGGCTCGAGACGTGCATGACGCTCGGCATGCTCGACGCGGACCAGGCCAGGCAGCTCGCCGACGCCGGCCTCGATTACTACAACCACAACATCGACACCTCGCCCGAGAATTACGGCAACGTCATCACCACGCGAACCTTCGGCGACCGGCTGGAGACGCTGGCGAACGTCCGTGACGCGGGCATCTCGGTCTGCTGCGGCGGGATCGTCGGGATGGGCGAGACGCGCAGCGACCGCGTCGGCTTCGTCCACGCGCTCGCCACGCTGCCGCGCCATCCGGAGAGCGTCCCCGTCAACGCGCTGGTCCCGGTCAAGGGCACGCCGCTCGGCGACATGCTCGCCGGCACGCCGATGGCGCAGATCGACGATATCGAGTTCGTCCGGACCGTCGCGGTCGCACGGATCACGATGCCATTGAGCATGGTACGCCTGTCCGCCGGGCGCGAGAGCATGTCCGAGGCGACGCAGGCACTCTGCTTCATGGCCGGCGCGAACTCGATCTTCACCGGCGACAAGCTGCTGACCACCGGCAACGCCGGCGACAGCGCGGATGCGACGCTGCTGGCGAAGCTGGGGATGAAACCGATGGTCGGCGCGGAGCCGATGAGAGAGGCCAAGACATGCTGCTGATCGCACTCCTGATGACCGCGGCGGCTCCAATGCAGTCGCAGGCGACGATGAACGCCTCCGCCGGTACGAGTTACGCGCGGGCGGATGCGGCGATGGCGGCGCAGTGGAAGCGGACCTACGCCTATATGAAGGGGCGCGACGCGCAGGACGGGTCGCGCGGCGGCGGGTTCGGCTATGCCGCAGCGCTGTTGGAGAGCCAGCGTGCATGGCTCAAGTTCCGCGATACGCAGTGCGTGATCGAAGGCGGCCAATATGCCGGCGGTTCGGCGCAGGGCATGACGATTGCCGGGTGCCGGACCGACCTGACGCAGGCCCGCACGAAGCAACTCAAGACGATGATTTGGTACCAATAACCAGTCCGCACCCGGACCGCGTCCGGCAAGACGGCACAGATTAGGGCGAGTGATGTTCAAGAAAATCCTGGTCGCCAATCGGGGCGAGATCGCATGCCGCGTCATGCGGACCGCCAAGGCGATGGGCATCAAGACCGTCGCGGTCTATTCCGATGCCGACGCGCGCGCGCCGCATGTGCTGATGGCCGACGAGTCCGTCCGGCTCGGGCCGGCACCCGCCGCGGAGAGCTATCTCAAGGCCGAGCTGATCCTGCTCGCCGCCAAGGAAACCGGCGCTGACTGCATCCACCCCGGCTACGGCTTCCTCTCCGAGCGTGAGAGTTTCGCGCTGGCCTGCGCCGAGGCGGGGATCGCGTTCGTCGGGCCTCCCCCGAAAGCGATCGCCGCGATGGGCGACAAGATCGAATCGAAGAAGCTCGCCAAGGCCGCGGGCGTCAACGTCGTGCCGGGCTATCTCGGCGAGATCGACAGCACCGACCACGCGGTCGAGATCGCCGGCGGCATCGGCTATCCGGTGATGATGAAGGCGTCGGCCGGCGGCGGCGGCAAGGGCATGCGCCTCGCCTATAGCGAGCAGGACGTTCGCGAAGGCTTCGAGGCGACCAAGCGCGAGGGGCTTGCCAGCTTCGGCGACGACCGCGTGTTCATCGAGAAGTTCATCGAATCGCCGCGCCATATCGAGATCCAGCTGATCGGCGACCAGCACGGCAACATCATCTATCTCAACGAGCGCGAATGCTCGATCCAGCGGCGGCATCAGAAGGTCGTCGAGGAGGCGCCGTCGCCGTTCGTGACGCCTGCCATGCGCAAGGCGATGGGGGAGCAGGCGGTCGCGCTGGCGCAGGCGGTGGGGTATTATTCGGCGGGGACGGTCGAGCTGATCGTGTCGGGCGCGGACACGACGGGGGAGGGATTCTATTTCCTCGAGATGAACACCCGGCTTCAGGTCGAGCATCCGGTGACGGAGGAGATCACCGGGCTGGACCTGGTCGAACTGATGATCCGCGTCGCTGCCGGGGAACCGCTAGGGTTCACGCAGGACGAGGTGAAGCTCGAGGGCTGGTCGATCGAGAACCGCGTGTACGCCGAGGATCCGTACCGCGGGTTCCTGCCGTCGATCGGTCGCTTGGTGCGGTATAATCCGCCCCTCCCGTTCGCCCTGAGCGAAGTCGAAGGGCATGCCCCGAGCGGAGGTGCTTCGACTTCGCTCAGCACGAACGGGGAAGGGGTGGCGGAGTCCGCGGAACCCCGAGTCCGCGTCGACGATGGCGTCCGCGAGGGCGGCGAGGTCAGCATGTTCTACGACCCGATGATCGCCAAGCTCATCACCTGGGCCCCCACCCGCGACGGCGCCATCGCCGCGCAGATCGCCGCGCTCGATGCGTTCGAGCTGGAGGGGCCGGGCAACAACATCGATTTCCTCTCGGCGATCATGCAGCACCCGCGCTTCCAGTCGGGCGCACTAACCACGGGCTTCATCGCCGAGGAATATCCAGAAGGCTTCCACGGCGCCCCCGCCGACGCCGAACTGCTGAAGACGCTCGCCGCCGTCGCAGCCTTCGCCGCCACCGCCGAAGCCGACCGCGCGCGCCGCATCGACGGCCAGCTCGGCAAGCGCCTCCGCCCGCCCGCCGACTGGTCGGTGACGATCGACAAGATCGACCATGCAGTGACGGTCTCGACCGACGGCATCATGGTTGACGGCGAAGACCTCGACCTGGCGCTCGAATACACGCCCGGCGATCGCATGGTGGTCGCCGATGGTCACGGGACCGATGGCGACGAACACCTCACGATCCGCATCGCCAAGGCCCGCGCCGGCTTCAAGCTGACGGCCCGCGGCGCAAGCCACGTCGCCCGCGTGCTGCCCGCCCGCGTCGCGCCCTATACCGCGCACCTGATCGAGAAGGTTGCGCCAGATCTGTCGAAGTTCCTGATCTGCCCAATGCCGGGACTGCTGGTGCGGCTCGACGTCGCGGCGGGCGACAGAGTCGAGGCAGGGCAGGCGCTCGCCGTGGTCGAGGCGATGAAGATGGAGAACATCCTGCGCGCCGAGAAGACGGGGACGGTGAAGTCGGTTGCTGCGAAGACCGGGGACAGCCTCGCGGTGGATCAGGTGATCCTCGAGCTGGACTAAGCGCTGCGCCGGGTCCGAACCAAACGCCGTTCCGTCCCCGCCGCCGGCCGCCCCGTCATGCCGGACTCGTTCCGGCATCCACCGGTCCGCACACCCGAGAGACTTGAGTGTGCGGGCCGGTGGGCCCCGGCCTCCGCCGGGGTGACGGACTAGGGTGGAAGCGCGCCTTGTTCTAGCTCGCGCGAAAGAGCCGGACCGCACGTCCTGTTTCCCCGCGAAGGCGGGGACCCAGTCTGGGCTCCCGCCTTCGCGGGAGAACAAGGAAGCGTCGACAACGGCTGTGTTCTTAGGATGACGCCCCCAACAAGAACACCACCCCGGCGAAGGCCGGGGCCCAGTTGGGAGCGGCTGATGATTGAGGCCAGCGCCCTGTTACAACGACCTTGCCAACTGGGCCCCGGCCTTCGCCGAGGCGGGACGTGTGATGGGCAAGCGTTCATCCTGAGGCTTTGCCGAAAACAGCGGCAGCGGTGCCGGGACCCAAGCCCAACGCCACCCCCTCCCGTTTCCGACCTCATCGCTGTAAAGCACCCTGGATGACCCTCCTCCGCTACCTCGCCGCGCTCCTCCTCGCGATCACCGCGCTTCCCGCCACCGCGCAGGACGAGCCCAAGGTCGCGACCGTCGCCGCCAACCTCACCCAAGCTTCCGCCGAGCTTCAAGCAATCGACGACGCGACCCCCGCCGCGCGCGACGACAAAGCGCGGCAAGCCCTCCGGACCCGCGCGCAAACCGTGCAGACCACCGCCGCCGACGCCGTCCGCACGCTCACCCCCGAGATGGCGCTCGTCCAGGCGCGTGTCGCGGAACTCGGTGCCGCCACCCCCGGCGTCGTCGAAGCCCCCGAGATCCGCCAGCAACGCAAGCTCCTCGCGCAGAGCCAGTCCGCGATCGACTCCGCGATCAAGCGCGCCCGCCTCATCGGCATCGAGGCCAAGCAGCAGATCGACGACATCGGTGCGGCCGAGGCGGAGGAACTCGGCCAGCAGCTGTCCGAAAACACCGGCTCGCCGCTGTCGCCGACCTTGTGGGCGGCGATCGTCGATCACCTGCCGCGCGACACTTCGCGGCTGGTCCGATTCGCTAATGTCGAGGTTCGCCAGTTCGGTGCACGGTTCGACATGCGTGCCGGCACCGGGCTGCTGATCGGCATCCTAACCGCGCTAGTGCTGATCGTGCCCCTGCGGCGCTGGCTACACGGCGTCGGCCGGCGGTACGCGACCAATCACGCGCCCGGCGGTCGCCTGCGACGCTCGGCCTACGCGCTGTGGCTGGTCGTGATCGGCACCGCGCTACCCGGCCTTGCCGCATGGGCGATCGTCGCGTCGCTGCGCTGGGCCGGGCTCGTCTCGCTCGCCTGGAGCCGGTTCGGCGCGCTCTTCGTCGGGATTTCGTGGTTCTGCGCGTTCGTCTCATCGCTCGGCGGCGCGCTCCTGCTGCGCGGCCAGTCGACCTGGCGCCTGCTGCCGATCGGCGACCCCGCGGCGAACGCGCTGCGGCCGTACACCTGGATGGCGGCGGGCCTGATCTTCTTCGGCCAGTTGCTGATCGCGACGAACACGCTGATCGGCATCAGCGCACCGGCATCGAGTGCGGCCAACGCGGTCGTCGCGCTGCTCCACATCGTCCTGCTCGGCGCGATCCTCGTGACGCTCGGACGGCTGCGCGCCGCCGCGCTGCCCGATCCGACGAAGCCCGCGCGCAACACGCTGCTCGCGATCGTCGCGACGCTGGTCTGGCTGGTCCTGCTCGTCACGCTGATCGCCGGCCTGATCGGCTATGTGAACTTCGCGCTGAAGGTCGCGACGTGGCTGCTGTGGGGCGCGATCGTCGGCGCGTCGCTGTACCTGATGATGACCTTTACCGACGACGCGTGCCGGACGTTGCTGTCGAGCGGCAACCGGCTCGGCCGGTCGGCGAACAGCGGCTTCGGGGTCGACAACAAGACCGTCGACCAGATCGGCGTGCTGCTGTCGGCGGTGTTGCGGCTGCTGCTGATCCTGCTCGCGGTCGGCGCGGTGATGGCGCCATTCGGGGCGGGCGTCGGCTCGGCGTTCGAGCTGTTCGGCACGGTCGCGAACGGCGTGACAATCGGGCAGGTCACGATCTCGCCGGGCGCGGTGCTGCGCTCGATCGCGGTGCTGTTCGTCGCGCTGGCGATCATGCGCGGGCTGCAGCACTGGCTGGTGAACAGCTATTTGCCGACCACCGCGATGGACGCCGGCGCGCAGAATTCGGTAATGATGGTCGCGCGCTATGCCGGGATCATCGCCGCGGTGCTGTGGGCGCTCGGCGCGCTCGGAATCGGCATGGAGAAGCTCGCCGTGGTGCTCGGCGCGCTGTCGGTCGGGATCGGTTTCGGCCTCCAGGCGATCACGCAGAACTTCGTCTCGGGGCTGATCCTGCTGGCCGAACGCCCGGTGAAGATCGGCGATCTCGTCCGGATCGGCAACATGGAGGGCGACGTCAAGCGGATCAACGTCCGCTCGACCGAGATCCAGGTGGCGGACCGATCGACGCTGATCGTGCCGAATTCGGAACTGATCACCAAGACGATCCAGAACATGACGCTGGCAGCACCGATCGGCCGGATCCAGCTGCAATTCTCGGTGCCGCTCGAGGAGGATCTCGACGCGGTGCGGACGATGCTGTTCGCGGCGTTCGCGGAGAAGCACGAGGTACTCGACGATCCCGAGCCCAAGGTGTTCATCGACTCGATCGACGCCGGCCGCGCCAAGTTCAACTGCTTCGCCTATGTCGCGTCCCCGCGCGACGCCTATCCGATGCGCAGCGAACTGTTGTTCACCCTGCTCCGTCAGTTCCGCGAGGCGGGGATCGAGGTGGGAACGACCGCGACCAAGATGGAACTGGTCGGGTCGCTGCCGTCGGCGGCGGGGGCCGACCCCGCGGCGCAGGATTCCGATGAGGGCGGCGGTCAGACCTCCGCTCAGAATAAGGAATAAGGCAACGACACGCTGAAGCTCGATCCCGCGGCCATCGTGCCCTGGGGGCGGACGCGGACATTGGTGACCGCCTTTGGCGTGGTGGTCGGGTCATAGGTCCAGCTGGTGCCGCCATTCGCAGAGAAATCGACGTCGTCGGTGGTGCTCGCGGGCGCGCTGTAGGTGACTCCGAGGGTCGACGCGGGAGAGCCCTCGGCAGTCTTGACGAAGGTGGTCGTCGCGGTGCCGTCACCATCGAGCGCCACGGCGCCACGGTTCGGCGTCGGCAGCACGACGGCAAGCGAGTTGGCGTCGATCGCCACGATATCGGGGTTGGTAAGGGTGATCGTCGTCCGCTGCTTGCTGCCCGGGATCGCGCGCGGGTTGTTGGTCGTGGATTGGGGATCCCAGGTCGTCCGGGTGACGATCGACACGGTGAACGGCTTGGCCGAGACGATCATCGTCACCGCGACGTTGGCGACGGGGATCGTTGTCGGATTGGCGTCGAGGTTGCCGACACAGATCCCCAACGCGCCGAGCAGATCGCAGAACCGCCACTCCCAGGCGACCTTGAAGCTGCCCTTGTAGGTGCCTGGCGCGACGGCGGCGGTCGACGATGGGCGGACATAGACCTTTACGTTGCGCGCCGATCCCCCGAGCAGCCCGAGCAGATTGACCAACGTACCGTTCATGTAGACGAACGGCGTTCCCGCGGTGAACGGGTTCGCGCCCGCGCTATCCGCGGCGATCACGTATTTCGCGGTGACCGTATCGAGCGGGTTGGTCGAGGTCAGCTTGAACCCGTCCGCGCTGGTCACGGTCGCACGCAGGTAGTTGCCGGACAGCACGGAGATCGTCGTGCTGGGGCAATCGAAACCCGCCGGTACCGGTCCATAGGGGGGGGCGCCGCCGAGCAGCGCATTGGGTGAATAGGTGCCGAGTGCAGTCGAGGCGGGATCAGCGACCGTGCAGGCTGCCCATGCCGAAGACGGCATCGCAAACATCGCTGTGGCGATCAGCACTCTGGTGAACCCGGTCCTCAATGTCGCGCCCTTCCGCTAGTTACGCGACGGGGCTAGGCCGGCATTCGTTAATGCGTTTTGAAGAACCGGAAACGGGTGTTTTCGCGCATCGAAATGGGCGGCGTTGGTCTTGCGAAGGCGCGTAAAACGTTCACAACACGGTGATGACGATCATTCCTTCCATCGACGGCGCCCTGTGAGCGCGCAGCCCCGCACGATCCTGATCGCGAGCGTCGCCACCGCCGCGCTCGCCGGGCTGTTGTTCGGTTTCGACACCGCGGTCATCGCCGGCGTCACCGGCGCACTGAAGGCGAAGTTCGCGCTAAGCGAGGCGTGGCTCGGCTTCACCGTCTCGTCGGCGCTATGGGGGACGTTGATCGGCGCGCTGTTCGTGGGCACGCTCGGTGATCGCTATGGCAGCCGCAACGTGCTGCGGATGCTCGCCTTCCTCTACGTCGTCACCGCACTTGGCTGCGCGCTCGCCTGGAACTGGCACAGCTTCATCGGCTTCCGCTTCATCAACGGCATCGCGATCGGCGGCTCGTCGGTGCTCGCGCCCGCCTATATCGCGGAGCTCGCACCGCCCGCCCAGCGCGGGAAAATGGTCGGCGGGTTCCAGTTCGCCGTCATCCTCGGGATCCTGCTTGCCTATGTCTCGAACGCAGTCATCGGCGCGCTCGATCTCGGCGATGTCGAGTGGCGCTGGAAGCTCGGGATCGTCGCGGCACCGTCGCTAGTCTTCTTCGGCCTCCTGTTTCGCATTCCGAACTCGCCGCGCTGGCTCCTCGCCAAAGGTCGCGATGCCGAAGCGAAGGACGTGCTGGCGCTGGTCGGCATGAGCCCCGACGTCGCGCGCGCGGACCTCGATGCGCCCAAGGGCGATGCGTCGCTGTCCTGGACGCGCCACCGCAAGCCGATCACGCTCGCCTTCCTGGTCGCGATGTTCAACCAGTTCAGCGGCATCAACGCGTTCCTCTATTACCTCAACGACATCTTCAAGGCGTCCGGCGGCAGCCTCTCGCCCGACTTGCAGGCGGTGATGATCGGAGTCGCCAACATGGTCTTCACGCTGCTCGGGATGCTGCTGATCGATCGGATCGGCCGCCGCACGCTGCTGCTCTGGGGCTCGGCGGGCATGACCGCGGCGCTCACCGTCGGCGGGTTGGCGCTATTGGGAGTCCTGCCCAGCTGGCTGCTGCTGCCGTCGCTGATCGTCTTCATCATGTTCTTCGCGCCAGGCTCGGGCGCGGTGATCTGGGTCTATATCTCGGAGGTTTTCCCGCAGAACGTCCGCGCCCGCGGATCGAGCATCGGGTCGTCGAGCCATTGGGGCTGGAACGCGGTGATCGCGCAGGTCTTCCCCGTCGCCGCGGCATGGTCGGCAGGCGCCCCGTTCCTGTTCTTTGCCGCGATGATGGCCGTCCAGTTCGTTACCGTGTTCCTATACTTCCCCGAGACCAAGGGCGTGCCGCTGGAGGAGATGGAAGCGCATATGTCGCGATAAGCCGCGCTTGTGACGAAAGCACCGCCGAACCGGCACAATCCTGCGACAATTGCCGCCTAATCGGCATGCTCGATCATCGGGGTGGAACGGGTATGCGCAGTTTGGGTCTGGTTCTGGCAGTGAGCATGCCCGCAATGGTGGCCGCGCAACAGGCACCCTCGCGTCCCGCTGCCGCGCCCGCCGCGCAAGCGCCCGAGCAGGACGAGGCGCCCGAATCCGAGGAGATCGTCGTCACGGGTTCGCGCAAGCTCCCCGGCGCGGTGATCGGCGACATCCCACCCGACCAGACGCTGGGCCAGGCCGAAATCCGATCCTACGGCGTCAGCACGGTCTCCGACCTGCTCAACGAACTCAGCCCGCAGACCACCAGCGGTCGCGGCAGCGGCGGCGCGCCGGTCGTGCTGCTCAACGGCCGCCGCATCTCCAGCTTCAGCGAGATCCGCGACATCCCGACCGAGGCGATCCAGCGCGTCGAGATCCTGCCCGAGGAGGTCGCGCTCAAATACGGCTACCGCGCCGATCAGAAGGTCGTGAACTTCGTCCTGCGCCGCCGCTTCCGCGCGGTGACCGCAGAGGCCGCCGACACGCAGGCGACCGAGGGTGGCGGCAACACCCCCAAGGGCTCGCTCGACATGCTCAACATCGCGCGCGATCGTCGGCTCAACCTGCACGTCGAATACACGTCGAGCGAACCGCTGACCGAATCGCAGCGCGACATCCTCCAGCCCCAGCAGACCGCGAACAGCGCGCTCGGCGCGGACGGCAATGTCGTCGACCAGCGGCCGTTCCGCACGCTCCAGTCCGCGACCAGCACCTTCACCGCGAACAGCGTCTATGCGCGCAACATCTTCGGCAACATCGGCGCGACGATCAACGGCCGCCTCGAATCGACCGACAGCCGCAGCCTCAACGGCCTGCCCGTCGTCGCGCTGACACCGTTCGGCAGCACCACGTCCGTCAATCGCGCGATCGAAGACGACGGCGTCCTGCCGTTGACCCAGCGGACCTCGTCGATCGCCGCGCATCTCGGCACCACGCTCAACGGCGATATCGGCACGTGGCGGTGGAACGTGACGGGCAATTACGATCGCAGCGACACGCAGACCTTCACCGAGACCGGCGTCGACGCGAGCGCCTTCGCTGCCCGAATCCGCGCAGGCGATCCGACCGCCAACCCGTTCGGCCGCCTGAGCGCGAGCGACTTCGGCGCACTGCCCGGCAACCGCGCCTATGCGACGCAGAGCACCGGCGAACTTGACGCGGTCGCGAACGGCAACCTGTTCTCGCTGCCCGCCGGTTCGGTCTCGACGACGATCAAGCTCGGTGCCGAAACCGCCGATTTCAAAAGCCGCTCGTACCGCACCGTCAATCTCCTGGGGGTCGATACGCAAGGCCGGGTGTCGCGCGACACGGTCAACGGGCAGGTCAATGTCGACGTGCCGCTGACGAGCCGGTCGAAGGACGTGTTGCCGTTCCTCGGCACGCTGTCGGCGAACTTCAACCTTGCCGAGGATCATCTGTCGGACTTCGGCACGCTGCAAACGCTCGGCTACGGCGCGAACTGGTCGCCGATCGAAGGCGTGCGCGTGATCGCATCCGTTACCGACACCGACGAGGCACCGACCGCGCAGCAGCTTGGCAACCCGTCGATCACCACGCCCAACGTCCGCGTGTTCGATTACGTGCGCGGCGAGACCGCGACCGTCACGACGATCAGCGGCGGCAATCCCGGGCTGGTCGCGGACAACAATCACGTCAAGAAAGTCGGGCTGACGCTGAAGCCCTGGTCCGCCAAGGATCTCTCGATCACCGCCAACTATGTCGAGAGCCGGGTCGACAACCCGATTGCAGCCTTCCCCGCAGCGACCGCGGCGATCGAGGCGGCGTTCCCCGATCGCTTCCAGCGCGACGCCGGCGGCAACCTGCTTCAGGTCGATCGTCGGCCGATCAATTTCGCGCGCAGCGATCGGTCCGAACTGCGCTGGGGGATCAACTTCTCCGCGCCGCTTAAGTCGAAGATCCAGCGCGAGCTCGAGGCGTATCGTGCCGGCACCGGTCCCAACCCGTTCGAGGGTCTGCAACCGCCAGGTGGCCGTCGTCCCGGTGGCGCAGGCGGCGATGGACCGCGCGGCGAGGGCGCGCGTGCCGGTGGCGGTCCCGGCGGTGGCGGCCCAGGCGGCGCCGGTGGTGGCGGACGCGGCTTCGGCGGTCGCGGCGGGCAGGCCGGTGGCCGCATCCAGTTCGCGGTCTACCACACCTGGCACTTCACCGACCGGGTGCTCGTCGCAGACGGCGGCCCTAGCCTGAACCTGCTCAGAGGCGACGCGATCGGCAACAGCGGCGGGCAGGCGCGTCATGAGCTGGAGGCGCAGGCGGGGTACACCAACAACGGCCTCGGCGCGCGGATCTCCGCCAACTACGCGACCGGCACGCGCGTCAACGGCGGCACGATCGCCGCACCCGAGACGCTCAACTTCGGCGGCCTCGCCACCGCCAACGCGCGGCTGTTCGCCGATCTCGGCCAGCGCCTCGAATGGGTGAAGGCGCATCCGTGGCTGCGCGGCATGCGCATCAGCCTGTCGGTCGACAACGTCTTCAACACCCGCCAGCGCGTCACCGATGCGACCGGCACGGTCCCCAACACATACCAGCCCGACTATCTCGACCCGCTCGGCCGCACCGTCCGGCTGAGCATCCGCAAACTATTCTTCTAACGGGGAAACGGTCGCCGCGGATCACCGGCTCAGGCGGACCGACAGGCGGACCGTCCGCGGCGCCCCGGGGAAGATCCATACCGGGCTGTACGAACTCTGCGCGAACCGGGCGTCGAACAGATTGTCGGCCTCGGCGCGCACCGACAGGCGCCGCGAGACTGCGTATTCGACCGCCGCCTTGGCCTTCACATAGTCGGGCAGGACGAGCCCGCTGGTATCGATCGCGCCCGCCCGCTTGCCGACATAGCTGGCACCGGCGCTGATCGAAGCTCCACGCCCCTCGTCGTCGAGGAAGCGCCCGATCGCGAACAATGTCGCGGCATGTTCGGGCACGTTCAACACGCGGTCGGTCGTGAAAATGCTGTCGTCTGTTCGCGCGCGCGTCCACGCATAGTTGGCGACGACCTGCCAGCGTTTCGCCAGGCGCACCGACGCGTCGAACTCGATCCCCTTGCTCGACAACTTGCCGACCGGCGCGAGGAAGTTCGGATCGACCGGGTCGTTGGTCAGGATGTCGCGCTTGGCGATGTCGAAATACGTCACCGCAATGTCCACGCCCGGCAATGCGGCCGTGCCGCCGATCTCGTATCCCTTGCCGCGTTCGGGTGAGAAGCCCTGATTGTCACGCCCCGTACCCGAGTTGAGCAGGAAGCTCTCGCCCCAGTTCGCGTGGACCGCGAAGACGTCGTTCAGCGCGTATCGGCCACCCAGCCGGAAGTTCACCGGCTCGTCGACCGTGCGCCCGACCACGCCCGTACGGTTGTTGCGGATCTGCTGGCGATACGCGTCGAGGCGGACGCCGCCGGTCACCGTGAACCGCTTCGTCACGTCCCACATGTCCTGCGCATACAGCGTGGCCGACCGCCGCGTCTCGTCATTGTCCGTGAACGGCGCCAGCGGCAGCGCCTGCCCGCCGTAGACCGGCGCGAACACGTCGATCGCATACGGGTTGGCCGCAGTCGGGTTCCGCCGCAACAGCCCCTCGTGATAGTCGAGCGTATAGCCCTTCACGCCGACGCTGGCACGGTGTGCGCCGAACCGTCCGGTCAGTTCCAGCCGCGCGGACAGATCGTCGACGGTATAGTCGCGCGCCCGCCGCTGGCGCCACAGCGTCTGGCCGCCGACGAGCCGCGACTGGTCGGACGAGAACCCGCGCAGCGATCCCGTCCGCCAAGCTACGCCGCCATTGAGCGAGATACGGTCGTCGAGCCGCGCCTCGCCAGTCAACTGGTGACGCTGGTTGCGAAACCGCGTCGTCCCGTCGCCGGGCTCGCCGTAGAAGCGCGACCGGGGCAACGCGTTGGCGTCGCCGCCGATCGCCGGGATGCCGCGGTCGAACGGTGCATCGAACCGCGTGATCTCGCCGACATAGGTCAGCCGAAGGCCATCGCGCGGTGCCCAGGTCAGCGAAGGCGCGACGACGCGGCGGCGCAACGGCACGAAATCGCGCCAGCCATCGCTGTCCTCGGTGGCGACGACGATCCGCGCGGCGATCGTGTCGGACAGCGGACCGGTCGCATCGATCTCGACGCGGCGCGTGTCGAACGAGCCATAGGTGAACGTCGCGGTCGCGCCCGGCGTGAAGCGCGGCGTCTTGCTGACGATGTTGACGCGGCCGCCCGGATCGATGTCGCCGAACAGCGCGCCGGCCGGGCCCTTCAACACCTCGATCCGCTCGGTCGTCGCCGGATCGCGCGGTGGCGCAAGGCCCCGATTGGCGAGGAACCCGTCGACATAATATTCGGCGCCGCCGTCGGGCGTGCCGAGAAACCCGCGGATCGCGAAATTGTCGAGAAAGCCGCCGCGGTTGTTCTGGTTGCTGACCCCGCTGACGAGTTCGAGCGCGTCGCCGAGCCGGTACGTCCCGGCTGCCGTGAGCAGGTCGCGCTCGAGCGAGCGGCTGGATTGCGACATGCGTTCGGTGGCGAGGTCGGACGACAGGGTGCGATCCGCCCGCGTGCTGCGCGTGCCGAGAACGACGATCGTGTCGGCCTCGCCCTCAACCCGTCGTTCCTCGCGCTCCGGCTCGCGGTCGGTCTTGTCCTGCGCCTCGGCAGGAACGGGGCAGGTGAGCAGAAAAAACGTGCTCGCGAAGGCGATCGATCGTGGACGCGTCGACAAAAAATGTTGCCTTCTCTGTGATGATGTAACATCGCGATTGGCGGAGGTGCTTCGATCTTGTCAACCGTTTTCAGCCCGATGCCCAACGTCGCCGGAACGCCGGCCGCAGCGTCCGATACCCATGTGCAAGCTCCGACGGGCGCGCAGGCCAAGCGGTCGCGGATCGTCTCGGTCGATGCGCTGCGCGGGTTCGTCATGCTGCTGATGCTCGTCGATCACACCCGCGAACTCTTCTATTACCCTATGCAGGTGAGCGACCCGATGGCGTTGCCCGCGACGCCGCCGACCCTGTTCTTCACGCGGCTCACGGCGCATCTGTGTGCGCCCGTCTTCGTATTGCTGACCGGGCTCGCGGCGTCGTTATACGCGGACTCGCGCAGCGGCGAAGCTGGCGGCGGCAGGGCAGCGGCCTCGTCGTTCCTGTTGAAGCGCGGACTGTTCCTCGTCGCGCTCGAAGTGACGGTCGTCAATTTCGCCTGGTCGTTCGATCCCACCCCCGCGATCGTCTATCTCCAGGTGATCTGGGTGATCGGGCTGGCGATGATCGCCCTGGCGGCGCTGGTCCATCTTCCGCGCATCGCCGTGCTCGTCCTCGGGCTGGCGATCGTGCTGGGCCACAATCTCCTCGATCCGATCACCTTCACGCCCGACCAGCCGGGCTATGTCGCCTGGAGCATGCTGCACGATCGCGGGTTCATCGACCTGCCGTTCGGCGCGCGGGCGCGGACGTCCTATCCGTTGCTGCCCTGGATCGGCGTGATCGCGCTCGGCTGGTCGATCGGGCCGTGGTTCGCGCGACAAGTCGACCAAGACGTTCGCCGCCGCCGCCTGATGGTGACCGGCGCTGCTGCGCTCGCGTTGTTCGCGGTACTGCGCGCGCTCAACGGCTACGGCGAACCGCTGCCGTGGCAGGTCGGCACGACGCCGCTCGCAACGGTCATGAGCGTTCTCAACCTTACCAAATATCCGCCGTCCGCGGACTTCATCCTGTTGACGCTCGGCATCGGCCTGCTGCTTTTGGCGGCGTTCGAGCGCACATCGGCGCGTTGGAGCGCCGTGCTGGTGGTGTTCGGATCGGCGCCGTTGTTCTTCTATATCCTGCACCTCTATCTGCTCCACGGCGTGAACAGCCTGATCGGTGCGGTGACGGGCGGCGCGACCAAGGGGCTGGTCAGCGTCCCGAACGTCGCGTCGATCTGGCTCGTTGCCGCCGCCGCCGCCGTGCCCTGCTGGTTCGCGTGCCGATGGTTCGGACGGTTCAAACGGACCCATACCGGCTGGTGGTGGCGGTACCTGTAAGACGTACGATGTACCGTCGAGAACCGCCTCGAAATTCGATATATCTATCTGTTGCCCGGCGACAAAGCGTGGCTATGCTGCGACGATATCATTCTGAAACACGGGGTAATGTTCGCATATGGCTTTGAAAATGACCGCGCTTGCCGGCGTCGCCGCAATTGCCCTCGTCGCGCCTGCATCCGGTCAGGGCCAGCGTACGGTAACCCCAGCGGCAAAGCCCGCGCCGGTCGCCGACTTGGTCAAGTCGGTCGACATTCCCTACCAGCAGTTCACGCTGAAGAACGGCCTGCGCGTCGTCGTGCACACCGATCGCAAGGCGCCGGTGGTGGCCGTGTCCGTCTGGTATAATGTGGGCTCGAAGTTCGAACCCAAGGGCAAGACCGGCTTCGCGCATCTGTTCGAGCATCTGATGTTCAACGGCTCCGAGAACGCACCCGGCGATTTCTTCGAGCCGCTGAAGCAGGTCGGCGCGACCGACTTCAACGGCACCACCTATTTCGACCGCACCAATTATTTCGAGACGGTGCCGACCGCGGCGCTCGACCGCGCGCTGTTCCTCGAATCCGACCGGATGGGCTATCTCACCGGCGCGATCACGCAGGGCGTGCTCGACGAACAGCGGGGCGTCGTCCAGAACGAAAAGCGCCAGGGCGACAACCAGCCCTACGGCCTGACCCAGTACAAGATCACCGAGGGGCTGTTCCCCGCGGATCACCCGTACGGCCACACCACGATCGGCTCGATGGCGGATCTCGACGCCGCCTCGCTGCAGACGGTGAAGGACTGGTTCAAGGATCATTACGGCCCGAACAACGCGGTGCTCGTACTCGCCGGCGACGTCGATACGGCGACCGCCAAGCGGCTCGCCGAGAAGTATTTCGGGGGCATCCCGAAGGGCCCCGAAAGCATTGTCCCGCCCGCGCCGATCCCAACCCTGCCGGCTCCGGTCAGCGAGACGATCAAGGACCGCGTCGCCGCCGTCATGGTTAGCCGCAACTGGGTGGTGCCGGGCCTGAACGACAAGGACGGCACGGCGCTCGACGTCGCGGCCGGCGTGCTCGGCGGCCTCGCCAGCAGCCGGTTCGATACCGCGCTGGTCAAGAAGGAGAAGCTCGTCGTCAGCATCTCCGCCTATAATCGCAGCTTCAGCCAGCTCGGCATGTTCGGCATCCGTGCGATCGTCCGGCAGGGCGTCGACCCCGCGCTCGTGTCGAAGCGGATCGACGAGATCATGGCGGACTTCATTAAGAACGGGCCGACCGCCGACGAGGTCAGCCGCGTCGCGACGACGACCGCGGCCAGCACGATGGAAGGCCTCGAGTCCGTCGGCGGGTTCGGCGGCAAGGCGGTGACGCTGGCCGAGGGCGCGCTGTATTCGAACGATCCGGGCTTCTACAAGAAACAGCTGTTGCAGCTCGCCGCCGAAACGCCCGCGAGCGTGAAGGCCGCCGCGGCGAAGTGGCTGTCGCGCCCGGCCTATTCGCTGACCGTCGTGCCCGGACCGCGCGACGCCTATGCCAATGCGGTCGTGCCGCCCAAGGTCGACGTGCCGCCCGCCGCAGACGTGCCGTTCAAGGGTACGCGCGGGCCGCTGCCCGGCGTTGGCACGGTTGCCGGCCTCAGCTTCCCGGCGGTCCAGCGTACCCGCCTCGCGAACGGTATCGAGCTGGTCTACGCACAGCGCACCGCCGTTCCCGTCACACAGGCGGTGCTCAGCTTCGACGCGGGCGTCGCGGCCGACGTCCCCGGCAAGCTCGGCACGCAGCAACTGACGCTGTCGATGATGGACGAGGGCACGGCCACGCGCGATTCGGTCGCGCTGGCCGAAGCCAAGGAGCGTCTCGGCGCGGAGATCGGCACGGGCGCGTCGAACGATCGGACCTTCCTGTCGTTGCAGGTGCCAAGCGCCAATCTCACGCCCGCGGTCGACCTGTTCGCCGACATCGCGCAGAACCCGGCGTTCGCCGATGCCGAGGTCGCGCGCGTGAAGAACCAGCAGCTCGCGCAGATCGCGCAGGAACTGACTAGCCCGCAAGGGCTGGCGACGCGCGTCCTGCCGAAGCTGCTCGGGCCGACCTCGCCCTATGCCAAGGCGCAGGGCAGTGGCGATCCGAAGGCGGTCGCGGCACTGACCCGTGCCGATCTGGTCGCGTTCCAGCAGGCGTGGCTGCGGCCGGATAAGGCGAAGATCTTCGTCGTCAGCGATCGTCCGCTCGCCGAGGTGAAGGCGGCGCTCGATGCGCGCTTCGGAACATGGCGGCCGACCGGCGCGGCGGGCGTGAAGGCGTTCCCGGCGACCGTGACGCCGTCCGCGCCGAAGATCGTGCTGATCGACCGGCCGGACAGCCCGCAGTCGCTGATCATCGCGGGCGTGCCGACCGGGCTCAAGGGCACGCAGGACCTCCTGCCGATCGCGACCGCGAACGATGCGCTCGGCGGCAGCTTCCTCGGCCGCGTCAACATGGACCTGCGCGAGAGCAAGCACTGGTCCTACGGCGTCTCGGGTCGCTTCCAGCAGTCGGAAAACGCCGCGCCGTACATCCTGTCGGCACCGGTGCAGGCGGACCAGACCGGTCCGTCGATCACGGCGCTGCGAAACGATGTCGGCGCGTTCCTTGGCAAGGAGCCGATGACCCAGGCGGAGTTCGACCGGGCGATCAATGGCGCGATCCGCTCGCTTTCGGGTAATTTCGAGACGTCGGACGCGGTGCTGGGCGCGATGCAGCAGAACGATCTGCTCAAGCGACCCGACAATTACTATGCGACGATCACGCAGCGATACCAGGGCCTTAACCTGCCACAACTCAACACCGCGATCCAGCAGGCGCTCGACCCGAAGAAGACGATCTGGGTCGTGGTCGGCGATGCGAAGACGGTGCGGCCGCAGCTTGACAGCATCGGCCTCCCGGTCGAGGTCATTCCCGCGGCGTCGGTTGCCGGCGCCAAATAATTTCAGGAGAGAGAGCAATGGCAAACGTCGATGGCAGCTGGGATTGCGTGGTCAAGTCGCCGCTGGGCGACCAGAAGATGACGTTGACCGTCAACAGCGCTGGCAACACCTTCACCGGTGCGGTGTCGGGTGCGATGGGCGGCATGGACGTCACCGGTGACGTCGATGGCGACACGATCACCTGGAAGCAGAGCATGACCGTGCCGATGCCGATGACGCTCGACTGCAAGGCGACCGTCGAGGACGACGTCCTCAAGGGCAGCGTCGCGGCAGGTGCCTTCGGCAGCTTCCCGCTGACCGGCACGCGGACGGCCTGATCGCCTGAATTGCTATGAGAGGGGCTCGTCTTTCCACACGGAAAGGCGGGCCTTTTTCTTTTTCAGTCCGGGAGGGAAGGAAGAAGAAAATGACATCCACGACCCATCTGTTTGCCGCCTGCGCGATCGCCGTGCTGGCTGCCACGACAACCACCCCCGCGACCGCGCAGAATTACGACGAACGCCCCGCCAAGATGGCGCCGCGCGATGTCGGCTACGATTATGTGCGCAAGGTGGTCGAGATCCCGATGCGCGACGGGGTGAAGCTGCACACCGTCATCATCGTGCCGAAGGGCGCGAAGGATGCCGGCATCCTCATGACGCGTACGCCCTACGACGCCGACGGCCAGACGAAGGTCGATAGCGGCACCTATGCCGGCATCCTCGAACATGGCGACGGCGCGGGCGACGTGATCGCGGCGGCGGGCTATATCCGCGTGATCCAGGACGTCCGCGGCATGCACGGCTCGGAGGGCATCTACATGATGAACCCCGCGCGCGCTGGCACGCCGCAGAACCCGACCAAGACCGACGACTCCACCGACACCTACGACACGATCGACTGGCTGGTGAAGCACGTCCCCGAATCGAACGGGCGCGTCGGGATCAGCGGGATCAGCTATGACGGCTTCCTGCCGCTGATGGCGCTGATCAATCCGCATCCCGCGCTCAAGGTCTCGGTGCCGATGAACCCGATGGTCGATGGCTGGCGCGGCGACGACTGGTTCCACAACGGCGCCTTCCGCGAGGGCATGATGCCCTACGTCCTCGGCCAGGAAGCGACCAAGGATGCCGGCACGCCGTGGATCACCGACACCGCGGACGATTACGACTATTATCTCAAGGGCGGCTCGGCCGGCGCGATCGGCAAGGCGCAGGGGCTCGAACAGCTCGGCTTTTGGCGCAAGATCACGCAGCATCCTGCGTACGACTCGTTCTGGTCGACCCAGGCGATGGACACCGTGCTCGCCGGCCAGCCGCTCAAGGTGCCGACGCTGATCGTCGGCGGGTTGTGGGATCAGGAGGACATCTACGGTGCGCCCGCGGTCTACCGCGCGCTGGAGCCCAAGGACACCGCCAACGACATGGTCTATCTGTCGATGGGCCCTTGGTATCACGGGCAGGAGGTGCGCGACGGCAGCGCGCTGGGCGCGATCAAATGGGATGCCGACACCGCCAAATGGTGGCGCTGGCACGTCCTCGCGCCGTTCCTCGCGCATTATTTGAAGAGCGACCAGCCGGCGATGGACGTCGCCCCGGTGACGATGTTCCAGTCGGGTCGCAACGAATGGCAGAGGCTCGACAAATGGCCGACCGCGCAGGCCGCGGGCACGCCATTGTACCTCAAGCCCGGTGGCACGCTCGGGTTCCAGGCGGCCGGCGGCGCGGCGACTACCGCGGACTATATCTCCGATCCAGCCACGCCGGTCAGCTACCGCGTGCGCCCGACGCTGCCGACCTATGCGAGCGGATCGACGTGGAAACAGTGGCTGGTCGACGATCAGCGCGCGGTGTCCGGCCGTCCCGACGTACTGACCTTCACCACGGAGGCACTGACCACGCCGACCACGATCGCGGGTGTTCCGGAGGTGAACCTGACCGCCTCGACCAGCGGCACCGACAGCGACTGGGTGGTGAAGCTCATCGACGTGTATCCGGACGTCTATCCCGGCGACAAGGCGATGGCGGGCTATCAGCTGTCGGTGGCGATGGACATCTTCCGCGGCCGCTACCGCGAGGACCTCGCCGTGGCCAAGCCGATTGCGGCGAACGTGCCCTTGAAATACAAGTTCGCGCTGCCGACCACCAACCACGTCTTCCTGCCCGGCCACAAGATCATGGTGCAGGTCCAGTCGAGCTGGTTCCCGCTCTACGATCGCAATCCGCAGACCTTCGTCCCGAACATCTTCTTCGCGCAGCCGAAGGATTACGTGAAGGCGACGCAGAAGGTGACGGTCGCCGGACCCGACGAAAGCTACATCAGCCTTCCGCTAATACGTTGATTAGTCTTACATCATCCCGGACACGTGCCGGGATGATGTAAGGAAAACATCGCCCGGCATCCGTCGAAATGTGGCAGCTTTACTGGTTCTTAGGAGGCCGTGGATCATAGGTCTGCGGCACAACAGACCGGATCGCCGATGAAACGCCTCCCCCTGATCGCGCCAAACCCGCCGCGGCTGAGCGAGCACCTCGATGCGCTGCGCCGCGTCGAGGCGTCGGGCGTGTTCAGCAACAACGGTCCCGAGGTTCGCGCGTTCGAGGCCGGCGTCACCGAGAAGCTCTTCGGCGGCCACGGCGCCAGCCTCGCGGTCGGCAATGCCACGCTCGGGCTGATGCTCGCGATCCGCCACGCATCGGGGATGCGTACCGGTGGTCTGAACCCCAAGCAGGGCACGCTCGCGCTGATGCCCGCACTCACCTTCGCCGCGACCGCGCAGGCGGCGGCATGGGCGGGGCTGACGCCGCTGGTGTGCGACATCGACGCAAACGACTGGGGTGCGTGCGCGCTGGAGGAGGAGCGGCTGCTCCAGCGCCACGGCGAGCGGATCGGTGTGGTCGTACCATATGCGACGTTCGGCAACGCGATCGACCTCGACCGCTACGTGCATTTCCAGCGGCGCTACGGTGTCGGAATCGTGATCGACGCGGCCTCGTCGCTCGGCACGCTCGACGATTCGGGGCTCGGCTTCGGTGCACGCGCGCCGTTCGCCGTGGTGCATTCGATGCATGCCACCAAGACGTTCGCGGTGGGCGAGGGCGGCTTGATCCATAGCGGTGACGTCGACCTGATCGCGACGCTGCGCTCGATGGGCAATTTCGGGTTCGAAGGCAGCCGCAACGCCACGCTGCCGGGTATCAACGCCAAGCTGCCCGAGATCACCGCCATCATGGCGCAGACCAAGCTGGCCGAGATCGACGGAATCGCCGACCACCGCGCCGTGTTGGAGGAAACCTACCGCGCGACGCTCCCCGATCTCCAGTTCCAGGCGGTGTCGGGCCAGCGTCGCTCGATGCAGTTTATGCCGGTGCTGCTCCCCGAACACATCGCGCACCACCGCGACGCGATCGTCGAGGCGATCGAGGCGGACGGCGTCGGCTGCGGTCGCTATTTCAGCCCGCACCTCGGCGAACAGCCCTGGTTCCAGGCGACCGCGATGATCGAGCCCACCCCGGTCGCCGACAAGATCGCCGGGCGGATGCTGTCGCTGCCGATCACCGATGCGATGTCGGTCGCAGACGCGCGACGCGCTGCCGAAGCGCTCGCGAACGCCTGCGCGGCGATCGTCCGGCCGCTCGACCGGCGTGCGTCGGTGCGTGGTGCCCATGGCAAGATCGCCTCGGTCATCGTGATCGGCGGCGGCCCCGCGGGGACGGCGATGCTGACCTCGGCGACCAAGCGCGGCCTGCTTCCTGACCTCGCCGCGTCAGGGCTGATGGTGATCGAGCGCGGCAATGCGATCGGCGGCGGGCGGCTCGGTCGCTATGCGATCACGTCGGATTCGACCGCGCAGACCTTCCTGACCGCGGTCCGAGGCAACGTGCATCCCGCACTCGCGCGGCTGGTCGATCATCCCGCCGGACGCGCGGTCGCGGCACATGAAGGCGCGTTGGGCGTGCCGCTGACCGAGGTCGGGCCGCTGCTGCGCGCGACCGGCGACCGGCTGACCGATATCGTCCGCGCCAATCGCGGCGTGGTGCTGACCGGGCATGAGGCACTAGGCGCAAAACGCGTCGGCGAGGGGCTGTGGAGCGTCCAGGTCCGCCGCCTCGCCGATGGCCATGTCTTCGAGCAACTCGCGCGCAACATCGTCGTCGCGACCGGCGGTCACCAGCCGCTCGACCGGCTCGCCACGCAGCGGGTCGCGGGGGCCGGCCTGATGGAGATGGCGAGCGGACGCCTGCTCCAGTCCGACGACGTGCTGACGACCGGCGGGTTCGAGAAGGTCGCCGATATCCTGACCGGCAAGCGCGCGCCGAAGATCGCAGTGATCGGCGGTTCGACCAGCGCGCTGACCACGATCGCGCTTTTGCTGAAGAGCCAGCCGCCGCTGCCATTGGGGGCAGGGGCCATCACGCTCCTGCACCGCAAGCCGCTCCGCCCCTTCTATCATTCGGTCGAGGCCGCGCATGCGGAAGGGTTCACCGATTTCGGCCCCGACGACATCTGCCCGGTGTCGGGGTTCGTCTACCGCCTCGCCGGTTTCCGCCTCGAAGCGCGCGACCTCGTGCTGCGGATGCTCGGTATCGACGGCCGCGTGCCCGATCCCCGCGTGGCGTTGCACCGGATCACGGGCGACGACGACGCGGTCGCACAGGCGGCAATCGCCGAAGCGGATCTGGTCATCGCGGCGCTGGGCTATCGACCGATCGCGATGCCGATCGCCGACCGCGACGGCGCACAGATACCGCTCGCAGCCCATGACGGAAAGCCGATGGTCGACCGCCACTGCCGGATCGTCGACGATCAGGGCGCACCGATCCCAGGCTTGTACGGTCTTGGTCTGGCCGCCGGCTTCGTGCCCTGGGGTGCTCTCGGTGGCGAATCCAGTTTCTCCGGGCAGGCCAATGGCTTATGGCTCTGGCAGAACGACGTGGGGTTGATGATAATCGATCAGGTGATGGCATCGAAGGCACTGGCAGCAGCGTGACGTCGGACGATCGAACGGCTGATCCCGTCGTGAGCCCCGCCGTTAGCCCCGTCGTCAGCGTGGTCATGGCCGCGTATAATGGCGCCGGGTTGATCGAGGAGACGCTCGCCAGCCTAGAGGCACAGACCTTCACGGATTTCGAGGTGATCGTCGTCGACGACTGCTCGACCGACGACACGCGCGAGGTGGTGCGCGCGTGGCCAGATCCCCGCGTCCGACTGGTCCAGATGGCAAAGAACGGCGGCCCGGTACTCGCGCGCAACCGCGGCTTCGCGGAAGCACGTGGCCGCTACATCGCCGCGCTCGATCATGACGATATCTGCCGCCCCGATCGCTTCGAGCGGCAAGTGGCGTATCTCGACGCGCATCCAAAGACCATCTTGTTGGGCACCGCCGCCGAACTGCTGACCGCCGGGGTGGTCGGTCCGTCGAGCTACGCGCCGACCACCACGCCCGCGCTGGTCGCATGGCTCACCTGTATCGAGAACCCCCTGGTCTGGTCGTCGACGATGATGCGGACGGAGGTGGCACGACAGCTCGACCCGGTGACACGGCCGGAGCTCCTGTATGCCGAGGATTTTGACCTGTATCAGCGGATCCAGCATTTCGGCGCGATCGCGCGGCTGGACGAGGCGCTGGTCCTGTACCGCGTCCACCCCGGCGGCGTCTCGAAGCGCTTCGTCGATACGATGGAGGCCGCCTCGGTCCGCGTCCTGACCGAACGCTACGCCCGGCTGTTCGACGATCGCGCGGAGCGGATCGCGCGCCTGATCATGCTGCACAACATGGCCAAGCGCCCAGTTCCCGATCGCGCCGCGCTGGCGACGCTGGGCAGTGCGCTGAGCGTCATCCAGGCGGACTTTCTGGCGACGCACGACTGTTCCGCGCATGACATCCGCCTGATCCGCTGGGAGACCGCGCGACGCTGGGGCGATATCGGCCGGGCAGGGCTACGCGCCGGGACGGTCAGCCTGCAAGACGTGCTGGCGGTGCGCCCCGATCATCTCGGGCTCGGCTATGCCGGCGTCGAAGCGCTGTTATGGTCGGGGCTCATCGGCGGCGTCAGGCGCGCCCGCCGGAGGATGCAGCAGAGCCGCATGGCCCAGACCGCGGAGTAGCGCGGTCCGGGCCGGTATTTCAGACCTTGGCGGCGTAGATCATCCGGCCGGCACCGAGCCGAGCGAACACCTGGTCCAGATCGCGCTCGCCGACGGCGAAGCACCCCTGGCTGCGACCGAGCATGCCGTGGCTCTCGATCATGTCCTTGTTCGCGTACCATGCCGAATGCACCACGATCGCACGGTCCAGCGCGTTGTCGTTGGTCGGATCGAGCCCGATCAGGCGCTGCGAGCGGCCATGCTTGCCGACATAATAATCGTCGGTAACGAACGCGCCTTCCGACGAGGCGTTCGAGCCGAAGCGGTTCGAGAAGCGCTCCAGATACCCGGTATGCGCCGGATCCGAACCGCTGCCGTGCGCGACCAGCAACGACGTGCTGCGCCCGCTGGCGAGATCGATGAAGTGGAAGCGCGGCTTGCCCGACGGTGCCGCGAAATCGGCGATCGCGATCCGGTCATGATGCTGGATGCGGCTGCCGTGGCGGCTCAGCGACGCCATCGCCTGACGCAGCAGGTCGGGACGGACCACCTTCGGCGACGTCAGTGCGACCGTCGTGCGCGGCAGCGGTGGCTGCGTCATTGGCTTCAAATCACGTGCGGTGAGCGGACGTCCGAGACGCGTCGTCGCCGACACCGCCCCCGGCACCACCAAAGCCCCCGCCAATACCAAACCATTCTTCAGAAGCGCGCGTCGTTCGCGCACAAGACCTTGCTCGTCGTGCATCGATTTTCCCGAAATTGCCCCGTTTCTTGGGAACCCGTATAGCCGATTTTCCGTGAATATTCTGCAACCATTTCCACTGGTTGTGGGTCCGTTCCCTCGAACTACCCCGGCTTGGGGTCGGTTCGTCGACTCAATCCTTCGACGGCACGTTTTCGAGAATCGCGCGTTGGGCGAAAATATCGGGATTCGAGGACGGACGCGACGATGGGCAAGATGGCGAACGGGACGGCGCGGTCTTTCATGGCAATGGGGCTGACCTTTGCGATCCTCGTGGGCGCAAACCCCGCGCAGGCCGCATCGGCCGCCGCCATCGCCGCGATGCCGATCGAACAGGCCGCGACCGAACTCTCGCCCAACCAATTCGTCTGGAAGGACAATGGCTCCAGCGAGCCCGTCAGCGTCGTCGTCAGCCTTATGGAGCAGCGCGCGTTCGTCTATCGCGGGTCGGTAATGATTGCGGCGACGACGATCTCCAGTGGCAAGGACGGCAAGGACACGCCGGTCGGGACCTATCCGATCCTGCAAAAGAATGCGGTCCACAAGTCGAGCCTGTACGACGATGCGTCGATGCCGTTCATGCAGCGCCTGACCTGGGACGGCATCGCGATCCACGCAGGCCGCAACCCGGGTTTCCCCGCCTCGCACGGCTGCATCCGCGTGCCGCTGGGTTTTGCTAAGCAACTGTTCGGGGTGACGACGCTGGGGACGACCGTGACGGTGACGGACGATTTCGAGGGCGGCGTGATCCCGGAGGCACCGGTCGCGGATCAGGAGACGGCGGTGGCGAACCTGCGCCAGTCGATTTCACTCGAGCAGTGAGCGACGCCACCCCGTCATCCTGACGAAAGTCAGGATCCAGAGTAACCGACCCTGGCGCTAGTGGCTCTGGATCCTGACTTTCGTCAGGATGACAGATGCTGGGCGATCGGGAGACCCAACTCAACCAACCGCGCGCGAAAATCCGCCGCATCGGTAAACAGCACCGATTCGATCCCCAGCGCCTGCGCACCTGCAACGTTCGCCGCGTTATCGTCGACGAATACAGCCTCCTCCGCCGCCAGCCCGAATCGCGCCAGCGCCAGCCGATAGATCGCCGCATCCGGCTTCACCATCTTCTCCTCGCCCGACACGACCACGTCGCGGAACCGATCGAACAGATGCGCTTCACGCGCGCGAAAGGGTGGCCAGAACTCGTGGCTGAAGTTCGTGATCGCGAACAGCGGTACGCCGGCCGCGTCCAGTTCCTCGACGATCTCCTGCATCCCGGCGATTCGCGCACCGATGCTCTCGTTGAATCGCGGCCTCCAGGCGGCGATCAAGTCGGCATGCTGCGGATGCAACGCGGTCAGCTCCGCCGAGGTGTCGGCGAAGTCGCGGCCAGCATCGTGCTGGAAATGCCAGTCGATCGTCACGACGTCGCGCAGGAACGCGTCGAGCGCCCGATCGTCGTCGATCAGGCGCTCGTACAGGATCCGGGGATCCCAGTCGTAAAGGACACGACCGACGTCGAAGATGACGGCCGTTATCAGGGCTTTAGCCCTGGCGTGCCTTGAAGCGACGGTTGGTCTTGTTGATGACGTAGGTACGGCCACGACGACGGATCACGCGGTTATCGCGGTGACGATCCTTGAGCGACTTCAGGGAATTGCGGATCTTCATGATCGATTCGCTTCTTTTCAAATCTAGGTGTGCGGAAAGACGGGATCGCCTAATGGCGGGGTGTGTCCAAGTCAAGCAACGGACACGCTCCTACCATCCGGGAACCCACTCGGCTGGTCGGAGCGTTACTATAGCGCAACATTCTAAGGAAGTCCCCGATGGCGGTTCGTTCGATCCTGGTCCTGGCGCTGGCAAGCGCATCCCTCACCGCGTGCGCGACCGGCCCGTCGCTGCCGCCTACCGAAGTGCTGCGCTATCATCTCGGCGAGCCGATCGACCGCGGTACCATCGCCGTCCAGCCGCTGACCGCCGGCGGCCCCGCCAGCATCGAGTTCAAGACCTACGCCGCCGCCGTACAGGGCCAGCTGCTCCAGGCCGGCTACAGCGTCCCCGCACCCGGCGCCAAGCCGTTGCTGGTCGCGACCGTCGGCTTCACCCGCACCACGCAGGCAGGGCCACCCAAGCAGTCGCCGATCAGCATCGGCATCGGTGGCGGCGGCTTCAGCGGCGGCGGTGGTCGTCGTGGTGGCGGCGGAGGCGTCGGGCTCGGTGGTGGCGTCGGCTTCCCGATCGGCGGCGGCGGCAGCACCGCGATTCTCGTCTCCGAGCTGTCGGTGACGATCAAGCGCAGCGCCGACCAGTCGCCCGTCTGGGAAGGTCGCGCCCAGTCGTTCGCCGACGCCCGCAAGGAGGACGCACGGACCGATATCCAGGCCGACAAGCTCGCGCGCGCGCTGTTCATGGGGTTCCCCGGCGAGTCCGGTCGCACTATCCAGGTGAAATGAACGCGCAAACCATGAGCCCGACCATCAACGCAGCCTTCGATGGCGGCAACATCCATGTTGTCGCCGTCGAGGGAGACCGAATCGACCTGGAGATCGTCACCGATTTCCAGTCCGATTTTTTCCAGTGGTTCTACTTCCGCGTGGCGGGCGCGGCCGGCCGCACGCTGACCTACCGCATCCTCAATGCGGGCAAGTCGGCCTATCCGTTTGGCTGGCCGGGCTACAAGACGCGCGCCAGCACCGATCGGCAGGCGTGGCGGATGATCGAGACACGCTATGAAAACGGCGTGCTCGAATTTGACTTTACCGCCGATACCGATCTCGCCTGGTTCGCGTATTTCGCGCCCTACACGATGGAAATGCACGAGGCGCTGGTGGCGCGCACCGCGCTCCTGCCGGGCGTCGCGCACCGCGAACTCGGCCAGTCGCTCGACGGTCAGGCGATCGATTGCTTCACGATCGGGTCGGGCCCGAAGCAGGTCTGGATCTACGGTCGCCAGCACCCAGGCGAATCGATGACCGAGTGGTGGATGGAAGGCGCGCTGGAGCGGCTGACCGATTCGGCCGACCCGATCACTGCGGACCTGTTGGCGAAGGCGACCTTCAACGTCGTTCCCAACATGAACCCGGACGGCACGCGCCGCGGTCATCTGCGCACCAATGCCGTGGGGGTGAACCTCAACCGCGAATGGCACACGCCGACGCCGGAGAAGAGCCCCGAAGTCCTCTGCGTGCGCAACGCGATGGACCTGACCGGCGTCGACGTCGCGATGGACATCCACGGCGACGAGGCGATCCCCGCGAACTTCATCGCCGGCTTCGAAGGCATCCCGTCCTGGACCGACGCCCACGGCGATAAATTCTACGAATACGGCCGGCGGCTCGCGGCGCACACGCCGGATTTCCAGACCGAGAAGGGCTATCCCAAGTCCGCACCGGGGACCGCGAACCTGTCGATGTCGACCAACCAGCTCGCCGAGCGCTTCGGTGCGGTGTCGATGACGCTGGAGATGCCGTTCAAGGATCACGACGCCAATGCCGATCCCGAGTTCGGCTGGTCGCCCGAGCGGTCGAAACAGCTCGCGCATGCGATGCTCGAGACGCTTGCCGGCATGATCGATGAAATCTGACCCGATAACAACGGCTTGGCACGGTTTGGAGGCTTGGGTTCAAGCGCTGCGGACCGTGCGTTGGCCTAACCTTATCCTAACCTTTGAACGCTTCCGTTCAGTCCCGCCATCGCAGGAGCCCGAATGCCGACCCTAGTCCTGATCCGCCACGGCCAGTCCACCTGGAACCTTGAGAACCGCTTCACCGGCTGGTGGGACGTCGACATGACCGCCAAGGGTGAGGCAGAGGCCAAGGCGGCAGGCGAGCTGATGGCTGCCAAGGGCCTCGACTTCGACCAGACCTTCGTCAGCCTCCAGACCCGTGCGATCAAGACGCTCAACATCGCGCTGGAGGCGATGGGCCGCCTCTGGCTTCCGGTCGAGAAGGACTGGCGTCTCAATGAGCGTCACTATGGCGGCCTCACCGGCCTCGACAAGGCCGAGACCGCCGCCAAGCACGGCGACGCGCAGGTCCATATCTGGCGCCGCAGCTTCGACGTCCCGCCGCCGGTCTTGGAGGACGACAGCGAGTTCGACCTCTCGAAGGACCGGCGTTACGACGGCATCGCCATCCCCAGGACCGAGAGCCTCAAGGACACTATCGCCCGCGTCCTCCCCTACTGGGACGAGCGGATCGCCCCCGCGCTCAAGGATGGCCAGCGCATCCTGATCTCCGCGCACGGCAACTCGCTCCGCGCGCTGGTGAAGCACCTCTCCAACATCCCCGACGACGAGATCACCAGCCTCGAGATCCCGACCGGCCAACCGATCGTCTACGAACTCGACGCGGACCTGAACGCCACCGACCGCTACTACCTCAGCGAGCGCTGAGCTCCGCGCGCCGTCATCCTGACGAAAGTCAGGATCCAGAGCCAAAGACGTCGAGGTTCGTAGCTCTGGATCCTGGGTCGAGCCCAGGATGACGGAGTCGGGCGACGGTTGCCCAATCCCCCCCACGTCGCTAGGCACGGCGCTCCTTGAATCAGGGGGCAATCGTGGCTCTAGTCGGCATCATCATGGGCAGCACCTCCGATTGGGAGACGATGCGCCACGCCGCCGAGACGCTCGACGCGCTCGACGTCGCCTACGAGACCAAGGTCGTCTCCGCGCACCGCACCCCGCAACGCCTCTACGACTATGCGACCACCGCCGCCGATCGCGGCCTCAAGGTCGTGATCGCCGGTGCAGGCGGCGCGGCGCACCTCCCCGGCATGGCCGCCTCGATGACGCATCTCCCGGTACTCGGCGTCCCCGTCGAATCGAAGGCACTGAAGGGCATGGATAGCCTGCTTTCGATCGTCCAGATGCCCGGCGGCATCCCGGTCGGCACGCTCGCGATCGGCAAGCCCGGCGCGATCAACGCAGGCCTGCTCGCCGCCGCGATCCTCGCAACGTCCGACGATGCACTCGCCGAACGCCTCAAAGCTTGGCGCGCCGCACAGACCGACGCCGTCGCCACTGACCCCGCCTGAAGACGATAGCCTGAAAGACGCTGACATGACGCCGCTTCCCCCCGGATCGACCATCGGCATCCTCGGCGGAGGCCAGCTGGGTCGCATGCTCGCCACCGCCGCGGCCCAGCTCGGCTATCACACGCATGTCCTCGCGCCCGACCAGGAGAGCGTCGCCGCGCAGTCCGCCTCGACCATGACGCGCGCCGATTACCACAACCGCATCGTGCTCGCCGACTTCGCCGACGCCTGCGACGTGATCACCTACGAGTTCGAGAACATCGCAGTCGAGCCCGTGGAATGGCTCGCAGACCGCGTCCCCGTCCACCCCAGCCCCCGCGCGCTCCGCGTGGCACAGGAGCGGATCGGCGAAAAACGCTTCGTGGAGAGCGTCGGCGGCCGTCCGGCACCGTGGGCTGCGGTCGACAGCCTCGAAAGCCTGCAGGCGGGCCTGAAAGCGATCGGCACCCCCGCCATCCTCAAGACCGCGCGCTTCGGCTATGACGGCAAGGGGCAGGTCAAGATCGATACTCCGGATGGCGCGCAAGCCGCCTGGGACACGATCGGCGGTCCCGCGGTGCTCGAGGCCTTCGTCCCGTTCGACCACGAGTTCTCGATCCTGATCGCCCGCGGCCTCGACGGCAGCATCGCGCGCTACGATCCGCCACTCAACGTCCACCGCGACGCGATTCTGCGGCATTCGACAGTCCCCGCACCCGCCGCGGTATTGGCCCAAGCCGACGAGGCCGCGGCGCTGGCGCAGCGGATCGCCGCCGAACTCGACTATGTCGGCATGCTGGCGTGCGAGTTCTTCGTCGGCGCCGACGGTCCGGTGTTCAACGAGATGGCGCCGCGCGTGCACAATTCCGGCCACTGGACGATCGAAGGCGCCGAATGCTCGCAATTCGAAAACCACATCCGCGCGATCTGCGGCCTGCCGCTGGGCGCGACGACGCTGACCGGGCGCGAAGCGACGATGGAGAACCTGATCGGCGACGACGCGGACCGCTGGGCGGAGTTGCTTGCCGAGCCCGGCGCACACCTGCACCTGTACGGCAAGGGCACCGCGCGGCCGGGGCGCAAGATGGGCCACGTCACGCGGATCGTCCGCTAGAGGCTTCCCATCTGGGGATACCTCGCGATTCCGTTCGGACCCCCTCCGTTCGCCCTGAGCGAAGTCGAAGGGTGTGCCCCAAGCGAAAGTGCTTCGACTACGCTCAGCACGAACGGAATTTGAGGTCCAAGCTCGCGGCCTTGCAAGTGAACCGGCAGCTTAAATCACAAGGTGAGAAAATGGTGCCCGGAGACGGGGTCGAACCGCCGACACTGCGATTTTCAGTCGCATGCTCTACCAACTGAGCTATCCGGGCACGTCCGGTCTGGGACCGGAGAAGCGTCCGACCTTGCGATCGGAAGGGCGCGTTTAGTCGGGGTCTTCGGCGCTGTCCAGCCCCGTTTGCGCAATTGATCGGCCGGGAATGCGATAGCCCTCGCTGAGCCACTGCAACAGGTCGCGGTCGCGGTGGCGGCTCGAGCAGAAGGGCTTGTATTCAGGCGCGGCAGGCTGGTCGCAGATGGGGCATTTGACGGTGGGGGCGGTGGGTGTCATCGGGCGCTCTCCAGTTCGTGGACGACGCCCGTGCGGCGTGCGAGTTCCGCGAGCCAATCGGGGCGCGTCACCAGGCGTGCATGGACGGCTGCGGGCAGGGTGTGGCGGTGCGAGGCGGTCGGCGGCGTGCGTTCGAGCGTACGGAGCGCCGCGCGGGTCGCGGCACCGACCGGATCGGCGCGGAGGATCTCGGGGATCGACGCGCGGGGCCTTGGCCGAACGATCTGGAGGAAACCAAACCCGTTCATCGCGGTGCGCTCGAACGGCTGCTGCAGGGATTCGTCGATCGCCGCGGCGACGGCGTTGCGCTGCGCCTTGCCGGCGATCGTCGGGAAATCGATCCCGATCGAGCCGCCGATGCCGTGTCGGCAGATCGCGCGCGCCACGGCATGCGCGGCGGCGACTGCGAGCGTATCCAGTGGCGGCGCGCCGTCGACATCGAACAGCGTCATCGCCGGCGTCGGCGACAGGCGGAGCGCGCCGAGCGGGAACACGATCTCGCCGCTCAGAGCCTCGTCGAGCAGTTCGGACCAGCCCGCCGCTTCCAGTGCGTCGGGTTCGTGCGCGAACGGACTGAGGACGGGCAGGCCGGTCGCCACGAGGCGCTCGTACAACGTCGGGGCGGGGCAGGGCGGCAGGTCGCTGGGGACGGCCTTGGCGAGCTTCGCACGGCCCGCTTCGGGGAGGACTTCGCGGACGATCTCGACGGTGAGGCTGGCGCCCTGCGTGATGCCGGGGGGGAGGTGGTTGATCAGCGCCTCGCCGCCGTCGAGCGTAACGCGACCGCGGCGGCCCGGCAGCAGTTCGACGAGCCGCGCCTGGGCAATGAGGCCGACCTTCAGTGCGTCGGTGTCGAGTTCGATCGCAGCTTCGACAATCTCGTCATTCTCCACCAGCGCGGCGCGTGCCTCGCCGATACCGGCCTCGTAGAGCCATGCAGGCCCCGTATCAGGCAAGTGCGACGCCTGCGGTCTTCAACAGCGCGCGTGTTTCGAACAGCGGCAGGCCGACGACGCCCGAATGGCTCCCCGACAGGAAACGGACGAACGCCTCGGCGCGGCCCTGGATCGCGTAGCCGCCAGCCTTGCCCAGCCCTTCCCCGCACGCGAGATAATCGTCGATCTCGGCAGGCGAGAGCGGCTTGAACGCGACGATCGTGTCGGCGATGCGCGTCCGGACCTTGCCGGCCGCGTCGATCACGCAGACCGCGGACAGGCAATGGTGGCGGCGGCCCGACAGCTTGCCGAGCAGGTCGCGCTGAATCTCGATCGTGTCGGCAGGGGGCAGGATGCGGCTGCCGAGCGCAATCGTCGTATCGCCAGCGAGGACGATCTCGCCCTCCGCGCGAGCAACGGCGCTCGCCTTTTCCACCGCGAGGCGCAGTGCATAGGCGCGGGGCGGCTCAGCCTTGCGCGGGCTCTCGTCGATGTCGGGGGATTCCACGCGCGACGGCACGACGCCGAGCCGCGCGAGCAGGTCGCGGCGGCGGGGCGAGGAGGAGGCCAGGACCAGCATTGGTGCCTCGATGCTTGGGCTACGCACCGTACGAACGGCGCGTGGCGCTTATTTGAAGCGGTAGGTGATGCGACCCTTGGTTAGATCGTACGGCGTGAGTTCGCAAAGCACCTCGTCGCCGACCAGCACGCGGATGCGGTTCTTGCGCATCTTGCCGGCGGTGTGACCGAGAATCTCGTGGTCGTTTTCGAGCTGAACCCGGAACATCGCGTTGGGGAGGAGTTCCACCACGCGGCCGCGCATCTCGAGCAGTTCTTCCTTGGCCAAATATAATCTCTGAATTGGGGGAATTTCGGGACGAGCGCCCTTACCGCAAGTTCGCGAAAAAGGAAAGCACGGCCGAAGGCGGACACGGACGTTATGCCCGCACCCGCTTGCGTGTTCGGTATATCGGCCTTCGACAGCCATTGAACAAGAGCGACAGACTGGGGCGCTATCACAACAGGCTCGGTTGAAGCGCGGTCGCCTCGCGCGCGGCACGCCGGAAGGCAGCGCGGTCGACGTTGGGGATGCGCGGTCGCTTGCCCTGAAACAGATCCGCGAGCGTCAGGATCTGAAGCTTCGGAAACGCCTCGTCGACGCCCGCGCGGTAGATGCCGACCGCAGCGGCGCGGCGCTCCATCTCGCGCGTCGGCTTGGCGTTCATGATGAGGATGCCGATCGGCGCCTTCTCGCGCGCGATCGTCGCGGCGAGCGTCTCGACCATCGCAGTGTCGGGATTGAGGCCGCCCTTCACCGACACGATCGCGCGGTGCGTCACCATCTTGCCCGACGCCTGGTCGTGATCGTTGAAGTAGATCAGCCCGTCGATCCCGCCATCCGCGCCCTTCTTCCGGCCGCCGTATGGCAGCGCGTCAACCATCGAGACGGCCCACCACTGGAACTGGTATTTGTCACGCAGCGCAAGATCATAGGCGGAGGCGAGATCCTTCGGCGTACCCTCGACGGTAAAGGTGACGGCGGGAAACGCGTCCTTCATGCGCTTCTCGATCAGCGAAATGGCGAGATGCGTGACGTCGATCCCGATCCATTGCCGCTTGAGCTTTTCGGCCGCATGCACCGCGGTGCCGCAGCCGCAGAACGGATCAAGCACGACGTCGCCTTCGTTCGACGACGCGGCGATGATCCGTTCGAGCAACGCGGACGGCTTCTGCGTCGGATACCCCAGACGTTCCTTCGACGACGCATTGATGATCGGAATGTCCCACCAGTCGCCCAGCCTGACTCCGTCCGCGAGATAGATACGATAGGGTTCGGCGTCCTTGCGCTTCTGCCATCTGAACCAGCGGCCGTCGCCGTCCTGGCGATAGTGCGAGTCCTTCTTGCCAGAGGTCTCGCCATACGGAATGCGGATGTCGTTGAAGCGCCGCTGGTCGGTCTTGCCGTAGAACAGCAATGTGTCGTGGAGCCGCTGGAACCGGTTGCTGGCCGCGGTGTAGCGCCGGTAACACCAGACGATCTCGTTCGCGATCTGGCGCTTGCCGAAGATCGCGTCGAGCAGGAGCTTCAGGTAATGGCTCGCGGTCGGATCGCAGTGGAGATACAGACTGCCGGTCGGCTTCAGCACGCGGTGCAACTCGAGCAGCCGCACGGCCATCATCGCCAGATAGGCCATCATGTCGTTGTCGCCGAGGAAGCCTCGCATCGCGTTCAGTAGGTCGAACGCCTTGGTGCTACCGCTCCGCGCAACCTGGTCGAAGGCATCCTCCGCGGTCTCGTTCCAGTGCCAGGTGTCTTCGAACGCCTCGATCTGCGCGTTCGACGATTTGCCGTCGGGTTCCTTGAACAGGATGCCGTAGTTCGCGTTCGAATTGAACGGCGGGTCGAGGTAGATCAGGTCGACGCTCTCGTCGGCGATCTCCTTGCGCAGCACGGCGAGGTTGTCGCCGTAGAAGAGGTGATTCTCAGGACGGTTCCGCATTCGGTGATGATGCGGAGACAAAACTGCGTTCGTCCAAACAAGTTGCATCCACAGTCGGCGTATATGCTCCGTTATGGAGTTTTGGCGGACAGTATCCGTGCGTTATGCTGGATTATACTTGGTCAGGAATGCGCCCATTGCCTTCAGGAACTCGAGTCTGTCCTCACCGCGCGTGAAATGATGATCGCTGAGCGGTTGTTCGATATACTCAAACGGCTTGCCCGCCTCCTTCAGTGCCGCTGCCATCATTCGCGATTGCTTCACGGGCACGCGCTTGTCCTCCTTGCCGTGCAGCATCAGGATCGGGATCGAGAAGGTCTGCGCACCGAAGCGCGGCGAGACGCTGCGATAATCGGGCGCCTGCTTCTTCAGCCAGTCACCACGCGTCTTGCCGTACAGGAACTTGCCGTCATAGCGCTGCATCGCCTGCAGATCGGACACGCCGGCATAGGAGATCGCGCACCGATAGGGCGCCGTATCGCCGGTGCCGTTCCGCTGCGCCGCGCGCATCGCTGCATAGCCACCATAGGATGCGCCGGCCATGCAGACGCGCTTCGGATCGGCGATGCCCTGCTTGGCCAGATGCGTGATCGCATCGTCGAGATCGTCCTGCATCTTCAGGCCCCATTGCCCCTCGCCGAGCTTGGCGAAACTGGTGCCATACCCCGACGACCCGCGGTAATTGGGCTGGACGACGGCATAGCCGCTTTCCGCCAGATACTGAGTCCACCAGTCCCAATCTTCCGAATCGCGTGCGAACGGACCGCCGTGCGGCAACACGATCAGCGGCAGGTTCTTCGCGCTATGTCCGCGCGGCAGCGTTAGCAACGCCTCGATCTCGACGCCGTCGCGTGCCTTGTACCGGATCGTCGACACCGGCGACAATGTCCGCGCCTTGAGGTCGCTGTTCTGCCACGAATAGCGCTGCATCGATCCGTTCGCGGGGTCGTAGAAATACAGCGCGCCCGCCTGCGATGGCGAGCCGACCTGCACCAGGAACTTCGACCGGGTGCGATCCCACGAGACGATGCGCGCGCGACGCTCGCCGACCGCCTTGTCGACCGCGTCCTGGATTTCCTTCAGCTTGGGGTTCAGCCAGATGGTATGGCCGAAGCGATCGGTGACGGTGATGCCGTCGATGTCGTCGCCGGTCGCGTTCTCGACCACGCCATCGACGTCGTAGCTATCCGTGCCGTACAGCTTCTTGCCCAGCTTCAGGTCGGGCAGCGACACCTCGAACACCTCATCGCGACCGCCGGAATCGTCCGTCGCGATGGCCGTGCCGTCGGCGCGAAACGTCACCGGGATGACGATATCCTGCTTGCCGCGGGCCGATGCGATCACCTTGAACGGATCGCGATTGGCGCTGCGATACAGAAGCGAGCCCTTGCGGGTGTCGTCCTCGTACCGATAGCCCATCCGGACGACGCCCGCGCCATCCGCATACCAGTCGAAGACGTTCGTCTGGCTGCCGGCGACGGTCTTGGTCTTGCCGGTCGAGAGATCCACCTCGGAGACTGAGGGATACCATTGGCTTTCGCTTTCGATCCCGGTCTGGCGCGACAGCAGGACACGCGGCGTGCCGTCGCGCGCCGCCCACAGGATTTCGTCCGCGCGGACGCCCGAATTCTTCCAGTCGATCCGGTTGATCTTGGTCATGTCGGCTTTGACGCCCAGTGTGCGCGTGACGTAGATCTCCTCGCCGTACAGCATGTCCTGCGATCCGATGCCGACCGCGAGCCAGTCGTCACCGACCCAGCGCCACCAGTTGATGTCGACCGTCGCCCCGACCTTGATCGCGGCAAGCTTGCCACCGGGGAACAGCGGCGCGACGACCAGCACCTGGACGCCGTCGATCGCCATCTTTGCGGCGATACGCCTGCCATCAGGAGAGAGCTTCGGATTGGCGATGCCGGGCAGTTTGGCAAAGGTTTCGACCGGCACCCGGTCCGAGAGCGTGGCGATCGCCTTCGGCGCGAAGGCGGGCGGCGGCGCGGTCTGCGCGACCGCGATCGTCGGTATCATTGCACCGGCCAGCAGGCTCATACGCCACGTCATTATCAGTCCCCCCGGCCATTCCCCAACGACCGTTTGCGCAGAGTATCGCGTTCGGTAGCCGGCACAAGAGGAGGCTGCAGCGGATCAGTGCACCGCCGAGATCGATCGGACTGAGCGGAAATTCCGCACGCGGCGCACTGCCTTGTTATCGCGCGGGAATGGATGGCAAATATTGAGGCACCGGGCAGGGAATGGATCGCAGAGCGGCCAGCGTAACTGGCCGATCGGCGATCCTGTTCAGCTTTACCCCACTCCGCCGCCGGCCAGAGCCGCGAGCAGCAGCAGTGCGACGATGTTCGTGATCTTGATCATTGGGTTCACCGCGGGGCCTGCCGTGTCCTTGTAAGGGTCGCCGACGGTGTCGCCGGTGATCGCGGCCTTGTGCGCCTCTGAGCCCTTGCCGCCGTGGTTACCGTCCTCGATGTACTTCTTGGCGTTGTCCCAGGCGCCGCCCCCGCTCGTCATCGAGATCGCGACGAACAGCCCGGAGACGATCACGCCCAGCAACATCGCGCCGAGCGACGCGAAGCCGGCGGCTTGGCCAGCAACCGCGGTGATGATGAAATATACGGCAAGTGGTGACAGCACCGGCAGCAGCGAGGGCACGATCATCTCGCGGATCGCCGCTTTGGTCACGAGGTCGACCGTCCGCGCATAGTCGGGACGGCTGGTGCCGAGCATGATGCCCGGGTTGTTGCGGAACTGCTCGCGGACTTCCTCGACGACGGCGCCGGCTGCGCGACCGACGGCGGTCATGCCGAAGGCCCCGAACAGATACGGGAGCAGCGCACCCAGCAACAGGCCGACGATGACGTACGGGTTGGAGAGGCTGAAATCGACCGTGACGTCGGGGAAATACGTCGCGAGATCGGTAGTGTAGGCGCCGAACAGCACCAGCGCGGCGAGTCCGGCCGAGCCGATCGCATATCCCTTGGTGACCGCCTTGGTGGTGTTACCGACAGCGTCGAGCGCATCGGTGCGCTGGCGAACATCGTCGGGGAGGCCGGCCATCTCGGCGATCCCGCCTGCGTTGTCGGTGACGGGGCCATAGGCATCGAGCGCAACGACCATGCCGGCCTGCGCGAGCATCGCCGTTGCCGCAAACGCGATGCCGATGATCCCGGCCAGCTGGTACGCGACAATGACCGCGACGACGATGACCAGCGTCGGCAGCGCGGTGGATTCGAGGCTGATCGCCAGGCCCTGGATGACGTTGGTGCCGTGGCCGGTCTCGGAGGCCTTGGCGATCGACTGGACCGGCCGGTGGTTGGTGCCCGTGTAATATTCGGTGATCCAGACGATCAGTCCGGTCACGACGAGGCCGATCATCATCGACCAGAACAGGTCCATGCCGGTGAAGCTCTGCGTCAGCGACGGTGCGGCCTGCGTCGTGAGATCGTCGGTCGCGGGATCGAGGAAGCCTGCGCCGCCGATCACGCGGTGGAGGTCGCCGAGCACGTACTGCGTGGCGAGATAGATCGCCGGGATCGACAGGATCGTCGAGGTGAAAAAGCCCTTGTAGAGGGCCCCCATGATCGAGCCCTTGCCAAGTCGCACCATGTAGGTGCCGATGATCGAGGTGACGATGCACACCCCGCCGACGAGCAGCGGGAGAGTCATCAGCCGCATCAGTTCGGCGCCGCTCGCCTGGATCAGCAGCGCGATCGAGATCATCGTGACACCCAGCGTGACGACGTAGGTCTCGAACAGATCGGCCGCCATGCCCGCGCAGTCGCCGACGTTGTCGCCGACATTGTCCGCGATCACCGCGGGATTGCGGGGGTCGTCCTCGGGAATGCCGGCCTCGACCTTGCCGACCAGATCCGCGCCGACGTCCGCCGCCTTGGTGAAGATGCCGCCGCCCAATCGCGCGAAGATCGAAATCAGCGAGGCGCCGAACGCGAGCGCGGTGAGTGCCTCGACGATGATCCGGTCGTTGGGCGCATGACCCGCAGGTCCGGTGAGGTACCAGAAGAACGCGCTGATCGCCAGCAGGCCGAGACCCGCCACGAGCATGCCGGTCACGGCGCCCGATCGGAACGCCATCGTCAGCCCCGCCTGCAGCGATGTGCGTGCGGCCTCTGCGGTGCGGACGTTGGCGCGGACCGAGATGTTCATGCCGACATAGCCGGCGACGCCCGACAGGACCGCGCCGATGACGAAGCCGATGGTGGAGATATAGCCGAGCGTGAGCAGCAGGATCGCCACGACGATGACACCGACGATCGCGATCGTGGTATATTGCCGCCCGAGATACGCCTTCGCGCCTTCCTGGATCGCGGCGGCGATATCCTGCATCTTCTCGTTGCCGGGGGAGGCCGCGAGCACCTGTCGACTGGTGACGAAACCATATAGGACGGCGATGACGCCGCAGATCATGGCCAAATAGACGGTCGTCATACGGCGCTATCCCTCTTGTCAGGTCCTCTCCGGTCCCGGCTTTGCCGAGTCCCGATGTAAGGAACTTATCAGTGCAGGGGCATTGCGCAAGTTATCCGATCGGGTTGTGTTCGTAGCCTAGACTTGGCGGGAGCAGGACGGGTTTTCCGGAGTCGTGGAGGGTAAGTCCCGAGCCGGCCGAGAATGCGCCGATCCGCGCGGCGTCGGTAACGAAACCTTGCGGTGCAGCAAAAAGCAGTTGGTAGTCGTCGCCCGCGGTGGCTGCGGCAAGCCGGTCGCCGGAGAACGCGCGATAGGCGTTGGAGAGGGGAATGCGCGCGAGGTCGATGCTGACGGCGAGGCCACTGGCGAGCGCCATGCGGGACGCGTCGATGAGCAGCCCGTCGGATACGTCCATCATCGCATGGACCTGAGGACCGAGGATGCGGCCGTCGCCGAGCCGTGGCTGCGGGCGCCGGTATGCGGCGAGCAGTTCCGCGGGGCCTTGTGCACCGAGTGCGATGGCTAGCCCCGCGCCCGCGTCGCCGATCGTGCCGGTCACGTAGAGCGCGTCGCCTACCCGTGCACCGTCTCGGGCAGGGGCAGCGGCATCGCTGCCGAACGCGGTGACGGTCAGGACGCGGGGGGCGTTCGGGGGCAGCGTCACGGTGTCGCCACCGATGATCGGCGTGTCGAAGTCGGTCAGGACTTGTGCGAGCCCTTCGAGAAACGCGCGGTCCCACGCATCGTCGCCAAGCGGGTAGTTGAGAAGGATGCCTTCAGGCTTCGCACCCTTCGCCGCGAGATCGGAGAGGTTGGTGGCGACCAGCTTCCATGCGACGTCCTTCGCGGGGTCGGTCGGGAGGAAGTGTACGCCTTCGACCATCGTGTCCGTAGTGACTACGAGCGGACCTGCGTCAAGCAACGCGGTATCGTCGTCGAGACCACGCGCCGCTGCGTGCAGCGGGAGCCGGCGGAGAGCGGCAATAAACTCGGCTTCGGTCATTCTCCGCTCCCTCTCCCCTCCGGGGAGAGGGCTGGGGTGAGGGGCTGTCCCAGGCGCTGCACTGCTTGGCAGCCCCTCACCCCGACCCTCTCCCCGGAGGGGAGAGGGAGTTCGTCAGGCCCGCACTTCCTTGGCGATACCGTCAAGCAACCCGTTCACGAACCCCGACTCCCGCTTGTCGTAGAATGCATGCGCGACATCGACATATTCGCTGATCACCGCGGCGACCGGCACGTCCTTGCGCGCAAGCAGTTCATACGTGCCGACACGGATGATCGCCTTCATCGGCTTGTCGAGCCGCGCGAGCGTCCAGCCCTTGGCCAGCTTGCCCTCGATCAGCACGTCGATCTCCCCGGCACGCGCGTTGGCGCCGGTCACCAGGTCGTCGAAGAAGTCGACGTCCGCCTCGGCATATTCGACGTCTTCGATCGTCGCGCCGAGGCGGTGCTGGTGGAATTCATTGAGCAGGACGGGCATCGCGGTGCCCTCCATCTCGTGCTGGTAAGTCGCCTGGACGGCGGCGAGGCGAGCGGCGGCACGCGCCTTGGTGCGGGGGGCGGTTCGAGTCATAAGCGGTTGCCTGTAGGCGCGGGGGGCGTGTGTGTCAGCCCTTTGCGTTTCGGGCGCGTTGGCAGAGAAGAGTTTGTTCACGCGAAGGCGCAAAGGCGCGAAGATGTCGCCCTGCGGCGCAGCCGCTGCACAATGGTATTTGGCGTCGTGAAACAGCCGCCACACGGAAAGCGCACAATCTTCGCGCCTTTGCGCCTTCGCGTGAACAACTCTAGCTGTTCAGCCGCAGCCTCAACGCGACCGATTTCGCATGTGCAGGCAGTCCCTCGGCATTGGCCAGCGCGACCGTGGCTGGGCCGAGTTCGCGCAGCGCAGCTTCGTCCAACGCGAGGAAGCTGGTACGCTTCATGAAGTCGAGCACCGACAGTCCACTCGCAAACCGCGCTCGGCGGCCGGTAGGGAGGACGTGGTTGGGACCCGCGACGTAATCGCCGATCGCTTCCGGCGTGTAGCGGCCGAGGAACACCGAGCCGGCGTGACGGATCCGGTCGAAGAAACCTTGCGGGTCGGGGATCGCCAGCTGGAGATGCTCGGCAGCGAGGCGGTCGACCAGCGGGATCGCGTCCGCCAGCGTGTCGACGACGACGATCGCGCCGTTGGTGTCCCACGCGACGCGCGCAACGGCTTCGGTGGCGAGGTCGCGCAACTGGCGATCCACGGCCTCTGCCACCTTGTCGGCGAACGCCGCATCGTCGGTGAACAGGATCGACTGAGTAGTGACGTCGTGCTCGGCCTGACTGAGCAGGTCGGCGGCGGTCCATTCGGGGTCGTTGAGCGCGTCCGCGACGACGACGATTTCGGAGGGCCCCGCGACCATGTCGATGCCGACGACGCCGTAGACCTGGCGCTTGGCCTCGGCGACCCAGGCGTTGCCGGGGCCGGTGATGACGTCGACCGGCTCGATCCGGCCCGCGCCATAGGCTAGCGCCGCGACCGCCTGCGCGCCGCCGACTCGCCAGACTTCATCGACACCCGCAAGGTGCGCGGCGGCGAGGACCAGCGGGTTGATCTGGCCATCCGGTGTCGGCGTGACCATTGCGAGACGGTCGACGCCCGCAACCTTGGCGGGGATTGCGTTCATGAGCAGCGACGAGGGGTAGGCGGCGCGTCCACCGGGGACGTAGATGCCGGCGGCGTCGACGGGCAGCCAACGTGCGCCGAGCCTCACGCCCGCGGAGTCGACCGAGTCGCTGTCGAGCGGTCGCTGCTTCTCGTGATACGCGCGGATGCGGGTCGCGGCGAGTTCGAGCGCGGTGCGCAGCTCGGGATCGAGCGCGTCGAACGCGGCCTTGCAGTCGGCGGCGTTGATCTGCCAGCCGGTGGTCTCGAGATCGTGGCGGTCGTGCTTCTGCGTGAGGTCGCGGAGCGCGGTCTCACCGTTGCGGCGGACTGCAGTGATGATCGCGGCGACGTCCTGCGTAACGCCTGCGTCGGACTCTCGACGGTCCTCGACAAGCGCGGTGAAGCGGGTCGCGAAGTCCGCGTCGGTGGTAGAAAGGCGGATCACTTGCCCCCCTCCCGCATGCGGGAGGGGCTGGGGGTGGGCACGCGCTCACCGCGGTCATCACAGTGGAGGATAGCGCCAGCCCAACGCCCGGCCCCTTCCCGCATACGGGAAGGGGAGCAGAATAGCGCGCTCATGCCGCGATTTCCTGCGCTTCGACAGCACGACGGAAGGCCTCGACCAGCGGCACCACCCGAGCACGCGTCTTCATCGCGGCGCGGTTGACCACGAGGCGGCTAGTGACCTCCATTATCGTCTCGACCTCGACCAGGCCGTTTTCCAGCAGCGTGCGGCCGGACGATACGAGATCGACGATCCGCGGCGCCAATCCCAAGGTCGGCGCCAACTCCATCGCGCCATTGAGCTTCACGCACTCCGCCTGCACGCCTCGGCCTGCGAAATGCGCCGCCGTCACATGCGGGTATTTGGTCGCGACGCGAACGTGGCTCCAGCCGCGCGGATCATCCTGCGCCGCCATCTCGGCGGGCTCGGCGACCGACAACCGGCAATGCCCGATGCCGAGGTCGACCGGCGCGTAAAGCTCCGAATAGCCGAACTCCGCAATTACGTCCGACCCGACGATCCCCAACTGCGCCGCACCGTGCGCAACGAAAGTGGCAACGTCGAACGCGCGCACCCGGATCAGCGAAATCGCCGGATCGTTGGTCGCGAACCGCAACGCACGTGAATTCTCGTCGGAGAAGGACGCTTCGGGATGCACCCCGGCGCGCGCGAGCAGCGGCAGGGCCTCGGCGAGGATACGTCCCTTGGGGACGGCGATAATGATCTGGGAGTCTGGCACGCGCCGGGCTTTACGGGGGGGGCTTGGCGGGTGCAACAACCTGTGCATGGCAAATGAACCGGCTAACCGTGCGGCGTTCGACATCCAGGCGGGCTATTGCACCGCGATGGACGCGCCCATCACGGCTCGTGTCTGTACCGCGCTGGCGGAGGCGCTCGATCGTGACAGCCAGACGGGGCGGCGGGTGCTCGACTGGCCGGGCGAACCGGTCGCGGATGCGCTGGCGTTGCGGCTGGTCGGCGGGTTGCATGCGCTCCACCGCGCGGACCTCGATCCGGCGCTTTCTGCCGTATTCTCCGGTGCGGAGACCGATCCATCGCGTGTGTCGGCAACGTTGAAGGGAACGCTCGTCGCGCGCGATGCCGCATTGCTGCCGTGGCTCGACGGACCGCCGCAGACCAACGAGGCGGCGCGGTCGGCAGGCATGATGACCGGCATATTGCATCTGGCCGAACGGTACGGGCCGCGGTTCGAGGTGCTGGAGATCGGATCGAGCGCGGGACTGAACCTGCTGATCGATCGCTATCGGTTCGACCTTGGCGCCGTCACCGTCGGGCCGGATACATCGCCAGTGACGATCCGGCCCGAATGGCGGGGCGCGCCGCCGCCAAGCGCGCCCGTCGAGATCGAGTCGACACGCGGCGTCGATATCCACCCGGTGGACGTCGCCGATCCGGTCGCGGCGGTGCGGCTCGAGGCGTATGTCTGGGTCGATGCGGTTGAGCGACAGGCGCGGCTGGCGGCGGCGATCGCGATGGTGCGCGAGGGCGGCGTCGATCTGGTCGAAGGCGATGCAGCCGACTGGGTCGAAGCGCAATTGGCCGAGCCGCAGCCCGAAGGCGTCACGCGCGTGCTGATGCATTCGGTGGTGTGGCAGTATCTGCCGGCGACCTCACGCGAGCGGATCCGGATCGCGATGGAGGCGGCAGGCGCGCGGGCGACGGTTGAAAGGCCACTCGGCTGGGTGATGATGGAGCCGAACCGCGACCTTCACCGGCACGAAGTTCGTGTCCGCGGTTGGCCGGGCGATCGGGCGATGGAGCTGGTCGCGCTGACGCACGCGCATGGCGCCTGGGTCGAGGGATTGTCGCCGCCGTACGAGACGCGCGATTATGTCATGCGACGTGGAGCGTACGAGAAGGACTGAGGCGCCGGATACGAGTGCGGCCCGGGATCGCTCCCGGGCCGCCCAAACTTGGTAGAAGGTCTTAGTAGAAGAAGCCGTTGTTGACCTGCACGACGCGGCCGGAGCGCGTGTCGACCAGGACGACGTCGCGGCCGTAGCGGACCCAGCGCTGATAGCCGTAGGCCGGGCGCGACAGGCGGTAGGTCTGGTAGTCGTTCACCCAGTAGTTGCGGCCATAATATTCCGGCGCGAACCGGTATCCGACGCTGACAGGGCGATAGCGATAGCCGCGCGGGCCGGCATAGGCCGGACGACGATAGAGGTTGCCATGCGTGCGCCGATAATCGCGCCAATCCTCGCGCGCCTCGCGGCGGTCTTCGCGCAGCTCCTGGCGGGCTTCGCGGACATCGCCGCGGTCGCCGTAGCGGCGTGCACGATCGAGGTCGCGACGGCTCTCGCGGATTTCGCGCTGGTCGCGACGGACTTCGCCATAGCTCTGCGCGGTCGCGAAGGTGGGGACGAGGGTGGCGGCGGCTACGGCCGCGAGGATCATCTTACGCATGATTGCTCTCCTGTTTCGACGCCGGATCAACGGCATGGAAAGGGTTTTGCTCCCCGGCCGCTGAACGATCGCAGAATGCGGTGGTCAGGAAACAGACAGGTGGCGAAGGTTCGGAACGAGTACGCATCAGCGGCAATGTCTTGATCCTCCCCCGCCAGGGGGAGGTGGCTGGCGCTTGCCAGACGGAGGGGGCGGTTAGGGGAACCTCTGTTCCGCGTCCTCCCCCTCCGACGCCTTCGGCGCCACCTCCCCCTTGCGGGGGAGGATTGGAAGAGTGCTCAGATGCCCCAGCGGCGCATCGCGACGATCACCGAGTCGGGCTTTTGCCACGGCACGAAATGCCCCGCGTCGATCTTCTCGATCGTGAGGTCGGGCACATACTCGGCGAGGTCGAGCTGGCTCGGCAGCAGCGCGCTGTCCTGCATCCCCCAGATCACCAGCACCGGCATCCTGGTTGGCGGGAACGGCGCGTCGAGGAACGCGGGTCGGGGCGGGGTCTCCTCCATTTCGGGCACGACGATGGCGCTCGCGCGGTACCAGTTGAGCATGCCGGTGATCGCGCCGGGCTGGCCCCATTCGTCGAGATAGGCGGCCTTGTCGTCGGCCATCGCGGCAAGATCGGCGTGTTTCGAAAAACTGGTGTCGAAGAAGGTTTCCAGATCGATCGCGGCGATATGCTTTTCGAGATCGGGGTTGCGGAAGGCGCGGATATACTGGCTGGCGGCGCGCTGTTCGAGGTCGTCGAACATCGTCCGCTGGAAGACGAGCGGGTGGGGGGCGTTGATGATGACGAGCTTCGCGATGCGCTCGGGGTGGCGCAACGCGGCCATCCACGCGACCGCCCCGCCCCAGTCGTGGCCGACCAGCGTGAAGCGGTCGATCTTGAGGTGGTCGGCAAGCGCGATCAGGTCGGCGACGATCTTGTCGGGGGTGTAGCTGTCGACGCCCTCCAGCTTGGACGAGCGTGCGAAGCCGCGTTGGTCGGGGGCGATCACGTAATGGTCGCGGGCAAGGTCAGGGGCGATGTCGCGCCAGGTCCGATGCGATTCGGGGAAGCCGTGCAGCAGGATGACGGGCGGGTTCGCGGGGTCTCCGCTGATCGCCACGTCGAGTTCGACGCCCGTGGATAACGCGATGCGTTGCAGTGTCATGATTCCCCTCCCGCTTGCGGGAGAGGTCAGGGGAGGGCCTGCCCGTCGCGCTGCCCTTGGAACATGCCCTCCCCCGACCCCTCCCGCAAGCGGACTAAGCCAAGAGAGCCGACGATAGTTCTCCCCTCCCGCACGCGGGAGGGGCCGGGGGTGGGTTCGCGGCCAGTTTCAAACAACGTGGGCGGCGACAGCGCGCGCCCACCCCCTACCCCCTCCCGCACGCGGGAGGGGAAAGATCAAGGATAGCTGACCGTCTTCGGCACCGCCGGTATCTCGATCCATTCCTTTTCGTCGCCGGGGACTTTCGGAAAATTCCCCGCATTCCAGTCGCGCTTCGCCTGTTCGATACGATCCCGGTTCGAGCTGACGAAGTTCCACCAGACGTGGCGCGGCGTCGTGAACGCATCGCCACCGCACAGCATCGCGCGGCCACCATGCGCGGACCGCAGCGTCGCCGAGATACCGGGCCGCAGTACGTACAGCACCTGCGGCTCGAGGCTCACGCCCTCCAGCGTCGCCTCGCCCATCGCCAAGTAGATCGCGCGCTCCTCGGCCGCGGCATCGATCGGCACGCTCGCGCCCGGATCGAGCGCGATGTCGGCGTAGATCGTCCCCGAATAGGTCGTCGTCGGCGCGGTCTGGCCCCACAGGCTCCCCATGATGATTCGCGAGCGTGCGCCGTGCGCCTCGATCGTCGGCAGTTGCGCCTTGGTAACGTGCTCGAATGCCGGGTCGATCTCCTCGACCGCCTCGGGCATCGCTAGCCAGGTCTGGATGCCCGACAGGTTCGGCCCCTGAGAACGCTCGTCGCCGGGCGAGCGTTCGGAATGGACGATGCCGTGGCCCGCGGTCATCAGGTTCACCGCGCCCGGCTCGATCCGCGCCTGCGTGCCGAGCGAATCGCGGTGGTCGATCGCGCCGTCGAACAAATAGGTGACGGTCGACAGGTTGATATGCGGATGCGGGCGCACGTCGATGCCCTGGCCCACTTCCAGATGCGCCGGGCCCATCTGGTCGAAGAACAGGAACGGACCGACCATCGTCCGCGCCTTGTTCGGCAGCGTGCGGTGGACCTTGAACCCGCCAAGATCATGCGTCGACGGCAGGATGGTCTGGAGGACGAAATTATCGAGCATGGCGTTATCCCTTGGCAGGTTCCGTGGCGTCGAGGAGTTCGACCAGGTCTGCTGGATAGAGCGTTTCGTCATGCGCGACGATGTCGTTTCGGGAAAACCAGCGGTGACCGACGAGCAGTTGCTTCTCCTGTTCGGTGAGATTGCCTGCCTTCACCTCGCAGGTATCGACGTCGATCCGGAAATAGCGTTCGTCGGCAGTGACCTCGACGCCTTCGAAGGTGCGGAAATCGACGACGCGGCGCGCGATTTCGGGGCCGCAGTCGATGTCGAGGCCGACTTCTTCCCACAGTTCGCGGCGCGCGGCGGCGGCATAGCTCTCGCCGGGATCGACCGCGCCTCCGGGCGTGCACCAGAGTGGCGGGCGGTCGGAGGGTGTGAAGCGGAACATCAGCACGCGGTCTTGCGCGTCGACGAGCAGAATGCGCGCGGCCGGGCGCGGGATGCGCTTCAATCCTCCCCCGCCAGGGGGAGGTGGCGCCGTAGGCGACGGAGGGGGAGGGCACGGAACGCCGGTCATCGCTTACCGCCCCCTCCGTCTCGCTGCGCGATCCACCTCCCCCTGACGGGGGAGGATCGAAGAACCATCATACCGCGTCGAGTTCCGGATAGGCGCGGAAGATGCCGTCGGTGTTGAAGGCGAGGCGACGGTCGCTTTTCAGATAGGCCTTAATGCCCGGCAGTTCCGCGACCTGATCATGATTCCGGACCAAATTCGGATAGTCGGGTTCGAGCGTCTTCATCCGCTTCGGGAACATGTACCGAAGCCCCTCGATCACCTGGAACAGCGACGTATCGGCATAGCTCCACTTGTGATCGATCAGCCAGTCGCCGGTATTGGCCTGCGCCGCATCCTCGAAATGACCGAGATACTTCGGCATCCGCGCCTCGCGGAACTGTTTCGCCGCCCGCGCCGCTTCGGGCTTCTGGTCGTCGTAATAGTCCATCATCGCGACCGGATGATGGACGTTGTGGACCTCCGCGACGAGGTCGGCGATCGTCAGCTGGAGTTGGTTGAGCCACAGCCGGTCCGCCATGTTCGACGGTGCGAGGCCGTGGCGCTCGCCGAGATACATCAGGATGTTGGCGACCTGCGCGATCACCAGGCCGTCGAGTTCCAGATACGGCGGCGCGAACGGTGTCCGTCCGGTGCGGTCGTTCAGATCGGCGAGCAAACCCTCTTCGCCTACGCCACGCGCGCAATCCTCATACGCGATCTCGGCGCCTTCGAGCGCGAGCCGGACGAACTCGCCGCGACCTTGAAGTGAGGGCCAGTACCAGAGCTTGTACGCCATCAGATTTCCCCAGGCGCGCGGGCCTTGATGGCGAGCGCGTGAATCTTCGTGCTCAACAGTTCGGCAAGCGCCTGGTTCACGAGCCGCTGGCGGGCGACGCGATTAAGCCCTTCGAACTGCGGCGTTTCCACCTCGACGCGGAAATGCGTCTCGCCGGTGCCGTCGTCGCCCATATGGCCGGTGTGAAGCCCGCTCTCGTTGACGACGGTCAGCTGCGTCGGGGCGAGTGTCGCGGTGAGGCGGGCGGTGATCTGGTCCTGTACGGAGCCGGTGGCGAGGTCTGTCATGCTCCCTATATAGCCCGTTTTGGACACGCGGGGAGCCGGTGGCGGACGACGGATACACAAACGATGGGCGAAAAGAGCGGAAAGAGCGCCCCAGTCCACGGTTTCACGGCCGCGTGGAAGGGACGGGGCGCGTCTGCATGTGGCGCGACTGCGAGGAGCCCGGCGAATTCCGCGCGCCACCGCTTGAAGGACCGAGCGACGGCGGCCCGCCGCAGTTCCGCTGGTTCTGCCTGGAGCACGTTCGCGCGTTCAACTCCGGCTATAATTTCTTCGACGGCATGACCGCGGACGAGATCCACTATGCGCAGCGGCCGATGGCGGGCTGGGAGCGCGAGACGCGCGCGTTCGCGCATGGCGGCGGCGACACCCCGCCGAAATGGGCGGACTTCGCCGACCCGATCGATGCGATCGGTGCAAGGTTCGGCGAGCGGATGGCGGCGGCGCGCAAGGATGGCCGCGTGCTGTCCGACGGCGAACGCGGATCGTTACGCGTCCTCGGGCTCGGCACGGACACCGATCGGACCGCGCTGCGCAAACGCTACAGCGAGCTCGTCCGCCGCTATCACCCCGATCGCAACGGCGGCGACCGCGCACATGAGTCGGAGTTGCAGAAGGTGATCGCAGCGTATCAGCACCTGAAGGGTGCTGCCGCCTTCGCATGATACGCCGACGCTGCGTTCGCCACCCGCACTAGGCCCCCCGCCGGCAATTGACGTCGCTACATCCCTATATTCGCCGGACGACCTCTTCGAGTTGATCGGCAGCCGCGTTCCAGCCTGTTTCGAACCCCATCGCCGCGTGGCCGTCGCGCGCCTCGGCGGTCCAGTGGCGGGCGGTGGCGGTGTAGCGGGTCTTGCCGCCCTCCTCGAAGAACTCGTCGAGGCGCGTCATGAACGGGGTTTGCGGCACCCAGCCCGATGTGAACGCGTCGGTGGAGACGATGCGGCAGCATCGCTTCACCTCGAGATAGACGCCTTCGATGGCGTTTTCCTCGGCGTTCGGCCCGCGGAGGATCAGCGCGCAACGGCCGCCGGTGCGCAGGTCGAGTTCGACGATTTCGGTTGTCCAAGGGCGCGGGCAGAACCAGTCGACGAGATGCTCGGTCCAGGCACGCCACACCGTCTCGACGGGGGCATCGATCAGGCGGGTGATCGACAAGTCGTACGCGTCGGTCATTCAGTCTCTCCCTGTGCCGCCACCTATGCGGCGAACGTCGGCGCCGGTGCGCCGGTGAACCCTGCCGACTGGTCGGCGAGTGCTCTCGCAAAGGCCGGACGCACTTCGCCTCGCGCGACATACTCGGTCACTGTCGGATGCACATCGAGCAACGGCGTGCCGCCAAGGCTGCAAAACACCGCCACCATCGTCAGGTCGCCTGCCTCGTACGTTGGCACCTGCCCGCAGGGTTGGCGATCGCGCTGCGGCGGCCGTTTCTGTTCGCCCTGCTGAAGATACAGCATGTCATAGGGCTGGCCGACCTCCTCGAGCGCGCAGCGAACGCGCAGGTCCCGCACCTGGCTCTTGGCGAAATCGGGAACCCAGTCATAAGCCGTGATCATCGGTCGCATCGTTTCGCCTTTGTAGATATCGCGAGGGCGGAATCAGGCCGGCCGCGTCTCGCCCATCGCCTGCGCCGCCGCCGCCATGTCCATCGAGAATGGTCCCCAGCCATGCCCGTCGAGGTCCTCGAAGGCGCGGCTGTACATGAAGCCCAGGTCTTCGGGATCGTGCAACTCGCGCCCGCCCGCCGCCAATGCCGCGTCCGTGATCGCATCGACGTCGGCCGGGGCGTCGAACGACAACGCCAGCAGCACACCGCTGGACGTCTTCGCGTCGATGATAGCCTTGGCCGTGAAGGTCGCATAAAAGGCGCGGTCGAGCAGCATCACCATGATCGTGTCGGACCATGCCATTGCCGATCCCTGATCGTTCGAGAACATCGCGTTCCGCTCGAACCCGATTGCTGCGTAGAACGCCGTCGCGGCCACGACATCGGCGACTGGCAGGTTCACGAAGATGGCTTTGCTCATGGCTGCTCTCCTGATTCGACTCGGTTTCACACCGTATTTGCATTGCATGCCTGCGGTGGTTACTTAAAGCAACTATGAAGTTAGAAAATGTAACTAAAGGCTCCTCGGCACGGTGGTATGACGATGCGTGCGGCACGGCGATGGCACTTGAATTGGTCGGAGAGCGATGGTCGTTGCTGGTCGTGCGCGAACTGATGTTCGGTCCGCGGCGGTTCGGCGAATTGAAGGCCAACCTAGGCGGGATCAGTGCGAACGTCCTGACGCAGCGGCTGGAGGGACTGGCGCGCGCCGGCATCCTGATCCGGCGCACGTTGCCCTCGCCGTCCAGCGTGCAGGTCTATGAACTGACGCCCTGGGGCTATGAGAGCGAGACCGCGATCCGCGAACTCGGTCGATGGGCGGCGCGGTCGCCTGCGCATGATCCGACCCTGCCGCTTAGCGCAGCCTCGCTGATGCTGTCGTTCCGGACGATGTTCTCGCGGCAGCGTGCCGATGGCTGGACCGCGGTTGTCGGCTTTCGGCTGGGCACCGAAGGGTTCGTCGGGCGGGTCGATGGCGAGTGGATCCATGTCGTGCGCACCGACCCCTCGGTCGCGGACGTCACGTTCGACGGCGATCCGATGACGATCGCATCGCTGATCTATGGCGCAAGGCCCTTTCGCGATGCAGAAGCCGAAGGCACATTGCAGATCACCGGGAACCGTGCGCTTGCCGAGCGGTTCGTCACACTCTTCCCGCTTCCGGAAAAGGTCGCGGTTGAGTAACGCCCCTCGCTTGTCCTAGAGCGGTGGGGAACACGAGGCCAACATGACCGATATCCCGAATACCCAGCCAGACAGCCGCGAGACCACGATCCTCGATGCACCAGACAAGATGGTGAAGGTGCGCGAGATGTTCGGAATCGATTCCGACATGGAAGTGCCGGCCTTCTCCGAAGCCGACGAGCGTGTACCCGATCTCGATCCGGCCTACGTCTTCGATGCCGACACCACGCTCGCCGTGCTGGCGGGCTTCGCTCATAATCGTCGCGTGATGGTCCAAGGCTATCACGGCACCGGCAAGTCGACGCATATCGAGCAGGTCGCGGCGCGCCTGAAATGGCCTTGCATCCGCATCAACCTCGACGCGCACATCAGCCGTATCGATCTGATCGGCCGCGATGCGATCGTCCTCAAGGACGGCCAGCAGATCACCGAGTTCCGCGAAGGCCTGCTGCCCTGGGCCTTGCAGACGCCGACCGCGTTGGTGTTCGACGAATATGATGCAGGTCGCCCTGACGTTATGTTCGTGATTCAGCGCGTGCTGGAGACCGAGGGCAAGCTGACGCTGCTCGACCAGAACCGCGTGATCCGCCCTAACCCGTGGTTCCGCCTGTTCGCGACCGCCAACACGGTCGGCCTCGGCGATACGAGCGGGCTGTATCACGGCACGCAGCAGATCAACCAGGGCCAGATGGACCGCTGGAACATCGTCGTCACGCTCAACTATCTGCCCGCCAAGGTCGAGGCGCAGATCGTGCTCGCCAAGTCCGGTGAATACGACAAGCCCGAGGGCAAGAAGACCGTCGAGAACATGGTCCGGGTTGCCGACATGACGCGCAAGGGCTTCGTCAACGGCGACATCTCGACCGTGATGAGCCCGCGCACGGTGATCACCTGGGCACAGAACGCGCTGATCTTCGGCGATGTCGGCTTCGCGTTCCGCCTGTCGTTCCTCAACAAGTGCGACGAGGCGGAACGGCCGCTGGTTGCCGAATATTACCAGCGCGTGTTCGGCAAGGACCTTCCCGAGAGCGTGGTGGGCAAGGCCTAAACCTTTGGCCAACGAAACTCCTCTCGATCGCTTCAAGGCGGTTCTTGCCGGCACCGCGCGTGCGATTTCGGAGGAGCCGGAGGTTGAACTCGCCTTCACCGCCGATGCACCGACGCAGAGCGGCAAGCACATCAAGGTGCCGATGCCGGCTCGTGCTCTTCCGCTCGAGCAGGTCGCTGAGGCGCGTGGTTTTGCCGACGGGTTCGCGCTGCGATTGAAGCATCACGACATCGCGCTGCATAACCGTGCGGCGCCGGTCGACGCGGTGGCGCGCGCCGTGTTTGATTCGGTCGAAACCGCACGGGTCGAGGCGCTTGGGTCGCGCGGTTATGCGGGGATTACCGAGAACCTTGAACGGGCGCTCGACGTTCGCCTTCGCGCCGATCCGATTACGCGTGCGCGCAATCGTGACGAGGTGCCGCTGTCGACCGCGCTCGGCCTCATGGTACGCGAGCGGCTGACCGGGCAGGAATCCCCCGCGATCGCCGCTCCTGGCCTAGCGCTAGTGCGTGAGTGGATCGAGAGCAAGACCGATCTCGACGCGCTGGCCTACGCGCTCGACGACCAAAAGGCGTTCCAGGGTCTTGCGCGAAAGATGCTGCAGGAACTCGAACTGGTCGAAGGCGATCAGGTCCCCGAGGAGAGCGACGAAGGCGGCTCCGAGGACGAGGGCACCGACGAGCAGCAGCAGGACGAGGGCGACGAAGGCGACGACCAGGGCGAGGACGGCCAGGGCGAAGTCGAGGCGCGGGGCGAACAGTCCGAGCAGCAGAACGAGGAAAGCGACGGCCATGAGCAGAGTGACGAGTCGATGGACGACATCGACGGCGAGCCCGGCGACGATGGCGAGGAAGGCATGCAGCCGGTCCGCCCTAACCGTCCCTTCGCGGACATGGGCGTCGCGTTCGACTACAAGCCGTGGACGACGCAGTTCGACGAGGTGATCGCCGCTACCGAGCTGTGCGACGCCGACGAACTCGCCCGCCTGCGCGGCTATCTCGACCAGCAGCTCGTGCACCTGCAATCGACCGTGTCTAAGCTCGCCAACCGGCTCCAGCGGCGTTTGATGGCGCAACAGTCGCGGTCATGGGATTTCGACCAGGAGGAGGGTATCCTCGACGCGGCGCGGCTCGCACGCGTGATCGTCAACCCGACTCTGTCGCTGAGCTACAAGGCCGAGCGCGAGACCGACTTCCGCGACACCGTGGTGACGTTGCTGATCGACAATTCCGGCTCGATGCGCGGTCGTCCGATCTCAATCGCGGCGATCAGCGCGGACATTCTCGCGCGCACGCTGGAACGCTGCGGGGTGAAGACCGAGATCCTCGGCTTCACGACGCGCGCCTGGAAGGGCGGGCAGAGCCGTGAGACGTGGCTGGCTGCGGGACGTCCGCCGCAGCCGGGTCGGCTCAACGACATCCGCCACATCGTCTACAAGCGCGCCGACGAGCCGTGGCGCCGCGCGCGCAACTCGCTCGGCCTGATGATGCGCGAGGGCTTGCTGAAAGAGAATATCGACGGCGAGGCGCTGATGTGGGCGCATGCCCGGCTGGTCGCACGGCCCGAGGAACGCCGCATCCTTATGGTGATCAGCGACGGCGCGCCGGTCGACGATTCCACGCTCAGCGTGAACTCCGGCTCGTATCTGGAGCGGCATCTGCGCCAAGTGATCGGCTGGATCGAGAGCAAGTCGCCGGTCGAGCTGGTCGCGATCGGCATCGGCCACGACGTCACCCGCTATTACGCGCGCGCCGTGACGATCATGGACGTCGAGCAGCTCGGCGGGACGATCATCGAACAGCTGGCCTCGCTGTTCGATACCGAATGATCCGCGGGTGACCGCGGGCGGCGGCATTGCGGCGCCCGCAGGCGGGTTCCACGGACCCGTCAAACGCTCGATCACGATCGCCGGCCACCAGACCTCGATCAGCCTCGAACCCATCTTCTGGCAGGCGCTGGAGGCCGCTGCGGCGCGTCTTGCGTTGCCCTTGTCTGCGCTGGTCGCAGAGATCGACGCGATACGCATCTTGGCCGACGATCCCCCCAATCTCGCTAGCGCCTTGAGATCATGGCTGTTCTTAACCGCCGCATGAGAATTAGTCGCAATAGCGTTGACAGTGAGAACGACTCTCAATAGCGAACCCGCAACAATAAGGGGTTTCGCATGTCTGGTCTCACGTCGCGTTCGTCCGCCGCGCCTGCATTTCTTGCGCTTTCGTGCGTAGGGTTCATTGCCAGCGCACCAGCCTACGCCGCCGATCGCCCAGCTGAATCGGCAAAGGTCCACGCGGCCGACGACCAGGAAAAACAGCTCAACCGCGACGAAATCGTCGTCAACGGCAAGACCGTCCCCGCGACCACGCTGGAGAGCCCGAAGGCGACGCGCAGCCTGCTCGACACGACGCAGACGGTCACGATCATCGGCGACCAGACGATCCGCAAGCAGAACCTGCTCACCCTGCGCGACGTGTTGCAGACGATCCCCGGCATCACCTTCGGCGCGGGCGAAGGCGGCGGCGGCTACGGCGACAGCATCAACCTGCGCGGCTATTCCGCCAACAACGACATCACGATCGACGGCGTCCGCGACAGCGCGCAGTATAGCCGCAGCGAGACGTTCAACCTGCAACAGGTCGAGGTCTATAACGGCGCGAACAGCGTGTTCGGCGGTGGCGGATCGGTCGGTGGCACGATCAACCTCGTCACCAAGCGCCCGCAGGCGGAGACGCTGACGGTTGTGTCCGGCGGCGTCGGCACCGACGATTACTACCGCACCACGCTCGATTCGAACATCCGGGTCAGTGACCTCGTCGCGGTCCGCCTGAATGCAGTCGCACACAAGAACGACATTCCCGGCCGCGACGTCGAGAACAACAAGCGTTGGGCGGTTGCGCCGTCGCTGATCGTCGGCGTCGAGGGCCCGACCAGCCTGACGCTGCAATATCTGCATCAGGAGGACGAGAACGTCCCCGTCTATGGCGTGCCGTACTTCCGCAATGCGGTAAACAACGGGCCGCTGCCGGGTGCCGACAACTCGGCCTATTACGGCATCCGGAATCTCGACAAGCAGGACATCACCGTCGACCAGGCCACCGCCACGGTCAGCCACAGCTTCTCCGACAAGGTCTCGATCCGCAACCTGAGCCGGTGGCAGCGCGTCCAGCAGGATTCGCTGACCAGCGCGCCGCAGGGCGTGTTCTGCCTGTCGACCGGGTTCCAGCCGCAGCCGCTGACCAATGTCGCGACGACGCCAGCGGTTTGTATCGCTCCGACGGCAACCGCTCCGGGTCAGAACATACCCGGTTCCTATTATCCCAGCGGCCCGCGCGGTTTCGTCCGAAACCAGGAAAACCAGATCCTCTATAACCAGACCGATCTCCGCTCGGTCTTCGATACTGCCGGGCTGGAGCATACGCTGGTCCTCGGCGCGTCCTTCGCGCAGGAGGATTATACCATCGTCACGGGTAACACGCTGCGTACCGCGACCGGTGCGACGGTCGCCCAGCCACCGATCAACCTCGCCAACCCTAACACCGACTACACCGGCCCGTTCAACTTCATCCAGGCCGGCCGGTCGCAGGGCACCACCAGCAATGCGGCAGTCTACGCCTTCGATACGATCAAGGTGATCCCGCAGATCGAGGTGAATTTCGGCCTGCGCTACGAGCATGCCAAGGGCCGTTTCCGCGCCGATACCTTTTCGGTCGTGCCCGACGCGACGCTCGGCACCTATACGCGCGGCCTGAACCAGACGAGCGACGAAACGCTGTTCTCGTACCGCGGCGGCATTAACTTCAAGCCGATCGAGACCGTCAGCCTGTACGCGTCGTATGGCAACGCGACCACGCCGACCTCTGCGACCGTCCGGCTCGGCTGTGGTACGTTGATCAACGCACCCGCGGGCCAGCTCGACCCATGCGACGTGAAGCCGGAAAAAGCGGTGAACTACGAACTCGGCGCGAAGGCGGACCTGTTCTCGCGCAAGCTGCAGCTGACGGCGGCGGTGTTCCGCAACGAGCGTACCAACTACCGTGTCGCCACGAACGACCCGATCGTCACCACGCTCGGCGTCAACGACGGCCGTTCGCGCGTCGACGGCATCGCGCTGGGCGCCAGCGGCAGCATCTCGCACGCCTTCTCGATCTTCGCCAACTACACGTACCTGAAGGCGAAGGTCATCCAGAGCGTCTCGAACTTCTGTCTCGCCAATCCGGGCCCGGTCCGTACGACCGTCGGCACGACCACGACGACGACCAATCCGTGCGGCAACTCGGCTGCGATCCTAGATACGCAGGCGGGGCAGGAGCTCACCAACACGCCGAAGCATTCGGGCAGCCTGTTCACTACCTACACGCTGCCGTTCGGCCTCCAGCTCGGCTACGGCCTAACCTATCAGGGGGCGTTCGCGCTCAACAACAGCGCGCTGGCCACCCCGCTTGCACCGACGACCGTGGTAACGCCGGTATTCCACTCGGCTGATTACCTGACGCACCGCGCGTTCCTGTCGTACACCGTCGGCAACGGGCTGACCGCGCAGCTGAACGTACAGAACTTCACCAACGAGAAATACTACACCGGCATCCGTAACAATGGCTGGGCGACGCCGGGCGAGGCGCGCTCGGTGCGGCTGACGCTGTTCTACAGCCTGTGAGGCTCGGCGGCGACGCGGGCAGTTTGCCGGTATCGCCGCCGCATTCTAGGGTGATGCCATGTTGATCGCGATCCCCGATGTCCTCGATGCTGCCGGCGTCGCCCGTGTCCGCGCGCTGATCGACCACGCCGAGTGGATCGACGGCAATGCCACGTCGGGGCCACAGAGCGCGCTCGCCAAGCGCAACGAGCAACTGCCGGAGGACTCGGCCGCCGCGCGCGAGGCGGGCGGGATCGTGCTCGACGCGCTCGGGCGATCGGCCTTGTTCGTGGCGGCGGCGCTGCCGCTGAAAGTGTTCCCGCCGCTGTTCAACCGCTACGCCGGCGGACAGGATTTCGGGCTGCACGTCGACAACGCGATCCGGATGAAGCGCGGCACCGACTTCCGCATCCGCAGCGACCTGTCGGCAACGCTCTTCCTAGACGACCCGGCGACGTACGATGGCGGCGAGCTGGTGATCGAGGACCAGTTCGGCCCACAGTCGGTCAAGCTGCCCGCCGGGCACATGGTCCTCTACCCGGCATCGAGCCTGCACCGGGTGACGCCGGTCACGCGCGGGGTACGCACCGCGTCGTTCTTCTGGCTCCAGTCGATGGTGCGCGACGACGGCGCGCGCCGGATCCTGTTCGATCTCGACCAGGGCGTGCAGGCGGTCGCGGCGGCGCAAGGGCAGGGCGATCCGGCGACCGTGCGGCTGACGGGTGTGTACCATAATCTCCTACGCCGCTGGGCCGACGCGTAATCCCGCTCCGTCATTCTGACGAAAGTCAGGACCCAGAGCAAAGCAGCGCACCGCGCGTGACCCTGGGTCCTGACTTTCGTCAGGCTGACGGGTGTGTGTGGATGGACTTGCGCGCACTCGCCATGCCACGCTCCCCACACAGGGAGTAGATAATGAACAAGCTGGCGATGCGACGCGCGTGGTTCCAGGTCCACAAGTGGATCGGGCTGGCACTGGCGATCCTCATCATCCCGCTGTCGCTGAGCGGCGCGGCGCTGGTGTGGCATGATGCGCTCGACCGGATCGTCGATCCGGCGCGCTATGCGGTCTCGGGCAAGACCGTGGTTGAGCCGGACGGCTATGTCGCCTCGGCGCGCGCCGCGTTGAAGCATGGCGAGCGGATCGCGACGTTGACGATGCCCGACGACGGCGGCCCGGTGGTCGTCGCGGCCAGTTCAGCCAGCGCGCCGACCCGGCCAGGGCCACCCCAGCGGACGATGGTGTATCTCGATCCGCCGACCGCGCGCGTGCTGGAGGTGTCGCCGTCAAACGGCGGGCTCGTACGGTTCCTGCACGTGCTGCATGGAAGTCTGCAACTGCCCGGCGTCGGGCGCACGATCGTCGGCTGGATCGGCGTAGCGATGATGGTGTCGTGCTTTACCGGGCTGTGGCTGTGGTGGCCGACAGTCGGGAAGTGGACGCGCGGATTGCGGTTCCGACGGAACCGCGACGTCGAGACGAACCTGCATCACCTGTTCGGGTTCTGGATCGCGTTGCCGCTGTTCGTGCTGTCGCTGACGGGTGCCTGGATCTCGTTCCCGCAGATCTTCGGAAAGCTCACCGGCGAGACGTCGCGGCCGAGAGGTGGTCCCGATCGCGGCGCGATGATGCGCGCAAGACCGCTGGCGTCGCCCGCGCAGCCACTCGCGGTGGCGATCGGCAAGGCGCGCGGTATCGTCGATAATGCACCGTTACGGAGCGTCACGTGGCCGACCGACCTCAGCGCGGACTGGACGGTGACGTTTCAGGGCAGGGGCCAGAACGGCGGCGCGCCGATCGGGGTGAAGGTGGCGGACGACACCGGCGGCGCGACCGCGGCCCCCGCGCGGACTCAGGGCGGCATGGCGCGGTGGATGCGACGGATCCACGACGGCACCGACATGGGTGCGCTGTGGCAGGTGATCATCTTCCTGGGCGGGATATTGCCGGCCGTGCTGGCGGTGACCGGCGTGATCATGTGGTGGCGCGCGCGGAAGTGGAAGGCTGAGTTGGCAGCGCGGCGGGCCTAACCTGTCCCTCGCCCCTCCGGGGAGAGGGAAGGAGGAGCCTCTTGGCGACGGGAGGGTGAGGGGCGGTTGGGACTCGCGTCCCGAGCCTCATTCCCCTCACCCTCCCACGCGCAAGAGCACGCGGGCCCCTCCCTCTCCCCGTAGGGGAGAGGGGTTTCGAAGTTACCGCCCCAGCAGCACCCGCGCCTGCCCGGCGATCTGCGCCAGCATCGCCGCGTTCGGCACCGCCGCATGGCGCGCGCGGTCGATCACCGCCTTGAACTGCGCCACCCGTGCCGAATTCGTCAGCAGCCACTTCTCGACCGCACCCTGCGGATCCTGCGCACCGCACCGCGCCAGGAACTCCAGCCGCAACTGCTGGAAATCGCGTGCCAGCCCGGCGACCAGCAACCGCTCCCAGGGATCGGTTGGGCTGATTCGCGCCGCATTCGCCTGCGCCCAGTCGAGCCCCAGCGCCTGCCCGAGATGCGTGAAGGCCCGCGTCACCACCGCCTCGTCGAGCGCCATCCGCTCGCCGAGATCCGCCAGCCCGACCGCGCCGTCCATTTCGAACAGGCGAACGACCTTGCGCACCAGATCGCCCGGCGCACCGACCGCTTCGAGCTGCCCCGCGATGCGGCTGCTCTGCGCACTTGCTTCCTCAAGCAGCAACGCCGCGGTCTGGCTGTCGAGCTGCGTGATGCCCTTCGCCAACCGTGCGAGTACGTCGCCCGGCACGGCGCCCGGCGCAGACACGCGCAACAGGTCTGCGATCTGCGAGCGGGTCGCGACCGCCACCTCGTCGAACAGCGCGATCCGCGCCGCCTCGGGCATCACCGCCGTTTCGATCTCCGCCCACAATGCGGGCAGGTCGAACAGGCGCTCGGCGACGACGAACATCGCCGCGATGTCGCCCATCGCCGCGCCTTCCTCTTCCGCCAGCTCGAACGGGTAGAGGATGCCCAGTCGGTTGACGATCCGGTTGGCGAGCTTGGTTGCGACGATTTCGGGCCGCAGCCGATGTTCGTCGATCGCCGTCGCGAAGCGCTCGCGCATCGCCGCCGGGAACGCGGCATGCAAATCCGGCTTCAAAGCGTCGTCCTTGGCGACATCACTATGCTCGATCGCATCCTGCAACCCGAGCTTGGCGGTCGCCAGTAGCACGGCCAGCTCAGGCCGCGTGAGCCCCAGGCCATCCTGGCCGCGACGCAGCAGGATATCGTTCGACGCCAGCCCCTCGACGGCGCGATCAAGCCGTCCGCCACCCTCGAAGATCTCGATCACGCGCACATAGCTCGGCACCGCGACCGCGCCATCCGCCTCGGCGATCGACAGCGCCAGCGTCTGGAGCCGGTTGTCCTCCAGCACCAGGTGCGCGACGTCGTCGGTCATGCTGGCGAGCAACGTGTTGCGGTCGTCATAGTCGAGCCGCCCCTCGATCATCTCGCGGTTGAGCGCGATCTTGATGTTGACCTCGTTATCCGAGCAGTCGACGCCCGCCGAATTGTCGATGAAGTCGGTATTGATCCGCCCGCCCCGCGCCGAGAACGCGATGCGCGCCGCCTGCGTGACGCCCAGGTTCGCGCCTTCGCCGATTGCGATCACGCGGAGATCCTCGGCGTTGACGCGCAACCGGTCGTTGGCCGGATCGCCGACCGCGACGTTCGCTTCGGACGCGGCCTTCACATAGGTGCCGATGCCGCCGAACCAGAGCAGGTCGGCCGGCGCCTTGAGGATCGCCGAGATCAGCGCGCCCGGCTCCATCTCGCTTGCCGTTATGCCGAGCGCGGCCTGCACCTGCGGCGACAGCTTCACGACCTTAGCGGTGCGCGCGAATACGCCGCCGCCCTTCGAGATGAGCGCGGTGTCGTAATCCGCCCAGCTCGACCGCGGCAGCGCGAACATCCGGTTGCGCTCGTCCCAGCTGGTCGCCGGATCGGGATCGGGATCGAGGAAGATGTGGCGATGATCGAACGCCGCGATGACCTTCAGCGTCTTCGACAACAACATGCCGTTGCCGAACACGTCGCCCGACATATCGCCGCAGCCGACGACGGTGATGCTCTCGCTCTGCACGTCGAGGCCACGTTCGGCGAAGTGCCGCTGGACGCTGAGCCAAGCGCCCTTGGCGGTGATCCCCATCGCCTTGTGGTCGTACCCGACCGAGCCACCGGAGGCGAACGCGTCGCCCAGCCAGTAGCCGCGTTCGAGCGCGAGCGCGTTCGCGACGTCGCTGAACGTCGCGGTGCCCTTGTCGGCGGCGACGACAAAATACGGGTCCTCGCCGTCGAGGATCGTCACGCCGTCCGGATGCACGACCTTGCCCTCGACGATGTTGTCGGTGATCGACAACAAGGTGCGGATGAAGATCCGGTAGCTCTCCGTCCCCTCGGCCAGCCACGCGTCGCGATTCGACGGGGCAGGGAGTTGCTTCGGATAGAAGCCGCCCTTCGCGCCGGTCGGCACGATCACCGCATTCTTGACGCGCTGCGCCTTCATCAGCCCGAGGATCTCGGTGCGGAAATCGTCGCGACGATCGGACCAGCGCAGGCCGCCACGCGCCACCGGGCCGGCACGCAGATGGATGCCTTCGACGCGAGGCGAATAGACCCACACCTCGCGCCACGGCACGGGGGCGGGCAGGCCGGGAATCAGATGGCTGTCGAGCTTGAACGCGAGCGCCTCGGACGATGCAGGCGTGAACGCGTTGGTCCGCAGCGTCGCCGCGATCAGGTTGCGATAGGCGCGCAGGATGCGGTCGTCGTCGATCGCGGTGACCGCGTCGAGCCCGGCTTCGATCGCCTGGTCCGCCTCGATCGCATTGCCGGGATGATCCGGATGGTGGACCGCGGTGAACCGCGCGATCAGGGCGGCCGCGACCTTCGGCGCACGCCGCAACGCATCAACCACGGTGGTCAGGCCATAAGGAAGCCCCGCCTGACGCAGATACCGGAACCACGCACGGAACAGCACGATCGCCTCGGGACGCATCCCGAGTTCGACGATCAACCGGTTGAACGCATCGTTCTCGGCTGCGCCTTCCAGTACCGCCGCGATCGCGCCTTCGAGCACGGGCGCGTCGCTCTGCTGCGCCGCGTCATTTGCCTCCAGCACGAAATCATGCACGAACGGCACGCTGTCGTCGCGCAACCGCGTCGGCAATTCGCCGATCACGCGGAAGCCGAAATTCTCTAGCACCGGGACTGCGTCCGACAGGGGGAGGGCACCACCCAGCTTGTAGATCTTCAGCTGTGGATCGGTGCCGGCTTCGCCCGGAACGAGGCGCACGCCACGTGCATCCGCGTCAGCAAGCGCGGCGATGCGCTGGATATCCTCTGCGGCCTCGGCAGGCGTGCTGAGGTTGCGGTAATTCTGCGGGAACGCGGCCGCCCATTTCAGCGCAAGCCGTGCGGCACGCGGCGGCGGCAACGTCTCGACCAAGGCGGCCTCGACGTCCGAAACCCAGCCGCGCACCATCCGCTGCAACCGCAGCGCGAGCGGCGCGACGTCGGGCATCCGGCCATCGCCGCGCAGGTCGAGCGTGTAGCGAATCATCGCGACCTCGCCGTCCTCCAGCGCGATCGACCAGTTGAGCACGCTCGCATTCGCCGCCTCCGCCAGCATGTCGCCAATCGCGACCCGGCGGCTGGTGGTGACGTCGTCACGCGGCAGCCAGACGAACCCGAACAGGTGACGCCCGAGCGCCGATTCGACGAGCACGAGCGCAGGCCGCGGCCGATCCGCGATGCTCATCGCGGTCAGCGCCAGATCCTCCAGCGCATCGGGTGCGAACGCGATCACCAGATCGTGCGGGAGTGCGGTGAAGGCGTGGGTCAACGCCTTGCCGGCATGACCGCGCGGATCGAACCCGAACTTCGCCTTCATCGCTGCAAGCCGCGTGCGCAATACCGGTACGTCGCGCGGCATCGCCGCGAGCGCAGCGCTGGTCCACAGGCCGCTGTAGATCGAGAGCCCGGCGACCGTCGCACCCTCCATCACCGGCACCACGACCAGGTCGAGCGGCACCGCACGGTGCACGGTCGAGATCAGGTTCGACTTCAGCAACAACGGCGCGTCGTTGCCCGCCTCGAACCACTTGATCGCCAGCCCGCGCGAGGCTTCGGCAAGGATCGGCACGCGGTGTTCGTTGCGCGCAATACCGAGCGCGGCGTGACCGCTCCCGTCACGATGCCAGATCTGATGCCCGAGCAGCGTCAGATGGCCGCCCAGGAACCACTGCAACAGAGCGGCGCCTTCGCCTTCGGGCAACTTCGCGATATCGTCGTCGAGCGCCGCCTGCATCGCGCGCCAGTCGGTCACCGCCGCCCGGACATCGGCCAAAACAGCCGTGAGGTCCTCGATCAGCCCGCGACGGTCACGCGCATCGGCCCGCTCCATCTCCAGATAGATCATCGATTCGGGCCGACCCGCGCCTTGGCCGTCCGCGTCGATCGCGTGCAGCGTGCCATCGGGCGCGCGCGTCGTGCGGACGACGGGGTGGATGATCCGATCGACCGCGATGTCCTGCGCGCCGATCGCGGCCGCGATCGAATCGACCAGGAACGGCATGTCGTCGTTGACGATCGCGAGCCGCATCCGCCGCCGCGTATCGTCGCCGCTGATCGGTTCGATCGCGATCGCCGGCGCACCGTCGTCGCGGTGCGCGGCAGTCGCGGCGACGAACGCCGCGGCCTGCGCGACCTCGCTCGCCCCGAAGTCCCTCAGTTCGCCCGGAAGGGCCCTTTCGGTCAACCGGCCCGCAAGGGTCTCGGTGAGCGTGTTCAACGATTGGTTCGCCATAGGTCAGGGCCTATGCGCCCGCTATTCGCCTATCTCAACCCTTGTGGCAGGTGCGAAGAAATATGCTGCGGCGCACCTAGAATTCAGCCCGTTCGGCCGCAGCGATCGCGGCAAGATCGCCGTCGAACCCGCCGAGAAAGCTCGCGAAACCGCCTGCCGGCACCTGATGCCGATGGGCGTGTCGCAGCACCGTCGCGAATGTCTCCAACCGCGCTGCCTCGAAATTCGCGCCAAACACGAGCGCGACGATCTGCGTTATCGCGTCCGTCCCACCCGGCATGCAGGTAGCAGACAGTATCGCGCTGAAATCATCGCCGTCCTGTACGGATGACACTGCAAGATCATGCGCCCGACCCAGCGTCCGGTGTAGCGCCGCACGACTGCGCGCTTCGGCCGCGCGGACCTGCGCCGCGCTCTCCCGCGCGATTGCCAATTGCTCGCCAAACCGCCCGACAAGCACATAGTCGGCGGGCAACGGATCATCCAGCACCAGTTCCGGCAAGGCCGCGGGCTCCGGTTCGGTAGGCATGATATCGAAGCCACCGCTCGGCCCATCCGCCCACACCTGCGCGGTCGCACCCGGTCCGTACGGAATCGCGTGAACGGCGGCATCGAGCTCCGCGGAAAGCGCCGCCTGAAGATCGGCGTCCGCGAGCTCCTTCCAGTTGATCACGCCATAGATGAAGTCGATCGTCACGCCTCTAGGTGCAGACGGGCCCGACGCGAACGGCATCAGGATCCCACGGTACAGCGTCGTCCGTCCCCGGCTGCTGACGAACTCCGCCTCGAAGCCGATCGGCGCGCGATTGGCGATGATCTGCAGGTAATGATCGGTCAGCCGCGACAGCAGCGACCGGCTCGGCACGTCCGCGATCGTCGCGATCGGCCCCTCAAGCCCACATTCCTCGCGCAGCGCCCGCCCGAGATACGCGATCTTCGGATCGCCCATGCCGTGACTGAAATCGAGCAGCACGCTGTGCGGCCCGAAATCGGTGATCGTCTCGGGCTCGAGATCCGCGATCGACGGGTAGGGCCGATCCTTCAGCAGCGACACCCAATGGTTGTAGGCGCGCACGTGCATACGCCGCTCGTCACCGCCGAGATCGAACATCACGTCGTTGACGCCAGCATCGGCCGAATCGCGCACGCCGGCGTCCAAGCCTGTCCGCAGCGAAGTGCCGACAAGCGCCTCGGTATCTGCGCCCGCTGCGCGTCCGTCGTCTACGCTGCGCGCCGTTGTCATGCCCAAAGATCCCCGTATCGTCGCCCCGCTTGTGCACCGCGCTTGGTAAACACAGAGTAAACTCGCAAACCGCTTGTCAGCCCGCAAAACCGCTGGTAGTTGCCGCCCCCTCGACCGGATACATCCGTCATCGGGCCGCTTTAGCTCAGCTGGTAGAGCATCGCATTCGTAATGCGGGGGTCACAGGTTCGAGTCCTGTAAGCGGCACCACCCTTCTTTAAGTTACATAACGTTGGTCAGCAGTATGTTTCCTACGGGAGGCGGTCTAGCTAGGCTATTCGTTTGGGTCCTACGTGGGGCGCTTTGGGTAGGAAGTCGTGGCTATGCTTCGCTTGATCTGTGCCTCTGCGTTGGCCGGACTCGTAGCAGTGGCCCCCGCATCGTCGCAAACCGTGCCTGTACCTGATTGGCAGCTTCTGGTGAGCAAGTGCCACTTCGAGGACGCAGACTTGAAGGTGGATGTCGATCTGAACGCAGTCGGGTAGCCGGCGTTGGATGGTTTGCAGGTTGGAACTATAGCGGCACTTCACCAGAGTAGAGGATGATAGCACTCCGGATCCGTTCCAAGTCAGTCTGCAATGAGCAGGATTTTGGGCCGTTTGACCTTTGCCTTAATGACTCGCTCCTCGCGCCGCTCGACGGCGTTTCGGATTACCGCCGGCAAGCTGTCGCCGCGCTTGCGTGGCGGTGTGCGCGGAGAACGTCTGCCGGTCGATGACACGTACGTCTCGCTGTCGGCAGCGGTTGGCAATAGGGGCGACCTACCCTCGGCGATCGCAAGCGTCTGACCATAACCGGCGAAATCGGACCTCTGCTCTATTACGATGGCCATCGTCTATTATGTCACGCCGTGTTAAAGTTTGTAGCGCGCTACCAGTCGGTTGCAGACGAATTGGAAATTATGTATCTAAGTATCGGATGCAGGTAGCTGTCAACAAATAAGATAAGATATTACACTGCAAGCGGTGAAACGCGTTTAGCAGCAGAATCTCGATATTGTTTTCCAACAGAGTTTGGACCTACCTTTAGGCCGTTAGGGTGACCGAAGCCGTTGCGTAGTTTCAAACCTTACAAAAGTTTGTCTTTTTGATTTTTTTATTACGCAACTAGCGGGGCATCGCTCGAGAAATACTTCTTCATTCATCTTTCCGAGGCCATCTTAATTTACCGCGTTGCGCCATTTGCCATCGAGCAATTTCGCCGATACATTGAAATCTGGCGGATATTTAGCGACCACTGTCCGGTGAAGAACGTCAACGGCCGCAAGCCAAGACATACCAATGGCGGAGCGATACAATTCGCCTTCGTTACAGCGGCTCGCTTCTTCGAAAAATGCAGGAGTTGTATCGTTTTTAATCTTTTCTAACTAAGCGCGGAAATCACTGACTATCTGAACTTCTGCCGGGCTAAGGCCACTCACGCCTAAATTACAGAGATGATTTTTGCCGGCATCTGTAATTCCCCAACCGTCAGGAACACGTAGACAAGCCCTTGCTACGGCTAAGTGTAGCTGAAATATTCCAGGTCTTCGTGATCTTCAGTCCGGCCTGAGAAGATCTCTCGAGAATACCGTCCAGCTTTATAGAAATCTCGAAGATCGAGAGAACAGGCACCAACTTGTCGAGTTGGCGAAAAGCTGCACGGCCTTGCCCACCGCGACACAGGTATGAGCGCTATCCCGTAGCGCGGTGAGGCGCGGGTTTATTACCGCGTTCCAACTATTCGAAGCGCGCAGCCGGAATGCCGATCTCTGGAGCGGGCCAGCCTCTCGACCAGCGCGCGCCGTGGGTCCTGCCGACGGCGATCATGAAAATCGCGGCACCTGTTACGATCGTCCACGCGAACATCCTGTCCATGAACCATGCGTGCACGATGGTGTGCTGTGCGAACACCGCCATCCAGATGACGATGGGCGCATTGGACAGCGCCAGGCAGGCGACGTGGACGCCGATCGTCCCGCCAGCGCGCGAGCGGATCGTGGCGATGCCCCAGATGCCTGCGATGACGGAGGTTTCCAGGACTAGAAGTGTCAACGGTGCCATGCCCGACGCCAGTCCCGTCATCTGCCCCCAGATGCTTGACACCCATACCATGACGCCGAGAGGGATTGCGGTCTCCGTCGCAGGAGCGCCGGCGATCCGCTGCGCGCCTTGGTTGCCGATATGCATCACCGCTCCCCAACCGAAGACGTGCGCGACGAGGATCAGCTTGATGACGCAGCAGGTAACAATGGCGCTGCAATAGGCGAACACGCTCAAGATCACTGAGCGGCCGATGCGTACGCCATCGGAGCAGGCGAACGGCAATCCTCCGACGAGCAGGGCCAGTCCGAGCGGGATGCCGCCGGTCAGAAGCTCGAATATGATCGTTGCCCCTCCGTACGCCGCCGCCGACACGACGAGCGTTCGCGTGCCGACGCCGCCCCGCGCCGATGCGAATGCCAGTCCCACCGCATAGCCAAGGAACACGATGTCGCTGGGGCCATGTCCCAGCGACTGGCCAAAGGTCTCGAGTCCGAACCAGCGGCCGAACACGAAGAACATCAGCGCCCAGAAAGCTCCCTGCACGCGCCCTTTGGCTAGCTGCCAGAGCCCGACGATCAGACCAAGTCCGACGAGCGCGATGCCGATCGTCTTGTATAACGCCCTGATCTGATCGAGACGCAGCCTGTTCAGCAGAAACCGCGTCAGCGTCACATGGCCATGGATGTAATTGTGGTAGAAGACGATCGGCCTCGCGCCGAATCCGTCCTTCGCGACGGATCGCAGGTTCCGACACATCCCGTCATTCATCCGTGGGAATGCGTGTGTCGGACTGATGCGCAGGTCGCGCTCCGGGGCGCGGTGATCGATCGCCATGGCCAGGATCAGGCAATCGTTGAACTGATGTTCGCCAAGACGCGTATCGCCACGCTTGTAGTCGTCGCTGTCGAGATCGCCCTGACGATATGCCGCGCGCACATGGTCGACCATCGCTGCGGTAGGTTGTCGCAGGCTCAGGGCATTCATGGCGTAGAACAGCCCGAACAGAAATGCTCCGACTGAAACGCCGAGTGTAACGGCACGCAGGGCTGCTCTCGACATTCCGCCCTCCGGCTACTGCAACGACGATCTCAATGCCGGAGCAACCTTACCGTTTCGCTAAAGGCTTGGCGCCGCCGATGGCGGCGCGGCGGCGAGGTCCAGGTCGGTGCGTACCGTCTGTTCCAGGCTCGCTGCGCGACGCCAACGCCACGCGATCGTCGTTGCTGCATATTCGGCGAACGGCCCGACGAGGTCGCTGCAAAGACCGGCTTGCACAGCCTCGCTGCAGTCTGGTGCTCTGGCGGTGCGGGGAAAAGTAGCTAGGGACGAGGCAAAGATCGAGGAGAGAGACATGAGCGTGACGGAACAGGCGATCGGCGTGATCGGTGCCGGACAGATGGGGGCGGGTATCGCGCAGGTGTCGGCCCAGGCGGGGTACCGCGTGCTGCTGGCGGACGTGTCGCTGGAGCAGGCGGCCAAGGGCAAGGCGGGGATAGCAAAGGCGCTCGCGCGGCTGGTCGAGAAGGAGAAGATCGCAGGCGACGCGCGCGACGCGGCACTGGCGCTGATCGAGCCGGTCGCGAGTGTGGCCGACATGGGCGACTGTGCGATCGTGGTCGAGGCGGCGACCGAGCGCGAGGCGGTAAAGCGCGCGATCTTCGCCGAGGTCGGCAAGGTGCTGGGGCCGGATGCGATCCTAGCGTCGAACACGTCGTCGATCCCGATCACGCGGTTGGCGCAGGCGGCGCCCGACGCGGCGCGGTTCATGGGCGTGCACTTCTTCAATCCCGTGCCCGTGATGCGCCCGATCGAACTGATCCGCGGCCTAGCGACGTCGGACGCGACGGTGGCGGCGGTCGAGGCTTTCGCGGAAAGGCTTGGCAAGCAGGTCGTGCATGCAAACGACGCGCCGGGCTTCATCGTCAACCGCGTGCTGATGCCGATGATCAACGAGGCGTGCTTCGCGCTCGGCGAGGGCGTGGCAAGCGTCCGCGACATCGACCTCGCGTGCCAGCTCGGGCTGAACCATCCGATGGGGCCGCTGACGCTCGCCGACTTCATCGGGCTCGACACGTGCCTGGAGATCACGCGCGTCTTGTTCGAGGGGACAGGCGATCCGAAGTTCCGGCCGGCACCGGTGCTGGTGAAGTATGTCGAGGCCGGATGGTTCGGGCGCAAGACCAAGCGGGGTTTCTACGATTATTCGGGCGCCGAGCCCGTGCCGACGCGGTAGCCTACGCGTGCCACGTCGGGCCGGCTATGCCGTGTCCAGCGTGGTGCGTCTCGCGGGCGGGGCGGCGGCATCGAAAACTTTCGAACGCAAGCCCTGCAAGCATGTCGCGCGGATCGCATGTTTGGTCGGCATCGCGCCAAACCACGTACCGGCGCCCGCTACCGCCTCACCCTCCTGCATTATTCACTCTGGAGAGAATTAATCTTGCATCGATCGATGGTTTGATGCACCAAACGGTCAGTGGCGTCGAAGAACGCTGGTGAACATCGGAGGGGATTATGCGGCTTCGTTCGTGCTGGCTCGGTGTGTCCGCGTTGGCTTTGCTATCGACCGGCCTCGCGACGGGTCAGGCCGTCGCCCAGTCGGTCCCGGCCGATCCCGGCGCGTCGACCGAGCAAGCGGAAAGCCCCGCGCCGCAGCAGGGCGACATCATCGTCACCGCGCGCCGCCGCAACGAAAATCTGCAGACCACGCCGCTGTCCGGCTCCGTCCTGTCGGGCACCGATCTGGCGAACAAGGGCGTATCGAGCGTCGATGCGCTCCAGTTCGCCACACCGAGCGTGGTGGTGAACAATTTCGGCCAGGGCATCGACTTCAACGTCCGCGGCATCGGCAAGGGCGAGCACAATACGCAGACCGCGACCGGCGTCATCACCTACCGTGACGGCGCACCGACGTTCCCCGGCTATTTCGCGCAGGAACCCTATTACGACGTCGCGAACATCCAGGTGCTGCGCGGTCCGCAAGGCACGATCGTCGGCCAGAACGCGACGGGCGGCGCGGTGTTCGTCAACAGCAACGACCCGATCATCGGCGGCGGCTATCGCGGCTATATCAACGCGAACGTCGGCAACTACTCCGACGTCGGCGTACAGGGCGCGGTGAACATCCCGGTGAGCGACACGTTGGCCGCGCGGTTCGCGGTCTATGGCCAGCGGCGCGACGGCTTCTACGATATCACCGGGCCGGGTGGATCGAAATACACAGGTAACAACGGCGACGTCCGCCAGCTTGCCGGCCGCTTCAGCCTGTTGTGGAAGCCGACGTCGCGGCTGTCGATCCTGTCGAAGACCGACGTCGATTATCTCGACATGGGGGCCTATCCCGCCAGCCCGTTCACCAACCAGTTCCGGTACCTGCCGGTCGGCAGCACGACGCCGAACCCCAATTACCGCGACCTGTTCGACATCACCGCGAACGCCCCGCAGGAGGCGCGCGACAAGTTCTACCGTTCGATCCTGCGCATCAACTACGAGTTCGACAACGGGATCCAGCTGCGCTCGGTCAGTGCCTATGCGAGCGGCAACACCAAATACCGCTCCGACCTGGACGGCACCGCGACCGCGAACCGGACGTTCTTCGACAGCGTCGACGAGCGCCAATATTCGCAGGAACTGACGCTGATCTCGCCAGATACGGCGCGCGTCTCGTACCTGCTCGGTGCGTTCGGCGTCTGGAACAAATACGATTTCAAATCGCCCTATCAGTTCGTGATCGGCGCGCCGCTCGGCAATCCGCTGACCGAATATCGGTTGCAGGGTATCAACCCGAACCGCTCGCTGGCCGCTTTCGGGCAGCTCGGCTTTGCGATCACGCCCAAGCTGAAGCTCGAGGTCGGCGGCCGCTACACGACCAGCCGCAGCCGCAACGACATCGACGTGCTGCAATATGGCACGCCGATCCTCGCCGAGCAGACGACCAGCTCGAACGATTTCTCGTACAAGGCCTCGCTCGGGTGGGAGGTCAGCCGCGACCAGTATCTCTACGGTTTCGTCGCGACCGGGTTCAAGCCGGGTGGGCTCAACGTACCTGTCGGCCTGGGCAACCCTGCGCCGTTCGGTGCCGAGCAGGTCACATCCTACGAAGCCGGCTGGAAGGCGAACTTCCTCGACCGTCGTATCCGGACCAGCGTCAGCGCCTTCTACAACGACTATGAGGCTTTCCAGGTTACGATCGGCAACCCGACCATCCCGGTGTTCGGGCTCCAGGTGAACGTGCCCGGCAAGACCAAGATCTACGGGATCGAGGCCGAGGCCGACGTTAAGTTCGGCAATCTGACGTTCGACGTCGGCATGAACGTGTTGCGCAGCGAACTCGGTCAGTTCTTCGCGACCGATCCGCGCATCCTGGCGGTCGCCGCCTGCCACGTGAACACCGGGCCCGCCAGCGTATCGTGTCGCAACCTGAAGGGCGTCGACCAGAGCTATGCGCCGAACTTCACGTTCAATGTCGGCGCCAGTTACGAGATCGCGCTGGGCGGCGGCTCGACGCTGACGCCGCGTGCCAATTACGGGCACATCGCGCCGCAATGGGCGACGCTGTTCCAGAATCGCGCGCTCGGCGATCGGCTGGAGGCGCGCAATATCGTCAACGCACAGCTCGCCTACAATCGTGGCACCGTCACGCTCACGGCCTACGCGACCAATCTTACCGACCAGCATTATCCCGCGGCGTTGAACAGCGGGCTCTATTTTGCGGGATCGCCGCGGCAATATGGCCTGAAGCTGCTGAAGGCGTTCTGACGACCATGCAGAGCTACGGACTGACGGTAGACAAATTCCTCGACCACGCGGCCAAGTGGTTCGGCGATCACGAAGTGGTCTGGGCGGAGAAGGGCGTTCCGGTCGCACGCTTCGGCTATGCGGACTTGCGCGAGCGGGCCAACCGATTGTCGGGCGCGCTGGTCGCGCTCGGCGTTCAGCCGGGCGACCGGATCGGCACGCTGGCCTGGAACACGCGGGATCATCTCGAAGTCTATTACGGCGTGATGGGAATCGGCTGCGTCTGCCACACGCTCAACCCGCGACTGACTCCGGCGCAGTTGGCGGCGATGATCAACGAGGCGGACGACCGTATCCTGGCGGTCGCGACCGACATGATGCCGCTCGTCGCGCAGGTTCGCCCGCACTGTCCCGGCGTCAGGCACGTCATCGAACTGGACGGTGACGAGGCAGAGCCAACGACCGGCGCAACATGGTCCAAGCAAGCCTTGGTCGCGGCGCATGGCGCGCCTGTAAACTGGGGCGAGTTCGACGAAAACGCGCCTGCGGGGCTTTGCTACACGTCGGGCACCACGGGGCGGCCGAAGGGTGTCCTCTACACGCACCGCTCCAACTATCTGCACACGCTGCGGGCGCTCCAAGCCGATGTCGTGGGACTGACGGCGCGCGACGTGCTGCTGCTCGCGGTACCGATGTTTCATGCCAATGGCTGGGGGCTGCCGTTCGCGGCGCCCGCGGCGGGAACGAAGATGGTCCTCCCTGGTCGGCATCTCGACGGCGCGAGCCTGGCGCAGATCATTCGTGCCGGGGGCGTGACGGTGGCGGTCGGCGTGCAGACCGTATGGCTTGGGCTGGTCGATCATCTCGATCGCACGGGTGAGGACCTGCCATCGCTGGAACGCGTAATCATCGGCGGGTCGAACTGTCCGGATGCCTTGCTCGATCGTCTCCAGACGCGGCTCGGCGCGCGGGTGCAGACGAGCTGGGGCATGACGGAGCTTTCGCCGATCGGGACGATATCGCCGGCCACCGCCGCGCTGGGACCGTCCGGGTCCGCAGGCCCGCCACCGCTCGGGCTGGACCTGAAGCTGACCGATGCGAACGGCGTTAGCCTTCCCGAACAGCGCGGCGTGCAGGGGCATCTGAAGGTGAGGGGGGCGAGCGTCCTCGACCGATATTTCGACGCCGATACGGAGGCGCTCGACGACGAGGGCTATTTCGACACGGGCGATCTCGCGACCATCGACGCGGCGGGCAACCTCACCATCTGCGGCCGCGCGAAGGACCTGATCAAGTCGGGCGGCGAGTGGATCAATCCCGCCGAGATCGAGGCCATCATCGGCGCGCATGCCTCCGTACGGCACGTCGCGGTGATCGCGCGACCCGATCCGCGCTGGGGCGAGCGTCCGTTGCTCGTCGTCGAGGGCGAACCGAGCGACGACGCCCGCATGTTGCTGGACCTGCTGCGTGGGAAAGTCGCCGACTGGTGGATTCCCGACCGCGTCGCAATGGTCGGCACGATGCCGCTCGCGTCGACCGGCAAGATCGACAAGACCCGACTCCGCACCGACTATGAGCAGGGACTGATCGTCGCGGAACAGGTCTGACGGCGCGCCGCTAGTCGCAGGTCGCGACCGGCGGCGGCAGCTTCGGCGCGACGAGGCCGACGTTCCAGTTCCACCCGATCCTGCCGGTCGCACGTCGCCGGCACATCACGCTTTCGTTCAGCGCGAACATCCCCGGCATCAGCGTCTGCTGCACCACCGGTGTTGCGCCGAAATGCATATAGCTTTGGTTCGCGGTATAGGAGGGCCACGGCGTTGCGTTGCGCGCGACGGGCTTGCCGTCGCGAACGAAGCTCGCCCAGTAATCGATCATCGCCTCCGACAATGCTCGTTCATCCTCGGTATCCGGCACCTTCGGCCAGCGCGGCGGCGTGCCGTCGAAATTACCGAATACGAACGGCAATTCGCTCGCATGAAAGGCATGAAGATCGGCCTGGTCGGCAGCGGGATAGCCGTGATCGAAAAGATAGAGATACGCCGGGACGCCCAGCGCCGCTTGCTTCCGCACCACCCGTTCCGCGGTCCATCCATATAGCGCGTCGCGCGTCGTCGCGAGAATGCTCTCCTGATAGCTGCTGGCGGGATAGAGCCGCAGGAACGCATCGGACAGGTCGCCGTACCGATCGCGGATCGTACGCTCATAGGCCTCGGCGGTCTGCGGCGGCTTGGGCGCAAGCATCTTCAGCGAGCGGATCTCGCCCTGGTTGAAGCCCGCGAGCACCGGCACCGCCGCTTGCTTGCCCTGGTCGAACGCGTCGACCATCTGCTGCGGCAACACCGCGCCATCGACGACGCCGAACGGTGCGAAGCCAAGCTTGGCGGAGGTGTCCGTCAGCGTCTGCGCATCCATCGCGCGGAGACTCTCGACGTCCGGCATCTGCAACGCCCCGGTCAGCATTTCCCCGCCGCCTTCGCCTGACGGCGCACCGAACACGCTTTTGCGCAGCTCGGGCATAGAGATCATGTACGAACTTTCCGCGATTGCCTTGGCGAACAGGCCGTGGGCAGCGGGCGACGTCATCAGGTACAGCGTGCTCAGGCCGCCGGCGGACTCGCCCGCGATCGTCACATTGCGGGCATTGCCGCCGAACGCACCGATGTTGTCGCGTACCCATTTCAGCGCCGCGATCTGGTCGAGCAGGCCGTAATTGCCCGATACACGCTGCGCGGATTCACGGCTCAGCCACGGATGGGCGAGCCAGCCGAGCACCCCCAGCCGGTAGTTGATCGACACGACGATCACCCCGCGTTCGGCGAACTTCCGGCCGTCATAGGTCGGCTCGCGGCTCGATCCGGTGACGAGTGCACCGCCGTGGATCCACACCATCACCGGCGCATTCTTCGCGTTGGCGGGCGTCCAGACGTTGAGCGACAGGCAGTCTTCGCTGACGGGCATCGGCGGACCTGAATAGATCGTCGTGGTGCCACCCTGGGGCTGCACGCATGCCGGTCCGAAGTCGATCGCCGCACGCTCGCCCGACCAGCGCGGCAGCGCGACGGGCGCACGCCATCGCAGTTTGCCGATCGGCGCGGCCGCGTAGGGAATGCCCTTGAAGACGCGGACGTCGCCTGCGGCCGTGCCCGACACGCGGCCTGCAGGCGCATCGACGACGGGCGCTCTGTCTGCTGCAAAGACGGGCGTAGCGCTTGCGAGCAGGAGCGAAACCAGACCGTGATACGCCTTCATATGCGGGACTCCTGACGGGACAGCGTGCGCGCGAGCCAGAGGAACAGGCCGATCGCGACTGCGTAGAATGGGGTGAGCGTGTAAAGCGACAGCTGCAGCGGATTGGTCGCGCCATGTGCGGCGAACCAGTCGCTGGCGGCACCGACCCAGGTCGGTCCGAGGCCGAGGCCGATGAAGTTCATCACCAGCAGCAGCAACGCACCCGCCAGCACGCGCTGGTTGGGCGCAGCTTCCTCCTGCACCAGCGTCACCGAGCAGGAGAGGTAGAAATAGTTGAAGAACATCACGATCGTCAGCAGGGCGAGCGCCAGCGGCCAGGTCGGTGCCCAGACGAACGCCAGGTAGAACGGCATCGACACCGCCAGGGACACTGCCGGCGCGATCGCGAAGACGCGGCGCGATCCGCGGGTGAAGCGGTCGATGATCCGCCCCGACGCGATCATCCCGCCGCCCATTCCGACCACGATCGCGACGGCGTACCAGATCGCGATCTCGGGCAGCGTCATGCCCTTCTCCCGGATCAGGAACAGTACCGCGAAATTGCCAAGGCCATAGGTGACGAACTGCGTTGCGCCGCTGCCGAACGCGGCCAGCGTCATCACCGGGTTTGCGAAGAACGCCTTTACCGTGCCCCAGAACGGCGCACGGTCGCGCGTAACTGCATCGCCGTCGGTCGCGCCGTCCCGCGCCGGCTCGCGGATTATGAACGGCAGGGCGATGGCGGCGACGATGCCGACGATGCCGATCGTGATGAACGCGTCGCGCCAGTCATAGGCCGCCGCGATCGACGCGCCGAGTGCGATTCCGAGCGCCGCACCGATCGGTGGGCCCAGATTGTAGATGCCGAACGCCACGCCGCGCTTGCCCGGTGCGAAGGTATCCGTGATCAGCGCATAGGAGGGCGGGACGCCGCCCGCTTCGCCGAACCCGACCAGCATCCGGCCGGCCACCAGTTGCGGATACGTACGCGCCATGCCGCACGCGATCGTCGCCGCGCTCCAGATCGCGCAGGCGAGCGTCAGGATGCCGACCTTGCTCGTACGGTCGGCCAGCCAGCTGACCGGGATCGCGATTAAGCAATAGAACAGCGCGAAATACAGTCCACCGATCAACCCGAGTTGGCCATCGGTGATATGCAGCGAATCTTGGATCGGCTTGGCGAGGATGCCCAGCAGCTGTCGGTCGAGGAAGTTCAGCACGTACACGAAGGTCAGCATCGCCAGCACGATGCCGGGGCGCCGGGGACGTTTGGTGGCGGGGCGTTGCGCCATGGGTATTACCGGCTGCGACTCCGACGTCGCAACGCTGCTCAGGACCGCCATCAACCTCTCCCACTTGGCGTGGATTATGCGCTGAGAATGCTGGACGGCTTGGCGACTGTCAATGCACACTCTCTTGCTTGTGAACACGCGGGTGCGCGCGCGCGGTGCTTGACGCATGCGGCATTAGGCGGGAGTGATCGGGACGTGACGCAAACCGAAAAACCCGCTCGCCGCTCGCGCAAGGCCGATCAGCGTGCCGAGACGATGGAACAGATCTTCGACGCCGCGGAGGAATTGTTCTCGAAGCATGGGCTGCACGGCGTCACGCTGAAGGACGTCGCCAAGCAGGTTGGCGTCCATCACACGCTGCTGAACTACTATTTCAGCGACAAGAAGGCGCTGTTCGACGCGGTCTTCGCGCGGCGTGCCGGCGTGACCAGCGAACGCCGGATGACGGCGCTGGACGACTATGAACGCGCGGCGGGCGACGCGCCGACCGTCGAGGGCGCGCTCCACGCATTTCTGGACACCGACCTAGACACCTATATCAAAGGCGGGGAGGGCTGGAAAAATTACGCCAAGCTCGGCGCGCAGGTCGCGAACACGCCCGAATGGGGCGCGGATCTGATGGACCGGCATTTCGATCCGGTCGTCTTGCGCCTAATCGAACTGCTCAAGCGCGCGCTGCCCGATTGCCCCGAGGACCGCATCTTCTGGGGCTATCACTTCGTCACCGGCGCGCTGATGCTTACGCTTGCGCGCACCGGGCGGATCGACAAGCTGTCCGGCGGTCTATGCCATTCGGACGACTTCCCCGCGGTGAAGGAGGTCATGGCTAATTTCATGGCCGCCGGCTTCCGCTCGATCTGCAGTGCGCCGGAAAAATAGCGGCACGTTTATCAGTGTGCTGCGCCATCGAGCACGACGACAGCAGTGGTAAATGGCGCTGACAAGGCATGGTAACTGGATACGGCAGCGAAGCCTGCGAGACCTGCGCCGAGCGTCGCAATGCAGATGAATTCGAATGCCGACGAGCGGTGCTTGAACTTGGCGGATCGCTGAACACCTCGCTGCGTGGCATCTGCGCGTACAACACTTCGTCTATCGAGCGTCTTCGGTTGGCGATCCAGGATCGGCTCGCTCAGCAATGTTGCGAGGCTGATCGGATCCTGCGTCCGCACGCCGAAGCGGCTGCCGCCGTTCCACACCACACGACCAATGATGACAAGAGTCCCGCGGCGAATATCGACATAGGTCCCAAGGATCGGCGGTTCGCTGCTCGATACAAGCAGGCCCTTGTCGGACACGTCATGAATGCATCCGTTCGACCATTTGCCGCCGACATTCATGCGACAGGGAACCGAGAGTTCCTTCAAAACGCGCAATTCTCATCCGATCTGGTTGGATCATCGTCCAGAATGCGTATCCCGGTGTCGAAGCGCACCCCATCCGGGAAATATACCGAGACGCGTCATGCATCGCCGACAGCGCCAAGGATGGCGCATCGAGACGGGTCAGCGCGCGTCGACCGATCAACGGTCCCAGCATTTCCACATCCGTCACCCACTTCCGACGCACCGCATCAATGTCGTCGGGCGGTATGTACCGGTCCCCCAGACGCGCAACGCAGTCGCCGCGCGTGTTCGACTGACCTTGCGGATTACCGTGCGAGCGCGATCAGTTGGGCGATGCCGCTGGTCCCCGTCTTCGCGACGATCGCGGCACGGTGATCCTCCACCGTCTTTGGGCTAATGTCGAGCGCGGCGGCAATCGCCTGGTTGTTGTGGCCCTTCACGAGCAGGTCGAACACCTGGCGCTGCCGCGGCGTCAGCCCCGCGGTCCGAGCGAGTGCCGAGCGTTGCACTTTGGACCAGGCGACCCCCTCGGCGATGGCGGCGAGCAACCGGTCCTCGTCGATCGGCTTTTCGAGATAGTCGAGGCCGCCATAGCGACGCACCGAATCAACCGCGTTGGCGGTCGTCGGCCATGCGGTCATGAAGATGATCGCGACCGCGGGGTCGAGCAGGCGGACGCGGTCGGCAAAGTCGAACCCGTCGATCTCGCCCATCATCACGTCGGTGACGATGCAGTGCGCTGGCGCGCGCTCGTACACTTTCAGCAACGGGGCGGGATCCAGGAACGGTTCCGCGACATGCCCGTGACGGCGAAGCAGCCGTGCGACCGCAGCGCCGAGGTCCTGGTCGTCATCGACGACATACACCATGCCACACGCGGTATCAGTCATGCGGGCTCTCCAACAAGCGGAAGGGCGATGGTCGCGCACGTTTGCCCCGCCGTATCGGTGATGCGCGACAGGGTGCCACCATGCGCCTCGACGATCGCGCGGGCGACGAGGATGCCGACGCCCATGCCGGACTGCTCGGGGCGGGCGGGTCGCGATCCGTTCACGACCACCAGCTCGACGCCTCGGTTCGTGCGGGTCACGCCGAGCGTCACGTTGCCGTCGCCGCAGGCGTGGACCGCGTTGCGCACCAGGTTGACGATTGCCTGCGCCAATTCGACTTCCTGCGCGAGGATGACGAGGTCGGGCGCGACGGCGTCGATCGACAGCGTGACACCCTGCGATTTCGCCTCGGGCCGGGCCAGCGCCGCGACGGTGTCGATCAACGTCGCGAGCGGCAGGGGCGTCGGCACGTCGACCGTCCGCCCGCCGAACCGCCGGAGTCGGCGGACCAGCGTCGATAACGCGGCGGCCTTGCGGTCGATCAGCGCAGCAGCTGTCGCGATCTCGACATCGGCCGAGACGGTCAGCTCGTGCAGATGCTTAGCCTCGATCGCCAGCGTCGAAAGCGGCTGGCTGATCTCGTGGATGACCGCCACCGACATCGCCCGCAACGTCTTCAGCCGTTCGGCCTGGAACAACAGGCGATCGCGGCGTTCGAGATCGACCCGCACCTTGGCCTGCGCATCCGCGAAACTGCCCGCCAGATACCCGACGACCATGATCGAGGCGAGGCTCATGTGCAGCGCGAGGCGCCCGCCCATGTCCATCGGCATCGCGGTTTGCGGCAGGACCATCGCCGCGACGACGACGATCGCCAGCCAGCTCGCCAGCCGCCCGAACCGCAGCCCGATCCACGCGACCGCGAGCAGGACGGGGGTATGCGGCGTGCCCAGGCCGATCCGCGCGAGCAGGATCTCGATCGCGAACGACGCGACCAGGATCACCACGGCCTCCGCGACCGACGCCATGCTCGGGCGTCCGGGCCGCAATGTGCCGCCCGTCGCAAGGTCCGCCACCCAGAGCAGGGGCGGCGCCAGCAGCAGGACGCCGAGCAGGTCGCCGACGACGAACCCGGTCAGCGACGTCACCGTCTCGCGCAGTCCGGACACGCCGGTGAGATCGGGGCGTAGCAACGACCAGGGCAGCGCGGTCAACGCCGCGGCGGCGGGCGCGCCGACCGAGGCGAGGCCAAGCGGCATCGGCGCAACGCTCATGCTCGTCTGTGCACGATCCGCCATCGTCCGGACCAGCAGCACGATCAGGCCATAGACCAGCGGCGGACGGATCACGCCGATCAGCGCGGTCAGCCATCCCGCCGACCGCGGATCGATCACGCCGGTGCCAATCTGCACGAGGATTTCGGTCACGATGATCGCAAGGGTCAATCGCGGCCCGCGCCGCCACAGCAGCGCAATGCGGAAGCCGGCCGCAGGATACAGCAGCGAATAGAAACCGCGCCCGCCCCATTCGGCGGCGATATGATGCGCCGCCAGGAACGCGAGCGCATACCCGACCAGCCAGGGCAGGTCGGCGATCGTCGGCAGGACGGCGGTGGCGCGGGAGGGGGTACGGGGCTCTACGAAGGGCTTGGCGAGCGTCGTCATTACGGCCTCTCTGCCAGATCGAAACGCCGCAGCCTATCCGGGCGTATCCCGGAATGCGATCCTAGGCCGAAGGTGGCACGCCGCGATCGTTCGGCGGTAAGTCCCAATAGGGCGGATCGCCGAACGAGGCCCTGAGGCTCAGCGTCAGGGCAGCGATCTTGGCCGACGCGCTGCGCTCCAGCGGCCCGCCACCAGCATACTCGCCTGGAGGATCACGCGGCGCTCGCCATAGGACAGGACGACGTGCGCCCAATCGTCCGTCATCGCGCCCGGCCGCTGCGTCGCGATCGAGGCCTGCACCCGGTCCGGCAGGCCGAACAGGAGCAATGCCTGATCGACGAGATGCGGACCGAGATCGTACCAGACACCGCTGCCCGGCCCCGACCGCTCGCGCCAGCGGTCGCGGACGTCCGGCCTGAACCTATCGAAGTGCGATTCGAAATGCGTGACGTCGCCGACGACACCTGCGTCGATCGCGGCGCGCACGGTGAGGAAATCGCTATCCCAGCGCCGGTTGTGGAAGACGGACAGCAGTACCCCCCGATCTTCCGCCAGTCCGACAAGCCCGCGTGCCTCGTCGAGGTCTAGCGTGAACGGCTTGTCGATCACGACATGCTTCCCCGCGGCGATCGCTGCCCTCGCAAGCGGTGCGTGCGTCTCGTTCGGCGTCGCGATCACGACCAGGTCAATGTCCTCGGCCGCGATCAGCGCGTGCGGATCGGCGTGGACCACCATCCCCAGAAAGTCCGCCTGCACCTTGCCGGCATCGCGCGACGAGACCGCGCAAAGCTCGAGCCCCGCGACCGACGTTATCAACGGGGCATGGAAGGTCTTGCCCGAAAACCCGTAGCCGATCAGCCCGACGCGTATGGGGCCGGCTTGCTCGTCCGTCATGCTCACCCCTCAGTCCATGCCCGCGCGGATCGCTGCGGCTGCCAGGAACGGTGCGCCCGCGACGAGCACGAGGCTGACCGCGGCGAGCAGTTTCACCGCGCCCGCGCCGCCGGCCGGGTCTAGCGATCCCGCTCCGAAGATCAGCAACGGCACCGCGAGCGGCAGCATGACGAGACCCGTCACCGCCCCGCCGCCGCGAACGCCCGCGACCAGCGCGCTCGTCGCAACCGCGAGTGCGGCGAGGCCGGGCGTGCCGATCAGCAGGCCGATCTCGACGCGGAGCAGCGTGTCGGCCGACAGGTTGAGCAGGCCGGCGGCGATCACCGCGGCGAGCATCAGCGGGGGGCCGAAGCTCAGCCAGTGCGCGATCGTCTTCGCCAAGGCGACCAGCGCAAGCGACATCCTGCGGACGACGAACTGGTCGAATACGCCCGCCTCCAGATCGGGACCGACGAGGCGCTCGACCGGCAACAAGGCCGCAAGCAATGCCGCGGTCCAGATCACCCCGCCGCCGATCCGCGCGAGCAACGCCGCGTCGGGGCCGATCGCGAACGGGAACAGTGTCGCCACCAGCAGGAAGAACGCGACCACCAGCGTCGCGCCGCCACTCGACACGCTGCGCCGCAGATCGCGACGGATCAGCGCGATCACAACGCAATCTCCTGCGCGTGGGGAAGCGCCAGCGACAGATGCGTTGCGACCAGTGCGATACCCCCGGTGACGCGGTGCTCGGCAATCAGCGTTTCCAGTCGAGCGATCGACACCGTGTCGAGCCCGTTGGCGGGTTCGTCGAGCAGCCAGACCGGTGCTCCGCTAGTGGCAACGCGGGCGATCGCCGCGCGGCGGCGTTGCCCGGTCGACAGCAGGCGGACCGGAATGTCCGCGAGCGCATCGAGATCGAGTGCGGACAGGGCGTGGGCGATCCGGGTATCGGGGGCGGGCGCATTGTCCAACGCGGCCCAGAAACGAAGCGCCGCGATCAGCGTGCGGTCCGAGTCGAGCGCGCTTGCCTCGGTCAGCAACGCCTTGTCCGCGTCACACGTCACGGCGCCTTCGAATGGCGCGAGCAGGCCGGCGGCGATACGGATCAGGCTCGATTTGCCGATGCCATTGGGACCGGTGACGATCGCCGCATCGCCCGGCCCGAGGTCGAACGACACGCTTGAGAACAGCAATCTTCCGCCCCGTACGCACGCGACGTCGCGAAACGCGAGACTCATGCGGCGGAGTCTTCCAGCGCGTGCATGTCGTCGTCGCTGAGGCCGAAATGATGGCCGATCTCGTGGATCGTCACATGCGCGACGAGATCGTCGAGGCGCACCCCGGTCTCGATCCATTCCTCCAGGATCGCACGGCGGTACAGCACGATGCGATCGGGCATCGGCGCGACGTCCATCGACGATTTCTCGCCGAGCGGACGGCCGTGGTACAGCCCCGACAGGTCGAGCGGGTGTTCGAGGCCCAGCGCCGCCAGCGTCTCCTCGTCGGCAAACTCCTCGACCGCGAACACGATGTCGCCAAGATGCTCGGCGAACTGCGCGGGCAGCCTGGCGATCGTCGCGCGACAGATCGCCTCGATCGTGTCGGCGTCGGGGGCTTCCCCGGATATTGTCGCTTGCCCGCTCATGCCGCCAGCCATACGCGTCGGCGAACTGTTGCGGCAAGGGAGAGCCCGATGATCGAAGCGCTGAACGATACCGAGCGGGCCGAGGCGCTCGATGGGCTCGACGAGTGGGATTACGACGATGCGCGCGACGCGATCACGCGGACGATCGTGTTCGCCGATTTCGTCGAGGCGTTCGGCTTCATGACGCAGGTCGCGCTGATCGCCGAACGCGCGAACCACCATCCGGAATGGAAGAACGTCTGGAACCGCGTGGAAATCCTGCTGACGACGCATGACGCAGGCGGGCTGTCACCGCGCGATATCGAGATGGCCGAAGCGATCGACGCGATCGTCGGCGACGCCTGAGGTAAAACGATCCTCCCCCGCCAGGGGGAGGTGGCACCGAAGGTGACGGAGGGGGAGGACACGGAACCTCGGTCATCGCGTACCGCCCCCTCCGTCTGGCAAGTGCCAGCCACCTCCCCCTGGCGGGGGAGGATTAAAGCGGGTTCAGCCCTTCCGCATATCCCGCCGCATCCGCTTGCGCAGCGCACCCGGCATCCACCGCGCGGCGAACGCCATCCGGTGCGCGGTCTTCCCCACGAACGTGTGCACCTTGTCGCCGTGCACTGCCTCCCAAGCAGCCTCCGCGACCTTGTCCACCCCGGTCAGTTCCAGCCCCGCCCCCGTCACCGTCTCGCGGATCGAGTGGTTCGTGTTCCCCGCCGCGGAATCGAGCAGCGGCGTGTCGATGAAGCTCGGTACGATCGAGCGCACCTTGATGCCGTCCGCCGCCCATTCGCCGTCGAGCGCCTCGGTGATCGCGCGCACGCCGAACTTGGTCGCGGAATAGGGCGCGAGCCCCGCCGATCCATAGATCGCCGACGCCGACGCGGTGTTGAGCAGGCACGATCCCGGCGTCCGCTTAAGATACGCATGGCCGATCCGCGCCCCGTTCAGCGCGCCGACCAGGTTGATCGCGATCACCCGGTCGATCTCGGCGAAATCGGTCTCCGCGAGCGGTCCGCCCGATCCGATCCCGGCATTGTTGAACAGCACGTCGAGCCGCCCGCCGGTGGTCGCGACGAACGCGTCGAGCGACGCCACCCACGCATCGCGGTCGCGCACGTCCATCTGATACGTGCTGACCATGCCCGCGGGCAGCATCGCGGCGGTCTCGGCAAGCCCTGCGACGTTGACGTCGGCGAGCCCAACCCGCCAGCCTTTCCGCGCGAACAGTATCGCGGTCGCGCGGCCGATCCCCGATCCGCCGCCGGTGATGAAAATGCCCTGCTGGCTCATACCCTCTCCATTTGATTTTCCGGTATGTTTCCCGCATCCTGCGCGCAGATGCCAGACAATTCCCCAGCGCTCGCTTTCGAACGCGTCACCAAGAGATACCCAGGCGCTGGGGGCACGACGATCGCCGTCGATGCAGTCTCGCTGGAGATCGCACGCGGCAGTTTCGTCGCACTCGTCGGCACGTCCGGTTCGGGCAAGTCGACGCTGCTGAAGACGCTCAACCGCCTGGTCGAGCCGAGCGAAGGCCGCGTGACGATCGACGGTGCCGACGTCGCCGCCGAGCCCGCGCCCGAACTGCGCCGCCGGATCGGCTACGTCTTCCAGAACATCGGCTTGTTCCCGCACATGACGATCGCCGAGAACATCGCGATCGGCCTGCGCATCGCCGGCCGCACGGACGAGGCGAAGGTCGGCGAACTGCTCGACCTCGTCGACCTGCCCCGCGACATCGCCGGCCGGATGCCCGACGCGCTCTCGGGCGGCCAGCGCCAGCGTGTCGGCATCGCCCGCGCGCTCGCACCTGGCGCAAAACTGCTGCTGCTCGACGAGGCGTTCGGCGCGCTCGACCCGGTCACGCGCGATGCGCTCGGCACGCGGATCCGCGAGCTCCATGACCGGCTCGGGCTGACCACCATCCTCGTCACGCACGACATGGCGGAGGCGCTGTTGCTCGCCGACCGCGTGCTGGTGATGAAGGCGGGGCGGATCGTCGCCGATGCCACGCCCGCCGACCTCGTTGCCGGCAAGGGTGGCGACGACGCGCAGGCGCTGGTGCAGGTGCCGCGTGCGCAGGCCGAACGCCTTCAGGCGCTGGTCGCATGAGGGGGGTCGCATGAGCGCGTTCCTCGATGCGCTCGGCCGCGTGCCGCCGCTGCTCGCCAACCACGTCCTGCTCTCCGCGGCGGCGCTGCTGCTCGGCATCGCGATCAGCCTGCCGCTTGGCATATGGTCCGCGCGCAACGCGACCGTGGCGCGCGTGTCGCTCGGTTTCGCGAGCCTCGTCCAGACGATCCCGAGCCTTGCATTGCTCGCGCTATTCTACCCGCTGCTGCTCAGCCTCTCCGCGCTGGTCGGCGGCGGCATTCCCGCGCTCGGCTTCCTCCCGTCGCTGATCGCGCTGACGCTGTATGCGCTGCTCCCGATCCTGCGGAATGCGGTGGCGGGGCTGCACGGCATCGATCCCGCGGTGATCCAGGCGGCGGACGCGGTCGGCATGACGCCCGCGCAGAAACTGCGGCTGGTCGAGGCACCTTTGGTCGCGCCCGTACTGATCGCCGGCATCCGCACCGCGGCGGTCTGGACGATCGGGGCGGCGACCTTGTCGACGACGGTCGGCCAACCGAGCCTCGGCGACATGATCTTTGCGGGACTCCAGACGCAGAACTGGGCGCTGGTGCTCGCCGGTTGCGTGTCGGCGGCCGCACTCGCGCTGGCGGTCGACGCGCTGATCGGCGCGATCGAATATGGCATCCGCGCGCGCCGCCGCTGGCTGTGGATCGCGAGCGCGGTGGTGCTGGTCGTGGGAACCGCGGCGGCGACCGCCCCGCTGTGGCCGAAGGGTGGCGCAGACCGCACCGTGGTGGTCGGCGCAAAGAACTTCGCCGAACAATACATCCTCGCGCGGCTGATCGGCGACCGGCTCGAACATGCGGGCTATACCGTCGAATATCGCGATGGCCTCGGCTCGGCGGTGGTGTTCGGCGCGCTCTCCGGAGGCGATATCGACGTCTATGTCGATTACGCCGGGACGATCTGGGCGAACGAGATGAAGCGCAACGACGTCCCCGAACGCCCGGCGATGGTCGCCGCGATCGGCGACTGGGCGAGGCGCGAGCATCATGTCGGCCTGATCGGCTCGCTAGGGTTCGAGAATGCCTATGCCTTCGCGATGAAGGGCGACGCGGCGAAGGCCAAGCGCATCGCCAGCCTCGACGATCTGGCGAAGGCCGCGCCCGGCATGACGCTCGGCAGCGATCTCGAATTCCTCGAACGTCCCGAATGGGCCGCGGTGAAGCGCGCCTATCCGCTCCGCTTCGCCAAGACCACGCCGTACAGCCCGACCTTCATGTACCGCGCGCTGGAGAGCGGCAATGTCGACGTCATCTCCGCCTTCTCGTCGGATGGCCGGATCGCTGCGGACGGGCTTACCGTGCTGACCGACCCGCGGCGTGCGATCCCAGGCTACGACGCGATCCTGATGGTCGCGCCGAAGCGGGCAGGGGACGCCAAGTTCCTCGCTGCGCTGAAGCCGATGGTCGGACGCATCCCGGTCGAGGCGATGCGCGCCGCGAACTATCGGGTCGATCGCGATACCGACAAGGAGACGCCCGAGGCCGCGGCGAAATGGCTCGCCACCAAGACCGGGCTTCAGGAATAGGCGCGGTAGAAGAACACGATCGTCGTCGCGATCGTCACCAGCAGCGTCCACACGCGGATCACCTGCGGCGACAGCAGCAACCCCAGCTTAGCCCCGAAATGCCCGCCGACGATCCCGCCGATCAGCATCGGCACGCATAGCGCCCACACCACCATCCCGGTCACGATGAAGATGATCGTCGCGGCGAGGTTGGCGACCGCCAGCATCAGCGTCCGCGGCGGCGCGAGCGTCGCGGGCGTCGCGCCCGACAGCAGCCCCCAGGCGGCGGTCAGCATCAGCCCGACGCCGCCGCCGAAATACCCGCCATACACCCCCAGCAACGCCTGCACCGCGACCAGCGACTTCGGCCCGATCTCGACCCGCGACCGGAGCCACAGCGACGCGCGCGTGCCGAACGCGATAGCCAGCGTTGCGAACAGCAGCAGCCACGGCACGATCAGGTCGAACGCACGCGCCGACGTCGCCACCAGCAACAGGCTGCCGACCAGCCCGCCGACGAACGTAATCCCCGCCATCGTCTTCATGCTGACGCCAGAGATCGGCTGGAGTCCGTGGCGATACGCCCATGCACTCGCCATCGCACCCGGCTGGAGCGAGACGTTGCTGGTCGCGTTGGCGAAGGTCGAGGGCACGCCGAGCCCGATCAGCGTCGGCATCGTCGCGAAGCTGCCACCGCCCGCCAGCGCGTTCATCGCCCCGCCGAGAACCCCAGCCCCTGCCGCCAGCGCGACCGCAGTCCACTCAAGCAAAAGCGTCGGACTCGGCGGCGGCCTCGCGATCGATCTGCGCGCGGCTCTTCTTCTCCGACGCGGTTTTCAGCTGCCCACACGCCGCATCGATATCGCGACCGCGCGGCGTCCGCACCGGTGCCGAGATCCCCGCGCTGAACACGATGCTGGAGAACGACTTGATCCGCTCCGGCGTCGAGCACTCGTATTGCGCCCCCGGCCACGGATTGAACGGAATGAGGTTCACCTTTGCCGGCAACTCGTACTTCCGCAGCAACCGCACCAACTCGCGCGCATCGTCGTCGGAGTCGTTCTTGTCCTTCAGCATCACGTATTCGAACGTGATCCGCCGCGCGTTGTTGGTGCCCGGATAGTCCGCGCACGCCTGAAGCAGCTCTTCGATGCCGTATTTGCGGTTCAGCGGCACGATCTCGTCGCGCACTTCCTTCGTCACCGCATGCAGCGATACCGCCAGGTTCACGCCGATCTCCGCCCCCGCACGCGCCATCATCGGCACCACGCCCGACGTCGACAGAGTGATCCGCCGCCGGCTGAGCGCGAGGCCAGCGCCGTCCATCACCAGCTTCAGCGCATCGCGGACATTCTCGAAATTATAGAGCGGCTCGCCCATCCCCATCATCACGATGTTGGTGAGCATCCGCCCCTCCGGCTGGCTCGGCCATTCGCCCAACGAGTCGCGCGCGAGCATCACCTGGCCGACGATCTCGGCGGGCGTCAGGTTGCGCACCAACCGCATCGTACCGGTGTGGCAGAACGTGCAGTTGAGCGTGCAGCCGACCTGACTCGACACGCACAGCGTGCCGCGATCCGCGTCGGGGATGAACACCATCTCGTAATCCTGCGCGTCATCCGACCGCAGCAACCACTTCCGCGTGCCGTCGGTCGACACCTGCGCCTCGACCACGTTGGGCCGGCTGATCACGAAGCGCTGCTCCAGCCACGGGTGCATCGTCTTCGAGATATCGGTCATCGCCGAGAACTCGGTCGCGCCGCGATTGTAAATCCAGTGCCACAGCTGCTTGGCGCGCAGCTTGGCCTGCTTCTCCTCGAGCTGCGACGTCTCCAGCGCCATCCGCAGATCGGCGAGCGACAGCCCGAGCAGGTCGATCCGCCCATCGCTGCGCGGCACGAAGCTGCGGGGAACGGGCACGGGATCGATGTGCCCGGGAATAGGCATGAGGTTCGCGGCGGTCTGCATGCGCGAGCCCGTAGCGGAATTTTCGTGATTTTTCTACTGGCTGCTGGACGAGGGCGGAATCGCTCAGCCGTCTCTCAGGAGACAGGCACCACCCCGGCGAAGGCCGGGGCCCAGTTGGGGGACGAAGATGGTGACGCTCAGCCCGTAGTTATGACCACCTCTCCAACTGGGCCCCGGCCTCCGCCGGGGTGGTGCCATCGGATTGGGATACGCTCCACAAAACGTCACCCCCCGCTACACGCCAACACAGCCGCATCGATCGCCGTCGCCGCCCCCGACAGCGCATACACATCGACGAACGGCCGCCCCCCGACACCGACCGCCTCCACGCTCATGCTTCGCCCCGACCGCATCGCCGCCACGATCGCGCGATCGCTCGGCGCATCGCCAGCCCACGCATCCAAGCCGTTCGCCACCAGCGCGAATCGCCGCTCGCCGACCGTAAGCGTCACCCCCGCCGACCGATCCCTCTCGCGACTGAGCCGCACATACAAGGACGCGCGTAAACCCCGCTTCGGCCACGTCGCAACGCTGGCGAACCCGGACGAACGCCCCCCCGCCATCACCGGCCGCGCAATCGCGTAGCACCGTGCCGGGCTGGCATCGCGAAACGCACCCCACCCCTTGTAGATGCCGATCGTGTCCCGCGCCGCCGCCGGAGCAGCGATCGCCAACGCCAGCAGGAATGCGAATTTCACGCCGGAGCGAACCCCGTACCCAGATGCGGCACCGTCGCCCGGCCATTCTCGACCAGCGTAACCGACCCCTGCGGCAACCCCCTCGCAACCGGCGCGCCCAGCAACGGATCGACCGCCGCCCCGGTCATCACGCCGAGCATCACCCGACTCGAAATCCCGTGCATGATCACCAGCCGATCGCCCGGATCCTCCGCCGTATCGGCCAGCCACCCGCCGACTCGTGCCGCGATCTCTCCATAGGTCTCGCCATCAGGTGCAGGCTTCAGCGTCCCACCCGGCAGCATCACCGGCCCGACCTCGTCGACGACGTCCGCGTAGTAGCGCCCGCCCCACGATCCCATGTCGATCTCGACCAGCCGCGGATCGGTCCGCGCGTCATGCCAGTCCAGTTCCAGGTGCTCGCAGATCACCGCCAACGTCTGCAACGCGCGGCCGGTCGGGGAGGACCACAGCGTCAGCGCCGGCTTCATCCCAAGCACCTCACGCAACGCCCGCCCAAGCTCGTCCGCCTGCGCGAACCCCGCCCGCGTCAACGGCGTATGCGCCGCATCCCCCTGCAATCGATGCGCCGCGTTGAACACGGTTTCGCCGTGCCGCGCGACGAAATCGCGACCCTTGCGAAGGGCTGGAATATCGGTTGATCGGGCGTCACCTTCACCCTGCCGTTGGCTTGGAATCATGGCCCGCGTTTCAACCCCCTGTGGCGCAAAAGCAACGGATTTCCGCGTTTATCTGGGGTTCATGCAACGCCCGCACGGTTGGTCCATTGGAGCGGTCCGCCCCGCGTAATGGGGCGCCGGTTCAGTAAAGGAGTAACCCCAATGCGTACGCTCATCGCCGTCTCGCTGCTCGCCACCACCGCCGCCATCAGTTTCGGGGCAGCACCCGCCCTCGCGCAGACCAACCCGACCTTCACCGGCCCCCGCGTCGAGGCCACGCTCGGCTACGACCACACCGGCGCCGGCAGCAGCGTGTCCAACAACAACGGGCGCGACGACCAGAAGATCGACGGCCTGCTGTACGGCGGCGGCATCGGCTACGATATCGCGACGTCGGACAACATCGTGCTCGGCGCCGAAGCCGAACTGACCGGCTCGACCGCGAAGAGCAACCGCAACGACTACACCAGCGACTTCGGCTATGGCCGCGTCAAGCAGGGCCGCGACATCTACGTCGGCGCGCGCGCGGGCTATGTCGTCGCACCGACGACGATGCTGTACGTCAAGGGCGGCTACACCAACTCGAAGCTGAGCGTGCTCGCTGGCAGCACCAGCCAGACCACCGACACCAACTTCAAGCTCGGCGGCTGGCGCGTCGGTGCGGGTGCCGAGCACGCGATGGGACCGAACAGCTATGCCAAGCTCGAATACCGCTATTCGAACTATGAGCGCGGCAACATCGACTATGCGACCGGCGGCACCAGCAGCCGCTTCGACGTCGATACCGACCGCCATCAGGTCGTGGCGAGCTACGGCTTCCGCTTCTGATCCGGTTAACCCTGAATTTACCTGAATAAACGAAGGGTCGGGGTGCTTGCCCCGGCCCTTTGTTGTTGGGTAGGTAGGTTTGGAGTTGCCCCCGGTATCGAGTCCGACCGCGGCGGCATGGGGGATTTTCATGAAGGCGACGATCGAACGCGCAACGCTCCTCAAGGGGCTGAGCCATGTCCAGTCCGTGGTGGAGCGGCGCAACACCATCCCCATCCTGTCGAACGTGCTGATCGAGGCGACTGCCGAGGGCACGCTCAAGCTGATGGCGACCGACCTTGATCTCCAGATCAACGAATCGATCGCAGCCGCCGTCGACCAGCCCGGCGCGACCACGGTGTCCGCGCACACGCTGTTCGACATCGCGCGCAAGCTCCCCGAGGGGTCTCAAGTCCAGCTCGCCGCGTCGGAAGGCCGGATGAGCATCGTCGCAGGCCGCGCCCGCTTCTCGCTCGGCACGCTGCCGCGCGACGATTTCCCGGTGATCGCGGAAGGCGAACTGCCGACCCAGTTCGAGCTGCCCGCCGAGACGCTCAAGCAGATCATCGACAAGACGCGCTTCGCGATCTCGACCGAAGAGACGCGCTATTATCTCAACGGCATCTTCCTGCACGTCGCGGACGGCGACAGCTCGAACCCGGTGCTGAAGGCCGCGGCGACCGACGGCCACCGCCTCGCGCGCGTCACGCTGCCGCGCCCCGAGGGTGCCGAATCGATGCCCGACGTGATCGTGCCGCGCAAATGCATCGGCGAGCTGCGCAAACTGCTCGACGAGGTCGACGGTTCGGTCGGCGTATCTCTGTCGCCCACCAAGATCCGCTTCGACCTCGGCCAGGCGATCCTGACCTCGAAGCTGATCGACGGCACCTTCCCCGATTACAGCCGCGTGATCCCGACCGGCAACGACAAGATCCTCAAGATCGATCCGAAAAGCTTCATGGAAGGCGTCGACCGCGTCTCCACGATCGCGACGGAGAAGACGCGCGCCGTGAAGATGGCGCTCGACCGCGACAAGATCACGCTGTCGGTGACCTCGCCCGAAAACGGCACCGCCGCGGAGGAGGTCCCCGGCGATTACGTCGCGCTCCCGTTCGAGATCGGCTTCAACAGCCGCTATCTGATGGACATCCTCGCGCAGATCGACGGCGACATGGTCGAGGTACATCTGGCGGACGCCGCCGCCCCGACGCTGATCCGCGAGAACGATAAGTCGCCCGCGCTGTACGTGCTGATGCCGATGCGGGTTTAACACTCAGCATGGGGCTTCTCTATCATCCGGAGCCGGGTGAGATCGTCATGTGGCACTATGAGGACGTGGTGATTTCACCCGAGATGCGGAAAGCCCGGCCCGTGGTTATCGTCGGCCCACGGTTGCGACGACGCGGACGATTGGCGACGATCATACCGCTCAGCACGACGGCACCTCAGATGATCGAGAATTATCACTGCAGGATCGAGTTATCGGAGGCTCTTCCACCGCCGTTCGATAACATCGCCATGTGGGCGAAGTGCGATATGATCACGACCGTGTCGCTGGACCGGCTGGATCGGTTCAAAGGCTCGAGAACATCTGGCGGGGCCGCGCGAAAGTGGCTGACGGGACGCGTATCTAGCGAACAGTTGCAGGATATTCTGACAGCCATGCTTTTCGGACTCGGCCTTGATTCCTTGACAAACCGGGTTTGACAGCCCACCTATTTTAGCGTTCCCGCTCTGCGAAAGCATCGGGCTTGGAGACTGTCCGGAAACGGGCAGCCGGCTTCACATATTGCGATACCAAGCATGTGAAGTCGTAGTGATCGAAAGGCCATCCTGCGGGGTGGCCTTTTTCGTTTGAACGCCTCGTTAAACCTGATACTAACAGCAATGTCAGTAAGGAGTCGACTCGATGGCGAAGCTTCCTCCGTTCCCCGGTACGACCGGTCGTCGTGATTGGCGTACGGCGTTCGATGCGATCAAGAAATTGCTCGCCAACGGCGACGACACCACGCAGGTGTTCCGGATCATGCGCGCGCTCAACGTCGGCAATGCGCCGATGAATTACGCGCGATTGATCGCAACGGAGCAGGGCGGGCGGATCGCCTATGACCGCGTCGAACTGGCGCAGCGTTTCTCCGACCCCGCGTTCGTCGCGAGCTTTGCGCCCGGCACGGTCGGGGCGGCGTATCGCACTTTCCTCGAGACGACGGGCTATTCCGCCGACGGGCTGGTCGAGGTCTCGCGTCTCGTGCCGTCCGAGGACGATCTGGCGCATCCTTATGCGTGGTTCGGCCGGCGGGTGCGCGACACGCACGATATCTGGCACGTGCTGACCGGCTACAAGGCGGATGAAAGCATGGGCGAAGCGGCACTCGTCGCGTTCAGTTACGCGCAGGTCGGCGGGCTCGGCTGGGCGCTGATCGGCTCCGCGGCGGCGCTGAAGAGCATGCGCGTCACCGGCAGCAAGCTGTTCGCGAAGGCGGTCTGGGAAGGCTATCGCAACGGGCGGAAAGCGAAGTGGGTGTCGGGCGAGGATTATCTCGAACTGCTCCACGAACCGCTGGAGGCCGCGCGCGAACGGCTAGGGATCGTCACGCCGGTCGCGTATCTGCGGGCGCAGCGCGAACTCGGACCGGCGCTCGCATCGTATCTCAGCACGCAGAGGGCGGCGACCGCGACGGCCGCACCCGCAGTCGTGCCGGAGCGGATAGCCGCCTGACGCGATGCTCGATAGCGGATGGGGCGTGTCGCTGGCGCAGATGTGATCGGATCGGGCCCTTACCCGTTCGTGCTGGGCGAAGTCGAAGCACCGTCGCTTGTGCCACGCCTTTCGACTTCGCTCGGGCCGAACGGAAAAGGGCGATGCAATCGGCTCCGAAAGTCCTTTAAGGCGGGGGCAATGCTGTCGCGCCTCGTCCTCACCGATTTTCGCAATCACGCCGACCTGACGCTGACGCCGGGACCAGGGTTTGTCGTGCTGACCGGCGAGAACGGCGCGGGCAAGACGAATATCCTGGAGGCGGTGTCCCTGCTCGCCCCCGGCCGCGGGCTGCGGAGAGCCGCACTCGGCGAGATGACGCGACAAGGTGGGGCAGGCGGCTTCGGCGTAGCAGCCACCTTATTCCCCTCCCGCTTACGGGAGGGGTTAGGGGAGGGCGCGACGTACGTACTGGCGTCCGCTCCCGAGGAAAGCGCGCCCCTCCCCCGACCCCTCCCGCAAGCGGAAGGGGAGTTAGCAGAGGACGAGATGCAGCCGAGCGAGGCGCCCGCAGTCGGCGAAGTCGACGTCGCAACCGGGACTCTCGCCTCCGCCCCCGAACGCCGCATCGTCCGCATCCAGGGCGCCACCACCACCGCCAACGCACTAGCCGAGTGGCTCACGATCCTCTGGCTCACGCCTGCGATGGACCGCCTGTTCGTCGCCCCCGCGGGCGAGCGCCGCGGCTTCCTCGATCGCCTCACGCTGGCGCTCGCCCCGAGCCACGCCCACCACGCCGCCCGCTACGACGCCGCGATGCGCGCGCGAAACCGCCTGCTCGCCGACGAAGGCCGCCCCGACGGCGACTGGCTCTCAGCACTCGAAGCGCAGATGGCCGAGCATGGCGCCGCCGTCGATGCGGCCCGGCGCGAGACTGTCACCCTGCTCGGCACGAGGCTTGCGCATCAGGACGACGGCCCATTCCCCCGCGCAGGCCTGACACTCGAAGGCTGGGCTGGCGACACCACGCGCCTGCAAGCCGACCTCGCCCAGGGCCGCGCGCGCGATGCCGCTGCCGGGCGCACGCTCGGCGGACCCCACCGCGTCGACCTGATCGTCACGCACCTCGACAAGGACCGCGCCGCGTCGCTCGCCTCGACCGGCGAGCAGAAGGCGCTCCTCCTCGGCATCGTCCTCGCGCACGCGGACCTGGTCGCGGAACGCACCGGCCAGCCCCCCGTCCTCCTCCTCGACGAGGTCGCCGCACACCTCGACCCATCCCGCCGCGCGGCGCTGTTCGCGCGGCTCGCAGGCCGCGGCCAGGTGTGGATGACCGGCACCGAAGACGCGCTGTTCGACGCGATCGGCACCCAGGCAACGCGCATCGCGGTCGGGCGTTAGGCTGAACGCGCGCTGTCGAGCAGGCTCACCGCGCGTTCAAGCGGGCGCGGGCAAAGCTCCGTCCATCGAAGACACGGAGAGATCATGATGACCCGGAATTTCACGCGCGCAGCCCTTGGCGTCCTGATGGTTGCAGCCACCACCGCCCCCGTTTTCGCACAAGCTCGTGACGGCGGACGTCCGGAGGGCCGCTACGACATGAGCCGTGCCCCCTGGTTACGCCCCGGCTACCGCCTCGAAGGCGCCGGCGTGCCTGTGCTCTTCCCCGAACTGCGCAATACGCCGCGCGGCATCGCGTTCGTGATGCCGAACTTCGACGCGAACGGCGATGGCCGGATCAGCCCGCGGGAGGCCGACGACGCCAATCGCGAATTCGCACGCATCGCCGGCCCCCGCCGCGACCGGTTCGATTGGGATGCGTACGGCCGCGACCCGCGCGGCTATCGCGGTGACCGCGGTGGCGGCACCACGGTGGTCGAGACCACCACGACCTGGGACCGCGGCGCGATGCGCAACTACGGCTTCCGCCAGACCCCGCGCGGCGCGACGCTGACGCTGCAGGAGGACGTGCTGTTCCGTACCGACAGCGACGTGCTGCGTCCCGGCGCGATCGAGAAACTGCGTCCGCTCGCCCGCTATTTGCGCGGCAACCCCGGCGTCCGCGTGGCGATCGACGGCTTCACGGACTCGCGCGGGACGGACGCGCATAACCAGGACCTGTCCGAACGTCGCGCGGCGAGCGTCCGCCAGGCGTTCGACGACATGGACGTCGTCCGCGCCCGCTTCAGCGTCGTCGGCCACGGCGAGCGCGACCCTGTCGCCACGAATGCAACGCCGGCCGGCATGCGCCTCAACCGCCGCGTCGAGGTAACCCTGCTAGGCCAGCGCGCCGACCGCTTCTGAAGCCGGTCTCCCTCGCCCCTCCGGGGAGAGGGAAGGGGCCCGCGGCCCTTGCCGTGGGAAGGGAGAGGGGAGTGAGGCTCGCAAGGCTGATCCCAACTCCCCCTCACCCTCCCGTCGCCTAAGGCTCCTCCTTCCCTCTCCCCAAGGGGAGAGGGACAAGCCCGACCCAACCTGCACCACCCCGGCGAAGGCCGGGGCCCAGTTGGGGGACATTGTTGACTGAGCGCAGTTCGTCGTTACTGCGACCTTTCCAACTGGGCCCCGGCCTCCGCCGGGGTGGTGCTACCTTCGCCGGCGCGGTGCTAGGATGCGCGCGCTGTCCTACACAGCCCACCCCTGTCATCATCCCCGCATGGCGCTCCCAACCCCTTCGAAACCAGCCCGCCCGACCCTCGAAGTGCACACGCGCCGCAAAACGCTCCCAGCGTCTGCACTTCGTGCACTTCCGGCGCGGCACGCCTCGCCCCTACAGGCCATTTCGCTTCCGTTTCGGCCCTCGAATGCCTATATACTCGGCATGGCATCCAACCCCGAAACCAACAATCCCAACCTCCCGAACATGGGCGACTATGGCGCGGACTCGATCAAGGTCCTGAAGGGCCTCGACGCGGTCCGCAAACGCCCCGGCATGTACATCGGCGATACCGACGACGGTTCCGGCCTCCACCACATGGTGTTCGAGGTCAGCGACAACGCGATCGACGAGGCGCTCGCCGGGCATTGCGACCGGATCGACATCGTCCTCAATGCCGACGGCTCGGTCAGCGTCACCGACAACGGCCGCGGCATCCCGACCGGCATTCACACAGAGGAAGGCGTGTCCGCAGCCGAGGTCATCATGACCCAGCTCCACGCCGGCGGTAAGTTCGAGAACACCAACGACGAGAACGCGTACAAGGTCTCGGGCGGCCTCCACGGCGTCGGCGTCTCGGTCGTCAACGCGCTCAGCGAATGGCTCGACCTGACGATCTGGCGCAACGGCGAGGAGCATTACATGCGCTTCGCATTCGGCGATGCGGTCGCGCCGTTGAAGGTCGTCGGTCCCGCCACCGAAGGCCAAAAGGGAACGCGCGTCACCTTCTTCCCATCGCCCGCCACGTTCAAGATCACCGATTTCGACTTCGACAAGCTCGAACATCGCTATCGCGAGCTCGCGTTCCTCAACTCGGGCGTCCGCCTGTTCCTCTCCGATGCGCGGCACGAGGAAATGAAGACCGTCGAGCTCTATTACGAGGGTGGCATCGCCGCGTTCGTGAAGTATCTCGATCGCGCGAAGGTGCCGTTGATGCCGGAGCCGGTCGCGATCAGCGGCACGCGCGACGACGTCACGATGGACGTCGCGCTGCAGTGGAACGACTCCTATTACGAGAACGTCCTCGCCTTCACCAACAACATCCCGCAGCGCGACGGCGGCACGCACATGGCCGCGTTCCGCGCCGCGCTGACCCGCACGCTCAACAACTACGCCGAGAAATCGGGGCTGTTGAAGAAGGAAAAGGTCCAGCTTACCGGCGAGGACATGCGCGAAGGCCTGACCGCGATCGTCTCGGTCAAGCTGCCCGACCCCAAGTTCAGCAGCCAGACCAAGGACAAGCTCGTCTCGTCAGAAGTCCGCCAGCCCTTGGAAAGCCTCATGGCCGACAAGATGGCCGAATGGCTGGAAGAAAACCCCGCGCACGGGAAAGCGATCGTCGCCAAGATCATCGACGCCGCCGCCGCGCGCGAAGCCGCCAAGCGTGCCCGCGAACTGACGCGCCGCAAGGGCGTGATGGACATCGCCTCGCTCCCCGGCAAGCTTGCCGACTGCCAGGAGCGCGATCCCGCCAAGTCAGAGCTGTTCCTGGTCGAGGGTGACTCCGCCGGCGGCTCGGCAAAGCAGGGCCGCGACCGTCATTTCCAGGCGATCCTTCCGTTGCGCGGCAAGATCCTCAACACCGAGCGCGCGCGCGAGGATCGCATGCTGTCGAGCCGTGAGATCGGCACGCTCATCACCGCGATGGGCACCGGCATCCGCGACGACTTCAACGCGGACAAGCTGCGCTACCACAAGATCGTCATCATGACCGACGCAGACGTCGACGGCGCGCACATCCGTACGCTGCTGCTGACGCTGTTCTATCGCCACATGCCGAAGATCATCGAGGGTGGCTATCTCTACATCGCCCAACCGCCGCTTTACAAAGCGACCAAGGGCCGGTCCGAGGTGTACCTCAAGGACGATGCGGCGCTCGACGAATATCTGGTCGATGCGGGCGTCAACACGATGGTGCTCGACGGTCCCGGCGGCGGTCGTTCGGGGCGCGACCTGAAGGATCTGGTCGATCACGCGCGCCGGATGCGGACGCTGATGCGCTACGTTCCCAAGCGCTACGACGCCGGGATGATCGAGGCGCTTGCGCTCGGTGGCGTGTTCGATCCCGAGGCGTCGGTCGCGGATCGGACGTCGCGTCTGGAGATCGTCACGCGTCGTCTCGAACTCGACGACGGCGATGCCCGCTGGACCGCGGTGCTGACCGAAGACGGCGGCATCCACTTCCAGCGTGCATGGCGCGGCGTCACCGACCACCACATCATCGAGGCCAGTTTCCTCGTCTCGGCCGAGGCGCGCAAACTGCACGCGCTGTCGGGTGAGCATGCCGAGAGCTATGCCCACACCTCGAATCTCGTCCCCGCCAGCAAGGCGGCGGCGGCCGAAGAGCCCGAGGCTGAAGAGGGTGCGGAGGCAGGTGCCGGTGTGATCGGCTCGGTCACCGCGGTCGCCGCACGCGGTTCGACCCAGGTCTCGCGTCCGAGCCACCTCCTCGACGCGATCCTGACCGCGGGGCGCAAGGGGCTCGCGATCCAGCGCTACAAGGGCCTGGGCGAGATGAACGCGGAACAGCTGTGGGAAACCACGCTCGACCCATCGGTCCGCTCGATGCTCCGCGTCACCGCGGTCAACGCCGAGAGCGCGAACGAGATCTTCACCCAGCTGATGGGCGAAGTCGTCGAACCGCGCCGCGAGTTCATCCAGGACAACGCGCTCAACGTCGCCAACCTCGACGTCTGAGTTTCGACCGTCAGCGCCGGTCTGGCCGCGCGCTGGCGGTAAAGCTGCGGAAGGTGATCGACCAGCGCGTCACCTCCATCTCGGCGATGCTGTGCTCCCAGTCGTGGCGCGCCTCGTCGCTGAGATGGTACACCGACCGCGGCGCCAGTGGGACGGCGGCGCGGTCGAAGCCGCTCGCCGTGCGCCGCCGGAACCGCATCGTCGCCGGTACGCCGAGCGAAAGACCCACGACATGCTCGAAAACCGGCCGGTCGCGGTGCCAGCCGATCCCCGCACCCGGATCGTACCGGATCAGCAACGCCTGGACGAGCGATTCCTCCGGCAATTTCGCGAACGCGGCGGCGCGCTGGCGGATCGGCAGCAGCCAGTCGGGCAATGGATCGGTCGCGCCGAACTGGCTCGTGTCGAAGTCGTAATGCCAGCCGAACGATCGGGTCAGTCGCTTGCCTAGCCAACCCTGGAACTGGAACGGCGCCAGATCCTGTTCGTCGATCCGGGCGATCAGCGCCGTCTCCTCGTCCCGGCTGAGCAGCGCGTCGCGATACTCGAGCCCTGGCAGGACGGGTGTGCCGAAAAGGTCTGCGGTCGGATTGGCCATCGACGGCATGTAGGGATGCGGGCGGCCGTGGCCAGCCGAAAGCCCCGCGGTTGCTCATCCGACCGCCGCCATCTACCGCGGTACGCGCTTGCCGGAGACTGACATGACCGCCCATCTTAAGATCGATTTCGTATCGGACATCGCCTGTCCTTGGTGCATCATCGGACTGCGCGCGCTGGAAGAGGCGTTGGCCCGCGCGGCGGATACGCTCGACGCCGAAATCGTCTTCCAGCCGTTCGAACTCAATCCGGCGATGCCCGCTGGCGGCCAGAACATCGGCGAGCATATCGCGGAGAAATACGGGTCCACGCCCGAGCAGTCGGCGGCCAACCGCGCGATGATCGTCGACCGCGCGCGCGACCTCGGCTTCACGATGGCGATGACCGAGACGAGCCGGATCTACAACACGTTCGACGCGCACCGCCTGTTGCACTGGGCGCAGATCGAAGGGGGCCAAGCGGCGCTGAAGCACGCGCTCTTCACCGCCAATTTCACTGATAATGTCGATCCCGGCGATCACCGCGTGCTGGTCGATGCCGCGACAAAGGCCGGCCTTGATCCCGTTGCCGCCGAAGAGGTGCTTCGGTCGGGACGCTACGCGGACGAGGTTCGCGCGGCGGAGGAACTGTGGCGCGCTCGCGGGATCAATGCGGTGCCGGCGATCGTGATCAACGACCGGCACCTGATTTCGGGCGGCCAACCGGTCGAAGTCTTTGAACAGGCGTTGCGCCAGATCGCCGCGGCCGGCTGACCCAGATCGGGCGATCGGGCAGCAGGGTTGAGCCGTTTGACGCGTAACTGTCTCGGGCACACTGCACTGCGCTCGATCGACCGGAACAACGGAGGGCGCTCCGTTATCACCCGGTCGAAGATCTCGCCGGCGCGGGACCCGCCCCAGCGCGCCTTAGTTCAGCGTCGTCATCTCGACGGGCTTGCCCTTGGTGGTCGGGTTGGACGCGTTCGCCTTGGGTGCCTTTTCGGCCTTGGGCTTGCGGACTTCCTTGCTCGATTTCTTCTGGCTCTTCGCCATCACGGCACCTCATGGGGCGGAAGGCCCCGCTGGGATGCTACACCTTTCGCAAGCGATACACCCGTCTTATCGCGGACCCGACGCAAGCAGGTCCAATGTTGCCCGGTCGTCTTTGCCACCGAAGAACCGGTCGAGCGCCGCGCGGAACGGCGAAGGATCGTCGGCAACCGCGGCGAACAGCGTCATCGATGACCGCAACTTCACCGCATCGATCCCGCCCAGAATAGCCTCGGCGGATCCGGGCGCGGCCGTCACCGTCTGCGTGACCTCGATCAGTCGCGGACCGAGTACCGGATGCGCAAGATATGCCCGAGTCTCGTCCGCCCCGGCAATCGCATAGGTCCGCGCCATCTCGCTCTGCCCCAGCCCGGCAATCTGCGGGAAGATGAACCACATCCAGTGACTGCGCTTGGCCGCGCGCTCCAATTCCGCCAGCGCCTGCGGATAGACGCCGTCCTGCGCCGCGACGAAACGATCGAGATCATGCTCCATGCACCCGAGATGGTCGCATCGGCTCCCCTCCGCAACCACGATGCCGGTCGATGCGTTGCGAAGGGGGCTGAGGAGATCAGGTAATGACGACGGTGCGATCATGAGGACGGCAATCGCGGTCGCGTTGCTCGCGGTGCCGCTTCTCGTCGGTGGATGCGGACGCAACGACGATCCCACCAAGACCGCCGCGCCCAGCGGCTTCACCCCGCCCGAAACCCGCGCGCCCGCGCCGATAGCAGGTCAGGCGCAGACCACGCCGATCACCGCCTATGTCGGCAAATACCCGCATGATGCGGTCGACGGCGTCGATTTCTTCGACCGCACCGACGTTGCGACCGGCCTCGTCAACGCGGTCGGCGATGCGAAGCTGCGTGAGATGATCCGTGGTCGATCGGGGCCCGCTACACCCGTGTTCAAGATGGGCGACCGCGTCGCATCCTGGGGCTGCGAAGAGCATAATTGCGGCGACCGCAACTGGACGGTGATCGTCGATCCGAAGCGCGGCAAGACCCAGGTCTGCTACCACGACGCAGCCAAGATGGGCCCGCAGAGCGACTGGTATGACGGCGCGGCCCCCGCCCGCCGCGCCGAAACCTGCCCTTCCGAAGGATAAGCCATGCTCGAACACATCCCCGCCTGGCTTGGCCACGCGATGAGCGGCCTGCGTGCCGGTATCGACAAGCTGGCGATCGTCCAGCTCGGCGAGAACTTCGAGACGTTGACCCTGACCAGCCCGGCGTTCGCGCACGAAGCACGGATGCCGCCTCGCTTCACTGCGGACGGGGAGGGCGTGTCGCCACCGCTTGTGTGGAGCGAACCGCCGGCAGGGACCGAGCGCATGGTATTGATCGTCGAGGATGCCGATGCTCCGGCGCCGCAACCCCTGGTGCACGCAATCATCTGGGGACTCGAAGCGGATGCGGGCCAGCTAGCTGAAGGCGCGATCGTTGCGGACGGTGAAGGTGACGCGAAAGGTCGCGATGTCGGTCGTAATTCCTATCTACGCGAAGGCTGGTTGCCGCCCGATCCGCCGAGCGGCCACCGCGAGCATCGCTATGCGTTCCAGGTCTTCGCGATCGGCGCGGGCGCAGGGGATGTCGGTGCGACACCCGGGCGCTCTGCTGTGATCGAGGCCATCACCGGGCATGTGCTGGCGGCAGGGCTGTTGATCGGCACGTATTCGCGTGAAGAAGAGGCCCCCATAGGGCCGGTGGGACTGGCCTCACCCGCCTGACCGTGACGCTCGGCAGGCGCCTCGTCGGTCAGGCGAGCGCGCCGCCGGTCTGTGTCGCGATCAGCAGGATGGTGGTCGAAAAGGCGATGAGGCCGATGAGGATGCTGCGGTTCATGATGAGCGTCCTGATCAGGCGATGGGGATGATCGGCACGGCGGTGCCGACTGCGATGGCTGCGAAGAACAATGCGCCGACGAGCGAGAAGGCGATGCGCTGAGCGGTTTCGAAACGGATCGACATGAGATATTTCCTTCGATGGTCGGGCGCCGGACCATCCGGCTGCCGATATCGAATGAATTGCATGGCGCGTGCCAGTTTCTTATCTTGTTGAATATCAAGGATAACCTTGTTTGGCGGTGATCAAGTTGGGAAATCCCACCACTTCCGGGTCGCACATTACGCCAATGGGCGGGATTAGCCCGTGCAGACCCGATCGCGGCCATCCGACTTGGCGGTATAGAGCAGGCGGTCGGCACGTTGGAACGCGGTGTCTACCGCTTCGTCCGCGTGCACGGCGGTGACGCCGGCCGATACGGTGATGACGCCAAGCGCGGTGTCGGTCTCGCGATTGCGAAAGCGTTTGCCAGCGACGGTAGCGCGAACTGAGTCTAGCACGGCCGCCGCGTCGACCAGGTCTAGTCCCCGTAACAGCATCGCGAACTCCTCGCCGCCGTGCCGCACGACAAGGTGCGGCGCACAGGCGACGGCCATCGCCTGGCCGATCGCGACGAGCACGCGATCGCCGACCGCGTGGCCGTGCACATCATTGACGCGCTTGAACCGGTCGATGTCGCATAACGCGATACAATACGGGCCGGCGGCCTGATCGCGCGCCGCGAACGCCTCCTCGAACGCACGTCGATTGGGCAGGCCAGTCAACACGTCGCGCCGCGCCGTGTCGCGCGCCTCGGCCAATTTCGACCGTAGCGAATCCGTTTCCGCCGTCGCCGCCGCCAAGCGGACTTCGCTGTCATGGATACGCTGGATCATCGCGCTTGTGATCTCGGCAACGCCATCGATTTCGGCGAGTTGCGTGATCGCCGCCGCGCTATCAGCCAAGTCGCGGCCGAAGCCGTGCGTTTCTTCGCGTATCGTTCGGACGATCTGCGCGAAGCCGTCGACCTGCTGTTGCGTTTCGATCACCAACGCTACGGCGGTGTCCGGCGTCGTATCCGCCGTAGCCCGCTCCTTTTGGCCCGCGCGGCGCGACAGTGTTAGCGGAGGTCCATCCACGACCGTTCCGCCAAGCTGCTCGATATCCGACCGGGTCAATCGAACGCCGTTGCGCGTGATATGCGCAACGGCCTCTGCAAGCACACCGTCAGGGGCTGACAGCACGGCGAACGCGAACGCATAATGAGAGGGGTCCGGACTGAGTTTGTGCTCATTCAGGAACAGTCCGATCCGCTCGAAAAGGTCGGCATCCGTTTCCGCGTTCGACAACGAACCCGCTATTCTAACACCGCGCATCTTATCCCCCGCGTCCCTGTAGAGGCGATAGACCCGAAAGCGTTAGCATAGTGTCACCGGACCGGCAGGTATTTGCCGGTCCGATATCAATCCTTACTTGCCCGTCAGCTTCTGGACGGCAGCCAGCGTCGTCGAGACATGCGCCTCGGGGTTCATCTCGTCATGCACGAACGCGATGCGGCCGTCCTTGGCGATGACGTAGCTGGTGCGCTTGGTGATGTCGCGTCCTGCCATCTGCTTGCCGAGCGCGACGTCGTAGCCCTTGACCACGTTCGGACCGGCGCTGGCGACCGCGAACTTGCCCGCGCACTTCTCGGCGGAGAACTTGCTGAGCGTCTCGACATTGTCGGCCGACATGCCAATCACGGTTGCGCCCGCCTTGGTGAACGCGGGGATTGCTTCCGCAAAAGCATGTGCCTCGGCGTTGCAGCCGCCGGTGTATGCTGCCGGGAAGAAGTAGAGCACGACCGGGCCCTTCTTCAGCTGTTCGGCGAGGTGGACGGTGAACACCTTGCCGGCGATGGCCCCTCGCGTCGTAAAGTCCGGCGCCTTGGCACCGGGCGCGAGTGCCGCCAGCGCAGGCGCCGCGACGAGGAGGGCAGCGGCGGTAGCAAGTGTCGAGACGAGGCGCATGGATGATACTCCGTTTAGATCGCAATGACCTACGCTGGCGTGATCGATCCGTCCATTGCCCGTGACGTCCGCGCTCGATAGGCTGGAAATATGCCAGTAACCCAAGCCGATATCGATCTCGCGCACCGCCTCGCGGATGCTGCGGGCCACGTCATCCGACCCTATTTCCGTCACGAGCACGGCGTCGAGATCAAGGACGACCAGTCCCCCGTCACCCGCGCCGACCGAGAAGCCGAATCGGCGATGCGCCGGCTGCTCGACGCCGAGCGCTCGGGCGACGGCATCGTCGGCGAGGAGTATGGCGAGAAGGCGGGTTTCACCAACCGCAAATGGGTGCTCGACCCGATCGACGGCACGCGGAGCTTCACCGTCGGGCGCGCGATCTTCGGCACGCTGATCGCGCTGGTCGAGGATGGCTGGCCGGTGCTCGGGATCATCGACCAGCCGATCCAGCGCGAACGCTGGGTGGGAGTCGCAGGGCGACCGACGACTTTGAACGGCGTACCGGTCCGTACCCGCACCTGCCGTGAACTGGCAGGATCGACGATCGCCACCACCAGCCCGCATCTCTTCGACGAGGTCGACGTGCCGCATTACTTGGCGCTGGTCGCGGCAATCTCGGGCGGCAACCCACGGCAAGGTCCCGTATATGGCGGCGACTGCTACAATTACGGCCTGCTCGCGAGCGGCCATCTCGACGTGGTTTGCGAGTCAGGCCTGAAGCTCTACGATTTTGCGGCTTTGGTGCCGGTAGTCGAGGGGGCAGGCGGCCGCATGTGCGACTGGAACGGCGACCCGCTGACGGCGGACAGCGAAGGTCATGTGCTCGCGATCGGCGACCCCGCGCGAATGGACGACGTGCTTGAAGCGATGCACCGGTTGCAGGATCACGGGCACGATCACGATGGGCATGACGGCCACGGCCACTGAGAAAAACTCCCCTCCCGCCTGCGGGAGGGGCTGGGGAGGGCGCGGCGTACGTACCGGCGACCGGAATGCGTTCAGCCCTACTCAACTCCGCAAGCGGGAGGGGAGCCAAAAGGCGGCATCGTAAACCGCAACGCCCCCATCTCACCACCCCCCATCCGTCATCCCGGCGGACGCCGGGACCCACGGACGCGCAACGCTCGCCGTCTGAGCGGACCCAACCATGAGCCCCGGCGTCCGCCGGGGTGACGGGGTTGGTGTGGTGAGGAGTAAGTGCTTAGCGACGGCTGCGTCGTAGCCAAGTCGCTATCCAGCTCCGGCAGCGTATGTACTTCACACCTACGTGCGACACCGGCCACAGGCAGCAACGGGGCACCGGCAACAACCGACCACGGGCAACATCCGACCCGCATGTCCACCACCGAGCCCCGCTCACACCCCAATCCGTCATCCCGGCGGACGCCGGGACCCACGGGCACGCAACGCCCGCCGTCTACGCGCGCCCAACCGCTGGCACCGGCACCCGCCTGACCCCAGAATGGGCGATGTAGGGAAGGGACCGTATCACTCGCCGCCGCGGCCCTCAGAAGATCCCTAGGAACTTCTTCCGCTGCCCCTTCCGCTCTGCGTCCGACGTCTTCCCGTCCTCAGCCTTGGCGGTCGTCCCATGGCCCACGTCATCGCGCGGCTTACCCTTGGTCGTCCGCTGCGCCGCCGCCGTAGCCCCGGACAGGACCGGCCCGCACGCGGTAGACTTCGCATCGCCGACATCGACGAACGCCAGGATTCCCGCGACCGGCGTCGCCACCAACGCGAGCCCGAGTCCGCTGCCGACCCGCGCAAGCAGATCCTTCGAGATCACGCTGAGCTTCGGCGCCGCAAACAAACCGCCGACCCCGACCGGCGACTGCCCCGCGAACAGGCTGAACTTCTTCGAATCCGCCCGAAACGCCAGATCCACCGCCTCGTTACGGAAGCTGAACCCGCCACGCCCGACGATCACGTTCTTGCGCGTGTCGATCAGGATCGGGTCCGCCGCCGCGACACCGCCGCGCACGGTAAAGCCGATCAGCCCGCAATTGATCTGTACCGGCTCGTCCAGCTTCCCCTGGAACATCCGCTGGGCGAACGTGCCGATGTCGAGCTCGGCCAACTGAACGTTGCGCACCGAAAGCGCTCCCGACGGCAGCACGAACGCGATCCGCCCGCGCGATGACGCCAGCGAATCGTGGATCGAGTCGCCCCGGCCATCAAGCTTGATCCGGCCCTTGACGGTCCCGGTGGTCCCGGCCTCGGTCAGCCCATAGCCCTTGAGAAGCCGCCCCAGCGGCGTCGGCGCGAGTCGGATGTCGTAGGACACCGCGCTCGGCCGCGCGCGCGTGTCGAAGATGACGTCCGAGGCCACGTTGCCGCGCGCCATCGAGAAGGTCAGTGGCGACAGCGCCAGCCGCCCACGCTCCAGGTCGAGCGTCAGGTCGATGTTGGAAATCGGCAGGTTGCGCGACTTCACCACCCCGATCGTCCATTTCAGGTCGGCATCGAAGATCTGCATCGTCGCGACCGGCAGGTTCCCGTCAGGCAACAGGCGTTGCGGAGCGGCGCCCGTCGCGGCGGCGGCTGCCACCGCGCCCTTCGACTCGACGATGTCGGGATTAAAGCCGATGAACGGCGCCGCATCGATGATGTCGAGGCTCTTGGTCGTGAGCACCGAATCGAGATGGATGCGCGCGCCGTTGGTAATCGTCAGCTTGCCCGCGAGATCGGTCCGGCCCGCAAAGCCGCGCAGGTGCGTGAAGGCGTATTCGTCGCCCTGCTTGATGAGCTGTGCGCGCAGTTTATAGGTCCGCGTGTTGGGGATCGCGACGTCGATCACGCCCAGCAGCGTCGACAGATTAGCGCCGCGAGCAGTGACGGCGAGCGGCACGTTCTCGACATCGGCGATGCTCGGCAGCGTGCCCGCGACGTCGATGATGTTCCCCGCCGCCCGCGCCCGCGCGACCAGCTTGTTCTGCCCGCGATTGGCGGTTGCATCGGGTGACAGCAACTGCGCGGTCACGGTAAACGGCGTCTCGCGCAACCGCCCCTTGCCGGTCAGCCCGACCGCGCGGCCGATCGTCGCATCGACCGATCGGATATCGGCGACCTTAAGGTCCGCCAGCACGCGCATGCGAGGATCGAGATAGCGCACCGTCGTCCCCGTCACGGTCGCCACGTCGATCCGCGGGAATTCGAGCGGCTTGCCACCCTTCTTGTTCGAGAACGTCCAGGTGTTGGCCGAATGCGCTGCGTTCCACTCGAGATCGACCGCGCCGTTGACGAGATCGAGCCAGTAGAGCCGCCGCTTGCCGAACAGCAGCGACAGCGGCGCGATCCGCGTGTCGAGCTTGTCCGCCTGGAACAAATTGGGCTTGCTCGCCCAATCGGGGTTCGAGAGCGTGAAGTTCTCCGCATACAGCTTGATACGGAACGGCGCGAAATAGAGCTGGAAATCGCCGCGCACGGTCAGCGTCCGGTGCGTGAGCGACCCGACGACGCGCTCGAACGGGTGCTTCAGGAAGCGCCCCTTGGTGATGTACAGCACCAGCCAGATCGCGACGATGACCGCGACGATCCCGAGCAGGATGTTGCGCAGTATCCGCCGCTTGCGACGTTTTTGCGCATCGACCGGCGCAGGGGCCGGGGGAGGGTTCTCGATCGGCTGCGTCGGGCTGTCGTCCATGCGTGGCCTATCGCACGACAGCCGCGTCAGTTCCACAACGGTTGATATGCCGCATTAATGCGTCTATGCGGCCCGCTTCCTCGAAGGGAACGCGTTCTACGAATCGCCCGGCCAGTGTGGGCTGCCGCGGCGATTTCAGCGTCCTCCTTCGTAACCGAAAGGATAAAAATGCCCAAGCTGAAGACCAAGAGCGGCGTCAAGAAACGCTTCAAGCTCACCGCCACCGGCCTGCTCAAGCACGGCGTCGCCGGCAAGCGTCACCGTCTGGCGCATCACAACGGCAAGTACATCCGTCAGAACCGCGGCACCAAGCTGCTGTCGAAGGCCGATACCGCAGCAGTGAAGGCCTGGGCGCCTTACGGCCTGCGTTGAGCTGAGAAGGAATTAGACAATGGCACGCGTAAAACGGGGTGTTACCACCCGCGCCAAGCACAAGCGTATTTTGGTTCAGGCGAAGGGCTATTATGGCCGTCGCAAGAACACCATCCGCATCGCCCGTCAGGCCGTCGAGAAGGCCGGACAGTACGCTTACCGCGACCGCAAGGTTAAGAAGCGCACGTTCCGGGGCCTCTGGATCCAGCGCATCAACGCCGGCGTCCGCGCCGAGGGTCTGACGTATTCGCAGTTCATGCACGGCGTGAAGCTTGCAGGGATCGAGCTCGACCGGAAGGTCCTGGCCGACATCGCCATGCACGAGGGCGCTGCATTCAGCGCCATCGTCGCCCAGGTGAAGGCGGCTCTCCCCCAGGCCGCGTAATTTCGCGACTGAGGTGAGTTTCGGGAGGGCGCCGGTGGGAGACCACCGACGCCCTTTCTGCGTTTGGGGGTTGATCGGAACGCGCTGGTGCCGAGAGGTCCAGAAGCTCCCCCGACTCTCTAATCTCCGTCGTCCCCGCCCCCCTATCCGTCATCCCGGCGAACGCCGGGACCCACGGTTACGGCGGACCCGGCGATAACGTGCTAACATCACCCGCCCGCTACCGTGGGTCCCGGCGTCCGCCGGGATGACGGAGTTAAAATCACGGATGCTAATCATCCGGGACGCGGCGATCAGGGGAGCACGAAAATGCGCGAAACCTTTCAGCCGTGCGTCTACATCCTCTACTCCCGCCGCCACGGCACGCTCTACATCGGCGTCACCTCAAACTTGCTCGCAAGGCTGGTTCAGCACCGAGAGGGGTTGATCCCCGGCTTCACTCGCCGGTACGGCATCAAGCATCTCGCTTACTACGAGATGTTCGACACGATGGAGGCCGCGATCGTTCGCGAGAAGCGGCTGAAGGACTGGCGAAGAGCGTGGAAGATCGACCTGATCGAAGCGCGCAACGAAAATTGGGACGATCTGGGTATCGGCCTCGGGCTGCCCCGCCTAACCGAACCCGCCCTGGGAGTATGACGTGACGCAAGACCTGAACCAGATGCGCGACCACATGTTGACGGCGATCGCCGCCGCATCCGGGCTCGACGCGCTCGACGCGTGCCGGGTCGAGGCGCTCGGCAAGCAGGGCACGATCACCGCGCTGCTGAAGACGCTCGGCAAGATGACGCCGGAAGAACGCCTCGTGCAGGGCCCGCAGATCCAGGGCCTCCGCGAAGCCGTCGCCAACGGCATCGCCGAGCGCAAGGCCACGCTCGAACGCGCCGCACTCGATGCGCGCCTCGCCAGCGAGACGCTCGACATGACGCTCCCCGCGGACGCCACGCCCGCCGGCACGATCCACCCCGTCAGCCAGGTGATGGACGAACTCGCCGAGATCTTCGCCGACTTAGGCTTCGCGGTCGCGACCGGGCCCGAGATCGAGACCGACTGGCACAATTTCACCGCGCTCAACATTCCGGAAACGCATCCTGCGCGGGCGATGCACGACACCTTCTATCTCCAGCAGGGGATCGACGCGAAGGCCGCCGGCACCGCCGACGAGAAGACGACCTTCTCGCTGCTCCGCACGCACACGTCGCCGGTCCAGATCCGCACGATGTTGAGCCAGAAACCGCCGATCCGCATCATCGCCCCCGGCCGCACCTACCGCTCGGACTCGGACGCGACGCACACGCCGATGTTCCATCAGGTCGAGGGGCTCGTCATCGACAAGGGCATCACGCTGGGCCACCTGAAGTGGACGCTCGAGACGTTCGTGAAAGCGTTCTTCGAGCGCGACGACATCGTGCTCCGCCTGCGCCCGAGCTACTTCCCGTTCACCGAACCCTCGGTCGAGATCGACGTCGGCTACACGCTGGTCAAGGGCAAGCGCGTCGTCGGCGGCGCCGAACCCGATGGCTGGCTCGAGATCCTTGGCTCCGGCATGGTCCACCGCAAGGTCATCGAAGCGTGCGGGCTCGACCCCGACGAATGGCAGGGCTTCGCGTTCGGCTGCGGGATCGATCGCCTCGCCATGCTCAAATACGGCATGGACGACCTCCGCCCGTTCTTCGACGGCGATATCCGCTGGCTCAAGCATTACGGCTTTTCGAGCCTCGACGTCCCCACCTTGTCCGGCGGAGTCGGCGCATGAAGTTCACGCTCAGCTGGCTCAAGCAGCACCTCGAAACCAACGCCACGCTCGACCAGATCGTCGAGGCGCTGACCCGCATCGGCCTCGAAGTCGAAGGCGTCGAGAACCCCGGCGAAAAGCTCGCCGCGTTCAAGATCGCCAAGGTGCTCAGCGCCGAACGCCATCCGCAAGCCGACAAGCTCCAGATCCTGTCGGTCGATGCCGGTAACGGGCCACTCCAGGTCGTCTGCGGCGCCCCCAACGCTCGCGCCGGTCTGGTCGGCGTGTTCGGCGCACCCGGCGCGTACGTCCCCGGCCTCGACGTGACGCTGAAGCTGGCCAGCATCCGCGGCGTCGAATCCAACGGCATGATGTGCTCGACGCGCGAGCTAGAACTCGGCGAAGATCACGACGGCATCATCGAACTGCCCGAAGACGCCCCGATCGGCACCGCGTACCCCGACTATGCCGGCCTGACCGATCCGGTCATCGACGTCGCGATCACACCCAACCGCCAGGACTGCATGGGCGTCCGCGGCATCGCGCGCGACCTCGCCGCCGCTGGCCTCGGCACGCTGACGCCGCTGACCATTCCCACCCCCTCCGTCATCCCGGCGGACGCCGGGACCCAAGGCGCGGCAGTGGCAGACGGCGAACTCGATCCCAGCCGTCGCGGCAATGACGGAGCAAGGACCGGATCCGGACCCGATGTCGCGACGCTAGACACAGAAGGCTGCCCCGCCTTCTTCGCCCAAACCGTCACCGGCGTGACCAACGGCGACTCCCCCGAGTGGATGCGCCGCAGCCTGCTCGCGATCGGCCAGAAGCCGATCTCCGCGCTCGTCGACATCACCAACTATTTGATGATCGACCTCGGCCGCCCCTTGCACGTCTACGACCGCGCGAAGCTCTCCGGCGGCCTCGTCGCGCGGAAAGCCAAGGACGGCGAGCAGGTAGTCGCCCTCAACGGCAAGACCTACACGCTCGACGCGACCATGACCGTCATCGCCGACGACACCGCCGTGCACGACATCGGCGGCATCATGGGCGGTGAGCATTCGGGCGTCTCCGCGAACACCACCGACGTCCTGATCGAATGCGCGTATTTCGATCCCGACCACATCGCGCGCACCGGTCAGAAGCTGACGCTCACCTCCGACGCGCGCAGCCGCTTCGAACGCGGCGTCGACCCCGCGTTCCTCGACGACGGCCTCGCGATCGCCACCGCGCTCGTCCTCCACATCTGCGGCGGCACGGCCAGCGACGTCACGCGCTCGGGCGAACCCCCGCTAGACCCACGCGTGATCCACTATGACCCGCGCCTCAGCGCGGACCTTGGTGGCCTCCACGTCGCCCCCGAACGCCAGGCGCGCACCCTGTTGTCGCTCGGCTTCACGATCGGCGCGATCACGTCCGCCGATGCGTTCAGCGATGCGCTGTTCTCGACGATCGAGGGCAAGTGGCCGGTCACGATCCCGAGCTGGCGGCGTGATGTCGACGGTCCTGCCGACCTCGTCGAGGAAGTCGTCCGGATCGAGGGCATCGACACTATCCCCTCGACGCCGCTCCCGCGCATGCCCGGCGTCGCCAAGCCGACCGCCACGCCCGAGCAGAAGCTCGAACGTCGCGCGCGTCGCGCGGCGGCGGCCCGAGGGCTCGACGAGGCGGTAACGTGGAGCTTCCTCTCCGACGCCGAAGCGGCACCGTTCGGCGGCGGCGCCTGGACGCTCGCCAACCCGATCAGCGAAGACCTGAAAGTCATGCGTCCGTCGCTGCTCCCCGGCCTGCTCGCAGCGACCGGCCGGAACCTCAAGCGCGGCCAGCAGAGCGTCCGCCTGTTCGAGATCGGCCGCCGCTATCTGGCCGACGCCGAGCGCGCGACGCTAGGCGTAGTCCTCGCCGGCGACCGCCGCCCCCGCGGCTGGCGCGACGGCAAGGCCGCCAGCTTCGACGCGTATGACGCGAAGGCCGAAGCGCTGGCGCTTCTCGCGGCCTTGGGCGCGCCGGTCGACAACCTGCAAGTCATGCCTGTCCTGAGCGCAGCCGAAGGGGGTGAGGCCGGTGACGCATGGCATCCCGGCCAGTCGGGCACGCTTCGCCTCGGGCCGAAGACGGTGCTGGCGAGCTTCGGCATGCTCCATCCGTCGGTGCTGAAGGCGTTCGACCTCGACGGTGCGGTCGCCGCGGTAGAGGTCTATCTCGACGCGATCCCGCCCAAGCGCGCCACCGGCTTCGCCCGTCCGGCCTATACCCCGCCAGCACTCCAAGCCGTCCGCCGCGACTTCGCCTTCCTCGTGCCGGCGGCGCTCGCCACCGACACGCTGGTCCGCGCGGTCAAGGGGGCGGACAAGGTCGCGATCGTTTCGGCCCGCGTGTTCGACGTGTTCACCGGGGCAGGGGTGGAGGACGGCCACAAGTCGGTCGCGGTCGAGATCGTCCTGCAACCGACCGCCAAGAGCTTCACCGACGAAGGGATCAAGGCGATCGCCGACAAGGTGGTCGCGGCGGCAGCCAAGCAGGGCGCGAGCCTGAGAGGATAACACTCCCCGAAACACCACCCCGGCGAAGGCCGGGGCCCAATTGGGAAGGCCATCGTAATGACGCGATGCCCTTCGTTAACAACGTTTCCCAATTGGGCCCCGGCCTTCGCCGGGGTGGTGGTGCGGGGATAGTATGGTGAGCGTTTTGAAGCCTCGCGCGTTTGAGGTTCACGGAAGGAACCGCATGACCGACCTGATCACGATCGCCAACGACCACCTCACCGCGCAGATCAACCCGCACGGTGCCGAGCTCACGCATCTCCACGACGCCGACGGCCACGAGTTGATGACCAACGCCGACCCTGCCTTCTGGACCGGTCACGCGCCGATCCTCTTCCCGGTCGTCGGCGTCGTCAACGAAGGCGTCATCCGCCTCGACGGACAGGTCTACCCGATGCAGAAGCACGGCTTCGCGCGCCATTCGACGTTCGACATCGTCGCGCAGTCGGAAAGCTCCGCCACCTTCCGCCTCACCGACAGCGAGGAAACCCGGAAGGCCTACCCGTTCGCGTTCGCACTCGACATCGTCTTCACGTTGGACGGCGCGACGCTGACGCTCGAGGCGCACATCCACAACCGCACAGACGCGCCGATGCCGGCCAGTTTCGGCTTCCACCCCGCCTTCGCGTGGCCGCTCCCGTACGGCGAGCCTCGCGCCGATCACCGCATCACGTTCGACGCCGACGAACCCGGCAAGCTGAAGGCGATCAGCCCGGACGGCCAGATCGCGGTCGACGAGCGCCCCTCGCCGGTCGAGGACCGCGTCATCGCCCTGCGCGACGAGCTGTTCGCCAAGGATGCGCTGGTCTGGGACCCGATCCACTCCTACTTTGTGACCTACGGCGCCGAGACCGGCCCGCAGTTGAAGATCGCCTTTCCCGACACGCGCAAGCTCGGCATCTGGACCAAGCCCGGTGCGGCCTATGTCTGCGTTGAACCATGGCACGGCATCGCCGACCCCGAAGGCTATACCGGCGATTATCGTGACAAACCCGGCGTGTTCGAGATCGCTGCGGGGGGCACGAAGACCATCGAAATGAGCGTGACGCTCGTGGCTACCACCGGTTGAACCCAGCCCATCGGACCTCTGCGATCCTCCCCCGCCAGGGGGAGGTGGCTGGCTCCTGCCAGACGGAGGGAGAGGAAGGGGAAACCTCTGTTCCGTGTCCGCCCCCTCCGTCACCTTCGGTGCCACCTCCCCCTGGCGGGGGAGGATCGGACCGTGAAACGCGATCCCAACTTGGAGCCTTGAGGGACGTCCCTCTGTCCTCGACGCGCTGCATCTGCCAAGAGCAGCGGCATGACCGCCGGTATTCCGGCTCACCCTATCTTCCGAGCCCAGACTCGGCGCACCGGACCCACGCCATGACCCAATTTCCCCGCCGCACCTTCGCGATCATCTCGCATCCCGATGCCGGCAAGACCACGCTGACCGAGAAGCTCCTGTATTTTGGCGGCGCGATCCATCTCGCCGGCGAGGTGAAGGCGCGCGGCCAGACCCGCCGCGCGCGCTCCGACTGGATGAAGATCGAGCAGCAGCGCGGGATCTCGGTAACCTCATCGGTAATGACCTTCGAACGACAGGGGATCACCTTCAACCTGCTCGACACGCCGGGCCACGAAGACTTTTCCGAGGACACCTACCGCACGCTGACCGCGGTCGACTCGGCGGTCATGGTGATCGACGCCGCCAAGGGCATCGAGCCGCAGACGCGCAAACTGTTCGAGGTCTGCCGCCTGCGCAACGTGCCGATCATTACCTTCGTCAACAAGGTCGACCGCGAGGGCCGCGATCCGTTCTCGCTGCTCGACGAGGTGGCCGAGATGCTCCAGCTCGACGTCTGCCCGATGAGCTGGCCGGTCGGCATGGGCGGCGAGTTCGAGGGCGTCTACGATCTCTACGCCAACACGCTGAGCCGTCCCGAAGGCGATAGCCGCGAATTCATGGGCAAGGCGATCCCGTTCACCGGCATCGACGATCCCGAACTCGCCAAGATCCTCAGCCCGGAAGCGATGGTCCGCCTGAACGACGAAGCCGAACTCGCACAGGGTGGCTATTCGAGTTTCGACCCCGAGGCCTATCGCGCGGGCAATTTGACGCCGGTCTATTTCGGCTCGGCCCTCAAGGACTTCGGTGTAGCCGAGCTGATCGCCGCGCTAGCCGACTATGCCCCGCCACCGCGCGCGCAGCCGGCCGAGCCTGCGCCTGTGTCCCCGGATGAGCCCGAAGTCACCGGCTTCGTGTTCAAGGTGCAGGCGAACATGGACCCCAACCACCGTGACCGGATCGCGTTCATGCGGCTGTGCTCGGGCGTGTTCAAGCGCGGCATGAAGCTCACCCCGACCGGCCACGGCAAGCCGATCGCGGTGCATTCCCCGATCCTGTTCTTCGCGCAGAACCGCGAGCTGGCGGACGAGGCGTTCCCGGGCGACATCATCGGCATTCCCAACCACGGCACGCTCCGGGTCGGCGACACGCTCAGCGAAAAGGCCGCAATCCGCTTCACCGGCCTGCCCAACTTCGCGCCCGAAATCCTGCGCCGCGTCGTGCTGAAGGACTTCACCAAGACCAAGCAGTTGCGCAAAGCCTTGGACGACATGGCCGAGGAGGGGGTCACGCAGGTGTTCTACCCCGACATCGGCTCGAACTGGATCATCGGCGTGGTCGGGCAGCTCCAGCTCGAAGTGCTGCTGTCGCGCCTCGATGCCGAGTACAAGGTCGCGGCGGGGCTGGAGCCAGCGCCGTACGAGACCGCGCGCTGGATCACGGCGGAAGACCCGCTCGAACTCAAGACCTTCGCCGAGATCAACCGCGGCGCGATGGCCAAGGACCGCGACGGCAACCCCGTCTTCCTCGCCAAGAGCGCCTGGGAAGTGAACTACATCGCCGAGCGCTACGCGAAGATCCGCTTCGCCGCCACGCGCGAGCGGTAGGATACCGGATCGGCCGACAAGGTCTTCTAAGGCTGCTAGAAGTCTTCGACCCTTGTCGGTCGTGATTGCAGGATCACAATGTCTGGTCCGTCTTGCCCGGCGACCGATAATGGCGTCGCTCCATCAGGCGTCTTGCGGGATTTTCTCGCAACAATTTCGCTGCCCAGTTGTCGCGTTTGATCGGCTTGCGATGCCGATGGCGCCGTGCACCATAACGTTTGGTACGCGCAAGCTTTTGCTGCCACCGCACCGCACCTGTAATAGTGGCAACGAGTAATACACTCGCAATCATCAATTGAACGTTCATTTATCGGCCCCGCTTCCAATAGGCTGAGTATCAAATATCGGGCCGATTTGTAATTAAATTATCTACTATAACCAAATTACGATGTAACTCCCTGAACGAGTTCGCCTAATACTAGCGGGGTAACGAGAGTTCGCAAATATCAACTAATCGTGATGTGTATGGATAACTATCCCAAATTAACCAGCTTGATGAGTCGAAAGGTGTTGATAACAGGTAATTATCAATCGTCGTGCGGGTAACATGCAAATGTTCTCAATCGGCCAATCGGCTTGAGCGGGGTACCAACAAAAGGGCCGAGGTGATCCACTTCACCCCGGCCCATCTCGATCAGCGCTTAGGCTTGGCGGCGAATGCTGCCTTTAGCCGCGCGATTGCCAGCGTGTTCGCATCCTGCGCACCGCGCACGACCATGCCCATTCCGAAGAATTCGTGCGTCACACCCGGGAAGGTGCGCTGCTCGACTTTGTCGCCAGCCGCGCGCATCGCCGCTGCCAGCGTCTCGCCATCGGAGCGCAGCGGATCGATCTGCGCATTGATGATCGTCGTCGGCGGCAGACCGCGCAGGTTTGCCTTCACCAGGTTCAACCGCGGGTCCTGCGCATCGGCGGGATTGGTCTGGTAATAATAGCCGAACCACTTGAGCATCGCGCCGTTCAGCGGCTTCGCATTCGCCGAATCCATCCGCGACGGCAGCGTCATGCTGCTGTTCGCGATTGGGTAGACCGACACGATGTGGAGCGGCGTGGTCAGCCGGTTGTCGCGCGCGTAGATTGCCGTCGCGACCGCCAGGTTGCCGCCTGCGCTCTCGCCTGCGACCGCGATCTTGCGCGGATCGCCACCCCAGCTCGCCGCATTCTGCAGCGTCCAACGATATGCGGCGGCTGCGTCGTCATGCTGCGCCGGGAACTTGAACTCCGGTGCATGGCGATACTCGACCGACACGACGATCGCACCGAGCTGTTTGGCGAGCAAACGTGGTGCCGCGTCGTAGGTGTCGACCGTTGCGATCACCCAGCCGCCGCCGTGATAATAGACGACGACCGGCAGGTTCTTGGCGTTGGCGAGCGATGCCGGCTTGTAGATCCGTGCGAACTGGTTCGCGTTGCTGCCGTATGGAACGTCGCGCGTCGTCACGGTCGCGTCGGGCGTCGCCGACAGGCCGTGCTTGATCATGACCTGCTTGGCGCCATCGGCTGCCGACGGCTGCATCCGCGCGACGGCTGGCGTGAGCGTCTCGATCGGCTTTCCACCGAGCGCGGCGAGCTGGTCGAGCACGACCTGCATGTCGGGCGCGGCCTTTGCCGGCTGGGTCGCGGTCGGTGCGGGCGGCGGCGGTGGTGGCGCATCGACCGACCGTGCGGACTGCGCAATCGCGCCGCTCGTCAGGGCGATACCCGATGTCGTGATCAAGGTCGCGGTGGCGAGCGCCATCAGCGTGCGCGATGAGCGGTTGGTCATGCGGTATGGTATCCTGTTTCGAGTGCCCCCACTCGCCGCTTAGAACCGCGCGATCGGGTTTACGTTCCCGCAGGCTCTTGTAACCGACGCTTTTCACACGTGTTTTTGGACAGCCGAAGTCGTTCTCTGTCGTATCAGAATGGTGCAGCGCGTCCTGTGACCCAAGTCTCGACGACGCTATCGACGTCGGCGATCGAGCGCGAAGGATCGCCATCGACGACCAGCAAATCGGCACGCGTTCCGGCCACGATCACGCCGCGATCGCGCAACCCGAGCAGGTCCGCACCCGCAGCCGTCGCAACCCGCAAGGCTTGCTCGGGCGTCAGCCCCGCCTCGACCATCAGTGCCAGCTCACGGTGTTCGGCGATGCCGGGCACGCGCACTGCACTTGCTCCACTGTCCGTGCCGAACCCGATCTTCACGCCGGCGTCGTACAGCGTCTTCAGGTTACGCAGGTTCATCGCCAGCGATTTCCGCGCATCGGCCGTCTTCGGATCGGCCAGTATCTTGGCACGCCACGCCGGATCGTCGACCTGTTGCGCGAGGGCAGGCGACAGCGCGGCGCGGGCGAACGGCGTCTGCGTCCACGGTGCGCGATCGGCCCAGGCGAACGTCGCCTCGTCGAGTTGCAGCGTCGGGATGTACCAGATGCCCTTCGCCTTCAGCGTCGCGACGAACGCAGGGGGCACCGGCGTGTCACGGATACCGTGCGCGATGATGTCCGCCCCCGCTGCGACGATAGCCTCCGCATCAGCGAGATCGTGGATATGCGCCGCCACGCGCAACCCGCGCGCGTGCGCCTCGGCGATCACCGCGCGGTAGACGGCGGGGCTCATCTTGACCGGTACGCTGCCGCCGAAATCGTCGAGCCACAGCTTCACGAGATCGGTCTTCTCGGCCGCCATTATCGCGACCGCCTTGCGGGCTTCCTCGGGCGTCGAGGGGCGGAACAACTGGTCCGGCCCGACCTTGAGCATCGCCTGCGGTGGCGCGCCATTGGGGACGCCGATCCCCTGCATCACGCCGAACAGGTCTGCGCCGTCGATCCGTCCGGCATGTGCGTCGGCGCGTATCCCGACGAACGCCGGACCGTTATTGCCGAGCGCCGTCACCGTCGTCACGCCGTAGCGGCGATACTGGGCGAGCTGCGCGACGATGTTGGCGCGCGTGTAGTTCTCCGCGCCCGTCTCGGTGCCGCTGACCTGTCCGACATGGCTGTGGTCCGAGATTAGGCCGGGCAACACGGTGCGCCCTCGATAGTCGCGCCGATCCGCGCCCGCCGGCACCGCGACCTTGCCCGCCGCGACGATCCGTCCGTTCACGATCACGATCGTCGCGTCGTCCACCGGTACGCCGCCGCGCCCGTCGATCAACCGGACACCGGTCAGCGCGATCGTCTGCGCGGTAGCGGACCCGGCGGTCAGGGCCGATGCCGCGAGGGCGATCGTGCAGAGGCGAGCGGAGATTTTGGTTCGGCGCACGATGATGTCCTTCTCGGGAGGATGCGCCGGCGGGACGCTATCCCCCTGAAACGTCAGCGGATGACGCCCGTTCCGAACCGTGTCCGTCAACGCCGAGCGCGCGCGACCTTCAACGCGATCCGGATCGGCTGCATCGTCTCGACCGGCTTGAACGAGAGCAGCATCACCAGCGCGACGCCAGCGATCGACGCCGCGCCCAGGAACCGCACGAAACGCTCGCCGGTCAGCGGCGCGCCACAGTGGAACAGTGCCACCGCGAGCACGAGCGCCGCGACAATTCGCAGCACGCGGATCGCGGACGGCGCAACAATCCCGAGGTCGCGGCGATACTTGAACGCGGTCGCCGCCAGCAGCAGCCAGCCGAAGAAGCACAGTATCGTAGCCTCAAGCATGAACGGTCTCCGATAGGGGTTTGCGGATCTTTGCAACGGGTTTGCTTCGGGCCGAGCGCCATGCACCCAGTGCGAGGAGGGCGGCGACCGCGAGCATGGCGACGTCGAATGCCGCGAACAGCGTGTCGCCGGACAGCATCGATCCGGGCAGTCCGCGCGATGTGGTGAGCGTATCGGCCAACGGGATCGCCGCGAACGCGAGTGCGCCGATCGCGAACCCTTCGGTCCACGCGCGGCGCGCCGGTCGCAGCAGTTGCAGGAGCGCAACGCCGCCCCATACCCAGAACATCGTCGCGACTTCGGCATCGGCGCGGTTCGCGGCGTCGGCCGGGATCACGCGGTTGGCGAGCAGATAGGTGGCCATTCCGATCGGCAGGCCGGCGATGACCCCGATGTTCAGCCGCTCGACGAGCTTCAGTCCGAAGAACGGCGTCGCACCCGGTTTGCGGCGCTTGGCGGTCCACAGCAGCAGCCCGGTGCCGACCATCGCCGCGCCGGTCAGCCCCAGCACGAAATACGCCCAGCGCAACGCCGGACCTGCGAACTGCGCGACGTGCAGTCCGAGCATCACGCCCGTCGTGGCGAGCGCGGACCCGACATCGGCGGCACCCTCCAGGAACCGCCCGTCGCTGCCCGCATAGGTGACCGACGGTCCGCGTCCGTTGAGCGAGGCGCTCGAATGGCGGTACAGCGTGACGGTGCTAGCGGCATCGTTCGGATTGCGCACTACGACCGTCGCCACGGACGCACCGAAGCGCCGCTCCGCATCGGCGACCAGCGGGCCGATCGCGACTAGCGGAGCCGGCGTACCCGTCGCCTCGCGCTCGGTCGGCGTGCCGAACGCGGCTTGCGCGAAATCGGCGGGCTTCGCGTAGTTCGCGACGACCGGCCAGGGCATGTACATCGCCACTAGCGTGATCAGCCCGGTATAGGTGATCATGGCGTGATACGGCAGCGCCAGCACCGCCGAGACGTTATGCGCGTCGAGCCAGCTACGCTGCCCCTTGTTCCAGCGCAGCGTGAAGAAGTCCGCGAAGATGCGCTTGTGCGTGATGACGCCCGACACGATCGCGCCGAGCATGAACATCGCACACAACCCGGCCAGCCAGCGTCCCCAGGGATGCGGCAATTGCAGCTGGAAATGGAAGCGATAGAAATGCTCGCCGCCGCGCGTCTCGCGGGCGCGCACGTCGTCACCGGTCGCGGGATCGAGCACGATCTCCGGCGCGCGACGCTTGGCGGTCTTGGGGTCCGGCTTGCGCTGTTCGAAGATCCGCGTGACCGCGGTTCGCGCATCGGGAAGGTAGATAAACCATTGGATATCGTCCGCGCCGACGCGTTGCAGGTGCGTGACCGCAGTCTGCGCGGCGTGCGCGGTCGAGACGGGCGTCGCGCGGAACTCAGGCTGCATCCACTGCGTGATCTCGGGCCGGAAATAGCTCGCCGTTCCGGTCAGGAACATCGCGAACAGGATCCATCCCGCCAGCAGCCCAAGCCAGCCGTGGATCCACGCCATGCTCTGGCGCAGCGTAGTTCCGACCGCCGAGGTCATGGACGAACGCCGAGCAACCAGAGCAATCCGCCGCCAAAGGTCGCGATCCCCCACACTGCGGCTGCTACTCGCAAAAGCCGGTGTTCGTGAAAGCACCACAAGGCGATGCCGGCATAGATCGGGAACGACAGGATCATGCCCCAGCTCGTCGCTTCGACGCGCGCGATGGGCAACAGACGGGCAATCAACGTTGCCAGCACCGCCGCCGCTACATAGCCGCCGACCAGCGCCGTCACGCTGCGTATGGCCATGCTCCAGACGAGCGGGCGCACTCTTCGGCCCGAGGGAAAAGGGCCGGCTTTCAGGATCCGGCCGTACATGAACATTTTGTCATTTTTCCTTGCCGCGCTTCCAAACCGCCTTTAGCGGGCTTTGCGAGTCATTATCAATATCAAAGTGGGTATCGCTTATGCGGGGACGTTTCATGGTCGGGATGCTGTTGGGGACGGCGTTGGGCAGCATCGCAGTGCCGGCATTCGCGGCAGAGCATGTGCCTGCCCCGGCAGTCGTTGCCGCGGACGATACCGGGCTGGCGGAGGATGATATCCAGACGCGCAAGGACGAGATCGTCGTCAACGGCGAGCGTATCCGCAAGACCGGCAGCACCGGTACCAAGACCGAGACGCCGCTGATCCGCACGCCGCAGGTCATCACCAGCATCGACGAGAAGGAACTGACGCTCCGCAACGCGCTGTCGATCAACCAGGCGCTCGGCTATGTCGCCGGCGTCTCGCCCAACCAGCGCGGCAACGTCGCCACGCGGTACGACCAGCTCTACGTCCGCGGCTTCGCGCCCGGCCAGTATATGGACGGGATGCGGCTGCTCGGCGGCGTCTATTCCACGCCGCAGATCGACTTCCACCTCGTCGAGCGCGTCGACGTGATCAAGGGCCCGGCCTCGGTCCTCTATGGCAACTCGACGCCGGGTGGGTTGGTCAATCTCACCAGCAAGGTCCCCTATGCCGAATCCGGTGGGCGGATCGAGCTGGCGGGTGGCAATTTCGACCTGTTGCGTAGCGCGATCGACGTGAACCAGCCGCTCGACAAGGACCACAAATGGCTGTTCCGCGTCATCGCCGGCGCCGAGCGGTCGGACGGGTTCGTCGCGATGACCGGCAATCGGCGCTATTATGCTCGGCCGATGCTGACCTTTGCGCCCGACGAGGCGACCAGCGTAACCTTGATCCTCAACTACCAGCGCGATCCGGAATCGGCGTCGTACAGCGGCGTGCCGGTCTACGGCTCCGCGCTCGCCAATCCGTTTGGCCAGTTCGCGACCGACTTCAACGTGAGCGAGCCAGCGTACGAGGCGTTCGATCGCAAGCAGAAATCGGCCACGCTGCTGTTCCGCCACGACTTCAACGACCGGCTGAGCTGGGCGACCAGCGCCCGCTACCTCGACGTCGACCTCCACTATCGCCAGATCTACCTCTCCGCGTTCGCGACGACCGGCACAGGCAGCAATCGCAACACCGATTTCTCGACGATCGTACGTGGCGGCGGCGGGTCGGACGAGTCGTTCCGGACGATCACGATCGACAACCACGCGACCGCCAAGTTTGCGACCGGACCGTTGCAGCACACGCTGCTCGCGGGCGTCGACTGGCAGAACAACCAGGGCAACAACGACCAGCAGTTCAACACCGGCGTCACCACCAATCCCGCGACCAGCATCCCGAACCTGAACCTGTTCGTGCCCGTCTATGGCGGCGTGCAACCGAACTTCCCGCTCACCCAGACGCGCAGTTTCCGCAAGATCGACCAGGTCGGCGCCTATGTGCAGGACCAGATCGCGATCGGCGGGCTGCAACTGATCGCGAGCGGCCGCTACGACTGGTACGACCAGACGACGGTGAACCGCAACGCCGCGGCAGGGGCGGCGAGCGGCGTGACGCGGCTCCACCAGACCGCGTTCACTGGACGCCTCGGCGCGCTGTACGAGACCAAGTTCGGCCTCGCGCCGTTCGTCAGCTATTCGGAAAGCTTCGAGCCGCAGACCGGCACCGGCTTCGACGGTACATCGTTCGTGCCGGTCACCGGGCGCCAGTACGAGGCCGGGCTGAAATACCAGCCACGCGGCACCAACGCGCTGTTCACGCTCTCCGCGTTCGACCTGCGCCGCCAGAACGTGCCGACGACCGATCCGGACAACCCTAATTTCTCGATTCAGATCGGCGAGGTCGCGGTGCGGGGCATCGAACTCGACGGACGGGGCGAGATCACGCCGGGCCTGACCGTCACGGTCGCCGGCACCTATACCGTCCCCGAAGTCACGCGTGGTACGCCGGTCGTCGGCACCGGCGACCAGCTGAGCGGCGTCACGGGCACCAAGCCGCTCGGCATATCCAAGTGGAGCGCGTCGAGCTTCGTCAACTACGACCTGTCACGCGCCGGCGGCGGCGCGCTGTCCGGGTTCAATATCGGCGGCGGCGTGCGGTATGTCGGCAAGTCCGACGGCACCGCGACCCGCGTGGAGGCAAACCAGACGCTCACCACCCGGTTCCAGTCGCCGGGCTATGTGCTGGTCGATGCGGTGCTCGGTTACGATCTGGGCAAGTTCGACGAGTCGCTCAAGGGCCTGAGCCTGACCGCGAACGTCGCCAACCTGTTCGACAAGCGCCACATCGCGAGCTGCTTCTTCGTCAACAGCTGTTACTTCGGCGCCTCGCGCACCGTCGTCGGATCGCTCCGCTTCAACTGGTGATCAGCGGACGTCGTCGACCGGCGCTGTCAGGATCACGCGCAGGCCGGGCATGTTGTCGTCCTGCTCGATCGTGCCCGACAACCCGGCGACGATGGCGTTCATCATCCGGCTGCCGAAGCCGATCCGCGTCCCCGACTTGCCGACGCCCTGGTCCGCGACGATCAGGCGCAGTCGGTTGCGATGCTGTTCGAGGATGATGTGGATCGGGCCCGCATCGCCGCGATAGGCGTATTTGCTCGCGTTGATGACGAGTTCGGTCAGCACCAGCCCGATGTTCACCGCGCGATCGGTGGCGACGAGCACGGGCGCGAGATCGAGCGTCATCTGCGCCGCCCACTCCTCGCCCAGCGAGGTCTGCATGTCGCCCGCGAGTTCCTCGATATAGCGCGACAGGTCGACCGACTCGACCTGGTCGTCGCGGTACAGCCGACGATGCACCAGCGCGACCGCGGCGAGCCTCGCCTGCGCCTCGGCGAGATGCTCCTTCACCTTCGCGTCGTCGGACGACTTTGCCTGCAACGACAGGAACGCCGCGACCAGTTGCAGGCTGTTCTGCACGCGGTGATTGACCTCCTTCATCAGGACGTCCTTCTGCGCGATCAACGCGTCCTTGTCGGCGAGCGTCCGCTGCAGGTCGGCGTTGAGCAGGCGCAGGCGCTGGTTGATGTGCGCGTCGTGGAACGCGCGGCGCAGGCGGTGCGCCGCCTCGATTTCCTCGCGCGTCCACCGCCGCGATCGACCGCTGACCGCCTGTGTCCACGATTCGAACGACGTGCGCGGAGTCAGTACCGCATTGGGATCGACCGACACCGCCTTGTGCGGATTGCCCGCCCATTCGACCTCTTCGATCTGCTCGGCACGGAACCACAACAGCACCGCCCCCTCGTCGACCAGCGGCAGCGCGAGCAGGCCGCTCGCCTGCGCACGGTAAGCTTCGGCGCGGGGCAACAGTGCCGACAGTTCATGCGTCGTGAACGGCTCGATCACGCCCCTCGTGCGGGCCCATGCGGCGAGATCGAGAATGTCGTCCTTGCCGGGACACGGCCCGTCGGTGTCGACGACCGTGCCCTCGACATAGGCGAAGCCGTCGCCGTCGAGCATCCGCCGGAGATCGTCGCGCAACGCTGCAACGATGCTGCGCGGGGCCGGCTCGGTTGCCAGCTTGGGGATGACCGCATCCTCCGCCGCGCGCAGCCGCAGCCGCTCGCGGTACGTTTCAGCCTCTTCCTTTGCGCGAATCTGGCGCGCGAGCCCGCCCGCCAGCGTCGCCGACGCCGCACGGATGTCGGGGGTGAGGCCCTTCGGCGAGCCGTGATGGCAGGCGATCAGGCCCCAGAGCAGCCCGTCCTTGACGATCGAGATCGACGCCGACGCCGCCACGCCCATATTGGCGAGATACCGCAGATGGATCGGCGACACGCTGCGCAGCGCCACGTCGCTCAGGTCGAGCGTCTCGAACCCGGCCGGGCGCAGCACCGCGGGCGCGTAGGCGATCGTCGGGATCGTCCGCGTCCGGTTGCGCACGTACAGCGCACGCGCCTGTTTCGGAATGTCCGACGCGGGGAAATGGTGGTTGAGGAAGGTGCCGAGCACCGTCGCCTTGTCCTCGGCCATCACGCGGCCCGCCTCGTCGTCGAGGAAGCGATAGACCATGACGCGGTCGAAACCGGTCAACTGCCGGAACGCGGTCGCGGCGCGCTCGCACAACGTCTGGAGGTTGCTCGCGCGCTCGAACGTCATCGCCATCGCGTTGAGCCGGCCGAGCATGCCGGCCGCCGTGACCGGCTCCGCTTCGACGGGCTCGAGTTCGACCAGCACGTGTTCAGCGTTGCGGTGAAGGGTGACGTCGAACCGTTCGGCCTGGCCCTTCAAAGGCAGCCCGGCGAGCGCGACCCCAGCGACCGTATCGCTGGCGGCGAAGATCGCCTCGACGTCCTGATTCAGCAAGGTCGACAGGTCGCTGCCGAGCCAGTCGGGGGTCAGGCGAGTCTCGAGATCACCCGCGCCCGCCACGACCGTCAGACTGGTCGCATCGGCGACGAGTAGCAGGCCATGCGGCTGGATCGCACCGGGGATGTGGATCGGCTCGCGGTCGCACGCATTGAGGTCCAGCCCCACGCCATCGGTGGAACCGGCAATATCGCTCGACGCGTTCATCTACCCGAAACTCTCCTATCGAGCCTCGATCATGCAGCCCCCGGCGGAACAAAGCAAATACCCGCAGCGGGTTACGATATTAATCTGAAGCAATATCGCGCGGTGCGGACTCGGCATAGCGGCGCGCGATCACCGCGCAGGCGATCAGCTGCAACTGGTGGAACAGCATGACGGGCAGCAGGATCACGCCGACCTGCGCGGGCGGGAATAGCACGCCCGCCATCGGCACGCCCGACGCGAGGCTCTTCTTCGAACCGCAGAATTGCAGCACGATCGCATCCTCGCGCGGTAGCTTCATCACGCGCGCCACCGCGAAGGTAAGCCCGAGCACGAAGGCGAGCAGCGCGGCGCACAACAGCCCGATCAGGATCAGGTCGCCGATCGACAATTTGGTCCACAGGCCCTCGACCACCGCGGCACCGAACGCGCTGTAGACGACCAGCAGGATCGAGCCGCGATCGACCACCGTCAGCATCGCTTTCCGGCGCGTCACCCACGCACCAATCCAAGGCCGCAATAGATGCCCGGCGACGAACGGCACCAGCAATTGCAGCACGATCGCCTCGATACTCTCGATCGAGATCCCGCCGCTGCCCGAAGTGTTCATCAGCAGCGCGACCAGCGCCGGCGTCACGAGAATACCGAGCAGATTCGAGAACGACGCGCTGCACACCGCCGCCGCGACATTGCCGCGCGCGATCGCGGTGAAGGCGATCGACGACTGCACGGTCGACGGGAGCAGCGTCAGGAACAGCAACCCTGCCGCAAGCGGCCCGGTCACGAACGGCAATGCGGTCAGCCCGAGCCCGAACAGCGGGAATGCGACGAAGGTGATGGCCAGCACCGCCAGATGCAGCTTCCAGTTGCGCAGCCCCGCCCAGATCGCATCGCGCGACAGCTTCGCGCCGTGCAGGAAGAACAGCAGGACGATGCCGATATCCGCCGCGTAGCCGACGATCGTCGCCATCTCGCCGCGTGCCGGCAACAGGCTCGCCAGCACGACGGTGCCGAGCAGCATCAGGATGAACGGCTCGAAGACCGCCAGGAACCGCCCCATCACGGATGCGCCTTCACATAGGCGTCGAGCGTCGCGAGATGGCCGCTGAGCGCGTCGTCGTCGAGGAAACTGCCGAGGAAGCTGTTGCGCGCGAGCGTCACGACCTGTTCGCGCGACAAGGTCTTCGCGCGCGCCGTCTGGCGGAAATTCTCGCCGATATAGCCGCCGAAATACGCCGGATCGTCCGAATGGATCGTCGCGCGCAGGCCGAGATCGAGCATCCGGTCGATCGGATGGTTCTCCAGCTTGTCGACGTTGCGCAACGCGACGTTGGACAACGGGCAGACGGTCAGTGTCATCGCATCGCGTGCGAGGCGGGCGACCAGCGCCGGATCCTCCAGCGCGCGGTTGCCGTGGTCGATCCTGTCGACCTGGAGAATATCGAGCGCCTCGTGGATATAGGCGGGCGGGCCCTCTTCGCCGGCATGCGCGCACAGCATCAGCCCTGCATCCGCCGACGCGGCGAACACGCGCGCGAACTTCGACGGCGGATGGCCGACCTCGGACGAATCGAGCCCGACGCCGATGAACTCGTCGAGCCACGGTTCGGCCTGCGCGAACGTCTTGAACGCGTCTTCCTCGTCGAGATGGCGCAGGAAGCTCATGATCAGCCCGACCGACATGCCGTGCTTCGCCTGCGCTTCGTCGATCCCCGCGAACAGACCGCGCGCGACGACGTCGAACGGAATGCCGCGATGCGTGTGCGTCTGCGGATCGAAGAAGATTTCGGCATGCACCACGCCGTCCTGTGCGACGCGGTCGAAATAGGCGACCCCGAGATCGCGGAAATCCTCCTCGGTCTGGAGCACCGCAGCGCCCGCGTAATAGATGTCGAGGAAGGTCTGGAGATTGGTGAAGCTGTACGCCGCGCGGACGTCCTCGACGCTCCTGAACGGGATCGCGACCTTGTTGCGCTCGGCCAGCGCGAACATGAGCTCGGGCTCCAGGCTCCCCTCGATATGGAGGTGGAGTTCCGCCTTGGGCAGGTTCGTGATGAAGTCGTCTGTCATGATCCGTCCTGTCGCTGGGGGTCGCGTCGGCTGCAACCATTCCGCCCGCCACGCACTACCGCAAGTGCGAAAGCCGTTGCATGACAATCCTGTCACGTTACCGAGCGCCGACACCTACGCGAAGGACACCATCAATGCCGACAGGATTGGTCGCACTGCTCGACGACATTGCCGGGATCACCAAGCTCGCCGCCGCCAGCCTCGACGATATCGCCGCGACCACCGGGAAGGCGGGCAGCAAGGCGATCGGCGTGGTGGTCGACGATGCCGCCGTCACGCCGCGCTACATGGTCGGGTTCGAGCCCAAGCGCGAACTGCCGATGATCTGGAAGATCGCGCTGGGGTCGTTCCGCAACAAGCTGGTCTTCATCCTGCCCGCCGCGCTGGCGTTGAGCGCGTTCGCACCGTGGCTGCTGACGCCGCTGCTGATGATCGGTGGCACCTATTTATGCTTCGAGGGCGCGGAGAAGATCCTCGAGGCGTTTGGCGGCGGTCATGCCGAGGAGGTCGTCGCCGAGCCGGTCGATGCCGCGACGCTCGAAGCGCAGAAGGTCTCGGGCGCGATCCGTACCGACTTCATCCTGTCGGCCGAGATCATGGTGATCGCGCTGTCCGACGTCGCGACCAAGCCGATCTGGGAGCAGGCGATCGTGCTGGCGCTGGTCGGGATCGTCATCACGATCGGCGTCTACGGCGTGGTCGCGCTGATCGTGAAGATGGACGACATCGGCCTGCATCTGGCGCAGCGCAGCAGCGCGGTCGTTCAGGCGATCGGGCGTGGACTGGTCAAAGGCATGCCGATCGTCATGTCGGCGCTGTCGGTGATCGGGACGGCGGCGATGGTCTGGGTCGGGGGGCAGATCATCGTCCACGGGATCGAGGAGTTCGGGTTCACGACGCTGCCGCATTGGATCCACGACACGGCGGAGGCGGCTTCGCATGCGGTGCCGTTCGCCAAGGGCGCGGTGAACTGGGTGATGAACGCGTTCTTCTCGGGGATCGTCGGTTTGATCCTGGGCGGTGCGATCGCGCTGGGCTTGCATGCGGTGAAGAAGCCGAAGGCGCACTGACCAACAGGCGTTGCCCGCCCTTCCTTGTTCTCCCGCGAAGGCGGGAGCCCAGTCTGGGTCCCCGCCTTCGCGGGGAAACAAGTCGCGCTTGATTATAAGGCGCTACCACCGCCAACAAACACCACCCCGGCGAAGGCCGGGGCCCAGTTGGGGAACGTGGCTAACTGAGGGTGCGCTACGTTACTCCGACCTTTCCAACTGGGCCCCGGCCTTCGCCGGGGTGGTGCTTTTGAGGCGGAAGAGGCAACCGCTACTTAGCCGTCCACTTCCCCATCCAGCCCAGCACTTCCCGATACCATTGCCGTGAGTTCTTCGGCTTCAGCACCCAGTGGTTCTCACCCGGATTGACCAGCAACCGCGACGGGATCCCGCGCCGCTGCAACGCGGTGAACGTCGCCAGCCCCTGCGTGTACGGAATGCGGAAGTCCTTCTCGCCGGTGATCACCAGCATCGGCGTCTTCCACTTCGCCACGTAATTGACCGGGTTCCATTTTTCGAACGCCTGCGGGTCCTCGTAATAGGCCTTCCCGCCATGCTCCCATTCGTCGAACCAGAGCTCTTCCGTCTCGTACGCCATCGCGCGCGCGTCGAAGACGCCGTCATGCTGGACGATGCACTTGAAGCGATCGGGCCACTGCCCCTCGATCCAGTTCATCATATAGCCGCCGTACGACGCACCGAGCGCACACGCGTTGTCCGCATCGAGCCACGCGAACTTGTCGGTCGCGGCAGCCAGCCCCTTCTTCAGATCCTCCAGCGGCCAGCCGCCCCAGTTGTTGCTGATCGCGTCGGTGAAGCCCTGCCCATAGCCGGTCGAACCGTGGAAATCGACCGCGACCAGACCGTAGCCCGCGCCCGCGAACACCGCGGGGTTCCAGCGATACGACCAGCTGTTGTTGCTCGATCCCTGCGGGCCCCCGTGGACCATGTAGGCAACCGGGACCTTCCCAGTGGAACCGTACGGCTTCACCGCATAGCCCCAGACGGTGTCCGCGTTCGCGCCCTTGAAGTTGAACCGCGTGACCGTCGGCATGTCGATCCCGGCAAGCTTCGTCGCGTTGACCTGCGTCAGGCGCTGCGGTGTGCCGGTGCCCGCGACACGGTAGAAATCGGCGGGTGCGGTGAGGCTGTCGATCGCCACCACAGGCCCCCGCGGCGTGATCGCGACCGCGCTGACGTGACCCTCCTGCGTCAGCCGCGTGACCGCACCGGTGGTCGCATCGACACGGAACAGCGGCGTCTCCTGCGTGTCGTCCGCCGTCACGTAGAGCGACTTCGAGTCCGGCGCCCACGCGATCGAGCCGACCGACCGGTCCCAGCGCTCGGTCAGCGACACCGTCTTGCCGCTGGCGATATCGCGCAGCGTCAGCACCTGGCGATCCGCCTCGAACCCCGGCCGGCGCATCGCGAAATAGGCGAGCGTGCGGCCATCGGGCGACACGGTCGGGAGGTTGTCCGTCGCCTTGTTCGCCGGAGTCAGGTTGACCGGTGCCGCCGAGCCGTCCGCGGGCACCGAGAAGATGTCCAGATTGGTCGACAGCGCTTCGATCCGGCCTGCCTCGCGCAACGCGAAATACACGGTGCGGCCGTCCGGGCTCCACGAAATTTCCTCACCGCCGCCGTTCGGCTTGGACGGAGTATCGCCGACCAACGCGCCGACTAGCGGAACACCATTTCCGGTCGCACCTGCGGCGGTCAGCGGCAGCACGAACAGTTGCGAGCGCGTGCCATCGGCCCACGTATCCCAATGCCGCACGAACAGCTGGTCGTACGTCCGCCCAGCGCCCGCGTTAGGATCCTTCTTCACCATCGCCGGCTCGAGGCTCGGCGCGCCCGGCTTGCGATCCGCCCAGACGAGCAGCTTGTCGCCGGTCGGCGCGACCTTGAAGCCGCTGAACCCGCCCTTGAAGCTGGTGACGCGCCGTGACGTGCCGCCCGTCACGGGCACCGACCAGACCGCATCCTCGCCGCCCTTGTCGGACGTGAAATACACGGTGTTACCGACGATCTGCGGGTCGTTCTCGTTGACCTGCGGGTCGGCGAGCAGCTTTACCGGCGTCGCACCCGGCGTGGTCAGATCGAGCCGCCACAGATCATACCGCCCCTTGTCCGCCGCGAGATCGGTCTCGCGCTGTGCCCAGACGAGCCAATGCCCGTCCTGCGACGCGGTCGGCGCACCGACGCGGCTGAGCATCGTCACGTCGTCGATGGTGAGTTGCCGGGCGGCGGCAGGGGCACTCGCAAAGGCGAGCACGGCGAGGCTGGCGGAGAGCATGATCTTCATGGTGTGCTTGATAGGACGCTTGCGAGATCGCGCGCAATCATCTCGATCGCTTGCGTGAAAGCACCGGTTCAGATCATGGCGGTATGACGCCTCAGAAGACCCGCGCGCCCAGGATTTCGTCGTTCATGTTCACTATATCTGTTCGGTGGTTTCTGGCGGCGGCGCTGCTCGCACTCGGGGCGGGGCCGGTATCGGCGGCGCAGGTGCAACTGCCGATCGACGCGCTGATGCAGGATGCGGGAGAGTATGCGACTCGGTTCGGCGTGCCGTTCGACGAGGCGCTGCGGCGGATGCGTGCGCAGGGCGCCAGCGTGCCGACGACCGACGCGGTGCGTGAAACCTACAAGGATCGCTGGGCCGGCATCGCGATCGAGCATCAGCCGAATTACCGCATCGTCGTGCTGCTGACCGGCAGCGATCCGGTCGCGGAGCAATCGGTGATGGCGGGCGGCATGACCGTGCCGATCGTCTTCCGCACCGGCGCTGCCGCGACGCGCGAGGCCGTGCTCGAAGCGATCACGCGCTATCAGGCGAAGATCCGCGATTCCCTGCCGCATCCGCCTGGACTCGGCGTGGACCAGCGGACCGGCGAACTGGTCGTGATGATCGCGTCGGGCGATGCCGATCTCGACCGCGATGGCGCGCTGCGCACCCGGATCGCGACGATGACCGGCGTTCCGGTGCGGATCGAAGCCGTTGATAAGCCGCCCGCGGACATGGCGCAGGATCAGGTCGCTCCGGTCCCCACGCTCATACCCGCCCCGGTCGACAACGGCGCGATAGAGGGTGGCGGGCGCGTCGTCGGGACGGTCGACGGCAAGCGCTATGCCTGCACGACCGGCTTCGTCGTGTCCGACGGCGTGCGCAACGGCGTGGTCACCGCCGCACATTGCCCGGACACGCTCTCTTACGTCGGCAAGCGCCCCTCGGACGGCAGCCGCGAGGAATGGCCGCTGGCGTTCGTCGGGCAGTGGGGCTGGGGGTATCAGGACGTACAGGTCAACGTCGCGACCGCGCCTGACGTTGGTTACGCACCGCTGTTCTACGCCGACACCGACAAGACGCTCGCCCGGCCCGTCGCCACGTGGCGCTACCGGACGAGCACCCGCGCCGGTGATTTCGTGTGCCATCGCGGCGAGCGTACCGGCTATAGTTGCGCAGTGATCGCGATGGTCGACTTCGCGCCGGCGGGCGATCTGTGCGGCGGTGCGTGCCTGCCAACCTGGGTCGCGGTCGAGGGGCCGACGTGCAAGGCCGGCGACAGCGGCGCGCCGGTGTTCGAGGGCAGCACCGCGCTGGGCCTCGTCAAGGGCGGCACCTATCGCCGCGACGGGACGTGCCTGTTCTATTACTATATGTCGACCGACTATCTGCCGCAGGGCTGGACGCTGCTGCACCGATAGGCGGTGAGGCGGGTCGATTGTGTCTCCCCGCCAAGCGCTGTACGTCCCGCCGGGAACACGGTGCCGCCGAGCGCCGATCGGCGGCCTATCGACACGGGCATGACATGGACTCCTCGGGCCTTGAGGCCGTTTTCCTGGCTAATCGCGATACGCTGCTGCGGTTTATCCGCTCGCTCGGCGCGAGCGATGCGGAGGATCTTGTGCAAGAACTATGGGTGAGGATCCAGACCGCCCCGACCGGGCCGATCGCGTCGCCGCTATCGTATCTGTACCGGATGGCGAACAACCTGATGCTCGATCGGCACCGCGCGGTGCGGCAGGCGGAGAAGCGCGACCGCGAATGGACCGAGGCGACCGGGGGACCGTCGCTCGACCGTTCCGAGGAGCCCTCCGCCGAACGCGTCGTGATCGCACGCGAGCAGGCGGCGCTGGCGGAGTCGGCGTTGCAGTCGGTCGGCGACCGGGCGGCGCGTATCTTCCGACGGCACCGGATCGACGGCGTCGAGCAGCGTGTGGTCGCGGCGGAGTTCGGCGTAAGCCTCAGCACGGTCGAGGGTGATCTGCGCAAAGCCTATCGTGCGATGATCGATGCAAAGCGACGTTACGATGAGGCTTGATCGCAACGTCTCCGTCTTCGGCTATAGGAGGCCATGATGGCGGAGCATGACGATATCGGAGCACGCACGCTGAACGAGACCGCGCTGGACTGGGTGGTCCGGACCGGCAGCGATGCGTTCGACGACTGGCCGGCGTTCCACGCCTGGCTGGAGGCGGACCCGCGTCACGCAGCGGCGTATCATGCGATGGCGATGGATATCGAGGAGATGGCGGCGACGGTGCCTCCCGTGCAGGCCGCGCCGATCGCGATGCAGCCTCCGCGGAGGCGCTGGCCGGTCTGGACCGGTGGAGCGATCGCCGCGTCACTCGCGCTGTTCGTCGGGTATGAGTCGATCGAGACACGCGCGCATCCCTATGCGGTCGAAACCGCGACGGGGACGATGCGGACGGTTCGGCTTGCCGATGGCAGCACGATCGCGATGGGTGGTGCGACGCGGCTGATGCTCGATCGCGACGATCAGCGGGTCGCGACGCTAGAGCACGGCGAGGCGATGTTCGTGGTTCGACACGACGACAGCGATCCGTTCGAGGTGAGCGTCGGCGGCGCGCGGCTGGTCGATGTCGGCACCGCGTTCGACGTGAAGCGCGTGCGCGGCGAGACGCATGTCGCGGTGTCGGAAGGCGCGGTCGACTATAATCCGGGACAGGACGGCATCCGGCTCGTGAAGGGGCAGGGGCTGGTCGTCCGCGACGGCAAGGCGACCGTGACCGCAGTCGATGTCGCCAGCGTCGGATCGTGGCGCGACAGCGTGCTGGCGTATGAGGGCGCGACGCTGGCGGAGGTCGCCGACGACCTGTCGCGCGCGCTCGGCGTCGACCTGCGCGCCGATCCGGGTGTCGCCAAACGCGCGTTCAGCGGCAGCATCGCGACGTCCAAGCTGTCCGGCGATCCCCGCCTCGCCGCGCCGTTGCTTGGGGTGGCGATCCGCAAGCGTGGCGGTCACTGGGTGATGTCCTCCCGCTCGTGAGGATGCGCGGATGTCTGGTCGTCGCGGCGCTCGCCGTCGCCGCTCCTGCGCAGGCGGGGCAGGGGACGGTCGACTTGCCGGCGGGGCGTCTTGGGGACGCGGTGCTGGCGCTCGGGCGTCAGTCGGGGACGAGCATCGTCGTCGGCGACCCGGCTTTGTGGGCGCGGCGCGTGCCGGCGGTACGTGGGCGGATGGGCGCGCGCGAGGCGCTCGACCGACTGGCGATCGCGGCGAATGCGGACGTCGTCGCGGCGGGCGCTTTCGGGTGGCGGCTGACTGCCCGCACGCCCCGCGTCGTTCGGGTGAGGCGGCCGAAAGTCGTGCCGATCGCCGCGCCCCCCGCGGTCCAAGGTGCGGACATCGTCGTCACCGGCAGCAAGCGCGACGTGCGGCTGCGCGATTTTGCAGGCCAGGTCGCGTTGCTCGACGGTGTCGACCTTGCGCTCGGCGGCGCGGGCGGGACCGAGGCAATCCTCGCGCGGCTGGCGAGCGTATCGTCGACGCATCTGGGCGCTGGGCGCAACAAGCTGTTCATCCGCGGCATCGCCGATTCCAGTTTCACCGGACCGACCCAGACCACCGTCGGCCAGTATTTCGGCGACCTGCGGCTGAGCTACAACGCGCCCGATCCCGATCTGCGGCTCTACGATATCGCCTCGGTCGAGGTGCTCGAGGGGCCGCAGGGTACGCTGTACGGCGCAGGCTCGCTTGGCGGGATTATCCGCACCGTGCCGAACGCGCCGGAACTGGGCGCGGTGTCGGCGTCTATCGCTGGCGGCCTCTCCGCGACGTGGCACGGCGATCCGGGCGCGGATCTGGGCGCAACGCTGAACGTACCGCTCGGCGAGCGCGTGGCGCTGCGCGTCGTCGGCTACGGTGTGAGCGAGGGCGGATATATCGACAATCCGGTGCTCGACCGGCGCGATGTGAACCGGACGCGGATCGGTGGTGGCCGGGCGGCGCTGCGGCTCGACGCGGGGAATGGCTGGACGGTCGATCTCGGCGGGATCGGGCAATGGACCAAGGGCGACGACAGCCAGTACGCGGACCGCGACGCGCCGCCGCTGACCCGGTCGAGCGCGATCGTGCAGGGCTTCTCGGCGGACTACACGATGGGGCAGGTCGTCGTGTCGGGCACGATCGGCGGGCTGAAGGTCAAATCCTCGACCGGGATCGTCAGCCAGACGCTGACCGAACGCTACGACGCGACCCTGCCAGCAGTCGATCCGACGCTACCGATCACCAACTGGCCTTCATTCGGCAGCCCCCTGACGACAGCCGCGGGCACCCCGCGCGTGTTCGCGCAGCGCAATGCGACCGACATGTTCGCGAACGAGACGCGGGTATGGCGGCCGATGCGAAACGGGTTCGGCTGGGTGGTCGGCGGCAGTTACACGCACAATCGCACGCGGTTGTCCCGCTCGCTCGGCCCGGTCGATGCGCCCGCGCCGGTGACGGGCGTGACCAACAGCATCGACGAGGCGACGTTGTACGGCGAGGGAAGCGTGCAACTGGTGCGAGGGTTGACCGCCACCGCCGGCGCGCGGGTGACGCGGGCATCGCTCGCGGGGACCGGCGAGGACATCGCGCCTGCGCGGTTGGAAGCGGTCAAGCTTGCCCGGGCGCGCGTGACGGCGGACCGCATCGAGACGAGCGTGCTGCCCTCCGCCTCGCTGATCGCGGCGGTGCTGCCGAAAGTGTCATTGTACGGGCGATACCAGCAGGGTTTTCGACCTGGCGGGCTGGCGATCGAAAGCGATTTCGTCCGGCGGTTCGAGAATGATCGCGTGCGGACGCTGGAGAGCGGCTTTCGCTTCGGGCTCGCCGGTGTGGATCGCGCGTACCTGACGGCGAGCGTCTCGCACACGATCTGGCAGGATATCCAGGCGGACTTCATCGACGCGACCGGCCTGCCGAGTACCGCCAACATCGGCGACGGGCGGATCTGGACGTTCAGCGCGGCGGGCGGGTGGAAGCCGATCGACGGACTGACGCTCGACGCTGGCTTCACCTACATCGACAGCCGCGTGACCGAGCCGAGCGCGGCGCTGTTCGTGGCGCTGGCGCGGATGAGCCAGGTGCCGAACATCGCGCGCTATGCCGGGCGGCTCGGGGCGGATTACCGGCGTGATGTCGGGCGGGATCTGGAACTGCGGGTGTATGGTTGGGCGCGCTATGTCGGGCGGTCCCGGTTGGGTGTTGGGCCGGTACTGGGCGAAGAGCAGGGTGACTATCTCGATACGGCGCTGACGGCGCGGATCGGGCGGCCGTCGTTGGGCGTGACGCTCGGCATGACGAACTTGACCGACAGCGTCGGCAATCGGTTTGCGTTGGGGACGCCGTTCCAGGTAGGCAGTGGGCAGATCACGCCGCAGCGTCCGCGGACGATTCGCATCGGCCTGGACGCCGCCTTCTAGACCGACCTTTCGATCCTCCCCCGCAAGGGGGAGGTGGATCGCTTAGCGAGACGGAGGGGGAGGATACGCAACCTCCGTGACCGCCTACCTCCCCCTCCGTCTGGCAAAGGCCAGCCACCTCCCCCTTGCGGGGGAGGATCAGGAGTCAGTCATTCACCAGCGCTCGCTGATCCGCCGGCAGCAGTGCCAGCGCCGTCTTGTAGCAATCCTCCACGTGCGAATTACCGACCAACTTCATCGCGCCGAAGCTGATCGTCGCCGCCACCGCCGAACCCGCGAAGGGGATCAACTTCGCCATCGACCCCACGGCAATGCGTGCACCGACGCGGCGGAGCAGCGCGGCGACGATTCGCTTGGTCACCATCCGGCCGATCATCGTGTTGCCCAAGCTCGACGCCATAACCAGCGCCTGCTGTGCGAGCTGCGGCTCCATCGTCTTCACCTGCTCGTGATCCAGCCCGAAGCGCTTGCTGATCTCGGGCAGCAGCTTGGTGAGCAGGCCGATATCCGCGACGATATCCGCGCCGGGGATCGGCACGACCGCCGCGCCCGCCGACATCATCGAGCGCGTCGTGACGAGGCGCTTGCTGTCGTCGCGGATGCGGTCGAGTTCGGCGATGGTGGTGATCATGCTGGAATTTCCCTGAAGATATCCGCCCCATAACGCGCCGCCGCGGTCCTGGTGCCGCGCTATGCTGCATCAACGTTAAAGGTTCGCGAGCCGCGTCTCCGTCCTCTTCTCGAAAACACATCGAAAAGGGTTCCGTATGCGTCGTCTTCTGCTGACCACCACCTGCCTGTTCGCGGTAACCACGGCCGCCCGGGCGCAGACCGTGATCGACACCAAGCGGACCGACGCGGTGCGGACCTCGACGATCAAGGCCGGTGCGCCCGACAATATTCGTATCGCCGCCGCCGGTTCGATGACTCCCACGACCGGCACCCCGGTAACCGTCGACAGCGTCAACTCGGTCAGCAACGAGGGAACGATCCAGGTCACCAACGCCGACGGATCGACCGGCATCCTCGCCAACGCCGGCACCGGCGGCGGGATCACCAACGCGGCGGCCGGCAAGATCATCATCGACGAAAGCTATGTCGCGACCGACACGGACAAGGACGGCGACCTCGACGGCCCGTTCGCGGCGGGCACCGGACGCACCGGAATCCGTACCGCAGGCGCGTACACGGGCGCGATCGTCAACAGCGGCGCGATCACCGTGAAGGGCAACAACTCCGCCGGCATCTGGCTCGGCGGGCCGCTGACCGGCGCCTTCACGCACGACGGCCAGACCGCGGTCACCGGCAACGGATCGACCGGCGTGCGGATCGCCGACGTTACCGGCAACGTCCGGCTCGCGGGCACGATCGCGGCGATCGGGCAGGACGCGGTCGCCGCGCGCGTCGATGGCGATATCGCGGGCGCGCTGGTGGTGCAGGGCGCGCTCGGCTCGACCGGCTATCGCTATGCAACGGCGCCTGCCGACGTGTCGAAGCTCGACGCCGACGACCTGTTGCAGGGCGGATCGGCGCTGATCGTCGCGGGCAACGTCTCGGGCGGGATCATCTTCGCGATCCCGCCGAAGGACGCGAGCACGACCGATACCGACGAGGACAAGGACGGTCTCCCCGACGCCACCGAAGGCTCGGCAGCGATCACCTCCTTCGGCGCGGCACCGGCTGTCCAGATCGGATCGGCCACGCGCGCCGTCGCGATCGGTGCTGTCGCGGGGACCGGAACCGGGTTCGGCCTGATCGTTGACGGCGGCATCGCGGGCAGCGGTGTCTATGGCGGCGTCGAGGGCAACGGCCTGGCGATCGGTGGCCTTGGCGGCACAGTGACGATCGCAGGCGGGATCGGCATCAACGGCACGGTCGCTGCCATAGCGAACGGCGCGAGTGCGACCGCGTTGAAGCTTGGTACGGGCGCGTCGACCCCCGAGATCCGTAATGCCGGCACGATCTCCGCGGCAGGCGGCGGTACGACCGCATCGCGCTCGATCGCAGTGCTGATCGATACCGGCGCATCCGTCGCCACGATCCGCAACAGCGGCACGATTAAGGCTGCCGCACAAGCCGCCGACGGCACGGCGATCGCGATCCTCGATCGCTTGGGCACCGTCACGCTGGTCGAGAACAGCGGCGGGATCGGCGCATCGGGCGCCCTTGCCACCTCCGAGCGCAACGTCGCGATCGACCTCTCGGCTAACACCACCGGTACGACCGTTCGCCAGACCGCAGTCGCGACCGGCATCGCGGCGCCCGCGATCGTCGGCGACGTCCGCTTCGGCAGCGGCAACGACGTGTTCGACGTCGCGGACGGCACGGTCGCCGGCACCGCGCGCTTCGGCAGCGGCAACAACCGCCTCGCGCTATCGGGCGACGCCAACTTTTCCGGCGGCGCAGTGTTCGGCGCTGGCAACGACGCACTCACGCTCGCAGGGACTTCGGTCTTCAACGGCGCGGCGGACTTCGGTGGCGGCGCCGACACGCTGACGCTCGGCGGCACCTCGCGCTTCTCCGGCACGCTCGCCAATTCAGGCGGCCTTGCTGTCGCGGTCAACGGCGGCACGCTCGACATCACCAAGGCCGCGTCGATCGCGTCGCTGTCGGTCGGCGGCGGCGGTATCCTCGCCGTGACGCTCGACAAGACTGGCGGCACCAGCACGGCGATCCAAGTCGCCGGCACGGCATCGTTCGACAAGGATTCGAAGCTCGCCCTGAAGCTCACCAGCGTCGTCGATGCGGAAGGACGCTACACCGTCCTTCGCGCTGGCACCTTGACGGGTGCCGCCAACCTTACCGCGACCACGACGTTGCTCCCGTTCCTCTACAAGGGCAGCATCGCGACCGGCACGGGCAACGACCTGGCCGTCGACATCGCGCGTAAATCGTCGACCGAACTCGGGCTCAACCGCTCCCAGGCGTCGGCGTATGACGCGATCTACAAGGCGCTCGGCAACGACGCGAAGGTCGGCGGCGCGTTCCTCAACATCACCGAAGCCGAGGCGTTCCGCGGTTCGGTCCGCCAGATGCTGCCCGACCATGCCGGCGGTACGTTCGAGGCGGTGACGATGGGCTCGCGCGCGACCGCGCGCGTGCTCGCCGACCCGCACGGCCCGTTCAAGGACGAGGGCAAATGGGGCTATTGGGTGACGCAGGTCGCGTGGGGCACGTCGAAAAGCGTCGCCGATACCGCGGGTTACGACATCAGCGGCTGGGGCGTCTCGGCGGGCGCGGAATACAAGACGGGCGTCGGCAACTTCGGGACCTCGCTCGCCTATCTCCACGGCCAGGATGCCGACGACGGCACGGACAACGAGGTGAATTCGGACCAGTATGAGTTGGCCGGATACTGGCGCGGGCATTGGGGCGGTCTGCAGGCCAATGCGCGCGCGTCGGGCGCCAAGGTGAAATTCGACGGTGTCCGGCAGTTCGCCGGCGCGATCGGCAGCGAAGTGGTCTCGCGGACTTCGAAGGGCAACTGGGACGGTACGCTGTACGCGGCGTCCGGCGGCCTGTCGTACGAGGCGGGCACCGGCATGCTCACCTTCCGGCCGGTCCTCGCGATCGATTACTACAAGCTCAAGGAGGACGGCTACAGCGAGACCGGCGGCGGCAAGGCGATCGACCTCGTCGTTCGGTCGCGGACCAGCGACGAGCTGGCGGTCACCGGCAGCGGCGCACTCGGGCTGAACTTCGGCGGACCCAAGTTCGAGAATGGCTGGTTCCGCGTCGAAGCCGAAGGCGGCCGTCGCCAGATCGTCGGCGGCGGCCTGGGCGCGACCACCGCATCGTTCGAAGGCGGCCAGTCGTTCACGCTGACCCCCGACAAGCGCACCAGCGGCTGGGTCGGCAAGCTGCGCGGCGTCGGCGGCAATGGCATCTTCCGGATGGGCGGCGAGTTCAACGCCGAGCAGCAACAGGGCCGCGTCGCGCTGTCGCTGCGCGCCAACCTCCAGATCGGGCTGTAAGCAACCGCACTTTTCGGGGGTGGAATGGCTCGATTCCGCCCCCGGACTGTTGTCGGCGCATAGCAGGAGCGAAGATATGGCCGAAGACCGTTTGAACATCGACACCAAGACCCTCGAGGACAATAGCGACCTGCGCCAGGTCGAGTTCGAGGCCGAAGTGAGCGAGGAACGCTATCAGTTCGCGGTCCAGTACGACGTGCTCGAAGCACTGAGCACGGTATCGCCCGAAGGTGACGCCGTGGCGATCTTCAAGCAGCATGCCGAAGAGATCGCCGAACTCGGCGTCGTCGCACTGGCGCGCGATCCCGACCAGGAGATCGTCGTCATCAGCGAAAACGATCTGGACTAGCGCCGGCTTCCGGCCGATCCTCCTCACCGAGCCGGCATTGTCGTCCGGACGGTGGGAGACGGATGATGAAAACGATCTGGACGAGCGTTGCAGTGGCGATGACCATCGCGGCGAGCACAACGGCCGCGCATGCGCAGAAGGTCAGCCCCGCGGTCACCAGCGCGCTCGCCGATCCGGCGCGCGCCGATCAGCAAGGCGACGATGCCCGCCGCAAGGCCGCCGACGTGCTCGCCTTCTCCGGCGTGCGGCCGGGCAACGTCGTCGTCGATTACCTGCCGGGTGCCGGCTATTGGACCCGCATCTTCACCGGCGTCGTCGGACCCAAGGGGCATGTCTACGCAGTGTGGCCGGCGGCCGGCGCGAAATACGCCGAGAAGACGCTGCCCGCACTTCAGGCGCGCAATCTCGCCAACGTCACCGCCGTCGTCCAGACCACCAACCTGCCGACCTCGCCCAAGCCGGTCGACCTGTTCTGGACCGTGCAGAACTACCACGACATCGCCAATAACGGCGGCGGCGAGGGCGCGTTGAAGGCGTTCGACAAGGCGGTGTTCAACATGCTCAAGCGCGGCGGCATCTACGTCGTGATCGATCATGCGGATGCCCCCGGCAGCGGCCTGGCCGGGACCGAGACGCGGCACCGGATCGACCCGGCGGCGGTAAAGGCGCAGGTCCAGGCGGCAGGGTTCAAGTTCGTCGGCGAGTCCACCGCACTGCGCAATCCCGCCGACGATCATACCAAGCCGGTGTTCGACCCCGCGATCCGCGGCACGACCGACCAGTTCGTCTACAAGTTCAAGAAGCCCTAAGCGCCTCGGTGACTGGTCGGCGGCATTCGCGTTCGTCGATCAGTCGCCATCGCCTTTCCGTCATCGCAATCGAGTCCAGCGCTCGGGCATGGCGTTCGAGCGGCGACAGTCCTAAGCGACGTCGATGAACGACAAAATTGCTGCCCCATCGATGCGTCCAGGCGAGTTCGTCGCCTTCATCGCCGCGTTGATGGCGGTCAACGCGCTCGGCGTCGACCTGATGCTGCCCGCGCTCGCCGATATCGGCCACCAGCTTGGCATCGCCACCGCGAACCATCGCCAGTGGATCATCACCGCGTACATGCTCGGCTTCGGCGCGGGGCAGCTCGTCTACGGGCCGCTCGCCGATCGCTACGGCCGCCGGATCATCTTGCTCGTCACGCTCACGGGATTCGTCGCGGCCAGCATCTTCGCCGCCGGATCGCAGACGTTCGCGGCGTTGCTCGGCGCCCGTGTTCTCCAAGGGCTGATGTCCGCATCGACGCGCGTGCTCGCGGTCGCGATCGTGCGGGATCGGTATTCGGGTCGCCAGATGGCGCGCACGCTGTCGGTCGCGCAGATGATATTCTTCCTCGTGCCGATCATGGCGCCCAGCCTGGGGCAGGTGCTGCTCCAGTTCGGTCCGTGGCGGTTCATCTTCTACGCGCTGGCAGGCTTTGCGGCGTTCGTCCTCGCCTGGTCGGTGACGCGGTTGCGGGAATCGTTGCCGGTCGAGCGCCGCTCACCGCTGTCGTTCGCGTCGCTCCGCCAGGCGTACACCCTGACGCTGACCAATCGGTATTCGGCAGGCTATGCGGTCGCCGCGTCGATGACGTTCGGCGGGATCATCGCCTTCGTCTCGTCGGCACAACAGATCTTCGTCGACGAGTTCCACGCCGGCGAGCGATTCACGATCCTGTTCGCGGTCTGCGCGTTTTCGATGGGGTGCGCGTCGTTCGCCAACAGCCGGCTGGTCGAGCGCCTCGGCACGCGGCTGATATCGCAGGCCGCGGTGCTGGGGTTGATCGTGCTGTCGGTGGTCCACATCGGCGTGATCGCGGCAGGATCGGAATCGCTCTGGACCTACATGCTGTTCCAGGCGCTGAGCATGACGTGCATCGGCCTGTGCGGTTCCAATTTCGGCGCGATGGCGATGGAGCCGGTCGGGCACATCGCCGGCACCGCATCGTCGATCCAGGGGTTCATCACCAGCGTCGGCGCGGTGATCGTCGGCTCATTGATCGGCCAGTCGTACAACGGCACGACCTATCCGCTGGCGATCGGCTATCTCGCGATCGGGCTGGGCGTCCTGGCGGTCGTGTACGTGGTCGAGGGCGGCAAGCTGTTCCACGCGCACCACAAGGCCTGATACGCGTTACGCCCCCACGCCGCGTTCGTGCGCCCACACGATCGCGGCGCTGCGCCGGTTGACGCCGATCTTCGCGTAAAGCCGCGCGACATGGTTGCGTACCGTGTTGCGCGACAGGTCGAGCCGGGTGGCGATCGCCGCATCGTCGAGATCCTGGCAGATCAGTTCGAGCACCTCGCGCTCGCGCTTGCTGAGTTCGGTGGTGGGGGGCGTGGCACCCGAGCCGGCGCGTGGATTTCGCAGCGTCGCCAGCTTGTCCATGATCGACCGGCTGAGCCAGTTGGCGTCCTTCATCACCGCGTCGATCGCTTCGACGAGTTCGAGTTCGCCGCGGCGGCGCGCCGTGATGTCCTGGTACAGCCACAGGACGCAGGGCGTGCCGTCGACGCTGATCCGTTCGGCGGACACCAGGCAGTCCAGCGTTTCGCCGTTCTTGTGCAACAGGCGGACATCGTGGCCGCGAATGCCGTTCCGTTCGCGGATCTCGGTTTCCAGTTCCACCCGCTGCGCGGCGTCGTTCCACAGCTGGAGATCATCGGCGATCCGGTCGACGACCGCGTGATCGGTGTAGCCGGTGAGGCTCTTGAACGCCGCGTTCACCTGCACGATGCGGTTCTCGTCACCCTTGGTGATGACCATCGCGACGGGGGCCATCTCGAACAACGATGCGAAATGCCGTTCGCTCGCCTGTAACGCCAGTTGCGCGCGCCGCCGGGGCTCGAGGTCGGCGAAGGTGAAGAGAAGGCAGTCCTCGTTGGCGAGTTCGATCGGCTGGCCCGCGAGGATGACCAGCGTCTTGTCGCCCCCCGCAAGCGGCAGTTCCGCCTCCAGTTGTGGCACGGTCTTGCCGCCCGCCACGCGTTCCTTGACGAACGGCTTGCGCTCGACCTCGGCGAGGAAGTCGAGATCGAACAGCGTCTTGCCGACGATCTGGTCGCGATCGTAGCCGGAGAGATCGAGGAACCCCTGGTTAACGAGGACATAGCGCTGGTCGGCGACCCGCATGATGAGGGCAGGGGCGGGGTTCGCATGGAACATCGCCTGGAACCGGTCCTCCGCGTCGAACCGTTCGGAGACGTCGTTAATGACCATCCCCAGGCAATCGGGATCGCCGCCATCCTCGTCCATGACGATGTCGCGGACCTGATGCACCCAGCGCGGCTCGTCCGCATCCGGTGACGAGACCTCGACGATCAGGTCGGGGAAGCTTTCGCCGGCGAGCAGCCGCATCAACGGATATTCGCGGCGCGGCAGCTTGCGACCGTCACGGTACCGCAGCCGAAAGCGCGCCGCGTAATCGTCCGCGGTCTCGCCCAGGTCGGCCAACGCCTTGACGCCGTGCATCTTCAACGCAGCCGGGTTCGCGCTGAGGATCATACCGGTCGGATCCATCAGGATCACGCCCTCGAGCAACCCGGTCATGAGCTGTTCGAGGTGATGCAGCGTCGGGGCGTGAAGCGGCTTGCCGTTGGTCTTGGTCATGCCTGTCCAGCGACCAAAAGGGGGCTGCGGTTCCGTGCCCGGCGCTACATTTGTACCAATGCGACCGGTATGTGAGCACCAATCGCAAAATCCCGTCACGGCGCCGAAACTGAACGGATCGGCGATCCCGACTGTTGAGCCCCCTGTACCATCCACTCGTACCATCATCGTCCAGGAGCCTCATCATGAACCTCATCATTCTTCTCGTCGTCGGCGGGCTCATCGGTTGGGTCGCCAGCATGATCATGCGCACCGATGCGCAGCAGGGCATCTTCCTCAACATCGTCGTCGGCATCGTCGGCGCATTGCTGGCCGGCTTCCTGATCACGCCGCTGATCGGTGGCGCATCGATCATGGACGGCGCGCTCAACATCCAGTCGATCCTCATTTCGCTGGTCGGCGCGGTGATCCTGCTCGCGATCGTCAACATGTTTCGTCGCGGTACGGTTCGCTGATCCGACCGGGAGGCGGCGTGGTCGACATGCCGCCTCCCACCTCGCGAACGCCCCCGTTTCCAAAACCAGAAACCTAGGAGAGTATCATGACCGTTCGAGCATTCATGGCATGCGGCGCAATGCTGCTGGCCTCCAGCGCCGTCGCGCAGACCGCAACGCATGCCGGCGCGCACAACCCGGCCGTCAAGAACAACGATGCCGCCCATGTCGCGGCACCGGCCAAGGGCGCCAATTCCTTCTCCGAGGATCAGGCTCGCGGTCGACTGACCAAGGCCGGCTACCAGTCGGTCTCGCGCCTGGCGAAGGACAAGGACGGCGTCTGGCGCGGCAGCGCGACCAAGGCCGGCAAGAAGGTCAATGTCGGGCTCGACTACAAGGGCAACGTGACCGCACGCTGATCCATTTTCCCAGGAGAGAAACGATGACCAAGACCCTTACCCGCCTGTTCGACGATTATTCGGATGCGAAGTCTGCCCTGAACGATCTCGAGCGTCTCGGCGTGTCGCACGACTCGATCAGTATCGTCGCGAACAACGCCGATGGCGCGCATGGCGATCACGACACGTCGCTGGACGACGTCAACGATCGTGGCGATGTCAGCCGCGGTGTCTCGACCGGTGCAGCCGTGGGCGGCGTCGGTGGCCTGCTCGCTGGTCTCGGCTTGCTCGCGATCCCAGGCCTGGGGCCGATCGTCGCGGCTGGCTGGCTCGCATCGACCGTCGTCGGTGCCGGTATCGGTGCGGCAGGCGGTGCCGCCACCGGCACGATCGTCGGTGCACTGAAGGACGCGGGTCACACCGATGACGAAGCGCATGTCTATTCGGAAGGCGTCCGTCGCGGCGGCACGTTGCTCAGCGCACGCGTCGACGACAGCCTCGCGACCGAGGCCGAAGCGGTTCTCGATCGTCATCGTTCGGTCGACGCGACGACGCGCGGTGCGGCCTATCGCCAGGACGGCTGGACGCGCTTCGACGAGGCAGCACCCGCATACACGCGCGACGAAGTCGTTGCCGAGCGTGGCCGCTATGGTTCGGTGTCGTCGACGAACGCGTCGACCTACTGAACGATGCCGTCACGATCCTTGCCGCCAGCGTATCGGGCGGCAAGGTGACAGCGTCGGAATAGCGAAGGGGTCGGTTTGGGTTCACCCAAACCGACCCCTTCGTCGTTCAACTACAGGCCGAAGACCTTAGCCGTGCAACGATCGACGGAAAGTCTCGGGCAGGAACACCAGACCGACCAGCACCGTCACCGCGCAGGCGACGATCGGATACCAGAGGCCGTAGTAAATATCCCCCGTCGCCGCGACCATCGCGAACGCTGCGGTCGGCAGGAACCCGCCGAACCAGCCATTGCCGATATGATAAGGCAACGACATGGAAGTGTAGCGGATCCGCGTCGGGAACAACTCGACCAGCAGCGCCGCGATCGGGCCGTAGACCATCGTCACGTACAGCACGAGCAGGACGAGGATCGCGATGACCATCGGCTTGTTGATCTGCGCCGGGTCCGCCTTTTCAGGGTAACCGACCGACGTCAGGGCGGTCTTCACTTCCGCACCGAACGCCTTGATCGCCGCTGCCTTGTCCGGACCCGACACGACCGCGGGGTTGACGACCGGGATGGTCGCGCCACCGATGTGGATCTGCGCGACGGTGCCCGCGGGTGCGATCACGTTGGCATAGGAGATGCCGGCCTTCGCCAGATACGCCTTGGCGATGTCGCACGAGCTGCTGTCGAACTTGTTCTTGCCGACCGGATCGAACTGCACTGAGCATTCGTCGGGATTGGCGACGACGCTCACCGGCGAATTGGCCTGTGCTGCATACAGCGCCGGGTTGGCGGCCTTTGACAGCGCATGGAACAGCGGCATGTACGTCAGCGCAGCGAGCGCGCAGCCCGTCAGGATGATGTACTTCCGCCCGATCTTGTCCGACAGCCAGCCGAAGAAGATGAACGCCGGCGTCGCGATCAAGAGCGCGATCGCGATCAGGATGTTGGTGGTCGGCCCGTCGACTCGCAGGTTTTTCTCGAGGAAGAACAACGCGTAGAACTGGCTGGTGTAGAAGATGACGCCCTGGCCGACGACCGCACCGAACAGCGCGATCAGCACGACCTTGAGGTTGCTCCACTGCCCGAACGCCTCGGTCAGCGGCGCCTTCGAGGTCTTGCCCTCGTCCTTCATCTTCTGGAACACCGGGCTCTCTTCGAGCTGCATGCGGATCCAGAGCGACACGGCGAGCAGCGCGATCGAGACGATGAACGGGATACGCCAGCCCCATGCCGCGAACGCCTCTTCGCCGACGAGCGTGCGGACACCGATCACAATCAGGAGCGCCGCGAACAGGCCGAGCGAGGCGGTGGTCTGGATGAAGCTGGTGAACAGCCCACGCTTCTTGTCGGGCGCGTGCTCCGCGACATAGGTCGCAGCGCCGCCATATTCGCCGCCGAGCGCCAGGCCCTGCAACAGGCGCAGCACGACGAGCGCGATCGGCGCGGCGACGCCGACCGACGCATAGCTCGGAAGCAGGCCGACCAGGAAGGTCGACAGGCCCATGATCGCCATCGTCACGAGGAAGGTGTTCTTGCGCCCGACGACATCGCCGATCCGCCCGAACACCAGCGCACCGAACGGGCGCACCGCGAACCCCGCCGCGAACGCCGCGAGCGCGAAGATGAACCCGGTCGTCTCGTTGACGCCCGAGAAGAACTGCGCGGTGATGATCGTCGCGAGCAGGCCGTAGAGGTAGAAATCATACCATTCGAACACCGCGCCGAGCGACGACGCGATGATGATGAGCGGCTGGCTCTGCTTCACGTGCCCGAGGGGCGAAGCATCCCCTGTTGTAGTCGCCATGGCAGTGTCCTCTCAGAAGGGAAATTGGATGGAACAGCCGATCTCCGCCGACTTATGAGAAAGTAGAAATGCCGGCCAAGCGACTCGCTGATCCTCCCCCGCCAGGGGGAGGTGGCAGGCACTTGCCTGACGGAGGGGGAGGAACGCGATGACCATTGTTCCGCATCCTCCCCCTCCGTCACCTTCGGCGACACCTCCCCCTGGCGGGGGAGGATCGTGAAATCATGCCTTAGAACGAGTACCGCGCGGCGAGCTCGCCGCGGTCCATCTTGCCGACCTGCCCATCGACCAGTTCGCGCTCCGCGTGACGGAATTCGACGCCGAGATCGATGTTCTTGATCGGCGAGTAGAACAGGTTGGCGGACGCGCTCCATGCCGAGTTGCTCGCGCCAACCGGCTCGCCGCCCGTCGGGTAATCGATCGACTGGACGCTGCCGATGAAGGTCGAGCGTAGCTTGTCGGTCCAGCCGAGCTTCAACGCCGCGAACCCTGCGGTGAGGCTCGGCGTATACAGCCGCGCGCCGACCACCGGCACGAACACCGCGTCGGGGGCGAGATCGAGACCGACATAGCGGCCGATCCCGTCGCCATGCGTAACCATGAAGCGGATGTCCGAGCGACCCTTCGCGTCGAGCGGCACCTTGCCCGCGAACGACACGCCCCAGCCGGTGGCGCTGTCTTTGAGCGCACCCGTATCGATCGTCAGCTGGCGCGCGAGGCCGGCCAGCGAGAACTCGCCGAACGCGGTCTTGTAGTTGAGGCGCGCGGTGACGTCGGGCAGGCGATCGTCGGCATTCTCGACGATCGTTGCCGAGGCAAGGCTGGTCGATGCCGTCTCGGGGTTTTCGGCCGCGACCGACAGCGACAGCGTGTCGTTCAACTTGCGCGTGTAGCGGATCTGCGCCTGGCGGACGAACACGGTGCCTTCCGACGGACCGATGAAGTCGGTCGTCTCGGGCAGCGCACCGATATACTGGAAGTTGGTCCACTCCTGCCCGAACAGCCAATTGTCGAACGTGAAGAACGCGCGACGCAGGCCGGGGTTGTAACCGTTGACGATGCGCTGGTTGCCTTGAGTGCCCGGCACGACCTGGAAATCGACTTCGAGCAGGCCCTTCAGCGTATGCCCGGCGATCGGCGTCTCGGTACCCAGCACGATCCGCGTCTGCTTGGCGTTCGCCTCGACGCTGTTGCCTTCGTTGCGGCCACCGACCGGAGTCATGCTCGGGAAATAGAAGTCGCGACCGACCGATTCCGGCGCGATGTTGCCACCGCTGTACCGACTGACCGATGCCCAGGTCTTGATGAAGCCGTTGAGCTTTACCGTCGTCCCGGCGACCTTGAACCCGTCGGTCGACGGCGCCGCGCCCGGTGCCTTCGCTTCGGCAAGCGCGGTCGGCGCGGTCGGGCCCATCGGCGCGGTCGGATGCAGATCGTTCGGCGAGGACGCGACAGCCGTCGGCGAAGCGGTCGATGTCGCCGGAGCAGCAGGCTGGGGCGCGGTGGCCGCCGTCGCCCGCGCGGCGTTCAGCTCGCCGCGCAGTTCCTGCACCGCCGCCTCCAACGCCTTCAACCGGGTCTCGAGTTCGACCTCACGCGCGGTCTGCGCCTGCGCCATGCCCGGCACCAGCGCGGTACCAGCCAACAAGGCCGTCAAGGCCAGCCGTTTCGTAAACGCCATACGTGTCATCCCCGTCTCTGCTCTCTTCCACTGATCTGACGCGTGGATAGCAGCGACCTCATCATGGCGCATTGCGAACCTGCGTCCATCCCTTACTTTGGTTAGGGATGATCGCCCGAACGCGACCGCGTACAGCGCGGCAAAAGGAGAGCCAGATGACCGAGGCAAGCTATCCCGTCCCCGCGGAATGGGCGAAGGACGCCCTGATCGATGCCGCCGCCTATGACCGGATGTATGCCGAGGCCGCGACCGATCCCGACGCGTTCTGGGCGAAGGAAGCCAAGCGCCTCGACTGGATCGTGCCGCCGACCAAGATCAAGGATACGTCGTTCGACGAGAGCGACTTCCACATCCGCTGGTTCGAGGACGGTCAGCTCAACGTCGCCGCCAACTGCGTCGATCGCCACGCCGAGACGCGCCCCGACGCGACCGCGATCCTGTGGGAAGGCGACGACCCCGCCGACGACCGCAAGATCAGCTACGCCGAACTGCGCGACGAGGTGTCGAAGCTCGGCAATGCGCTGAAGACGAAGGGCGTCAAGAAGGGCGACCGGGTTACGATCTACCTGCCGATGATCCCCGAGGCGGCGTTCGCGATGCTCGCCTGCGCGCGGATCGGCGCGATCCATTCGGTGGTGTTCGGCGGTTTCTCGCCCGAGAGCCTGTGCAACCGCATCCACGACTGCGACAGCCGCATCGTCATCACCGCCGACGAGGGCCTGCGTGGCGGCAAGACCGTCCCGTTGAAGGCCAATGTCGACGCCGCGCTCGACCACGGCGATCTCGCGGTCGAGACCGTCATCGTCGTCCGTCGCACCGGCGGCAAGGTGACGATGACCGAAGGCCGCGACTGCTGGTATTCCGAGTGCGTCGAGGGCCTGTCGACCGATTGCGCACCCGAGCCGATGAACGCCGAGGACCCGCTGTTCATCCTCTACACCAGCGGCTCGACCGGCCAGCCCAAGGGCGTGCTCCACTCGACCGGCGGGTATCTGGTATGGGCGTCGATGACGCACGAATACGTCTTCAACTACCGCCCCGGCGAGATCTTCTGGTGCGCGGCGGATGTCGGCTGGGTCACCGGCCACACCTATTCGCTGTACGGCGCGCTCGCGAACGGCGCGACGACGGTGATGTTCGAGGGCGTCCCCAATTATCCCGATCACAGCCGCTTCTGGCAGATCGTCGACAAATACCAGGTCAACATCCTCTACACCGCGCCGACCGCGCTGCGTTCGCTGATGCGCGAGGGCGACGACTGGGTCACCCGCACCAGCCGCAAGTCGCTGCGCCTGCTCGGCTCGGTCGGCGAACCGATCAATCCGGAGGCGTGGAACTGGTACCATAACGTCGTCGGCGACGGTCGTTGCCCGATCGTCGATACGTGGTGGCAGACCGAGACGGGGGGGCACATGATCTCGCCACTACCGGGTGCGACCGCGCTGAAACCCGGCAGCGCGACCAAGCCCCTGTTCGGCGTGATGCCCGAACTCGTCGATGCCGAGGGCAAGGTGCTCGACGGCGCAGTCGAGGGCAACCTCGTCATCGCCGACAGCTGGCCCGGCCAGATGCGGACCGTGTGGAACGATCACGAACGCTTCTTCCAGACCTATTTCTCGACCTATCCCGGCAAGTATTTCACCGGCGACGGCTGCCGCCGCGACGAGGATGGCTATTACTGGATCACCGGTCGCGTCGACGACGTCATCAACGTCAGCGGCCACCGCATGGGCACCGCCGAAGTCGAGAGCGCGCTCGTCGCGCATTCGAAGGTCGCCGAGGCTGCGGTCGTCGGCATGCCGCACGACGTGAAGGGCCAGGGTATCTACGCCTACGTCACGCTCAACGCGAACGCCGAGCCCAGCGAGGACCTGCGCAAGGAACTCGTCCAATGGGTCCGCCGAGAAATCGGCCCGATCGCGACCCCCGACATCCTCCAGTTCGCCCCCGCGCTCCCGAAAACGCGTTCGGGGAAGATCATGCGTCGCATCCTCCGGAAAATCGCGGAGAACCAGCTCGACCAGCTCGGCGACACCTCGACGCTCGCCGATCCCGCGGTGGTCGACGCGCTGATCGCCGGGCGCGAGGAGGCCGCTCCCGTACCCGCATGACCCGCACGATCCTCATCGCCGACGATCACCCGCTGTTCCGCCAGGCGCTCAAACTGGCGGTCAGCCGCGCCGCGCCCGACGCGGTGGTGATCGAGGCGGGGCAACTCTGCGAGGCGGTCGACGCGGCGCGCGTGGCGGAACGCCTCGACCTGATCCTGCTGGACCTGCGGATGCCGGGCTCGGAAGGGTTCGCTGGCGTCGCGTTGCTGCACGCAGAACGCCCCGACACACCGATCATGGTGATCTCCTCGGCGGACGAAGCCGAGGCCGCCCCCCGCGCGAGGGCGTACGGCGCAATCGGCTTCGTCTCCAAGACCGCCGACCTCGCCACGCTCGAAACCGCCGTAGCCCGAGCCCTGGCCGGCGAACGTGACGCGCCGATCGAAGGTGCCTCCGTCGATGACATGGCGACGCGTGTCGCGAGCCTCACCCCGACCGAACTGAAAGTCTTGCTCGGCGTGCTTGCCGGCCGCCTGAACAAGCAAGTCGCGTTCGACCTCGGCATCTCCGAAGGCACCGTGAAGGGTCACATGACCGTTATCCTGCGGAAACTAGGCGTCCAGAACCGCACGCAAGCCGTCCTCGCGGCACGCGCGATGGACATCCACTTCGCCGACTAGCCGCGTACCGGCTGCCCGCTCCCCCGACCGTCATCCTGACGAAAGTCAGGACCCAGGATACCACCCACCCCGATCATGGCTCTGGATCCTGACTTTCGTCAGGATGACGAAGTTTGCCCGTGCCTCAATCCTCCCCCGCCAGGGGGGGGGGGTGGCGCCGAAGGCGACGGAGGGGGAGGAACACGCAACAGCAGTTCCCTCTTTCCTCCCCCTCCGTCAGGCAAGCGCCTGCCACCTCCCCCTTGCAGGGGAGGATCGAGGAGGATCAACTCCCCTGCGCCGCGGCCGCAGACGCATCCTCGATAAACCGCCACAAATCCGCTGGCACCACCGGCTTCGTCAATACCACCAACCCCTCACGCCGCACATCATCCACAACCGCACGGTCCGCCGTCACCAGCGCAATCGCTGGCGCCGGCACCATCGCCCGCAGCCGTGCCACGACATCCAGCCCGTCCCCCACCTCGTCCAGGTGAAAGTCGACTAGCGCCACATCCGGCTCCTCGTCCGCCGCCAGTTCCATCGCCTCGGCGATCGTCGCAGCCAGCAACGGCACACACCGCCGCGCCCGCAACGCCGCATCGAGCGCCGCCAGGATCGTCGCATCATTGTCGAGACACAGCACTCGCAACCCCGGCACCAGCGCGCGCGTCGCGGAGGGCGTTGGCAACAAAACATCCAGCCCGGCCGGCGCCAGCGGCACGCGCACCGCAAACGTCGTCCCCCGCCCCAGTTCCGACCGCAACTCCACCGCCGACCCGAGCAACCGCGCGATCCGCCGGACGATCGCCAGCCCCAGCCCGACGCCGCCCCCCGCGCTCCCCTTGCTCTCGAGTCGCTCGAACTCCTCGAAGATCCGCTCGCGATCCCCAGCCGCAATCCCTGGCCCAGCATCGCGCACCTCAATCAGCACATCGTCGCCACGCCGTCGCGCCCCGATCCAGATCCGCCCATCCGCCGAATAGCGCACGGCATTCGATAGGAAATTCTGCAGGATCGACCGCAACAACGACCGATCCGTCGCCACGCTGAACGCCCCCGAATGCGCCGCCAGCACCAGGCCGCGCTCACCCGCCAACGGCCGGAACTGCACCGCCAGTTCCTCGATCAACGCCCCCAGCGCAAACCGCTCGACCTTCGGCACGACGCCCCCCGCATCGAGCCGCGACACGTCGAGCAGCGCGCGCAGCAACGTGTCCGCGGACCCGATCGCGCCATCGATCGCGCGCACCAGTTCCGCCTGATGCGGCGCCCTGTCTTCGGCCAGCGCCGCGCAGAACAGCCGCGCCGCGTGCAACGGCTGTAACAAATCGTGGCTCGCCGCCGCCAGAAACCGCGTCTTGTCGCGGGTCGCGGTCTCGGCGATCGCGCGGGCCTCGCCGAGCATGTGGTTCGACCGCGCGAGGTCCTGCGTCCGCGCCGCCACCCGCGCCTCGAGATCGGCCTGCGCCTCCTTCTCCGCGGTGATGTCGGTGAAACTCTGGACGTAGCCGCCGCCCGGCATCGGCCGCCCGACCATCTTGATCCACCGCCCCGATGGCCGCTGCCGCTCGAAACTATGCGGCGTGCCACGCGCGAGGTGCGCCACCCGCCGCCCGACATGCGCCGCGATATCGCCGGCGATGCCCTCGCGCTCGGCATTGTAGCGGATCAGGTCGGCGATCGAACGCCCGACCACAACATAGCCCTCGGGATAGTCGAACATTTCGACATAGCGCGGATTCCACGCAACCAGCCGCAAGTCCGCGTCGATCACGCTGACCCCCGGATCGATCGTCTCCAACGTCGCGGACAACAGCGTGCGCGAGAACCGCAGCGAGCGCCCGCGCTGGTCGAGCAGCCGCACCACGTCGCTGACGTCGATCGCCGACCCGGCAATGCTCGACGCGACGATCTTCCGCGCCGACGGTGCGCCGATCACGCCCGCGATGAGCCGCTCGGCGGTGCGCGCGGCAGGCCCGTCGATCGGCGCGCGCAGATCGGGCGACGCCACGCCGATCGCCTCCGCTTCGCCGTCGCCAACGAACCGCGCGACCAGCATTCGCAATTCGCCCAACGTCGTGACGTGATCGAGCGCCGCGTTCCCCCGGTGCCGCTCGCGCAAATGCAGCCCGGCCATCAGCGCGACGTTTACGCCAAGGCTCCACACGGTGCCATTGACCAACGGCGAGCCGATCCGCCACCCGAGCAGCGCATCCGGATCGAGCCACCCCCGCGTGAATTGCGCCAGCGCCGGCCCGACGCCCTCGCCGATCGACGGCAGCAACAGGCAGTAGATCCAGACGATCACGCCCCCGATCAGCCCCGCGCGCGCGGCGGTGTGGTTGGCGAAGTTCCACCCGACGCTCGCGATCAACGCAGGCGCGAACTGCGCGACACCGGCGAACGCGATCAGCCCGATCGACGCCAGCGGCAAGTCCGCGCCCAGACTCCGGCCATACACCAGCGCGACCGCGACGATCGCGGCGATGATGACGCGCCGCACGCGCAGCATCCGCCGCCCGAGTTCGCCCTCGCCCGCCTCGCCGTGCCGCCGCAGCAGTAGCGGCGCGAGCAGGTCGTTGGTCGCCATCGTCGACAGCGCGATCGTCTCGACCACCACCATCGCCGTCGCCGCCGAAAACCCGCCGAGAAACGCGAGCAGCGCGACGAGGTGATGCTTCTGCTGCAACGGCACCGCGAGCACGTACAGATCGGGCTCGGCATCGCCTGACAACAGCGTCATCCCGGCGAGCGCCAGCGGCAGCACGAGCACCGAGATCACCACCATGTACGCGATGAACGGCCCGCGCGCTTTGGCGACCGGCTCCGGACCCTGCGCCTCGATCACGCCGACATAGAATTGCCGCGGCAGGCACAGGATCGCGAGCGCCGACAGCAGCGTCCGAACCCAGAAATCGGACGTCAGCGCCCCCCAGGTAAAGCCGGACCGAAGCCGCGCCATCGGCGGCGCCAGTATCTCCGCCGGCACGTCGGCCAGTAGCGCCACCGTCACAACCCCGAGCACGACGAAGCACACCAGCTTGATCAGCGACTCCGCCGCGATCGCCGCAACGACGCCGGGGTTGCGACCGGCGACCTCATACCGCCGCGCACCGAAGACGATCGCGAATACCGCCAGCAACAGCGCGACGAACGTGCCGACCTCCGCCGAACTCCCCACGCCCGCGATTGCGCCAAAACTCAGCGTCACCGATCGCAGCTGAAGCGCGATATACGGCACCGACGCGAGCAAAGCCGTGCCAGCGACGATCGCCGCGGTCCCCCGGCTCCGCCCATAGCGCGCGGAAATAAAGTCCGAGATCGAACTCGACCCTTCCTCGCGCGCCAGCCGCACCAGACGCGCGAGAAACTTCGGCGCAAGCAGGAACACCAAAGCCGGGCCGAGATAGATGGCAAGGTAATCCCACCCCCGCGTCGCCGCCGTGCCGACCCCGCCGAAAAACGTCCAGCTGCTGCAATATACCGCGAGTGACAGCGGATAGGCGATCCGCTGGAGCCGCACCGACAGCCCGCGCCGGTCGACGATCCAGGCGATCCCGAACAGCAACGCGCCATAGGTCAGGATCGCGACGATGACACTTGGTCCGACGATGGCAGCGCTCCGGTTCAGGATTGAGCCGACGATCTAGCACAGGACGCGCGCTCGGCGTCGACCGGTATGTGACGAGCCGCGACGGCTAGCGGCTTGCACCGATCACCCGCCCGCGCTATCGCCGCACCGCTCCCGTGTCGGAAAACTACCGGGAGCCTGCTTTGAAACCCAACGGTTTCAATAGCATGCGGGTATAGTACAATGGTAGTACAGCAGCCTTCCAAGCTGAATACACGGGTTCGATTCCCGTTACCCGCTCCACCCTCAGTCGAAATCACCGGACCGCGCGCATAGCGACCGGTACGCGTGCGTTCGCGGTCATCACGCCATAAACGTAAGCAACATTGACCCTTGCATTTCCCTGCTGCGCTGCCGCAAAGGGGAATCGTCGGGCAGGTCTGGCGGCTCCGGGAGTCGCCACCAGTCGTGCCGCGTTCGGATTGGAGCACGTCCGTGATCGGTATCGTCAGGGTCGCCTTATCGCGCCCGCTCACCTTCATCGTCATGGCCATCCTGGTCGCGGTCGTCGGCGTGCTCGCGGCAGTGCGGACGCCGGTCGACATCTTCCCCGACATCAAGGTGCCGGTGATCGCCGCCGCCTGGACGTACCAGGGCCTGTCGCCCGACGACATGGCGGGGCGCATCATCACGCCGTACGAGCGCGTGCTGTCGACCACGGTCAACGACATCGACCATATCGAGAGTCAGTCGATGCCGGGCATCGGCGTCGTGAAGATCTATTTCCAGCCGGGTGCCGACATCCGCACCGCCACCGCGCAGGTGACGTCGGTGTCGCAGACCGTGCTGCGCCAGTTGCCGCCGGGCGTCACCCCGCCGCTGATCCTCAACTACAGCGCCTCGACCGTGCCGATCCTGCAGCTCGCGCTGTCGGGCGTCGGGCTGTCCGAGGGCAAGCTGTTCGACACCGCGGTCAACCAGATCCGCCCCGGCCTCGTCACCGTGCCGGGCGCGGCGATCCCGTATCCGTCGGGCGGGCGTCAGCGTCAGGTGCAGATCGATCTCGATCCACAAGCGCTGCAATCGAAGGGCCTGTCCGCGCAGGACGTCGGCCTCGCGATCGCCGCGCAGAACCAGATCAACCCGGCCGGTTTCGCGAAGATCGGCGGCTTCCAGTATAATGTCCGCCTGAACAACGCGCCGGGCTCGATCGACGAGTTGAACAACCTGCCGGTGAAGGTCGTCAACGGCGCGACGATCTACATGCGCGACGTGGCGCACGTCCGCGACGGCAGCGCGCCGCAGACCAACGTGGTGCATGTCGACGGGTCGCGATCGGTGGTAATGACGATCCTGAAGAACGGATCGACCTCGACGCTGGCGATCGTCCAGGGGATCAAGGACGCGCTGCCGGCGATCCAGGCGACCTTGCCCGACAGCCTCAAGATCGTGCCGATCGGCGACCAGTCGCTGTTCGTGAAGGCGGCGGTCGAGGGCGTCGTCAAGGAAGGCGCGATCGCCGCCGCGCTGACCAGCCTGATGATCCTGCTGTTCCTCGGATCGTGGCGCTCGACGGTCATCATCGCGATCTCGATCCCGCTGGCGATCCTCGCCGCGATCATCGCGCTGTCGGCCACCGGGCAGACGCTGAACGTCATGACGCTCGGCGGATTGAGCCTCGCGGTCGGTATCCTGGTCGACGACGCGACCGTGACGATCGAGAACATCAACTGGCATCTGGAGCAGGGCAAGAGCGTCCGTCAGGCGATCCTCGACGGCGCCGCGCAGATCGTGACGCCGGCGTTCGTGTCGCTGCTGTGCATCTGCATCGTGTTCGTGCCGATGTTCTTCCTGCCGGGCGTCGCGGGCTTCCTGTTCGTGCCGCTCGCGCTGTCGGTGGTGTTCGCGATGATCGCGTCGTTCGTACTCTCACGCACGCTCGTTCCGACGATGGCGATGTACCTGCTGAAGCCGCACGCGGGCGACGTCCACGCCGCGGGCACGCCGACCTCGCGCAATCCGCTCGTCCGGTTCCAGCGCGGTTTCGAGGCTCGGTTCGAATGGTTTCGCGGTGGTTATGGTCGCCTCCTCGAACGCGCGCTGGCGACCGGCAAGCCGTTCCTGCTCGGCTTCCTCGCGGTGGTCGCGCTGTCGATGCTGCTGATCCCGTTCCTCGGCCAGAACTTCTTCCCCGCGGTCGATGCGGGCCAGATCACGATGCACGTCCGCGCGCCGATCGGCAGCCGGATCGAGAGCACGTCGGCGCAGTTCGACCGGATCGCACGTCGCGTCCGCCAGATCATCCCCGCCAACGAACTGGTCTCGGTAGTCGACAACATCGGCCTGCCGGTCAGCTCGATCAACGCGACCTACAATAATTCGGGCACGATCGGTCCGCAGGACGGCGACATCCTGATCCAGCTCGCCCACGAACATGCGCCGACCGCGGACTATGTACGCAAACTGCGCGAGACGTTGCCGGGCGCTTTCCCAGGCGCAACCTTCTCGTTCCTGCCCGCCGACATCACCAGCCAGATCCTGAACTTCGGTGCGCCCGCGCCGATCGACGTGCAGATCACCGGCAAGGACGCGGCCGGCAACTACGCCTATGCCCGAACGCTGTTGCGCAAGATCGCGGCGATCCCCGGCGTTGCCGACGCCCGCATCCAGCAATCGGCGCGCTACCCGGAACTGCGCGTCAACATCGATCGCAGCCGGATCGTCCAGCTCGGCCTGACCGAGCGCGACGTGACCGCCAGCGTCGGGTCCTCGCTCGCCGGCACGATCCAGACCGCGCCGGTCTACTACCTCAACCCAGAGAACGGCGTGTCGTACAGCGTCGTCGCGCAGACCCCCGAATACCGCGTCGGATCGATGAGCGACCTGTCGAACATCCCCGTCACCGGCACCAATGCGGGCGGCACGTCGCAGGTGCTCGGCGGGCTCTCCACGGTCGTCCGCGGCACCTCGCCCGCCGTCGTCTCGCACTACAACATCGCGCAGGCGATCGACATCTACGCGACCCCCAACGGCCGCGATCTCGGCGCGGTTGCGGGCGACATCAAGCGTGTGCTGGCGGATGCCAAGGCGTCCGCGCCGGAGGGGACGACGGTCGCCTTGCGCGGTCAGTATGCGACGATGAACAGCGCGTTTTCCGGCCTGTTCTTCGGGCTGATCGGCGCGATCGTGCTGATCTATCTGCTGATCGTCGTGAACTTCCAGAGCTGGCTCGATCCGTTCGTCATCATCACCGCGTTGCCTGGCGCGATCGCCGGCATCGTCTGGATCCTGTTCCTGACGGGGACGCCCTTGTCCGTGCCCGCGCTGACGGGAGCCATCATGTGCATGGGCGTCGCGACCGCCAACGCAATCCTGGTGGTGAGTTTCGCGCGCGAGCGGCTCGCCGAGCTGGGCGATTCGCACAAGGCGGCGATGGAGGCGGGGATGACCCGCTTCCGCCCGGTGCTGATGACCGCGCTCGCGATGATCATCGGCATGTTGCCGATGGCGATGGGCTTCGGCGAGGGCGGCGAGCAGAACGCGCCGCTCGGCCGTGCGGTGATTGGCGGGCTGATCGTCGCGACGTTCGCGACGCTGATGTTCGTGCCCGTCATCTTCAGCCTCGTGCACCGCAAGGACGCAGAGCGCGCCGCCGCAAAAGCCCGCCGCGACGAGATTTTAGAGGAAGCGCATGTCTGAGATCGTTCATCCGGATCCCGTCGCCACCGAACCGCGGCGTGGGTCGATCAGGAAAGTCGGCATCGTCGCGGCGGTGATCGCGCTGGCGCTGGTGGCGTTCGGCATCTTCACGCGGCACCGCTCGGACTCGCAACTCGCGACCTGGACCACCGCACAGTCGACCCCGATCGTCACCGTGATCCACCCCACCGCCGAGGGCGCGAGCGACGCGCTGACGCTGCCAGGCAACGTCCAGGCGTATAACAGCGCGGCGATCTACGCGCGCACCACGGGCTATATTCGCAAATGGTTCGTCGACATAGGCGACCCGGTGAGCGCCGGCCAGACACTGGCCATTCTTGACGCGCCAGAAGTCGACCAGCAGGTCGCCGCCGCGCAGGCCGATCTCCAGACCGCGCGCGCCAACCGGTCGCTCGCCGCGTCGACCGCGACGCGCTGGCGCGATCTGCTCGCCAAGGATGCGGTGTCGAAGCAGGAGACCGACGAGAAGATCGGCGACCTCGCCGCCAAGTCCGCGATCGCCAACGCGGCGTCGGCTAACGTCCGCCGGCTCGGCGCGTTGCAGGGCTTTACCCGCCTGACCGCGCCGTTCTCGGGCGTCGTCACGAGCCGCTCGACGCAGGTCGGCGCACTGGTGACCGCAGGGACGGCGGCGTCCACCCCGCTGTTCACGATCGCCGACGTGAACCGAATGCGCATCTATGTCCGCGTGCCACAGGCATATTCGGGGCAGACCCGGCAGGGGATGCACGCGACGCTGACCGTGCCCGAATATCCGGGACGCGCCTTCGACGTGACGCTGACGCGCAGCGCCGACGCGGTCGATCCGCAGTCGGGCACGGTGCTGGTCGAGTTGCAGGCGGCGAACACCGATCGTGCGCTGAAACCGGGCGCCTATGCGCAGGTCAAGTTCCCGGTCGGTGCGGGCGGCACCGGCGTACGGCTGCCGTCGAGCGCGCTGGTGATCGGCGCGAAGGGCACGCAGGTCGCGGTCGTCGGCAGCGACGGCAAGGCGCATCTCAAGACGATCACGATCGGTCGCGACGATGGCGACAGCGTCGCGATCAGCGCAGGGCTCACCGCCAGCGACCGCGTGATCGACAGCCCGCCGGACTCGCTCCAGACCGGCGATCCGGTCCGTATCGCACCGTCGACAGGACCGGCCCGTGCGAAGCGCTAGGCTGGGTATGGCGGCGGCGGCGGCAAGCCTGGCCGGGTGCTCGCTCGCGCCGCCGTACAGCATCCCGCCGAGCCCGGCTGCGGCGGCGTACAAGGAAATAGGACCGCAAGGGCAGGGGCTCTGGCAGCCAGCCGCCACCGACACGTCGCTCCCCGCCGCGTGGTGGACCGCGTTCGACGATCCAACGCTGACCGCGCTCGAAGCGCGGATCGAGGCGGGCAATCCCGACCTCGCCGCCGCCGTCGCCCGCTACGATCAGGCGCGAGGTCTGCTCGGCGAGTCCCGTGCTGCGCTACTGCCGTCGATATCGATAGGGGCCGACGGTGGCCGTTCGCGCGTATCCGCCGGCCGACCGCTCTCGCCGGGCAACGCCGCGACCTACAATAATCTCTCGGTCGGTGCATCGCTGGCGTACGAGATCGACCTGTTCGGCCGCGTCCGCAATTCGGTCCGCGCGGATACCGCCTCGGCGCAGGCCAGCGCACAGGACGTCGTCGCGGTTCGTCTCGGGCTCCAGGCGTCGCTGGCGGACTCGTACTTCCAGATGCGCGGTCTCGATGCGCGCACCGTGTTGCTGCGTCAGACGGTGGCGGCGTTCCAGCGCGCCTACGACCTGACCGATACGCGCCACACCGGCGGCATCGCCTCGGGGATCGACGTCAGCCGCTCTGCCGCGTTGCTGTCGAGCGCACGCGCGGAGCTGTCGGCGGTCGCTGGCGCACGTGCGGCGTTGGAGCACGCGATCGCCGCGCTGGTCGGCGAGACCCCCTCGACCTTCGCAATTCCCGTAGCGGACACATTACAGCGTCCGCCCGCGATCCCCGTCGGCGTACCCTCGACACTGTTGCAACGCCGCCCCGACATTGTCGCGGCCGAGCGCCGGATCGCGGCCGCCAACGCCCAGATCGGCGTGGCACGCGCAGCCCAATACCCGTCGCTCACGCTCGGCGGGTCGGGCGGGTTCGAGGCGGGCAACGGCAACATCCTGCGTGCCTCGAACAGCTTTTGGGCACTGGGGCCGCTATCCGCCGCGCTCGCGATCTTCGACGGCGGTGCAAGGCGGGCCCGCGTCCGCATCAGCCGCGCGCAATATGACGAGGCGGCGGCATCCTACCGCTCGACCGTCCTCACCGCCTTCCGCGAAGTCGAGGACGACCTCGCCCGCTCGCGTGCCCTGGTGGCCCAGGAACGCGACCAGCTGGCCGCAACCCGCGCCGCCGAACGCACGCGCGATCTTGCGCTCATCCGCTACCGCGACGGCGCGTCCGACTATCTCGACGTGGTGACCGCACAGACCGCGGCGCTCGACGCGCAACGCCTGTTGCTCGAAGTGCAGAGCACGCGGCTACAGATCGCGGTCGACACCGTCCGCGCGATCGGCGGCGGTATCGCGACCTGACTATCGAACCGCCGCCGCCGGGTCAGACCCGCAGGTAGCGATAATACCAGACCTCGTGCCCCTGCCGCCGCGCCTTGCGCTCGTACCGCGTCTCGGGCCAGTCGTCCGGGCGCGTCAGGAAGTTGTGCGGCGTCTTCGCCTGCCACTCGAAATCGCGGCGCGCGTTCATGATCATCATCGACCAGCGGCAATAGGTCGGATCGTCGGTACCGAGCCGGAACTCTGCGCCGGGCTTGAGCTTGGCGGCGATCGTGTCGAGCGGGCCGTGGTTGACCATGCGGCGCTTGGCGTGGCGCGCTTTCCGCCACGGATCGGGATGCAGCAGGTACAGCCGGTCGAGGCTCGCGTCGGGTAGCCGCTCGATCACTTCGAGCGCGTCGCCCATGTGCAACCGGACGTTGGTCAGTTCGCCGTCGCGGATGTGTGCGAGTGCACCGACCACGCCGTTGAGGAACGGTTCGCAGCCGATGAAGCCGACGTCGGGGTTCATCGCGGCCTGTCCCGCCAGATGCTCGCCCGCACCGAAGCCGATCTCGACGTGCAAAGGGCGGTCCTCGCCGAACAACGTCATCGCATCGATCGGCCCTTCCTCGGGCACCGACAGGTCGGCGAGCGTTTCCTCGACGAGCGCGGCTTGGCCGAGGCGCAGCTTGTGGCCTTGGCGACGGCCATAGAGGCGGCGGATAACAGAAGGATCGTTCATCGCCGCGCGCTCTAGCGGGCGATTGCGCCGGAGCAAAGCGCGACGCGGACCGTTGCACTCTCGTAATGGTCGACAACGCTTCCAATCCGCCCGGCGAAGACGTCGAGGATCTCAAGGCCGCCGATGCGCAGGACCTGCACAAGGCCGTTCGCGAGGAGGGCGAGGAAGAACTCGATCGTCCGGTATCGTCGCTGTTCTTCTCCGGGCTCGCCGCGGGGATGGCGATCGCCAGTTCGCTGATCGCGGAAGGCGCGCTGCACCACGCGCTGCCGGATACGCCGTGGCGGACGATCATCGTCTCGCTTGGCTATCCGATCGGGTTCCTGGTCGTGATCCTCGGGCGGATGCAGTTGTTCACCGAGAGCACGATCACCGCCATGTTGCCGCTGGTGACCAAACCATCGGGCTGGGCATTGCGGCGCACCTTGCGGCTCTGGAGTGTGGTGCTGGGTGCCAACCTCATCGGGACGGCGCTGGCCGGCGGGATGATCGCCGCGGGCCTGCTCGGCGGCAGCGAGCTTCGTACCGCGATGATCGAGGTGTCGATGGCGATCACCGAACTCTCGCCAGGTGCGACGTTCGTCAACGCGATCCCGGCCGGGTTCATGATCGCGATCCTCGCCTGGTCGCTGCCGAATGCGCGCGAACAGTCGTTCCTCGTGATCGTCGCGATCACCTATGTCGTCGCGATCGCTGCGTTCAGCCATTCGATCGTCGGATCGGTGGAGGCGTGGCTGCTGCTGTTTTCGGGTAAGGTCGGCGCTGCCGAGGCGCTCGGCGGGCTGATGGTGCCGGCGATCCTCGGCAACTTGCTGGGCGGTGCGGGGTTGTTCGCCTTGCTCGCGCATGCACAGGTGCGCGGCGAAATGGACGGACAGGGCGAAAATTGATGGGCAAGACCAAGGACGCCGCGAAGGCCGTCGAAAAGGCGGACCGCAAGGCAACGCACAGGGCCGCAGAGCACCGCGACCAGCCGCTGGTCAAGGCGACCGGGTTCCTCGCCGAGATCGGCGACCAGCCGCAGCTGGTGGCGACGTCGATCGGCACGGTCGTGATCGGCCTGATCGCGCGCAGGCCGGACGTGATCCGTGGCGGCGTGCGGATGCTGGCGGCGCATGCGGCGGCGACCTTCGTCAAGTCGGCGATCAAGGCGTCGGTCGACCGCACCCGCCCGGAAAAGGCGATCGAGGACGGCAAGGCGCGGTTCGAGCCGGGCGAGAGCGACGATCACGACCAGACGTCGTTCCCGTCTGGCCACACTGCCGGCGCGGTTGCGGTCGCGCGTGCCGCGTCGCGCGACATCACCGGTGCCGGTGGTCCGGCGGCTTTGATCTCCGGCGCGGTCGCGGCGGCGCAACCGGTGAACGGGAAGCACTACCTCTCCGATCTCGTCGTCGGCGCCGCGGTCGGGTGGATCGCCGAAGCGCTCGTCAGCGCGGTGTTCGACCGGGTTGCGCCTGTGGTCGAGACGGCGGTGGCGAACAAGGCGCCGTTGTTGATCGAGCACGCCGTGGCCTGAGCGGTTCGACGCGACCGAGTGTTACCCGTTGACCACAGATTGCGGCGAAATGGATATTTGTAAGGATCGGCAAGGGGATAGCGGAACCGTTACGCCCGCGTGACGGTTGCCACCGCATCGTAACCAGAACGGACTATCCCCATGAAGAAGCTTTCCATCGCCGTCACGCTCGCCGCCATGGCCGTCTCGCTCGCAGCATGCGGCGGCAAGGGCGATGACAAGCTCGGCAGCCAGGTCGAGAAGGCCGCGGACAACCGTGCCGACGCACTCGAAGCGACTGCCGACAATCTCGAAGAGCAGGCCAAGGCAGTCCGCAAGGACGGCGATCGCCAGTCGGACGCGATCGACGACGCCGACGTGAACGCGCAGGCGATGCCGCAGGCGCAGAAGGATGCACTGGTCAACGGCAGCGAAAAGCTCCGTTGATCTTCTAGGCGCACACCAGCGCCGGCGTCCTGGCCGCCCTCCGGTACACACCGGAGGGCGGCTTTGACGTTTTGAAAGGACCGGCTCGATCGGTCGTTAATATGACGGGGGACACGGCAATGATCGACAGGCGTCGACTGGAAACGGGGGGCTTCATCACCTTCCTGGTGGCGATCACGATCGCGTTGTGCGTGGTCGTATCGTCGTTCGCGGCGGCGTTGTTGTGGAGTGCGCTGGCGGCAATCCTGTTCCAGTCGCTGTACCAGTGGCTGCTCAAGCGCTGGCCCGACCGCCGCAATCTCGCCGCCGCGTTGACGTTGCTGATCATCTTCGTCGCCGTAATCATCCCGACGCTGTTCATCGGCAGCCTGATGATCGACCAGTCCGCCTCGGTCTACGCCAAGCTGCAAAGTGGCCAGATCAACTTCGGCGCGTATTTTCAGCAGATTCACGACGCGATGCCGAACCGGATCCAGGGTGCGCTGGACAAGGCCGGGCTCAACAGCTTCGAACAGGCGCAGTCGCGGGTGTCCAACATCCTCGGCAACAGCGTCCGCTCGATCGCGGGGCAGGCACTGTCGATCGGCCGCAACGCGGCCGCGTTCCTGCTGTCGTTCGGCGTCGGGCTGTACGTGACGTTCTTCCTGCTCCGCGACGGCGACAAGGTCGGTCCGGCAATCCGCCGCGCACTGCCGTTCGAGCATTCGGTGGCGGTGAAGCTGGTCGACAAGTTCGTCGCGGTGGTGCGCGCGACGATCAAGGGATCGGTCATCGTCGGGCTCGTCCAGGGTGCGCTGGGCGGCCTGACCTTCTGGATCGTCGGCGTGCCGGCAGCCCTGCTCTGGGGCTTGCTGATGGCGCTGACGTCGCTGCTGCCTGCGCTCGGGCCTGCGATCGTGTGGGTGCCGGTTGCAGTGTACCTGCTGGCGACGGGCGCGGTCTGGCAGGGCGTGGTCGTGATCGTCTCGGGCGTCGTTGTGATTGGTCTGGCCGACAATATCCTCCGGCCGATCCTGGTCGGGCGTGACACCGGCATCCCGGATTACATCGTGCTGGTCACCACGCTCGGCGGGATCGAAGTAGTCGGGCTGAGCGGTATCGTCGTCGGACCGCTGGTGGCTGCGCTGTTCCTGACGGCGTGGCAGATCCTCACCGAGCAGCGGCATGCTCAGATTTCCCCCGTTCGTCCCGAGTAGCTGCTGAACCTGTCGAAGCGACGTATCGAAGGACAGGTCGGGGAGCGGAACGCGCCTTGTCCTCGATAACCCTCTCCCCTTGGGGAGAGGGAGGGGCCCGCACGGCGAAGCCGGGTGGGAGGGTGAGGGGGAGTGAGGCTCGGACCCTCTCCCCAAAGCCCCTCACCCTTCCGTCGCCAAGCGGCTCCTCCCTCCCTCTCCCCGGCGGGGAGAGGGACTGGGAGTTCAGCCCACAATAAAAAGGCCTCCCGCGGACTGAATCCGCGGGAGGCCTTTTCGTAACCCTAAAGGCGTCGCTATCAGGCGACGGCAGCCTTCAGCGCGTCGACCAGATCGGTCTTCTCCCAGGTGAACATGTCACCCTCAGGCTCGCGACCGAAGTGACCATACGCCGCGGTCTTCTTGTAGATCGGCGCGTTGAGCTTGAGGTGCTCGCGAATGCCCTTCGGCGTCAGGCGAACGAGCTTCGGCAGGACAGCCTCCAGCTTGGCCTCCTCGACGGTGCCCGTGCCATGCGTGTCGACGTACACCGACAGCGGCTCGGCAATCCCGATCGCATAGCTCAGCTGGATCGTGCAGCGACGCGCGAGCCCCGCAGCAACGACGTTCTTCGCCAGATACCGCGCGACATACGCCGCCGAGCGATCGACCTTCGTCGGATCCTTGCCCGAAAACGCACCACCACCGTGAGGCGCAGCGCCGCCGTACGTGTCGACGATGATCTTGCGACCCGTCACGCCGGCGTCGCCGTCGGGGCCACCGATTTCGAACTGGCCAGTCGGGTTGATGTAGATCGCGGTCTCGTCGGTGATGAAGCCGTCGGGCAGCACGTCCTTGAACACGCCCATGACATAGTCGCGCAGCACCGCGTACTTGGCGGGGTCGGCGTTGTCGCCCTTCTCGCAATAGCCCGGCGCGTGCTGCGTCGAGACAACGAGAGCGGTTGCGCCGACCGGCACTTCGTTCTCGTACGACAGCGTGACCTGGCTCTTGGCGTCGGGCTCGAGGAACGGCGCGGCGCCCGAGTGGCGATCTTCGGCCATCTTGGCGAGGATCTTGTGGCTGTAATACAGCGTCGCGGGCATCAGGCCGGGGGTCTCGTCGGTCGCGTAGCCGAACATGATGCCCTGGTCGCCGGCGCCCTCGTCCTTGTTGCCGCTCTCGTCGACGCCCATCGCGATGTGCGCGGACTGGCCGTGGAGGTTGTTCTCGAAGCGGAACGTCTCCCAGTGGAAGCCCGACTGCGCGTAGCCGATTTCCTTGACCGTGTTGCGGACAGCCGCCTCGATCTCTTCGAGCACGCCGTCGGCCCACTGGTCGTTCTCGTAGATGCCCTTGCCGCGGATTTCACCGGCGAGGACGACGAGCTGCGTGGTGGTCAGCGTCTCGCAGGCGATGCGTGCCTCGGGATCCTTGGCGAGGAACAGGTCGACGATCGTGTCGCTGATCTGGTCGGCGACCTTGTCGGGATGGCCTTCGGAGACCGATTCGGAAGTGAAGAGGAAAGACTTGCGCATGCGGGCCTCTTTGCCATGCTCTGGAGCGAGCGTCATATAAGGAAAGCTTTATATGACCCTAGCGCTGGCGACGGCGCAGGGCAACCGCAGTGACGAGCATGAGTATGGCGACGATCGCCGCCATCGCGTTGCCGACGCGCGAGAACAGCGTGGGAGGCAGCGCGGACGGCATCGGTTGTTCAATGGCACCGGCGGTCTCGTGCGGGACGGTCGCGACGAGGCGGCCATCGGCGGCGATGATCGCGGAAATACCGGTCGGCGTGGCGCGAAGGATCGGCAACCCTTCCTCGATCGCGCGCATCCGGGCCTGGGCGAGATGCTGCGGTGGCCCCCATTTGCCGAACCAGGCATCGTTCGACGGATTGAACAGGATGCGGGGGCGGTGTGCGCGATCCACGACCTCGCCGGAGAAGATGATCTCGTAGCAGATCTGCATGCCGATCGAACCGAAGCCCGGCAGTGTCAGGTTCGCAGGGCCCTTGCCCGACGTGAAGTCGATGTCGCCGGGGACGAGCCGCGCGAGTCCGAGCGGCTTCAGCAGCCACGGCATCGGCAGATATTCGCCGTATGGCACGAGGTGCGCCTTGTCGTAGCGGCCCCGCAACCGCGCTTGCGCATCGAGCGCGAATACCGAATTCGCCGCGCCGGAGATCTGATCCCTGGCGTTGAACTCGAGCGCGGTGCCGCCGATCAGCAGGATGTCCTCGGGGCCGAGCAGCCGCGCCATGCGGCGGCGGAGGTAGAGCGGGCTCGACCAGCCATAGGCGTAGAACGGGTAGCCATCCTCGACGTAATCGCGGACGACGCCTTCCGGCCAGACGACGAGACGCGGGGTGGCGCCGCCTTGGCCAGACAGCTTTTCGAGCGCGGTAAGGACGCGCTCGCCATCGGTCTCGCTGCGGTCTTCCTGGCCGATGTCGGGTTGGACCACGCGGACCAGAGGCGTGCCGGGAGCGGGCGGCGGTGCATTCGTCCAGAGCGCGGACAGTGCTGCGAGACAGAGCGCTGGAAGCGCGACGGCTGGCAGTGTCCAACGGCGTACCGCGAGCATCAGCAATGCGCCCGCGGCGAGGATCGTCACACCCGACAGCGCATAGGTGCCGATCCACGCGGACAGCCGCGCGACACCAATCGCGGGGAGCCAGACGACGCTCAGCGGATCCCACGCATAGCCGGTGAACAGCGTCGCGCGCAGCCACTCGGTCGCGATCCAGGCCGCGGCGAAGACGAACACGAACGTCGCGTCAGGGGTGCCGGGTCGTCGTGCGATCCGCCACGCCAGGCCGCCTGCAAGCATTGGGAACACCGCCAGGTACAGCGCGAGACCGACTGCCGCGAAGTACCCGAGCACCGGCGGCATCGCATCCTGAAAGTCGAACGCGTGCTGGAACCAGTTGTTGTTCACGGTAAAATGCCCAACTCCGAACACCCACCCACGCCACAGTGCGCTGCGAAGGGTCGGTGCGTCGTGGACGATCTTCATCCACACCGCGAACGCGATCAGCGTCAGCGGCCAGAGATCGAGCGGAGCGAACCCGGTCGCGGCAAGCGCTCCGAGGACGAGGCAGGCGAGGGCAGGGTAACGGTTCACGCTCGCGCTATGGCGTGGCGGAAGGGGCCGGGCAATGTCTTAGCCTCGTTGGGGCCTTGAACCCTACCTGGCGCCACCCCGGCGAAGGCCGGGGCCCAATTGGGGGACGTTGCTAACGGAGTGCAGCGCGTCGTTACTGCGACCTCTCCAATTGGGCCCCGGCCTTCGCCGGGGTGGTGCAGAGTTGTGAGATCACCTGCCCAAAGCTTGTTCTCCCGCGAAGGCGGGAGCCCAGACTGGGCTCCCGCCTTCGCGGGAGAACAAGAGAGGGCCACCGTCCCGGTAGGTGAAGCACCCACGCAATCCCCCGGCTCGACGAACCGGATCGCCCGACCTATTCTCCCCCCAATGACCCTACGCCCCTTCCACCTAGCCTTCCCGGTCCACGACCTCGCCGCCGCGCGCACCTTCTACGGCGCCACCCTCGGCTGCCGCGAAGGCCGCTCCAGCGACCACTGGATCGACTTCGACCTGTTCGGCCACCAGATCGTCGCGCACCTCGACCCCGCCGCCAAACCCGTCGCGGTCGAGAACGCGGTCGATGGCCACGCCGTCCCGGTCCCGCATTTCGGCGTCGTCCTGACGATGGACGACTGGACCGCGCTCTCCGAACGCGTCACCGCCGCCGGCGTCCAGTTCGGGATCGCACCGTACATCCGCTTCAAGGGCGAGCCCGGCGAGCAGGCGACGATGTTCTTTCTCGATCCCAGCGGCAACGCCCTAGAGTTCAAGGCGTTCGCCAACGACGACATGATTTTCGCGACTTAAGGAATAGACATGGGCACTCCCATCACCGTCGACGTCCCCCACCAGCTCGGCAAGGCAGCGGTCCGCACAAGGCTCGACGGCGGGATCGACAACATCAGCGCCAGCATTCCGGGCGGGTCGGTGACCGATCACCGCTGGGACGGCGACACGCTGCATTTCACGATCCAGGCGATGGGCCAGACGATCGCCAGCGCGGTCACGGTGTTCGAGACCAACGTCCATGCGGTCGTCGACCTGCCCGGGATCCTCGGCCTGTTCGCGAGCAAGGTGCAGGACATGATCCGCAAGGAAGCGCCGAAGCTTCTGCGTTGACGGAGCCGCGCCGGGGGCGGATCAAGCCTCCGGCGCGCGTCCGTACAGATCGAACGCGGCCTTCGCACCGACGATCGCATCGGCAATCCACGCTTCGTCGGCGGGCTGCGCATCGATCGCCGCGAGCAGTTCGCGCCACTCGCCGGGCAGGTGCTTCGCCCCGAGATACGCCGATGGCATACCCTCGGGCACCGACCGCGACAGCATGATGCCGCCGAGCCTCGAGCCCTCGACCACGTACATCGCACCCCATCCGGCTGCCACGCTTGCTATTGCCTCGAACGCCATCGGCGCCGGCATCGGCTCGCCCAGCGCCCTGAGATCGGCAGCGAGCAGGTCCATCCGATCGCGAAACGCAGGCAAGCCGGGGATATCACGCAGCCACGCTTCCACCGCGGGCAACGCCTTGGCGTGCGCGATCAGGAAGGCGCGGTAGTCGGCCGCGTCGGTCAGGTCATAGCGTCCGAACCCTGCATCGACCGCGTCGTGATCGCTCGCGGTTGCCGCGCGCAGGCGGGCGACCGTGGTATTCGCCTTGGTCAACAGCACCGTCCTCCACCCTTGCTTCCATAGCGCGCCTCTTGCCGATCGCGGAAGAACGCGCGTTCGTCCATCGGTGCGTGGTCGGGATGCCGTTCCGCCATGTGCTGGCAATACGCGGCATAGGACGGCACGCCAACCATCAGCAGCGCGGTCTCGCGAACCTTGGCGTAGAGTGTCCGGATCATTCCGCGGCCACCAGCTGCGGCGGGACTTCGGTCACCGTCGGCCGGTCGATCTTCAGCGCGGCAAGACACGTCCGAATCCCAAAGAACACGATCGACAGCACCACCGCCAGGAACAGCGCGCAAAGCCCCGCGTCGATCCGGTCGTTCAGTACGATCCGCTGCATCTCCGCCATCGTCCTAGCCGGCGCGAGCAGTTCACCCCGCGCCGCCGCATCGGCGAACTTCGAGGCGTGCGCGAGGAAGCCGACCTTCGGATCGCTCGCGAACAGCTTCATCAGCCCCGCGGTGATCGTGCACAGGCACAGCCACGCGGCGGGCAGGATCGTCACCCATGCGTAACGCTGACGCTTCATTCGGAACAGCACCACCGTCGCCAGCACCAGCGCGACCGCCGCGAGCATCTGGTTCGAGATCCCGAACAGCGGCCACAACGTGTTCACCCCGCCAAGCGGATCGGTGACGCCCTGGTACAGGAAGAAGCCCCACGCGGTTACGCACAACGCGGTCGCTATCAGGCCCGGTACGATCGCCGACGCATTACGGAACGACGGCACCGCGAGTCCGATCAGATCCTGCAGCATGAACCTTCCGGCGCGCGTCCCCGCATCGACCGCGGTCAGGATGAACAGAGCCTCGAACAGGATCGCGAAGTGATACCAGAACGCCTTCATCGCCTGCCCGCCGACGAGGTGGCTGAAGATCTCCGACATCGCCACCGCCAGCGTCGGCGCGCCGCCCGTGCGCGATACGATCGTGGTCTCGCCGACGTCCTTCGCGGTCTGCGCAAGAAGCTCCGGCGTGATCGGGAAGCCCATCGCGGTGACCGCGGTCGCGGCCGACGCGAAGTCGGTGCCGACCACCGCCGCCGGGCTGTTCATCGCGAAATACACGCCGGGATCGAGGATCGACGCGCCGACCAGCGCCATGATCGCAACGAAGCTCTCCATCAGCATCGCGCCATAACCGATAAACTGCGCATCGCCTTCGCTCGCGATCAGCTTCGGCGTCGTGCCGCTAGCGATTAGCGCGTGGAAGCCCGACACCGCGCCGCACGCGATCGTGATGAACAGGAACGGAAAGAGCCCACCCGACCAGACCGGGCCGGATCCGTCGATGAACGGGGTCAGCGCGGGCATCCGCAGCGGTGGCGCGACGACCGCGATACCGATCGCCAATGCGACGATCGCGCCGATCTTGAGGAAGGTCGACAGGTAATCGCGCGGCGCCAGCAGCAGCCACACGGGGAGGACGGAGGCGACCGTGCCATAGCCGACCATCAGCACGCAGAGCTGCACCGGGGTCAGCGTGAACAGCGGCGCAAGCGTCGGCGAGGCGGCGACGGTGCCGCCATAGACGATCGCGGCGAGCAACCCGATGACGCCGAGAACGGAGACTTCGCCGACCTTTCCGGGCCGGATCCAGCGCGTGTAGATGCCCATCAGGAACGCAAGCGGGATCGTCGCCGCGACGGTGAACAGCCCCCACGGGCTCCCGGCGAGCGCGCGCACCACGATCAGCGCGAGTACGGCGAGAATGATGACCATGATCGCGAACGCGCCGATGAGCGCGATCACGCCGGGGATCGCGCCCATCTCCATGCGGATCAGTTCGCCGAGCGAACGCCCGTCACGCCGCATCGAGATGAACAGGATCATGAAATCCTGCACCGCGCCCGCGAGCACGACACCGGCAAGGATCCAGAGCGTGCCGGGAAGATAGCCCATCTGCGCAGCGAGCACCGGGCCGACGAGCGGCCCTGCACCGGCGATGGCTGCGAAATGGTGGCCGAACAGGACGTTGCGATCGGTCGCGACGTAATCGAGGCCGTCGGCGCGGCGCAGTGCCGGGGTAGGCCGCGACGGATCGAGCTGCATCACATGCCGCGCGATGTAGCGCGCATAGAACCGGTACGCGATCAGCTGGACGGAGACGGCGGCAGTGACGATCCACAGCGCGTTGACATGCTCGCCACGCTCGAACGCGACGACCGCGAGCGCACAGGCCGCGAGCAGCGCAAGGGCTCCCCAACCGATCTTCTCGCGTAATGTCATTGCGTTCGCGCTCCCGTGCTTTCTCGAAGGCGACATCGCGTATTCGCCGGGGGAGCGCTAGCCCCCCCCGCGACCGCGTCATAGCAATGCCCCCGGGAAGACGTGGTGGTGGGCCGACACGATTACTGGTTCATCGTCGACACTATGAAAAATTCGGTGCCGGCCCGGTCTGCGGACGGTTCTGTTAACCAGTCGGATATATACGAGAATCGCCCGTCACGCAGAGGACGCATCGTGCGCATTACCGAACTTCAACCGACTCCCACCGGTGCCGAACCGCTCGATATTCCGGCGGAGCTGCTCGACAGCGTCCTGCGTCATCAAAGCCACCTGGCGAGCCTCGTCGCGAGCCTGCGCGCTGCGGGCCTGTCGGAGGACATGGTGGAGTCGAGCGTCCGCACGCTCGTCGACAGTTATGCCGATGAATTGACGGTCGCGATCCGCGGGATGATGAAGGCACCCCCTCATGGATGACACGCGGCTATACGACGACGATGCGCGGATCGCGGCGCTCCACCGTCTCAACGTGCTCGATACCGCCGCGGAGAAGCCGTTCGAAAAGATCGTGACGCTGGTGCGGACCGTGCTGGCGGTGCCGATCGCGACGGTGACGCTGGTCGATCGCGATCGCCAGTGGTTCAAGGCACAACGTGGCCTCGACCAGCAGGAAACGCCGCGTGCGATCTCGTTCTGCACGCACACCATTCAGCAGCGCGAACCGCTGATCGTCGAGGACGCACATCTCGATCCGCGTTTTGCCACCAGCCCGATGGTCGTCGGACCGCCGCATATCCGCAGCTATGCGGGCATCCCGCTGCGCACGCCCGAGGGTTATAACGTCGGCTCGCTGTGCGCGATGGACACGCGCGCGCGGCGGTTCAGCCCTGCCGACATCGCCATCCTCTCGAATTTCGCCAACATCGTCTGCGACGAACTCGAATTGCGGATGATCGCGCAGGTCGACCACCTGACCGGCGCGCTGACTCGGCGCGGTTTCGTCGAACAGGCCGAGCGCGAGATGGCGCGGTCCCGCCGCTACGAGCGGCCAAGCACGCTGGTGATGCTCGACGTGGATCATTTCAAAATGGTCAACGACACCTATGGCCATACGACCGGCGATCAGGTGTTGCACCAGCTCGCCAAGCTGGCGGAGGCCACGCTTCGGCCGATCGACGTGTTCGGCCGATTGGGCGGCGAGGAATTCGGTATCTTGCTGCCGGAGACGGGCGCGGACGAGGCACTGATTGTCGCCGAGCGCCTGCGCGAATCGATTGCGGGGTTTCCCATGCGGCTCTCGAATGACGCCACGCTCAAGGTGACGGCGAGCTTCGGTATCGCCGTCCTGACGCCAACCCTTACCTCGGTGGCGACCTGGATCGAGCAGGCTGACACGATGCTCTACGCCGCCAAGGCTGCCGGTCGAAACTGCACGAAGCAGGAATTGGTAGAGTAGGCGGCCTCAGCCGGTTTCAGCGTTGCCGCAGCCGATGGAAGACCTTCGGCGGCGGCAACATGACCGGCACGTCAGACCTGCGAGTGGTGGCCCTTAAGCTCGTCGCCGACGATCCGCACCACGTGCAGCACGTTGGTCGACCCAGGCGTCCGGAACGGCACGCCCGCCAGCACGATCACCCGGTCGCCGGCCTTCGCCATGCCATGCCGCAGCGCCATCCGCTTCGACTTCGCCACCATGTCCTCGAACGACTCGACGTCGCGCGTATGCACGGCATGCGTCCCCCACAGCAGCCCGAGCCGTCGCGATGTCTCCTGGCTCGGCGTCAGCACCAGCAGCGGCACCGACGGCCGCTCGCGCGCGATCCGGCGCGCGGTCGAGCCCGACGTCGTGAAGCAGATGATCGCCACCGCGGACACCGTCGCGGCGATGGTCTTCGCCGCCTCGGCGAGCGCATCCGCGGTCGTCGGATCGGGCTTCATCACGGTGAAGTGCATCCGGTCGCCGTGCTCGGGATCGCCCTCGACCGACACGCCGATCGCATCCATCATCGCGACCGATTCGACCGGCCACGCGCCCGCCGCGCTTTCCGCCGACAGCATGATCGCGTCCGCACCGTCATACACCGCGGTCGCAACGTCGGACACTTCCGCGCGCGTAGGGGAGGGCGACGTGATCATCGATTCGAGCATCTGCGTCGCCACGACCACCGGGCGGCCCATCCGGCGCGAAACCTCGACGATGCGCTTCTGCAACGGCGGCACCTGCTGCGGCGGCAGCTCGACGCCGAGATCGCCGCGCGCGACCATCACGCCGTCGCACGCCTCGACGATCTCCTCGAGCCGCTCGATCGCTGCCGGCTTCTCGATCTTCGCCATCAGTGCCGCCTTGCCGCCGATCAGCTTGCGCGCTTCCCAAAGATCTTCCGGGCGCTGAACGAACGACAGCGCGATCCAGTCGACGCCCTGGTCGACCGCGAAGTCGAGATCGCTGCGATCCTTCTCGGTCAGCGCGGCCATCGGCAGCACGACGTCGGGGACGTTCAGCCCCTTGCTGTTCGACAACGCGCCGCCGACCTCGACCCGCGTCGTGATCTCGCGCGGGCTGTGCGACACGACGCGCAGCACGAGCTTGCCGTCGTCGAGCAGCAGGCGGGCGCCCGGCTCGATCGCCGCGAAGATCTCGTCGTGCGGCAGCTCGACGCGGGTCGCATTGCCCGGCGTCGGGTCGCGGTCGAGCACGAAGGTGGAGCCGGTTTCGAGGACCGTGCGTCCGCCGTCGAACTTGCCGACACGCAGCTTCGGCCCCTGAAGATCGGCGAGGATGGTCGACGGACGACCATAGTCCTTCTCCAGCGCGCGAATCGCCTGGATCACGGCGATCTTCGACTGCTGGTCGCCGTGGCTCATGTTGATTCGGAACGCGTCGGCGCCGGTACGGAAGAGCGTCGCGATCATCTCGGGGGTGCTGCTGGCAGGGCCTAGGGTCGCGAGGATGCGGACTTTCCGCAAACGGGGAGCAATGGCGTGGGTCATGCGGTGCGTTTCCTGGGGGAGGTCTTTGCCGCGACGGGCCTTAAACCCTATCTCCGCGGGATCAACCACGGAGCACATGAATGAACCCCGAAACCGACTCGCTCGATACGCTCGACGATGCCGTAGCGGCACAGGCCTTCCGCCGTCTGATCCGCCATCTCCGCCACCGCGAGGACGCGCAGAACGTCGACTTGATGGGGCTCGCCGGTTTTTGCCGCAACTGCCTGTCGGACTGGGTCGAGGAAGCGGGCGGCCTGTCGAAGGATGCCGCGCGGGAGACGGTGTACGGGATGCCATACGCCGAATGGAAGGCGCACCACCAGGGTGACGCGACGCCCGAGCAGCTCGAACGGATGAAGGTGAGCGTCGCGAAGAACGCGGTGGTCTGAGAACGGCTGCAATGGATTCGCGACGATCCCCCGCAGGGTCGCTTGAGCCGAACACGGTAAACGCCTAGACGCTGGCCCGCACCCAATTCGGCATGATTCAGGACGTCTCCGGACGACGATCACCGGTGCGGGCTTGTATCTTGATTGGCTTTTGACCGGCGCGTGGGCGCTGGCGAGTGGGGAATTTTCGATGTCTGACGAACGGCAACACGGCATGGGCGGCGGCGCGGTCGCAGCGGACGAACTGCGCCTGCTGATCGAGCGCGCCGAGCGTCTCGAAGAAGAGAAGAAAGGTATCTCGGACGACATCAAGGACGTGATGGCCGAAGCCAAGGGTCGCGGCTACGACCCCAAGGCGATTCGGAAAATCCTGTCGATCCGGAAGAAGAAGAAGGAAGAATATCAGGAGGAGGAAGCGATCCTCGAAGTGTATCTCCAGGCGTTGGGGATGATCTGAATTTCACGAGGGCGGTGAGACGGCCAAACGCGTCGGTTTTGACGTGCTTAACAAAACTGTCATCGGTTGCGGCTTAGTGTCCGGCTATGAACATCCGTTTCCTCGCCGCCCTCGCGCTGGCCACTATGGCCGCCCCCGCCCAGTCGGATGAGGGGGCGGCCAATGCCAGCTTCTGCCAGCGGATCGCGACCGAGCTCGGTATGAAGACGGCGAAACCGTCTGACGGCCACGCCGCATGGGAGCTGAAGACGCTCGGCGGCCTGGGTACCGCGCTGTTCGGTGGATCGAGCTATGTTTCGATGGGGCTCGGTCCGGCTGAAGACTCGGTCATCACTAACGCACGCCAATATGTCGATGCGTGTGCCAGCGTCGCCAACGGGATGGTATGCACTGTCACCGGGCCGGCGGAATTCCAGATTGGCGTGAAAGACCACATGGTCAAGATGCGCGCGAATGCAGGCGAGCGTGCACAGGTCAGCATGGTAAAGATGCGCATCCGATGCGAGGACCGTTGACCGCGCCGAATATTGCGCTTGCTGTCGTCATGGGCGTCCTCTTGCTGGTGCTGGTCAACGTCATCACGGTCGCCGCGTTCGCGCTCGACAAGCGGCGATCGCTGACGGGCGAATGGCGGATTCCTGAATCCCGCTTGCTCTGGCTCGCCGCACTTGGCGGCAGCCCGGGCGCGTTCTGGGCGCGCAATCGCTACCGGCACAAGACACGGAAGCAACCATTCGTCGGTCGGCTCCAGCTCATCGCGATGGTACAAGTTGGCGTCGTCGCAGGTCTCGCCATCGCGTTCGCATTCTAGGTTCGGCAACCGGCAGCGTCATTGCTGCACCCGAAGCTTAGGTGTATTGCCGTTATGCAACATTGCATCGGGGGCAAGCATGCGGGTATTTTTGGGGATTGCGGCGGCGGCGTTGGTTAGTGCTCCCGTCGCGGCGCAATCGGTTGAGGTCGATACCCAAAAACTCGGTCAGCGGGCCGAGGCGTTCGTCCGGGTCCGCAACCAGTTCGATCAGGCGGCGATGATCGCGATGATGGCGCCCGAATACCAGGAGGTGTCTCCGGTCGGCGAGGTCGATTCCCGCGAGCGCGTGATCGGGTTCTACGCAGCCGACAAGAAATCGGCGGCACCGCCGATGACGATCACCGAAACGGTCGCGCGGCCCGCCGGCACGATCGGCGTCGTCACGATGCGGATCGCCTACACCATGCCCGGCAAGGACGGTCAGATGCAGACGCGCGCGCTGCGGGCCGGCTTCGTCGCGCGACGGATCAAGGGCGACTGGCAGTTCGTGTCGTTGCAGTTCACCCCGATCCGCGGATGACGACCTACGCCGCCTCCGCCGGCAGCGTCGTCCAGCCCAGCCCTGGGATTGTGATCGAGCGTTTGCCGGCCAGATCGGTCCGGCACACGATCAGTTCGCGGCTTTCGATGTAGCCAATCAGGCGCTTCACACGGCCGATCGAACTCGTACCATAGGTCGCTGCGATGCGCGCGTCAGACGGGCAGGGCTCGCCTTCACGTGCCGCGCGGGCCACCAAAAGGAACGCGCCGAGCATATCGTCGGGCAGCCCGCTCGCCACATCGAGCGCCGCCGTCCACGCCTCATCGGTCATGTCGAAGATGCCGGCGCGGGCGCAACTGAGACGCCGGACGAAGCCGGGCAAATCGAGCGGTGGTTTCGCCAAGCCCCCCATCCGGCAGCGCACCTGGAAATCCTGGAACAGCACCGATGGCGGACGCAGCGTCGACTCAGGGTCCTCCACGATCGCGCGGAAGACGTCGGCGTAGACCGCCTCGACCTCGTCGTCGGTCTTCTCAGGCGGCGGCGGCGCGGCGGTGCGTGGCTCGGGCGGGCGGGCGATGCCGTCGAGCAGTTCCTCCGCCGGCACGCGACGCGGGCGCGAATCGAACATCAGGCCGAGTTCGGGCGCGTCGACCACCGGCTCGGACAACAGGTCCTGCAGGTCCATCGGCGCGGCGCTGGGGAGGGGGGTGAGCTTCGGGCTCCCGCTACGTGCCGATGTCGCGACGTCGCCGATCTTCACGGTGATCGGACGCCGCGACACCGCCGGTCCGAGCGCCATGAACGTGCCGCGCTGGAGATCGCGAATTGCTTCGGCCTGGCGTCGCTCCATGCCGAGCAGATCCGCCGCGCGCGCCATGTCGATGTCGAGGAAAGTGCGGCCCATCAGAAAATTCGACGCCTCCGCGGCGACGTTCTTCGCCAGCTTCGCCAGCCGCTGCGTCGCGATCACGCCGGCGAGGCCGCGCTTACGGCCACGGCACATCAGGTTGGTCATCGCCGCTAGCGACGCACGACGGACCTCTTCCGACACTTCGCCACCAGTCACCGGCGCGAACATCTGCGCTTCGTCGACCACCACCAGCACCGGATACCAATGCTCGCGCGGCGCATCGAACAGCGCTGAGAGGAACGACGCCGCACACCGCATCTGACCCTCGACCTCGAGCCCTTCGAGGCTCAGCACGGCGGACGTCCGATGTTCGCGCAACCGCGTCGCAATGCGCGCGATCTCGCGTTCGCTATAGTCGCCCGCCTCGATCACGACATGCCCGTGCGGCCCCGCGAGCGTCACGAAATCGCCCTCGGGATCGATCACGATCTGCTGGACATGGCCCGCCGATCGCTCGAGCAGGCGGCGCAACAGATGCGATTTTCCCGAGCCCGAATTGCCCTGCACCAACAGGCGGGTGGCGAGTAGTTCCTCCAGGTCGACGCCGACGGCAGTACCATTGCCGTCGGTGCCCATATTCACGCTAACCGTCATGCCGCGCGTTTGGCAGGTGCGGGCGCATGGGGGCAAGGAGTCTTTGTCGCTTGCGTCGCAAGCCGGGCTTTGCGCTGGCATAATCCGCAGCCCGGGCTAGGGCGCGACTCATGGCTACGAAATCCTCCCCGCTCGCCGATCTATCGCAACGGTTGCTCGGCAAGGCGCCGGGCGATCTCGACGACGAGGAGCGCCGCGTCCTTGCCGGGATCGAGGCGGGGACCACCGTCAGCCGCGATGCCGCCGACGTGTCTGACGAGCGGTCGACCTTCGGCGAGCGACTGTCGGACCGGGTCGCGGCGATCGGCGGGTCGTGGGGGTTCATCATCGCGTTCACCGCGGTGCTGCTCGGCTGGATGCTGTTGAACTCGGACATCCTCACGCATTTCGGCGCGGCGTTCGATCCCTACCCGTACATCTTCCTCAACCTGCTGCTGTCGACGGTCGCGGCGATCCAGGCGCCGGTGATCATGATGAGCCAGAACCGGCAATCGGCGAAGGATCGCCTCGCGGCGAGTCTCGACTACGAGACCAATCTGCGCGCCGAACTCGATATTCTGCGCGTCCACCACAAGATCGATCACCTGGTGCTGGCGCGGCTCGACGCGATCGAGCAGAAGATCGACGCTCTGGCGAAAACGGCCTCACCGTCCTAAAGCCACCGCATCAGGCTATTAGAGGCACCGATGGCAGGCCATTCCAAATACAAGAATATCATGTACCGCAAGGGCGCACAGGACAAGAAGCGCTCGTCGGCGTTCAGCAAGCTCAGCCGGGAAATCACGGTCGCGGCCAAGATGGGCCTGCCCGACGTCGACATGAACCCGCGCCTGCGCGCGGCGGTGAACGCGGCCAAGGCGGCGTCCCTGCCCAAGGAGAACATCCAGCGCTCGATCGACAAGGCGAGCCGTGGCGATGCCGAGAATTACGAAGAGATCCGCTACGAGGGCTTTGGCCCAGGCGGCGTGTCGCTGATCATCGAAGCGCTGACCGACAACCGCAACCGCACCGCGACCAACGTGCGCGTCGCGGTCGGCAAGAACGGCGGCAATCTGGGCGCAGGCGGTTCGGTGAGCCACGCATTCGACCGCGTCGGGCTGATCTCGTATCCGGCAAGCGCAGGCGATGCCGACACGGTGTTCGAAGCGGCGCTGGAGGCTGGCGCCGAGGACGTCACGTCGAGCGAGGACGGCCATGAGGTCTGGACCGCGCAGGGCGACCTGCACGAGGTGGCCAAGGCGTTGGAAGCCAAGCTCGGCGAGGCCGAAGGCGCCAAGCTCGCCTGGCGTCCGCAGGTCATGGTCGCGGTCGATGCGGACGATGCAGCGACGCTGTTCAAGCTGATCGATGCGCTCGACGAGGACGACGACGTGCAGACCGTCTGGGGCAACTATGAGATCTCCGACGAGATTATGGAGACTTTGGGTTGAGATGAAGAAGTTTGGTTCGCGCGGAGGCGCGGAGGCGCGGAGAGTGGCGCTTCGTGCAATCGTCCTCCGCGCGAGCGGCCTCATATCGGTAGGCCAGCCTAGCGGTGTGAGAGTCCCGCTGACGCGAGACGATAGCCAAAAGCGCACCCCCTCCGCGCCTCCGCGCCTCCGCGCGAACCAACCTTCTACCTCGGCATGATCATCCTAGGACTAGACCCCGGCCTCGGCACCACCGGCTGGGGCGTTATCCGCGCCGATGGCAACCGGCTGAGCCATATCGCCAACGGCCAGATCAAGACCGATCCGTCGATGGCGCTCCCCCGCCGGCTCACCGCGCTGTATAATGCGTTGATCGACGTCATCCGCACCGAACGCCCTGACGGCGCGGCGGTCGAGGAAGTGCTCGGTAATACCAACGCGCAGTCGACGCTGAAGCTCGGGCAAGCGCGCGGCGTCGTCCTGCTCGCTGCGGCGGGCGCGGGGCTGCATATCGGCGAATACCACCCCTCGACCGTCAAGAAGGGCGTCGTCGGCACCGGCGGCGCGGACAAGAAACAGATCCAGGCGATGATGGCCGTGTTGTTGCCTGGGGCGAAACTCGCCGGCCCCGATGCCGCCGACGCGCTCGCGGTCGCGATCACGCACGCGCATCACGTCGCAAGTGCTGCCGCTCTGGCGCGACGCAGCGGCGTCGGCGCCTGACCTTTCTCCGCTGATGCCATCTAAAACAGCGGGCAACGGCGTTTTCAGGCGCCGCAGCGAAAACGCACGTTGTCTCCCTCGCCGCAACTCGGCCAAGTCAATCTCCGCTCAGACAAACCTGGTTCATTTTGAGTGAGATTGGCGCCCGATCGGTATAATTATACCTGAATCAAGTTTTTATAGCCAAGCCATCACCGCTGTGGCAGCGCCGCGCGGGAATGTAATTTAGATTAAAGGCGGCACGATGCTGGTCGAACACGTACGGGGAGGAACGAACAGCAACAACGTCCCGGCCTCGGCGTTCGCGATGCCTGCGGGCATGACGATGCGGTACGACCTGCCCGATCCCGCTTTGTCCGAGTATTTGACGGGGTATGCGATCTACGCCTCGAACGATCGCGCGCCGATGCTCAACTGGTATCTGCCGGCACCGGCGATGATCTCCGTGCTGGTCGATGCCGGGCCACTGACCGTCTCGGTCGGCAACCACCGCTTCGGCCCGCTCGACCGCGCAAGCTTCTACGGCCCGACCAGCCGCGCCTTCCGGACCGAGACGCGTGGCGGGATCGCCGTCGGCATCGGCCTCAGTGCGCTCGGCTGGTCGCGGCTCACCGCGCGGTCGGCGGGCGAGTTCCACAACCGCGTCGTGCCGCTCAGTTCGGCGCTGGGATCGGATCTTTCCGCGCGGCTGGTCGAAGGGCTCGATGCGCTCGACGACGACACGATGATCAAGCCGCTGCTCGATGCGGTGTTCGCTGCGTTTTTCACTCGCCCGCATCCGCGCGAGGATTTGATCCGCGCGTTCACCGCGTTGACCGTCACCGACGGCGTGATCGAGATGAAGGACGTCGCCGACCGCCTCGACATCCCGACGCATGAACTGCGCCGCATGGCGACGCGCCATTTCGGCATGCCCCCAAAGCTGTTGCTGAGGCGGGCGCGGTTCCTGCGCTCGTTCATCAGCCTAATCCGGACGGACGGCATGGCGGACTATTCGAAGATCGACAGCAGCTATTTCGACGCCTCGCATTTCCTCCGCGATGCCGGCACGTTCCTCGGCACGACCCCGCGCCGCTTCATCGCGTCCGACACCGTATTCCTGCGCGCCAGCCTGCGTGCGCGCGCGATGGTGATCGGCGCGCCGACCCAAGCGCTGCACGAAACCGCGAAGGTCGCTGCGCCCGTCCAGAACCGTCCGACGGGCGAGCAGGGTCGTCCGCAACCAAACGCCTGACCTGGGCGCGGGGCGATCGAGCCGGGAAGCCGGTATTTTGACGGGATGACGCCGCGCCGTCGATGTTCTACCGCCTGATCCAATGATCGTGCATCTCAAAGGACGGCTGGACTCGACCGGCATCGACCATGCCGTGATCGACGTCGGCGGCGTCGGCTATCTGGTCGGCGCATCGGCGCGCACGCTGTCGGCGCTCGGCCCGATCGGCGAGGCCTGCACGGTGTTCACCGAACTGCTGGTAGGCGAGGATTTCCAGCGGCTTGTCGGGTTTTCCAGCGCAGACGAGCGCGATTGGTTCCGGTTGCTGACGGGCGTGCAGGGGGTCGGCGCCCGCGTTGCGCTCGCGATCCTGTCGGCGCTGGAGCCGGTCGACCTGTCACGCGCGATCGCCAGCGGCGACAAGGCGATGGTCGCGCGCGCAAACGGTGTCGGGCCCAAGCTTGCCCAGCGTATCGTGATGGAATTGAAGGACAAGGTCGGCGGCATCGCGCTCGGTCTAGGGCCTGCGGTGGTCAACGCCGCGCCGGGCGCGTCTGCGGATGCTGTGTCGGCGCTGCTCAACCTCGGGTTCCGCCCGAACGAGGCGAGCGTCGCGGTGGCGGCGGCGGACGAGGAACTGGGACCGGGCGCTTCGCTTGATGCACTGGTCCGGCTGGCGTTGCGCAAGGCGTCGAAGTCTTAGTTTCAGACTCGTTCAGACCGTTCTTAACCCTTCGCTCGCTCCCCCTTCCGTTCGTGCTGAGCGAAGTCGAAGCACCCTCTCTTGGGGCACAGCCTTCGACTTCGCTCAAGGCGAACGGAAAGGGGGGCTTGGTTTGCCCAGTCCCCGTCTCAGAGTGCAGTCGGCAGCGGTCGTCCGGCAAAATGCGCATCGAGGTTCGCAACCACCAACGCCGCCATCGCCCACCGCCCATCGACGGTCGCGCTACCCTGATGCGGTGACAGGACAACCTGATCCAGCGCCTTGACCGCGTCGGGAACCGCAGGTTCGTCGGCGAACACATCGAGCCCCGCCCCGGCGATCGTCCCGTCCAGAAGTGCCGCCACCAGCGCCGGTTCGTCGACCAGACTACCCCGCGCGATGTTGATGAAAATACCGTCCTCGCCAAGCGCCGCGAGAACCCCCGCATCCACGATATGCGACGTCGCCTCGCCACCAGGCGCGGCAATGATCAGCACGTCGCACGCCGCCGCCAGCGAAGCGATGTCGGCATGAAACACGCCTTCGAAATCCGGCTTTGCGGATCGCGCCGTATAATGGAGTTCGCGCGCAAACGGCGCAGCACGCTTGGCGATGGCTCTACCGATCCGCCCCAGCCCGAAAATCCCGATCCGCCGCCCGCTAGCCGGGCGCGCGAGATCGACCTGCCACCCGCCGTCCCGCACCGCACGGTCATTCGCGACGATCCGCCGCTGCACTGCCAGCATCAGCCCGATCGCAAGGTCCGCGACGTCGTCGGTCAGCACGTCCGGCGTCGTCGTCACCGCGATGCCGCGCGCCTTGGTCGCGGCGAGGTCGATTCCGTCATAGCCGACGCCGTGGATCGCAATGATCTCCAGCGCGGGAAGGCGATCGAGCAGCGCCGCATCCACCACGCTGCTCCCGCCACCGACGATCGCGCGCGTCGTCGCCGGCGGATCCTCGCGGTGCAACGTGAAGCGCTCGGCAAGCGTCGCCTCCAACGCGCGCGAGACTCCGCCCAGCAGATACAAATCGGGGTGCGAGGTGTCGTTGGTCATCCCACACCCATAGCCGCCTTGCCCCCTTCACCGCGAGCGCGCTATCGCAGGGTGTGACCGATACAGACCGCATCCTGACTGCCGCCAAGCGCCCCGAAGACGTCGACGCCGCGCTGCGCCCGAAGACGCTCGACGAATTCGTCGGGCAGAAGGCTGCCCGCGAAAATTTGCGCATCTTCATCCAGGCGGCGAAGTCGCGTGGCGATGCGCTGGATCATGTTCTGTTCTTCGGTCCGCCGGGGCTCGGCAAGACCACGCTCGCGCAGATCGTCGCGCGCGAGATGGGCGTGGGCTTCCGTGCCACCTCGGGCCCGGTGATCGCCAAGTCGGGCGATCTCGCCGCGCTGCTGACCAATCTCGAGGATGGCGATGTGCTGTTCATCGACGAGATCCACCGGTTGCAGCCCGCGGTCGAGGAAGTGCTGTATCCCGCGATGGAGGATCGCGCGCTCGACCTGATGATCGGCGAGGGCCCGAGCGCGCGATCGGTGCGCATCGACCTCCCGCGGTTCACGCTGATCGGCGCGACGACGCGGCAGGGGTTGCTGACGACGCCGCTGCGCGATCGCTTCGGCATCCCGGTGCGGCTGCAATTCTACACGGTCGAGGAACTAGAGCGCGTCGTCACGCGAGCGGCGGGACTGCTCGGACTGGGCATCGCTAAGGACGGCGCGATGGAGATCGCGCGCCGCGCCCGCGGCACACCGCGTATCGCCGGGCGATTACTGCGAAGAGTGCGCGATTTCGCCAATGTCGCGGGGCACGAGATGGTCGACGCGCGGGCGGCGGATGCTGCGCTCAACCGGCTGGAGGTCGATTCGCTCGGGCTCGACGCGATGGACCGCCGCTATCTTATGATGATCGCCGACATCTACCGCGGTGGCCCGGTCGGCGTGGAGACGCTGGCGGCGGGTCTGAGCGAACCGCGCGACACGATCGAGGAAGTGATCGAGCCGTATCTTATCCAGCTCGGCCTGATCGCACGCACCGCTCGCGGTCGGTTCCTGAATGCAGGCGGCTGGAAACACCTGGGTCTGAATCCACCGGCCGGAAGTCAGGACGGTCTGTTCGAAACCTAGACTATTCTGCAATCCTCCCCCGCCAGGGGGAGGTGGCAGGCATCGCCTGACGGAGGGGGAGGCAGGCGAACCAGTCTGTTCCGTGTCCTCCCCCTCCGTCACCTTCGGCGCCACCTCCCCCTTGCGGGGGAGGATCGTTTAAGTTTGGTGGCAAGGAACGTCGGTCTGCTGACGCCGAGTCCTCTCTTGTAAGAATCCCCACCGCCCGATCGATCGAACTTCACCCCAACACTGCTTTTGTTGCGTGGCACCCAAGCGTTTCATCTGATAGCCAACGCGAATGCCCCTTTCGGCCGCCGCCTCCGCCCGCGAAATCCTCACCAGCCTTCACGACGTGATGGCGTCGCGCACGTCCGCGCAAGCCAAGCTGAACGCCGTCGTCGGCATCATCGCCACCGCGATCGATAGCGAAGTCTGCTCGATCTACCTATTGCGCGAGGGCGTGCTCGAACTGTTCGCGACCCGCGGCCTCGACCAGGCCGCGGTCCACGTCACCAAGCTCGCGCTCGGCGAAGGCCTGGTCGGCACGATCGCCGAGGATGTCGAGGTGCTCAACCTCGACGAAGCCGCGAGCCACCCCGATTTCGCCTACAAGCCCGAGACCGGCGAGGACCGCTTCCATAGTTTCGCGGGCGTGCCGATCATCCGTCGCGAGCGCTCCGTGGGGGTCCTGGCCGTCCAGCACACCGACCGTCGCCGATACGCGGACGTCGAGATCGAGGCGCTGCAGACGGTGGCTATGGTGCTCTCCGAACTGATCGCCAACGCGGGGCTGATCGACACGACCGGCGGCGGCGCGGATCGCCCGCAGTCGACCGCGGCGATGCGCATCCCCGGCCAGAAGCTCGTCGACGGCATGGGCGCGGGCTTCGCGGTCTATCACCAGCCGCGCATCCACATCGAGCACACCGTCGCCGAGGACACCGACGCCGAGCGCCACCGCGTCTACGCGGCGTTCGACAAGATGCGCGAAGGCATCGACCGGATGACGCGCGAAGCCGAATTCGGCGTCGGCGGCGAGCATGTCGAGGTGCTCCAGACCTACAAGATGTTCGCCTATGACGAGGGCTGGGCGCGGCGCATCAACGAAGCGATCGACTCCGGCCTCACCGCCGAAGCTGCGATCGAACGCGTCCAGCAACGCACCCGCCAGCGCATGCGCCAGATCGACGATCCCCTGCTCGCCGACCGGATGCACGATCTGGAGGATCTGTCGAACCGGCTACTGCGGATCGTCTCGGGCCAGATGGGTACCGCCGCGCAGATGGGTCTGCGCCAGGACACCATCCTCATCGCGCGCAACCTCGGCCCCGCCGAACTGCTCGAATACGACAAGCGGCGCCTGAAGGGCGTGATCTTGGAGGAGGGCTCGCTCACCGCGCACGTCACGATCGTCGCACGCGCGATGGGCGTACCAGTGCTCGGCCGTGTCCGCGACATCCGTCGGTTGGTCGCAGAGGGCGACATGCTTTTGCTCGACAGCGCGGAAAGCAACGTCTTCGCGCGGCCCTCGGCAGCGATGGAGGAAGCGTTCGAGGCGCGCCTCGCGATGCGTCAGAAGCGCAAGGCGGCGTTCGCGGCGCTGCGCGACGTGCCGCCGATCACCAAGGACGGCCACCGACTCACGCTGATGGTAAATGCGGGCCTCCGCGACGACGTCGCCGCGCTCGACGTCACTGGCGCGGATGGCATCGGCCTGTTCCGCACCGAATTCCAGTTCCTCGTCTCCGCAACGCTACCGCAGCGCGAGCGCCAGCAGCGGCTCTACCGCGAAGTGCTCGACGCGGCGGGGACACGCCCGGTGATCTTCCGCACCGTCGATATCGGCGGCGACAAGGCGCTGCCGTATCTCAACAAGGAGGATTCCGACGAGGAGAACCCGGCAATGGGCTGGCGCGCACTGCGCCTCGGCCTGGAGCGCGACGGGTTGATGAAGGTGCAGGCGCGCGCCCTTCTAGAAGCCGCCGCCGGCCGCACGCTCAACGTGATGTTCCCGATGGTCAGCGAGCCCTGGGAGTTCGACGAGGCACGCGCGCTGTTCGAGGCACAGCGGACCTGGCTGGAGGGACGCGGGCGAAAGATGCCGCTCGCGATCCGCTACGGTGCGATGCTGGAGGTGCCGGCGCTCGCCGAGATGCTCGACATCCTGCTGCCGAAGATCGAGTTTCTGTCGATCGGCACCAACGACCTCACGCAGTTCCTGTTCGCCGCCGATCGCGCCAACCCGAAGCTCGCCGAGCGCTACGACTGGCTCAGCCCGTCGATCCTCCGCTTCATCGCACGGCTGGTCGCACCGGTCCGCGACGCCTCGGTCGATCTGGCGGTCTGCGGCGAAATGGGTGGGCGTCCGCTGGAGGCGATGGCGCTGATCGGACTAGGCATCGAGCGGCTGTCGATCACCCCCGCGGCGGTCGGCCCGATCAAGGCGATGACCCGCTCGCTCGATCGCGCTGCGCTGACCGCATACATGGCAGGACTGCTGGCCAACCCGCCGCGCGACATGCGCGGTGCGCTGACCAACTGGGCGACGGAAAACGGCGTCGAAATCGTCTGATCGGCGGAAAGCTGTGGTTAAGACGTTCGGTGCGTTGACACGGCTAAGGGCCTCTGAAAGACGGGTGACATGGCGGGCAACGCTACGCGCCCGCGCTCGGAGATAAGAATGGACGAGGTCGAGACCGGCCAGAACGCAGCACCCGCTCAACCAGAGCGTGCTGGCGACATTCTCCGCAAGGCGCGCGAGGCGCAGGGCCTGACCGTCGCGGATATCGCGACGCGTACCCGCGTGCCGTTGCGGCACCTCGAAGCGATCGAAGCGTCCGATTATTCCACGCTGCCGTCCTCGACCTACGCGGTCGGGTTCAGCCGCGCCTATGCGCGCGCGATGGGCATCGACGAGGTGCAGATCGCGAACATCGTCCGAAGTGACGTCGCGAAGCTCGGCAGCAAGAAGCCCGAATACGAACCCTATGAGATGACCGATCCATCGCGCGTGCCCTCGCGCGGGCTGGCGATCGTCGCGCTGGGCATCGCGATCGCGGTGCTGGTGCTGGTCGGGCTGTGGTACGGCACCGACATGTTCCGCGGTTCGAACAACGCCTCGACCACGACGCCGATCGCAGAAACCGCGCCGAACCCCGCCGCGCAGACCGCGCAGCCGGTCCCCGCGCCGGCCACGCCCGCCAACGGGCAGGTCACGCTGACCGCCTCGGACGAGGTGTGGATGCGCGTCTACGATGCCGACAACAAGACTTTGTACCTCGGCACGATGAAGCCCGGCGAGAAGTTCGACGTGCCGAAGGATGCCAAGGATCCGAAGATCAACATCGGTCGTGCAGACAAGCTTGCGGTTACGCTCAACGGCGCCGCGGCTCCTGCGCTCGGCACGGGCGAGCGCGCGATCAAGGACGTGTCCGTAGGTGCACCGGCCATCGCCGCGCGGATCGCTGGCACGCCCGAGCCTCAGACGACGCCTGCTGCGGCCGAAGCGACGCCGACGTCGACGCGGTCGTCCGAGCGGCCGCGTACTGCAAGCCGTCCCCGCACGCCGCGTCGTGCGCTGAGCGAAACGCAGCGCGCCAACCTCGACGCAGCCGCCAACCCGCCGCCTGCCGCTACGGCAACGCCCAATCCGTAAAGCCGGCGATCATCGCCAGGGTCTTAAGGCTGGCGACAGGATGGGTAGTGCAGCTATACCCGGACGATTAACCAATCCACCGGGGGGTGTGGCCCATGCGTAAGTCAATTCTGGTCGGCGTCTGCCTTGCGGCGCTGTTGCCCGCTGCCGTACAGGCACAAAATGTCGAGGGCCGCGTCGGCAAGCTCGAAAGCGAAATGCGCGCCGTCCAGCGGAAGGTCTTCCCGGGCGGAGCGGGCCAGATGCTCCGGCCCGAAGTCCGCGCGCCACAGAGCGAGCAGGCCCCCGGGCCCGGCTCACCCGCGACCAGTGCGCTCGCCGACGTGAACCAGCGCGTCACGTCGCTCGAACAGCAGATGACCTCGCTCACCGAGCAGATCGAGCAGAACCAGAACCGCACGCGTCAGTTGCAGGATGCGTTCGACAATTACCGCCGCTCGAACGACGCGCGGATGAAGACGCTCGAGACCGGCCCCGCGCCGATCGCAACGGGGGCGGGGACTGGTGGCCCGATCGAATCCGACGATCAGTCGGGTGGGCCGTCGAGCGGCCCCTCGCGCCCGACCACGCGCCCCGAAACCGCGAGCAAGCCCGGCGCGGCGACACCGACGAAGGTCTCGGTCGAGAAGCCCTCGACCGGCGATCCGGCGGAGGACGAGTATATGTACGGCTATCGCCTCTGGGCGGCCAAGCAATACCCGCAGGCCGAGGCTCAGCTGAAGAAGGTCGTCGCCGAATACCCCAAGAGCAAGCGCGCCAGCTACGCGCAGAACCTGCTCGGCCGGTCGTACCTCGACGAGGGCAAGCCAAGCCTCGCGTCGATGGCGTTCTACGACAATTACAAGAAGATGCCCGAGGGTGAGCGCGCGCCGGACAGCCTGCTGTATCTCGGCCAGGCGTTGACCAAGCTCAACAAGCCTGCGGATGCGTGCAAGGTGTATGACGAGCTGAACGACGTCTACGGCGCCAAGATGGCGTCTGCGATGAAGGGGCAGGTTGCCGCCGGGCGCAGCGCGGCGAAGTGCAAGTAAGCGATATCTTTATGGTTAAGCGAGACCGCCTGTTCGTGCCTGCACCTCGCGAACCAGCCCCACCCCGGCGGAGGCCGGGGCCCAGTTGGAAAGGTCGCAGTAATGGATCGCAGCGCTCGATCAGCAACGTTTCTCAACTGGGCCCCGGCCTCCGCCGGGGTGGTATATTTTTTACGATGATGACGCGCCTCGCATGACCGAAGAAGGACGCCGCTTCGCCGCCGACTTCGCGCGCCTCGCCAGCGACATCACCAACCCGCTGTTCGCCGTCTCCGGCGGCCCCGACAGCATGGCGATGCTCACCCTCGCGCACGAAGCGCTCCCCCCCGGCTTCACGGTCGCCAGCATAGACCACCGCCTCCGCCCCGAAGCAGTGGAAGAGTCCGCGATGGTCGCCGCGCATTGCGCCACGCTCGGCATACCCCACGCCACGCTTGCCCCCAGCGAACCGATCACCGGTGCCAGCATTCAGGCGCAAGCCCGCACCACGCGCTACGCTCTCCTCACCGACCACGCCCGCGCGATCGGGGCAGGGGCGCTCGTCACTGGGCATCACGCCGACGACCAAGCCGAGACCTTCCTCATGCGTGCCGCCCGCGGGTCAGGCCTCGCCGGCCTGGCCGGTGTCCGCGCCCGCACCGAAGTCCACGGCGTCACGGTCGTCCGCCCCTTGCTCGACTGGCGCCGCGCCGAACTCCGCGCGATCGTCCGCCGCGCGGAGGTACCGTTCTTCGACGATCCCTCGAACCACGACGACCGCCACGATCGCACCCGCTTCCGCCGGTTGCTCGACCAGAATGAATGGCTCGGTACGCCCAACCTCGCGCGCGCCGCCGCCGCGCTTGCCGAGACCGACACCGATGTCCGCGCGATGGTCGACTGGATCTGGACCGAACGCGCCAAGGTCGGTGGCGGCGAAGTGAAGCTCGCAGTCGAGAAGTTGCCCCGCGAGATTCTCCGCCGCCTTGCCCGCCGCGCGATCGGCACGGTCCGCACCGACGCCGGCATCGTCGCGCCCGAATGGACCGAGGCCGCCAACATCGAAAGCCTGCTCGACTCGCTGATGGGCGGCAAGCGCACCACCCAAGCCGGGATCATCGCCAGCGTTCGGGGCGACATCTGGCGCTTCCGCGAGGCACCACCGCGCAGAACCGCTTAGCGCGCCCGTCCGTTCACACTGATCAACGCAAGTCGCGCGTTGTTCCATTGCCATTAACCTGCGCACGCTTATCTTGTGCGATGAAAGGTATCGTGCACCCATGAGCGACAACGACAACCGCGGTCAGAAGCCCCAGGGCCCCGGAAACGGCGGCCCCGGCAATGGCGGTCCCGAAAACGGCGGCGGCGGCAATCCTTGGATGAAAAGCCTGTTGATCTGGGTCGGCATCCTGCTCGCTCTGGCACTGTTCGTGACCATGTTCGACGGTCGCACCGCGGCGTCGGGCGGAAACACAATCGCGTATTCGGCGTTCCTCGACAAGGTCGACGAGGGTACCGTCAAGGACGTCAACATCTCGCGCGATATCATCTCGGGGACATTGTCCTCGGGCGAGAAGTTCAAGTCGTATCCCATCCCGGACTCGACGCTCGTGCCGAAGCTGCGCGAGAAGGGCGTCTCGATCAGCGCGAAGCCCGAAGAGGGCCCGTCGATGCTGGCGCTGCTCCTGTATCAGTCGCTGCCGTTCCTGCTGTTCCTCGGTATCGCGTTCTTCGTGTTGAAGCAGATGCAGAAGAACTCTGGCTCGGGCGCGATGGGTTTCGGCAAGAGCCGCGCGAAGATGCTGACGCAGAAGGAGGGCAAGGTCACCTTCCAGGATGTCGCCGGCATCGACGAGGCGCGCGAAGAGCTGGAAGAGATCGTCGAGTTCCTGAAGGATCCGACCAAGTTCGCACGTCTCGGCGGCAAGATCCCCAAGGGCGCGCTGTTGGTCGGCTCGCCTGGGACCGGCAAGACGCTGCTCGCCCGCGCGATCGCGGGTGAGGCTGGCGTGCCGTTCTTCACGATCTCGGGTTCCGATTTCGTCGAGATGTTTGTCGGCGTCGGCGCGAGCCGTGTCCGCGACATGTTCGAGCAGGCGAAGAAGTCCGCACCTTGCATCGTCTTCATCGACGAAATCGATGCTGTGGGTCGTCATCGCGGTGCCGGTCTCGGCAACGGTAACGACGAGCGCGAGCAGACGCTGAACCAGCTGCTCGTCGAGATGGACGGCTTCGAGGCGAACGAAGGCATCATCATCATCGCCGCGACCAACCGTCCCGACGTGCTCGATCCGGCGCTGCTGCGTCCGGGCCGTTTCGATCGGCAGGTCACGGTGCCGCGTCCGGATATCGAGGGTCGCATCAAGATCCTTGAAGTGCACATGAAGAAGGTGCCGCTCGCGCCCGACGTCGATGCTCGCGTCATCGCACGCGGAACGCCTGGGTTCTCCGGTGCCGATCTCGCCAACCTCGTCAACGAGGCGGCGCTGCATGCCGCGCGCAAGGGCAAGCGCTTGGTGGCGATGGCCGAGTTTGAGGAGGCCAAGGACAAGGTCATGATGGGCGCAGAGCGCCGCAGCATGGTCATGACCGACGACGAGAAGCGGATGACTGCGTATCACGAGGCCGGCCATGCCGTCGTCGCGATGCATGAGGCTGCGTCGGATCCGATCCACAAGGCGACGATCATTCCGCGCGGTCGTGCGCTGGGCATGGTCATGCGCCTGCCCGAGCGCGACTCGTACAGCTATCACCGCGACAAGATGTACGCGAACCTCGCGGTCTCGATGGGCGGACGCGTCGCCGAGGAAGTCATCTTCGGCTACGACAAGGTGTCGAGCGGCGCCTCGGGCGACATCCAGTACGCCACGGGTCTGGCACGCGACATGGTCACGCGTTGGGGCATGTCGGACAAGGTTGGACCGCTGGAATACGGGGAGCCCGAGGGCGAGTCGTTCCTCGGCTACTCGTCGAGCCGTCCGTCGCGCATGTCGAACCAGACCGCGCAGTTGATCGACGACGAGATCAAGCGGATCGTCGAAGGTGGTCTCGACCGCGCCAAGCAGGTGCTGAGTGATCACGTCGACCAGCTTCACACCGTGGCCGGCGCGTTGCTCGAGTTCGAGACGCTGACCGGTGACGAGATCAAGAAGCTGATCGCGGGCGAGGATCTCGATCGTCCGGATCCGGGTGCGAAGGCATCGACCGTCCCGCGTGCGGGTACGTCGATCCCCAAGACCCGCCGTCCGTCGGGACCTTTCGGGACGCCAACCCCTTTGGGGGCGTGATCCGGTTCACCGGACAGTCACTTAAGTAGCTCTATGGGCGGTCTTTTCTCGGAAAGGCCGCCCATGTCGTATTCGCGTTCCAAGGCTGTAGTCGCAGCGCTACTGATGGTCGGCGCGGCAATGCCGGCAAGCGCGGCGATGACCGTCGGCACCTTCCTGGCCCGAGCCAACGCGTTGCGTGACCAGGGCCCGATGGCGCTGATGTCGCCCGACCTTCCCGCCCTGAAGGCCGAAGCCAAGGCGGCGACCAATCAGTTGAAGGCGGAACGCGCCGCCCGCGCCGCCGCCGGCAAACCACCGATCGCCTGCGTTCCGGAAGGTGAGTCGGTCGGGATCATGGACATGCTCGATGGCCTCAACGAACTCCCCGCCAGCTACCAGAAACGCCCCCTCAAGGACGGCTACGCCCGCGTTCTGGCGAACCTCTACCCCTGCCGCTGAAGATGTTCGGAGTCGTGGGGAAGTTAAGGATGTCGAGGGTGTCCTCTTTCTCCCGTTCGTCCTGAGCGAAGTCGAAGGACATACCCCGCGCGAAGGTGCTTCGCCTTCGCTCGGCACGAACGGGAGTTGGCAGGACCCGCTTAATAACAATCAGTCCGTCAGCCCATGCAGTAACAGCAGCACGATAAACGCCAGCAAAACCGTGAACGCGAACGTTAACAGCGCCACCGTTCGCCAAGCCGCCGACCACTTCCGCAACTCATAAGCCCCACGAAGCTGCGCGAACATATGGACTGGCGGCACGCACATCGCGGCCATCACGATCCAGCCCTCCGCGACGCCGATCACGCCCGCGATGATCAACACGATTGTCAGCAGCATCATAAACGCCAGCGAATAGGTCACGAAGATCGCGTGGTTGTAGAGGTGATGTCGGCGTCGCCAGAGGAAAAGAAGCGCCATGAACGGCACGGATAACGGAATCAGGCCCCAGCTGTATTTATACGCGCTGGTCTGCAGCTTGTAGAACATCAGTCCCGGATTGCCGTTCGCCTTGGCGATCCCGTGGTCGAGCCGTTCCCAGCCAGTTTTGAAATCGCCCAGGTCGACCAGCGAACCATTGGCGCCGCCATTTTGCATATCGGCCGCGACCCCGAGTGCGCGGACAGTGGTGCGCAGCGCGCTCGCCTGCCGATCGAGCGTGGCAAGCTGTTCTCCCGAATATTTGGCGGGCGCACGCTTCGCAACCTCCTGCTGCGCCTCGACTTTATTCAGTGCGAGGCGAGCTCTGGCGGCCTCGCGCGCATAGTCGGACGTCTTGCCGGTACGCTCGTCCCGGATGAAGTCCTTCGTCATTTCCCCGCCGACCGCGCCGATCGTCGCGAACATCAGGAAGACGGTGAACAGGAACAAAGCGAGCGGCGACACGAACCGCGCCCGCTCGCCATTGACGTACCGCCGCGTGAGCGCACCCGGGTGGAGCACCAGCAGCGGCAAGGTCCGCCATATCTTGCCTTCGAAATGGAAAACCCCATGAGCAATCTCATGCCCAATCCCGCCGAGCGAGCGGTGGACATGCGCCGATTGGCCGCAAGCATGGCAGTGCTCGCCCAACAACCGCGTCCCGCAGTTGAGGCACAGCGCACCGTCCGTACCATGACTTGTATGCGCGCCGTGCGCTTCGCCCGCGCTCGGTTCGAACGCGCGCCCGACGACTGTCCCCGTGGCGATATCCGCCGCTGCCCCAATATCCCCAGTCATGCGTCCCCCTGCAATATCGGCAGCGTAACGAGTTCGCGACGTTGGCGCGAGAGGCTTCGCATGGTACCGCGTTGACCATGGCCGACGCAGAAAATCCGACCGAAATGATCGCCGAAATGGGCGCACGCGCGCGCTCTGCCGCGCTGGTGCTAGCAGCGATGCCGCCGGCGCTTAAAGCCGCGGCGCTTGCATTGGCGGCGGAGTCGATCCGGGCGGCATCTGCTGAGATCGTTGCGGCGAACGTTGAGGACATGACGCGCGCGAGCGAGGCCGGTCTGTCGGGTGCGCTGCTCGATCGGTTGCGGCTTGATGAAGCGCGTGTAGCGGCGATGGCTGACGGTGTCGCGGCCGTGGCAGCGCTGGCGGATCCGGTTGGGCAGGTGATCGACGCCAGCGAGCGTCCGAACGGCCTGAAGCTCTCACGCGTCCGTGTGCCGATTGGCGTCATCGGCATCATCTACGAGAGCCGCCCCAACGTTACGGCGGATGCCGCAGCGCTATGCGTGATGGCCGGCAACGCGGCGATCCTGCGCGGTGGGTCTGAAGCCGTGAAGAGCAATCGCGCGATCCACGCGCCACTGGTCGCCGGGCTGAAGGCGGGCGGTATGCCCGTCGACGCGGTCCAGCTCGTGCCGACCACCGATCGCGCGGCGGTCGGCGCGATGCTGAAGGCTGACGGGGTGATCGACCTGATCATCCCCCGCGGCGGCAAGAGTCTCGTCGCGCGCGTTCAGGCCGAAGCGCGCGTGCCCGTCCTCGCGCATCTCGACGGCATCAACCATGTCTTCGTGCATGCGTCGGCCGATGCCGCGATGGCGAGGGTTGTCGTCGTCGATGCGAAGATGCGCCGCACGGGCGTCTGCGGGTCCATGGAGACCCTGCTGATCGACCGCGATTATGCGGACGCGGCCAACCTAATCCGAAGTCTCGCTGCAATGGGCTGCGAAGTACGCGGCGATGCTGGCGCGCACGCCATTGTTCCAGAGATCGCTGCCGCCGCTGCAATCGACTGGGACACGGAATATCTCGACGCGATCGCCTCGGTCGCGATCGTCGACGGACTCGAAGGCGCGGTAGCGCATATTGCCCGCCACGGCTCGCACCACACCGATGCGATCGTCGCCGAAGACGCCGCCGTCGCCGAGCGTTTTCTGACCTCAGTCGACAGCGCGATCGTTCTCTGGAACGCGTCTACCCAGTTCGCCGATGGCGGCGAGTTCGGCCTCGGCGCGGAGATCGGCATCGCCACTGGTCGCCTCCACGCCCGCGGCCCGGTCGCGCTCGAAGGCCTCACCACCTACAAATGGATCGGCCGCGGCACCGGCCAGGTGCGCGGTTGATAAAGCACGGTCAGAGGCATATCCTCGCCGCATGACGGAAGGTGCTTCGCTTACCCTGGATCTCGACACGGCTTCGCTGGCTTCGCTAAAGGCCGCGGCGGCTTGGCGCGATATGACGGTCGATGCGTATGTGAAGTCGGTCGTCAAGACCGCCACGCAAATGGATATCGAGCTCGCAGCCTTCGTGCAGGAAGGTATCGACGATATCGATGCCGGTCGTTCCTACACGCAGGAACAGGTCGAAGCGTGGTTCGAGGCGCGTCACCGCGACATAGCGGCCGAGTGAGGCGTGCGATCTGGTCCGCGTCGGCGCTCGCGGATCTCGGTGAAGTCGATCGGTATCGAGAGTATTCGGCGGATCATGCCCGCCGCGTCGGCGGCATGGCAGTCGCTGCGGTACGTCTGTTGGCTGACAACCCGTATCTGGGGCCAATCGCTAACGGCGATCTCAGGAAATGGTCGATCCGTGGAACGGAGTATCTGATACTTTACCGTCCGATAGCGAACGGCGTCGACGTGGTTCGCCTAATGCACGTCAAGCAAGACCGGCGCTTCGAGCCTTGACCCACGTCGGTATCCTCGGCGGGTCGTTCAATCCCGCCCACCGTGGCCACCGCGGTATCACGCTCGCAGCGATCGACGCGCTCGCGCTCGACGAGGCGTGGTGGCTGGTATCTCCCGGCAACCCGCTCAAGGACGCGGCGAACGACATGGCGCCGCTCGCCGCGCGTCTCGCCTCGGCGCGGCGGATGGCTTGCCGCGCACCGATCCGCGCGACCGACATCGAGGCGCGGCTGCACACTCGCTACACGCTCGACACGATCCGCAAGCTCAAGCGGCGCTACCCGAAAATCCGCTTCATCTGGCTGATGGGGGCGGACAATCTCGCCGACTTCCACCGCTGGAAGAACTGGCGCCAGATCGCCCGCGAGGTTCCGATTGCGGTAATCGCGCGTCCGGGATATGACGGGCGCGCCCTCGCGGCCCCCGCGATGTGTTGGCTGCGGCGCTTCCAACGGCGCACAGACCATGCGAAGAGCTGGACGACGTGGAGATTGCCGGCCCTCGTGCTGTTGCGCTTCCGACCCGACCCGACCTCCGCAACCGGCCTGCGTGCCGAAAATCCCGACTGGGCTCAGCACGTTGCTGGCTCGGTAGTCTTACCCAGGAGCTGACTTGGCCACTTCCCCTACTGCCCCTCGCGCGACCGACCCCGAAGAGGTTGAGGCGCTGCATCGCCTGATCCTCGCGTCGCTCGACGACGACCAGGCGGTCGAGACCATCTCGATCCCGCTCGCGGGCAAGACCAGCATCGCCGACTATATGGTGATCGCCAGCGGTCGTTCGACCCGTCAGGTCGCCTCGATGGCACAGAAGCTGGCCGAGCGGATCAAGGCCGAGTTCAAGCGCCCGGTGAAGATCGAAGGTCTGCCGACCGCAGACTGGGTCCTGATTGATGCGACCGACGTCATTGTCCACCTGTTCCGCCCCGAAGTCCGCAGCTTCTACAATCTGGAGCGGATGTGGGCATTCGGCGACGCACCGGCGCCACCGCCCGTGCCGACCTTCACCGACGAAGACTAAACTGACTTCGAGGCGGCGGTGCTGCTCCACATCGTCGCCCGCGGTCGGATCGGGCGCTCGCCCGAGGCCGACCTCGTTGACCGCTATCTGAAGAGGATCGTCTGGCCGACCAAGGTTAGCGAGCTCCCCGACACCGGCGGTAAGATTCCGCTCGTCGGCGAGCAGACCAAGCGCATCCTGCTGGATGAGAAGGGCGAAACGCTGTCGTCTACGCAGTTCGCGCAGAAGCTCGAACGATGGCGCGACGACGGCGTCCGCGAGGCGCGGTTCATGATCGGCGCGGCCGACGGCTTCGACGACGCGGCACGCGACGAGGCGGACCTGCTGTTCTCGTTCGGCCGCGCGACATGGCCGCATCTGCTCGCCCGCGCGATGCTTGCCGAACAGCTCTTCCGCGCCACCAGCATCCTTGCCAACCACCCCTATCACCGCGAAGGGTGATGCATGAGGGCAGGGGGCGTCTTGGCGATCGCGGCGCTGTTCGCGGCGGCGGGGGTAGCCGCACAGACTGACGCGCCCGAACTGGCGACCGAGCAGCAACGCCTCGTTGCGGCGAAGCGCGACGCCGCGCTCGCCGCCGCCCGCGCCGCCAAACTCGCCGCCGCGGCCACTCAGGAACGCAATGCCGCCGACAAGGCGCGCCGCGAGGAGCAGGCTTTAGCCGCCCGCGTGACGGCTGCCGGAGCGAACCTCGCCACCGCCAGCGCCCGCGTGACGCTCGTCGAGCGCCTGCTGTCCGATCAGCGCGCCAAGCTCGGCCGCGCGCAAGCGCCCGTCGCACGCCTGCTCGCCGCGCTGGAATCGCTCGCCCGCCGCCCGACTATCGTCGCAGTTGCGCAGCCGGGATCGGTCGATGACCTTGTCCATGTCCGCGCGGTCCTCGGCAGCGCCTTGCCCGTCGTCCGCCAGCGCACCGAAGCCGTCCGCACCGAACTCGCCGAAACACGTCGCCTGCAAGCCAGCGCCACGCTTGCCGCCAAGGCGCTTTCCGACGGCCGCGCGCGCCTGGAGAACGATCGCATCGCGCTGGCCACCTTGGAGGCGCGTCATCGCAAGCGCAGCCAGTCGCTCGGCCGCGGCGCGCTCAGCGAGTCCGACCGCGCGCTGGCGCTCGGCGAACGCGCGCGCGATCTGGTCGACGGGATGGCCGCCACCACCAACGCCAAGGCGACCGCAGCCAGCCTGATCGCGCTCGCCGGTCCGATCCCCCGCCCGATCGCGCCCGGCACCACGCCCCCGGCGCCACCGAGCGGCGTGTACCGCATGCCGGTAGCGGGCAGGCTCGTCACCGGTTTCGACGAAGTCTCGGACGCGGGAGTCCGATCGCGCGGCCTGACCTTCGCCACCGCTCCCAGTGCGCGCGTCGTCGCGCCTGCTACAGGGACGATCCACTACGCCCGCCGCTTTCGCGACTACGGGGTTATCGTCATCGTCGACCACGCCGATGGTTGGACCAGCCTCGTCACCGGCCTCGCGGCAACCTCCGCAAAGCCCGGCGACCGTGTCACGATGGGCGCCCCGCTCGGCACCGCCCCCCGCCAAGACCCGCGCATCACCGTCGAACTCCGCCGCCGGGGTCGCCCGGTTGATGTCGCCGCGTTGATAGGATCGCGCTGATCGGCTGATAGAACGGGCGGCCATGCTTCGATCCTCCTCCGCCAGGGGGAGGTGGCTGCCCCTTGCCAGACGGAGGGGAGGAAGGGGCAGCCGCTGTTCCGTGTCCTCCCCCTCCGTCACCTTCGGCGACACCTCCCCCTTGCGGGGGAGGATCGAAAGCGCCCCCCCAGTCAGCCACCATTAACCCCGGCCTCGCTTTGCTCCGCGCGTTGCCGCCAGCGTTCCGCTACGCTACGCCGTCACGACCGTACGACACGTCTTTTCTCAGGTTGCAGGACCATCGATGCTTCGTCCTATACTGCGTACCCCGTTCCTTGCCGTGACCGCCATCGTCGGCGCGCTGACGCTGATCCCATTGGCCACCTCGGCGATGGCGGCAGTCGACACCGACACGTACCGCGAGTTCGACCAGTTCCTCGACGTCTTCAACCGCGTGAAGGCGGAATATGTCGACAAGGTCGATGATAAGACGCTGATCAAAGGCGCGATCCAGGGCATGCTCGCCAGCCTCGATCCGCACAGCTCGTACGTCGACGCGCTCGACTACGAGAATCTCCGGATCATGACCGAGGGCAATTACGGCGGCCTGGGCCTCACGGTCCAGATGGAGGACGGCGCGATCAAGGTTGTCGCTCCGCAGGAGGATTCCCCCGCTGCCCGCGCCGGCGTTAAATCCGGCGACTACATCACGCATATCGACGGCAAGCTGATCTATGGCGATTCGCTCGACGAGGCAGTCGGCAAGATGCGCGGCAAGCCTGGCAGCAAGATCACGCTCGGCCTCGTCCGCCCCGGCCGCGACAAGCCGCTCGAGGTGACGATGATGCGCGAGATCATCGTCCAGAAGCCGGTGAAATGGGAAGTTCGCGGCGACGTCGGCTATATCAACATCAACACCTTCAGCGAGAACACCGGCGCCGATACCCGCGCGGCGATCATGGCGATCGACAAGTCGCTCGGCCACCGCCCGCTCGGCTATGTCGTCGACCTCCGCGAGAATGGCGGCGGACTGCTGACCCAGGCGATCGAGGTGAGCGACGCGTTCCTCGATCATGGCGAGATCGTCTCGCAGCGCGGCCGCGAGAAGACCGATATCGAGCGTTATTATGCCAAGCCCGGTGACGACGCGCACGGCCTGCCGGTCGTCGTCCTCACCGATCCCGGCACCGCGTCTGCCTCCGAGATCGTCGCCGGCGCGCTCCAGGATCATCACCGCGCGCTGATCATGGGCGAGCGCACCTTCGGCAAGGGCTCGGTCCAGACCGTGCTCCAGCTTGGCCCCGAGACCGCGCTGCGTCTTACCACCGCGCGCTACTTCACGCCGTCAGGCCGGTCGGTGCAAGAGGGCGGGATCGAGCCCGACATCAAGGTGCCGCAGCTCACCGATCCCGACTACAAGTCGCGCCCGGTGTTCCGCGAGGCCGATCTGCGCAAGCATCTGATCAACGAGGTGAAGGCCGACAACGCGGTGCTTGAGGAGGATACCAAGACCGATCCGCGCTTCTCGCAGACGCCCGACCAGTTGAAGAAACAGGGGATCGACGACTTCCAGCTCTATTACGCGCTGAAGACTGTCGCGCGCCTCGGTGGGGCAACGCAGGTCGCCGCCGCGACCAAGCCGCGCCCGATCAAGCCTGATCCCACTGACACCACTAAGGCGCCCACCAAGTGAGTGTGCGTCGCGGGTTGGGCATGACCAAGAACGAAGAGATCGCGCGCGCCATCGCACTGTTGCTGCCGGCGTTCCTGCTGCTCGGCGCGCTCGGTTCGCAATATCTCGGCGGGCTGTACCCGTGCGAAATGTGCCATTGGCAGCGCTGGCCGCATTATTCCGCGGTGCTGATCGCGGGCGCGACGTTCTTCGTCCCCGGCCGGTCGCTGCGCGCGTCGCTGGTTATCATCGCGGGGTTGCTGATCGGGCTCAGCGGGTTGATCGGCGTCGCGCATGCGGGCGTCGAATATCATTGGTGGAACGGCTTCACCGCCTGCACCACGACCGTCTCGATGGCCGGCACGACCGCCGCCGAGCGCCTCGCTGCGATCATGAACGCGCCGATGGTGCGCTGTGATTCGCCGCAGTGGAAGCTACTCGGTATTTCGCTCGCCGGCTTCAACGCCATCTTTTCCCTGGTCGGTGCGTTCACCATATTCGCACTCATGAGGAAGACGAGATGAGCGGCTGGAAGCCAGGAGACGCCAAGCGGGCGACGGACTCAATGATCCGGGTCGACCAGGCCGGCGAGTACGGCGCGATCCGCATTTATGCGGGTCAGTTGGCCGTGCTTGGCGACCGCCACCCGGCGTCGCGCTCGATCCATCACATGGCGCAGCAGGAGGAACGCCACCGCGCTTTCTTCGACAAGATGATCGTTGATCGCCGCGTGCGGCCGACCGTGCTGCAGCCGATTTGGAAAGTTGCTGGCTTCGCGCTTGGCGCGGTGACCGCGGCGATCAGCCCGCGCGCGGCGATGGCGTGCACGGCGGCGGTCGAGACCGAGATCGACAAGCATTACGAGGAACAGCTCGTTCAGCTTGGCGCCAGCGACCCAGAGCTATCGGCAGCCATTCTCGATTTCCAGGCCGAGGAACTCGAGCACAAGGCGACCGCGATCGCTGCGGGGGCGGAAGAGACGCCGGGCTATCCGGTATTGAGTGCTGCGATCCGGCTCGGCTGCAAGGTTGCGATCGCGACCGCCAAGCGGATCTGAGATGCGGCCGATACAATGAGATACGGCCAGTGACTGAAGTACGGATTGTGGGAGTGATGCGTATGAAGATGCTTTTTGCGACGGCGTTACTCGTCGCTGGACCCGTTGCGGCGCAGACGGCGCAATCCGCTCGCCCCGTAGCGCCGCCAACGCTGGCGCAGATACCCGCCAAGGGACCCACGCTGGCCCCGGCTCTGCCCGGCGCTACCGGCAAGTCGAAGCCGATTTCGGCCCCCGGCGAAGTCTCGCGCAGTGCGCCTGTCAACGGCGTCCTGACGCTATTCGGCAACGAGCGCTGCCCGACCAACCAGAACGGCGAGGAAATCGTCGTCTGCGTCCGCCGCAGCGCGCAGGAGCAGTACCGAGTCCCCAAGGAACTCCGCGAGTTCGTCGTGACTCCCGAAAATGCCAGCTGGGCGACTAAGGCACAGGGAACGCTCGACGCAGGCGTCGGCGTCAACACGATCGGCAGCTGCTCCGCGGTCGGCCCCGGCGGCGCCTCCGGCTGCTTCAACCAGCGCGTCAAGGAATCGCGCCTGGAGAACAAGACGCGCGCGGCAGAAGTCCCCGTCCTCCCATAAAGCGGTCGTAAGCGGCAGCGCCTCTACTTCCCCCCTCCCTAAAAGGGGGGGCAGGGGTGGGTCGGCTTTTCGCACCGCTTACCGTCCCCTGGCGCACAAAAGGGGGCAAACGGAAGGGCTAACATCCGGAAATTAAAAACCGTCCGCGCCCGATCCGCGTCGATGGTTACGAAAAAAACTTCTCGCCTACTCTGCAATTCTTCTTGCCGCCGTCATGACCGCGCTGATGCTCGGGACGTGGCTGTTCGCCTGACACCCGCGCGTGCTGTTTTAGACGTAACTGTCCTACAGGGGGATGGAGTGGCATGATGCGCGAATGAGGTCGGCAGCCATCCGAAGCGCGTTCGCTCAAACCGCCCCCTACGGTGCGTCGGGCACAGGGAAAATGCTGCGCCAGCGTCTGTACTTTCTGCACTTCGGGCGAGCGTGGTCCTTGCACGGTGCGGGACTCGCGCTGTTTTTCAGCGAGTTAAGGCGATTCCGAGCGATGTCGCGATTCTCGATCGTAAGAACCTATCGCAAGGAGCAATCACATGACCAAACCGCTGGGCATCGCCTTCCTGCTGTTCCCGAACGTGACGCAGCTTGACCTGACCGGCCCCGCGCAGGTTCTGTCGCGGCTCGGCAACGCTCGGCTCGATCTTGTCTGGAAGACGCTGGAGCCGGTCCCGACCGACGCCGGTTTCTCGATCCTGCCGACCGCGACCTTTGCGGACGTGCTTCATGCCGACATTCTCTGCGTGCCCGGCGGTTTCGGCATAAACGGCGTGATCGCCGACGACGAGGCGATGGCGTGGGTCCAGACGGTCGGGGCCGAAGCGACGTGGGTCACGAGCGTGTGCACCGGCTCGCTGATCCTCGGCGCGGCGGGATTGCTCGATGGCTACCGCGCCGGCTGCCACTGGGCGCAACGCGACATGCTGACTCTGTTCAACGCCATCCCAGTCGACGCGCGGACCGTGGTCGATCGCAACCGCGTGACCGGTGGCGGCGTGACCGCGGGGATCGACTTCGCCCTCACCCTGACCGCAATGATCCGCGGCGAAGCCCATGCTCGAGCAGTGCAACTCGGTCTGGAATATGACCCCGCGCCGCCATTCGACAGCGGTTCACCCGCCAAGGCCGGTCCCGAGATCGTCGCGGCGTATCAGCGCCGCATGCAGTCGATCGTTCCTACGCGCGACGACGATCTGCGCGCGTTAGCAAAGCTCCGTGGTTACGAGTGACGCTTCAGCCCGCGCACCCGGTGCCAAATGTAGAAGCCGACCAGCGCGATCAGGACCACGCCGATCAGCAGGTCGGCGCTGTGGAACGCGGCCTTCACGCGCGGATCGCTGTCCCATTTGTCGCCGAGCTTCATGCCGACCCACGCAAGCCCGAAGCACCACGGCCAAGACCCGATGAACGTGTAGACGTGGAACGGCACCAGCTTCATCCGCGCGACACCGGCGGGGAAGGCGATGAACGAGCGGATAACGGGGAGCAGGCGGCCGATCAGCACCGCCATCGAGCCCCAGCGTGCGAAGAACCGGTCCGCCGCATCGAGCTCGCCCGGTCCGATCAGCAGATAGCGGCCCCACCGCTCGGCCATCGGCCGCCCGCCGCGCTTGCCGATTTCATACGCGACGACCGAGCCGAGATTGCACCCGATCGCCCCTGCGGTGGCGGCAAGGTACAAGTCGAACCGCCCGGTCGATACGAGATATCCAGCGAACGGCATGATGATCTCGGACGGCAGCGGGATGCACGCGCTCTCGATCGCCATGAGCAGCGCGATGCCGACATAGCCACCCGACGAGATGACGCCGATCGTGAAGGTGGCCAGCACGGCCAGGATCTTTTCGAACATGGGTCGGTCGATTGCGCGAACCGGGCGACGAAGGGAAGCCCTAAAGAGGAACCGCCGCGCGCTTCGTTCGCTGGTGCGGCATGACAGATCTCACACTCAACGACGGCTGCACCATGCCACAGATCGGCATGGGTACGTGGCAGATTCCCGACAGCCAGGCCGCGGCAATCGTCCGCTCCGGGCTCGATATCGGCTTCCGGCTGGTCGATACCGCGGCGATCTACGAGAACGAACGCGGCGTCGGCGATGGCTATAAAGGCTCGGATGCGTTCCTGACGACCAAGCTCTGGAACGATCGTCAAGGCGACGCCGAGGCAGCGATGGACGAGAGCCTTGCGCTACTCGGTGTCGAGTCGGTCGACCTGTACCTGATGCACTGGCCGGTGCCGAAGCAGGACAAGTATGCCGAAGCCTGGAAGGCGATGATCGCGCTGCGCGATGCCGGGAAAGCCAAGTCGATTGGCGTGTCGAACTTCCTGCCCGAGCATATTGACGCGATTGTGGCGGCGACCGGCGTGACACCCGCGGTAAACCAGATCGAACTCCACCCGAACTTCCAGCAGCGCGAACAGCGCACGTATCACGAAGCGCATGGCATCGTGACGCAGAGCTGGAGCCCGTTGGGGCAGGGCAAGACGGTTTTGCAGGACGACGCCATCGTTCGGATTGCGGACAAGCACGGTCGCAGTGCGGCACAAGTTATACTGGCGTGGCATCTGGCGAACGGCTTCTCGGTCATCCCGAAGGCATCCGATGCAGAGCATCTGGCGGACAATTTCGCAGCGCTCGACCTGACACTGGATGACGAGGACATGGCCGCGATTGAAGCGCTCGACGATCCGGCGGGGCGTTTGGGACCTGAGCCGAACAGCATGTGATGAGGATGAAGTGGCGGCTCAACTGAGAAGTTCGTCATCCTGACGAAAGTCAGGAACCAGGGTAACGGGCGTTGCGCTATTCGCCTCTGGATCCTGACTTTCGTCAGGATGACGGAGATAGGGAGCGTGTAGTTTGCTCGTTCGGTGATCAAGCAATCCGGCCGCCGACCGTCCGCAAGTCCTCGACGAACCGCGCATACTCTTCCGCCGCCTGCGCTGGATCGGGTAGCCTTAGCAGATAGCTTGGATGAACCGTGATCCAGGCCTCGCCGCCATCCGGCAACTGCAACGCCCGGCCACGCTCACGGCCGATCGTCATCACCTTCCCGAACAGCGATCTCGCCGCCGTCGCGCCTAGCGCCACGGTTACTTTTGGCTTGATAAGCATCTGCTCCTGCTCGATCCACCAGCGGCAGGCGTCGATCTCGCCCGCCCCGGGCTTGGCATGATTCCGCCGTTTGCCGCGCTGTTCGAACTTGAAGTGCTTCACCGCGTTGGTGACGTAGGCACGCGACCGGTCGACGCCGGCTTCGGCCATTGCCTTGTCGAACATCTGGCCGGCGGGGCCGACGAATGGGCGTCCGGCGATATCCTCTTGGTCGCCCGGTTGCTCGCCGACGAACATAAGCGGTGCGTCTACCGGTCCCTCGCCGAACACGGTCTGCGTTGCAGGCTTGTAGAGCGGACAGCGGGTGCAGCCGGCGGCCTCGTCGCGCAATGCTTCCCACGCGATCAGGCTGTTGCCGCCGACCGTGTCGCGCGCTTTCTGGATCATCCCGCTCTCCCTCGCTTGCGCCGCCGCCAGCAGGCCCGGCACCAGCGCGGTCTCGGGCATGTTCTTCCAGTATTTCTTCGGCATCTCCTTCAACATCGCGCCGATCTTGACGCGTGCCGGGTTGAAGATGCTGGCGTAATAGGTTTTCCAGACTTCCTCGGTCGGGTCGCCGTCGGGCGCGTCGGCCTTGCTCGCGCCGGGGCCTTCGGTGAGCGCCTTGCCATCCCAGTGGATCGAGACTTCGGGTGTCAAGATCGACCAGCGCATGCTGGCGAAGCGGTTGACGAAGAACGCGGCGTTGGCGCGGACGATGTGGTGGTCGGGCTCGAACCACGCGACGAAACGCGTTGTGCTGTCCTCCTCGACTTCGCGGAAGCGGAGGAACGCGCGCATCTTGTGGATGTCGCGGCGGACGTCCTTGGCGATTCGGTCGAGGCGGCGGACGAGCGGATCGGCGCGGTCCTCGATCAGTTTTTGTTCGCGGCGGAGGCGGAAAAGCAGCGTGTAGAGCAGGGCGAACCGTTCTGGGTCGCTGCCGAGGATGGCGCTACGGGCTAGGTCGATGAAGGCGCGGGGGACCGAGAACGCGCCGGGGGGCGGGGCGGGGGCGGGGTCCGCTACGGTTGCGAACAGGTCGACGGGTTCGTCGCCAACTTGCCAGACGACGTCGTCGGGGGGGACGTCCTCGGCGATCAGGCCACGCGCGGCGTCACGCCAGCCGTCGAAGTCGTCGGGTTCGGAAAGGGTTACGACGCGCATAATCCTCCCCGGCACGGGGAGGGGGACCAGCGAAGCTGGTGGAGGGGGGCTTCCACGAGCGTAACGGTGGTGGCGAGCCCCCTCCACCCCGCCGCTGCGCGTCGCGGTCCCCCTCCCCGTGCCGGGGAGGAATGCGTCGGCGTCACGCGAACATTTCCATCTGCTTGGGTTTTGGGGCGACGATGGGTCGGAGTTCGGCTTTGTCCGCCAGAGCTACCGGGCGCCAGTCTTCGGCGATGATGAAGGGGCGGAGCTTGGCGACTGACACGGTCAAGCGGGCGATGTCCGCCAAATGCAGGCGGCGCCAGCGGCGGCTGGTGAGGATGCCGTTGACGGCCTTCACCCCGAGTCCGGGGACGCGGAGGAGCATTTCGCGGGGGGCGCGGTTGACGTCTACCGGGAACGATCCGCGGAATTTGAGCGCCCAGGCGAGCTTGGGGTCGATGTCGAGCGGGAGCATGCCGGTGGCGTCGTCGGCGGCGGCTACCACCTCATGCGGCTGGAACTCGTAGAAGCGCATCAGCCAGTCGGATTGATAGAGTCGGTGCTCGCGCATCAGTGGCGGGCGTTGCAGCGGGAGGACGGAGCTCGCATCGGGGATCGGGCTGAACGCTGAATAATACACGCGGCGCAGGCCGAAGCGGTCGTACAGGGTCGACGCCTTCCGGACGATGTCGCCGTCCGTCGCGGCGTCTGCGCCGACGATCATCTGGGTCGACTGGCCGGCCGGGGCAAACTTCGGCGCCGACTTGTACTTGGCCTTGGCGTCCTTGCCGTCGATGATCGAGGCTTTCACCTCAGCCATTGCGGTCTCGATACGGACGCCGTCCTTCTCGGGGGCAAGGCGCTTCAGACCGTTCGCGGTCGGGAGTTCGACGTTGATCGAGACGCGGTCGGCGTACAGCCCGGCCTGGTGGACGAGTTCGGGATCGGCGTCGGGAATCGTCTTGAGGTGGATGTAGCCGCGAAAATGGTGATCCTCGCGCAAACTCCGCGCCACCTCGACCATCTGCTCCATCGTGTAGTTCGACGAGGCGATGATGCCGGACGAGAGGAACAGGCCCTCGATATAATTGCGCTTGTAGAAGGCGATGGTGAGATCGACCACTTCCTTCGCCGTGAAGCGGGCGCGGCGGACGTTCGAGCTCTTGCGGTTGATGCAGTAATGGCAGTCGAAGATGCAGCTGTTGGTCAGCAGGATCTTCAGCAGCGAGATGCAGCGGCCGTCGGGCGCGTAGGCGTGGCAGATGCCCATGCCTTCGGTCGAGCCGAGCCCCTTGCCGTCCTTCGAATTGCGCTTGGTCGTGCCCGACGACGCGCACGACGCGTCGTATTTGGCCGCGTCGGCGAGGATCTCGAGCTTTTCACGGGTGTCGAGTTGGGCCATTCGTTCGTCTTACGTTCCGCGAAAAGGGGTGTCGAGTGATGGAGATCAACTTGTCGCTATGTCGTTGTACTGGCCACCTTTCGGGTCGGCCCCGATGCTGGAAGTGCACAAAGTGCAGACGCTGGGAGCATTTTTCCGATGTCTGTACTTAGGCCCAGACGTGGACGATTGCGGATTCACGACGGTGGCAGGATCGGGTTGTGTAGGACACCCGAAAGTCAGCCGAACAGATAGCGGATCAGGTCGACCATGCCGCCGAGGCTCACGGGCAGGAGCAGCAACAGGAAGAGATAGACGAAGATCAGGCGGGTCAGCGCCTTCTCGTGCCGATACACGGGCTTGCGGGGAGGCAGGTCCTCCTTGCGCGGCCAGATGCAGGATTCGTCGAGGAACATCGAGGGTCAACGTCGCGAACGGGGATTGTCTCCCTATGCCGTTGCAATGAGTCCGGTCGCGGCTTGTAGGTCGACCGAGACCAGCCGGCTGACGCCGCGTTCGATCATCGTTACGCCGAACAGGCGGTGCATGCGGCTCATCGTGACGGCGTTGTGCGTGACGACGAGGTAGCGTGTGTCGGTGTCGCGCGACATCCGGTCGAGCAGGTCGCAGAAGCGCTCGATATTGGCGTCGTCGAGCGGCGCGTCGACCTCGTCGAGGACGCAGATCGGCGCGGGATTGGTGAGGAACAGGCCGAAGATCAGCGCGACTGCGGTCAGCGCCTGCTCGCCGCCGGATAGCAGGGTGAGCGACTGGAGGCGTTTGCCGGGTGGTTGCGCCATGATCTCGAGGCCGGCTTCAAGCGGGTCGTCGGAGTCGATCAGTTCGAGGTGCGCGGCGCCGCCGTCGAACAGCGTGGTGAAGAGGCGTTGGAAATGGCCGTTCACGGCTTCGAACGCGGCGAGCAGGCGTTGGCGGCCTTCGCGGTTGAGCGTGCCGATCGAGCCACGCAGGCGGTTGACGGCTTGGCCGAGTTCGTCGCGTTCGACCGCGTTGCCGCGCGCGGAATCTTCGAGTTCGGCGAGTTCGGTTTCGGCGACGAGGTTGACCGGGCCGATCCGCTCGCGGTCGGTGGCGAGGCGATCGTGCGTGGCGGCCTCTTCCGCTGGCGCGCGGACGTCGGCGACCGCGAAGCCGAGGCGTTCGGGGAGCACCGGGGCGGGGCATTGGAAGCGTTCGCCCGAGAGGCGGCCGAGATCGAGGCGGCGCGCTTCGTGGTTTTCGACGCGGGCGATCGCGCCGGCGCGGGCTTCACGGGCGACGGCGAGCGCTTCGGTGGTGGCGCGGTGGGCGTCGTCGGCGGTACGGGCGGCGGTTTCGGCGGTGCGTTCGGTGGCGAGGAGCGCGTCGGCGGTTGTGCGCGCGTGTTGGTGTTCGGCGTCGAGCGTCTCGATTTCAGCGTCGAGGGCGGCGGGGCGAGGGGCGATCGCGGCGAGGTCGGTGCCGAGCGTGGTTTCGCGCGAGTCCATGGCGGCGATGCGCTTGGCGGCTTCACCGGCGCGCGCGCGCCAGCTTCGGGTGTCGGCTTGGGCGGCGGACAGGCGTTCGCGGTGGGTGGCGATGCTGCGGTCGAGCGTCGTGCGATCGGCGCGGGCCTGCGCGACGGCGGCGCGGGCATTTTCGGCGTCGTATTGAAGCGCGGCGACCTGACGCGCGTTGGCGGTGCCGTCGGGGACGGCGGCCATCGCGGCTTCGGCGCGGGTGCGGTCGGCGTGCGCGTCGGCGACGTCGTCGGCGATGCGGTGCGCGCGGGCGTCGAGGTCTGCGCGCTGGGTGGCGAGGCGTTCGAGCGCGGCGGCGGCGCGGTCTTCCTGGCGGACGGCGTCGCGCGTGGCGGTTTCGGCGCGTTGCAGCGCGGCACGGGCGGTTTGCGACTGGCCTCTAGCCTGGGCGATCTGCTCGTCGATCGCGGCGCGCGTTCGTTCTGCTTCGTCCAGCGCTTTGGCCGCAGCGGGGCGGGCGGCCTGGAGTGCGGCGAGGCGGTTGCGGCGGACGAGGCGTTCGGCGGCGGCCGCGCCGGTGCCGGTTGCGGTGAAGCCGTCCCAGCGGCGGAGTTGGCCGTGCCGGGTAACAATGAGCTGACCGACGGCGAGGTGTTGCTGGCCGTCGGTGTCGACGACGAAGACCTGCGCGAGCCTGCGGGCGAGGGCGGGGGGCGCTTCGACATGCTTTGCCAAAGGTTCGGCGTCGGCTGGTGGGGCGGGGTCGTCTTCGCGGGGCTTGGCGCCGGCCCATGCGTCTAGGTTGGTGTCTAGATCGTCGCCGAGTGCGGCGGCGAGCGCGTGTTCGTAGCCGATGTTGGCGGAGACGTGGTCGAGCAGCCGGTCGCGGCCGCTGCGCTGCGTTGCCTTGGTGAGCGCCGTCACTTCGCTGTCGATCGCGGCGAGGTCTGCGCGGGCGGTGGCGCGAGCGGTTTCGGCGGCGTCTCGCGCGCTGGTCGCGGCGGCTTCGTCGGTGTCTGCCTGGGTGATGGCCTGGCGGGCGGATTCTGCTGCGGCGGTTGCGGCGCGTCGGGCTTCGGCGGCGGTTTCTCGCTGGGCGGCTAGCGGGGCGGCGTCGCCGAGTGCGCGGAGGGCGGCGGCGATCTGGGTGGCATCGCGATCGGCGCGATCGGCGCGGGTGCGAGCGGCGGCGAGGGCGGCGCTGGCGACGCGGACTTCGGCGGCGTCGCGGGCTTGCGTGGCGAGCGCCTGGGCGAGCGCGACTTCGGCGTCGCGGGCGCGACGTTCGGTTTCGGCGAGTGCGGCGTCGAGGTCGGGGATCGCGGCGGTGGCGTCGGCGATCGCTGTGTCGAGCGTCTTGGCCTCGTCGGCAAGGCGGGCGAGCGCGGCGGCGGCGTCGCTGGCGAGCGATCCTTCGCGGGCGCGGTCGTCGGCGATCCGGGCGCGGGCGTCGGTCAAGTCGGCGATCCTGCGCTCGACGCTGGCCTTCTCGGTTTTGAGCGCGGCGAGGCGGTTGGCGAGATCGCCGACCATGTCGCGCGCGGCGAGCGCTGCGGTGCGGGCGGTGGAGACGGCTTCGATCGCGCGGTGCTGGTCTGCGGCGGCTGTGCGCTCGGCTTCGGTGGTGGCGTGGACGCGGGTTTCGGCAGCGGCGGCTTCGGCTTTGGCGGCATCGGCTGCGGTGGCGGCTTCGCGCCAGCGGGCGAACAATGTGCGCGCTTCTGCGACACGGATCTGCGCGGAGATGAGGCGATAGCGTTCGGCGGCGCGGGCCTGGCGTTTCAGCGTGGCGGCGCGGGCGTCCTGGTCGGCAATGATCTCGTCGAGCTTGGCGAGATTGGCTTCGGTGGCGCGGAGTTTCCCCTCGGCGTCTTTCCGCCGGACGTGGAGGCCGGCGATTCCGGCGGCTTCCTCGAGCATGGCGCGGCGGTCGGCGGGTTTGGCGGCGATGACCGCGCCGATCTTGCCCTGGCTGACGAGCGCGGGCGAGTGCGCGCCGGTGGCGGCGTCGGCGAAGAGCAGGCCGACGTCTTTCGCGCGGACGTCGCGGCCGTCGATCCGGTAGGCGGAGCCGGCGCCGCGTTCGATCCGGCGGACGATCTCGCGTTCGTCACCGGCTATTTCCGCGAGGATCGAGACTTCGGCGAAGTCGCGCGGCGGGCGGGTGGCGGTGCCGGCGAAGATGACGTCTTCCATGCCGGCGCCGCGCAGGGATTTCGCGCTGGCCTCGCCCATCGTCCAGCGGAGCGCTTCTAGGAGGTTGGATTTACCGCAGCCGTTCGGGCCGACGACGCCGGTGAGGCCGGGTTCGATGCGGAGATCGGCGGGGTCTACGAAGCTCTTGAAGCCGGTGATGCGGAGGCGCTTGATCTGCATTCTTGCGCCCCCCGACGACTAAAGTTGAATCTTACCCCGGACCGTTGCGATGTTGTTTCCCCGCGAAGGCGGGGACCCAGACTGGGAGTGCGGGGTCGGATCGTCCCCCGGACGATCCTTGTGCATGCGGGGCATGCACAACCCCGCACTCGCCTTCGCGGGAGAACAATAAGGAGCTGCCGCTAGTCCAAACTTCACCTCCCCGGCGGAGGCCGGGGCCCAGTTGGAGAGGTGGCAGTAACAGAGCGCAGCGCTGATCAGCGACGTCCCCCAACTGGGCCCCGGCCTCCGCCGGGGTGGCGCAGTGGGTTAGGTTGCCGTCTATGCTCTCCGGAAGCGGAGGTGCCTTACGCCCCAGCCGCCTTCAGCGCCTTCTCCATCTGATCCCAGCTCACGACCTGATCGAGCTTCTTGTCGTTGATCAGGAACGTCGGCGTGCCCGTCACGGTGCCGGCCTGCATCGCGTTCTCGGTCGGCTTGGCCATCACTTCGAGCTGCTTCTGATCCGCGAGGCATGCGCGCGCCTTGGCTTCCGGGATGCCGCGCTGCTTGACGAAATCGATCGCGCCCATCTGTTCGGCGAGCTTGGTGGCGACGACCGTCGGCGGCTGGTTGGCGAGCGCCTTCTGCTGGTCGGGGGTCATCGCCTGGAGCTTGTCGAGGAAGGCGATCTGGTTGCCGTACATCTGCTCGAGGATCGGGAAGAACGGCGCGACGCCGCCGCACTGGCCGAGCAGGGTCAGCGCCACGTCGGGTGCGCCGTGGACGAGGAAGTCGCGGAATTCGAAGCTGACCTTCCCGGTCGAGACGTATTTCTCGGTCAGCGGCTTGTACGCCTCGCGGCCGAACGCGCCGCAGGTCGGGCACGAGCGTGCGCCGTATTCGACGAGCTTGATCGGCGCGTTGGGGTTGCCCATCAGGTAACCCTCGGGGGTCTTCACGACGGTCTCGGTCCAGTTCTGGCCGGCGGGGGCTGCGGCGGCTGCTACCGGCGCGGCGGCGGGCTGGTCGACGTTACCGGTCGAATCGTTCTTCGAGCAGGCGGCGAGCGCGAGCGGCAGTACGGCGAGGGCGATTACGAACTTCATGCTGTTACTCCAGTGGATCACGTGAATTAACGGGCGCCTGCCTTGCGGAGCGCGGGTTCTAGCTGTTCCCAGCCGACGTGCGGGACGATCTTGCCGTTGAGGTAGAAGGTCGGCGTCGAGTCGATCTCCTTCGGCGCGTCGGCGGTCAGTTTGACGATGCGGTCGATCTCGGGCTGGTTGGCAAAGCATGCGTTGATCGCCGCGTCCGAGAGCCCGCGCGCCTTGATCATCGCGGTCAGGCCGGAGCCGTCGGCATTGGCGCGAATCTGGGCGGCGGCGGGGTACATGTTCAGGCGCGCGGCGTTACCCTGCTGGTATTCGATCCCGCGCTCGAGCCATTGCGGCTGTGCGGCGAAGATCGCGGACGAGGTGGCGGAGAAGCCTTTCGGGCCGGTGCAGCGGGCGAGGATCGCCGCTGCCAGATCGAGCCGGTCGCGGATGAAGTGGCGGAACTCCAGGCTGGTCGAGCCGGACGCGATCATTTGGCGCTTGAGCATGGGTTCGGACTTCACCGAGAAGTCGGCGCAGTGCGAGCAGGTGTAGCTGGCGTATTCGACGAGCTTCACGCGCGCGGCGGGGTTGCCGATCAGGTAGGCGCCCGAGGGGAGAATGCGCGCGGTCTGCGACCAGTCGCGCTTGGGTGCGGCGCCGGTCAGCAGGAAGAGGGCGAAGACGGCAAAAAGGACGCGCATCAGGTGATCCTGGGAAGGCCGTGCGTCGAGGCGACGCCGGCGGCGAGGGATTCGAGGACGGCGCGCAGTTCCGGATCGGCGATGCCCTTCAGGCTCATACCGAGATCGACGGGGACCGGGCGGATCGAAGGCGGCGCCTTGCGTGGGACGGGGGCGGCGACCTCGCCCTGGCGGATCGCGACCTTCACGATTGCGGCATAGCCGAAGAAGCGGTTCACGCGCTCGATGATCTCGGGCGCGATGTGCTGCATCATCGGCGCGTGCGCGCCGCGGACGGTGAGGGTGAGGACGCCGTCCTGTTTCTTGCCGACCGGGAAGCGGATCGATTCGGGAATGCTCGCGCCCGCCAGTTTCGCGCCGACGATCTCGGGCCAGCGGCTGACGATCGACGACTGGACGAAGCCGAATCGCCGGAATGCCGCGCCGCCGATCGCAGGCAACAACTCGGCGACCGCGCGCGAGCGGTTCTCACGCGGGGCGTCGGGATCGGTCTTGCCTTTCACGCGCTTCGTCGCCGGCTTGGGCGTCGCAGATTTAGGCACAGAAACGGGCGGCTTGCTCATCTGCGAACCCATGCCATAGGCGACGCGTGAACGCCAAGCGCTCTTCGGTCTCCGGGGCCCTGCTCGACTGGTATGACGCGCATCGCCGCGACCTGCCGTGGCGGGCGAAGCCGGGCCAGGCGGTCGATCCGTACCGCGTGTGGCTGTCAGAGGTGATGTTGCAGCAGACCACCGTGGCCGCGGTGACGCCGCGCTTCCTGGCGTGGACGGCGCGGTGGCCGGATTTCGCGAGTCTGGCGGCGGCGGACGATGCCGACGTGATGGCGGCTTGGGCCGGGCTTGGGTATTATGCTCGGGCGCGTAATCTGGTGAAGGCGGCGAAGGCCGTGGTGGCCGAGCATGGCGGAGAGTTTCCGCGGACCGAGGTGGAGCTGCGCGCGCTGCCTGGGCTCGGCGCTTACACGGCCGCAGCGGTGGCGGCGATCGCGTTTGGCGAGCGCGCGGTGGTGGTCGATGCGAATGTCGAGCGGGTGGTCGCGCGAGTGTTTGCGATTCAGACGCCTTTGCCGGCTGCGCGACCGGCGATTCGGGTGGCGGCGGATTCGATCACGCCGGATGCTCGGGCGGGTGATTTCGCGCAGGCGATGATGGATCTGGGGTCGGGGATCTGCACGACACGCGCGCCGAAATGTTTGCTGTGTCCGATCCGCGCGTTTTGCGAGGGCTTTGCGCAGGGCGCGCCCGAGCGGTTGCCGGTGAAGGCGAAGAAGGCGACAAAGCCCCAGCGGTACGGAACGATCTTCTGGCTGGAGCGCGACGGGCAGGTGTTGCTCGTGCGGCGGCCGGACAAGGGTCTGCTGGGCGGGATGCGGGCGTTTCCGACCGGGCCTTGGGGTGATGTTCCCCCCGGTTTCGATGACGCGCCGGCGCAGGCGGATTGGCTGATGCTGGACGTCACCGTGGCGCACGGATTTACGCATTTCGATCTGCAACTGACGCTTGCGGTGGCGACGGTCGAGGCGCATCAACCCCGCGTTCCAACGGCAAGCGAATGGTGGCCGATCGACGAGCTGGATACCGCCGGCCTCCCGACCGTTTTCGCCAAAGCCGGTAAGGCCATACGGAGAGCTGCATGAAACTGGTGCACTGGATTTCGACGGGCGGACTTGCCGCATTGGCTGCCGCCACGGCCTATGCCCAGCAGGCGCAGCCGCGTCCGCAGGTCAGCCCGCAGGCTCGTCCTACGCCGCGGATGACGATCCCGGTCAACGCGCTGCTGCCTGCCACGTCCGCGCTGTTCGACAGCTACGTCGCGCAGGACAAGATGCCGGGGATCGTCGGTGCGTTCGGCGCCGGCGACGGTCCGACGTTGTTCCCGTCGGCGGGCAAGATCAGCGACGACCCGAATGCTCCGGCCGCCGGCCCCGATTCGCTGTGGCGCGTCTATTCGATGTCCAAGCCGATCACCGGCATGTCGGCGATGATGCTGGTCGAGGACGGCAAGCTCAACCTCGACGATCCGGTCAGCAAATACATCCCGGCGTTCAAGAACATGAAGGTCGCGACCAGCCCCGATACGTCGCTCGCCACGCGGCCGGCCGTGCGACCGATCACGATCCGCAACCTGCTGACGCATACCGCCGGGCTTGGCTACACGATCGTCACCAAGGGACCGCTGCTCAAGGAATATGAGCGGCTCGGGATCCTGCCGCTGTCGGTCAGCGCGGCGATGGAAGAGAAGATGCGGCCCGTCCGGCCGAAGTCGCTCGAGGAGTTCGCCAACCGCGTCGCGACGCTGCCGCTGATCGCCGACCCCGGCACCAAGTGGAGCTATTCGATCGGGCTCGACGTGATGGGGCGGGTGATCGAGGTCGCGAGCGGCATGAGCTTCGAGCGGTTTGTGCAGACGCGATTGTTCGATCCGCTCAAGATGCGGTCGAGTTTCTGGCAGGTGCCGCAAAGCGAGGTCGGGCGGCTGGCGACCAACTATGCGTTCGTCGGCGACACGCGGACGCCGCTCGATCCGGCGGCGACGTCGGTGTTCCTCCAGAAGCCGAGCTTTCCGTATGGTGGTGCCGGCCTCGTGATGTCGGCGCGCGACTACGACCGGTTCCTGCACATGATCCAGGACGGCGGCACGCTTGATGGCGTGCGCGTGATGAAGCCGGAGACGATCGCACTGGCGACGTCGAACCTGCTGCCGGCGGGCGTGACCTATGGCGGCGTGAGCGGCGGTACCGGTGGCACGAAGGGCAGCAACATGGGCTTCGGTGCGGGCGGATCGGTGGTGCTGGAAACGACGCCGAACGGTCCGGGCAAGGGCACCTATGCCTGGGGCGGGGCGGCGGGCACGATCGCCTGGGTCGATCCGCTCAAGCATTCGCGCGGCAACGTGATGGTCAATTACTTCCCGGCGGACCGGATACCGCTCCGCCAGCAGGTGGTCGCGGCGCTGCTCCAGGATGCGGCGAGGTTGCGCCGATGAGCGTGATGGACGCACCTGGGTTCACCGGTGGGACGCTCGACCGGTCGGATGCGTTGCGCCACGATCCGGAAGGGCTGGCGGCGGCGCAGGGCGATTGGCGTGCGCGGTTGCTGGTGCTCGATGGGTTGCTGCCGGGCACGACCGACGACGGGCATCTGGCCTGGACGTCGATGGCGGACATGCCGGACGATGCCGAGCCGATCCTGCTCGGGCTCGACGAGACCGGGCGGCCGCATTTCACGGCGCTGCTGGCGGGCATGCGCGTCGACAACGCGCCGGCGATGCGCTCGCCCGCGCTGATGGCGGTGCTGGCCGCGCTCGCGCCCGGTGAGGCGGCGACGTATGCGGGGGCTCGCAGTGTTATCGACTGGCACGTCCGGCATGGCTTCTGCGCGAAGTGCGGCTCCCCGACCGAGATGTTCCGGGCCGGGTGGGCGCGCAAATGTCCGAACTGCGGGACCGAGCATTTCCCGCGGGTCGATCCGGTGGTGATCATGATCGCCGAGCATGACGGGCGTGCGCTGCTCGGGCGCGGCAAGGGGTGGCCGGCGGGGCGGTATTCCGCACTCGCTGGTTTCGTCGAGCCGGCCGAATCGATCGAGGAGGCGGTCGCGCGTGAGATCCTCGAGGAGTCGGGCGTTCGGGTTGGCAAGGTGCGCTATGTCGCGAGCCAGCCTTGGCCGTTTCCGTCTTCGTTGATGATGGCGTGCGTCGCGGAGGCCGAGGACGATGCGATCACGCTCGACGTGAACGAACTCGAGGATGCGATGTGGGTGCCGCGCGAAATGGTGCGCGCGGTGTTGCGTGGGGAGGAGGGGCCGTTCGTCGCGCCGCCGCCCTATGCGATCGCTTACACGCTGCTCAAGGAATGGGCGGGGGAATAGGCGCTGCGTCAGCTTCGGATGGACGGCGCGGGGTATAGTCTCGTAACGGCGATGCATGACCCCGCTGACCTTTGATCGCCCGGACGAGCAGACTCGCGCTCGCCCCGATTGCCACCAGGCGATCAGCATCCTCGACCTGTTCACGATCGGGATCGGACCGTCGAGCTCGCATACCGTCGGGCCGATGCGTGCTGCGTGGCTGTTCGCCGATCTGGTCGCTGACGAGAAGCCGGTGGCGGTGCGCGTCGATCTGTATGGATCGCTGGCGCTGACCGGGCGCGGGCATGCGACCGACAGTGCGGTGATGCTGGGCCTGAGCGGTGCGCAGCCGGAGACGATCGATCCGGACCTGATCCCGGTGCGGCTGGCGGCGATCCGGTCGAGCGGGCGGCTGATGCTGGCCGAGCGGGTGGAGATCGGGTTCGAGGAGAGCCAGCACCTCCTGTTTCATTCGAAGACCTTCCTGCCGGGGCATCCGAACGCGGTGACCTTCACTGCCTCGTTCGGCGACGGGCGCAGCGTCGAGCGGACCTATTTCTCGATCGGCGGCGGGGCGATCGTCGAGGCGGGGTCGGGGCCGGTGAAGGCGAACATCCTGTTACCGCGCCCGTTCTCGTCGGGGGCGGAACTGCTCGCGACCGGGGACGCGACGGGGATGACGATCGCCGACATCGTCCGCGAGAACGAGATCGCCTGGCGGCCTGAGAGCGAGACCGATGCGTTCCTCGATGCCGTCCGTGACGCGATGTTCGCGTCGATCGATCGCGGGTGTCGGCAGGGCGGTATCCTGCCGGGTGGGCTGAAGGTGCCGCGTCGGGCGAAGGCGTTGTTCGAGGGGTTGCAGGCGCGCGATACCGCGGCGGATCCGTCCGCGGTGTTCGAATGGGTCAGCCTGTATGCGCTGGCCGTGAACGAGGAGAATGCCGCGGGTGGCCGCGTCGTGACCGCGCCGACCAATGGCGCAGCGGGCGTGCTGCCCGCGGTGCTGCGCTTCTACGAGACCTTTACAAAGGACCCGACGCCGAAGGGCGCGCACGACTTCCTGCTGACCGCGGCGGCGATCGGGTTTCTCTACAAGAAGCGCGCGTCGATCTCGGCGGCGGAAATGGGATGCCAGGGCGAGGTCGGCGTTGCGTGCTCGATGGCGGCGGGGGCGCTGGTCGCGGCGCTCGGCGGGACCAACGAACAGATCGAGAATGCGGCCGAGATCGGCATGGAGCACAATCTCGGCCTCACCTGCGATCCGATCGGCGGGCTGGTCCAGATCCCATGCATCGAGCGCAACACGATGGGCGCGATCAAGGCGATCAACGCCGCGTATCTGGCGCTGCGGGGGGACGGTCGCCATATCGTCAGCCTCGATGCGGTGATCGAGACGATGCGCCAGACCGGTGAGGACATGCGCTCGCAATATAAGGAGACGTCGCTTGGTGGCCTGGCCGTCAACGTCGTCGAATGCTGAAGGATTTCCCATGACTGCCCCGACGAACCCGCTTCTCGATACGCTGTCGCTGCCCCGTTTCGCCGAACTGGCGCCCGACCAGATCGCGCCTGCGCTCGACGAGGCGATCGCGCGGCATGAGGCAATGGTCGAGGCGCTGACGACCACGCGGCCGACCGATTTCGCGGGCGCGTGGCTGCCGTACGAGCGCGCGAATACCGAGATCGGCGCGATCTGGTCGGCGGTGTCGCATCTGCACGGCGTCGCGGACACGCCAGAGCTGCGCGCGGCATATTCGGAGGGGCAGAAGCGGCTCGTCGAGAACGACATGAAGGTCGGTCAGAACCGCGACCTTTACGAGGTGTTCGTGGCGCTGAGCGTGTCGTCCGAGTTTGCCGACTTGGCCGTCGAGGACCGGGTTGCGGTCGAGCAGGCGATCCGCGACTTCACGCTGTCGGGCGTGGCGCTGGAGCCCGAGGCGCGCGACCGGTTCAGCGAGATTTCGGTCGAACTGTCGGGGTTGTCGAACGAGTTCGGCAGCGCGGTGCTGGATGCGACCGATGCGTGGTCGGAGCTGGTGACGGACGAGGCGGACCTTGCCGGGATTTCGGATGCGGACAGGGCGATGTTCGCGGATGCCGCCAAGGCGAAGGGGCTGGAAGGTTGGCTCGTCACGTTGCAACAGCCGAGCGTGAATGCGGTGCTGACCTTTGCCGAAAATCGTGAGCTGCGCGCGCGCGTGTACCGCGCGTTCGCGACGCGCGCGTCGGACCAGGGGCCGAACGCAGGCGAGTTCGACAACAGCGCGCGGATCGCGCGGATCCTCGAACTGCGGCACGAGGGCGCCACGTTGCTCGGGTTCACCGATCCGGTCGCGTGGTCGCTGGAGACCAAGATGGCTCCGAACGGCGCCGAGGTGATAGCGTTCCTGCGCGATCTGGCGCGGCGGGCGAAGCCGGCGGCTGAGCGTGATCTCGCCGAACTGAAGACTTTCGCCGCCGAGCAGCTCGGGATCGCCGATTTCGAGCCGTGGGATGCGGGTTTCGTGTCGAACCGGTTGCGGCAGGATCGCTATGCGGTCGATGCGCAGGTTGTGAAGACGTATTTCCCGGTCGAGCGCGTGATGGAAGGCTGGCAGACGCTGATGCAGCGGCTGTTCGGCATTAAGCTCGTCGAGCGCGACGACGTGTCGCTGTATCATGACGATGCGCGGTTCTTCGACGTGGTGGACGAGAGTGGGACGGTGTTTGCCGGTCTCTATCTCGATCTCCACGCGCGTACCGGCAAGCGTGGTGGCGCGTGGATGGCGCAGGCGCGGCCTCGGCTGCACGACGGCAATACGGTGACGGTGCCGGTCGCGTATCTTGTCTGCAATTTCGCGCCGGATGGGGGCGAGACGCCGTCTTTGCTGTCGCACAACGACGTGACGACGCTGCTGCACGAGACCGGCCACTGCATCCACCTGCTCTTCACCAAGGTGAACCGGCCGAGCATCGCCGGCACCAATGGCTTCGAGTGGGACGCGATCGAGCTGCCGAGCCAGCTGATGGAGGATTTCGCCTGGGACAAGGACGTGCTGACCGGCATGTCCGGCCACTACAAGACCGGCGAGACGCTGCCCGCCGACCTGTTCGAGCGGATGGTGAAGGCGCGGCATTTCCAGGCGGGGATGTTCATCCTGCGCCAGGTAGAGTTCGCGCTGTTCGACCTGCTGCTGCATCTCGGCACGATGGGCAGCGATCCGATTGAAGTGATCGAGGCGGTGCGCGACGAGGTGGCGGTGATCCGCCCGCCCGCATGGCACCGCTTCCCACACGCGTTCAGCCACATTTTCGCGGGCGGCTACGCGTCGGGGTACTACAGCTATCTCTATGCCGAATTGCTGGCGGCCGATGGCTTCGAGGCGTTCGCGGAAGCCGGGCTAGTCGATCGCAAGACCGGCGACCGGTTCCGCGAGGAAGTGCTTGCGCGCGGGGCCACGCGGCCCGCGGCGGACAGCTTCCGTGCATTCCGCGGGCGTGACCCCGAGCCGACCGCGATGCTGGTCCGTCACGGGCTGCAAGGGTGACGAAGCGCGTCGACCGGCGCTGGTTGTCGGAGGCGGTGCGGCGGATCGAGGCGGACTATAACCGGTCCGCCGACACGCATCTGATTCGGGTGGATTTGCCGCGGTATCCGGGCATCGTGCTGTATCTGAAGGACGAGAGCTCGCACCCAACCGGCAGCCTCAAGCACCGGCTCGCGCGGTCGCTGTTCCTGTACGCGCTGTGCAACGAATGGATCGGGCCGGAGACGACGGTGATCGAATCCTCGTCGGGGTCGACCGCGGTGTCGGAGGCGTATTTCGCGAAAATGCTGGGGCTGCGGTTCATTGCCGTAGTGCCGGCGACCACCGCCAAGCCGAAGCTCGACGCGATCCGCTTCCACGGCGGCGAGATCCACATGGTCGACGATCCGCGCACCGTCTACGCGGTCTCGCACCGGCTCGCGGCCGAAACCGGCGGGCATTATCTCGACCAGTTCACCTATGCCGAGCGCGCGACCGACTGGCGCGGCAACAACAATATTGCCGAGAGCATCTTCGCGCAGATGGCCGAGGAGGAGCATCCGTGCCCGTCCTGGATCGTCTGCGGCGCAGGGACGGGGGGCACGTCGGCGACGATCGGGCGCTTCATCCGCTATTGCCGCCACGACACCAGATTGTGCGTCGCGGACCCGGTGCACTCGGTCTTCCATCGGCATTTTGAGGATCGCTCGGTGGTCGCGTTGCCCGAAGGGTGTGCGTCGCGGATCGAGGGGATCGGGCGGCCGCGCGTCGAGCCGAGTTTCGTGCCGAGCGTCATCGACCGGATGATCGCGGTCGAGGATGCCGACAGTATCGGCGCGATGCGTGCGCTGTCCGATCGGCTCGGCCGGCGCGTCGGCGGATCGACCGGGACCAACCTCTGGGCGTGCGCGCAGATCGTTGAGGAGATGGCGGCGGCGGGCGAGACGGGCAGCATCGTCACGCTGTTGTGCGATGGCGGCGATCGCTATGGCTGCACCTATTACGACGATTCATGGCTCGACGATCGCGGCGTCGCGTGGACCGATCCCGCGGCGCGGATGACGCAATTTCTGGGCTGAGTAACCGATGACCACATGGCAGTTCTGGATCGACCGCGGCGGCACGTTCACCGACGTCGTCGCGCGGCAACCGGACGGGCGGATCGTCACCGCCAAGCTGCTGTCGGAAGATCCCGAACGCTATGATGACGCCGCGGTCGAGGCGATTCGGCGGCTGACTGACGGGGCGGACGTCCCGCTCGAACTGCGGATCGGCACGACAGTCGCGACCAACGCGCTGCTCGAGCGCAAGGGCGAACCGACGTGTCTCGCTATCACCCGCGGGTTCGGCGATGCGCTGCTGATCGGTCACCAGGAACGGTCCGACATCTTCGCGCGCGACGTGAACCGCCCACCGCCGCTGTTCGCGCATGTCGTGGAGATCGACGAACGGGTCGGGGCGGAGGGCGACGTGCTGCGTCCGCTCGACGTCGACGCGGCCCGTGCAGGATTGCAAGCCGCATTCGATACCGGTCTCCGCGCCATCGCGATTGTTCTCATGCACGGCTACCGCTTCACCGCGCACGAGGAAGCGCTCGCGGCAATCGCGGCCGAGATCGGCTTCACCCAAATCTCGGTCAGCCACCGCGTCGCGCCGTTGATCAAGCTGATCGGGCGCGGCGATACGACCGTCGTCGATGCGTATCTATCGCCGGTCGTCGATCGCTATGTCGCAGGCTTGAGCAACGCGTTGGGGCAGGGCGCATTGTTCATGCAGTCGTCGGGCGGACTGGTCGACGGCGCAGGCTTTCGCGGCAAGGACGCGATCCTGTCGGGGCCGGCGGGCGGCATCGTCGGCATGGCCGCGACTGCGCGCGAGGCCGGGTTCGAGCACGTCATTGGCTTCGACATGGGCGGCACCTCGACCGACGTGTCGCACTACGCCGGCACCAATGAGCGCGATACCGAGACGCTGATCGCCGGCGCCCGCATCCGCGCGCCTATGCTGCGGATACACACGGTGGCGGCGGGCGGCGGTTCGATCTGTCGGTTCGACGGCGAGCGGCTGATGGTCGGCCCCGAGAGCGCGGGCGCGGTGCCGGGGCCGGCGTGTTACCGCCGCGGCGGGCCGCTGACCGTGACCGACTGCAATGTGATGCTGGGGAAAGTGCGGCCAGAGTTCTTCCCGGCGCTGTTCGGACCGGCGGGCGACCAGCCGCTTGATGCGGAGGCGGTGGCCGCTCGGTTTGCGGAGCTGCCGCTCGATCCGCAGGTCGCAGCGGAGGGGTTCGTCGCGGTCGCGGTGGCCAACATGGCGAATGCGATCCGGACGATATCCGTCGCGCGTGGGCATGACGTGACGCGCTATACGCTCGCCTGCTTCGGCGGGGCCGGGGGGCAGCATGCGTGCCTCGTCGCCGACGCGCTGGCGATGGACCGGGTGATGATCCACCCGCTGGCCGGCGTGCTGTCGGCATACGGCATGGGACTGGCCGATCGCCGGGTCCTTCGCGAGGCTACGTCGGGTGCGTCGTTTGTGGAGTATGCCACGATCACGCAGGCGTTGGACGCGTTGGCTGAGGCGGCACGCGATGCGCTGGTAGCGCAGGGTGTCACGGCGGACGACGTTCGGATCGAACGCCGCGTGCATCTGCGCCGAGGCCAGACCGACCACACGATCGAACTCGATCTCGACGACCCGGCAGCGATGATCGCTGCGTTCGACGCCGCCCACATCGCGCAGTTCGGGTTCGCCAGCGAAGCACCGCTGATTGCCGACCGGATCGTCGCCGAGGCGATCGCCGAGAGTCCGCCGCTTGATGCCGCACTGGTCGCCTTCCCCGAAGAGCCAGCCGCGCCCCTGTCCGTCGCCCCCGTCTACATGGCGGGCGCATGGCACGACACGCCCGTCTTGGCGCGCGAAGGCCTGCCCGCCGGTCACGCCATCGACGGCCCCGCGCTGATCCTCGACAGCGTCTCGACCACCATCGTCGAGTCCGGCTGGCGCGCGCGCGTCGATCCGATCGGCAATCTGATCCTCGACCGCATCGCACCCCGTATCGGCGCGAGCATCGGCACCGAGTCCGATCCGGTCCGGCTGGCGATCTTCGCCGGTCTGTTCATGAGCATCGCCGAGGAGATGGGCGCCGCGCTCCAGCGATCCGCCGCGTCGGTCAACATCCGCGAGCGGCTCGACTTCAGCTGCGCGCTGTTCGACGCGCACGGCAACCTCGTCGCCAACGCGCCGCACATCCCGGTCCATCTCGGCTCGATGGGCGAAAGCATCCGCACAATCATCGACGCGCGAGGGAATAACGCAGGCGGCCGCGGTATCCGCCGCGGCGACGCCTACGCACTCAACGCGCCGTATCGTGGCGGCACGCATTTGCCCGACATCACCGTCATCATGCCGGTTTTCGCGGATGACGGCGATGCGCCCGCTTTCTTTTTAGCGGCCCGCGGGCATCACGCAGACGTCGGCGGTATCACGCCCGGATCAATGCCGCCCGAGAGCCGCTCGGTCGAGGAAGAGGGCGTGCTGCTCGACGACGTACTGGTGGTCGACGAAGGGCGGTTCCTCGAAGCGGAGATGCGCGCGGTGTTTGCGAGCGGGCCTTATCCTGCACGCAACATCGACCAGAACATCGCCGATCTTGCCGCGCAGTTGGCCGCCTGTACGCGCGGCGGGACCGGGCTGACACGCCTTGCTGACGAATACGGCACCGATGTCGTCGCGGCTTACATGGAGCACGTCCAGGCCAACGCCGACGCCGCCGTCCGCCGCCTGATCGCGACGCTCGACGACGGCGCGTTCGCCTATGAGATGGACGATGGCGCAGTGGTCCGCGTGGCGGTCCGCGTCGATCGTGAGGCGACGACGATGGAGGTCGACTTCGCCGGCACCAGCGACCAGCGCCCGACCAACTTCAACGCCCCCGTCTCGATCGTCCGCGCGGCGGTTCTCTACGTCGTTCGGGCGCTGATCGACGAGGCGGTGCCGCTCAACGACGGCTGCCTGCGGGGCGTGACGATCCGCGTGCCCGAAGGCTCGATGCTCAACCCACGCTACCCGGCTGCGGTCGTTGCCGGCAACGTCGAGACGAGCCAGGTCGTCACCGACGCGCTGTTCGGTGCGCTCGCCGCGATGGCGGCGAGCCAGGGTACGATGAACAACTTCACCTTCGGCAACGACACGCACCAATATTACGAAACGATCGCCGGCGGCGCAGGCGCGGGTCCCGGTTTCGACGGCGCATCGGTGATCCAGACGCACATGACCAACAGCCGGCTGACCGACCCCGAGATCTTCGAGACGCGCTTCCCCGTGCTGCTGGAAGAATTCTCGATCCGCCGCGGCTCGGGCGGGGCAGGCGCGCACCACGGCGGCGACGGTGCGACGCGTCGCGTCCGGTTTCTCAAGGACATGACTGCCTGCATCCTCGCCAACCGCCGTCGCGTCGCCCCGTTCGGGATGGCGGGCGGCAAAGACGGTGGGCCGGGTTCTGCCACCGTCGAGCGAGCTGACGGCCACGTCGAGCACCTTGGCTCCACCGCCAAGGTCGATATGCGGCCGGGCGACGTGTTCGTGATCGAAACACCCGGTGGCGGTGGTTTCGGACCCATTTGATCCGCCGCACGATACGACGACCGGTTGCGGCGACGGGACGGACGCGTCACACACGGTCCGCACAAGATTACCGTGAAAGAGAGCCCATGACCGCATTTCGTTCCCGCGCCCTGTTCGTCCGTTTGCTCGCGGGATCGGTGCTGGCGATCGCAACGCCCGCCGTGGCGCAGACGACTAACAACGCACCCGGTGCGGCGGCGGCGCGGACCGAGGCTCCCAAGGCGCGGCCCTGGATGAACACTGCGCTGGGGGCCGATGCGCGCGTCGATCTGCTCCTCAAGGAGATGACGCTCGACGAGAAGCTGCAGCTCACCTTCGGCTACTTTGCGACCAATGCCGACTGGCTGAAGACGCCGGTCAAGAACTGGGTCTATCCGAAGGACGGCCTGCTCGCGTCCGCCGGGATCGTGCCCGGCATTCCGCGGCTTGGCATCCCGAACCAGTGGCAGACCGATGCCGGCGTCGGTGTCGCCAGCCAGCGCGGGCCGACGCCGCGCCTGCGCACCTCGCTGCCCTCCGGGATCGCTACCGCGGCGACCTGGAATCCCGAACTGGCGCAGGCCGGCGGCGCGATGATCGGCCGGGAGGCGTTCCTGTCGGGCTTCAACGTGCAACTCGCGGGCGGGATGAACCTGACGCGCGAACCGCGTAACGGGCGCAATTTCGAATATGGCGGTGAGGATCCGTTGCTGGCGGGCGTCATCACTGGCCACGAGATCAAGGGCATCCAATCGCAGCACGTCGTTTCGACGATGAAGCACTACGCGTTCAACGGGCAGGAGACGAACCGCAACAACATCGATCACAAGATCGGCGAACAGGCTGCGCGCCAGTCCGACCTGCTCGCGTTCGAGATCGCCAACGAGGTCGGCCAGCCCGGCTCGGTAATGTGCTCGTACAACCGCGTGAACGGCCATTATGCGTGCGAGAACGACTGGCTGCTCAACACTGTCCTCAAGCGCGACTGGGGCTTCAAGGGCTATGTCATGTCCGACTGGGGCGCGACGCATTCGACCAGCGAGGCGGCCAATGCCGGGCTCGACCAGCAATCGGGCTGGGCGTTCGATCGCTCGGCCTATTTTGCGGATGCGCTGCGCGAGGCGGTCAACAATGGGCATGTGACTGAGGCGCGCGCGACCGATATGGCGCGGCGCGTACTGTGGGGAATGGTCTCGGTCGGCGCGTTCGACAAGGTCGTGGCGGGCGATCGCGCGACGACGATCGATTACGCCGCCCATGCTGCAGTGACGCGCGCGGACGCGGAAGAGGGCATCGTCCTGCTCAAGAACACCGCGGGGCTGTTGCCGATCGCCAAGACGGCCAAGTCGATCCTGTTGATCGGCGCGCATGCCGATGTCGGCGTGCTGTCGGGCGGTGGCTCGAGCCAGGTCTATTCGCACAATGCCCCGACCAACGGCCTGATCGTGGCGGACGAATTCCCGAGCGGGTTCCCGGGGCCGAAGACGTATCACGCGTCGTCGCCGATGAAGGCGTTGCAGGCGCGGACCGGCGCGACCGTGACGTATCTCGACGGCAAGGACGTCAAGGCGGCGGCCGCGGCGGCGCGGAATGCGGACGTCGTCGTCGTGTTCGGCGAGCAGTGGACGGGCGAGTCGTTCGACGTGCCCGACCTGAACCTGCCGGCTGGCCAGAACGCGCTGATCGACGCGGTGGCGGGGGCGAACAGGAAGACGGTGGTCGTGCTCGAAACCGGTGGCCCGGTGGTGATGCCGTGGCTTGGCAAGGTCGGCGCGGTGCTGGAGGCATGGTACCCGGGTACGGCTGGCGGCGAGGCAATTGCGCGGTTGCTGACCGGCGAGGTCAATCCGTCGGGGCATCTGCCCGCGACCTTCCCCGCGTCGCTCGCGCAGCTGCCGCGACCGAAGCTCGAGGGTGACCCGAAGCTCGACCGTGATTCGCATCCGATGGGCAATTACGACATCGAGGGCGCGGCGGTCGGTTATAAGTGGTTCGACAAGACCGGCGCGAAGCCGCTGTTTCCGTTCGGCTATGGGCTTTCCTATACGAACTTCGCGATGGGTGGTTTGACCGCCGCGCCTCAGGGCAAGGGGATCAAGGCCGGTTTCTCAGTGAAGAACACCGGTGCGGTGCAGGGCAAGGCGGTTGCGCAGGTCTATGTGTCGGGCGCGGGCTGGGAGGCGCCGAAGCGGCTCGGGGCGTTCCGCAAGGTCGATCTCGCGCCGGGGGCGGAGCAGGCGGTGTCTGTGACAATCGACCCGCGGTTGTTGGCGACGTTCGATGTCGCGAGCGGCGGGTGGAAGATCGCTGGCGGCGACTACAAGGTGATGCTGGCGACGTCGGCGGCGGATGTCGTGCAGACGGTGACGGTACGGGTTGCGGCGCAGACGCTGGATCGTGGGGGGAAGTGAGGGCTCGTCCGTTCGTCCCGAGTAGGCGGCGAGTAGCTTCGTAGGGGCGGATCGATACGGCGTATCGAAGGATGGGTTTTCGCGCGGAACCTGTACCTCGATACGCGCCCTCGATACGCCCAAGGGGGCTACTCGGTCTCTACTCGGCACGAACGGTGTGGGGCGGGGCCTGACGAAACGCAGATCGGGTGAGGCGGCACTGCCGGAAAGCGGCATAGGGTGAAGGTCCGTCGCCAAGCGAAGCCCCCCTTACGTCTTACGGTACTCGTCCCCCTCTCTAGTTGGGAGAGGGAAGGGTGGAAGCGATCCCGATCGATCCACCTGATCCTCCCCCGCCAGGGGGAGGTGGCTGGCGCTTGCCAGACGGAGGGGGAGGTAAAGAATCACCGGGGTTGCCTGTCCTCCCCCTCCGTCACCTTCGGCGCCACCTCCCCCTTGCGGGGGAGGATCAGCGCGCTTCGGCTATCCCCGCGCGTTCATCGCCGCGATCCGCTCGTCGACCCGGCGTTCCAGGATGGTCAGCGGCATCGCGCCTTCCTTTAGGATGTCGTGGAACTGCTTCAGGTCGAAGCGGTCGCCGAGCGCCGCCTTTGCCTTCATCCGTGCGCGCGTCCAGGCCATGTGGCCGACTTTGTAGCTGCAGGCCTGGCCTGCCTGCGTGCAGTAGCGCTCCACTTCGCGCTGCGTCCGGGGCCTGGCGAAGCCGGTCGTCGCGACCATGTAGTCGGTCGCCTTCTCGCGGCTCCAGCGCTTCCCATGGATGCCGGTATCGACCACGAGTCGCGTCGCGCGGAACAGGAACGACTGGAGATAGCCGGCGCGCTCCAGCGGCGACGCATACGCACCAAGTTCATCTGCGAGCTGCTCCGCGTACAGCGCCCAGCCTTCCGAATAGGCCGAGAAGAAGCCGATCTTCCGAAGCGTCGGGATGTCCTTCGATTCCTGCGCGAGGCTGATCTGGAGGTGATGTCCGGGCACGCCTTCGTGATAGGTCAGCGAGGGCAGCGTGTATTTTGGCCAGTCGCCAACGTCCTTCAGATTGACGAAGTAGATTGCCGGACGGCTGCCATCGAGCGAGGCGCGGTTGTAATAGCCGTTCGATGCGCCGTCCTGAATCTCGACCGGGACCGCGCGGATCTCGAGCGGCTGCGTCGGCACTTCCGAGAACGCCTGGGGTAGCTTGGCGTACATCGCCTTGATGCCGTCGTTCAGGCCGGCGATCAGTTCGGTGCGGCCCTCCGCGGTGTTCGCGTAGAGTTGGTCCGGTGTCACGTTCAGCTTCGCCAAGCGCTCGCCGACCGTGCCGGTCGTGAAGCCCTGCGATTTCAGGATCGTGTCGAGTTGCGCGGTGATCTCCGCGACTTGGGCGAGGCCGATGCGGTGGACCTCGTCGGGGCTCATCGTGGTGGTGGTCGCCTGGTTCAGCGCCATCGCATAGATCGCGTCGCCATTGGGCACGCGCCAGATTCCGTCGCCGGGCTTGGTGGTCGGCTTTAGTCGCTCGATCAGCGCGATCTGGCGGTCGAGCGCGGGATAGACCTTCGCGTCGACGATCTTCGCGGCGCGTGCCTGCCAGTCACCAGTCAGGCCTTTGGCGGCGGCACGCTTCACGAGCGACTGGACGATGCTCGACGTGGCCGCCGGCTGGCTGCGCAGTTTCCGCATCTGGCCGAGCGTCAGGTCGAGCGACCAGCCGGGCGCGAGCAGGCCGCGGGTTGCCTCCGCCTGCTGCATCGCGCTTTCCTGGTCCAGCACCGTGCCGAACTGGTCGAGCCGCGACAGATACGCCTCGGCATCCGGGGTGGCGTTGATGGTGTGCGCGGTGTTGAGGAAGTCGGGCACCTGGAAATAGGCGCCGCCCTGTTGGAAGATCCGATAGGGGCGGATCGGGCTGTCCATGCCGAATTTCTCGGGCGCGGCGATCTGCGTATTGAGTGAATAGCGGACGACTTCGAGGTTGAGCTTCGCGGCCGGCGACAGGCCTGCGCCGTCGTAGCGGGCCAGGCTGGCGAGCGCAGCCTTCGTCTCGGCGACGTCGCGCGCGCGCTTGTCGGGTGTGCGTGGCGACAATTGCCCCTTCAGGCGCGCGAGCGGTCCCTTGTCGAGGCCAAGCGACGTCGCGAGTTCGGGCGACCGCGCGACGCTCGCCTGGAAGATCCGCTCGAAATCGGCGTTGAGCGCGGTGTCGCCGCTCGACTGCGCGAACGCCGACGACGGCAGCAGCGTCGTGGCGAGCGCGGCGATGCCGCCCGATGCGAGGAACTGGCGACGATCCATGACGAATTCTCCCGTGAACGTGGGCGTATTTAAGCCGATCTCCGTGCGGACCGCCAGCGCTTCGGAAACTGGAATTTCGACGCGTCTGAGGCCGGAACCGGCGCGAAACATGCGCATATGGCGAAAGCGCGGGAAACTGCCGGAACAAGCACGGATATCGTCGGTTTGACCCGAGAGCCCGGCGGTGTCCTTACCCCCCCGAAGGATGCCGCCGGGTGTATGCGTAGGCGAGGTAGACGTGCGAGACGAGACATCCAGGCGTGAAGCCGGCGCACGGTTGCATGATGTCGGCGAAAGATTGCGCTCGTCCTGGCAGACTCCCACGGACACGATGATCACCGAGGACATCCCGACGCTGCTCACGCGCCTGTCGCAGGTGCCGAAGACCCGCAGGAAACCGTAGTTCGATCGGTCCGGCGCGGGCCGGACCGATCCTGTATCCTGACCTCAGCTGGTCGGCGCGGCGTTCTTCATAGCGGTTTTCATGGCCTCGATGAGCTTCTTCACTTCCTGGCTGCGGCCGCGTGGCATGATCAGTACGTCGTTGCCGCTTGCGACCACGATCAGGTCCTCGACACCGACCAGCGAGACGCGGACGCCGTCGCTGCGGACGAAGCAGTTCTTCGTGTCGATCGCGAGCACATCGCCGTCACCGTGGCTGCGGTGCGCGTTGCCGTCGCTGTCGGTATCGCTGATCGCGTGCAGCGCGTCCCAGCTGCCGACGTCGTTCCACCCCATCGCGACCGGCACGACCGCGACCCGGTCGGCCTTTTCCATGACCGCGTAATCGATCGAATCGTCGGGCGAGGCGGCGAACGCGACCGCGTCAGGGTATATGCGAGTCCCTTCGGTACGCGCGTTGTCCATCGCCTCCTGCGTGGCGGTCAAGATGCCCGGATCGAACTGTGCGAGCGCCTCGAGATAGGCGTCGGCGAGGAACAGGAAGATCCCACCGTTCCAGGCGTGATCGCCGCTCGCCAGCATCGATTGCGCCTTGTCGAGCGGGGGCTTCTCGACGAACCGCGCGACGCGGTTGACGCCGGGCTGGAGTTCGTCGCCGATCTGGATCCAGCCATAGCCAATCTCGGGCGCATCGGGTGCGATGCCGAACGTGACGAGCCAGCCTTGCGTGACGAGCGGCATCGCCGCCTCGATCGCGGCATGGAACGCGGCAACGTCGCCGATGACGTGATCCGAGGGCATAACCAGCAGCGCGTCGCCGCCGCCACCCGCGGCAATTGCGGCGAGCGCGATGGCGGGCGCGGTGTTGCGGCCGATCGGCTCGAGGATCAGCGCCTGCGGGGTCGCGCCCGCCTCGGCAAGCTGCTGCTCGACGAGGTCCGCATGACGCGCATTGGCGACCACGATCGGCGCGGCGAAGCGCTCGCCGAACGCGCGGCCCGCGGTCAACTGTAGCATCGTCTCGTCGGCGGTGAGCGCCAGCATCTGCTTGGGCATTTCGGGGCGCGACATAGGCCAGAGGCGCGTGCCCGAACCGCCGGAAAGAATAACGGGAACGATCTTACGTGCGGTCATGAAGCCTCCTGCTGGCGCCGAGCTATAACGTGGCAATTTCGCGCGCCAATCGCCGAATGATCGGATTGGCATGCAGTCTTCAGGCTTTTTTGGTGTTTTGCTGCGAAACGTGGCGTTCAGGTGTCGGAAGCGTTTACACTGGTGCGTCGGGATAGCGGACGATGATACGGCTCTTCAAGCATTACGTACCCTATGCAGTCCTCCTGCTCGGCCTTGTCGATGCGGTGTTGCTGATCGCGTCGGCGGAGATCGGCTGGATCGTCCGCGCGCATCAGATCGGCATGGCGGTCGGGCCGATTCACACCCGGATCGCGCAGTTGCTGACGTTCGCGCTTGCATTGCAGGTCTCGCTGGTCGCGGTCGGGGCGTACGGCGTCGCGTCGTTCCTGTCGCTACGCTTTGCCGCCGCGCGGCTGGCGGTGGCGCTGTCGCTGGGCGTGATGTTCCTGTCGCTGATCTTTTTTCTCGTGCCCCCACTCGCGCTGTGGCGATCGAACCTGTTGTACGCGACGGTGATCGCCTCCGTCCTGCTGGTCACCGTCCGCGCAGTGCTCGGCAAGACGCTCGGCGGCGAGACGTTCAAGCGGCGTATCGTCGTGCTCGGCGCGGGCACGCGCGCCGCGCGGATCGAGACGCTGGCTGCACAACCCGGCGTGAACTTCGTCGTCGCGGGATTCGTCCTGATGGGCGAGGCGGACCCGGTGGTCCTGGGCGCGATGCCGCGCGCCGATATCCCCAATCTTGCCGCGCATATCGTCGACCAGAATGCGAGCGAGGTCGTGCTAGCGCTCGACGAACGCCGCAACGCGCTGCCGATGAAGGACCTGCTCCGCGTCCGCACCACCGGCGTGCAGGTCAGCGAGATATCGAGCTTCCTCGAACGCGAGACGGGACGCATCGACCTGAAGAGCGTCAACCCGTCCTGGCTGATCTTCTCCGACGGGTTCGCCTCCAGCCGCATGCTGTCGAGCGTGTTCAAGCGCGCGTTCGACATCGTCGCCAGCGGGCTGCTTCTGGTCGTCACGCTGCCGATCATCCTGCTCACTGCGATCGCGATCAAGCTCGAGTCGAAGGGTCCCGCTTTCTATCGCCAGCGTCGCGTCGGGCTCTACAACGAGGGCTTCGATATCCTCAAGCTGCGGTCGATGCGACAGGATGCGGAGGTTGCGGGCAAGGCGGTCTGGGCGGCGGAGGACGATCCGCGGATCACGCGGATCGGTCGCTTCATCCGGAAGGTGCGGATCGACGAACTGCCGCAGACCTGGACCGTGCTGAAGGGCGAGATGAGCTTCGTCGGCCCGCGTCCCGAACGCCCGCAGTTCGTCCAGCAGCTCGAGGAGCAGCTGCCGTTCTACGCCGAGCGGCATATGGTAAAGCCCGGGATCACCGGCTGGGCGCAGATTAATTATCCCTATGGCGCGTCGATCGAGGATGCGCGCCACAAGCTCGAATACGACCTGTATTACGCGAAGAACTATTCGCCGTTCCTCGACATGCTGATCCTGTTGCAGACGCTCCGCGTGGTGTTGTGGCCGGCAGGCGCGCGGTGATCTTTGTAGCTGACCGCGCGTGATCGCGACCCTGGTCCTGTGGAGCCATGCGCTTGCCGCGTTGCTGTTCGGCGCGGTGGCGCTTGGGCAGATGCGGCGGCCGAGCGGGCATTGGCCGCATCGCGCATTGCTGGCGGCACTGGTCGCGACGAGCCTTTGGGCGCTCGCGGTCGCGGGGATCGGGGCGCAGGACATCGCGACTCGCGTCGCGGCGAGCGTTCGCGATGTCGCCTGGCTCGGGTTCATGCTGGCACTCGTCCGCCGCGATCGCACGGGTAATCGCGCGCTGGACGCCGTGTATCTGGTGGTAATGACGCTCGCTGCGACGGCCGCGGTGCTGGCGTTCCTGGAGATGGCCGTCGTACATGACGAGGCGTTCGCTGCGGTCGCGTCCGCGCGCGCGATGCTCGGCATGATGGGGGCGGTGAGCGCACTCGTCCTCACACATCATCTGTATCAAGCCGCGCCGGCCTCGCGAGGCGGAGTCCGGCTGGTCATGCTGGCGCTTGCCGCGATGTGGAGCGTCGACCTGCTGGTGTCCGCCTCGGACTATTCTTCGACGGTGGCAGCGCCGATCGTCATCGTCGCGCGGGGCGTCGCGATGATCGGCGTCGCCGCGCTCCTGGTCGTCGGCGTGCATCGCAGCGGCGACTGGACGCTCGCCTTGTCGCGACCGATTGCGGTGCGCGCGTTGTCGGCGATCGCGCTGATCCTCTACATGGGCATCACCGCGCTAGCGACCGCCATCGTCGCCAGTCTCGCCGGACCCTATGCGCGGGTGGCGCAGACGGCGATCGTGTTCGGCGCGACGGCGATGGTGGTGGCGCTGCTGTCGACGCCGTGGTTGCGGGCATGGGCCAAGGTGAAGGTCGCGAAGCATCTGTTCCGCCATCGCTATGACTACCGTGCGGAATGGCAGCGCTTCACCGATACGCTGGGTCGGCCCGATTCCGGCGCAGAGTCGCTCGATTGTCGAGTCGTGAAGTCGATCGCCGACCTGACCGACTCGCCCGGAGGCCTGTTGCTAGTCCCAGATGGAGCTTCGCTGGGGCCGGGCGCGACGTGGAACTGGGCGGGATCTGCCGATGGTCCTCGTGACGAAGGGTTGGCGAGCTATCTCGCGCAGGAGGCGCGAATCGTCGAACTGGACCGCGTCCGCGCCGGCACCGCGATGAGTGACGACGTGGCGAGCGTTCCCGACTGGCTCCGCGACTGTCCCGAGGCGTGGGCGATCGTGCCGCTGGTACACGGCGGTACCCTGGTTGGCGCGATCGTGCTGGCGCGCCCACCGGTCGACCGTGCGCTCGACTGGGAGGATTTCGACCTGCTTCGGGTCGCTGGCCGGCAGGCGGCGAGTTACCTTGCCGAGGATCGCGCGCATGCAGCGCTGGCGGATGCGGCTCGGTTCGACGAGTTCAACCGCCGGTTCGCGTTTATCCTGCACGACATCAAGAACCTCGTCAGCCAGCTGACGCTGGTCGCGCGCAACGCCGAGCGGCACGCCGACAACCCCGATTTCCGCGTCGACATGGTCGCCACCCTCAAGGATTCGTCCGATCGCATGAACGCGCTGCTCGCCCGCCTGTCGCAGCACGGGCCCGTCCGCGGTGAACCGCTCCAGCCGCTCGACGTCGTCGCGATCGTCGAGCGAGTCGCGACCGACCGCAAGGCGCAGCACCCGATCGTCGCGCGCGGCGGTCCGGCCTGCGCGCTAGGTCACGCGGCGCGGCTGGAACAGGTGCTGGGGCAGCTCGTCCAGAACGCGGTCGAGGCGAGCGGTGCGGACGCGCCTGTCCTGCTCTCGGTCGAGACCGTCGGCGAGCAGGTCGCGATCGACGTGATTGATCATGGTTGCGGCATGACGCCGGGCTTCGTCCGTGACCAGCTGTTCAAGCCGTTCGTGTCGTCCAAACCCGCCGGCTTCGGGATCGGCGCGTTCGAGGCGCGGCAACTCGTACATGCGATGGGCGGCGCGCTCGAAATCGTCAGCCGCGAGGGGGAGGGCACTCGCTTCCGCATCCTGCTGGCCGCGGTCGCGGCGCTGGAGGTGGCCGCGTGAGCGGAAACGAGCGCCCCGTCCTGCTGATCGTCGAGGACGACCTCGGGCTGCAACGGCAATTGCGCTGGGCGTATGAGGGCTATGAGATCGTCGTCGCGAGCGATCGGGCGCAGGCGCTCGATGCGGTGCGTGCGCATGAGCCCGCGGTCGTTACGCTCGATCTCGGTCTGCCGCCCGACCCGGACGGCGTCACCGAGGGGTTTGCGACCCTGCGCGATATTCTCGCGATGAAGCCGGATACCAAGGTGATCGTCGCCTCCGGGCACGGCGCGCGCGAAAGTGCGTTGCAGGCGATCGCGGATGGCGCCTGGGACTTCTATGCCAAGCCGATCGACATCGACGCGCTTGGCATGATCGTCAGCCGCGCGTTTCACGTCCATGAGCTGGAGGCCGAGAACCGCCGGCTCGCGGCACGGATGGACGCGGGCGGGTTCGGCGGGTTGATCAGCGCTTCGCCCGAGATGGCGGTGGTCACGCGCACGCTGGAGCGGGTCGCGCCCGCCAATGTCTCGGTGATGCTGCTCGGGGCGAGCGGCACCGGCAAGGAACTGCTGGCGCGTGGGCTGCACGATGCGTCGCCGCGGTCGCGGGGGAATTTCGTCGCGATCAACTGCGCGGCGATCCCCGAGACGTTGCTCGAAAGCGAACTGTTTGGTCACGAAAAGGGCGCGTTCACCGGCGCGGTGAAGACGACCGAGGGCAAGATCGAACAGGCCGCGGGCGGGACGCTGTTCCTCGACGAGATCGGCGACGTGCCGCTCGCGCTCCAGGTGAAGCTGTTGCGGTTCCTCCAGGAGCGCGTGATCGAACGCGTCGGAGGCCGGAAAGCGATCCCGGTCGATACGCGCATCGTCTGCGCAACGCACCAGAACGTCGACGCGATGGTCGCGGACGGGCGGTTCCGCGAGGACCTGTATTACCGGCTCGCGGAGATCGTCGTGCGGATACCGACATTGGCCGAGCGGACCGGCGACGCGGTGCTGCTCGCGCGGCACTTCGTCACGCGCTATGCTCGGACGATGAACCCCGTCGTCACCGGCCTGGCCCCTGATGCGCGCGCCGCGATCGACGGCTGGGGCTGGCCGGGCAACGTCCGCGAGCTGGAGAACCGGATCAAGCGCGCGGTCATCATGGCCGACGGCAAGCTCGTCACGGCGACCGATCTCGACCTGGACGGGAAGGGCGAGGAGGCCGCCGCGCTCAACCTGCGCGCGGCTCGCGAACTCGCCGACCGGAAAGCGATCCGCCAGGCGCTGGCGAGAGCCGACGGCAATATCTCGGGCGCATCGCGGTTGCTCGGGATCAGCCGTCCGACTTTGTACGACCTCCTGAAAAGCTATGATCTCCATGCCTGAGACCGGATCCGCGGCGACGCACACGCATCGTTATCCGTTGCTGAGCCGGGACCGGCGGCGGCGCCTAAAAATGCGCGGCGTCGTTACCGCGAGATACACACGCTTGGTTGCGATCGGCGTCCTGTGTCTGCTGATCGTCGGTATCGCGATCGCCCTCGCGACTCGTCCGCCGCGGCCAGATGCGCGCCGGTCGCTGGTCGACAGCCTGACGACGCTGGCGGCGGGGAACTACAGTGCCGCGCGGACCAACGCGCAGGCCGCGATCAAGGCTGCCCCGACGTTGGGGATCGCGCATGCGGTACTGGCGCGCGCATATCTCGAACTGGGCGACGGGCTTGCGGCGGAGGCGGAACTGGCGCGGGCGACCGACGCGGGGTTGCCCGCGGATCGCCTGCATCAGCTTCAGGCACATGCACGATTGCTGCAGGGCGACCCCGATGGCGCGATCGACGAGGCAGCGCAGGCGCAACCGCGGTATGCCGGGTACGCCGCGCGAATCCAGGCACGGGCGCTGGCGTCGCAAGGCAAGCCGGTAGAGGCGCAGGCGGTGCTTCGGGCGCTGCTCGAGCAGGCGCCGAACGATGGTGCTGCATGGACGGATCTTGGCCGCATCCGGTTGACGGCGGGCGATGTCGGTGGCGCGTCCGTCGCGGCGACGCGCGCGGTGACGCTGGCGCGGGGCGAACCTGCGGCGCTGACGTTGCAGGGGGAGGTGATCCGCAGCCGCTACGGGCTCGTTGCCGCGCTACCGTGGTTCGAGGCGGCGTTGCAGCGCGACGCCTATTATCACCCCTCGCTGATCGAATATGCGGCGACGCTGGGCGAGGCGGGTCGGAATGCCGACATGCTGGCGGCGACGCGTCGCGCGCTGCTGGCGCGGCCGGGCAGCCCGCAGGCGTTGTACCTTCAGGCGATATCGGCCGCGCGCGCCGGACGCACTGATCTGGCGCGCGGGCTGCTGCAGCGAGCCGGTGGCGCGGTTGCCGGCTTGCCGGGTGCGATGCTGCTGTCGGGCAGTCTCTACTATGCGCAGGGCAAATTCGAACAGGCGGCGGTGACGTGGCGACAGTTGGTCGCGATCCAGCCGCTTAACGTGACCGCGCGCCGACTGCTGGGCGCGGCGCTGCTTCGGTCTGGGGACTCGCAGGGCGCGCTTAGCGTGCTGCGACCGATCGGGCTGCGCGCCGATGCGGACAGTTACGCGCTGACGGTGATCGCGCGAGCGTTCGACGCGACCGGGGATACCTCGACCGCGGCGCAGTTCGTCGATCGTGCGGCGGGGGGGCGGACGGCGCCCGCGGGGATATTCGGTACGGACGATTCGGTCGGCGCATTGTTGGCCGTTGCCGATGCCGCGTCCAGCGACCCGACCTATGTGCTGGGGGTGATCCGCGGCCAGATCGCGCGTGGGGATACTGCGGGCGCAATTGCTCGGGCGCGTGCGCTGGTCACGGCGAGCCCCGGCGCACCTGCCGCGCAACTGGCGCTTGGGGACGCACTGGTTGTTGCCGGGCGCTATCCCGAGGCGGCCGGCGTCTATGCACATGCCGCGGATCTGTCCTTCGACGAACCGACGATGTTGCGTCTGGTCGATGCGCTTGGGCGCGCCGGTCGCCCGCAGGACGCGGCGACCTCGCTGGCGCTGTATCTGTCGCAGAACCCGCAAAGCCTGACCGGATTGCGCCTGCTGGGGCATTGGCAGGTCGCGTCGGGGGATTGGGACAAGGCGATCGAGACGCTGGAGGGGGTGCGGCGAAGGGTCGGCAACCGGGATGGTGGCGTATTAAGCGACCTTGCGCTCGCCTATGCGGGTAGCGACGACGGCGCCATTGCGGTTCGCTACGGTAACGCTGCGTATAGTCTCGCGCCGATGAATGCAGCTGCGGCGGATGCCTACGGTATCGCCTTGGCGGCGAGCGGGAACGTCGGTGGCGCGCGCCAGTTGCTAGACAAAGCGGTGCGACTCGCGCCGGGCGATGCGGTGATCGTGAGCCACCGCCGCCAGCTTGGCTGAACGCTGCCGGTCCTGCCTTCGGAACCCTTGCCTCTGGGAAGGCGTATCGTCAGAAGCCGCGCATGACCGATCCGCTGGACCGCATCGCCGCCGCACTCGAGCGCCTGTCGCCACCCCCGCCGCCGGCCGCCGATCCGCGCGCGCACCCAGCGTACGTCTGGCGTGGTGGGGTGCTCCAGCTCGCGCGTGGGTTTGCGCCTTTGCCGCTGGATATGCTGATCGGTGTCGATCGACAGAAGGCCTCGCTGCTGGTCAATCTGCGCCATCTCGCGGCGGGTCATGCCGCGCAGGACGTCCTGCTGTGGGGCGCGCGGGGAACCGGCAAGTCGGCGCTCGTTAAAAGTGCGGTGGCGGACGTGCAGAGTTCGGGCGGCGACATTGCGCTGGTTGAGGTCACCGAGCTTGCCGGACTGCCGACGCTGTTCGCGGCGTTGGCGCAGGTCAGGCGTACGTTCGTCGTATTCGTCGACGATCTCGGATTCGACGTTCCGGCCGAGGCGCGGGCGCTTCGCTCGATGCTGGAGGGTGGGGCGGAACCTAGGCCTGCCAATGTACGATTGCTGGTGACCGCCAATCGCCGTCATCTGGCGCCGCGGGACATCGCCGAACAGGAAAGTGCGATCAACCCGCGCGATTCGGCGGACGATCATCTGGCGCTATCGGATCGCTTCGGCCTGAGCCTGGGCTTCCATGCGCTTGATCAAGAAGGGTATCTGGCGATCGTTGCGGCCTATGCGGCGACACATAATCTGGAGTTCGAACCGGGCGAAGCCATCGGTTGGGCTACACGTCGGGGCAGCCGTTCGGGCCGCGTCGCGTGGCAGTATGTCGTCGATCTAGCCGGTCGCGCTGGCAAGGCATTGTAATCTTAAAACGGTGGGCCGACGCGCGAAGCGCCGGCCCGGCAACCTCAGTTGCTGTCCGAGTTGTCGTCATTGACGATGGCGATAACGCCGATCGCTGCAACGCCAGCTACGATCAGGAGGGCGAAGATGCCGCCGCCGCCCGCGAGCTCGTTCTTGCCGGACGTTGCCGAGCCAACGCGTGCGTTCGCAACCGACAGGCTGGCAGGAGCAGCCGACGCTGCAACCGAGGTGGTCATCATTGCAACGGCAAGAGCGCCGCCGGTAAGAGCCTTGAGCTTCATAAATATCTCCAAAATAGTCGTCGTTCCATGCATCGCAACGCAACATTTGTCAACGAGTTCCAACGCAAACTCACGACGGTCTAGCTTGTTATCGACGTGCCTTCGACCATTTCGGCGAGTTCCAGCCAGCGTAATTCGGCCGCGTCCTTCTCCGCGCGTGCGGTTTCGATCGCCTTCGTAAGCTTCGCGAACGTCGCATTGTCCCGCATATAAAGGTCTGGCTTGGTGAGCTTGACCGCATCCGCGGCCATTTGCGCGTCGAGTTCCTCGATTCGCTTGGGCAGCAGTTCGTAGTCGCGCTGGTCCTTGTAGGTCAGTTTCGCGCGGGGAGCGGTAGCGACCGGCGCCGTGGCCGCGACCTTCTTCGACGCACGCTTGCCGGTCGTCGTCGACACGCGGCGCTTTTCCCAATCCTCGTACCCACCCGCAACAACGTCGACCGTGCCTGAACCGTCGAGCCCGAGCGTGATCGTCACGGTGCGGTCGAGAAAGTCGCGGTCATGGCTGACGATCAGCACGGTGCCGTCGTAATCGCCGATCACCTCCTGCAAAAGGTCGAGCGTCTCGAGATCGAGATCGTTGGTAGGCTCGTCGAGCACCAGCAGGTTCGACGGCTTGGCGAATTCGCGCGCTAGTAACAATCGCGAGCGCTCGCCACCCGACAGCGAGCCGATCTTCGCATCGACCATGTTCGGGTCGAACAGGAAGTCCTTCAGATAGCCGTGGATGTGCTTGCGCACGCCGAGCACGTCAATCCATTCGCCGCCGTCGACGACGACTTCGCGCACCGTCTTCTCGGGCGCCATCAGGCTGCGCTGCTGGTCGATCACCACCGCATCCAGCGTCTGCGCCAGCTTGATCGTGCCGCTGTCGGGCTGGATCTCGCCGGTCAGCAGCTTCAGCAGGGTCGACTTGCCGGCGCCGTTGCGGCCGACGATGCCGATGCGGTCACCTCTGGTGACCCTCAACGTCAAGTCGCCGATGATCGTGCGGTCGCCGTACACCTTGGTGACGTTCTTGGCGTCGATCACGACCTTCGACTTCGTGTCGTCGCTCGCGGTCGTCAGGTTGGCCGAGCCTTGCGGCCCGATCATCGAGGCGCGTTCGGCGCGCATCTCGTGCAGCTTGGTCAGGCGCCCCTGGTTGCGCTTGCGCCGCCCGGTGACGCCGCGGAGCAGCCAATGCTCTTCCAGCTTGAGCCGCGCGTCGAGCTTCTCGGCCTGGCGCTGTTCCTCGGCATAGACCTGCTCGGTCCACGCCTCGAACCCGCCGAAACCGATCTCCGCGCGACGGATCGCGCCGCGATCGAGCCACAGCGTCTGCTTGGTGAGCCGAGTCAGGAAGGTACGGTCATGGCTGATCACGACGAACGCACCGCGGAAGCGCTTGAGCCAGTCCTCGATCCACTCGATCGCGCCGATGTCGAGATGGTTGGTCGGCTCGTCGAGCAGCAGCACGTCGGGATCCTGCGACAGCGCGCGAACGATCGCCGCGCGACGCCGCTCGCCGCCCGACGCCGAAGCCGCCTCGCGTGACAGGTCGATGCCGAGCTGGTCGGCGATCGAATCCGCCTCGTAGTTCACCGGCGCATCGTCGCCCGCCATCACGTAATCGCGCAGCGTCGCGAAACCGCGCAGATCGGGTTCCTGCTCGAGGATGACGACGCGGGTGCCGGGGACGATTGTCCGGCGTCCCTCGTCCGCCTGGACGCTGCCGCCGAGCAGTTTGAGCAAGGTCGTCTTGCCGGCGCCGTTGCGGCCGATCAGCGCGAGCCGGTCGCGCGGTCCGATATGGATGTCGAGATTGCGAAAGAGCCATCCCGAGCCCTGGACGAGTCCGAGGCCTTCGAATGCTAAGATTGGTGCTGCCATGTTCCCGCCACGTAGGGGCGGCAGGTGATGCAGGCAAGTTACACTGTTCGCAGGACCGTGTGAGCGCGACCATTCACAGGGTGTTCAACGGGTGGCGGCTATGCCACGGCAATGAAGATGTTGCTTTTCCTCGCGACCTTGGCCGCGGCGCCCGTGTTGATCGGTGCTGCTCCTATGGTTGCCGGAGCGGATCAGCGCCGCAGCGATCAGATGTCCGCGTTCGAAGGGCGCAAGACCGGACGCCTGCTTTCGGTCCGCGAAATCGAGGCGCGCGTCCGCCCGACGATGGGAGACGCCCAGTATCTCGGCTTCGACTATGATTCGGGCAGTGCCATTTACACGCTCAAATACCTGCGCAATGGAACCGTCATCTGGATCGACGTAGATGGCCGTACCGGCCAGATCGTCGGCCGCACGGGTCGCTGAAAACCCCAATCGAGAGGAGTATCATGCGCGTTCTGATCGTTGAGGACGAGCCGAATCTCGGCCAGCAATTGAAGAATACCCTGGAAGGGGCCGGCTACGCGATCGATCTCGCGGTCGATGGCGAGGAGGGGCATTTCCTCGGCTCGACCGAGAATTACGACGCGGTCGTGCTCGATCTCGGCCTGCCGGAGATCGACGGGCTGACGGTGCTCGATCGCTGGCGCAAGGAGGGCAAGGTGATGCCCGTGCTGGTGCTGACCGCGCGCGACAGCTGGTCGGATAAGGTCGCCGGGCTCGACGCAGGCGCGGACGATTACGTCGCCAAGCCGTTCCAGAGCGAGGAATTGATCGCGCGTCTTCGTGCGCTGATCCGTCGAGCGTCGGGCAATGCCTCGTCCGAGCTGACCGCGGGCGACATCCGCCTCGACACGCGCAGCGGCAAGGTGACGCGCGCCGGCGAGCCGGTGAAGCTGACCGCGCAGGAATACAAGCTGCTGAGCTACCTGCTGCATCACAAGGGCAAGGTGGTAAGCCGCACAGAACTCATCGAACATATCTACGATCAGGACTTCGACCGGGATTCGAACACGATCGAGGTGTTCGTGACGCGAATCCGCAAGAAGCTTGGCCAGGACGTGATCACGACGATTCGCGGGCTCGGCTACAGCCTCGAAGATCCGGACGCCTGATCGGCTGACGATGGACAGCGCGCCGGTCACAGACACGCCGATAGCGGACGGGCCGATCCGCGTGCCCGCCGCGGTCAAGGGATCGCTGTCGCGGCGGATGATCCTGATCGCGGCGGTGTGGATCGGCGTGCTGCTCAGCGGCGGTGGGTTCGCGCTCGACCGGGTGCTGTCGGCCGCGGTGACGCGCAATTTCGACGACCAGCTCGAATATGTGCTGCGGTCGCTGCTCAATTCGTCCGAGATCGGCCCTGACGGCGAGGTGATCTTCTCGCGCGAGGCGGCGGCCGACCAGCGGTTCGTCGAGCCGTATTCGGGGCTGTACTGGCAGGTGTCGGGCAAGGGTCGCGAGGATTTCCCGTCACGTTCGCTATGGGATCGCCGGCTCGCGTTCGGCGGGACGCATGACGACCGCAACGCGCATTTCTATGACAGCACGCAATTTCCGGACGAGAAGCTGCGCGTGGTCGAGCGGGACGCGGTGATCCCCGGGTCGAAGGTGCATTGGCGGTTCCAGGTGGCGCAGAGCCGCGACGGGCTCGATGCGCAGATCACGACGTTGCGGCGGACGCTCGTGCGCAGCTTCGCGTTGCTCGCGCTCGGGCTGATCGTGATGGCGGCGCTGCAGACGTTCTATGGGCTGTGGCCGCTGCGCCGTGTGCGCGAGGAGATCGCCCGTATGCGCGCGGGGCAGTCTAACCGCGTGTCGAGTGCGATGCCGGTCGAGGTCGCGCCGATGGTCGAGGAACTGAACGCGCTGATCGAGCATAACGAGCGCCAGGCGGAGGAAGCGCGGCGCCACGCGGGCAACCTTGCGCATGCGCTGAAGACGCCGCTGACGGTGATCATGAACGCGGCGACGGCGCAGTCGGACGACCTCGCCGACACGGTCATCCGTGAGGCTCGGACGATGCGGCGGCAGGTCGACCATCACCTCGCGCGGGCGCGGGCGGTCGGGCGGCGTGGGTCTGCGCATAGCCGTGCGGATGTTTGGCCGAGCCTGGAGTCGGTCGAGCGGGCTGTCGGTCGGCTTTACCGGCATGTGCGCATCGACGTGACCGGGCCGCGCGGGTTGCAGGTCCATGTCGAGCGGCAGGATCTCGACGAGATGCTCGGCAACCTGATCGAGAACGCGGCGAAATATGGTGGCGGCAGCGTGTTCGTGACGGTCGGTGCGCAGTCAGGGTTCGTCGAGTTCCTGGTCGAGGACGACGGGGTCGGCATTCCGGAAGAGGAGCGGGTGCGGATCTTTGATCGCGGTGTGCGGCTGGACACGGGCAAGCCGGGGACGGGGCTCGGGCTCGCGATCGTGCGCGATGTCGCGGAGATCTACGAGGGGACGGTTGCGCTTGAGGAGAGCGAGGACCTGGGTGGGTTGCTGGTCCGGTTGCGGTTGCCCGCGGCTAACTGACGCCGTTTCGATCCTCCCCCGCAAGGGGGAGGTGGCGCGAAGCGACTGAGGGGGAGGACACGGAACACACGTTGTCCTCTGCCTCCCCCTCCGTCTGGCAAGGGCCAGCCACCTCCCCCTAGCGGGGGAGGATCAGTGTCACATCACCCCCGCGATCGCGCCTGGCGATACGTGCCCAGCACGCGCAGCCATTTCGAATGGAACCCCAGTTCCTCCATCGCGTGGTCGAGGTTCGCGTCGCCCGGCTTGCCGACCACGTCCGCATAGAATTCCGTCGCGGAGAAGCTGCCGTTGCGCTGGTAGCTTTCCAGCTTGGTAATGTTCACGCCGTTTGTCGCGAAGCCGCCGACCGCCTTGTATAGCGCGGCGGGGACGTTCCTGACCTCGAAGATCAGCGTCGTCATCCATTCGCCGCCAACCGGTTCCTGCGCCGCGGGAGGCTTGCCGCCGCGTGCCAGCACGACGAACCGTGTCGTGTTGTGGTCCGCATCGGCGATGTCGGTCGCGAGCAGGTCGAGGCCATACAGCCCCGCCGCGGCAGGCGGCGCAAGTGCGGCGATCGCCGGGTCGCCCAACTCCGCTACCACCGCCGCTGCGCCAGCCGTATCGGGATAGCTCACCGGCTCGATCCCGTGCGCCTTCAGCCAGTGCCGGCATTGGCCGAGAGCCTGCGGATGGCTCATCGCCTTGCGGATGCCGTCGCGCGGGCCGCAGGCCATCAGCGCATGGCGGATAGGCAGGAAATGCTCGCCGGTGATCACCAGCCCCGATTCGGGGAGCAGGAAATGGATGTCGGCGACGCGGCCATGCAGCGAATTCTCGATCGGGATGATCGCGCAATCGGCGCGGCCGTCCTTCACCGCGTCGATCGCGTCGGAGAAATCGAAACAGGGCAGGGGCAGGCCGTCGGGGAACGCCTCGACCGCGGCGACGTGGCTGTTCGCGCCCGGTGCACCCTGGAACGCGACGGCGCGCGCGGGCTCGGCGGCGGCGGCGTCGGTCATCCGCGCGACGATCGGGCGGGCGGGTGCGGCGAAGTTTTCCATGCGCCGAGCGCCTAAAGCGCGCTGCCTGCCTGTTCAAGCCGCGTAAAGCGCCGCCGCCCGCCATTCACCCGCCCTTCAAGCGCGGCTTGCGGTGCGCGCTCGCGTTTTCTATGGCTATCCCAAACAGAACAGGGCGGATGCACAAGATGGACAATCGGACCAATACGATCGCCGGCTGGGTGCTCGCAGGCTGTGGTGCGGCGCTCGGGCTGTCGATCGTCGGCGGGATGATGTTCCACGGCGAGCGCCCCGAGAAGATGGGCTATGCGATCGAGGGCGTCGTTGCCGAGGGCGGCGAGGGTGCGGCCGCCGAAGTGCCGATCGCCTCGCTGCTGCCGACCGCCGACGCCGCCAAGGGCGCCGAAGTGTTCAAGAAGTGCGCCGCCTGCCACACCATCAACCAGGGCGGCGCGAACGGCGTCGGCCCGAACCTGTACGGCACGGTCGGCGAGGAAATCGCCAAGGGCAAGGCCGGGTACGCCTTCTCGTCGGCGCTGGCCGGGATCGGCGGCAAGTGGGACTTCGACAAGCTGAACGCCTGGCTGACCTCGCCGCGCAAGTTCGCGCCGGGGACGAAGATGACGTTTGCGGGGCTTGGCAATGCGCAGGACCGGGCGAACGTGATCCTGTATCTGAACCAGCAGGGCTCGAACCTGCCGTTGCCGGCGGCGCCTGCGGCTGGTGCTGCTCCGGCGGCGGCCAAGGATGCTGCGGCTAAGGATCAGCCTGCGACGGCGAATGCGGCGGAAGCGGCTGCGACCAAGGGCGCGCCGACTGCGGATATCGCGAATACCGGAACGCCGGCCTCGGGCGCGCCGTCGGTGGATCCGGAAGCAGCCCGTAAGGGCGCCCGCTCGGAGAAGTAATCTTCCTGCTCCCTCTCCCCTGCGGGGAGAGGGCTGGGGTGAGGGGCTGTTCCAGGTGGAGCATTGCTTGGCTGCCCCTCACCCCGACCCTCTCCCCAGAAGGGGGAGAGGGAGAAGAGGAGTACTTCCCCCCGGGAAAGCTCAGCCCTCGGCCGCTTCCTTCTCGGCACGCTCGCGATAGAACGACTGCACCGCGTCCCAGGCCTCGTCCGCGGTCTCGACATAGCGGAAGATTCCCAGGTCCTTCTCGCTGACGACGCCTTCCTCGACCAGCGCATCGAAATTCACGACCCGCTCCCAGAACTGGCGGCCAAACAGCAACACCGGGATCGGCTGGATCTTGCCCGTTTGGATCAGCGTCAGCAGTTCGAATAGCTCGTCGAACGTCCCGAACCCACCCGGAAACGCCGCCAGCGCCCGGGCGTGGAGCAGGAAGTGCATCTTCCTGAGCGCGAAATAGTGGAACTGCACCGACAGCGACGGCGTGACGTACGGGTTCGGCGCCTGCTCGTGCGGCAGGACGATGTTCAGCCCGATCGACTCGGCGCCGACGTCGTCAGCACCGCGGTTGGCGGCTTCCATGATCGACGGACCGCCACCCGAACACACCACGAACTGCCGCCAGCCCCGCTCGTCGCGCGGCAGGACGCTGACCTTGGCCGCCAGCTCACGCGCGACGTCGTAATATTTCGACTTCTCGACCAGCCGCTCGGCGATCTTCTTCGACTTCTCGTCGGTGGCGAGCTTCAGCAGCGCCTGCGCCTTCGACGGCTCGGGAATGCGCGCGGAGCCGTAGAATACGAACGTCGAGCCGATCTTCGCCTCGTCGAGGACGAGTTCGGTCTTCAGCAGTTCGAGCTGGAACCGCACCGGCCGAAGGTCTTCGCGCAACAGGAAATCCATGTCCTGGAAGGCGAGCCGGTAATGCGGGTGCTGCGTCTGGGGTGTGGAAACGGAGTCGCGGGCGGACTCGGCATCCTGGCTGGCGTTCGGAAAAACGCGCGATGGTACTCGTGTATCGGTCATTCAGGCGCGATTAGAGGAAACGCGAGGGGAGGGCTAGAGCGGTGCGCTAGCGGCAGAAATTGGCGTGATCGTCTTCGAGATGGAGGTGGTTGCGGTGGGCGGCGTTGTAGTCGGGGCTGAGCACCGTGCCGAACCGCTTGCATGCCGACGCGCGGATCGTCTGGAGGAATTGGCGGACCTGCGGGTCGGACGAGTTCCAGTCGTTGAGCACGGTGATTCGCCGCCCGTCCTTCAGTACGAACCCGCCGACGTCGATCGCGTTGGCGATCGCGTGGCCCGAGCGGCGGCTGGTGTTGCCTGCGGAGCCGACCACGTTGCGGCAGGCGTAGCTCCCCATGCTGTCGATCCGCGCGAGTTCGCTGCCCAGCATCTGATACGCGGCCGGTGCGACCGCGTTGCGCGTCCAGCCGATGAACGCGCGCGCTGCGCCGCAGCGGACCGCGGTGAGGTTGGCGACGGGGACGCCGATATCGACCAGCTTCACGGTGCCGTTGAGCCCACAGCCCGGCCCCGTTTCGCGGTCGGGCAGGACCTGGAACGAGACGTGGAGTTGGCGCAGGTCGGCGAGACACTGCGCGGTTTCGCGGTTGCTTGGGACTGAGAGGTTGGGGCGGGTCTTGGTCGGTGCCGTGGGGCGATCGGCACGTCCGCAGCCGGCTAAAGTCAGTGCGAGAGTCGCTACTACCACCCACTCCGTCATGCCGGGCCTGTTCCGGCATCCACTCATCGTCTTGTCCCCCATGCCTAAGGCCGTGCGGCACGGTGAAGCGCGGGACAAGCCCGGGGTGACGGAGCGAGTTTGGCGCACGGTGGGGCGAGTCCCGCCGCCGCGCGCTTGCAATCGAACGCGGTTGACACGCCCGCGGACGCCGTTAGGGCCGGCGACGGGCCACGCGGTCCCAACGCCGCGCGTGCTCTCTGTGAGGAGAGATACATGACTGATACGACCTACGCACCCGCTACAGGTGCGCCTACGCTGCCCGCTACGAAGCCGGCGCGTCCCTTTTTCAGCTCCGGTCCCTGCGCGAAACCTCCGGGTTGGTCCGCGGACAAGCTTGCCACCGCATCGCTCGGTCGCTCGCATCGCTCGAAGATCGGCAAGACCCGCCTCCAGTACAGCATCGACCTGATGCGCGAACTGCTCAAGCTCCCCGATACGCACCGCATCGGCATCGTCCCCGGATCCGACACCGGCGCGTACGAGATGGCGATGTGGACGATGCTGGGCGCGAAGCCCGTCACCGCGCTCGCGTGGGAAAGCTTCGGCGAGGGCTGGGTCACGGACGCGGTCAAGCAGCTCAAGATCGACCCCACGGTGGTGCGCGCCGATTACGGCCAGCTGCCCGATCTGGATGCGGTCGACTGGTCGAACGACGTGCTGTTCACGTGGAACGGCACCACCAGCGGCGTGCGCGTGCCGAATGCCGACTGGATCCCCGACGACCGCGAGGGGCTCTCGTTCGCCGATGCGACGTCCGGCGTGTTCGCCTACGACATCGACTGGACGAAGATCGATGTGGCGACCTTCTCGTGGCAGAAGGTGCTCGGCGGCGAGGGCGCGCACGGCGTGCTGATCCTTGGGCCGTGCGCTGTCGAGCGGCTCGAGACGTACACACCGGCTTGGCCGCTGCCGAAGGTGTTCCGCCTCGTCTCGAAGGGCAAGCTCACCGAGGGCGTGTTCAAGGGCGAGACGATCAACACGCCGTCGATGCTGGCTGTCGAAGATGCGATCTTCAGCCTCGAATGGGCGAAGTCGCTCGGCGAGGACGGTCTGATCAAGCGCTCGGATGCGAATGCGGCGGCGTTGGACAAGATCGTGGCGGAGCGCGACTGGCTCGGGCATCTGGCGGTCGATCCGGCGACGCGGTCGAAGACCAGCGTGTGCCTGACGGTCGAGGGTGCGGACGAGGCGTTGATCAAGGCGATGGCCTCGGCGCTGGAGAAGGCGGGGGCTGCGTATGACGTGGCGGGTTACCGCGACGCGCCTCCGGGGCTTCGTATCTGGTGCGGCGCGACCGTCGACACCGCCGATATCGAAGCGCTCGGTCCCTGGCTCGACTGGGCCTACGCGACCGCCAAGGCGGCTTAATATTCTCGCTTCCTCTCCCCTTCGGGGAGAGGGCTGGGGTGAGGGGCTGCCACGCACGCCACCTCCCCGTACCACCCCTCACCCCGACCCTCTCCCCGGAGGGGAGAGGGAGAAGAAAGAAATCCCATGCCTAAAGTCCTCATCTCCGACAAAATGGATCCTCGTGCGGCGCAGATCTTCCGCGAGCGCGGCGTCGAGGTCGACGAGATCACCGGCAAGACGCCTGCCGAACTGATCGCGATCATCGGCGAGTATGACGGCCTCGCGATCCGCAGCTCGACCAAGGTGACCAAGGAAATCCTCGAGCACGCCACCAACCTGAAGGTCGTCGGCCGCGCCGGCATCGGCGTAGATAACGTCGACATCCCCGCCGCGTCGGCGAAGGGCGTAGTCGTGATGAACACGCCGTTCGGCAACTCGATCACCACCGCCGAGCACGCGATCGCGCTGATGTTCGCGCTCGCCCGGCAACTCCCGGAAGCTGACGCGTCGACGCAGGCCGGCAAGTGGGAGAAGAACCGCTTCATGGGCGTCGAGCTGACGTCGAAGACGCTCGGCCTGATCGGTGCGGGCAATATCGGCTCGATCGTCGCCGACCGTGCGCGCGGCCTGAAGATGAAGGTCGTCGCGTTCGATCCGTTCCTGACGCCCGAGCGCGCGATCGAGATCGGCGTCGAGAAGGTCACGCTCGACGAACTGCTCGCGCGCGCCGACTTCATCACGCTGCACACGCCGCTGACCGACCAGACGCGCAACATCCTCTCGGCCGAGGCGCTCGCCAAGACCAAGAAGGGTGTCCGCATCATCAACTGCGCGCGCGGCGGCCTGATCGACGAGGTCGCGCTGAAGGCGGCGCTCGATTCGGGGCAGGTCGGCGGCGCCGCGCTCGACGTGTTCGTCGAGGAGCCTGCCAAGGCCTCGCCGCTGTTCAACACGCCGAACTTCATCAGCACGCCGCATCTCGGCGCGTCGACGACCGAGGCGCAGGTCAACGTCGCGATCCAGGTCGCCGAGCAGATGGCCGATTTCCTGATGTCGGGCGGCGTCACCAACGCGCTCAACATGCCGTCGCTGTCGGCCGAGGAAGCGCCGAAGTTGAAGCCGTACATGGCGCTGGCGGAGAAGCTTGGGTCGCTGGTCGGTCAGCTGACGACCGGCGCTGTGTCGCGGATTTCGGTGCATACCGAGGGCGCGGCGGCCGACCTGAACGCGAAGCCGATCGTGAGTGCGGTGCTCGCCGGCTATCTCCAGACGCAGACCGCGACGGTCAACATGGTCAACGCGCCTGTATTGGCACGCGAGCGTGGTCTTGAGGTTCGCGAGGTCCGCACCGAGCGTGAGGCGGATTACCATACGCTGCTCCGCGTTTCGGTGAAGACCGAGGATGGCGAGCGGTCTGTTGCGGGGACACTGTTCGGCGATTCGGCGCCGCGGTTGGTGGAACTGCTGGGGATCAAGATCGAGGCCGATCTCGCCGGGCCGATGCTGTACGTCGTCAACGAGGATGCGCCGGGGTTCATCGGTCGTCTTGGGACGGCTCTTGGCGAGGCTGGGGTGAATATCGGGACGTTCCATCTTGGGCGGCGTTCGGCTGGGGGCGAGGCGGTGCTGCTGCTCTCCGTTGACGAAGCGGTAACGCCGGAGCTGCTGACGAATGTCCGCGCGCTCCCCGGCGTGAAGACCGCGATGGGCCTCAACTTCTAAGCCTGTTAGGCTTCTTGCTTAAGCCCTCTCCCCTCCGGGGAGAGGGTTGGGTGAGGGGTAGTTGGGAGGGGCATCGCTCGCGGCGCCCCTCACCCCGACCCTCTCCCCGGAAGGGGGAGAGGGAGCAGTGAAGGTCGACGACCTACTTCTCGATCGCGCAAAGCGGATGCGGCGCGATCCCACTCCGGCAGAAGCGAAACTCTGGCGCCATCTCCGTAACCGGCAGATCGCCAACACCAAATTCACCCGCCAGTTCGTCATCGGCCCCTACATCGCCGACTACTGCGCACGCGACGCGAAACTCGTCATCGAGGTTGACGGCGATACGCATAGTGACCAAGCGCGCGACGCAAGCCGAACGGATTGGCTCCAAAGACAGGGATATCGCGTGATACGGTTCAGCAACGCCGACATCATGTCCGAAATGGACGGGGTCTGGCAGGTCATATCTGCTGCGCTTGTGGCAGCCCCTCACCCCGACCCTCTCCCCGCAGGGGAGAGGGAGCAGTGACCGCACTCCTCCCCGAAGGTTTCCGAGATCGCCTCCCGCCGTTCGCCGATTCGGCCGCGGCGCTGGAGGCCCGCGTGCTCGAAGCAGCGCGTCTCCACGGCTACGAGCGCGTCGATCCGCCGCTCGCCGAATTTGCCGATGGGCTGGAGATGCGCCTCAAAGCCGGCGGGCTGCACGACGCAGTGCGCTTCGTGGATCCGGTGTCGCAGCGCACGCTGGCGATCCGCCCCGACATCACCGCACAGGTCGCGCGGATCGCCGCCACGCGGATGGGGCATCACCCTCGGCCGGTTCGGCTGAGCTACGCTGGCTCTGTCCTCAAACTGCGCGCATCGCAGCTCGCGCCCGCGCGCGAGACCCGGCAGATCGGCTGCGAACTCATCGGGCTCGACTCGGTCGCTGCGGCACAGGAGCTCGTCGCGGTCGCGGTCGACATGATTGCCGCCGCCGATGTTACCGGCGCATCGATCGACTTTACGCTGCCCGACCTGGTGCCGACGCTCGCCGCTGGCCCGCTCCCCGTCGCGGATGACCTGGTCGCCACCTTGCGCGATCGGCTCGACGCGAAGGACGCCGGCGCTGTCGCCGCACTCGCGCCCGCCTACCTCCCCCTGATCGAAGCCGCAGGGCCGTTCGACCAGGCGATGGACCGCCTTCGTAGGTTCGACACGACCGGTGCGCTGGCTTCGCGTCTCGACGGTCTCGCGCGCATTGCTGAAGCGATTGACGGCCGCGTTGCGCTGACGCTCGACCCGACCGAGCGGCACGGGTTCGAATACCAGAGCTGGCTCGGCTTCTCGCTCTTCGCCGACGGTAGCGCACGCGAAGTCGGCCGCGGTGGCACCTACACCATCGTCCACGAGAACGGTGCCGAGGAAGCCGCGACGGGCTTCTCGCTGTTCGCCGACGCCTTGGTCGAGCGCGTCGCCACCGTCGACCGTCGCCGCCTCTTCCTCCCGTTCGGTACGCCCGCCAGCGAAGGCGCAGCGATGCGCGCGCAAGGCTGGGTTACCGTCGCCGCACTCGACGCCGGCGACACCCCCGAAGCACAAGTCTGCACGCATCTATGGGTAGCAGGCGAGCCCCGCGCGCTGTAGGCGCTGCGCGTAATCCTCAGGAGATAGAGTTTGGCCAACGTAGCAGTCATCGGCGCGCAATGGGGCGACGAAGGCAAGGGCAAGATCGTCGACTGGCTCGCCGAGCGTGCCGACATGGTCGTGCGGTTCCAGGGCGGCCACAATGCCGGCCACACGCTGGTCGTCGGCGATAATGTGTACAAGTTGTCGCTGCTGCCGTCGGGCATCGTGCGCGGGACGCCGTCGTTCATCGGCAACGGCGTGGTGCTCGATCCTTGGGCGCTGAAGGACGAGATCGCGCGGCTCGGCGCACAGGGCGTCGTCGCGACGCCGGAGACGCTGCGGATCGCTGATACGTGTGCGCTGATCCTGCCGTTCCACCGCGATCTCGATGGTTTGCGCGAGGACGCGAGTGGCGCTGGCAAGATCGGCACCACTCGCCGCGGCATCGGGCCTGCGTATGAGGACAAGGTCGGCCGCCGCGCGATCCGCGTGTGCGATCTCGCGCACCTCGACGATCTTGGGCCGCAGCTCGATCGCCTTACCGCGCATCATGACGCACTTCGCGCAGGGTTCGGCGAGCCGCCGATCGACCGCGCGCGCCTGATTGCCGAATTGCGCGAGATCGCCGGTTTCGTCCTTCCGTTCGCCAAGCCCGTCTGGCGCGATCTCAATGCCGCGCGCTCGGCCGGCAAGCGGATTCTGTTCGAGGGCGCGCAGGGCGTGCTGCTCGACGTCGATCACGGCACGTATCCGTTCGTGACCTCGTCCAACACCATCGCAGGCGCAGCCGCCGGTGGTTCGGGCCTTGGACCGTCGGCGGTGGGCTTCGTGCTCGGGATTGCCAAGGCTTACACGACACGCGTTGGTTCGGGGCCTTTCCCGACCGAGCTCGAGAACGAGACGGGCGAGCGCTTGGGCGTACGCGGGCATGAGTTTGGGACGGTCACCGGGCGGAAGCGTCGCTGCGGCTGGTTCGACGCGGTGCTCGTGCGCCAGGCGGCGGCGGTCGGTGGCATCACCGGGATCGCGCTGACCAAGATCGACGTGCTCGACGGGTTCGAGACCGTGTCGATCTGTACCGGCTACAAGCTGCGCGGCGAGACGCTTGATTACTTCCCGGCACATGCGGCGGACCAGGCGCTGGTCGAGCCGATTTATGAGACGATGGAAGGCTGGCAGGAGACGACTGCCGGTGCGCGCAGCTGGGCCGACCTGCCCGCGCAGGCGATCAAGTATATCCGCCGGATCGAGGAGTTGATTCGCTGCCCGGTGACGTTGGTGTCGACCAGCCCGCAGCGTGCCGACACGATCCTAGTTCGCGATCCATTCTCGGACTGAGCAGACACGAAAAAGCCGGGCGATCGCTCGCCCGGCTTTTCATTTACTGTAGCGAGGTCGGATCAGCGCGGAGTGGTCGTGCCGGTTGTCCCGCCCGTGGTCGAACCCATCGTGCCGGTGGTCGTGCCACCCATCGTGCCCGTGGTTCCGGTCGAGCCGCCCATCGTTCCACCCATCGTGCCGGTGGTGCCCATCGTACCAGTCGTGCCGCCCATCGTGCCGGACATCGTGCTACCGGTCGTGCCGGACATCGTGCTGCCCGTCGTGCCAGTGCCGCTCATGGTGCCCGACGTCGTGCCACGCGTACGGCTGCGAGCCTTGGTGCCACGCTGCGTGCGCGTTGTGGTCGAACGGGTGCTGGTCGAGGGGTTGGCCTGGTCCATCGTACCGGTCGACATGCCGCCGGTCGTGCTGCCTGCGGTCGAACCGCCCATGGTGCTGCCGCTCATCGTGCCACCCGTGGTGCCGCCCATCGAGCCGCCGGTGCCCGTCTGTGCCAGTGCCACGCCCGGAATGATCAGCGCTGCCGCTGCGATCGAAGTCAGAATACGCATTTCGCTCTCCTATGTTATTGAAGGGCAAGCGCTTAAGTCCGGCTTATGTTCCAGCGTCAGCCGCACTGGCCTCGATGCAGCAGTGCCTGGTCGGCCAGGACAAGGGCGACCATCGCCTCGACCACGGGGACTCCGCGGATCCCAACGCACGGGTCGTGACGCCCCTTGGTGGCGATCGTCGCGGCTTCGCCGGTCGGGCTGATCGTCTCGACCGGGGTGAGGATCGAGCTGGTCGGCTTGAACGCGACGCGCAAGGTGATCGGCTGGCCGGTCGCGATGCCTCCAGCGATGCCGCCGGCATGGTTGGCGAGGAATTCCGGACCGTCGATACCGGGACGCATTGGATCGGCGTTCGCTTCGCCCGACAGAGCGGCAGCGGCGAACCCGTCGCCGATCTCGATGCCCTTGACCGCGTTGATGCTCATGCAGGCGGAGGCGAGTTCGGAATCGAGCTTGGCATAGAGCGGCGCGCCCCAGCCGGGGGGCACGCCGGTCGCCTCGCACGCGATCACCGCGCCAAGCGACGAGCCGGATTTCCGGGCGGCGTCGACGAGCACTTCCCAGCGGAGTACTGCCTCGGCGTCGGGGCAGAAGAACGGGTTCTGGTCGATCTGCGCGTCGTCGAAGTTCGCGGGGTCGATCGCATCGCCGCCGATCGCCTCGACCCATGCGCGGACACGGACCTGCGGGACGACGAGCCGCGCGACGGCACCGGCGGCGACGCGTGCCGCGGTCTCGCGCGCGGAGGAGCGCCCGCCGCCACGGAAATCGCGGAACCCGTATTTCGCGTCATAGGCATAGTCGGCGTGGCCGGGGCGATAGGCCTTGGCAACGTCCGAATAGTCCTTCGAGCGCTGGTCGACGTTCTCGATCATCAGGCTGATCGGCGTCCCTGTCGTGCGGCCTTCGAACACGCCCGAGAGGATGCGCACCGTATCCGGCTCGCGCCGCTGCGTCGTGAAGCGCGAGGTGCCCGGGCGGCGCTTATCGAGCCAGGGCTGAATGTCAGCCTCGGTGAGCGGGATGCCAGGTGGGCACCCGTCGACGACTGCGCCGAGCGCAGGCCCATGAGACTCGCCCCAAGTGGTGAGGCGGAACAGTCGTCCAAACGTATTGAAGCTCATTCCGCTGCGACCGCGTCCCAGGCGGCGCCGAACCGCTCTGCCATATAGCGCGCCGTGCCGAAGCGGCCAGCCATGAGTCCGGCTACGGTAAAGTCCGCGTCGAGCGACTCCCAATGCAGACCAAATCCGACACCCAGAATTTCGACTTCCGCGATCTGGTCCGGGGTCGCGCGATCGAAGCCCTGCAACAGCTGCGGCGGAAACGCGAACGTCGACCCATTCACCAGATCGACCACGATACGATCCTCATCGCGATCGTATCGCGCGCTCTTCGCCCTTGGCTTGGTCGCCATTGCGATGCGACCGCGCTCGTTCGCCGCCAGGATCTCTTCCTCAGTCAGCTCGGTCATGGATTTCGACCCATTTCATCAGCAGCATTCTCTGGTTCCGAGCGACGGCAGTCAACGCGCGTCGCTGCATCGCTCCGCTCAGTCCTTCCGCATATATCATGCGCGGAGACCGCCCGTCGCCTCCGATCTCGATCTTCGCTTCGCCGTCGCCGAATACATGGACATGCGCTGGTGCGTGATCGTCGAGGAAGATCATGAACCGCAGGCCATGTAGCCGGAAGACCGTCGGCATCAAGCCAAAGCGATATCGGGGGCGTCTTCGGCCTTCATGCCGATCACGTTGTAGCCGGCGTCGACGTGGTGCGTCTCGCCCGTTACGCCCGAAGCCAGGTCGCTCAGCAGATACAGCCCCGCGCCGCCGACGTCGTCGATCGTCACGTTGCGCTTCAGCGGTGAGTTCAGCTCGTTCCACTTCAGGATGAGGCGGAAATCGCCGATGCCGCTTGCGGCCAGTGTCTTGATCGGCCCCGCCGAAATCGCATTCACGCGGATATTGTCGCGACCAAGATCGACCGCAAGATACTGCACGCTCGTCTCCAGCGCCGCCTTCGCCACGCCCATCACGTTGTAATGCGGGATGACCTTCTCCGCACCGTAATAGCTGAGCGTCAGCATCGCGCCGCCCTCGGTCATCATCTTGGCCGCACGCTGCGCGACCGCGACGAACGAATACACCGAGATGTTCATCGTCATCAGGAAATTGTCGAGGCTGGTGTCGACGAACCGCCCGCGCAACTCGTTCTTGTCCGAAAAGCCGATCGCGTGGACGACGAAGTCGATCGTCGGCCATTCTTCAGCCAGCTTGTCGAAGGTCGCATCGAGCGCACCCATGTCCGACACGTCGCAATCGAACAGCCGCGCCACGCCCAATTGCTCGGCGAGCGGGCGGACGCGCTTCTTCATCGTCTCGCCCTGGTAGCTGAACGCGAGGTCCGCACCCGCTTCGGACAGCTTCTTGGCGATCCCCCAGGCTAGCGACTTGTCGTTCGCCAAGCCCATGATCAGCCCACGCTTGCCCGCCATCAAACCGTTCACGCCGTCCCCGCCTATACCTGCATATCCGTAGCAGGCTGCTCTAGCGTTGTTTCGGGTGGTTCCGCCAGTGCTGCGTTGAGATGCGCGCCGAATACGAGCCCGAGCCCGATGACATAGAAAAATAACAGCATGATGACGACACCCGCCAAGCTGCCATAGGTCAGGTCGTACCCGCCGAGCCGCGACAGGATCACCGGCAGCAGCGCGGTCGCGCTGACCCACCAGGCGGTCGTGAACAGCGCACCCGGCCATTTGCGGCACTTCGAATAGCGATAGCGCGACGGCGTCACCGAATAGAACAGCAGGTACAGCGCTCCGAACATGAGCAGGCCGGGGATAAGACGAGAAAGGCCGACCCAGCCGGCGGCGTCCTGCGCGAAGGGGAGGAGGCGATAGATGAACTGCTCGGCCGCGGTGAGGATACCCTGGACGAGGAACGACAGCAGCGCGATCACCACCGATAGGATGATCACAGCTGACGAGCCGAGCCGCGATTTCCAGAATGGCGCGGTTGCCTTGATTCCGTAGGCGCGGTGGAAGATGTCGCGGATCGTCTCGACGAAGCTGCCGACCGTCCACAGGCCGACGAGCGCACCAAGCCACAACAGCGACCCGGTCCGCGCGGCAAGCACGTCGGCGATTGGCTTGCGCAACAGGTCGCCGACGTTCGGTGGCAGGACGTTGAGGAACGACTCGACCGCGCGCACCGTCTCGACGCTCTGCCCGAAGATCGACAGGATCGCTGCCGCAACGATGAAGAACGGAAACACCGTCATCAACGCGAGATAGGCGAGGTTCCCCGCGTGGATGAAGCCATCGTTGAACACGCCGACGGCCGCGCGTTTGACGATCTCGAACGCGTAACTGCCTGGCCTGACCTTCGCCATGCCGCGGGTGAGACGGGCGCGCGTCGCACCATGATCGTGCGCGCGCGCTTCGGGCGTTAGGGTATTGTCATTCACAACGGGTTCAGACGCCCATGGCCCCCCGCGGGTTCCCGGCTTCGCGACCATCCCAGCTTTCGACGAACGCGGTCAGCGCCGCATCGCTGGCGGGAATGTCGATCATCAGGGTGACCAACTGGTCGCCCCGCGTGCCGCCCTTCTTGTGAAAACCCTTGCCCTTGAGGCGCAGCGTCTTGCCTGAGGTGGTGCCCTTAGGAATCGTCAGCATCACCGGCTTGTCGACCGTCGGCGCCTTGACCGACCCGCCCAGGACCGCCTCGGCCAGCGTAATCGGCAGGTCGAGGCGGACGTCGTCGCCGTCGCGCGTGAAGAACTTGTGCGGCTGGACCTCGATCGTCAGGATCGCATCGCCTGCGCCGCCCGGACCCTGCTCGCCCTTGCCGGCCAGCTTCATCTGCGTGCCGCTCTCGACCCCGGCGGGGAGCTTGAGGTCGAGCGTCTTGCCGTCTGCGAGCGTCACGCGCTGGGGTTCCAACGTGGCCGCTTCGACGAACGGGACCTGCAGGCGATACGCGGCATTCTCGCCCTTGGGCTGCGGGCGCCGACCGAAGCCGCCGGAGAACCCACCGCCGCCGCCACGCTGCGCGCCGCCGAACAGGCCTTCGAAGATGTCGCTCATGTCGGCCCCGCCGGCGCCGGTCTCATAGCCCTCGCTCCGGAAGCCGCCGCCGGGCTGCGGTCGCCCGCCGGCGCCACCGCCAAAGCCGAACGGCGACGCCGGGTTGCCGTCGCCGTCGATCTCGCCGCGATCGAACCGGGCGCGCTTGTCCTTGTCGTTCAACAGGTCGTACGCGTTGGTGACCGTGCTGAACCGCTCCGACGCCTTCGGATTGTCCTTGTTGCGATCGGGATGAAGCTCTTTCGCGAGCTTGCGGTACGCCTTCTTGATGTCGGCTTCGGTCGCGTCGCGCGCTACACCCAGAGTCTTGTACGGATCGGCCACTTACGTCCCCATTATACCTTGCGCGTCTATGTGGGGGGATCGCCCGCGCAACGCAATTGCGCGCGGGGTGTTTGGTTGCACGAGAGGAACGATCATGACCGACAAACAACCGATGCAGGGCGTGCCGAAGAAAGACGACGGCGCGAAGGAAAAGGACGGCGTGAACGACGCGCCGGCCAAGGACGAGGGCGGCGAGAGCGGCGGCGGCTCGTATCCGAACCCACACGACGAGAAGTAACGCCCGTTCCGTCATGCCGGGCTCGTTCCGGCATCCACGGTTCCGCAACATCGAGAAAGCTGAGTACGCGGAATGGTGGACCCCGGAACAGGTCCGGGGTGACGGAGTGGGTTAGGAGAGTTGGGTGTCCTCCAAAGGCGCCACATCGACACTGACATCCATGTTCTGCGCCCCCGACCCGAGCACCACCCCGTCGACCGGCGCGATCTCGGCATAGTCCCGCCCGACCGCCATCACGATGTGATCGCTCGCCATCCAGATCCCGTTGGTCGGATCGACCCCGACCCAGCCGCGCACCGGCCCGCACCACAGCAACACCCACGCATGCGTCGCATCCGCGCCGACCAGCCGCGGCTGGCCCTCGGGCGGGATCGTCCGGATATATCCCGACGCATAGGCCGCGGGCAGCCCCGCCGCGCGCAAGCCGGTGATCATGATCTGCGCGAAATCCTGGCACACGCCCTTGCGCTGGAGGAACGCCTCATGCGGCGGCGTATCGACGAGCGTCGCGTCGGCATCGAATTCGAACTCCACTTGGATCCGCCGCGCGAGCGTGATCCCGGCCTCCAGCGCGCCCCGGGAAGGATCGAGATCGACCGCGCAATAGTCGGCGATCGCCTGGTCGAGCGGGATCAGCGGCGAGGGATAGATGTAGTTCGCAGGGCTAGCCGCGGAGAGATCGGTGCTCGCCCGCGCCATCGCCGCGATCTCGCCTAGCGTCGGATCGCTGGCATCGGGCACGGGCACGAGGCGGTCCACCGTCATCCGCGACCGGCTCTCGATCGTCAGGTGCCGAACCGGACTGTCGACCACCAGCCGCGTAACGTTGGCGAGCCCGGCTTCTGCGCGCGCGGCACTGGTGCGGCCGGCCGGATGCACCGACAGCGCGTAGCTATCGAGATGCTGCCCCGGCCAGTCGATCGGCTTCAACCGCAGATTGCACCGCGCAAACTTCACGCTCGCGCCATAATCGAACGTCGTAACGTGGCGGATATCGTAGATCATGATCTGCTCCCTCTCCCCTCCGGGGAGAGGGCTGGGGTGAGGGGCTGTTCCGGGCGCAGCACTGCTTGGCTGCCCCTCACCCCGACCCTCTCCCCGGAGGGGAGAGGGAGTTTGTTGCGCCCGCTCACGCCCCTCACGCCAACGTCAGCCCGCTAGTCCGCAACGGCTCCGCCCCCTGCAGGAAATACCGCCGCGCCAGCGCATCCGACACCGCGCCGAGACGCCGCTCGATATCCCCCAGCGTCTCCGCGTCCAGCTCCGCGGCCGTCGCGGTCATCACGATCGCCTGCAACCCGGTCGCTTGCGCCTGTTGCGGCTCAGCCATCTCGTCGTCGCTCAGCACCGGCAACTCTGCCAACCGCGCCGCGATCCTCTCCGCCGAAAACGCCAACGACCGAGGATTGCCTGGATCGAGCGCCACCAGATCCATCACCGGCACCCGGGCGATCCCCGTCGGATAACGCTGCCGGTAACTGATCTGGCTGTCGGCCAGGTCGAGCAGCACCGACAGGTCGTCCGGCGACGCGCCCGGCATCCCGAACAACCGGATCGCGCGCGCCATCGCCATCGCCCGCTCGATCCGCCGCCCGAGATCGTGAAAGCGCCACGCCGCCGTCCGCCCCATATGCTCCGCCGACAGCCCGGCAATCGCTGCGTAGCGCCGTTGCAGCGACCCCGCCCGCTCCAGCATTCCGCGATGCGTAGGGAAGGGCGCTTCGAGCAATCGCACCATGTCCGCCGACAGCCGGTCGCGCGAGCCTTCGCCGATCTCGCGCGCATGGCGGTTGAGCGTCAGGATCGACTGCCGGCGCTCGTCCTCCATCGCGGTGCGGGCGAGCGCGGTCAGGTCGGCACGGCGCAGCGACGGCGGATGCGGCGCGCTGCCCGCCCCGACGATCAGCCCGACCAGCTTGCCGACTGTGGTCGGCGACAAGACGGCACCCCCGTCGACGTCGATCGAGTTGCCGAGCATCACGCGGATCGCGCCGAGCAATGCCTCGCCGCGCTCCAGATACCGCCCGAGCCAGTAGAAATTGTCCGCCACCCGGCTCGGCAACGTCCCCGGATTGCGGCGCACCTGGAACGAGTCCGCGGCGGTCAGCAACGACACGGGCGCGACCGGCTCGGCACCATAGATGCAGACGTCGGCGGACCAGATGCCTTCGCCCATCACCGCCGCCCGCGCGTCGGGATGCTCGCCGATCCGCGCGAACCCGCCGGGGAGGACGGTCCATTCGCCGTCGCCGTTACGCGCTGCGAACACGCGCAGCGTGAAGGGGCGGGGGACCAGCGCATCGCCGACCACGACCGGCATGGTCGAGAGCTGGACCAGTTCCTGCCCGACATAATCCTGCGGCCGCTTTGCCATGTCGGCGAGCAGGCGCGTGCGGTCTTCGCCAGTGATGTCGGCGCCCGTGACCGGGCCGCCGGTCATGCCGAGAGGCCGCGAATGGAATGCCGGACCGATCAGCAGGCGGTCGAAATTCGCCTTGACCTGCGCCCGCGCGCCGTCCTGCCCACACCACCACGTCGCGATGTTGGGCAGCAGCAGGTCTTCGCCGAGCAGCGACTTTGCCAGCTGCGGTAGGAACGCCGAGAACGCCGGCGCCTCCAGCACGGCGGAGCCCGGCGTGTTCGACAGCACGACGTTGCCGGCCGCGTACGCGTCGATCAGCCCGGGCACGCCGATCTGCGAATGCGTGTCGAACGCCAGCGGATCGAGCAGCCGCGGGTCGAGCCGCCGCCACAGCGCATCGATCCGCTTGAGCCCGCCGATGGTGCGGACATACACCTTGTCCTCGAGCGCGGCGAGATCGGCACCTTCGACCAGCAGCAGCCCGAGATACCGCGCGAGGTGCGCCTGTTCGGGATAGCTCGGGTTGAACCGACCGGGCGTGAGCAGCCCGATCCGCGGGTCGGTCCGCTTGCACATCGCCGCGATGCCGGCGCGGAAGGCTGCGAAGAACGGCGCGTGGCGCTGGACGTTGAGCCGATCCTGCAACCCCCCAAGCGTCCGGCTGACCGCGATGCGGTTCTCCAGCGCATAGCCGGCGCCGGCGGGTGCGCGGAGGTGATCGGCGAGCACGCGCCATTCGCCGGTCGGCCCGCGACCGAGATCGATCGCGATGAAATCGAGGTGGCGGCCGCTGGGCGGGTCGAGCCCGACCATTGGCCGCAGGAAGAACGGGCTGCCGGTGACGAGCGCGGCGGGGATATGGCCGTCCGCGACCAGCGTTCCCTTGCCGTATAGGTCGGCGATCACCGTCTCCATCAACGTCGCGCGCTGGATCACGCCGCGCTCGATCCCCGCCCATTCGCCGGCCTCGATCAGCAAGGGTACGGGCGAGACGGGCCAGGGGCGCTCGTCTGGTTCGTCGGCGATCCGGAAGCCGGTGCCGATGTCGACGGCATGCCGCTGGACGCGTTCACGGATGTGGCCGAGGTCGTCCGAGGCGACCATCGCGAGTTCGGCGAACATCGCCGCCCAGGCGGGGTCGGCGTCCTTGCAGAGCACGTCGGCGCCGGTGCTGCGTGCGCAATAGTCGGCGATCCAGCGCTCGGCATGGATCATCGCGTCGAAAAGGGGCGCGGTGTGCGTCGCCGTGTCCGCCGTGTCCAATGCCTCAAGCCCCCGAATACAGGCGGCGGTGTTTCACCTTTCGACGCGGCGGTGCAACATAAATTGTCGCGGGGGCCGCGCGTTACTGCTGTTCCTCCGGGAACGCGGGAGTCCAGGAATCCCAAGCGCTGCGTTCAGTTACCCTGGACCCCCGCGTTCGCGAGGGAACAGTAAGGGGGCGAGCTGTCGCCTCCACAAACCACCACCCCGGCGAAGGCCGGGGCCCAGTTGGAAAGGTGGTCGTAACGGAGCGCTGCCCTTCGATAGCACCGTTCCCCAACTGGGCCCCGGCCTCCGCCGGGGTGGTGCTGGTGGAGGGAGCCGCTCACAAATCTGGCAACACCTGATCCGCCACACCCCAACCCGCCAAAGCCCGCGACCCAGCCCGCGCGATCAACTCGGCCCCATCCTTTACGCCCCACCGCGCGGCCGTCTCGATATCCCGCAACTCGGTCCACGACACCGGCGCCGCCACCGGCGCCCCCGCCCGGGCCCGCGCCGAGTACGGCATCACCGCCGTCGCCCCGCGCTGGTTCCGCAGCCAGTCGATGAAGATCCGCCCCTTGCGCTTGGCCTTCGCCATCGTCGCGACGAATCGCTCGGGATCCGCCCCCGCCATCGCCCGCGCGAAGCGATCCGCGAAGTCCTTCACCGCCGGCCATTCCGCGTCCGGAGTCAGCGGTACGACGACATGCACGCCCTTGCCGCCCGACAGCATCGGGAAGCTGACCAGCCCCAGTTCCGCCAACTGGTTCTTCAGATGCTCGGCAGCCTTCTTCGTGTCGCCGAAGTCGAGCCCCTCGTCGGGATCGAGATCGAACACCAGCCGGTCCGGCTTTTCCAAGGCGGCATTCGACGAGCCCCAGCCGTGGAACTCGATCGTCCCCATCTGCACGCACGCGACCAGCCCGTCCGCGTCGTCGACATACAGATAGTCCTCGGTCGAGCCGTTCTTTTCGCGGATCGGCACCTGATGCACCGCGTCGCCGAAGCTCCCCGCGTCGTGTTTCTGGAAGAAGCACGCGCGCGAGCGGCCCTGTGGGCAGCGGACGAGGCTGATCGGCCGGTTGCCCGCGACCGGCAGCATGATCCTCGATACCGCGACGTAATAGTCCGCGAGATCACCCTTGGTGACGTCCGACTTGTCGAAGATCACGCGGTCCCGGCTGCTGACCTTGATGCTCGTCTCGGGCGCGGCGCTCTCATGAACATCGGGCGGCGGGGCGGGCGTCTCGGCGAGGACGTCCTTCGCGGCCTTGTCCTCGCGCAGGCCAATGAAGCTCGAATGGCGGAGCACGCCGTCGGGCGTGACCTCGGCGAAGGCAACCTCCGCGACCAGTTTCGGCGTCACCCATTTCGCGCCGCGGACCGCCGCCTTGGGGGCCTCGACCGTCGGCGTTTTCCGGTCGAGCGCGTCGAGCTTGTCGCGGATCTCGTCCATCAACGCCTGGTCGAACCCGGTGCCGACCTTCCCCGCATACCTGAAGCCCTTGCCCTCGCGGACGCCGAGCAGCAGCGACTTGAACCCGCGTTTCTTGTCGGACGGCAGCCAGCCGACGATCACGAATTCCTGGCGGTGCGTGCATTTGACCTTGAGCCACGTCTTGGTCCGCTTGCCCGCATAGGGCGCGTCGGCGCGTTTCGAGACGATGCCTTCGAGGCCTTCGCGGCACATCGTCTTGAACAATTGCTCGCCCGCGCCGATGACGTGGTCGGAGTAGCGGAGGCGGTCCTCGTCCCCGGGGATCAGCGGTTGCAGCCGCGCCTTGCGGTCGAGGTTGGAGAGGCCAGTCAGGTCTTCGCCGTTGAGTGCGAGCAGGTCGAACGCGAACAACGTCATGTCGCCGCCCGCGGAGATCGCGTCCTTCAGCGTCGAGAAATCGGGATGGCCGTCCTTGAACGCGACGATCTCGCCATCGATCAGCGCGGATTTTACGGGGAGTTTGGCGGCGGCGTCGGCGATTGCGGCGAACTTGTCGGTCCAGTCGAGGCCGGTGCGGGTGAAGACCTTCGCCTTGCCGTTGGCGACAGAGATCAGCGCGCGGTAGCCGTCGTATTTGACTTCGTGGAGCCAAGCGGAGCCGGTGGGGACGGCGTCGACGAGGGTGCAGAGTTGCAGGTCCTGGAACTCCGGCGGCGTGTTACTCGCTCGCCCCGCCCCCTTCGTCACCCCAGCGGAAGCTGGGGTCTCCCGCGGCTCCTGTCCCGTTTTCACCGCTTGAGATCCCAGCTTTCGCTGGGATGACGGGCTGGGGGGGCGTGCCGGCTTTTTATCCTCTTCGATCTCGATCATCGTGCGGCCGGTCGAGACGCTGGTTAGCGCTTCTTCGACGAGCGTGTCGGTGCCGCCAGCGGCCGCATCGTCAATCTTCCTGAGCAGCCAGTTCTCGCGTTTTTCCTTCGCACGGGGCTTCAGGCGTATCAGCAGCCATTCGCCCTTCATCCGTTCGCCATCCAGGACGAAGTGGAGGTGACCCTTGTCGAGGTCCTTGGCCGACTTGCCCTTGATCGGCGACCACGTGCCGCGGTCCCACAGCATCACCGTGCCGCCGCCGTATTCGCCCGCGGGAATCGTGCCTTCGAAGGTGGCGTAGCTGAGCGGGTGGTCCTCGGTGCGGACGGCGAGGCGCTTTTCGTTGGGGTCGAGGCTGGGGCCGCGGGTGACTGCCCAGCTTTTCAGGACGCCATCGATTTCGAGGCGGAAATCCCAGTGAAGGCGGGTGGCGTCGTGCTTCTGGACCATGAAGCTGTTGCCGTTGCCGGGGGCCAGCGTGCCTGCGGGTTCGGCGGTTTTCGTGAAGTTCCGCTTGGAATTGTAGAGCGCTAGGGGATCGTCGACCATCTTCACCCCTCCCTGGAAGGGAGGGGCCGGGGGTGGGGCAGCCGCTTGGCGGGCGGGGCGCTATTACGGTGAGCGACCCACCCCCAACCCCTCCCTTTCAGGGATGGGAGCTTAAGCACGTTTTTTGGCTGGCGCTTTGGCCGCCGTCTTGGCAGGCGCGCGCTTGGCAGGGGCTTTCTTCGCCGGCGCCTTCTCTGCCGCACCCCCACTTTTCTCCATCGACTTTTTCAACGCCGCCATCAAATCGACCACGTTCGATCCCGTCTTTCCGCCGGTGTCCTTGTCCTCGATGATCTTCTTCCCGTTCGACTTGCGCTTGCGCTCGATCAGGTCCTTCAGCGCGTCGACATAGCGATCGTGGAACTCCTGCGGATGGAAGTCCGCGCTGCGCTTTTCGATCAGCGCCTCGGCGAGTTCAAGCAGTTCCTCGGACGGCTTGTCATCGGGGATCTCGCGGAAATACCCCTGCGCCTTGTGCACCTCGTCGGCGTAGCGCAGCGTCTCCAGCACCATCCCGCGCCCGCACGGCTTAAGGCTCACGACATATTCGCGCCCGCGCATCGCAAGCTGGCCGAGCCCGACCTTCTTCGTCCGCTTCAACGCCTCGCGCAGAACGATGAACGCCTCCTCCGCGAGATCGTCCGCGGGCACCACGAAATACGGCTTCTCGTAATACAGCACGTCGATCTCGCTCGCATCGACGAACTGCGTGAGTTCCAGCGTCTTCTTTGACTCGAGCTTCACCGCATCGATCTCGTCCTGCTCCAGCAGGACGTATTCGCCCTTCGAGACCTCATAGCCCTTCATGATCTCGTCGGCGTCGACCGGGCCAACGCCGGTGACGACCTTGTCGTAGTGGATCGGCTGGCCCGACGGCTCGTGGATCTGCTTGAACGACACCGCCGCGCCGGACTTGGTCGCGGAATAGATCTCGACCGGGATCGAGACCAAAGCCAGCCGGATCTGCCCCTGCCAATATGCGCGCGCTGCCACCCTGGATGTTCCTTCGTTGCGGAAACGATTCGATTACCTGGGTCAATCATCGGCACGGTAGAGTCGTTCCCAAGTTTCGTTTCGGCCCAAATCCCGCTATGGCGCGCGGCATGTCAGACGATCCCTTCACGCTGTTCGACAGCTGGTACGCCGAAGCCAAGCAGTCCGAGCCGAACGACCCGAACGCGGTTGCGCTTGCGACCGCCGATGCCGAGGGGCGGCCTTCGGTGCGCATGGTGCTGTTGAAGGGGCATGGCCCCGACGGCTTCGTGATCTACACCAATCGCGAAAGCCGCAAGGCAGGCGAGCTCGCCGCCAATCCGCAGGGTGCGCTGCTGTTCCACTGGAAGTCGCTGCGCCGTCAGATCCGCGTCGAGGGTCCGGTATCATGGGCGACGGACGAAGAGTCCGACGCCTATTTCGCCTCGCGTGGTCGTGATTCGCAGCTTGGCGCCTGGGCGTCGGAGCAGTCCCGGCCGCTCGACAGCCGCGAGACGTTCGAGCAGCGCTTTGCCGAAATGACCGCGAAGTTCGACGGGCAGGACGTGCCAAGGCCGCCGCATTGGGGTGGCTACCGTGTCACGCCGACGCGGATCGAGTTCTGGCAGGACCGTGCGCATCGGCTCCACGAACGGCGGCTGTTCGTTCGCGATGACGGCAACTGGAGCGAAGGGCTGTTGTTCCCATGACGCAGGACGAACGGCGCAAGGTCATACCCCTCGCAACACGCGCGGCGCTCGCCAGCGTCGCGATGGCGTGTTTCCTCCTGCTGTTGAAGGGCTTTGCGGCGTGGTCGACGGGCTCGGTGGCGATGCTCGGCTCGCTCGCCGATACCGCGCTCGACCTGCTCGCGTCGCTGGTCACGCTGTACGGCGTGCGGCTGGCGGCGACGCCGGCGGATCACGATCACCGCTTCGGCCACGGCAAGGCTGAGGCGCTCGCGGCGCTGTTCCAGGTCATGCTGATCACCGCGTCGGCGGTCGGCATCGCGTGGCGCGCGATCCTGGCGTTCGGCGATCCGCAGCCGACCACCGGCGCCGAGTTCGGCATCGGCGTGTCGGTGATCGCGATCGCGGCGACGGTGTTCCTGCTCGCCTATCAGCGTAAGATCATCCGCCAGACGGGCTCGGTCGCGATCCTCGCGGACAACGTCCATTACCAGTCGGACGTGCTGCTCAACGGGTCGGTGATCGTCGCGCTGGTGCTCGATCAATATGTCGGGTGGAGCGGCGCGGATCCCATCTTCGGCATCGTCATCGCGCTGTGGCTCGCCTGGGGCGCGTTCCAGGCGTCGTCGAATGCGATCGACCAGCTGATGGACAAGGAATGGCCTGAGGATTTCCGCGCGCAATTCCTCGATGTTGCCGCGCGCCAGCCTGGCATTCGGGGAATCCATGATTTCCGCACGCGCCGCTCTGGCAGCCACGATTTCGCGCAGTTCCACATGGAGGTGGCACGTGACCTGACCGTGGAACATGCGCACGACATCGTCGAGGCGGTCGAGCGGAACCTGCGCACCGCGTTCCCCAAGGTCGAGGTACTGATCCATCTCGATCCGGAGGGGCATGTCGATACCGACAATCCGCTGGTCGAGGCGGACGTGACGCCGCATTGGTTCGGCAAGCGGGTTTGAGGATTTAGGCATGAGAATACCGTTCGCGCAGATCGATGCGTTTTCCGACACGCCCTTCGGCGGCAACCAGGCTGCGGTGATGCCGCTGTCGGCGTGGCTCGACGACGCCGTGCTGCTGAACATCGCGCAGGAGAACAACCTGAGTGAGACGGCGTTCATCGTCGCGTCGGACGACGAGGGCGTCGATTTCGACCTGCGTTGGTTCACGCCGGGGGCCGAGGTGGCCTTGTGTGGTCATGCGACGTTGGCGAGCGGGCATTTCGTGCTGTCGTCGGATACTGCGCTCGACCGGGTGCGGTTCCGGACGCGGCAGGCTGGGATACTGGAGGTCGCGCGGGCGGACAGCGGGTACACGCTGGAGCTGCCGGCCTGGGGACCGAGCCCGAAGGCGATCCCGGAGATCGTTGCCGCGTTGAACATCGAGTCGCCCGTCGAGACGTTGTGGCACGAGAAGGGCTATGCGCTCGTGATCGTTGAGAACGAGTCGATCGTTCGCGACCTGAAGCCGGACTACGTAGCACTGGCGAGATTCCCCATCGTCGCGATCGTAGCGGCGCGGGGGGAGGCGAGCGACATCGTCAGCCGCGTGTTCACGCCGTATTATGCGATCGATGAGGATCCGGTGACGGGCTCAGCGCATGCGGTGATGGTGCCGTATTGGGCGCCGACCTTGGGGAACAGCTTTACAGCGTATCAGGCGAGCGCGCGCGGTGGAAAGCTGACGTGTCGGCTTGAGGGTGACCGGGTGGTGCTGGGCGGATCGTGCGTGACGACGATCGAGGGTACGTTCCTGCTGCCTTGATGTCTTGGCCCGCTTTTTAACAACTACCGCCCCGGCGAAGGCCGGGGTCCAGTTGGCAAGGTCGCAGTAACGACGCGCAGCTGCCGCCAATTCTCGTGTCCCAATTGGGCCCCGGCCTCCGCCGGGGTGGTGCTCTTTTCCAGAGGTAGCCCCGAAGGGCGATCAGCGCGCCTACCGCTTCCGCCCCTTGGTCATCGGATCGGGCTTCTTCGGTTTCACCCAGCCGGGCGGCGGCGTCATCCGCTGCTGGCTCGTTCCAAGCCCCATCGCGCCCGGCTGTTGGCGCGTCAGGCCCGCGGTGTCCGCCACCTCGCCGCCGCCGCGCAACACACTGATCTGATCGCGCAACTTGCCCGCGGTCTCGAAATCCATCGCCGCGGCGGCGGCTTCCATCTCGCGGCGTAGATCGTCGATATCCATGCCGCATCAACGCGTCAGGCGGCGACGAGTGCCGCTTCGGTTTCCGCGATCCAGCCGCCGCCGAGCACGCGCTCGCCCGCATAGAGTACTGCCGCCTGACCGGGCGCGACGCCGTATTCGGGCGCATCGAACACCACGCGGTCGCCGACCAGACGGGCAGGGACGGGTTTCGCCATCGATCGCACCTTGGCGGTCAACGGTCCGGTGAAATCGCCACCCAGCCAGTTGATGTCGGTCATCCGTGCTGCCCCGACAGCCAGCGCGCGACGGGGGCCAACGACGACGCGCTTCGTCTCGGGCTCGACGCGGACCACATAGAGCGGCTCGGGACTCCCGCCGATTTCCAGTCCGCGGCGCTGGCCGACGGTGAAGTGGATCAGCCCGCGATGCTCGCCGAGCTTCGCGCCGCCGAGGTCGACGATGTCGCCCGCGGTCTCTGCCGCCTCGGGGCGCAGTTTTTTGACGAGCCCGGCGTAGTCGCCGTCAGGCACGAAGCAGATATCCTGGCTGTCCGGCTTGGCCGCGACGCCGAGGCCGAGTTCGGCCGCGATCTCGCGGACGCGCGCCTTGGGTAGGCCGCCGAGCGGAAAGCGCAGGTAATCGAGCTGCGCCTGCGTGGTCGCGAACAGGAAATAGCTCTGGTCGCGCGCGGGATCCGCCCCGCGGTGCAGTTCGGCGCCGTGCGCGCCCTCGACCCGCCGGACATAATGCCCGGTCGCGAGGCAGTCCGCGCCGAGATCGCGCGCGAGCTTCAGCAGGTCAGTGAACTTCGGCCCCATGTTGCACTGGACGCACGGGATCGGCGTGCGGCCGGCGAGATACTCGTCGGCAAACTTGTCGACGACCTGCTCACGGAAGCTGGTTTCGTGATCGAACACGTAATGCGCGATCCCCAGCCGATCGCACACCGCGCGGGCGTCGCGGATGTCGCGGCCGGCGCAGCACGAGCCTGCGCGGCCGACCGCCTCGCCGTGATCGTAGAGCTGGAGCGTCACGCCGATGGTCTCGGCGCCGGTGGCATGCGCGAGCGCGGCGACGACCGAACTGTCGACGCCGCCCGACATCGCCACGACGATGCGCTTTCCGGCCATGCCCGTATCGGCACTGGCCCCGAGCTGAAAATCGGTCTGATCCATGCGGCGCTACATAAGCGCGGAGGCACTCCGTTGCAAAACGATGCGTCGATTAACCTTGATCAGGCCAAGGCGAGTGAAAAACGCGACCGGCGAATGCGGCGATGCGACAAATCGCCGGCTTCATGGCGAGTGTTTTACGCAGTCTTCATCCCCTTGGCCTAGACAGGGGCTTCCGAGAATGAAGCGAGTGACCCGTTGGACCTGAGTTTTCCCCGTTTCGATCGCGACGCAGAGGTCACCGTTCTTCCGGGTGACCTGGCCGTCCTGATCGTCGGTATCGCCGCCCGGCAGGCAGCGAGCCCGACAGCGGCGGTGCAGGCGGGATTTGCTCGCGCCACGATCGATCCGAAGTTGTTCGCGCCACTCCACGGTGCGTTCAACGGGCCGATGGCCGCGGCGTTGACCCGTTGGAAGGAGGAATGAAGATGCTGTTTACCGCGGCGTTTCAGCCGATCTTCAAGACCTGCGATTACAGGTCGTGTGTGCGTATCGAGAGGGGGCCCCCCGCCCCGATCAGAGGTTTCAAATGATCGAGAACCAGAAAATCCGTCCCGGCAAGGTCATCGGGCCCTTGGGCGAGCAGCTGACGCTGGACAGCCTGCCACCGCCCAGCACCACGCGCTGGGTCGTTCGGCGCAAGGCCGAGGTGGTCGCCGCGGTGAATGGCGGGCTGTTGAGCGTCGACGATGTCTGCGCGCGCTACGGCCTGACGGTCGAGGAGTTCGCCGGTTGGCAGCGGGCGATCGATCGGTCGGGAATGCCCGGACTGCGCGTGACGCGGATCCAGCACTATAAGTCGTTGTACGAGCGCCAACAAAAGTATTGAACGGCAAAACTCAAAACGCGAGCGGAACAAAAAACGCCGTTCGCACGTCTTTCCGCCATCGCCCGGATACGGGTTCAACGGAGGGAAAATATCATGGGTCTCATTCTTTGGCTGATCATCGGCGGCGTCATCGGCTGGATCGCTAGCATGATCATGCGCACCGACGCGCAGCAGGGCATCTTCCTGAACATCATCGTCGGCATCGTCGGCGCGTTCATCGGTGGCCTGATCCTGTCGGGTGGCTCGATCAACAACCAGCCGCTGACGCTGACCTCGTTCATCGTGTCGCTTCTGGGTGCGATCATCCTGCTCGCGATCGTGAACCTCGTGCGTCGCGGTAGCGTCCGCTAAGAGTTCGCATCGTCACGCGAAGATAAAGGGTCGTCCGGGCAACCGGGCGGCCCTTTTTTCGTGCGTGAGATTATTTGCCCGATCCGCAGCCGGCCTTTGCATCCTCCCCCCCAGGGGGAGGTGTCGCCGAAGGTGACGGAGGGGGAGGGCGCGAAACAGCGGTTTTCCGATCCTCCCCCTCCGTCTGGCAAGTGCCAGCCACCTCCCCCTGGCGGGGGAGGATCGTAGAGAGCATCAGTTCAGCAGGAAGCGGACTGACAGCGTGACCGTCACGTCCTTCTCGCCGGGCGCGATCTGCGTGCTGTCCTTGGCCATCGCCGCACGCGCCATGAACATCGGTTGTGCCGGACCACCCGTATCCTGGCCCGATTCCGCGATCGAGACGATTCGCGACACGCGCAGCCCCGCCGCCTTGGCGTAGAGATCGGCGCGGCGCTTGGCCTGCGTGATCGCGTCGGTCCGTGCCTCGTCCAGCGCCGCGTCGGGCTTGTCGATCGTTAGGTTCGGCCCGTCGATCTGGTTTGCACCCTGTGCGACCAGCGCGTCGAGGATCGTCCCCGACTTGGCGACGTCGCGGAAGCGGATCGAGACGGTGTTGGTCGCCTGATACCCGGTGATCACCGGCGGCTGGTTGTCGGCGTAGCGATATTGTGGCGACAACTGGACGTTCGAGGTGGCGACGTCACGCGGTGCGACGCCCGCCCGCTTCAGCGCGTCCAGCACCTTGGCCATCCGCTGCGCATTGTCGGTGAGCGCCGCGGCGGCAGTCGGCGACTGAGACACGACCCCCGCGCGAATCGTCGCGAGATCGGGCACGCGCGTCGTGCGGCCCTCGGCGGTCACGTCCAGCACGGTCCCGGCGGCGGGCACCATCGGCTCGACCGTGGTCGGCGCGGCCTGGGCATTGGCGGCGGTAGGAAGAATCGCGGTGGCGCTCGCCAAGATGGTCAGGAACGATGCGGTCTTCATGATGGTGTCTCCCGTTGAACTGTCCGTGCGTGTCGCCCGGATCGGTTCAACACAAGCTGAACGGTGCGCAAACTCCGCGAACCGCATTGCGAATAGATCGAAATCGAAGCATGTCTGCATCCTGCGCTCGTCGAGGGGCTTGAGCACGGTGACTTATTCAGATAACACAGCCGGTGAATGGCGAAGCGGGTCGAGACAAGACCGGTCGAAATTGGGATTGTGACGCGCATGAACTACGAGACGAAGACCGTCGGCCAGATTGACGGTGGCGAGACCGAGGACCGGCTCGTGCTTCCCGATTACACCGCGCCGTCGCACCGCCGTGGCAACATCATCATCGCGGTCGTCGTCGTGCTGGCGATCGTCGCCGCCGTCTTCGCGTTCAAGGGCGGCAAGAAGGAGGCCGCCGCCGGTCCGGTCGTCGAACAGGTGCCGACCGTCTCGGTTGTGGTGCCGGGCCGCAAGACCGTCGACCGCACGATTTCCGCCACCGGCACGATCGCCGCGCGGCGCGAGATGCCGGTCGGCGTCGCAGGCGAGGGCGGGATGATCACGCGCGTGCTGGTCGAGCCGGGCCAGTGGGTCGCGGCGGGCCAAGTGCTGGCGACGGTCGATCGCTCGGTCCAGACCGAGACCGCCGCGTCGCTTGCCGCCTCGGTCAGCGTCGCGCGTTCCGACGAGACGATCGCGCAGGCCGAACTCGATCGCGCCCAGCAGCTCGTCGATCGCGGCTTCATCTCGAAGGCCGATCTCCAGCGCAAGGCTGCGACGCGCGACGCCGCCGCCGCGCGCGTGAAGGTGGCGCAGGCGACGCTCGGCGAGGCGCGCGCGCGCAACGGTCGTCTCGATATTCGTGCGCCCGCCGCAGGCCTCGTGCTCACGCGCGGCGTCGAATCGGGCCAGGTCGTTGGCGCAGGTACCGGCGTGCTGTTCCGCATGGCCGCGGACGGCCAGATGGAAATGCGCGCGCAGTTGAGCGAAGCGGACCTCGCCGGGCTCCATGCCGGCGCGCGAGCGACGGTCGTCCCGGTCGGCACCACCCAGGGCTTTCCGGGCGAGGTGTGGCAGGTCTCGCCGGTGATCGACCCGCAGAGCCGCCAGGGCATCGCGCGCATCGCGGTCAAGTACGACCCTGCGTTGCGGCCCGGCGGGTTCGCCGCGGCAACGATTGTCGGCGGCGCGACCCAGGCACCTTTGCTCCCTGATTCGGCGCTGCAGAGCGACGAGAAGGGCAGCTTCGTCTATATCATCGGCGCCGATAACAAGGCCGTGCGCCGCGATATCAAGATCGGCCAGGTCTCCGATGCGGGCGTGACGATCCTCAGCGGACTCGACGGGACCGAGCGAGTAGTGTTGTCTGCAGGCGGGTTCCTGGCGCCCGGGCAGAAGGTGAAGCCGGTCACGAAGAAAGCGAGCTGAGCTCATGAACTTTCGCAACATCTCGGCCTGGGCGATCCGCAACCCGGTGCCGCCGATCGTGCTGTTCATCGCGCTGACCCTGGCGGGTATCGTCAGCTTCATGCGGATGGACGTGAACAACGATCCGGACATCGATTTCCCGATCGCGATCGTCGTGATCAACCAGCCGGGTGCCGCGCCGACCGAGCTCGAGACGCAGGTCACGCAGCGCGTCGAGGCGGCGGTGCGTTCGCTCCAGGGCATCGACGAGATCACCTCGACCGTTACCGAGGGCCAGTCGCAGACCGTCGTCCAGCTCAGCATCGGCACGCCGATCGACCGCGCCGTTACCGACGTCCGCGACGCGATCGCACAGATCCGCAGCGACCTGCCCGAGGGTATCCTCGAGCCGCAGGTGTTTCGCGCGAACACCACCGACAACGATCTCGCCAGCTATTCCGTGATCGCCAAGGACATGACGGTCGAACAGCTCAGCTGGTACATCGACAACAACGTCGCGAAGGAATTGCTGTCGGTCCCGGGCATGGCCGCGGTCAACCGCAACGGCGGCGTCAGTCGCGAAATCCGCATCATCCTCGATCCGCTCAAGCTGCAAAGCCAGGGGCTGACCGCGAGCCAGGTCAACGCCCAACTCCGCCAAGTCAATCTGAACGCGGCGGGTGGCCGTGCCGAGATCGCGGGGTCCGAACAGTCGGTCCGCGTGCTCGGCAACGCGAAGGACGCGGTCGCACTCGCCCAGACTCAGATCAGTGTCGGCAACGGCCGTACCGTGCGGCTTGCGGACATCGCACAGGTCCGCGATCTCTACGCCGAACAGCGCAGCCGCGCGGCAATCGACGGCCGCCAGACGATCAGCTTCGATTTCCAGCGCTCCAAGGGTTCGTCCGACGTCACCGTCTTCAACGAGGCGGTGAAGAAGCTCGCGGCGATGGAGAAGCGCAACCCGAACGTGCATTTCGTGCTGCGCTCGAACAGCGTCAAATACACCGAGATGCAGTATGAGAGCGCGATCCACGCGATGATCGAGGGCGCGGTGCTCGCGGTGATCGTGGTGTTCCTGTTCCTGCGCGACTGGCGCGCTACGGTGATCTCGTCGCTCGCGATCCCGCTGTCGGCGATCCCGGCCTTCTGGTTCATGGACCTGCTCGGCTTCAACCTGAACCAGATGACGCTGCTCGCGCTCAGCCTCGTCGCGGGCGTGCTGGTCGACGACGCGATCGTTGAGATCGAGAACATCGTCCGCCACATGCGGATGGGCAAGTCCGCCTATCAGGCGTCGATCGACGCCGCCGACGAGATCGGTCTCGCCGTGCTGGCGACGACGATGGCGATCGTCGCGGTGTTCCTGCCGGTGGGCCTGATGCCGGGTATCTCGGGGCAGTTCTTCAAGAATTTCGGCCTGACGGTGGTCGCCTCGGTGCTGATGAGCCTCGCGGTCGCGCGTCTCGTCACGCCGATGCTCGCGGCGTATTTCCTCAAGTCCGCCGGCCCCGCCGTGCACGGCGAGGGCGTCCTGATGGACGGCTATATGGCGACGCTGAAATGGACGCTGGAGACCGGCAAGGCGAAGGCCTCGGCCGCCCGTGGCGGCTTCCACCGCCTGACCAGCCGCTTCCGCGATCACCGCTTCTGGGTGCTCGGGCTCGGCCTGTTCGCGTTCCTGATGACGATCGCCATGTTCGCGGTCCTGCCGATGACGTTCCAGCCGGCGCAGGACAACGACACGTCGATGGCGGTGATCGACATGGTGCCGGGGACGACGCTGGCGCAAACCGAGGCGGTCGTGACGAAAGTCGCGGCGCTGATCGGATCGCAGCCCGACGTCCAGTCCGTCTACGCGCGCAGCGGTGCCAACGGTTCGGTCAATGCCGGCCGCGTTACCGCGACGCTCAAGGACGATCGGAAAATGAAGAGCACGGAGTTCGAGCGCAGCCTCGCACCCCAGCTCGCGGCGATCCCCGATGCGCGCGTCTCGTTCCGCTCGCAGAATGGCTGGGGCGGCAGCACGCGCGACATGAGCGTGACGCTCGGCGGCGACGATCCCAAGCTGCTCGACGCGACCGCGCAAAAGATCGTGACCGAGATGTCGCGCCTGCCGACGCTGGTCGCGCCGCGCGTCGCCGGCAACATGCAGCGCCCGGAAATCGTCATCAAGCCGCGCTTCGATCTTGCCGCCAATCTCGGCGTGACGACTCAGGCACTGTCGTCGGCGATTCGGATCGCGACGCTCGGCGACATCGACCAGAACTCGGCGCGCTTCTCGTTGTCCGATCGCCAGATCCCGATCCGCGTTGCGCTCGACCAGGGCGCCCGCAGCGAACTTTCGACAATCCAGAACCTGCCGGTCTCGACCGCCTCGGGTGGCTCTGTGCCGCTCAACCTGGTGGCGGAGATCACGCTCGGCTCCGGCCCGACCAAGATCGACCGCGTCAACCAGCAGCGTCAGCTGACGATCGGCGCCGATCTCGCGCCGGGCATCGTCTCGGGTGTCGCACAGAAGCAGATCGACGCGCTGCCGACGATGGCCAACCTGCCGACTGGCGTGAACAAACTCGTGCTGGGGCAGTCCAAGTTCCAGGCGGAGATGATCAACAACTTCATCCTGGCGGTGATCGCGGGGACGTTCCTGGTGTTTGCGGTGCTGGTGCTGCTGTATCGCCGCGCGCTGCCGCCGTTCGTCAACATGGGCTCGCTCTTGCTCGCGCCGCTGGGCGGGTTGATCGCGTTGTGGGCGACGGGCAACCCGGTGTCGATGCCGGTGTTCATCGGTATCCTGATGTTGCTCGGCATCGTCGCGAAGAACTCGATCCTGCTGATCGACTTCGCGTTGGAGGAGATGGGCAAGGGCGTCGACGTCTGGACCGCGGTGGTCGATGCCGGCCACAAGCGCGCGCAGCCGATCGTGATGACTACGGTTGCGATGGTCGCGGGCATGATCCCGACCGCGCTGTCGCTCGGCGGCGACGGATCGTGGCGCGCGCCGATGGGTATCGTCGTGATCGGCGGGCTCGTCCTGTCGACCATCCTGACGCTGTTGATCGTCCCCGCGGCGTTCAGCCTCGCAGTCGGGATCGAGCGGTATATCGGCCCACGCCTCGGCCGCAGCCTGCTCACCTATCGCCCCGGCGACGACGGCAGCGAAGTGATCGGGCTCGCCGGACCGTCGGGGCCACGGCTCGGACCGGCAACCCCCAAGCTCGGCGATGGCACACAGCCAGCCGAGTGACGCCATCGCGCCCCTCGTGTTGAACGACGCCGGAGTTCCGCGCGATGGCGGGGCGTCGCGGAATACGGCACGAACGGCGCCTGCATGGGCCGTCGGGTCGAGCATGGGGAGGTCGAGCGCGTGCCGGTCGAGCGTAGACCGGTCATGCCGGACTAAGTCGAAAGCCAGGCGGTCGAGCATGGGCCAGGCGAGCGCGGGCGGGCCAAAAGCATCGCGCGTCGGCCTGGCGTCGAGGAATACGGCACGAACGTCACCAGCGCGAGCCGTCTGGTCGAGCACGGGCAAGTCAAACACGCGGCGGTCGAGCGTAGACCGGTCATGCCGGCATCGGTCGGAAGCCGGGTGGCAGTCGAGCGCGAACCGCTCGGAATCCAGCCGATCACGCGCGGGGATGGCCAAATTCGACCAGTCGAGCGCACCTGAATCGAGCGCTCGCCGGGCGAAAGCCGGATCGTCCGCCCCGCTCGTGAACTATCCCCGCGCTGGGGGATTGTTTCGGGCATGACAGTTTCAATCCGCACGCGCCCGGCGAGCGAAGCAACGCCGCCCGCCCTCGTCCGCATGCGGATCGTCGCGACCGGGCTGCTCGTGTTCATGGCCGCGACCTTCTTCGTCAGCCGCGCGCTCGTCCCCGTCCACCCCGCCTTCGCGTTCGTCCGCGCGTTCGCCGAGGCGGCGATGGTCGGCGGCCTCGCGGACTGGTTCGCGGTGACCGCGCTGTTCCGCCATCCGCTCGGTCTGCCGATCCCGCACACAGCCATAGTGCCGCGCAACAAGGACCGCATCGGCGACACGCTCGCGCAGTTCCTCCGCGCGAACTTCCTGATCCCCGTCGTCATCGCCAGGCGAACCCGCCGCCTCGACGTGGCGGGCGCGATCGCACGCTGGCTGACCGATCCACCCGAGGGGGCAGGGGGGCGCTTTCGCCAGGGCGCGTCGAAGCTGGTCGCGCAGGTTCTCGAGGGGCTCGATCCGGCGCGGCTCGGCGGGATGGTCAAGGCCGGGATCGGCGCCCGCCTGCGCGCCACCGAGGTCTCGCCGATCCTCGGCCAGTTGCTCAAGGCCGCGATCGCCGAGCGCCGCCACGCGCCGCTGCTCGAAAGCGCGATCCGCTGGGCGGCGAAGACGCTGGCCGCAAACGACCACCTCGTCCGCGCGATGGTCCACGACAAGGCCGGCTCGATCCTGCGCTGGACCGGGCTCGACACGACCGTCGCGGACAAGCTGATCAGCGGTATCGACAAGCTGCTCGCGGAGATGGCGGAGGACCCCGAGCATCCGTTGCGCCTGAAGGCGGAGGAGGGGCTCGATCGGCTCGCCTGGGACCTGCAATATGACCGCCGGATGCGCGAGCGCGTCGAGACGATGAAGAACGACCTGCTCGACAATCCGGCGATGCAGCGCTGGCTCGACGGCCTGTGGGAGCAGGCACGCGGCGCGTTGCTGGCGATCGCGCGCGATCCCGAGCGGGCAATGGCCGGCAAGCTCGGCGACATCCTGCGCCAGCTCGGCGAGACGTTGCAGCACGATCCGCGCATGTCGCGGACGATCAACCGGTTCGTGCGACGTGCGGCGGTCGGCGCGGCGGCGGACTATGGCGACGGCATCGTCAAGCTGGTCTCGGAAACGGTCCGCAGCTGGGACGCCGACACGATCACCCGCCGCCTGGAAAACGCCGTCGGCCGCGACCTGCAGTATATCCGCGTGAACGGCACGATCGTCGGCGGGCTGGTCGGACTGGTGATCCACAGCGTCGATGTGCTGTTGTGATGGGGGCGGTGTGTGATCGGTTTGATCGCGCGGGGCGGCAGGTTTCCAAACATCGTCCGGTGGTTTGTGGCTGTCTGTGATACGTAAGACTTGGAAAGGTTGGCTCCAAAAACAGGATCGAGATGGGACGGTGTTTGCCGGCATCGAATGTCTGGGTTGGGAAGGATTGCGGCCCGACGGCTTTTAGAGTTTTCGACGCAGAAGCGCCGTTGCGTGCCGAATTGACGAGGGTCGCGCCTATGGCCAGAGCCGAACGTTTAGCAGCATTATGAGCAAGGCGACATGATCCAAGCCGTCCAAGAATACCTTCAGGGAGTTCACCTGCAGCTCGGTTTTTTTGTATAGTAGATAAAATTAAGGCGGGGAAAACCCCGCCTTAACCTCGCATGATTTGCATATATCAGTTGGTTTTTAGCTCTACTGTGTAAGTGAACTTATCACCCGTCTCTTTGATCGTAAACTCATAGCGCAAATTGACGCTCCGATTACGCGTAAAGTCTGACTGCAGGCTGAAGCTGACCGCTTGTCCATTTGATACTACCGTACCATTGGTCAGCCCTGCGAAAGACACAGCAACATTCGAACCAGTCGTCAAATTGACCGCTGTGAGATTCTGGACCGTAAAGCTGCCGCCAGTGGCGGTAAATCGGAATTTATCGATAGTAACTGTGGTTGGGCAGTTTGTCCCTACACAAGTCTGTGACTTCTGGATTGATGCAGAATTTGTGTAAGGCAGCTTTAGAAGCTGTTGCTGACCTGTAATTTCGTCAATTTGGTACAGCATCAAAGAGGGAGCTACCGCCGTAATCGCCACAGTAGCAGGCGCACTATTCACAGTGCCGTCGTTGACGATCAGCGTTGCGACGTAGGTACCGGCCACATCCGCGCTGAAGTTGGTTACCGATTGCGTGTTCGTCGATAATGACGCGGCACTGCCAGCGGGCTTCGACGTCAAATTCCAATCATATTTCAGCGTATCGCCATCGGCGTCGCTGCTGCTCCGTCCGTCCAGCGTAACAGTCGACCGTGTTGGGACATTCTGATCCTTACCGGCATTGGCGACAGGCGCAGCGTTCGCCCTGCTCGACGTAATCGTTACGCTATCGGCCACGCTCTTTAGCGAGCCGTCACTAACGATAAGCGACAGGGTATAATTTCCGGCAGCATCAGGAATGAATGTGGGCTTTGCAACAGCGGCGGACGACAAGGTCGCCGTACTCCCCGAAGGACGGGCATCCATCGTCCACTGGTAGGTAAGCGCATCACCGTTGGCATCGTTGCTTGCGCTGCCATCAAGAGTTACCAGAATGCCGTTTTTGACACTCTGATCCGGGCCTGCATTGGCGACGGGAGCCGCGTTAGCGACCGTAGCCATAATCGTGACATCGACCGGCGCACTATCGACCTTGCCGTCGTTAACGATCAAGGTCACGACATAAGAGCCGGCAACATCTGCCATGAACGTTGGCTTTGCGTCCGTTACGGACGACAGGGCCGCGGCGCTGCCCGATGGTCGCGACTTAAACGCCCATTTGTATGTCAGCGGGTCGCCATTCGCATCTACGCTGGCACTGGCGTCCAGCGTCACCGACGTCTTGGTCAATACATTCTGATTGGGGCCGGGATTGGCAACCGGAACTGTGTTGGTCGGCGTTGGCGTCGGAGTGGGGGTTGGCGTTGGCGTCGGCGTAGGCGTCGGCGCGGTAACAACGGGTATATTTCCGCTGCTAGAACCTCCATCATCCCCACATCCCCCAAGCAGGGCAGCCAATGTCATACTTCCTGTCACGGTCAGCATTTTCAGTTTTATCACGTATTTCCCCCGTTATATTTAAAATCTTATAGTACTTTGTAAGTAAGCTCTGAAATAATGGCATATTGCCTGGCTAAATTGCATTAGGCCGGTTCGGTTCCCGATCACGATTACGGATAAACTGAAGCCATTTAACTAGAGATGTGCCCCTTTATTCTGAAATCTATTATATAGGAGGTATCGGTTTTGCATTAGGTTTAGAACGGCGACAATCCGGGATTTTCCCTGATGCATAGACATTCCTCGCCTGCGGGATTTGGACATCATCGCAACACTGAATGCGATGGCGGCTTTCCGCTCGAATCCTGCTATTCAGCCATACTTCGCTAAAATCGCGATATCGTCGCCTGATTGAGCCCAAACAGGGAGGTGATCAGGCGATGTCACCACAAGCACGTCGTTGGCAACAAGCGCGCCGGTCGCGCGCTTGAGCTAGCGCCGCTCGACAGCCGCGCCACTAACGTTCCTGCGATAAGCATTTGTGGAACCGGCCGCTTCGAGCTGGGCCGAATGTTGCGTACGTAGTGCCTGGTGAGCAGAGGGACCATCACACGTCTAAGCAGCACTGCTGGGATAATGAATCCGCTCGGATCAGAGAAACCTCAGCGACCTCAATCGGAATGCGCTAGACTTAAAATGCAGCCAGCACTAGTAATCAACCCCGACCGGCATGCGAAAGATCGACCTAAGTGAATGACCGCGGTCGAGAGCTCTAATTTGCGACCAGAGTGTCCGGCATTGAGCGATACTTAACTGCCAACTTGATGAACTGATTATTCGTCGGGCGAATAGCTACCGCTCCCAATCCGGCATTGCCCAACCCTTAGCCTTCGCCAGCAACCGCAACGGGCCATGCGCATTCACCGCGAAGGGTTCGTCGGCCCATTCGAAGGTCGGGGCGTCCGAGACATGGTCGGAATAGAAGCGGATATGGGCGTGGTCTCGGGGGATGCCTTCGCGGTTCATCCAGGCCTGGATCATGCGGAGTTTGGCCGGGCCGTAGCAATTCTCGCCGTCGATGCCGGCGAGCAGGACGCCGTCGCGGTCGCGCAGGCTCTCGGTGCCGATCACCGCGTCGAAACCCAATCGTCGCGCGATCGCCTCGACGTAGAATCGGTACGATGCGGTCGCCATGACCAGTCGGTAGCCGGCGGCGCGGTCGGCCTCGATCTGGGCGCGGGCGCTGGTGAAGACGCCGTCGCGCATGACGCGGTCGGCGAAGGCTTCGGCGGCGCGGCGTTCTTCGGCGGGCGTCATGCGCTTGCCGAGCATCATTCGCTGCATCAGGTATTTGAGCCGGCCGCGGCTGATCAGCTTGCCGACATAGCCGAGCGCGGCGACTCCGGCGAACGGGACGAGCGCCAGCCGCCACGGCGCGCCGCCCTTCTTCGCGGTGTGGAGCAGGAACGGCGTCCAGGTCGGCGCGTGCGTGATCGTCTTGTCCATGTCGTAGATCGCGAGACGGACGGACGGGGAGGCGGAAGGCATTTCGATCATCGTCGTCGCTTACGCCGCATTCATCTTGCCGATCCAGTCACTTTGCCGCAAAGGTGCCCCCGATGAGCGCGATGGCCGATTTCCAGCAGGACGGTGCCGATACCGGCACGCTTCGCTTTACCGGCGATCTGTCGCTCGCGAAGATCGGCAATCTGCCCGATCGGCTCGAGGCGATCGACGCGGCTTCGGTGAAGCATGTCGATCTCAGCGGGGTCGACCGGATCGACACGATCGGCGCGTGGGTCGTCCACCGGTTCGCCGCGCGCAACGATGCGACGATCGACGGGCTCGACGAGAACGACCAGGCGCTGTTCGACCAGGTCGTCGCCTCCGACCAGCCGATCGCCGCGAGGCCTGCGAAGGTCGGTGCGGTGTCCCGCGTGGTCGGCGAGATCGGCGATGCGGTCGTGCTGTCGGGCAAGACGATGCTCGGCCTGCTCGGGTTTCTCGGCGCGACGACGATCGCGTTCGGCAGCGTCATCCGCCACCCGCGCCGCTTCCGGTTCAACGCCGTGGTCCAGCGTTTCGAGGTCGTCGGCGTCGCCGCGCTCGGCATCGTCGGGCTGATGAGCTTCCTGATCGGCATGGTCATCGCGCAGCAGGGCGCGGTCCAGCTGCGGCAGTTCGGCGCGGAGGTGTTCACGATCAACCTCGTCGGTCGCCTGACGATCCGCGAACTCGGTTTGCTGATGACCGCGATCATGGTCGCCGGCCGCTCGGGTTCGGCGTTCGCGGCGCAGTTGGGCACGATGAAGCTCACCGAAGAGATAGACGCGATGCGGACGATCGGCGTGTCGCCGATGGAGGCGCTGGTGCTGCCCCGCGTGCTTGCCGCGATCGTGATGATGCCGCTGCTCGGTTTCTATGCATCGGTGATCGCGATCATCGGCGGCGGGCTGCTGTGCTGGGTGCAGCTCGGGATCCCGCCAGTGACGTTCATCGCGCGCATCCGCGAAGTCGTGCCGATCACCGATCTCTATATCTCGCTGATCAAGGCACCGGTGTTCGGCGCGATTATCGCGATCGCGGGCTGTTTCCAAGGCATGCAGGTCGAATCGGACGCCGAGCAGGTCGGGCTGCGCACCACGTCGGCGGTGGTCCAGGGCATCTTCCTGGTGATCGTGCTCGACGCGTTCTTCGCGGTGTTCTTCACCTGGTTGGGTTGGGACTGATGCCCCGCAAGACGGACAATAAGACAGACGATTTCATCATCTCCGTGAAGGGGCTGAAGAACGCGTTCGGCGATTCGGTGGTGCACGAGGGGCTCGACCTCGACGTGCGGCGCGGCGAGATCCTCGGTGTGGTCGGCGGGTCGGGTACCGGCAAGTCGGTGTTGATGCGCTCGATCATCGGGCTGCAGACGCCGGTCGCGGGTGAGATCACGGTGTTCGGCGAGCCCAATATCGGCCGCGAGGAAACCGAGGCGACCGAGATCCGCAAGCGCTGGGGCGTGCTGTTCCAGGGTGGTGCGCTGTTCTCGACGCTGACCGTGGCCGAGAACGTCGAAGTGCCGTTGCGCGAATTCTATCCGGACCTGTCGCCGGCGCTGCTCGCGGAGATCGCGTCGTACAAGGTGGTGATGACGGGCTTGCCCGCCGATGCCGCGAACAAGTTTCCGGCCGAGCTGTCGGGTGGCATGAAGAAGCGTGCGGGTCTGGCCCGCGCGCTGGCACTCGACCCGGAGTTGCTGTTCCTCGACGAGCCGACTGCGGGGCTCGATCCGATCGGCGCGGCGGCGTTCGACGGGCTGACGCAGTCGTTGCAGAAGACGCTCGGGCTGACGGTGTTCCTGATCACGCATGATCTTGATACGCTGTATGCGATCTGCGACCGGGTTGCGGTGCTGGCCGACAAGAAGGTCATCGCGGTCGGCACGATCGACGAGCTGATCGCGCTCGATCACCCGTGGATCGAAGAGTATTTCAAGGGGCCACGCGGCCGTGCCGCGGTCGCGACGCAGGAGGCGCACGAGCGCGCCGACGAGCAAGCTGCCCAACATCCTACCGAAGTCCAGTCCAAGCAGTCCGCGCCGGACGACGCCGACGCGACATACGCCGAGAAAGAAGCAAGGACGCGCTGATGGAAACCCGTTCGAACCACGTCCTAGTCGGCGCCGTCGTGCTGATCCTGCTGGCCCTGCTGGCGCTGTTCACCGTGTGGATCGCGCGGATCGGCGGCAAGGAAGAGAAGGAATACGACATCTTCTTCCGCCAGTCGGTCGACGGACTCGCGCGCGGCTCCGCCGTGGTGTTCTCGGGCGTGCCGTCGGGTCAGGTGAAGACGATCTCGCTGTGGAAGAACGATCCGCAGTTCGTCCGCGTCCGGATCAGCGTCAACGACGAGACGCCGGTGCTGCAGGGCACGACCGCGTCGATCTCGGGCGTCGGCTTCACGGGCGTCAGCCAGATCTCGCTCGATGGCGCGCGCAAGGGGGCGCCTGCGATCGGTTGCCCCGACACCAAGACGCCGACCGAATGCCCGTACGGCGTGCCGGTGATCCCGACCAAGCTCGGTGGCCTGGGCGCGATCCTGAACTCGGCGCCGCAGTTGCTCGAGCGCCTGTCGACGCTGACCGAGCGCCTGACGGGCTTGCTGACCGACCGTAACCAGGCGTCGATCGCGGGTATCCTCGAGAACACCAATCGCCTGACGGATGCGCTCGCCGATCGTGGGCCCGAGATCGCCGCGACGCTTGCGCAGACGCGGGTTGCGATCCAGCAGGCGGGCGATGCCGCGCAGCAGTTCGGTGTGCTCGCCAAGACCACCAATGGCGTGCTGTCCGAGGACGTGAAGCCGGCGATGGCGAACCTGAACAAGGCGATCACCTCCGCACAGCAAAGCGCCGAAACGCTCAACGCCGCGATCGGCGATGCGCGACCAGGCTTGCAGGCTTTCTCCAAGACGACGATCCCCGAGGCCAACCGTCTGGTCCGCGACCTCCGCACGACCGCCGCGGCGCTGTCGTCGGTCGCCGAGAAGGTCGACCAGCAGGGTGCGAGTTCGCTGATCGGGCAGCAGAAGCTCCCGGATTACAAGGGTAAGTGAGGCACGCCATGAAGACACCGCTCATCCTGATCGCGATGCTGCCACTTGCCGGGTGCATCAGCTTCGGCGCGAAACCGCCCCCCACGCTGCTGACGCTGACAAGCGCATCGTCGGTGCCGGTCGGCCAGAACCAGGATTCGGCGACCGCGAAGTCGATCACGATCCAGGTCCCGGTCGTACCGCAGTCGCTCGCGACCGCGCGCGTGCCGGTGCAGGCGACGCCAACCTCGATCGCGTACGTGACCGACGCGCAGTGGGCCGAGCCCCCGGCGCGGCTGTTCTCGCGGCTGGTGTCGGATACGGTTGCGGCGCGCACCGGGCTGGTGGTGCTGTCGACGGCGCAGTCGGTTGGCGATCCCGGCGGGTTGCTCGGTGGCGAACTGCGGTCGTTCGGGCTCGACGCGACGACGCGTGAAGCGGTTGTGACGTTCGATGCGTCGCTGACGCGTGTCGGCAAGACGACGGTCGAGAAGCATCGCTTCGAAGCGCGCGTGCCGGTGTCGGCGATCGATGCGCCCTCGGCGGCGGCCGGGATCAACCAGGCGGCGAACCAGGTCGCGACGCAGGTGGCGGACTGGATCGGTCGGTGAACGCCCCTTCGTTCTGAACGCGGCGTCGGCCTGAGCGTTGACGCTCTCTGACGAGGAGAGCGACGATGCCACAGGGCGACAAGAGCGCATATACCGACAAGCAGAAGCGCAAGGCCGCGCATATCGCGGACGGCTATGAAGAGCGCGGTGTTCCCGAGAAGGAGGCCGAGGCACGGGCTTGGGCTGCGGTGAACAAGGATTCGGGCGGGGGTAACCTGTCCGGCTCGGGCCGCGGCAAGCCCGATACGCATGCGTCTTCGCATGAGGGCGGGAAGCAGGCGGCTGGGCGTAGCGATGCGGCGAAGTCTGCGGCGGCGAAGAAGGGTTGGGAGACCCGGCGGAAGAAGGCTGGGTAAGCCGGAGGGCGTCATCGAAGCATCTGTCATCCTGACGAAAGTCAGGATCCAGAGTTACTTGTGGTGCGCTTCATGGCTCTGGATCCTGACTTTCGTCAGGATGACGGACGGTGTTTGGGTACGTGCTTGTTAGCGCTTCAGCGTCCGAGCGTGGCTTCCGACTCGGCAAGGTGCAAACGTTCCACCATCTGGCCATCGAGGCGGATAGCACCCTTATCGGCATTCTCCGGTTTCGCGAACGCCGCCACGACCTTGCGGGCCCATGCCAATTCCTCCTCGCTGGGGCCGAAACCGGCGTTGGCCGCATCGATCTGGGACGGGTGGATCAGCGTCTTGCCGTCGAACCCGAGCATTGCGCCTTGCGTGCACTCGGCGGTGAAGCGGGGCGGGTCGTCGAGGGCGTTGCAGACGCCGTCCAGCGCCACGATCCCGGCAGCACGGGCGGCCATGATCGTTGCGATGAGCGCAGGGATCAGCGGCATGCGATCGGCGCCGAGCCGGCAGCGCATCTCCTTGGCGAGGTCGTTGGTGCCGACGATCAGCGCGGTGAGGCGCGTTTCGGCCGCTGCTGCGGAGAGGGCGGGGAGTGCGAGGATCGCAGCGCAGCTCTCGATCATTGCCCAGATTGGCGGGCCGTTCTCGCCGAGCGATGCGCGGACCGCGAGCAGATCGGCGACCGACGAGACCTTGGGGACGAGTACCGCGTCCACGCCAATCGCGCGGATCGCGGCGATGTCGTCGGCGTACCAGGGGGTGTCGAGGCCGTTGACCCGCACCACCAGTTCGCGTTCGCCGAACCCGCCTTCGCGGACCGCCTCGACCACTCGGTCACGGGCTGCGGCCTTTTCGTCGGGGGCGACGGCGTCTTCCAGGTCGAGGATGACGACGTCGCACGCTAGCGTCCGCGCCTTGGCGATGGCGCGGGCGTTCGAGGCGGGCATGTAGAGCGCGCTGCGGCGGCGTCTGGTCGTCATGCTATCGGCCGTTGCGGATCAGGTGACGACGTCGGGGGCGGTGCGGCCGGTGTGCTGCGTGATGGCCGCGATCGACTCTGCGGCGGCGACGATGCTGGCGAGCATCTCGCCGGTATCGCGGTCGAGGTCGCCGCCGACGGGCTCGTAGCGTTCGAGGTACACGCGCAGCGTCGCACCCGTGGTGCCGGTGCCCGAGAGGCGGAACACGACGCGGCTGCCGCCTTCGAACAGGATGCGGACGCCCTGGTTGCGGCTGATCGAGCCGTCGGTGGGGTCGGTATAGGCGAACTCGTCCGCGGTCTCGACGGTGAGGTCGCCATATTGCTGACCGGGAAGGGTGGCGAGGCTCGCGCGCAAGGCCGCCATCAACGCGTCGGCACGCGATGTCTCGACGCCTTCGTAATCGTGGCGCGCGTAATAGTTACGGCCGAACTTTTCCCAGTGATCGCGGGCAATCGCGTCGACGCTGTCGCCGCGGACCGCGAGGATGTTGAGCCACAGGAGGACCGCCCACAGGCCGTCCTTCTCGCGGACATGGTCGGAGCCGGTACCGGCGCTTTCCTCGCCGCAGATCGTCGCCATGCCGGCGTCGAGCAGATTACCAAAGAACTTCCACCCGGTCGGGGTCTCGTAGGCGGGAATGCCGAGCGCTTCGGCCACGCGGTCGGCGGCGGCGCTGGTCGGCATCGAGCGGGCGATGCCCTTGAGGCCGCCTGCGTAGCCGGGCGCGAGATGTGCGTTGGCAGCCAGCATCGCGAGGCTGTCCGAGGGGGTGACGAAGCGGTGCTTGCCGATGATCAGGTTGCGGTCGCCGTCGCCGTCCGACGCTGCGCCGAAATCGGGCGCATTCGGAGCCATCATCGTCTCGTACAGGGCGTGCGCGTGGACGAGGTTGGGGTCGGGGTGGTGGCCGCCGAAATCGGGGAGGGGCTCGCCGTTACGGACCGTGCCGAGCGCGAAGCCGAGGCGGCGTTCGAGGATCTCGGTCGCGTAGGGCCCGGTGACCGCGCTCATCGCGTCGAACGCCATGGTGAGCTTGGCTGCACGGATCGCGTCGAAGTCGAACAGCGTTTCCATGAGCGCGGCGTAGTCCTGGACCGGGTCGACGACCTCGACGGGCATATCGCCGACCGTGACTTCACCGTCGGTGTCGAGGTCGATATCGTCGGCATCGACGGTCAGCCAGCGGTCGATCTCGAGCGTGCGCGCGTTGATTGCGTCGGTCACGGACTCAGGGGCGGGGCCGCCGTTCGCGATGTTGTACTTGATCCCGAAATCCTCGTCGGGGCCGCCTGGGTTGTGGCTGGCGGAGAGGACGAGGCCGCCGATCGCGCCACGCTTGCGGATCATGTGGCTGGCGGCGGGCGTCGACAGGATGCCGCCACGACCGACGATCACGCGGCCGAAGCCGTTCGCCGCGGCCATGCGGATCGCGACCTGGATCACTTCGCGGTTGAGGAAGCGGCCGTCGCCGCCGATGACGAGCGTCGCGCCGGCCTTATCCGCGACGACGTCGAACACGCTCTGAACGAAGTTCTCGGCGTAGTTCGGCTGCTGGAAGACCTTCACCTTCTTGCGCAGCCCCGAGGTGCCGGGCTTCTGATCGGTATACGGCGTGGTCGATACGGTGCGGATCATGCGGTCCCCGTCAGGCTTGCGTAAAGGTCTGCGTAGCGGCGGCCACTCTCGTCCCACGAGAAGTCCGCGCGCATTGCGTTGCGCTGCAACATGGACCAGCGATCGGGGCGTGCATAGAGGGCCAGCGTTCGGCGCAACGCGTGGCTGAGTGCTTCGGGCGTGACGCCGTCGTGCTGGACGCCGGTGGCGACCCCTGCGGCGATCGCGGCTTCGTTCGCGTCGATCACGGTGTCGGCGAGCCCACCGGTGCGCGCGACGACCGGGATGCAGCCGTAAGCGAGGCCGTAGAGTTGCGTCAGGCCGCACGGTTCGAACCGCGAAGGGATCAGGATCGCGTCGGCGCCGCCTTGGAGCAGGTGCGAGACCGGCTCGTCATAGCCGATTCGCACGCCGATCCGGCCGGGGTGGCGTTCGGCGGCAGTTAGGAAGGCGAGTTCGAGCTCGGTGTCGCCCGAGCCGAGCAGCGCGAGACGGCCGCCGAGTGCGACGAGTTCGTCGAGCGCACCGGCGAGGACGTCCATGCCCTTCTGCCAGGTGAGGCGGCTGATGACGGTGAAGATCGGGCCGTCGCCGGCGTCGAGGCCGAACAGGGTTTCGATCGCGCGCTTGTTGGTGCGGCGGCGGGCGAGCGTGCGCGCGGTGTAGCGGGCGGGGAGGGACGCGTCGGTCTCCGGGTTCCAGACGGCGGGGTCGATGCCATTGACGATCCCGGTGACGCGGCCGGCGCGGTCGTTGATGAGGCCTTCGAGACCCATGCCGAATTCGCCGCGGCGGATTTCTGCGGCGTAGGTTGGGCTGACGGTGGTGATCGCGTCGGCGGCTTCGAGACCGGCCTTGAGGAAGCCGACGCCGCCGTAATATTCGACGCCGTCGAGCGCGAAGGCTTTGTCGGGGAGCGCGAGGTCGGCGAAGATGTCGTGGCCGTAGCGTCCCTGGAACGCGATGTTGTGGATCGTGACGACCGTCTTCGCGGGGGCTCCGGGGCCGGGGGCGTAGCGGAGATACGCGGGGGCCATCGCCGCCTGCCAGTCGTGCGCGTGGAGGATGTCGAAGTCGTAGCCGGGGACCGTGCCCGAGGCGAGGTCGGCGGCGGCGCGGCTGAACGCGGCGAAGCGGCGCCAGTTGTCGGACCAGTCTGCGCCGGTCGCGTCGCCGTACGGGCCGCCGCCTCGGGCGAAGAGGGCGGGGGCGTCTAGGACCAGAAGTGGGTGGTCGCCGATCTTGGTTTTCAGGATGCGGGCTTCGGTGCCGAGCAGGTCGGTGTAGCGGTGGACGACTTTCGCGCGCTTGGTGACGGCGGCGAGGGCTGGGTAGCCGGGGAGGAAGGTCGTGAGCGCGACGTTATGCGGCGCGAGCGCGGCCGGGAGCGCGCCGACGACATCTGCGAGACCGCCGGTTTTTATGAGGGGGTAGGCTTCGGAGGCGACGGAGAGGACGCGCATCAGATCCTCCCCGGCACGGGGAGAAGGACCGTTCGCCACTGGCGAATGGTGGAGGGGGCTCGCCGCCACCGTACCGCTTGTGGAAGCCCCCCTCCACCATGCGATGCATGGTCCCCGTCCCCGTGCCGGGGAGGATTTGCGTTGGTCTTCACGTCGTCAGCCGGTCGATCATGGATTTGGTTACCAGCACCACGCCGTTGTCGGTGCGGCGGAAGCGTCGGGCGTCGGATTCTGCGTCCTCGCCGACTACCAGGCCGTCGGGAATTTCTACGCCGCGATCGACGACCACCTTCGACAACCGCGCGCCGCGGCCGATCACGCAGTGCGGGAGGATCACGGCCTGGTCGAGCATCGAGTAGCTGTGCGCGCGCGTGCCGGTGAAGATCAGGCTCCGATGAATCGAGGAGCCGGAGATGATGCAGTCGCCCGACACGAGGCTCGACACCGCCTCGCCGCGGCGGCCGTCGTCGGCGTGGACGAACTTCGCGGGTGGCGTGACCTCCGAATAGGTCCATAGCGGCCAGCTGCGGTCGTAGAGGTCGAGCTTGGGCACGACGTCGGTGAGGTCGATATTCGCCTCCCAATACGCGTCGACCGTGCCGACATCGCGCCAATAGGCCTCGACCTCGAGCCCCGAGCGGACGCAGCTGTCCGAGAAGCGATGCGCGACCGCCTTGCCGTTTTTCACGAGGTACGGGATGATGTCCTTGCCGAAATCGCGCGACGATCCGGGGGTTGCGGCGTCGCGACGAAGCTCCTCGAACAGCAGCTTGGTCGTGAAGACGTAGATCCCCATCGATGCCAGCGCGATGTCCGGGTTGCCGGGGATCGCGGGCGGATCGGCGGGCTTCTCGACGAACGCGGTGACGTTGTCGTGCTCGTCGACGGCCATCACGCCGAAGCCGACCGCCTCCATCCGTGGCACTTCGAGGCAGGCGATGGTGACGTCCGCGCCGGTCTCGCAATGCTGTTGCAGGATCAGCTCGTAATCCATCTTGTAGATGTGGTCGCCGGCCAGGATGACCATGTATTCGGGCGCGTGGCTCTCGATGATGTCGATGTTCTGGTACACGGCATCGGCGGTGCCCTCGTACCATTGGAACTCGCTGATGCGCTGCGACGCGGGCAGGATGTCGAAGCTCTCGTTGCGTTCCGAGCGCAGGAAGTTCCAGCCGCTCTGGAGATGGCGGATCAGCGAATGCGCCTTGTATTGCGTCGCGACGCCGATCCGGCGGATGCCCGAGTTGATCGCGTTGGACAGCGCGAAATCGATGATGCGCGCCTTGCCGCCGAAATACACCGCGGGTTTCGCGCGCGTATCGGTCAGCTCCATCAGGCGACTGCCGCGGCCGCCGGCCAGCACATACGCCATCGCGTCGCGCGCCAATGGCTGTCCCCGCCGTTCCACCATGTCAGTCTCTCCCTAATATTCAGCGGTATAACGCGCCGTCACCCGCCGGTTGTTCCGTCGTTGCGCCGGATCGGTCTTCGAACTCGATCAGCCTTCGTATTCGAGCATGATCGTCGCCAGCGGAGGCAGCGTGACCCACGCCGCGCCGTCCTTCGCGACGACGCCGCCGAGATTGCCAAGCCCGCTGCCCCAATAGTCGTGCGCGTCGCTGTTGATGATTTCGCACCAGCGACCGTCGAGCGGCAGCGGTACGCGGTAGGGCGCGCGGGCGATCGGCGTCATGTTGGCGACGATCGCGATCGGTTTCGCGCCGGGGGCCTTGCGCAACCACGCGAACACCGAATTGGCGGCGTCGTCGGCGACCAGCCATTCAAAGCCCTCCGCCTCGCAGTCGCGTGCGTGCAGCGCCGGCTTGTCGCGGTAGACGGTGTTGAGGTCGCGGACGAGGTTGCGGATGCCCTCGTGGCTGCGCGCGTTGCGCAGGTCCCAGTCGAGCGCGCGCGCTTCCGACCATTCGCGACGCTGCGCAAATTCCTGCCCCATGAAGAGCAGTTTCTTGCCGGGATAGCCCCACATGAACGCGTAATAGGCGCGCAGATTGGCGAATTGCTGCCAGTCGTCGCCGGGCATCTTGGTGAGCAACGAGCCTTTGCCGTGGACGACCTCGTCATGGCTGAGCGGCAGGACGAAATTCTCGCTGAACGCGTAGACGAGGCCGAAATTGATCTCGCCGTGGTGGTGCTTCCGGTGCAGCGGATCGCGCGCCATGTACTGGAGCGTGTCGTGCATGAAGCCCATGTTCCACTTGAACCCGAACCCGAGCCCGCCGCTCTTGCCGTCGTCGCTCACCGGCGCGGAGACGCCCGGCCATGAGGTCGATTCCTCGGCGATCGTGAAGACGCCAGGATGCTGGCCGTAGATCTCGCGGTTCATGTCGCGAAGGAACGCGACGGCCTCCCAGTTCTCGCGGCCGCCGGCGTCGTTGGGGATCCATTCGCCGGCCTTGCGCGAATAATCGCGGTACAGCATCGACGCGACCGCATCCACGCGCAGGCCGTCGATATGATAGCGCTCGGCCCAGAACAGCGCGTTGTTGACGAGGAACGACGTCACTTCGCGCCGTCCGAAATTGTAGATCGCGGTGTTCCAGTCGGGATGGAAGCCGAGCCGCGGATCCTCGTGTTCGTACAGCGCGGTGCCGTCGAACTTGGCGAGGCCGAACGCGTCGGTCGGGAAATGCGCGGGGACCCAGTCGAGCAGCACGCCGATCCCGGCGAGATGTGCGCCGTCGACGAACCGCGCGAACCCTTCGACGTCGCCGAAGCGCGCGGACGGCGCATAGAGGCCGGTGGTCTGGTAGCCCCAGCTCGGGTCGTACGGGTGTTCGCTGATCGGCAGGAACTCGATGTGCGTGAAGCCCATCTCGACCACGTAGGGTATCAGGCGGTCGGCGAGCGCGTCCCAGGTCAGGAACCAACCGTCGGCGTCGCGGTCCCATGAGCCGGCGTGCACCTCGTAGATGCTGATCGGCACGCGACGCGGATCGACTGACGACCAGTGTTTCCGATGATCGGTATCGGCCCAGTCGTGCGCGAGTTTCCGCGTGATCGAGGCGTTGGCGGGGCGGAGTTCGGATGCAAACGCGAACGGGTCGGCCTTGAGCGGCTGCAACTGGCCGTCGGGGCCGACAATCTCGAACTTGTAGGCGCGGTATTCGGCGATATCGGGGATGAAGATCTCCCACACGCCGACGTCGCCGCGCTTGCGCATCGCGTGGCGGCGGCCGTCCCAGTCGTTGAAGTCGCCGACCACCGACACGCGCTGTGCATTGGGGGCCCAGAGCGCGAAGTGGACGCCGTATGCGCCTTCATGCTCGATCAGGTGGGCGCCCATCTTGTCGTGGAGGCGTTGGTGCGTGCCCTCCGCCATCAGCAGGTCGTCGATCGGGCCGAGGACCGGGCCGAAGCTGTAGGGGTCGGTGACCCACCACGAGGTGTCGCCCGCCTCCGCATGGTATTTCACCGGCTGTGCTTCGCCGTCGATCGGACCCTCGAACAGGCCGCGATCATCGATGCGAGGGAGGGTGCCGAGCGCGGTGCCGTCGAGCGCATGCGCCTCCGCCGTGTCCGCGCCGGGTAGCCAGACGCGCGCGAACACGCCGGTCGGGCCGCTGTGGACGCCAAGCAGCGAGAACGGATCGTCGTGACGCCCTTCCAGCAGGGCAACGATGGCGCCTTCGGGTGGCTTCACATCACCGTCCAGATCTCGCGCGCGTATTCGCGGATCGTGCGGTCGGACGAGAACCAGCCGACGCGCGCGACGTTGCGGACGGTCGAGGCGACCCATGCGTCGCGGTCGTTCCAGCGGGTGTCGACCGCGCGCTGGGCGGTGGCATAGCTGTCGAAATCGGCGGCTAGCATGAACCAGTCGCCCTCGTACAGCCCGCCCATCAAGCCGGCATAGCGCGTCTTGTCGTCGGGCGAGAATACGCCGGACGCTATCGCGGAGACCGCCTGGCGGAGTTCGTTCGAGCCATCGATGACGCTGCGCGGATCATAGCCGTTGGCGCGCTTCGCCTCGACCTCGTCCGCGGTCATGCCGAAGATGAAGATGTTGTCGTCGCCGACGCGGTCCTTGATCTCGATATTCGCGCCGTCGAGCGTGCCGATCGTCAGCGCGCCGTTCATCGCGAACTTCATGTTGCCGGTGCCCGACGCCTCGAGGCCGGCGGTCGAGATCTGTTCGCTCAGATCGGCGGCGGGGATGATCTTCTCTGCCAGCGACACGTTGTAATTGGGCAGGAACGCGACCTTGAGCAGGCCGCCCACGGAAGGGTCCGCGTTGATCCGGCGCGCGACGTCGTTTGCCAGTTTGATGACGAGTTTCGCGTTGTGATAGCTCGACGCCGCCTTGCCCGCGAAGAGCTTCACACGAGGCGTCCAGTCCCGCTCGGGATGGCTGCGGATCTGGTCGTAGAGCGCGACCGTCTCGATGATGTTGAGCAACTGGCGCTTATACTCGTGGATGCGCTTGATCTGGACGTCGAACATCGCATCCGGATCGACGCGGAGCCCCATGCTCTCCTTGATGTGATTAGCCAGTGCCACCTTGTTCGAACGCTTCACGCTCGAAAAGCGCTCCCTGAAACCGGAATCATCGGCGAAAACATCCAGATCGACGAGCTTTTCGGCGTCGTCGAGGAAGCCGTCGCCGATCGCATCGCGGATCAGCGCGGTGAGGCCGGGGTTGCATTGCTGGAGCCAACGGCGCGGCGTGATGCCGTTGGTCTTGTTGTTGATCCGCGTCGGGTAGAGCTTGTGGAGATCGGCGAAGACCGTCTTCTTCATCAGCTGCGTATGCAGCGCGGCGACGCCGTTGACGCTGTGCGACCCGGCAAAGGCGAGGTTCGCCATCCGCACGCGCCGCTCGCCACCTTCGTCGATCAGGCTGATCGCCGAGATCGCGCGGTCGTCAATGCCGTCCGTGCCGCGCGCCTCCCGCAGCAGCTTGGCGTTGATCGCGTAGACGATCTGCATGTGGCGCGGGAGCAAGCGTTCGAACAGCGGCAGCGGCCAGCTTTCCAGCGCCTCGGGCAGCAACGTGTGGTTGGTATAGCCGAAGGTGGCGCGCGTGATCTTCCACGCTTCGTCGAACGCGAATTCATGATGGTCGATCAGGAGACGCATGAGTTCGGCAACCGACACCGCGGGATGCGTGTCGTTGAGCTGGATCGCGGCCTTGTCGGGCAGCGTGCGGATGTCGCCGAAATACTGGATGTGGCGACGGACGATGTCCTGGATCGACGCGGAGGAGAAGAAATACTCCTGGCGCAGGCGGAGTTCCTGGCCTGCGGCAGTGGAGTCGTTGGGATAGAGGACGCGGGTCAGCGTTTCGGCGCGCAACTGGTCGGCGAGCGCGCCGGTGAAATCGCCGGCGTTGAAACGATCGAGCTTGATCGGATCGAACGCGCGGGCGGTCCACAGGCGGAGCGTGTTGACGTGCTTGCCGCGCCAACCGACGACGGGGGTGTCGACGGCTGTGGCCTCGACCGCCTCGGACGGGCTCCAGTGAACTTGCCCGTTGTCCGCGGCGGTGACCTCGCCGCCGAAGCCGACGAAATAGGCGCTCTCGCGGCGTTCGAACTCCCAGGGATTGCCGTGCGCGAGCCAGTTCTCGGGCATCTCGACCTGCCAGCCATCGTCGATCCGCTGGCGGAACATGCCGTTCACATAGCGGATGCCGTAGCCGTAGGCGGGCAGCGCAAGGCTCGCCATGCTCTCCATGAAGCACGCCGCCAGCCGGCCGAGGCCGCCGTTGCCGAGCGCCGCGTCGGGTTCGATCTCTTCGAGTTCGGCAAGGTCGACGCCGTGGAGCTTCAGCGCCTGCGTGACCTCGTCGTTGCGCTGGAGGTTGGTCACCGCGTCGCGTAGCAGCCGGCCGATCAGAAATTCGAGGCTGAGATAATAGACGCGCTTGGCGCCGGCCGCGTGCGCCGCCTTGGTCGACGCCATCCAGCGTTCGACGATGTCGTTGCGGACGGTCAGGATCGTCGCGGCGAGCCAGTCGTGGGGGCGGGCGGCCTGCGCATCCTTGCCGATGCGGTGGACCAGCGTGTCGAGGATCGAGTCGGCCAGATCCTGGATGACGGGTGCTTGAACGGGCGGCTGTACGGCAGGATCTGAGGTCACGCGGTTTCCGAAATCGTTACGGTCGCGGCGATCCTAGCCGTCCGCGAGCCGATGTCACGCGGACTTCCTTCCCGTGATGGAAAAGAAGGTTGCCGATCAATGCTTTGATTTGGGGAAAGCCATCACCGCGCGAAAGCGGTGGTGGACAGGGTAGGGTTCGAACCTACGTAGGAGAAACTCCGGCAGATTTACAGTCTGCTGCCTTTAACCACTCGGCCACCTGTCCAGGCCGCTTTTGCAAGCGCCGCTCTTTCAAGCGAGGCGGCTCAATGGCGAAGCGCGCCCCGCCTGTCAACGCGGGTTTTGCGAAGTTTCGTGGTTCATAGTTGCCGCGGGAGCGGAATGCCGACAAGGACGCGGCATACACAGACACGATAGAGAGCGAATATGGCACGCAAGGGACACAGGCCGAGCAAGGCACCGGCAGGCCGCCCCCGCTTCTGGGGCAAGCACGCAGTAGGGGCGGCGCTCGCCAATCCGGAGCGGACGGTGCGCAAAATCCTCGGCACGCGCGAGGCGCTGGCCGGGTTCGACCTGCCGGCCGACGTGCCGGTGACCTATGCCGAGGCGATGGATCTGGCGCGACTGGTGCCGGGCGATGCGCCGCACCAAGGCGTGGTGATCGAGGTCGAGCCGCTCGAGGACATGTGGCTGGCGGATTTGCTCGAGCATGGCAAGGACGACAATCGCCCGCTGGTGATTCTCGACGGGGTGACTGATCCGCACAATGTCGGCGCGATCTTGCGCTCGGCGGCGGCGTTCGATGCGCTGGGGATCATTACGCCGGACCGCAATGCGCCGCCGGAGTCGGGGACGATCGCTCGGGCCGCGTCTGGGGCGCTCGAGAGCGTGCCGTGGATTCGGGTGGTGAACCTTGCTCGCGCTCTGGAGGAGATTGCGGCGGCGGGGTTCTGGCGGATCGGGCTGACCGGCCACGCGACGCAGACGCTGTCGGAAGCGATGGGCACGCAGCGGATCGCGATCGTGCTCGGCGCCGAGGGCGAGGGGATGCGGCAGAATACCGAGCAGCATTGCGACGAGCTGGCGAAACTGCCGATCTCGGAGAAGGTGGAGAGCCTCAACGTCTCGAACGCCGCGGCGATCGCGCTCTACGCCATCACCACGCGGTGACCTGAACTCCCTCGCCCCTCCGGGGAGAGGGAAGGGGCCCGCCGCACTTGCGGTGGGAAGGGAGAGGGGAATGAGGCTCGGGACTTGGATCCCAACGCCCCTCTCCCTTCCGGCGCAAGGGCGCCTCCCTCCCTCTCCCCGTAGGGGCGAGGGAATCGGGAAATCAGTCCTCTTCGGCGATCCGGACCTTCAGGCCGTCGAGTCCTTCGGTCAGCTCGATCTGGCACGACAGGCGCGAAAACTCGTCCCGATCACTCGTCGAATCGAGCAAGTCGTCCTCGTCGGGGCTCATCGGCTTCAGTTTGGCCGCAAAGTCCGGGTCGACATGGACGTGGCAGGTGGCGCACGAGCAACAGCCGCCGCACAGCGCCAGGATCTCGTCGATCCCGGCGTCGCGGATGACTTCCATCACCGATAGGCTCGCCTCGCCGATGATCTCGCGTTCTTCCCCTTCGCGCGTCACGACGATAAGCTTGGGCATGTCATTCTCCGAAAAACTTCTGCGCGTTCATGCCGTTGCGCGAGCCAGGGATCAAGCATCATGGGCCTGAGCGCAGAGCAACTCGAAACCGCGATGGCGGCGTTGTGCCAAATCGAGCCGGCGTTCGCGGTCGCGGTCGGCAATGCGGGCCACCCTGCGCCGCGGATCAGCGAGCGCGGGTTTGCGACGTTGCTGCGGACGATCGTTGGGCAACAGGTGAGCGTCGCCTCGGCCGCAGCGGTCTGGAACAAGCTCGACGCGGTGGTCGGCGGCGCAGGCGACCCGGCGAAGATCGCCGCCGCCAGCGACGAGTTGTTGAAGAGCGCCGGACTATCGCGCCAGAAGCTCGGCTATGCGCGTAGTCTCGCCGACGAGGTGACGAGTGGGCGGCTCGATCTGACCAACCTGCCCGAGGACGACGAGGAGGCGATCGCGGCGCTGGTCCGCGTGAAGGGGATCGGCCGCTGGTCGGCGGAGATCTACCTGCTGTTCGCGGAAGGGCGGACGGACATCTGGCCGGCGGGCGACCTTGCGATCCAGATCGAGGTCGGGCGGATATTGGGTCACGAGACGCGGCCGAGCGAGAAGCTGACGCGTGAGGTGGCTGAGGCCTGGCGCCCGCATCGCGGCGCGGCGGCGATCTTCGCTTGGCATCATTATCAGGCGGACATGAAGGTCATCTGACCTCCTTCTTCCCTCCCTGGAAGGGAGAGGGCGGGGGTGGGTCGGTTTCCGCATGTTCGGACCGTGGTGGCTCAAGCGGGCCTACCCACCCCCAGCCCCTCCCTTTCAGGGAAGGGAGACGTTTCCCATATATTCGTTGTGTACGCACGCACACGTCGGCTCGGCGAAAGCTTGGACCGCCCCGTTTAAGTCGGGACATCCGGCCCCCGGATGCTTCAGCTTCCGCTGGAGTAACGGGAGTTGGTGAACGCGTTGTCGCCCGACTCGCCAGCCACGCCTTGTCCCCTTCCCCTCGTTCCGGCAAAGCACCCCCCGATGTCAGCCCCCAATCTCCCCGCGTCCGACTTCGCCAACTCGCTCGCCGAGAGCCACCGCACAATCGTCGTCCCCGAAGGCGCGTCGTTCTGGCGGCGGCTGTTCGCGTTCGTCGGGCCGGGGTATCTGGTGGCAGTCGGCTATATGGACCCCGGCAACTGGGCGACCGACATCGCCGGCGGCTCGGCGTTCGGCTACACGTTGCTGTCGGTCGTGCTGTTGTCGAACCTGATGGCGATGGTCCTCCAGGCGCTTTCCGCACGCCTCGGCATCGTCGCCGGGCTCGACCTCGCCCAGGCCTGCCGCGCGCATTATTCTAAGCCCGTATCGGTCGCGCTCTGGTTCCTCTGCGAGATCGCGATCATCGCCTGCGATCTTGCCGAAGTGCTCGGCACGGCGATCGCGCTGAAGCTGCTGTTCGGGCTGCCGCTTGTCTACGGCGTCGTGCTTACCGCGCTCGACGTGTTCCTGATCCTCGCGCTGCAACGCTTCGGGTTCCGCAAGCTCGAGGCGTTCGTCGTCGCGTTGCTCGTGATCATCGCCGGCTGCTTCGTCTTCGAGCTGTTCCTGGCGCGGCCCGAATGGGCGGGCGTGCTCGGTGGGCTCGTTCCGACGACGCAGATCGTCACCAACCCAGCGATGCTCTACATCGCGATCGGCATCCTCGGCGCGACCGTGATGCCACACAATCTGTATCTCCACTCGTCGATCGTGCAGACGCGCGCGTTCGCCAAGGACACCGCGGGCAAGCGCGACGCGATCACGATGGCGACGATCGACGGCACGGTGGCGCTGGGGCTCGCCTTCTTCATCAACGCGGCGATCCTGATCCTCGCGGCGGCGACCTTCCACGTTGCCGGCCGGACCGATGTTGCGGAGATCGACCAAGCGTACCAGCTGCTGGCGCCGATGCTCGGGATGGGCGCGGCGAGCGTGTTGTTCGCGGTCGCGCTGCTGGCGTCGGGGCAGAACTCGACGGTGACGGGAACGCTTGCCGGCCAGATCGTGATGGAGGGGTTCCTCAACCTGCGTATGCCGGTCTGGGCACGCCGGCTGGTGACGCGGTTGCTGGCGATTGTACCCGCGGTGTTCGTGGTCGGCGCGTCGGGCGATGCGGGCGCGACCAAATTGCTGGTGTTGAGCCAGGTCGTGCTCAGCCTGCAACTTCCGTTCGCGGTCGTGCCGCTGGTAAAGTTCACCGGTGACCGCACGATCATGGGCGATCTGGTCAGCCCGGCCTGGCTGAAGATCCTCGCCTGGGTGATCGCCGCGGTGATCATCGGGCTGAACGGCACGCTTCTGTACGGCATGCTCTGAACACGAAAACGGCGGCCGATTGCTCGGCCGCCGCTTCGTTGTCTCTAGCGTCGGCTGAAGCTCAGCGGCACTTCACGTTGCCGCGGTCGACCGAGCGGCCGAGCAAGGCACCGCCACCGGCACCCGCCAGCGTTCCGAGCGTGCCGCCACCGATCAGGTTGGCCAGCGCGCCGCCACCGAGCGCGCCGATCACGAGACCGGTCGTGCCATCGTTGCGCTTGCAATAGGCGCGGCCGTCGCGACCACGATAGATCCGGTCGTTGCGGCTAAGGCGGCGCTCGCGGTACTTGCCGTCACGATAGCTGTTCGACGGATCCCAGTTGCGGTCGTCGCCACGCCAGTTGCGATCGTTGCCGCGGCGGTCGCTGTCGTACCGGCGATCGTCACGATCGCGACGGTCGTTGTTGTCGCGACGATCGTCGTAACGCTGTGCAGTCGCGGCGGTCGGCAGCATCGCCGGCGCTGCGACGGCGACCGACATCAACGCGGCGATAAGATGCTTCTTCATGGGATAATCTCCTGATGCGTCACACGGTAACCCGTGCCGCATCGGAAAAGTTCAAACGGCCAAGTTCAGACGCCAGTTCAGACTGTAGCCTTGTCCGCCATCGAGCAGTCGTGGCCGTGGCCCGTCTCGACCTGCAACGTGGCGTGGCCGATGCCGAATTTGTCGTGGAGCATCGTCCGGGCGTCGCTGAGGAATTGGTCGCCGGGGTGGCCGGCGGGCATTACGAGATGCGCGGTTAGAACGGGTTCGGTGGTGCTCATCGGCCAGATGTGGAGATCGTGGATCTCGCTCACGCCGGGCAGGCCGCACAGCGCCTCGTCGACATGGTCGAACTCGATCCCGCGGGGGACGGCGGACAGCGACATCTCGACGGTTTCGCGGAGCAGACCCCCGGTTTGCCAGAAGATCAGGATCGCGATGACGATGCTGACCGCGGGGTCGATCCAGGTGAGGCCGGTGCGCCAGATCACGAAGCCGGCGATCACCACGCCCGCCGACACCAGCGCGTCGGCAGCCATGTGGAGATAGGCACCGCGGATGTTGACGTCGCCCTTGCGGCCGCGTGCGAACATCCACGCGGTGAACGCGTTGACCGCGATGCCGATGCCCGCGACCATCGACACGGTGAGGCCGGCGGTCGGGGCGGGATCGGAGAAGCGCTGCGACGCCTCGAGCACGATCGCGCCGAGCGCGACCAGCAGCAGCAGCGCGTTGGCCAGTGCGGCCAGGATCGTCGAGCCCTTCAGCCCGTAGGTGTAGCGCTTGGTCGGTGCCGTGCGTGCGAGCATCGTGCCGCCCCAGGCGACGACGAGGCCGAGCACGTCGCACAAATTGTGCCCCGCGTCGGCGAGCAGCGCGACCGAGTCGATGCGCAGGCCGACGATCGCCTCAACGACGACGAAGACGATATTGAGGCCGATGCCGATCGCGAACGCGCGGTCGAACGAGGCCGGGGCGTGACTGTGGCCGCCGTGCGAATGGCCGCCGCCGTGTGAGTGACCATGCGCATGGTCATGTCCGTGATGATGTCCGCCCAAAGCCCGCGCTCCGCTAAATTCGGCCGCCGCCTAGCATTGACGTATCGTGAGATACTAGGACGCGAGAGACATTCTCGCACGTCGCCAATCACGCAACGGTCTCCCCTCCCTCGAAGGGAGGGGCAGGGGGTGGGTCGGCCGGTTTATGTCGCAACGGCAAGGACATGCGGGACCCGACCCACCCCCAACCCCTCCCTTCCAGGGAGGGGAGCAGCTTACCCTGCCACCAACCCACTCCGTCACCCCGGCGGAGGCCGGGCCCACCGTCCCGCGCACGCAATTCTCTCGAATGTGCGGAACAGTGGATGCCGGAACGAGGCTCTCCTGAGCTAGTCGAAGGGTCCGGCATGACGGTGGAAGCGGTCACCCCTCGTTCGCGAGCGCCTTCAGCCGGTACAGTGCGTCCAGCGCATCGCGAGGGCTCATCGCGTCGATATCCAGCTTGGCGAGATCCTCGCGCAGCACGTCGCACGCAGCCTCCTCGACCTGCGCAGCGGCGGCGAACAACGGCAGGTCGTCGAGCCCGGCTGCGAGCCCCCCTGTCTTCGCCCGCCCGGCCTCGAGCTTCGCCAGCACCGCCTTCGCACGCGCCACCGTAACCGGCGACATCCCCGCCAACCGCGCGACGGCCAGCCCGTAGCTCCGATCCGCCGGGCCATCGGCGAGTTCGTGGAGCAGCACCAGCTCCCCCTTCCATTCGCGCGCGCGGACGTGGTGCAGCGACAGTGCCTCGCAGCGCTCCGCCAACCGAGTCAGCTCGTGGTAATGCGTCGCGAACAGGCAGCGGCAGCGATTGTCCTCGTGGATCGCCTCGACCACCGCCCAGGCGATCGCGAGGCCGTCGTAGGTCGAGGTGCCGCGCCCGACCTCGTCGAGGATCACGAACGAGCGCGGCGTCGCCTGCGCGAGGATCGCCGCGGTCTCGACCATCTCGACCATGAACGTCGACCGCCCGCGCGCGAGGTTGTCCGACGCGCCGACGCGGCTGAACAGGCGGTCGACCAGACCCAGCGTGGCCTTGGTCGCGGGCACGTAGGACCCGGCCTGCGCAAGGACTGCGATCAGCGCGTTCTGGCGGAGGAAGGTGGATTTACCGCCCATGTTCGGGCCGGTGACGAGCCACAATCGCGAATTTTCCGACAGATTGCAGTCGTTGGCGACGAACCGGTCGCCCGACTTGGCCACCGCCGCCTCGACCACCGGATGCCGGCCGCCCTCGATTTCGAAGCACGCGTGATCAACCAGCGAAGGCCGCGCCCAGGCGCCTTCTGCGGCGCGCTCCGCCAACCCGGCCGCGACGTCGAGCCGCGCGATCGCATCCGCGGTCGCCGCGATCGCATCGCGCCCGGCCAGAGCCTGCGCCGTCAGCTCCTCGAGATGCGCCGCCTCTGCCGCCAACGCATGTGCGCTTGACTGCGACACCTTCGCCGCGACTTCGTGCAGGGCAGGGGTATTGAAGCGGACCACGCCCGCGAGCGTCTGGCGATGCGTGAAGCCACTCTCGGGCTTCATCAACGGATCCGCGGCCCGCGCCGGGACCTCGACATGATAGCCGAGCACGCCGTTGTGCCGGATCTTCAACGCGGTGACGCCGGTCGCGGTGCGGAACTCCGCCTCCAGCGCGGCGATCGCGCGTCGCCCGCCAGCGCCGGCATCGCGCAGGTCGTCGAGCGCCGCGTCATAGCCCGCCGCGATATACCCGCCGTCCGATGCCTCGATCGGTGGCGACGGCACCAGCGCGCGCTTGAGCAGGTCGATCAGCGCGCCGTGCCCGCGCAACCTCGGCGCAATTTCTCGCAACAACACCGGCGGATCGACGATCACATCCATCCGCTCGCCAAGGCTCCACGCGCCGTCCAGCCCGTCGCGTAACTGCCCGAGATCGCGAGGGCCGCCACGCCCCGCCGCGAGCCTGCCGAGCGCCCGCCCGATGTCCGGCAAAGCGCGCAACGTCGACCGCAACCGCTCGCGCGCGGCTTGGTCGTCATGGAACAGCCGCACCAGATCGAGCCGCGCATCGATCGCCGCCTTGTCCATCAGCGGCGCGCCGAGATCCGCGCCGAGCAACCGCGCCCCGGCCCCCGTCACGGTCCGGTCGACCGCGTCGAGCAGGCTCCCCTTCCGCACACCGCCGGTCGTGCAGGTCAGCTCCAGGCTCTCGCGCGTGGCGGCATCGATCGCCATCGTCTCCGCCGCCCGACCGATCCGCGGCGGTCGCAGGAAGGGCATCGCACCCTTCGCATTATGCTCCAGATACGCGACCAGGCCTCCGGCTGCGGCCAGCCCCGCGCGACCGAACTGCCCGAACCCGTCGAGCGTCGCCACGCCGTACAGCCGCTTCAACCGAGCCTCGCCTGCACCGCTGTCGAAATCTATCTTCGGGCGCAACGTGGTAGCGGCTTCCTCGAACGCGCTAGCCTCTGACGCAACAACCTCGGCCGCACCGAGCCGCGCGAGTTCCGCCTCGACCGCATCACCCGCAACCTCGACGATCTCGAACAGCCCGGTCGACACGTCCGCCGCGGCGATCGCCACCGATCCGCCAGCCTCGCCGATCGCCACGCACCAATTGTCTGACCGCGCGTCGAGCAAAGCCTCCTCGGTCAGTGTACCCGCGGTCACCACGCGGACGATGGCGCGGGCGACGAGCGTCTTCGATCCGCCGCGCGCCTTGGCTTCCGCCGGACTCTCGACCTGCTCGGCGATCGCCACCCGGTGGCCCGCCTTGATCAGCCGTTGCAGATACACCGTCGCCGCATGCACCGGCACGCCGCACATCGGGATCGGCTTGCCCTCATGTTCCCCACGCGCGGTCAGCGCGATGTCGAGCACCCCCGCCGCGATCCGCGCGTCGTCCATGAACAATTCGAAGAAATCGCCCATCCGGTAGAACAACAGGCAATCCTGCGCCTCCGCCTTCAGGCCGAGATACTGCGTCATCATGGGGGTAGGAGCGGGGTGCGACATCACGGTGCGGGTAGCGAAAAGCCGCGCCCCATAAAACCCCTCTCCCCTTGGGGAGAGGGAGGGGCCCGCGCGAAGCGTGGGAGGGTGAGGGGGCGTGAGGCTCGGGTGCTCACCCCAACGCCCCTCATCCGGCGCATTCGCGCCACCTTCTCCCCGAGGGGGAGAAGGCCGTTCCAATCGCGGCATCGTCTGCGTAAAGACACAGGCCACAGAGAGAGGCCCCGCCCATGTCCGACGAAACGCTGCAATTCTCCGAACGCGAAGCCTTGCTCTTCCATTCGGAAGGCCGCCCGGGGAAGATCGAGATCATCGCGTCGAAGCCGATGGCGACGCAGCGCGATCTCGCGCTCGCCTATTCGCCCGGCGTCGCGGTGCCGGTGCAGGCGATCTACGACGATCCCGCGACCGTCTACGACTATACCGCGAAGGGAAACCTCGTCGCGGTGATCTCGAACGGCACCGCGATCCTCGGCATGGGCAATCTCGGGCCGCTCGCCAGCAAGCCGGTGATGGAGGGCAAGGCGGTGCTCTTCAAGCGCTTCGCCGACGTCGACGCGATCGATATCGAGCTGAAGACCGAGGACGTGAACCGCTTCATCGACGCGGTCGAGCTGATGGAGCCGACGTTCGGCGGGATCAACCTCGAGGACATCAAGGCGCCCGAATGCTTCATCATCGAGCAGGCCCTGCGCGAGCGGATGAACATCCCCGTTTTCCATGACGACCAGCACGGCACCGCGATCATCACCGCCGCCGGCCTGATCAACGCGTGCCTGCTGACCGGGCGCAAACTCTCCGAGGTCAAGATCGTCGTCAACGGCGCGGGCGCGGCGGCGATCGCCTGCACCGAACTCGTGAAAGCGATGGGCGTGCGCGGCGACAACGTCATTCTCTGCGACCGGAAAGGCGTGATCTACCAGGGGCGCGAGGGCGTCGACCAGTGGAAGTCCGCGCACGCCGCGATCACCGAGACGCGCACGCTGACCGAGGCCTTGGTTGGCGCCGATGTGTTCCTGGGGCTCTCCGCGGCGGGTTCGCTGACGCCGGAGATGGTCAAGGACATGGCCCCCGCGCCGATCATCTTCGCGATGGCCAATCCCGAGCCGGAGATCCGCCCCGAACTGGCGATGGCCGCGCGTCCCGATGCGATCGTCGCGACCGGCCGTTCGGATTATCCGAACCAGGTCAACAACGTGCTCGGCTTCCCGTTCATCTTCCGCGGGGCGCTCGACGTCCGCGCGACTGGCATCAACGACGCGATGAAGATCGCCGCCGCCAATGCGATTGCGGAGTTGGCGCGCGAACGCGTTCCGGAAGAAGTCGCGGCCGCATACGGCGTCAGCCACAGCTTTGGTCCGGCGTACATCATTCCGGCACCGTTCGATCCGCGCCTGATGGAAGTCGTCCCCGTCGCGGTCGCCAAGGCGGCGATGGCCTCGGGCGTGGCGACCAAGCCGATCCTCGACATCGAGGCGTATCGGCACTCGTTGCGGGCCCGCCTCAACCCGACCACCTCGGTCCTGTCTATGGCGTACGAGGGCGCACGCGCGCACCCGAAGCGCGTGATCTTCGCGGAGGGCGAGGAAGAAGTCGTCCTGCGCGCCGCGATCGCCTTCAAGGAAGGGGGGTATGGCACCCCCGTCCTGGTCGGCCGCGACGACGTGCCCGACCGGTTGCGCGCGCTCGGCGTCACCGATCCCGAGAGCTTCGAACTCCACAACAGCCGCGTCTCGCCGCTCGTACCGCGGATGGTCGACTTCCTCTATTCGCGGCTCCAGCGTCGCGGCTATCTGCGCCGGGATTGCGAGCGGATGGTCAACCAGGACCGCAACATCTTCGGCGCGCTGCTGCTCCAGCTCGGCGAAGGCGACGCGATGATCACCGGCATCACGCGCACCTACGGCGAGACGATGCGCCAGATTTATCGCGTGATCGATCCGGTCGCGGGGAAGACGCCCTTCGGTATCCACCTGCTGGTCGGGCAGAGCCACACGGTGTTCATTGCCGATACCACTGTCAACGAACGCCCGACCGCCGAGCAATTGGCCGATTTTGCCGAGCAGACCGCGGCGGTTGCGCGGCGGATGGGGCATGAGCCTCGCGTGGCGTTCCTGAGCTATTCGAACTTCGGCAATCCGAAGGGGGAGTGGCTCGACAACATCCGCGATGCGGTCACGGTGCTGGACGGGCGGAAGGTCGGGTTCGAGTATGAGGGCGAGATGGCGCCGGATGTCGCGCTGAACCCGAAGCAGTTGGCGAACTATCCGTTTGCGCGGCTGTCGGGGCCGGCGAACGTGCTGATCATGCCGGGGCTTCAGTCCGCGCATATCTCGGCGAAGTTGTTGCGGGAATTGGGTGGTGACTCGGTTATCGGTCCGATGCTGATCGGGATGGAAAAGCCAGTCCAAGTCGCCCCGATGACGTCGACCGCGAGCGAACTGGTGACCCTGGCCGTTCTCGCTGCCGGCGGCATAGCGCGCTAATCTCCCTCACCATACGGGGAGAGGGAAGGGGCCCGCGGCACTTGCCGTGGGAAGGGAGAGGGGAATGAGGCTCGGGACGGTTCATCCCAACTCCCCTCTCCCTTCCGCAGCCAAGTGGCTGCTCCCTCCCTCTCCCCGGAGGGGCGAGGGAAGTAGCTTACGCGTCGATACTCGTCCCCAAAGATGCATGCACCAGCCCGCCATCCACAGTAACAGTCTCCCCGATCACATAATCCCCCGCACGGCTGGCGAGGTAGATCGCCGCCCCCGCCATATCCTCGTCCACGCCGACGCGCTTCGCCGGGATGCCTTGCGCCACCGCATCCCCGTGATCCCGCGCAGCCTTGTTCATGTCGCTCGCGAACGCGCCCGGCGCGATCGACGTCACGTTGATCGAGTCCGTCACCAGCCGCGCCGCCATCCGCTTCGTCAGGTAGATCAGCGCCGACTTCGACGCATGATAGCTGTACGTCTCCCACGGGTTCAGCCGCTGGCCGTCGATCGACGTGATGTTGATCACCTTCGCCGGCCGCTCCCGCGACGCCGATGCCTTCAACGCCGCATGCAGCGCCTGGGTAAGGAAGAACGGCGACTTGACGTTGAGGTCCATGACCTTGTCCCAGCCGACCTCCGAAAACTCCTCGAACGGCACGCCCCACGCCGCGCCCGCATTGTTCACGAGGATATCGAGCTTTGACTCATGCTCGGCGAACTGCGCGGCCAGCGCCTTGCACCCCGCCACCGTCGAGACGTCCTGCGGCAACGCGATGCAGTTGGGCCCGAGTTCCGCGGCCGCCGCCTCGCACACATCGGCTTTCCGCGACGAGATATACACCTTGGCCCCCTGTGCGATGAAGCCTGCGGCGATCATCTTGCCGATCCCGCGGCTGCCGCCGGTGATCAGCGCGACGCGGCCGTCGAGCCGGAACAGGTTGGTCGTATCCATCACGCATCCTCCGAATGTTTGCGCGCTTGGTATCGCCGAGCGCCGTCCGCCGCAAACCCGTTTTTCGAACCAGCCGTCATTGACGAGTGCGGCGCCCGTACTATGCTCGCCAAAAGAGCAGGAGAGAGCGTGTGAGGTTTTCTGGCAAGCGTGCCGTCGTGACCGGCGGTGCGTCCGGCATCGGCCGGGCGACCGCGCTGCGACTCGCCGACGAAGGCGCCACCGTCCTGATCGGCGACATCGACGAGGCCGGCGGCCACGCGATCGCCGACGCGTCCGGCGGCCGCATCCTGTTCCAGCGTACCGACGTGCTCCAGGCGGGCGATATCGAGGCGTTGATGCAGACCGCCGACGACGCGGGCGGGCTCGACATCCTGTTCAACAACGCCGGCGCGGGCGGCTCGCGCGACCCGATCGGCGATATTTCCCCCGAGGACTGGGACCGCACTCAGGCGCTCCTCCTCCGCTCGGTCGCGCTCGGCATCCGCTACGCAGCACCCTTGATGGCGAAACGCGGCGGCGGCACGATCGTCAACACCTCGTCGGTATCCGCGCTCGGCACCGGCTATGCGCCGACCGCCTATTCCACCGCCAAGGCCGGCGTGCTCCACCTCACCAAGCAGGCCGCCGCCGATCTCGCGCAGCACAAGATCCGCGTGAACGCGGTCGTGCCCGGCTTCATCGTCACCAACATCTTCACGCGCACGCTCGAACTCGACGCCACCAAGACGTCGCAGGCCGACGCGATGATCGCGCATATCGCCGCCGACGCGCAGCCGATCCGCCGCCCCGGCACCAGCGAGGACATCGCCGCCGCGGTCGCGTTCCTCGCCAGTGACGATGCGAGCTTCATCACCGGCACGCACATCCTCGTGGATGGCGGCATGACGATCGGCACGCGGCCGAGTTGGGACCCTGCGCAACCCTCGCTGTTCGCCATGCTCGACAAGCTGAAATGACCGCCGCGTCATGAGCGCACCCGCCCGCCGCCTCTCCAACGGCACGATGGCAAGCTACGGCTTCGGCGCGGTCGCGTACGGGGTGAAGGACGCCGGGTTCGGCACGTTCCTGCTGCTGTTCTATAATCAGGTCGTCGGGCTGCCGTCCGCCACCGTCGGGCTCGTCATCATGATGGCGCTGCTGATCGACGCGTTCGTCGATCCGGCGGTGGGCTTCTTCTCCGATCGCACGCGGACGCGTTGGGGGCGGCGGCATCCGTGGATGTACGCGTCTGCGCTGCCGATCATGGTCGGCTGGCTGCTGCTGTGGAACCCGCCTGCGATAATGTCCGAACCGCAGACGCTCGTCTGGCTGTTCGTCATGGCGGTGATCGTGCGCAGCGCGGTGAGTTGCTACGAGGTCCCCTCGGTCGCGCTGACGCCCGAGCTGACGTCGGGGTATGACGAGCGCACGCGGATCATGGCGTATCGGTACCTGTTCGGCTGGGTCGGCGGGCTGCTGATGCTGTTGTCGGCGTACCAGTATTTCCTCGCGCCGACGGCCGCGTTCCCGAACGGCCTGCTGAACCGCGCGGGCTATGGCGGCTTCGCGCTGGCTGGCGCGATCTTCATCGGCGTTGCGATCCTCGTCTCCGCGCTCGGCACGCATCACGAGATCAGGCATCTGCCGAACCCGCCGATCGCCAAGCAGACCCTCCGCGAGTCCTTTGCCGAACTGCGGCAGACGGTGAAGAACCGCGCCTTCGCGATCCTGATGGCGGCGGGCGTCTGCGCGTACACGATCCAGGGCATCAGCTACGCCATGTCGAACTACCTTTACACCTATGTGTGGGGCTTCAAGGGCCCGGTGTTCGTCTATTTGACGATCGCGTTGTTCTCGGGCGTGTTCCTCGCGTTCCTCGCCGCGCCCCGGCTCGGCAGGACGGGGAGCAAGCCGAAGGCGGCGATGGGCGCGGTGCTGCTCGGCGCGGCGCTCAATACCTCGCCGTATTGGCTGCGGATGCTCGGCGTGTTTCCCGAGGTCGGCGATCCGTCGCTGCTGCCGATGCTGTTCGGGTTCTTCATCCTCGGCACCGCGTCGAACGTCACCGGGTTCATCCTCGGCGCGTCGATGATGGCGGACGTGGTCGAGGATTCGGAGGCGAAGACGGGGCGGCGGTCGGAAGGCGTGTTCTTCGCCGGCTCGTTCTTCGTCCAGAAATGCACGAGCGGGATCGGGATATTCTTCGCGGGGATGATCCTCGCGGTGGCGGGGTTCCCGGCCAAGGCGACGCCGGGGACCGTGCCGGTCGGGACGATCGATCGGCTGACGTTGATCTACGCCGGCCTTTATATCGTGCTGGCGTGCGTCTCGGCGTTCTTCTTCTCGCGGTTCCCGTTTGGCCGGGTGGAGCACGAGGCGCGACTAGCCAGACTAGCTGGCGCGCCCAGCATCGACGCGGCCCCATGCGAACCCTGACCTTCCCCCCTCCCTGAAAGGGAGGGGCCGGGGGTGGGTCGGCCGCCTGTCGAGCGCTCCGTCGGCCAACGGGCCGACCCACCCCCAACACCTCCCTTCCAGGGAGGGGAGCAGGACGGTGACAGCCACCCTTCCAGCAACGGGACCCGCGCGGTAGGACCCAAGCTTGGCCGTCCCGATATCGAGGAACGGCGACATCGGAGTTCCCATGCGTATCCCCGCCCTAGCCACCGCCCTGACGCTCGTCCTCGCATCCCCCGCCGTCGCGCAGACGATTGCCCCGATCCTCACCACCCCCGACGCGCACGACCCGCATAGCTACGCCCGCCCCGCCGAGGCGCGCGTCATGCATGTCGCGCTCGATCTCGCCGCCGACTTCGACACGCACGTCATCCGCGGCATCGCCACACTCGACATCCTCGCGGCCCCCGGCGCCAAGCAAATTGTTCTCGACGACAACGGCCTCAAGATCGTCAACATCACCGACGCCGCCGGCAAACCGCTCCCCTACTCGGTTGGCGCGGTCGACAAGATCCACGGCGCGCCGCTGACCGTCACGCTAAACGGGGCCAAGAAAATCCGCATCGCCTACGCCTCGTCGCCTGACGCGAAGGCGCTGCAATGGCTGACCCCTGCGCAGACCGCGGGCAAGAAACAGCCGTTCCTGTTCAGCCAGGGCGAGGCGATCCTCAACCGCAGCTGGATCCCGACGCAGGACTCCCCCGGTATCCGCCAGACCTGGGAAGCGAAGATCGCCGTTCCCAAGCAACTCACCGCGGTGATGAGCGGGCTCGCGACCGGCAAGCCGACCTGCGCTGCCGATCGCTGCACGTTCCAGTACAAGATGGACAAGCCCGTCGCGCCGTACCTGATCGCCCTCGCGGTCGGCGACATCGCGTTCAAGTCGACCGGCCCGCGCACCGGGATCTGGGCCGAACCCGCGACCCTCCCCAAGGCCGCGTATGAATTCGGGGAGCTCGAGAAATTCGTCGCCGCCGCGGAAGGGCTGTACGGCCCGTATCGCTGGGGCCGCTACGACGTGCTGGTCCTGCCGCCGTCGTTCCCGTTCGGCGGCATGGAGAACCCGACGCTCACCTTCGCCACGCCGACCGCGATCGCCGGCGACCGCAGCCTCGTCTCGCTGATCGCGCACGAGCTCGCGCACAGCTGGTCGGGCAACCTCGTGACGAACGCGACCTGGGACGATTTCTGGCTCAACGAAGGCTTCACCAGCTATTTCGAAAACCGGATCATGGAGGCGCTCTACGGCAAGCGCCGCGCCGACATGGAGGCCGACCTCGCCTGGACCGACATGCTCGCCGCAGTGAAGGACGCCGGTGGCCCCGCCGCGAAGGACACGCAACTCCACCTCGATCTCGACGCCGCGCGCGATCCCGACGACGGCATGACGCAGATCGCCTACGACAAGGGCGCTGCGTTCCTCCGCACGATCGAGAAACAGGTCGGGCGCGCCCGCTGGGATGCGTATCTCCGCAGCTATTTCGACCGCCACGCCTTCCAGCCGCAGACCAGCGCCGGCTTCCTGGCCGACCTCAAGTCGAAGCTGCTGACCCCTGCCGAAGCCAAGACGATCGGCGTCGATACGTGGGTCTACAGCCCCGGCATCCCCGCGAACGCGGTGCACGTGACGTCCGCGGCGTTCCCCGCAGTCGATGCGGCGGCCAAGGCATATGCGGCCGGCGGGCCGGTCTCGGGCGTTCCGGGCAAGGCAACTACGCAGGAGATCACGCGCTTCATCACGCAGTTGCCGCGGAAGCTTCCGGCGGAGCGGTTGAAGACGCTCGATACCTCATTCGGCTGGAACACCACCGGCAATGCCGAGATCCGCTTCGCCTGGCTGCAACTCGCGCTCGCCAATCACTATGCGCCCGCCGACGCCTCGGCCGAGCAGTTCCTGACCTCGCAGGGTCGGCGTAAATTCGTCGCGCCGCTGTTCCAGCAGATGATGAACTCGGGCGACTGGGGCCACAAGCTGGCGATGCAGATCTACGGCAAGGCGCGGCCGGGCTATCATGCGGTCACACAGGTCACGGTAGACCGCATAACCGGTTGGAAACTCATGAACTGAGCCGCCCTGAGCGCCCGTTCGGGGCGTTGGTCGGCGCGATAACACGCTTCGTCGGATATGGTTCCCGCACGGGTTCCAATTAAATCGAACCTCCCGTAGCCAGAATGCGACAAACGGGTTTTGGCCGGGGGGTCTCGATGAATTTCAAGGCGTTAGCAGCGCGTTTTGCGCTGGTGGTATCGTGCGGCCTGATGACGGCCACCCCTGCTGCGGCTCAGTTCTGGCAGTGCGTGACGTTCGCTCGCTCGGTGTCGGGCATCGAAATCCGCGGCAACGCCAACACCTGGTGGAGCCAGGCCGAGGGTCGCTACGAGCGTGGCCACACCCCGAAGGCCGGCTCAGTCCTCGCCTTCTCGCCGACTTCCCGGATGCGCGTCGGCCATGTCGCGATGGTCTCGAAGGTGGTCAGCGACCGCGAAGTCCTCCTTACGCATGCCAACTGGTCGCGTCCCGGCGCGATCGAGACCAACGTTCGCGCGGTCGACGTCTCGGCTGCCGGTGACTGGAGCATGGTGAAGGTGTGGTACGGCCCGCAGGGTGACCTCGGCACCTCGGCGTATCCGACCAAGGGCTTCATCTACTCGGGCCACGCGCCTGCTGGCGACACGCTCGACGCACAGCCTTCGTACCAGATGGCCAGCACCACCCACACCATCACCGCAACGCAGCGCGCCAACGCCGCTCAGCTTGCGACGATCCAGCACGGCCCGACCGATCCCCGTGGGATCTTCACGCTAGTGAACGAGGCGAACTGAGGTTCGTCTTTGTGAAGGCTGCCTGACGTCATCGACAGCCCACGCTCCAAACTCGAAGTCTCGCTGCTGATCACCCTTCGATGGTTCAGCGCACTGACCTGATCCTAACGACACCACCCCGGCGAAGGCCGGGGCCCAGTTGGAAAGGTCGCGGTAACAGACCGCCACCTCCATTAGCGACGTCCCCCAACTGGACCCCGGCCTTCGCCGGGGTGGTGTCTTCTGAGGGCGATCACTGTTCGACTGAACTTCTTGTTCTCCCGCGAAGGCGGGAGCCCAGGCTGGACCCCCGCCTTCGCGGGGGAACACTCTATTTGCTCAGCAGCGATCCGCGGTGGCCGCCTGACGGATGAACGCCCTCAAGCAGCCTTGAACGTCAGCGCATCGCCATTCATGCAATAGCGCTTCCCCGTCGGCTTAGGCCCATCATCGAACACGTGGCCGAGATGCCCGCCACACCGCCGGCAATGCACCTCGGTCCGCCCCATCCCCATCGTCGAATCCACCCGCGTCCGCACCGCGTTCGGCAACGGCTGCCAGAAGCTCGGCCACCCCGTGCCGCTCTCGAACTTTGTCTTCGACGAGAAGTTCGGCAGCGCGCAGCCGCCGCACGAGAAGATCCCCGCGCGATGTTCGCCGTTGAGCGGGCTCGAATAGGGCCGCTCGGTGCCTTCCTTGCGCAGCGTATCATACGCGTCCGGCGACAGCTTCTTGCGCCACTGCGCGTCGGTCAGCGTCACCTCGAACCGCTCGGCGGCCTGCGCGGGCTGCGACGTGCATCCCCAGAGCGCGAAGCCGGCAACGCCTGCTCCGGCAAGCGTGAGGAAAGCGCGGCGGTCCTGGGTCATGTTCGTCTCCATGGTTCGGATATAGGTACGGTCGAACCACCCGATAAGGTTACGCCGAGCCTCAGTATTTGCTGATTTCCACCGGCAGCGTGCGATAGCCGTGGACGAAGCACGCCGCGACCCGCGTCGGTTCGGCGAGCACGTTGATCCGCATGCGGCGGGCGGCCATTTCCTCCAGCAGGATCGCGATCTGCATTTCGGCCAGCCGCGCGCCGACGCAGCGGTGGATGCCGTGGCCGAACGCCAAGTGCCGCCGCGCGTTCGGGCGGTCGACCACGATCGCATCCGCATCGTCGCCGAACACGCTCTCGTCGCGGTTCGCCGAGATGTACCAGAGCGCGAGCTTGTCGCCGGCCTTGATCTGTTGCCCCATCAGTTCCGCGTCGGCGGTCGCGGTGCGGCGCATGTGTGCGAGTGGCGTCTGCCAGCGCAGAATCTCGCTCACCGCGTTGGGGATCAGCGTCGGGTCCGCCTCCAGCTTCGCGCGCGACTCCGGGAACTTGTCGAGGCCATAGGCGAGCGCCGACATCGAATTGCGCGTCGTGTCGTTGCCGCCGACGATCAGCAGGATGAGATTCCCGATGAACTCGTTGTGATCCATGTGGCTCATCGCGTCCGAGTGGATCATCATCGAGATCAGGTCGGGCGTCGGATCCTTGTCGATCTTCGCGTCCCACAAGCCTTTGAAATACGATCCGCATTCGAACATGTACGCGAGCCGCTGGCCGCGTAGCTCCTCGTTCTTGACGATCTCGATATCGCCTGCCCAGTCCGACCATAGGGTCAGCTTCCGTCGGTCCGCCCAGGGAAAGTCGAACAGGATCGCGAGCATCTGCGTGGTGAGTTCGATCGCGACGGTATCGACCCAGTCGAACGGCGTATTCCACGGCAGGCTATCGAGCATCTCCGCGGTCCGCCTGCGGATATCGCCCGACATCCGGGTCATCTCGCTGGGGGTGAAGGCGGGTGCGACGGTGCGGCGCTGGCCGGTATGAACGGGCCGGTCGCGCGCAATGAACATCGGCATGCGGACGTCGCGCTCGGCGACGAAATCGGCGATCGTGATCCCGCCCGCCTCGGAGGAGTAGAGATCGGGGAGGGATTCGACCTCGACGATGCCCTTGTAGGAAGAGACCGACCAATAGGGGCCGTAGTCGGAATGCTCGACATAGTGGACCGGGGCTTCGGCGCGGAGTTGCGCGAACGGTGCCTGCCAGAGGTCGTCGCGGTAGAGTTCGGCGCGGCTCACGTCGAGCGGATCGACCGTCTGTTGCGCTACGTCTCTTACTAGAGTCGCCATCGTTTCTCTCCCGTGTTTTGCCGCAGGAGAGGCTTTGCTGACACTTATGTCAATAGGCGCCGTTCTCCTGCGAACGCAGGAGTCCAGGACCGCGAGGGATGGCGTTCGTCAGCCTGGGCTCCTGCGTTCGCAGGAGAACGGTTAAGCGACTGCCTTGGCCTTGCGCCGCCAGAACGGCCGGGCGCTGCCCGATTGTAGGACGCCGCGGCGGAAGAGGCGGGCCCCCACCGTGATGAAGATCGTCACCCACAAGGCTTGCCATGCGAGCGCGGCGGCGTGTGGCCACAGTTCGGGCGAGTTTGCCGCGCGGCCGGCCATTGCGAATGGCGAGGAGAGGGGGAACAGTTCGGCGGCGGTGGCGAGCCAGCTGCCGGGGTGGGAGACCGCCGCGGAGGACAGTCCGAACATCGCGACCTGCAGGATCGTGATCGGCAGCGACAGCATCTGGATCTCGCGCATCGTCGTCGCCTGCGCGCCCACGCCGAGGAATACCGAGCCGAGCAGCAGATACGCCATGCTGAAATACGCCGCGAACAGCAGCGCGAACATCGGTGCGCCGACCGCCGGCGTCAGGTCGCCTAGCGCCACCGCCGCGGCGGCAGGCATCAGCGACGTGATCTGCGTAACGACGGTGCCCCAGAACGCGACGAACAGCACCGCGACGCCGAACATCCCGATCAGCTTGCCGAAGAACACCGATTCCAGCGGCACCGCGGCGGCGAGCACCTCGATCACCTTGTTGTTGCGCTCCTCGGCCATCGTGCCGACGACCTGACCCGACAGGAACAGCGTCAGGAAGAAAATCCCGAACACCGCGAAGAAGGCCGACTGGTGCTGCCCACCGACCGAGGTGGTCGAGCGCGTGATCTGCGTCTTGGTCGCGGCGATCGTCGGCAGCGTGCCGCCGAGCTTCTCCGCCGCGAGCGTCGTCTGTGCGAGCAGCCCGAGATAGTCCGCCGAGCGCTTCCCGCGCGGCCCGTACAGGATCTGCGGCGCATCGAGCGGGCCGTACAGCACCGCAGACGCATCGATATCCTTCGTCTCGAACGCCGCGCGCGCCTGCGCCGCGGGATCCGCAGTCGGCGCTACGATCGACAGTTCGGGGGGCGCTTCGTCGTTGCGGAACATGCCGCGCAGACGCTGGTCGGACTCGTCGATCGGCCGCGCAGTGGTGGCGGGGACGATCGCGACGATCCGCGTCTTGTCCTGCGCGTCGCCACTGACGCTAGCCGCGCCCAACCCACCTATCGCGCCGAACGACCCCATGATCAGGGGCGCGAACAGGAACAGCAGGAAGATCGGCGTGAACACGGTGGCGATGAAGTCGCGGCGTGCTATCGTAAAGGTCTGGCGGAGGGTGCGGCGGAAACGGCTCATGCCGCGTCCTCCTTCGCGATGTCGGCATGCTGCCCAACGATCCTTACGAACGCTTCGTGCAGGCCGGGCCGCTCGATCGACAGCCCTGAAATCCCGTATCCCGCGTCGATCAGTCTCACGAGCAAGCTCTCGATCCCTTCGTTCGGCAGCTCGAACCGCCAGCTATCCCCGTCCGCTACCGCATCCGATGGCAGCACGCCGCGGATCGCCGGATCGGGGCGGTGCGGCGTGTAGTGGACGCGTTGCGGCAATATCCCTCGCGCGTCCGCCACCGTGCCTTCGAAGCGCCGCTTGCCGCCGGCAATGATCGCGAGGCGGTCGCACAGCCGTTCGGCGTGGCTCATGATATGGGTCGAGAACAGGATCGTCGCGCCGCGATCGCGCTCGTTGAGGATCAGCTTCTCGAGGCGCTCCTGGTTGACCGGATCGAGCCCCGAAAACGGCTCGTCGAGCACGAGCAGGTCGGGCTGGTGGACCACCGAGCCGAGCAGCTGCACCAGCTGCGCCATGCCCTTCGACAGCTTGCGGATCTTCTCGTCGACCGCATGGCCAAGCCCGGCGGCTTCCATCAGCACCACCGCACGCTCGCGCCCGGTCTTCCAGTCGAGCCCACGCAATGCCCCCAGGAACGCGATCGCCTCGCGCGCCTTCATCGCCGGATACAGCCCGCGTTCCTCGGGAAGATAGCCGACCCGGTCGCTGGCATCGCGCGGATTGTCGTAGCCGAGCAGCGTGCGGCTACCCTCGTCGGGCTCGATGATCCCGAGCAGCATCCGCAGCGTCGTCGTCTTGCCCGCGCCGTTGGGCCCGAGCACGCCGTACACCGAGCCGCGCGGCACCATCATGTCCACCCCGTCGACCACGCGCCGATCGCCGAACCGCTTTACGATCCCGTTCGCGGTGACCGCCCATTCATCGTTCACGCGCAATCTTCCTACCGAGGGTGGCGTCGTGGTAGCGGGCGGACGTGGCGCAAGACAAGCTGGAACACAGGCTGAAGGCCAAAGCGGCGGAACTGGGCTTCGTCGCGTGCGGGATCGCGCATGCGGGGGCGGCGCCGCGCGCGGGCGAACGGCTCCACCAATGGCTGGCGGATGGGCGCCACGGCGACATGATCTGGATGGAGGAGCGCAAGCACCACCGCGAGAGCCCCGCCGGCCTCTGGCCCGAAGTCCGCAGCGTCATCGCGCTCGGCATGAGCTATGCGCCGAAGGACGATCCGTTGCGCTTGGCGGACGAGGGCGGGGTGGGGCGCATCTCGGTCTATGCGCAGGGGCCGGATTATCACGATGTCGTGAAGCGGCAGTTGAAGGCGCTCGGGCGGTGGCTGGCGGCGGAGGCGGGGCGCGACTTGCCGCCGTTCGACCTGAAGGTGTTCGTCGACACTGCGCCGGTGATGGAGAAGCCACTCGCCGAAGCCGCCGGGCTCGGCTGGCAGGGCAAGCACACCAATCTCGTCAGTCGTGAGCATGGCAGCTGGCTGTTCCTCGGCGCGATCTACACGACGCTCGATCTAGAGCCGGACAAGGGCGGCGTTGACACCTGCGGCAGTTGCGACGCGTGCCAGACCGCATGCCCGACCGCGGCGTTTCCGCAGCCGTACCAGCTCGATGCGCGCCGCTGCATATCCTACCTGACGATCGAGCATGCCGGCCCGATCCCGCACGAATTCCGCACCGCGATCGGCAACCGCATCTATGGCTGCGACGATTGCCTCGCCGTCTGCCCCTGGAACAAGTTCGCCGCCGCGGCCAACGCGAACCTGGCGTTTCATCCTCGTGCGGAGTTGGTCGCGCCGGAACTCGCCGACATCTTGGCGCTGGACGATGCGAGCTTCCGCACGGTGTTCGCGGGCTCGCCGATCAAGCGCATCGGTCGCGCCAAGATGATCCGCAATGCGCTGATCGCCGCGGGCAACAGCGGCGATCCCGTCCTGACCGAACCGGTCGTGCGGCTCTTGGAAGATCCCGCTTCGGTCGTTCGCGATTCGGCGATCTGGGCGCTGGCCCGGCTCGATCGCGTGCGGTTCCTGAACGAACGCGCCGGCCGCATTTTGCACGAAGCCGACGACGGCATTCGCGCTGCATGGGCGTCTGCCGACGCCATGCCGGCCGATCGGCAGCAGTCGACGCCCGCGGATGCGAAGGACGCTGCCGACCTCGCAGCCGACAGCGTCCTCCCGTTTTAGGCGACGTCCCGGTCACCCTCGGGCGCGCCGATACGATCGTTCGCCGCAGCTCCGGAGATCTCGATCCGGCGCGGCTTCATCGCCTCGGGCACCTCACGCTTCAGGGCGATGACGAGCAGCCCGTTGTCGAACCGCGCGTTCTGTACCTGGACGAAGTCGGCCAGCTGGAAGCGTCGCTCGAACGCGCGGGTCGCGATGCCGCGGTGCAGGAACCGGCTCTCATCACGATTGTCCGGGCGACGTCCGGTCACGGTCAGCTGATTGTTCTGTGCCACGATCTCGATATCGTCGGGACGGAAGCCCGCGACCGCCAGCGTGATCTGATAGCTGTCCTCGCTCTCGCGCTCGATATCGAACGGCGGATAGCCCTCGGGTGCCTCCATCCGTGCGGTGGTTTCGAGCAGGTCGAACAGCCGATCAAAGCCGACCGTCGACCGGCGATAGGGAGCGAAATCGAAGTTGGTCCTCATATTCAAATCCTCCTCATGAGCAATCTGAGCACGAGGAACACCGGAAACCGAGCCGGTGCCCTCAGGTGACGCCGGACCGAAATGCGCCCGGTGACGGCAAAATAATTTTGCCTGGACCGCGTTCAAGAGGAGCTGTGAATTTTTTTGGAAGGCCGTTCGTGCGGCCTGCAATCGACCGAAAACCGTGCGGGGAGAGCGACTATTTGCCCCCCTCACGCCGGGTCAGCGCCGCGACGCAACTCGCCCGGTCGATCGTGCTGCCGTCGGGTTCGCGCGCGTCGAGATAGGTGACGCGCGGGGCGTCGGACCCCTTGGGATACAGATACGCGTCGAGCACGCAGATGCCGCTCTGAAATTGGAGCTTCCGCGCGCTGCCTTCGCGGACGTCGGCGTCGGGTTGGCCGAACAGTTTGGTCAGGCCTGCGGCATCCTGGCCGAGGACGCGTTCTAGCCCGACACTCGTATACGGTATCGCCGGGCGTCCGACCGCGGGCTTGGCGACCGGTGCGGCGCAACCGGCCAAGCCGCTGCCGAGGGCCAGCGCGATGGCTATAGTGGTCAATCGCGTCATGGTCGGCCTTTGCGAGAATACTGGCTGTGGAAATAATGCGTTGCCATTGCGGCCCCCAGCACGGGCGCGGCGATGTTGAGGACCGGAACCACGAACAGCCCGGTGTTCGCAAGCCCCAGCACGAACCGGCTCCCCTTGGTCGTCGCACGCCAGCCCCGCATCGCCGCCGCATCCATGTGCCGCGCCGCCACCATGTCGCCCAGATCGCGCCCGAGCAGCCAGCCATTGACGATGAAGAACGCGGCGGCAGTCCCGACACCGGTAACCAAAAGCGCGATGTAGATGGGCAGCATCACGAGGTTGACGAGCACGACGCGACCGGCCGAGCGGAGCCCCATCGCGAGGCTCCGGGCGAACGGAACGGGCCGGGCGGTGCGCAGGGCTTCGGGATAATGCCGCGCCTCGACCGCTTCTACGACCTCGTCCGCGAAAATCCCGACGACCGCGATCGCGACTGCACGGAACAGCAGCCACAGCGCCAGGATCGTGACGAACACCGCGAACGCAGCGGCAAGTCCGTCGGAATGCCAGTCGAGCCACGCGGCGAGCGCGGCCTGCGTACCCCACCACGTGCCGACGCCGAGCAGCGCGAAGACGAGCAGCGTGACGACCATCGACTTGACGAACACGCGCAGGACCGGCGGATCGGTAAGCTGGCCAAGCGAGAGGATGAGGGCGCGGAGCATGGCTCGGGATGCCGTGGGGGCAGGCGAAGGTCAACGCGCGTTTCCGCCGTATCTCCGTCGTTTTAGCTTTTCGGCAGCCCGACCTTATCCCGTTCCCCCGCGGACGCGGGGGCCCAGCTAAACCAAAGCCACCGCCCGAGACCCTGGCCCCCCGCGTTCGCGAGGGAACAGCAGAGGGCGGGGGGCACGGATTATCCAAACCGCCGAGCCGCCGAAGTTTGGCCCTCCCAAATTAAAGCCACCACCCCGGCGGAGGCCGGGGCCCAATTGGAAATGTTGTCGTGATGACGCGCAGCCCGTCGTTATCACTGTCCCCCAATTGGGCCCCGGCCTCCGCCGGGGTGGTGGTCTTTCCCAGCTATCAATCGGCACTTCGATCATTGCGTTCGTTGTGGCCAATCATTCCCACCCCCCACACCAGTTGCACCAATCCCCCCCGGCATTTACGGCAGAGCTTTCCCGCATTCCCGGAGTTCCCCCTTGAGCACACCCACTTACGATGTCGTCGCGATCGGCAATGCCATCGTCGACATCCTCGCCACCGCCGACGACGCGTTCATCGCCGAGATCGGCGTCGCCAAGGGCTCGATGCAGCTCATGTTCTCGTCGGAAGAAGCCGACGCGCTCTACGCCAAGATGGGCCCCGGCATGGAGATCTCCGGCGGGTCGGCGGCCAACACCGTCGCCGGCATCGCCGCGCTCGGCGGCAAGTGCGGGTTCATCGGCCAGGTCGCCGACGACCAGCTCGGCCAGGTCTTCGCGCATGACGTCCGCAGCATCGGCATCGAGTTCGCGACGCCGGTCCGCGCCGGCGACCCGACCACCGGCCGCTGCCTGATCTTCGTGACGCCCGACGGCCAGCGCACGATGAACACCTTCCTCGGCGCAGGGCAATTCCTTCCCGCCGCCGCGATCGACACCGCGATGATCGCCGACAGCGCGATCCTGTATCTCGAAGGCTATCTCTGGGATCCCGAAGAGCCGCGCGCCGCGATGCGCGCCGCGATCGACTGCGCACGCGGGGCAGGCCGAAAAGTTGCCTTCACGCTCAGCGACGTGTTCTGCATCTCGCGCCACGGTGGTGATTTCCGCCAGCTGCTGTCGGACGGCCTGATCGACATCCTGTTCGCCAACGAGAGCGAACTCGCCGCGCTCGCCGAGACCGACGACTTCGACGCCGCCGTCGCCAAGATCTCGGCACAGGTCCCGACCCTGGTCGTCACCCGTGGCGAGCACGGCGCCTGCGCGATCCAGAACGGCAATCGTGCCGAAGTGAAGGCCGAGCCGATCGCCAAGGTCGTCGACACCACCGGCGCCGGCGACCTGTTCGCGGCGGGTTTCCTCCACGGTCAGGCACAGGGCTACGACCTGCACGCATCGTTGAAGCTCGGCGCGGTCTGCGCAGCCGAGATCATCAGCCATGTCGGCGCCCGCCCGATGGTCGACATGAAGGCGCTCGCCGCCAAGCATATCGGCTGAGCCAAGCCTTGTGTCCCCGCGAAGGCGGGGACCCAGACTGGGCTCCCGCCTTCGCGGGAGAACACGCTTGGTGCGAAGGCATAAAAAAAGGGCCGCGGGAGGTTCTCCCGCGGCCCTTTTTCGTCGCACTCGATCAGTGGCTGGCCGGAGGCGTCCGGTCATCCTCGGCTACACCGTCATCGAGCCCTAGCCCGACATGGCTGCGCGAGCGGCTATACAGGAAGTAGATCGCCAGCCCGATCGCGCCCCAGCCCGGCAGGACCAGCTTTGCGGTCAGCGGCAACGACAGGTACAGCCCGACGCAACCGATGATCGCGAGCGGCGCAACGATGTACACCGCGGGCGTGCGGAACGGACGCTTGCGTGCCGGATCGGTCTTGCGCAGCACCATCACCGAGATCGCCACCATCATGAACGCGAACAGCGTGCCCGCATTGGAATAATCGGCGAGCTTGCCGACCGGCAGCACTGCCGCCGCGATCGCCGCGGCGATACCCGTCACGATCGTAACGACGTGCGGCGTCCGGAACTTAGGGTGGATCGACGCAAGCTTGGCGGGCAACAAACCGTCGCGTGCCATCGTGAAGAACACGCGAGTCTGGCCGAACATCATCATCAGCACGACCGACGGCAGCGCCAGCACCGCGGCGAGACCGACCAGCCGGCCCATGATCGGCCAGTTGATGACCTGAAGCACGTGAACGAGCGCTTCCTTCGAGCAGACCAGAGGCTCCATCGCGCCCCCTGCGACGATCGCCGCGCAACGCCCAGCCATTTCGGCCGAGCCCGGTGCCAGGATACCGCCCTCGGCGGTCGTCACCGGGTTCGCACCGATCGCACCGATCGCGCCCGACGCGACCAGCAGATAGAACAACGTACAGATGCCGAGGCTGGCGATCAGCCCGATCGGCACGTTGCGCTGCGGATTCTTGGTCTCCTCCGCCGCCGTCGAGACCGCGTCGAAACCGACATAGGCGAAGAAGATCGACGCCGCCGCACCCAGGACGCCGACACCCGACGAACTCAGCGGATTGCCGACGCCGTAGGGCAGGAACGGATGGAAATTGTCGGCCTTCAGAACCGGGATCGTCAACGCGATGAACGCGGTCAACGCGGCGATCTTGATCAGCACCAGCACCGCGTTGACGCGTGCGCTCTCGGTCGTGCCGACCACCAACAGCCACGTGACCAGCGCGATGACGATCACCGCGGGCAGGTTCATGAACCCGCCAACCGTCATTGCGGTCTGCAGATCGGCGTTGGGCGTCGCGCCGAATGCGACCTGGACGTTCGCCATCAGCGCGTCGGCGTTGCGCAACCCATTGGGGATGTGGAAGCCGATCCCGTCGAGCAGCCCGGCCAGATGGTTCGACCACCCGACCGCGACCGCGCTCGCGCCGACCGCATATTCGAGGATCAGCGCCCAGCCGACCATCCAGGCGAGCAGCTCACCCGTCACCGCATAGGTGTAGGTGTAGGCCGAGCCCGACACCGGCACCATCGACGCAAGCTCGGAATAGCAGAGCGCCGCGACCGCGCAGACGAAGCCGGCGACGACGAAGCTCAGCAACATGCCCGGCCCGGCCTTCTGCGCGGCCTCGGACGTCAGCACGAAGATACCCGTGCCGATCACCGCGCCGACGCCCAGCAGGGTCAGCTGAAACGCGCTGAGCGTTCGCGCCAACCCCTTTTTCTCTGCTGTCGCCAGAATGGCATCCAGCGATTTTACGCGACCAAAAATCAACGCGGTGTCCCCCGGGGATAGCGAGGGCCGGGTCAAATGGCCCCCTTTGCTCAAGCGCCCGAGCCTAATGGCAATTTTATTACGCGCAATCCTTTAGTGCGGTGAAGCTGGCCTATCGCGCGAGCATCGGCCCGAGCGGGCGCCCGCCGAAGACATGAACATGCAGATGCGGTACCTCCTGTTGTCCGTCCTGCCCGATATTCGCGAGTAGGCGATAGCCGGGTTCGACGAGGCCCACGGCCCGCGCGACGGTGCCGACCGCGCGGACGAACCCGGCGATCTCGGCGTCGGGTGCGCGCGCGGAGAAATCGTCCCACGAGACATACGCGCCCTTGGGGATCACGAGCAGGTGCGTCGGCGCCTGCGGGTTGATGTCATGAAAGGCGATCGCGAAGTCGTCGTCGTACACCCGCTGCGACGGGATCTCGCCGCGCAGGATCTTCGCGAAGATGTTCTGGTCGTCATAAGGCTGCGTGGCGTCGATCGGCATAGGGCAAACTCCTTTCGCCGTAGCATACCCACTTTCGTCATCCTCGCGAAGGCGGGGATCCATATCCTCGAATCGTCGCAATCTGTTCGCGGCGCCAGCCAGTATGGGTTCCCACCTCCGCGGGCATGACGGATGTGGCGTTTAGTCCGTCCGCCCAGCCTTCTCGACCAGTCCGCCAACACCCTCGCGCCGTTCCAACTCGGCACGCACGTCATCCAAACTCAACCCCGCATCCGCCAGCAACACGGCGAGGTGAAACATCAGGTCCGCCGCTTCCGGCACGATGCTCGCCTCGTCGCCCGAGCACGCTGCGATCACCGTCTCGACGGCTTCCTCGCCGAACTTCTGCGCGATCTTCGGGCGACCCTTGGCGAACAGGCTCGCGGTGTAGCTTGTGTCGGCGGGCGCATCGCGACGCGCGCGGATGGTCGCCTCGAGGCGGTCGAATACGGGGTCCATGCGCGGCGTGCTGGAGCAGGCGCGCAGGCGGGTCAATCCTCCGCGGGCGGTTTGGTCTTCGCGAACCGCTTCCGCAACGCCCGCCGTGCGAGGAACACGCCCATCACCGCGAAGACGAACAGCGCGATGTCCGACAGTTCGGGCCCGGTGCGAGGATGGACGATACCACTATGTCCCGACTGCACCGCGAGAAGGGGCAGGGCGATCATCGGATCAGGCTGACCGAACCGGCGATCGCACAGGAATCCCCGCCGCCGCCAGCGCCGCATGCGCATCGCCGATCGACGCCTGCCCGAAATGGAAGATCGACGCCGCCAGCACTGCGCTCGCATGCCCGTCGCGGATCCCCGCCACCAGATCGTTGAGCCCGCCAACGCCGCCGCTCGCCACCACCGGAACGCTGACCCGGTCGGAAATCGCGCGGATCAGGTCGAGGTCGTAACCACTCCGCGTTCCATCCCGGTCCATCGACGTGACGAGCAACTCGCCCGCCCCCAGTTCGGCAAGCTTCAGCGCATGCGCGATCGCATCGATCCCCGTCGCGCGCCGACCGCCATGCGTGAATACTTCCCAGCCTTCGCCCGACCGTCGCGCATCGACACTCGCGACACAGCACTGGCTGCCGAACCGCTCCGCGATATCCGCGACCAGTTCCGGTCGCTCGACCGCCGCGGAGTTGACTGCCACCTTGTCCGCCCCCGCCAGCAACAGCGCGCGCGCATCGTCCGCCGTCCGCACCCCGCCGCCGACCGTCAACGGCATGAAACACACCGCCGCGGTCCGTCGCACGACGTCAAGGATAGTCCCCCGACCCTCATGGCTCGCACCGATATCGAGGAAACACAATTCATCCGCCCCGGCCGCATCATACGCCCGCGCCTGCTCGACCGGATCGCCGGCGTCGCGCAGTTCGACGAAGTTCACACCTTTCACCACGCGCCCATCGGCAACGTCGAGGCACGGAATGACGCGCGCGCGGACCGTCATGCGCTGCGCCGAAGGTTTTGTTCACCCGGAGACGCGGAGACGCGGAGACGCGGCGGAGCCGCTAAGAAATTTTCGCGCAGAGGCGCAGAGGCGCTGAGAGAGAGGAAGGGAGCAAGGCCTACCTTCTTACTCTCCGCGCCTCTACGCCTCTGCGCGAACAAGTTTCTGCCTGCGGCGCTCGACTTCTCTCCGCGTCTCCGCGTCTCCGCGTGAACCATCATGCGGCCTTAGCCACACTCAATGCCGCCGCGAGATCGAGCCGGCCATCATACAAAGCCCGCCCCGTGATCACGCCTTCGACCCCATCCCGCACATGCAAAGCGAGAACGTGGATCTCGGCAATCCCCTTGACCCCGCCGCTGGCGATCACAGGAATGTCCACCGACCGCGCCAAATCGACCGTAGCCTCGACGTTGCACCCCTTCAGCATCCCGTCGCGCCCGACATCGGTGAACAGCAACGACGCCACCCCCGCATCCTCGAACCGCCGCGCGAGATCGACCGCGCTGGTGGTCGACACGTCCGCCCAGCCCTTGGTCGCGACCATGCCGTCCTTCGCGTCGACCGCAACGACGATCCCGCCGGGGAAATCCTTCGCCACGCCGCGCACAAACTCGGGATCCTCCAGCGCCGCCGTCCCGATCACCACGCGAGACACGCCCAGATCGAACCACCCCTCGACGCTGGCCCGCGTCCGGATCCCGCCACCAAGCTGCACATGCCCCGGAAACCGCGCGACGATCGCCCGCACCGCATCGCCGTTGACCGAAGCCCCCGCAAACGCGCCATCGAGATCTACCACGTGCAGATGCTCCGCGCCCGCGTCGGCAAACAGCATCGCCTGCGCCGCCGGATCGTCGCCGTACACGGTCGCCCGGTCCATATCGCCCTCGGCGAGACGCACCACCTGACCCGCCTTGAGGTCGATCGCGGGAAAAATAATCAGGCTCACGGCCGCCACTCCAGGAAACGTTCGAGCAAGGCCAGGCCGTAGCGCTGGCTCTTCTCGGGATGAAACTGCACGCCGATCATCGTGTCGCGACCAATCGCCGCAGTGACGGGGCCGGCATGATCGGTGGTCGCGAGGACATCGGCGCCTTCGAACGCGAAACTATGCAGGAAATACGCCTCGCCCGGCTCGATCAGCGGATGCGCGACGGAGGGAACGACGTCGTTCCACCCCATATGCGGTACCTTCGCCTCCATCGTCCCCGGCTCCAGCCGCCGCACGCGTCCCGAAACCCAGCCGAGCCCGGCATGAGTCCCCATCTCTTCCCCCGCATCGGCCATCAACTGCATGCCGACGCAGATGCCGAGAAACGGCGTACCCTCGTCGCGAACCCGCCGGTTCACCGCCTCGACCATCCCCGGCACAGCACGCAACGCCGCCGCACAAGCGCCATACGCGCCGACGCCCGGCAGCACGATCCGGTCAGCCTTCGCAACGACGTCAGCGTCGGCAGTGACAACCAGATCGACACACCCAGCCGTCCGCAACGCGTTCTCGACCGAATGGAGATTGCCAGCGCCGTAATCGATCAGCGCGAGCGTCAAATTCCCCTCCCGCTTGCGGGAGGGGTTAGGGGAGGGAGTGACATAGCCGCGGGGCCGACGATCGAGGCCAGGCCCTCCCCCGACCCCTCCCGCAAGCGGGAGGGGAGCATCACAGTATCCCCTTGGTCGACGGAATCGCGTCCGCCTTGCGGGGATCGATCTCGATTGCCGTCCGCAGCGCCCGCGCAACACCCTTGAACGCCGCCTCGGCGATGTGATGGTTGTTGGTCCCGTACAGCGTCTCGACGTGCAGCGTGATGCCCGCCGCCTGCGCGAAACTGTGGAAGAAATGCTCGAACATCTCGGTATCCATCCCGCCCAGGCGCTTTTGCGAGAACAGATCCTTCCACACGAGCCACGGCCGACCGGAAATATCCAGCGCCACCCGCGTCAGCGTCTCGTCCATCGGCGACAATGCATCGCCGTACCGCGCGATGCCGCGTTTATCGCCGAGCGCCTGCGCGAACGCCTGGCCGATCGCGATGCCGGTATCCTCGACAGTGTGATGCTCGTCGATATGCAGATCGCCCTTGGTCCGCACGCGGATGTCGATCAGCGAGTGGCGCGACAATTGTTCGAGCATGTGATCGAAGAAACCGACCCCGGTCTCGACGTCGTACACGCCGGTCCCATCGAGGTTCACGGTGACGTCGATCGCCGTCTCGGCGGTGGAGCGGGTGATCGTGGCGGTGCGCATGCCACCTCCCATAACGTGCGCCACGACGCATGCAATCTTGACCGCCAATCGAATGACGCTACCCAAGGGATATGACCGATGGACTGCCCGATAGCCTGATTCCGTACGACGAGATCGTACAAGAAGCCCTGCGTGCCGTGGTCGGCCGCGTGCTCGGCTCCGTCGCGGAGGCTGGTGGGCTTCCCGGCGAGCATCATTTCTACATCACCTTCAAGACGCAGGCCCCCGGCGTCGACATCCCCAAGCGCCTGATCGAGCGCTTCCCGGACGAGATGACGATCGTCATGCAGAACCGCTACTGGGACCTCATCGTCGACGACGAGCGCTTCTCGATCGGGCTTTCGTTCAATCAGGTGCCCTCGAAACTGGTGATCCCATACTCGGCGATCACCGCGTTCCAGGATCCGGCCGTAAGTTTCGAACTCCGCTTCCAGGCGCAGGAAGGTGCGGAGGACGCGCTAGGCGACCACGACGAAGCGGAAAACGACGGCCCAACGGCTGTGCCGATCGAGGACGGCTCGAACGTAGTCGCGGTGGATTTCAAGCGGAAGAAGTAACCCAAACTCCCTCGCCCCTACGGGGAGAGGGAAGGGGCCCGCGGCACTTGCCGTGGGAAGGGAGAGGGGAGTGAGGCTCGGAACCGAACCCCCAAAAGCCCCTCACCCTTCCGTAGCCTGCGGCTCCTCCCTCCCTCTCCCCGAAGGGGCGAGGGACCCACGCAAGCCCCGGAAGGTTCTCCTCGCATGACCACCCGCACAGAAACCGACACGATCGGCCCGATCGAAGTCCCCGCTGCCGCCTACTGGGGCGCCCAAACCGAACGCTCGATCGAGAACTTCCCCTTCGCCTCCCGCGAACGCATGCCGATCGAGATTGTCCACGCGCTAGCCCTCGTCAAACAAGCCGCCGCCCGCGTAAACCGCAACCACGGCCTCGACGAAACCATCGCCACCGCGATCGACTCCGCCGCGCAGGAAGTCATCGACGGCAAGCTCGACGACCAGTTCCCCCTCGTCATCTGGCAGACCGGCAGCGGCACGCAGTCGAACATGAACGCCAACGAGGTGATCGCCGGCCGCGCGAACGAGGTCCTCACAGGCACCCGCGGCGGCAAGTCCCCCGTCCATCCCAACGACCACGTCAACATGAGCCAGTCGTCCAACGACAGCTTCCCGACCGCACTCCACATCGCCGCCGCGATCGCCACCACGCACCGCCTGATCCCCGCACTCGACACGCTCCACGCTGCGCTCGACGCGAAGGCCAACGCCTGGGACGACATCGTCAAGATCGGCCGCACCCATCTCCAGGACGCGACCCCGCTGACGCTCGGGCAGGAATTCTCCGGCTATGCGAACCAGCTCTACCGCTGCCGTGCCCGCATCGAGCCTGCGATCAGCCACGGCATGGTCATCCTCGCGCAGGGCGGCACCGCAGTCGGTACCGGCCTCAACGCCCCCGCCGGGTTCGGCGACGCGATCGCGCATGAACTGGCGGCAATCACCGGCCTGCCGTTCGTCAGCGCGCGCAACAAGTTCGAGGCGCTCGCGTCGAACGATCCGCTCGTCCACCTCTCGGGCACGCTCAACACGCTGGCGGTCGCGCTCACCAAGATCGCCAACGACATCCGCCTGCTAGGTTCCGGCCCCCGCTGCGGCTTCGGCGAGATTGATCTCCCCGCGAACGAGCCCGGCAGCTCGATCATGCCCGGCAAGGTGAATCCAACGCAGTGCGAGATGCTGACGATGGTCGCCGGCCAGGTGATGGGCAACCACGTCGCGGTCACCGTCGGCGGAATGCAGGGCCATCTCGAATTGAACGTCTTCAAGCCGCTGATCGGCGCCAACGTGCTGCGCTCGATCGACCTGCTCGCCACCGCGATGGAAGGGTTCGCGGAACGCTGCGTCGACGGCATCGAACCCAATCGCGGGCGTATCGCCGAACTGCTCGACCGTTCGCTGATGCTGGTAACGGCGTTGGCGCCCGAGATTGGCTACGACGCCGCCGCAAAGATCGCCAAATACGCGCATGCCGAAGGACTGACACTGAAGGAGGCGGGCCTCGCGCTAGGCCTCGTCGACGCTGAAACCTTCGACCGCGTCGTCAAACCCGAATCGATGCTCGGCCGCTAACCTTCCGTTCTCCTGCGAACGCAGGAGCCCAGGATACCAGGCACACCGTCCACGTCCCAAATCCGTTCGTGCTGAGCGAAGTCGAAGCACCCCCGCTTGGGGCATACCCTTCGACTTCGCTCAGGGCGAACGGGAGGGGTGGGGCGCCCGCCGGCAACTCAGCCGGGAACCCAAACGCCCCTCGCGCGCTAACCCGCCACACGGACAGGAGAAATTACGTGGGCGCAACGACCATAGGCGCGCTGATCGGCGCAGGCATCGACTCGCTCAGCGGCGACGACGGCAACGCGGACGGCGCAATCATCGGTGCGATCACCGCCAACGTACTCAAGGTCGTCGTGCCGCTAGCCGTGACCTACGCGATCGGCTGGGCAGTGCTGCGTGGTGCAGCGGAACTCAAGGACCAGGTTTTCGGGGATTCAGAAGCATGATCGGACGTATTATCAGTGCATTGGTCGGCCGCGAGATGGGCCGTCGCGACGGTTCGGGCGGCGCCTCGGGTGCAGTAAAGGGCGTGGTGGCGATGGGCCTGATGCGCCGCATGGGCCCACTCGGCATGATCCTCGGCGGCGGTTACGCAGCGAAGAAGGCCTATGATCGCAACAAGGCCCGCAAGGCCGGCTATTAATCCACCTTCGTAATACCACGCGCGGGCCGCGCATGGGTTGACGCCCATATGCGGTCCGCGGCAAGGGCGCGCATGCCCCACACACTTCCGTCCGACCCGCATGGTTTCCGTCGTCGCGGAGTCCTGTTCGTCCTGTCCTCGCCGTCCGGTGCCGGCAAGTCGACGATCGCGCGCAGATTGCTCGCGGACGAGCACGAACTCGAGATGTCTGTCTCGGTTACGACCCGGTCGATGCGACCCGGCGAAGTCGATGGGAAAGATTACCATTTCACCGACCTCGAGGGCTTTCGCGACATGGTCGCGAAGGACGAGTTCCTCGAATGGGCGCACGTCTTCAACCACCGCTACGGCACCCCGCGCGCGCAGGTCGAGGAATTGCTGGCGGCCGGCAAGGATGTGCTGTTCGACATCGACTGGCAGGGCGCCCAACAGCTGTTCCAGATCGCCGGCGGCGACGTCGTCCGCGTCTTCATCTTCCCGCCGTCAATGGAAGAACTCCATCGCCGCCTCACCAGCCGCGGCACCGATTCGGAAGAAGTGATCGAAGCCCGTATGTCGCGCGCGGCGAACGAGGTCAGCCACTGGGACGGCTATGACTACGTGCTGGTCAATGACGATGTCGACAGTTGCATCCGCGGCGTGAAGACGATCCTGGCCGCGGAGCGTCTCAAGCGCTCGCGCCAGACCGGCCTGATCGGCTTCATCCGCAGGCTGACGCGGTAACCGCCCGTCATCCTGACGAAAGTCAGGATCCAGAGCCAAGAGCGCCAGCGTCCGTGGCTCTGGATCCTGGGTCGAGCCCAGGATGACGATGCGTCAGAGCAACCCCAGGAACTCTACCCCGACCCCAAACTCCTTGCGCTTCAACTCGCGCAACTGAGTCGCCTGCCAGTCCTCGCCCCACATCTCGACCGACCAGTCCTCGTCGATCCCCGCCGCTGCCCAGGCCGCATCCGCATCGATCTCGCCCTCGATTAGCGCCAGCCCGATCACCAGCGACCCGGTCAGCGTCACCACCGGTGACAACCCCGCCAGCCGAAAATCGTCATACGCCGCCACCGCCTCATGCAGCCGCGCGATCGTCGCGTCCGGTTGCGCGACGTGCATCACGCCGGTGGTGACCGCGAACGTCACGTCATATCGCCCCCGCGCCCACGCCAGCAGCGGATCCCAGGACGCCGCCTGCCGCTCGACCAGCAGCGGCGGCCCCTCCGCGCGGTAACAGAGCAGGTCGCTCTCGCCATACGCCGCCAGCCGCGCGGCGAACTGCGCAGGATCGTTCGCGATCGGATCGGTCGCCGCGTTCGCCAAGCCCGTCAGCGGCATCGTCCGCGGATCGATCGTCTCGCCAACCGCGCGCCATTCCTCCGCGACCGCCTCGGCCAGCGCATCGCTCGGCAACGCCAGCGGCCGCCGCCCGGGCGTTCGCACCGGCTTGCCATCGAGCGTCACCACCCGATCCGCATCGATCGCGACGTCTTTCCAGAACCGCTTCATGCGCCCATTCCGTTCATTCAGGCGTGCTCCGCCAGCGATGCGCGAGACTGCGCGGCACGATCGCGATCATCGCCATCGCCGACAGCACGATCGCCGTCCCGAGGATCTTCGGCGCCCAGCCATGCGCGCGCGCGATCAGGATCAGCCCCAGCAGTGCGCCCGCGACTCCTGCCAGTCGCACGCCGACCAGCACGAACCAGCGCCGCTGTGCCAGCTTGTCGGCATCGGTCATGGCCGAGCCACCATGTGCAGCAGATCCGGCACGACCGCCGCAACGACATCCGCCCCCGCATCGGAAAGCTCATGCACGTCGTGATACCCCCACGCGACCCCGACGGCTCGCACACCGGCCGCGCGGGCCATCGCCATGTCGAAGCTCGTATCGCCGATCATCGCGGTCGTCTCCACGGCAGCGCCAGCCTCCGCAATCGCCGCGAGCAACATCGCTGGATCTGGCTTCGACGGGTGCCGATCCGCGGTCTGCAACGTCACGAACCGCTCGGTGATCCCGTGCGCGGCAAGGATATGCGCGAGCCCGCGATCGGACTTCCCCGTCGCCACGCCGAGCGCCCAGCCGTCATCGGCAAGCGTCCCCAGCACCCCGGCAATCCCCTCGAACAGCGGTTCGTCCGCCAGCTCGCCACTCGCGCGCATCGCATGGAACGCGTTCTTGTAGTCGGTGGCGAGCGACCGGTGCAGCGCGTCGTCCGCTTCCGGCAGCAACACCTGCATCGCCTCTACGAGACTAAGGCCGACGATCCGCCGAATGTCCGCGCGCGGCGGCGGGATCAACCCGGCGCCCTCGAACGCACGCTCGCACGCGACGCAGATATTGGCCTGGCTGTCGACGAGCGTCCCGTCGCAATCGAACACGGCAAGACGGATCATGAAATTTTCCAACGCATCGCCGCCTCGTAGATCACGCGTGCACGCGAGGGAACGCCAAACCGGAACGCGCTCGCTTGCGAACGGTTCGTATCGGATAGCTCTGGAGACACAACGATGGCGCACGCACAGACCGACACCCCGAACATCTGGGCCGCCGCCGCTGCGGGTCTGGTTGCAGGTCTCGCCGCCTCGTTCGTGATGGACCGCTTCCAGGCTGGAGTCGCCGCGCTGTCCTCGTCGGAGAGCGATGCCGAGCCTGCGACGGAGAAGGCGGCGGACAAGGTGTCGCAAATGGTGGTCGGCCACGACATTCCCGACGATCGCAAGCCGCTTGCAGGGCAGGTCGTGCATTATGCACTCGGGGCAGGGCTGGGGATCGCCTACGCGGTGGCGGCGGAATACCGGCCGGCGGTCACCGCTGGCTACGGCACCGCGTTCGCTGCGGCGACGACGGCGTTACTCGATGAGGCGGCGGTGCCGGCGGTGGGTCTCGGCGATACGCCGTGGAACACCGCGCCGACGACACATCTGTATAGCGCGGCGTCGCATATCGTGTTCGGGACGGTGACGGAGGGTGTGCGGCGGTTGCTGATGGGGTGGCTGAAGTAGGGCGTTAACTGCGCTCACCTAGTTCCCCCGCGAAGGCGGGGGCTCGGGAATCAAGCAGCGTTACGATAGTGGCCCCTGAACCCCCGCCTTCGAGGGGGAATGCAATGCGCGGAGAAGCTAGCGCTAACCAAATGCCCCACCCCGGCGAAGGCCGGGGCCCAGTTGGAAAGGTGGCAATAATGAAGCGCCGCCCTTCGTTAGCAACGTCCCCCAACTGGGCCCCGGCCTCCGCCGGGGTGGCGCAATATGGTTAGATCTGAGCGCCCAGTCTGACCAATTCTCCCTCTCCCCTCAGGGGAGAGGGAAGGGGCCCGCGGCCACTTGGCCGTGGGAAGGGTGAGGGCACGCGTCAGCCTACGAGCATCAACTACCGAGTCCCAGGCCCACTTCGAGGCCCAGGCTTCCCAGCCCCACCCGGACGCCCACGCCCAGCCGGCTTGGCCCCCTCAACCCGAGGCCCGCTCCGCGGCGCTCCGAACTTCGACCCAGCCCCAGTCCGAGGCCCACCCGTCTTCGGCGCAGGCTTGCCCGTCGCCTTCTCCTCGACAACCCCACGCCCACGCCGCTCACCCTTACGGTCTTTCCGCACCGACTTCGCATGCGCCTTGGCCCGCGACTTCATCTGCTCGCGCGTCGGCGCGGTCTTCTCGTCGAGCACCAGGTCGTCGCCCAGCTTCTCCTCGAAACCCAATTGCTTGAGGCTCTCGGCGAAATGCGTCGGCAGTTCCGCGGTTACGTCGATCGACCCGCCATCCGGATGATCCACCTTGATCCGCCGCGCGTGCAGATGCATCTTCCGCGAGATCCCGCCGGTCAGGAACGCAGCGGCGCCGCCGTACTTCCCATCACCGACGATAGGATGCCCGATCGCCGCCATATGCACGCGCAACTGATGTGTCCGCCCGGTAAACGGCTGCAACTCGACCCATGCCGCACGGTTGCCCGCGCGCTCGATCACGCGGTAGCGCGTCCGCGCCGGTGCACCCTCGGCCTCGTCGACGTGCATCTTTTCGCCGCCGGTGCCCGGCTGCTTCGCGATCGGCAGCTCGATCATGCCGTCCTCGATCGACGGCACGTCCACCACCAGCGCCCAATAGACTTTCCGCGCCGTCCGCCCCGAAAACGCCTTCGCGAAGAACGCCGCCGCGCGCGACGTCCGCGCCACCAGCAGCGCGCCGGACGTGTCCTTGTCGAGTCGGTGGACCAGCTTCGGCCGCCCCTCGTTATCGTACTGCAACCCGTCGAGCAGCCCGTCGACATGCTGCGTCGTCTTGGTGCCGCCCTGCGTGGCGAGACCTGGCGGCTTGTTCAGCACGAACGCCTGGAAATCCTTGTGGATGACCATCGACTGCGCGAGTTCGGTCTCCTCGTCCGACAGGATCACGCGTTCGCGGACGCGCCGGGGCTTGTCCACGTCCGCGGTGGCCTTGTCGGCTTCGGGCGGCGGCACGCGGAGCATCTGGCCTGCCGCGATCCGGTCGCCCGGCGTAGCACGCGCGCCGTCGACGCGGAGCTGCCCGGTGCGCGCCCACATCGCCACCGTCGTGAAGCTCGTGTCGGGCAGATGCCGCTTGAACCACCGGTCAAGCCGGATGCCGTCATCGTCGAACCCGACGTTGAACTCGCGGAAACCCGTATCGCTATCGCTTTTGCCCGCAGTCATGCGACGGCCCTTACTGCGGAGAGACCCGCGAACAACGCGGCGACCGAACCGATCACCGACACCAAAACATACCCGAACGCGACGCCGATCGCGCCTCGCTCGATCATCGTGACGACGTCCAGCGAGAATGCTGAGAACGTCGTGAATCCCCCCAATACGCCTACGCCAAGCAACAGCCGCCACGTTTCCGACGCGGTATTGCGGGCGAGTACGCCAACCAGCACCCCCATCAGCAACCCACCGATCAGATTCACGGCCAGCGTACCAAAGGGATAGTCAGCGCCGAGCAACGACAGCATCGCGCGGCCAGTCAGATAGCGCGCGCCGGACCCGACCGCACCACCGACCATGACATAGAGAAGGGGAAGCATTCTCGCGCCCTAGCGTGAATCGGGCAAAACGGAAAGGTGGGGTTGGCTAGGGTGGAGTAGATGCTCGCCAAAGGGTTCAACCCAAAGCTTGTTTCCCCGCGAAGGCGGGGACCCAGTCTGGGCTCCCGCCTTCGCGGGAGAACAAGGAGAGGAGGGTGACGTCACCCTACATCCCACCACCCCGGCGAAGGCCGGGGCCCAATTGGAAAGGTCGCAGTAACGAAGGGCGGCGCTCAATTAGCAACGTTTCCCAATTGGGCCCCGGCCTCCGCCGGGGTGGTGCACCTATCGCAACACCTCACCGCCCAGCGTTGGAAACCAAATCCACATCGCTCCCGCCACCAGCCCTTGCCGTCACATACATCACATAAGCGTCGTTCCCCCGAACCCCGCCCAGCACATGCTGCTTGCCGTCCGTACTATGCCCAGCCGAATACCCAGCGGCGCTAGCCTTCGTGAAATACCAGTCGAGCATCTTCTGCATCGGCGCAGCGCTGGCAAAACTCACCACGCGCAACCGACACCCGTCCCGATCCGCCCCCGCAGCCTCGGTCAGCCGCGCCGCCGGATACAGCGGCAGGTCCGCCGGCAACCGGTTCGCCCACCCCGCCGAATACCCAATCTTCTGCGCGCAAGCCGCAGCATTCGGCGTCGTCTGCCGCTCCGCCAGCGCCCCCAGCGTCAGCGCGCCGTTCGCGGTCTTGCACTCCGGACAGTCGTTAGACGCTGCTGGCGCACGCTTGAGAGTCCGCGGATCGACCGGATCCGCCTTGAGCGGACCTTCCGGCGGCACCGCGCCGCTATCCGGCCGGGGCGGCGGCCGCACCGCGTCGGTATTCGACGACTGTGCCAGCCGGGGATCGACCATGATCTGCCCCCCCAACGACGACGTCAGCGCCGGATCGCGCACCGCGCCGTTGGTCAGCTCGGCATCGAGGCTGTTGAGATCCTGCTGGTCGGTCGACGACCGTCCGCACGCGGCCAGCGCAAGCGGCAAAAGGATCAGGGCGGGGCGCAGGGGAAAACTCATCACGGACATCCTATGCGCGCCCTCCGATGAAGAAAACGTTTTCCACACACCCTCGATCCTCCCCCGCTAGGGGGAGGTGGCTGGCGCTTGCCAGACGGAGGGGGAGGCACGCGGCAACGACTGTTTCGTATCCTCCCCCTCCGTCACCTTCGGTGCCACCTCCCCCTGGCGGGGGAGGATCGTAAGGATCCGCCAAGTCTTGCTCGAACCGGTCCGACTCGCCATGTTCACCCCATGCTGAACATCGTCTCGATCCTCATCGGCCTCGTCACCCTGGTGCTTGGCCTCGTCGCGTTCATCCCGTTGCTTGGCTGGATGAACTGGCTCGTCATCCCGATCGGCATCGTTGGGGCCGCGGTCGGCGCGCTGTCATCGAGCAGCGGCGGCCGCAACCTCAACATCGTGCTGATCATCATCTTCGCGCTCCGCCTCAGCCTCGGCGGCGGGATCATCTGACGCAAGAAGGGCCCGGCGTTTCCACCGGGCCCTCCTGATTGCGAAACGTACCCGCTATTATGCGGCGAGGTTGTGCTCCAGCGTGATCTCGGCGTTGAGCACCTTCGACACCGGGCAGTTCGCCTTGGCGTCCGCGGCGATCGCCTCGAACTCTTCCTTCGAGATGCCGTCGACCTTGGCGTTCAGCGTCAGCGCCGACTTGGTGATCTTGAACCCGTCGCCATCCTTGTCGAGCGTAACCTTGGCGGACGTCTCGAGCGTGCCGGCCTCATACCCCTTGCCAGCGAGCGCAAAGCCCAGAGCCATGGTGAAACACGATGCATGCGCGGCCGCGATCAGCTCTTCGGGATTGGTGCCGGGCTCGTTCTCGAACCGCGTGTTGAAGCCGTACGGGCTATCGGACAGCACGCCCGACTGGGTCGAGACATGGCCCTTGCCGCTCTTGCCGAGGCCTTCATATTTTGCCGAACCGCTGCGTGTGGTCATCGTTTTGATCCTTTATCGGACAAGAAAAAAGGCGCCGCGGTTTCCCACGACGCCCTTCCACAACGCGCAACTACCGAAATAGCGGCATTGATTTAGCCGATGAGTGTCAGCGGCAACGACGGTTGTTGTTGCTCGTGCCCTTGTCGATCGCGCGACCGGCGAGACCACCGAGAACCGCGCCGCCCAGCGTGCCGACCGTGCGGTCGCCACGGGTGTCGACCGTGCGGCCGAGGAGCGCGCCGCCGACGCCGCCGATGATCGTGCCGGTCGTGCCGTTGTTCTTCTTGCAATAGACCCGGCCGTCACGACCACGCCATTCGCGACGATCGCGCGCATCTGCGGCCGACACGGGAACGAGGACGGTCGGCAGGACCATTGCGCTGAGGCCCATGGCCAGAACGAACTTACGCATGATGTAACTCCCTAGTGAATTGATCTGCTGGTATAACGAAGCCGCTATAGCGCCAGTTGCATGAACCAAAAACAACACCGCGTTCATGCTGGCGTTCATCTTCGGGACCGGCATCGGGGCGTTGCTATCAACAGCCGACGGGCATCATTCCGCGGTCCCGCTTTACGCTGGATGGCAGGCCGGTTACGCCGCCGCGATGTTGCCCGTGCCCTTGCCCGTCGAGATCCTGCCCGTTGCCGCGCCCTGGTTCGACTTGGCCGGGCTCGCCGTGTTCGCAGCCTCGGGGGCGCTCGCCGCGGCCAAGCGCGGCCAGACGTTCGTGACGCTCGTGTTCTTCGGGCTGATCACCGGCGTCGGCGGCGGCACGGTACGCGACCTGCTGATCGGCGCACCGGTGTTCTGGGTGCATGACGCGCGTGCTGCCAGCGTGTGCCTCGGCGTGGCGCTGCTGATCTGGGTAACGCCCGAGCGATGGTGGAAGGACGAGGCGCTTGGCTGGTTCGACGCGGTCGGGCTCGCGGCGTACGCGGTGTACGGCGCGGCGAAGGCGCTCGGCTACGGCGTACCACCGGTGCCGGCGGCGCTGATGGGGGTGATGACCGCCTGCGTCGGCGGCATCATCCGCGACGTGCTGGCGGGCGAGCCGTCTATCTTGATGCGACCGGAGCTGTACGTGACCGCGGCGGCTTTGGCGGCGGCGAGTTATGTGGGGCTGGTGTTGCTGGGCGTGCCGCTCGCCTTGGCGGCGGTGATCGCGGCGAGTGCCGGCTTCACGCTCAGGGCGGCCGCCATCCGCTTTCATCTAGCGCTGCCTGCGTACGGTGGACGGCGCTAACTCACCAAGTTTGCCGCGCAATAACCTTGTGTCCCCGCGAAGGCGGGGACCCAGTCTGGGCTCCCGCCTTCGCGGGAGAACAAGGATGGGCGGGCCGGTGGTTGGGCTTGAGCCAACGGTCCGATCTTACTCGATCCAATCTTGCGCGCCTGATCTCTACTTGTCGAGAGCGACGCGCTCCAACACAGTAACCACCCCGGCGAAGGCCGGGGCCCAGTTGGAAAGGTTGGAGTAACGGAGCGCAGCGCACGTCAGCGACGTTCCCCAACTGGGCCCCGGCCTTCGCCGGGGTGGTGGCCTCCGCCAGGGTGCGCCACTCCGACTACGGTCAATGCCACCCCAAGAAAGGCTTCACCCCCGCACCACCCCGACATTCGCAAACCGCTTCGGCTCCACCGGCGGCACCGCAGGCTCGTTCAACTCACACTGCCAATGCCCGACATCGATCCACTGCCCGTTCTTGTACCCGACCTCCCGGTACACCCCGGCCCGCCGAAACCCGACCGCCTCATGCAGCTTGATCGACGAATCGTTCGGCAACGCGATCGCCCCGATCGCCTGCGTAAACTCCTGCGCGCGCAGCGTATCGATCAGCGCCTCGTACAACAGCCGCCCCGCGCCCTGGCGCTGCGCCGCATCCGCGACATAGATCGTCGTCTCGCACGCGAACCGGTACGCCTCGCGCTTGTGGAACGCCGACGCATAAGCGTAGGCCAGCACGCCACCCTCGGAGCCAATCGTCGCCACCAGCCACGGGTACAGCCCGTCCGACGCCGCCATCCGCGCGCGCATCTGCCGCGCATCCGGCGCTTCGGTCTCGAACGACACCGTCCCGACCAGCACGTGCGGCGCATAGATCGCCGCGATCGACGCGGCATCCTCGGGCACCGCCGCCCGAATGACGATCCCGCCCCCATTGCCCGAAGCGGGGATCGCCATCAGAATCCGATCCGCGCCAGCAGCATATCGAGCAGCTTGGCATCGCCGATACCCGCGCTCGTCGGTCCCATCCCGCCGCACTCCAGGCAGCGCGCCTGGATCGACCCCGAGGTCGCTAGCCGCTTCATGTCACCCACGGCGCGCGCAAGCATCTGGCGCCGGTCCGCCGCGACGTGCGCGAATGCATCGCCGCCACCCGCATCATCGTCGCCATCATTGCCGAAATCCTGCGCGATCGTCGCGAGGAAGCCCGGCTTCTTCTCCAGATACTCGGCATGCACCTTGGCCGGATCGAGCTTGGCGCGCTTGGCGGCCTCGTCGATCGCGTCCTGCAACGTGCCGAACCGGTCGACGAGCCCGATCTGGCGCGCGGTGCCGCCATCCCAGACGCGGCCCTGGCCGATCTCGTCGACCCGCGCCGGTGTCATCTTCCGCGATGCCGCCACGCGCGACACGAACTGGCGATAGCCGTTCTCGATCCCCGCCTGCGCGATCGCGTCGAACATCGGCGTGGTGCCGCCGGTGATGTCGGGCTGGCCCGACAGCGGCGTGGTCTTCACGCCGTCGCTGGTCACGCCGATCTTGGCGAGCGCGTTCTCGAAGGTCGGGATCACCCCGAAGATACCGATCGAGCCGGTGATCGTGCCGGGCTCGGCAAAGATCACGTCGGCCGGCGTCGACACCCAGTACCCGCCGCTAGCCGCGAGCCCGCCCATCGACACGACGACGGGCAATTTCTGCCGCTTGGCTTCGAGGATCGCGAGCCGGATCTGCTCCGATGCCATCACCGATCCACCCGGCGAATCGACGCGCACGACGAGCGCCTTCAAAGTCTTCTTGGCGAGCCCGTCGAGCACCGCCTTCTCGATCGTCTTGCCCGCCGCCTTGCCGGGGCCGCTCTCGCCGTCGACGATCTCGCCGGCGATCGTCAGCACGCCGATCGAGTCGCCCGCGGTGGGGAGAGGGTTCGCCTTCACCCACGCGTCGTACTTGATCGCGGTGTAGTTGCCCGCCGGCTTGGTGGCGTCGCTGCCAGCATACTCAGCCACGCGCCGCCCGAAACTGGTGCGATCGCCGAGCTTGTCGACGATGCCCGCGCGCAGGTTCGCCTCGGCGATGTTGCCGTTCGAGGCGAGGATCACCTTGTCGGGTGCGGTCATGAACTGCGCGATCTGCGCCTTGGGGCGTGCTTTCGCGACGGCCTCGCGCCACTGCGCGAACAGCGTGCCGTACAGCGCAGTGCTGGCGGCGCGCGCGTCGTCGCTCTGGTCTGCCCGCGTGTAGGGCTCGACGAACGACTTGTAGCGGCCGACGCGGTAGACGTGCGCGTTGACGCCGAGCTTGTCGATCAGGCCCTTGTAATAGAGCTGATTGCCGCCCGGCCCCATGAAGACCGTCCCGCCCAGCGGGTTGACCCAGATCTCGGTCGCGTTCGCCGCGAGGCGATAGCCGCCATCGGTGTACGCGGTCGCATAGGCCAGCACCGGTTTGCCGCTCGCACGCACCCGCGCCAGCGCATCGCCGACCTCGGCGAGGGCTGCCGGATACGCGCCGCCGAAGCTGTCGAGATCGAGCACGACCACTTTCACGCGCGCATCGGTGCGTGCGGTATCGATCGAACGGACCACGTCGCGCAGGCGAAACTGCCGAGTCCGGCTCTGCCCCGAGAGTGCGGCGAACGCGGCCTGCTCCTCGGGCTGCTCGACGATCGAACCGTTGAGGTCGAGCACCAGCGCGCCATCCTTGATCGCCGTCGTGCTCTGCCGCGCATTGAGCGCCGCGAAAATCAGCCCGAAGAACAACAGCATCGCGATCAGGACGAGCGCGTCCTTGATCGCCACGAGGAACTTCCACACGCCCCGTACGAGCCGCCATTTCCGCCGCGGCGGGCGGGCGGGGTCGACATAGGAGGGGGCGTAGGACGGCGCAGCGGTATCGGTCATGGGACGAGAGCTAGAGCATGCGCGGACCGAGGTAAATGCCCTGTATTACGCGTCCAACACAGACCGACCGTCTTCGTCATGCCGGGCTTGTTCCGGCATCCACGGTTCCTCAAACTCACCGGCCGCTGATCCGCGGCACGGTGGACCCCGGAACAAGCCCGGGGTGACGGAGTGGTCGGCGAGTGCGCACTCCAATCCCACCACCCCGGCGAAGGCCGGGGCCCAGTTGGGGAACGTCGCAAACGGAGCGGAGCGTTCCGTTACAACGACCTTGCCAACTGGGCCCCGGCCTCCGCCGGGGTGGTGTTTCGGGCAAACACGCGCAGGTGCCCGAATACCACGCCCGCCCGAAAAAATTTCACCCCCGGAACCTTTGACATGCCGCACCCCGAGGCACATATGCCGTCCGTTGGCACTCGATAACCTCGAGTGCCAGAAATCTGTCACAATCCAAAAGGACATGGACCCCATGAACTTTCGTCCGTTGCATGATCGCGTGCTGGTGAAGCGCCTCGAAGCCGAAGAGAAGACGGCTGGCGGCATCATCATCCCCGACACCGCCAAGGAAAAGCCGCAGGAAGGCGAAGTCGTCGCCATCGGCACCGGCACCCGCGCCGAGAACGGCACGATCACCCCGCTCGACGTCAAGACCGGCGACAAGATCCTGTTCGGCAAATGGTCGGGCACCGAGGTCAAGGTCGACGGCGAAGACCTTCTGATCATGAAGGAATCTGACATCCTCGGGATCGTCGGCTGACTTTAGCCGGGTTACCTGGCCAAGTTGCCGGGGTGTAACCTTATCGTGACTTTTCAACTTATACGAAAGGGCAGCTGACATGGCTTCCAAGGACGTAAAATTCGGTCGTGACGCGCGTGAGCGCATCCTCCGCGGCGTCGACATTCTCGCCGACGCGGTCAAGGTGACCTTGGGCCCCAAGGGCCGCAACGTCGTCATCGACAAGAGCTTCGGCGCACCGCGCATCACCAAGGACGGCGTCACCGTCGCCAAGGAGATCGAGCTCAAGGACAAGTTCGAGAACATGGGTGCGCAGATGCTGCGCGAAGTGGCCTCGAAGACCAACGACATCGCCGGCGACGGCACGACCACTGCAACGGTTCTGGCGCAGGCCATCGTTCGCGAGGGCATGAAGTCGGTCGCAGCGGGCATGAACCCGATGGACCTGAAGCGCGGCATCGATCTGGCCGTCATCAAGGTCGTCGAGGACGTCAAGGCGCGTTCGAAGCCGGTTTCGGGTTCGAAGGAAGTGGCGCAGGTCGGTATCATCTCGGCAAACGGCGACCGTGAAGTCGGCGAGAAGATTGCCGAAGCCATGGAGAAGGTCGGCAAGGAAGGCGTGATCACCGTCGAGGAAGCGAAGGGTCTCGAATTCGAGCTCGACGTCGTCGAGGGCATGCAGTTCGACCGCGGCTATCTGTCGCCGTACTTCATCACCAACCCCGAGAAGATGACCGTCGAGCTTCAGGATCCCTACATCCTGATCCACGAGAAGAAGCTTTCGAACCTGCAGGCGATGCTCCCGATCCTGGAAGCCGTCGTCCAGTCGGGTCGTCCGCTCCTGATCATCGCCGAGGACATCGAGGGTGAGGCTCTGGCCACGCTCGTCGTCAACAAGCTGCGCGGCGGCCTGAAGGTCGCAGCGGTCAAGGCACCGGGCTTCGGCGATCGTCGCAAGGCGATGCTCGAGGACATCGCGATCCTGACCAAGGGCGAGATGATCTCGGAAGACCTCGGCATCAAGCTCGAGACCGTCACGCTCGGCATGCTCGGCACCGCCAAGCGCGTCACGATCGACAAGGACAACACCGTCATCGTCGACGGTGCCGGCGATCACGACACGATCAAGGGCCGCACCGAAGCGATCCGCCAGCAGATCGAGAACACGACCAGCGACTACGACAAGGAGAAGCTCCAGGAGCGTCTTGCCAAGCTTGCCGGCGGCGTTGCCGTGATCAAGGTCGGTGGTTCTTCGGAAGTTGAAGTCAAGGAGCGCAAGGACCGCGTCGACGACGCGCTGCACGCAACCCGTGCAGCTGTCGAAGAAGGCATCGTCCCCGGCGGCGGTACGGCTCTGCTGTACGCAACCAAGGCTCTCGACGGCCTCGAAGGCGCAAACGACGACCAGACTCGCGGTATCGACATCGTCCGCAAGTCGCTGACGGCTCTGGTTCGCCAGATCGCACAGAACGCCGGTCATGACGGTGCGGTTGTTTCGGGCAAGCTGCTCGACGGCAACGACACGTCGATCGGCTTCAACGCCGCGACCGACACCTACGAGAACCTGGTGGAAGCCGGCGTGATCGATCCGACCAAGGTCGTCCGCACCGCGCTGCAGAACGCAGCATCGGTCGCAGGCCTCCTGATCACGACCGAAGCGGCCGTGAGCGAAATGGCCGAAGACAAGCCCGCCATGCCCATGGGCGGCGGCGGCATGGGCGGCATGGGCGGCATGGACTTCTGATCCGCAGGGTGGTGGCCGTAGCCAATCTGGCTACGGACTCGCCCAAGGACGGCCGGCGGGTCGGCGGCGCAAGCCACCGATCCCGTCCGACGAAAGCAGCGGCTTCGCCGCTGCTCGGTTCCAAGCCAAACACCGACCAAAGCAAAGGGCCGGGGAGCAATCCCCGGCCCTTTGTTTGTCTACCCAACCAGCGTATGTCTCCGACATGGCGAGCGACCCGCACTACCGGCTGCTGACAGCCGAGGAATTCCTCCAGATCGATTTCGGCGCCGACATGAAGGCCGAACTCGACAACGGCGTCATCCGCATGATGGCCGGCGGCACACGCGATTATTCTCGCGTGCAAGTGAATCTGACCGCGTTCGTCCGTTCTGCTCTACGCGGCTCGGGCTGCACACCTTACGGCTCCGACATGGCGGTCCGCACGCAGGACCGGTCGGTGCGCTATCCCGATCTCACCATCGATTGCGGCGCACCCTGCGACCGGCCGGACGATCTGACCCTGTCCGATCCGCGCGTCATCATCGAGGTTCTGTCTCCCTCGACCCGGCACTTCGATTTGACCATCAAGAGAGACGAATACCGCGCGATCGATTCCGTCGACACGTTAGCGTTCGTCGACGTCGATGCCGAAGCGTTGTCGGTTCACCAGCGGATCGCGGGCGGCTGGATCGAGACAGTGTTCTCGACCTCGCTGGACTTGGTCATTCCCTCGCTCGACCTTACGATCCCTCACACCGAGATCTTCGCTCGCGACTAAACCCGCTACTTCGCTGCCGCCGCTTCGTCCGCCGCGATCTGGTCCAGCGCCCGCCACACCACCGGCGCGATGTGGCTCAAGTCGAAGCTGTGATACGCCTCCCCATCGACCGGCACGACCAACGCCTTGCCGCCAGCCGCGGCGCGCAACCGCTCCGCCGCCGCGAACGGCACGACTTCGTCCTTGCGACCGTGCATCAGCAGCACCGGCACCGTGACCCGTCGGATCGCTGCGACGTTGTCGAACGCGTCCGCGTAAAACGTCCGCGTCACGCCGGGAACGAACCGCGCAAACGAGTCGAACGCCCCCAGCGTCACGACGCCGTCGATGTCCGTCCCCGTCGACGCATCGGCCGCGACGCGCAGCGCGACCGCCGCACCGAGACCGTCGCCGAAGACGAACCGCTTGCCGTCTGGCACGAGCTGCTTCGCCAGATCCACGAACGCGCGGCCATCCTGGTACAGTCCACGTTCGTCCGGGACGCCCGGATTATCGCCATAGCCGCGATACGACGCGACGAGCACGCCGCGGCCGTCACGGGCGAAGGCCTGAGCGGCCTTTGCCGCGATGTCGCGATTGCCCGCGCGTCCTGGAACGTAGATCAGCACCGCGCCGCCCGGTGTTTCCGGCGGCCAGAACCAGCCTTGCAAATGCACGCCGTCCGCCGCGACCGCTTCGACCAGCCTCGGCGTCCGTCCGATCCATGTCGGCGTCGCCGCGAGCGGGGCAGGCTGGTACAGCGAACGGCCAACCGGATTGACGCAACCGGCGAGCACCGTGGACAGAATCAATGCCCCAATCGGTAAGAATCCGATCCGCCGCGGGCGTTGCTGTCCTCCCCCGCGCAGGGCCAGCCTCGCGTTCGCCGCAACATTGATCATCGCATCCTCTCTATTTGTGCGGATACTAAGATCTGCGCCTCGCTCGTACATCGGAAATTCTTTCCAATTCAAAGGTTTGTAATTCAGTTTCCTGGAGCCGCACGCGAATGGTGCAACCGTCATAGGTTCACGCTACCATCACGCCATGACCGTAGGACGCATCGATCAGTTGACCGAAGCCCAACGCACCTGCCTCCGGCTCGTACTGACCCATCACAACTCGAAGGAGATCGCGCTGATCGTCGGCGTGTCGCCGTCCGCGATCGACAAGCGGGTCGAGCGTGCGATCCAGATTCTAGGCGTCGGCACGCGGTTCGAGGCGGCGCGTCGATTGCAAGACCATGAGCGTGAGGGGGCGAACGATGTCCTGCTCGCTCGCGACCGTCCTGCGTCCGACACTGGCGCCCTTGCCAAGCCGGCATCACCTGCCGAACCGGCCGCCGTATACGAACGGCTACCATCCGAACCACTCGACGTTCCCTTCACGCCACCCAAGCGAGCAAGCAGCGATCAGATCGAGCCGTGGGGGTTTGTTCGCCGCTTCCTCGGGCTATCCGGTGGCAGCGGATCGACGGGGGTGGCGCGCAATCGGTTTTCGATCGGCGACAGGATATTTCGACTGCTCGCACTCATGGGACTGATCGCCGTCACGTCGATGGCGGTCGTCAACATGGCGATGACGTTGACGACGCTGTTGCGATCGAACCGAGACCAGAGCGCTCCCGTACACGGCACCGCAACGTCGGTGCATAGGGGAGGAATTTCGATGTTGAGAGAACGCCGCCGCGCTGCCGACAGGGTAGCCAATGACTTTCTCGAGGCAGAGGCCGCGGTCGACAAGGCAGCGATGCTCACAGCTTCGTGCATGGCGACGCTGATGCAGCAGCGCGTCGCTGCGAACCTGCCGCTCGGCACGGGTGCCGCCGCGTTGCAGATGGTATCGCAGGCGTCGTTCGAGATGGTCGCCGTTCGGCAGCGCTTCATCGAAGCACACCGTGCGCTGGTCGATGTCCGAACCGAGATCGGCCTCGGCCAGTTCTACGGTTATGGCGACACCGCGGAATGCCCGCCGAACGAGGGCACGCTGCGGCTTGCGACCGAATTCGACTCCCCGGCCCACTTGGCCCCGGTCCATCTGGCCGCGGTCGCCTGAACGACCGACTGACGGTCCTGCGGAGATAAGAGTTGGATCGGGTCTGGGTGTTCTACGCGATACAGTCGACCGCATCCGGCTACGCGCTCCTGCGGGGCGGGGCACCGGAGCGGTTGACGGGCCTGGCCCTGTTGCTGGCAGCGCTCTCCACGAGCGTCATCCAGCGCGACATCCCGGTATTGTTCGCCGGGATGGAGGTCGGTGTCATGGTCGTCGACCTGATCCTGCTCGTCGTGATGATCGTGATCACGTTGCATGCCGATCGCTTCTGGCCAGCCTGGGTTACCGCGCTCCACGCGTTGGGGACGGGTGCCCATCTGGCCAAGGCGATCAGCCCCGACGTCATCCGCCTCGTCTACGCCGTCCTCTCTGCCGTCTGGAGCTATCCCATCGTTCTGCTTCTCGTGATCGGGACGGTCAGGCATTCGCGGCGGATCCAGGCCCAGGGCTGGGATCTCGACTGGAGTCGTCAGGACCGCACGATCCGATAAGCGAATTCGGAAGACGTTTATGACTTACGCACTTGCCATGGCGCCTATCAATATCGCCAAACGCGCGACGCCGTTCGCCGTATCGGATACCGTTCTGGTCGATATGGCCCGGCGGCTGTACGAACTCCGCAAGGTCCGGGATGCGATGCTCGGCGACGCACTGTTCTCGGAACCTGCCTGGGACATCCTGCTCGACCTGTTCATTTCGGAACACGAGCAGCGCCGGCTGAGTGTCTCCGCGGTCTGCATCGGAGCCCGAGCGCCATCCGCAACGGCACTGCGCTATCTCGCCATGTTGCAGGAAGCCGATCTCGTCGAACGCATTCGCGACGCACGCGATGGCCGTCGCTCTCACGTTCAACTGACGCCGCTCGGGCGCGTGCGCATGGTGAACCTACTCGGGCGATTGCTTGAAGATAGCTGAAGTTAGCCTACAGAGAACGGTTCGAACCGATGAGGCAGTAATCACCCTTCGAACGCCGTTTCTGACTGCCTCTGACTTTGCGACGTCATACGCGCGTCACTGCCCACCTCGGTCTCATCGCTCGGAACTTGGGATCACGCAGTAAGTCCGCGATTTGGGAAAGTTCGCCGCGCAGACCCCGCTCTCTAGGTGCGGGTGAGGGTGACGAAACTATAGCCCGGGCATTCGTTCTCGGCGACATGGTCCTCTCGGGCGATTTCTGCCCAGCCGTCGAACGAGGGCACGGTCGCGTTGCCCTCGGGCTCGGCATGAACTTCGGTGAGTTCGATACGGTCCGCGTGGGGAAGCAATTGCGCATAGATCTGCGCACCGCCGATCACTGCGACATCATCGCCGGCTATCGCCAACGCCTCCTCGATGGAATGTGCGACTTCGGCGCCTTGCGCGGTCCAGTCGCCCCGCGTCAGGACGATGTGGCGGCGGCCGGGCAGTGGGCTAGGGAAACCCTCGAACGTCTTGCGTCCCATCACCATCGGCTTGCCCATCGTTAGCGCCTTGAAGCGCTTCAGGTCCGCGGGGATGCGCCAGGGGAGCTGGCCGTCACGGCCGATGACGCCGTTGGTGGCGCGGGCGAGGTAGAAGGTGATCATGCTTCAGTCATGCCGGAATGAGGGAAGGGGTTCTAGTCCGGGGATTGCGCCCAAACCTAACCCGAGCACCTCCCCGGCGGAGGCCGGGGGCCAGTTGGGAAACATTCCTAACGGAGCGCTGCGTCCCGTCACTCCCACCTTTCCAATTGGGCCCCGGCCTTCGCCGGGGAAGTCACGTTTGGGGACATGTGCAATTTCACCCCGGCGCATGTTCCTTCACATACGCCTCGGGATCCTTCTCGACGACCTTCACCCCGTTCAGGTGATTCGCCTCGAACGCCGCGAACCGCACACCCAGTTCATGCCGCTCCTCCAGCGTCGCATGCTTGCGGAAATCGGTGAGGCCCTGGCGTTCTTCCTCGGCCAGGTGATCGCTGTTCGCCTTGTTGCATTTTCCGACCGCCTCGAACCAAGCGTCTGAGCCGACCGGGCGCTTGTCGACCGCTTCGCCCGTCTCGCGAATGTCGTTGTGATCCTCGATCGCGTCCTCGGTCTCCTCGCCGGCCGAGTCGGCGTCGTTGCCGCCGGTGCCGATCTTCATCAGCCGCGGGTAGAAGAAGCGTTCCTCGGCCTCGGCATGCGCGTCGAGCAGGTTCTTGAGGCGGGTCCAGAGCGCCGACAGCGCTTCGGTGTCCTTGGCGTCGATCGAATCGATCTGCGCGAACAATGCGCGCTGCTGCGCGTGTTCGTCGAGAATGAGCTGTGTGATATCCATGCGCATCTGAACCGCGCGCGCTGCCGGCGGTTCCTATTGCGATTCGGTCGCGCGGCGCTGCCGCGGGGTCGCTCTCTGTTCAGACCGCGACGGGGGCCTTGATGTGCGCCTGCGCGACGTAATCTTGGAGGACGAAATCCTCATACTCGTAGGCGTCGATCGAGTCCGGCTTTCGGAGAATTTCAAGCCGCGGCAACGGCCCCGGCGAGCGCGTCAGCTGCAGTTGTGCCTGCTCCAGATGGTTCGAATAGAGGTGGCAATCGCCGCCGGTCCAGATGAACTCGCCGACCTCGAGCCCGCATTGCTGCGCAAGGATGTGGGTGAGCAACGCGTAGCTGGCGATGTTGAACGGCACGCCGAGGAAGATGTCGCCCGAGCGCTGGTAGAGTTGCAGCGAAAGCTTGCCGTTGGCGACGTGTGTCTGGAACAGGCAGTGGCACGGCGCGAGCGCCATCGCGTGCAGGTCGCCTGGATTCCACGCGCTGACGATCTGGCGGCGCGAGGCGGGGTTGGTCCGGATCTGCGTTATGAGTTCGGCGATCTGGTCGATGTGGCGGCCGTCGGCAGTGGCCCAGTCGCGCCATTGCTTGCCGTAGACCGGGCCGAGATCGCCGTTCTCGTCCGCCCATTCGTCCCAGATCGCCACCTTGCGCTCCTGCAACCAGCGGACGTTGGTGTCGCCGCGGAGGAACCACAGGAGCTCGACGATGATCGAGCGAAGATGGAGCTTCTTGGTGGTGAGCACGGGGAAGCCCTGCGCGAGATCGAAGCGCATCTGCGCGCCGAACACGCTGAGCGTGCCGGTGCCGGTGCGGTCCATCGTCTCGACGCCGGTCGAGAGCACGCGGTCCATGAGGTCTAGATATTGGCGCATGCTGCGGGCGTAGCGTCGTAGGGGCGGCGGCTCAAGCCGATGTGGACGCGGTTGCGCGTGCAGCCGCCCGCGCTCCGACGCAGTCGGGTATGTGCCACCGTCGTCCGTGCCTTGCCCTCGTATTGCCGACTTCGCCGCGGTGCGCGCGCTGTTCGCCGGGCTGCGTGATGCCACGGTGGAGACGGTGGCGGTCGCGTATCTTGATCCGAATCGGAGGCTTCTCGGAATGCGGCATGTCGTCGGGGGGCGGGATCAGGTGGCGATCTCGATCCGGACGGTCGCGGTGGATGCGCTGGCGTTCGGCGCTCACGGGGTGGTCATCGCGCACAACCATCCGAGCGGGGATGCGACGCCGAGTGCGCGGGACGTGGCGTTTACGCGGGCGCTGGCGGCGGGGTTGCGGACGTTGGAAGCGGTTTTGCTCGATCACCTGGTGATCGCTGGCGGGCAGGTGACGAGTTTGCGAGCGATGGGGATCGTCTGACTTGTCGCATCGATTCCTACCGAACCGGTGGCTGGCATCAGCGAGATGGGGCAGCATCTTCCAGATGACGACAGAAAAGCTTGTTTCCCCGCGAAGGCGGGGACCCAGACTGGGCTCCCGCCTTCGCGGGAGAACACGGAAGTGTGGGCTGCCGTCGGATTGCATACGGCCGGTTTACAAGTCGGCGGCAGTCGGCGTGGTGTGAGGAGCGCTCGCGTCCTAATTTTACCACCCCGGCGGAGGCCGGGGCCCAGTTGGGGGACGTCGCCAACTTAGCGCCGAACGCCGTTACTACTGCCTTCCCAACTGGGCCCCGGCCTTCGCCGGGGTGGTGCTTTTAGTTGGGTCATGACCCGGACCAAAGCTCACCCGAGCCGGCACGCCCGGATCGCTTCCGGCGCCGGCCGCGGCCCGTTCGCGCGGAACGTCGCGATGTAGCCTCCGGCGGAGGGCATGTCGTCGGTATCGACCTGCGTATACCCCACCGCCGCGAACTCGCACTTCAACAGCGCCGGCGGCGTACCGTGGTTCTGCGTCGGGCGGTTCGCATCGACCACCACGACCAGCCCGTCAGGCTTCAGCGACGGCCGCAGCCGCCACAGGAACTCGTACGGCTGCTCGATCTCATGATACATGTGGACCATCAGCACCCGGTCGAAGCTCGCCTCGGGCAGCTTGGGATCGTTCGCCTCGCCCAGCTTCACGCTGACGTTCGCCAGATCCTCGCGCGCGACGCGTTCCGCGAGCTGGTCGCGCACCGCCGGGATGATGTCTTCCGCGAGCACGCGCCCGTCCTTGCCGACGCGCGCCGCGAGACGGATCGTGTAGTATCCTTCACCCGCGCCGATATCTGCGACCGTCATGCCCTTGCGGATCTCGCCCTTGTTCATGACCTCGCCGGCTTCGTTCAGCCGGTCGCGCGCTTCCTCGTTCGACCAGCGCGTCGAGACGATCGACGCGACCGGACGGTCGGCGGCGGGGAACACCGGTTCCTTGGGCTCGCGCTTGATCAGCGGCTTGCTGCCGTCACACGCGCATAGCGCAAGCATCGGCAGGACCATCAGGGCAAGGACACCCCGCAAGCTCAATCGACGTCCTCCACCTCGACGGCCTCGCCGGTCACGCGCTGCGACAGCGCCGCCGCCATGAACATCTCGAGGTCGCCGTCGAGCACGTCCGACGGGCTGGTCGACACCACGCCGGTGCGCAGGTCCTTCACCATCTGGTACGGCTGGAGCACGTAGCTGCGGATCTGGTGACCCCAGCCGATATCGGTCTTGCCGGCATTCTCGGCGTTCGCCGCAGTCTCGCGGATCGCCAGTTCGCGCTCGTACAGACGCGCGCGAAGCTGGTTGTACGCCTCGGCCTTGTTCTTGTGCTGTGAACGCTGGTTCTGGCACTGCACGACGATGCCGGTCGGGATGTGCGTGATACGCACCGCCGAATCGGTCGTGTTGATGTGCTGGCCGCCGGCACCCGACGCGCGGTAGGTGTCGATGCGCAGGTCGCTCTCGTTGTATTCGACCTCGATATTGTCGTCGACGACCGGATACACCCAGACGCTCGCGAACGACGTATGCCGTCGCGCCGCCGAGTCGTACGGGCTGATTCGCACCAGCCGGTGCACGCCGCTTTCGGTCTTCGCGTAACCATAGGCGTTCTCGCCCTTCAGCAGCAGCGTGGCGGACTTGATCCCCGCCTGCTCGCCCGAATGCTGGTCGACCAGCTCGACCTTCAAACCGTGGCGCTCGCCCCAGCGCGAATACATCCGGCTAAGCATGCCCGCCCAGTCCTGGCTCTCGGTCCCGCCGGCGCCGGCGTTGACCTCGATATAGGTGTCGTTCGCGTCGGCTTCGCCCGCCAGCAGCGCCTTGATCTTGTCCTTGTCGGCACGCGCGGCGAGTTCGGCGAGCGACGCAACGCCGTCCGCCTCCATCTCGGTATCGCCCTCGGCCTCGGCCATCTCGATCAGCTCGGCGGTGTCCGACAGTTCGCTCTGGATCGCGCGCGTCGCGCTGATCGCCTCGTCGAGACGACGACGCTCGCGCATCACCTCCTGCGCGGCCTTGGGATCGGACCAGAGCGCCTGATCCTCGACGCGCGCGTTCAGCTCGTCGAGACGACGCAGCGCGCGGTCCCAGTCGAGGAAGCGGCGCAGCAGCGCCAGCGCGTCGTTGATGGTGTCTACGTAAGCCTGCGCTTCGGCGCGCATGATATTCTCCAAAAATTCCGCCGCCCCGGCGGAGGCCGGGGAATTTCGTCGTCTCAGCGGAGGCCGGGATCGCCGCCCCAAGCGAGCGGGGCGGGTCACCGGCGGGCGCCGGGATGACGTCTATATAAGCGCGCTAGTAGATTCCGCCTTGTCTTTGCAAGAAATCGCTGTCGCGCGGCGCTTCGGCCTTCTTCACCGCGGTCGTCGTTGTGGCAGCAGTAGGAGCGGCATCCGAGCGTCGTGCCGCACGCCGCGGTTCGCTCTCGGGCTTGAACGCTTCCCAGATCACCGCGGGTTTCGGATCGCTGGTGTCGGGCCATGTGCCATAGACCGGACGCCCGCTACCGCGATCGATCCGGACCATGCGGATCCCGGCGGGGGCACGGAACGGCAGCTTGGGCAAATCCTCATACGCCTTAACCGCGAACTGCTTGAAGATCGGTGCGGCGAGCGTACCGCCCTGTGCTGCGCCACCGAGGTTCTTCGGCGTGTCGAACCCGATATACAGTCCGCCGACGAATTGCGGCGTGCCCCCGACGAACCACACGTCGGTCGGGCCGTTGTTCGTGCCCGTCTTGCCGAACATCGGCCGGTCAAGATCGCGCAGCGTCACCGCGGTGCCGCGCTGGACGACGCCTTCGGTGATATGGACCATCTGGTACGCGGTCATCGCATCGAGCACCTGGCGCTGGCGCGTGATCGGCCGCGGCATCGGCTTGCCGTCCCAGTCCGGCGCGTTGCAGCGATCGCACGGCCGCCAGTTCTCCGGCCAGATCACCTTGCCGTGGCGATCCTGGACGAAGTCGATCAGCGACGGCGGGCCGCCCTTGCCGTTGTTGGCAAGGATCGAATACGCGTTGACCATCCGCCCGACGGTCGTCTCGCCAGCGCCGAGCGCGTAGGAGAGATACGGCGCGTAGTCGCCGACGCCCATCTTCTTGATCGTCGCGACCACCTTGGGCATGCCGGTCTGCGCGGCGGCGCGCACCGTCATCAGGTTGCGCGACTGCTCGATACCCCAGCGCATCGTGTGCGGGCCCGACCCACGCGAATTGCCGAAGTTGCGGAAGCACTTCTGTCCGAGCCGCGCGCCCTGATAGACGCAGAACGGCCCGTCGACGATGATCGAGGCGGGGGTCATGCCGTTGTCGAGTGCGGCGGAATAGACGATCGGCTTGATCGTCGACCCCGGCTGGCGCATCGCCTGAGTCGCGCGGTTGAACGCCTGCAAGCGGTCGTCGAAGCCGCCCTGCATCGCCAGCACGCGGCCCGACGCAGGCTCCTCGACGACGAACGCGCCCGAGACCTTGGGGATCGCCCGCAGCGAGAATTCGCCGCCATCTGGCGCCACCGCGATGATGTCGCCGACCTTGATCGCGCCGAACGCGTTGCCACCCTTGCCGCGCACCGGCATCTGCGCGGCGTAGCGCGGCAGCGTGCCGGTCTTGCCGGTGCGGAAGCCGAGGCTCCAGGCATTACCGTCCTTGCCCGTCACGATCGCCGCGACCCAGTCGCGATAATCGAGCGCGATATTGCTGTTGAGCAGAGGCTGGAGCCAGTTGTCGTCCTCGATCTCGACATGACGGATCGGGCCGTTCCAGCCGCGCCCGCTGTCGAACCGCACCAGCCCGTCGCGCAACGCCTGCTGCGCCAGGTCCTGCAGCTTCGCGTCGAACGACGTCCGTACCCACAGCCCGCCCGAATAGACGCTGTACGGGCCATCCTTCGCATTCTCGCCGAACTTCGCCATCAGCTGGCGACGGACTTCCTCGACGAAATAGCCGCCGACGCTCTCGAATTTCGGTGTGCGCCGCATCACCGCGCCGAGCGGCTCGGCATTGGCCTGGTCATGCTGCGCGCGAGTGATGAAGCCGTTGTCGAGCATGCGGTTGAGCACATAGTTGCGGCGGATCATCGCGCGCTCGGTGTTGCGCACCGGATCGTAGTTCGACGGACCCTTGGGCAGGATCGCGAGATACGCCATCTGCGCGAGATCGAGCTGGTCGAGCTCCTTGTCGAAATACGCATGGCTCGCCGCCTCGACGCCGAACGCGTTGCGCCCGAGCGCGATCTGGTTGAGGTACAGCTCGAGGATCTGCTCCTTGGTCAGCGTATCCTCGATCTTGTACGCCAGCACCGCCTCGCGCAGTTTGCGTGACGGCGAATAGGCGTTGCCGATCAACAGGTTCTTGGCGACCTGCTGCGTGATCGTCGAGCCGCCCTTGGCGCGCTTGCCGGTGCCGAGCTTGGTCGCATAATCGTACACCGCGCCGGCGAGGCCCGGGTAGTCGACGCCGTGATGCTCGAAGAACGACTTGTCCTCCGCGGCGAGGAACGCCTTCACGAGCAGCGGCGGATATTCGGCGTAGCTCAGTTCGACGCGGCGTTCGCGGGCGTAGCTGTGGATCGGCGCGCCATCAATGCCGCGGACGTTGGTCGGCAGCGGCGGCTCGTACGTCCGCAGCGTATCCACGGAAGGCAGGTCGCGCATGACCGCGAACCAGAACGCGAAGATCGCGACGAAGCCGAGCACGACCAGCACCAGCGCCGCCTTGGTCCACCGACTCGCCCAGGCGCGCGCGACCCCGCCGCGCAGCCGGTCGGAAGTGCGGCCTGTCGCCGTCGTCGAGGTGGGGGAGGGATCGGACGCCATGATTACTGCCGCAGCGTCTAGCAGGTTCGCGGGCGCTTGCCAGCGGCCTTCGGCGGAGTGGTGGTTGGGAAAGGGCGGAGGGCGCGGGGGCGTGAGAAGCGGCCCACCGGCTACACACCTCCCCGGCGAAGGCCGGGGCCCAATTGGAGAGGTGGCAATAACGGAGCGCAACAGCAGTCAGCGCCGTTTCCCAATTGGACCCCGGCCTTCGCCGGGGCGGTGCTGTTGGCGGGTAGGTAAGCCATCGACGTCCGTGAGCTCGAACGATCCTCCCCCGCCAGGGGGAGGTGGCACCGAAGGTGACGGAGGGGGAGGACACGGACCCGAAGTCGTCGCTTACCGCCCCCTCCGTCAGGCAAGTGCCTGCCACCTCCCCCTGGCGGGGGAGGATCGAAAGCGCGCGATCGTCGGTTTGAACCCGCCCCTTCCCAAGGGACCGCCCAAGCAAAACCTGTCGCCAACCCCGCTACTGTGGCAGCAGGCGCGCATGACCCCGCCGCCCCTCCCGATCCTAGCCATACTCCCCGAACTCCTCGCCACCCTCCGCGACCGTATCTCCGCAGTCCTCGTCGCCCCCCCAGGTGCCGGCAAGACCACGGCAGTAGCGCCGGCCCTCCTCACCGAACCCTGGTGCACCGGCGAGATCCTCCTCCTATCCCCCCGCCGCCTGGCCGCCCGTGCCGCCGCCGAACGCATGGCCTCGATCGTCGGCGAGCCCGTCGGCCAGACCTTCGGCTACGCCACCCGCATGGACAGCAAGCGCTCCGCCGCGACCCGCGTCACGGTGATCACCGAAGGCATCTTCGTCGCCCGCATCCAGGCCGATCCCGAACTCGCCGGCGTCTCCGCAGTCCTGTTCGACGAAGTCCACGAACGCAGCCTCGACGGCGATTTCGGCCTTGCGCTAGCGCTCGACGTGCAAGCCGGCTTCCGCCCCGACCTCCGTATCGTCGCGATGTCCGCAACGCTCGACGGCGCACGGTTCGCGGCATTGATGGACGGCGCGCCCGTCATCGAAAGCGAAGGCCGCAGCTACCCACTCACCCTCCGCCACATCGGGCGGCAGGCGGAACTGCGTGTCGAGGACTCGGTCGCCGCCGCGATCCGCCGCGCGCTCGGCGAAGCGGAGGGCGGCGTGCTCGCGTTCCTACCCGGCGTCGCGGAGATCGAACGGACCGCCGACCGCCTCGCCAATTTGCCCGACGACATCGTCCTGCACGAACTCCACGGCAGCCTCGATCCCGTCGCCCAACGCGCCGCGATCCTTCCCGAACCGGTCGGCCGGCGGAAGGTCGTGCTCGCCACCAGCATCGCCGAGACCAGCCTGACGCTCGACGGCATCCGCATCGTCGTCGACTCCGGGCTCGCGAGGCGCCCCCGCTACGACCGCGCAGCCGGCATGACGCGCCTAGTCACCGAGCGTGCGAGTCAGGCCGCCGTAACCCAACGCGCCGGCCGCGCCGCGCGCCTCGGACCGGGCATAGCGTACCGCCTGTGGGAGGAAGCGGCGACGGCTGGCCTTCCACGGTACGACCCGCCTGAAATCCTGGAGGCGGACCTGTCCGCACTAGTCCTTGCCTGCGCACTTTGGGGCGTCGGTGATCCGCGAGACCTCCGCTGGATCGACCCGCCCCCCGCCGCGGCGATCGACGAGGCGATGGCGCGGCTTACGACGCTGGAGGCGATCGAAGACGGCCGCCCGACATCGCACGGCCGCGCGATCGCGAAGCTGCCGATGCCGCCGAGGTTGGCGCATATGCTTCTGCGAGCGGGGGAGCGCGGCTTGGCGAGCGTAGCGGCACAAATCGCGGTTTTGCTCGGCGAGCGCGGGATCGGTGGACAGGACGTCGACCTGGAAACCCGCCTCCGCCGCTGGAAAACCGAACGTGGACCCAAGGCGCAAGCGGCAAGAGCAATGGCCGAAAGGTGGGCACGCCTTGCTCCCTTCCCGCTTGCGGGAGGGGTCGGGGGAGGGCGCGACATATCCCAAGCGCGCGGCACTGCTGGGTCAGCCCCTCCCCCGACCCCTCCCGCAAGCGGAAGGGGGGCAGAGGTTTGCGTCGCGCTGGGCTTCCCCGACCGCATCGCGCGCCGCCGCGATGCGTCCGGCGAAACCTGGGCTTCGGTCGGCGGCCGCGGGTTCAAGCTCGACCCGACCTCGCCGCTCGCCCGCTCCGAATGGCTCGCCGTCGCCGACACGCAAGGCTCGGCCGCCGGCGCGCGCATTCTCTCCGCCGTGGCGATCGACCAGGCCACCGTCGAAACCCTCTTCGCCGACCGCATCGAATCCCGCCGCACCGTGACGTTCGACCCCACAACCGGCGGCATCCAGGCGCTCCGCGAACGCCGCCTCGGCGCGATCCGCCTGTCGAGCGGCCCCGAGAGTGGCGCGGACCCCGACGCGATTCTCGCCGCGCTCATCGACGGCGTCCGCGAGCACGGCTTCGCACTGCTACCGTGGAGCGACGGCGCCCAAACCCTGCGCGACCGCGCCGCCTATGCCGGCGTCCCGCTCGATGACGTAACCCTGCTCGACCGCATCGACGAATGGCTGGCTACCCTCCTGACCGGCAAACGCCGACTCGACGCGATCGCCCCCGGCGCGCTCGCCGAAGCCTTGCGCAACCTGCTCGGCTGGGACGCGATGCAGACGATCAACCGCCTCGCGCCACCCGACTTCACCAGCCCCGCCGGCAGCACGCACGCGATCGATTACGCAGCCGAAGGCGGCCCGCGCGTCGAGCTCCGCGTCCAAGCCCTGTTCGGACTCGCAGTGCATCCGGTGATCGGCGAGGCGCGCGTACCGCTCGTGTTGAGCCTTACATCCCCCGCCGGCCGCCCGATACAGACGACGCGAGACCTGCCCGGTTTCTGGGCGGGCAGCTGGACCGCGGTGGCGAAGGAAATGCGCGGGCGCTATCCCAAGCATCCCTGGCCCGACGACCCCGCCGCGGCGTCCGCCACGCTGCGCACGAAAAAGGCGGATGCAAGGGCCGCCGGTTCGCGATAAGGGGGGCTCATGCCAACCGCCCGTATCTTTCAGCGCCCCAAGAACGCCATGCAGTCCGGCAAGCACCGGACCGATGCCTGGCAGCTCGAATTCGAACCCTCGGAGCCCAAGCGCCCCGACCCGCTCACCGGCTGGGCCGGCAGCGGCGACACCCGCGACCAGCTGCGCCTGCTGTTCCCGACCGCCGAAGCCGCGATCGCACACTGCGAGCGCGAGGGGTTCGACTACACCGTCGTGCCGGCGCCGCAGAAGACGCTGAAGCTGCAGAGCTACGCGGATAACTTCAAGTAAGCCGGCTGGCGTCCCACCAACTTGTTCTCCCGCGAAGGCGGGAGCCCAGGCTGGGTCCCCGCCTTCGCGGGGAAACAAGTCTTGGTTAGAGAATCGAACCTGCCAGGATCAGTAGCATTTTGGTGTCGATCGCCACGCCAGCCTTACGCTTCTCCGCCACGAACGCCGGCACGTCCGCCAGCGGCACCCGGTGCACGGTGATGTTCTCGTCACCATCACCGCCGCCGTCGCTTACCTTCGTCAGCCCCGTCGCGCGGACCAGCGTGAAGCATTCTGACGTCATTCCCGGCGACGAATAGAACAGGCCCAGGTCCTCGATCGCGTCCGCGCGGTAGCCGGTCTCTTCCTCCAGTTCGCGCCCGGCGGCCATCGCGACGCTCTCGCCCGCGGTTTCGTCACCGACCAGCCCGGCCGGCAGTTCGAGACACGCGCGGCCCAGCGGCACGCGGAACTGCTCCACCAGGATCACGTCGCCGTCGTCGATCGCGACGATTACCGCCGCTGCGATCTCGGCCTGGCGCGCGGCGAATTCCCACGTGCCTTCGGTCTGCACGGTCAGGAATTTCCCGGCCCATACGGTCTTGCTCATAGTTCGATCAGCCTGTCCGGAAGTTCGTTCACCGGCGCACCGGTGCGGGGAAAGTGTTCGGCGAGCACCGCGCCGATCTGCGCGACCGCATCCGCCATGCCGTCGGCGGGGCGATCGTCGCGGACGCCGGCAAGTACCGCCGCCATCGCAGCGCCCCAAGTTTCGTTCGGCACGCGAGAATGGATCGCATCGTCGGCGATGATCTCCGCCCGGTGTTCGGCGAGCGACAGGTACAGCAGCACGCCAGTCGAACCCTTGGTCCGCTTCTCCGCGCCCGCACGAAATAGGAGCAAAGCCCGCCGCCGCACGCGCCGCGCCTTGGTCGCGCCCGGCGTTAGCGCGAGCCGTGCCGGTGTCCACGCCAGCGCCAGCCGTACGCCCAAGAACACCAAGGTCACCAGCACGAGCGCGACCACGTACAGCGCACCCTGTGGTGCCGCCTGCCAGGGATCGACCAACGCGTAGATATGGTCCGCCGCGACCGGGTGATATGCGAGCAGCGCCAGCGTCAGCAGCATCGCCAGCACGCCCCAGTGCATCGACACGTCGTGATAGGCATCGGACTGCCGCGCGACGATCGTAACGATCTCGCCGGTCGTCGCGGTCTCCGCCTGGGTGACCGCCGCCGTGACGCGGTCGTGGTCGGTGTCACTCAACCGCATGTCACCATCCCCCCGATGCGCCGCCGCCGCCGCCGGATCCACCGCCGCCGCCGCCAAAACCACCGCCGCCCCAGCCGCCGCCGCCACTATCGCCGCCGCCACCGCCACCGCCACCGCCCCAGCCGCCACCACCACCGCCGCGAGTCATCGCGTCGGCAATGCTCCACAACACGATCGGCAACGCACCGCTGCCACCGCCGCGCCCTCCATCGGTGTAGCGTTGTCCGCCGGCGCGCCGCGAGATCATCGGAATGACGATCGCCGCCAGCACGATCCCGAAGAAGATCAGCCCGATCGGCACGCCACCACCGCCCGAATTTGAACGACGATGCGTCTCGTCATACTCCGCCGCCGCCGCCGTCACCTTGGCGCGCGCTTCCGCATCGGGCAGCGCAAGCTGGTCCGCGACCGCGTTCGTCCCGGCGACGATGCCGCCGGGGATGTCGCCCGCCTTGAAGCGCGGCAGGATCTGCTGGTTGATGACGACGCTGGAGAACGCGTCGGTCAGCACCGGCTCCAGGCCATAACCGACCTCGATCCGCACCTTCCGGTCGTTCGGCGCGACCAGCAGGATCGCGCCGTTGTTCGCGTCCTTCAGCCCGACGCCCCAGCTTCGCAGCAGCCGATTGCCATAATCCTCGATCGGATAGCCTTCGAGATCGGGCACCGTCGCAACCACCAGCTGGTTGCCGGTCGTCTTTTGCAGGTCGTCGAGCCGCTTGGTCAGCGCCGCTTCCTGATCGGGCGGGATGACGTTCGCCGCATCGACGACGAAGCCGGTGAACTTGGGAAGCGTCTGCGCGGTCGCAGCATTGCTTCCCAGCAGCACCGCGAACGCCAGCGTCAAAAGGTGGCGGAGCATAATGCTCGGATCAGCTCGCGTTGCCGAAGTTCACTGTCGGCGCGGTCTCGGCACCCGGCGTGGTCGCGGCGAATGGCACCATCGGCTTGGCGCCGTAGAAGATCTTCGCGCCGACCGCGTCGGGGAAAGTGCGGATCTTGGTATTATACGCCTGGACCGCGCCGTTGTAATCGCGTCGCGCGATCGTGATGCGGTTCTCGGTGCCCTCGAGCTGGCTCATCAGCGTGGTGTAATTGGCCTGGCTCTTCAGCTCGGGATACGCCTCCTGCAAGCGCTGCAGCGACACGCCGACGGCACCCTGGACGCGCTGATACTGCTCCATCTTCGCCGGATCGGAGAGATCGGCGGCCGAAACCTGCACCGAGTTCGCGGCCGAGCGCGCCTGCGTCACCTGCACGAGGATGTCTTTTTCCTGCGCGCCCGCCGCCTTCACGGTCGCGACGAGGTTGGGGATCAGGTCGGCGCGGCGTTGATAATTGTTCTGGACGTCGGCCCAGCGCGCCTTCGCGGTCTCTTCCGCGGTCGGAATGCTGTTGATTCCGCATCCGGCCAGCGCCGATGCGAGGAGGATCGCGGCGGTACCGCGGGCGATTGGGGCACGTGACATCGGGGCTCTCCTGAATACCTGTGTCACCCTCATAGGACAGTCCGCAGGGTTGGCGAAACCGAAATCGGCGGTTAGCCTTGGGCTGGCAACAGAAGGGGGCGGCATTGCTCAAGGAATTCAAGGCGTTCATCATGCGCGGCAACGTGCTCGATCTCGCCATCGCAGTGATCATCGGCGCGGCGTTCGGCAAGATCGTCACGTCGCTAACCGACGACGTGCTAATGCCGGTGATCGGCAAAATCTTCGGCGGGCTCGATTTCTCGAGCTATTTCTGGCGGATGGGGCCGGTGCCGGCAAACTATGCGGGCTCGCTGAGCGATTACGCGGCGTTGAAGAAGGCGGGGGTGCCGCTGCTCGGCTATGGCGCGTTCGCGACCCAGCTGGTCAATTTCGTGATCGTCGCGGGTATCATCTTCATGATTTTGCGCGTGGTGAACCGGACGGCGGCACTGATCGAGCGCGAGACGGCAAGGTTGAAGCGTGAGGAAGAGGCGGTGGTTGTCGCGCCTGCGCCAGAGCCGGTCGAGATCGCGCTGCTTCGCGAAATCCGCGACGAGTTGAAGGCGCGGGGGTAACACACCTTTCCCTCTCCCCGTCGGGGAGAGGGAGGGAGGAGCCGTAGGCAACGGAAGGGTGAGGGGTTTGAGACTCGGGACGTTACATCCCAACGCCCCCTCATCCGACGCTGCCGCGCCACCTTCTCCCCGAGGGGAGAAGGATAGAACTACGCCGCTACCAGTTCCTCGGCGTTGGCATCCGCCAGGCTCGTGCCATCCAGAATCCGCGCGGTCTCGTCGCGCACGCGCATCATCGCAAAGCGGATCGCGCAGTCGGCTTCGCTCTTGCAGTCGAGGCACGGCCGGTACGCGGTCCGGCTCACGCACGGCACCAGCGCCAACGGCCCCTCGATGATCCGGATGATCTCGCCGAGCGAAATCAGATGGCTCGGCCGCGACAGGCGATAGCCGCCCATCTTGCCGCGATGGCTGTGCAAAAGCCCGGACTCGCGTAGGTCGGCGAGGATCAGCTCGAGGAATTTGCGCGGCACGTTCGCCTCGGCGGCGATCCGCGTCATCGGGATGGGAGGGCCACCAGCGGGAGCACCGCCAAGGAAGATCATCGCGCGGAGCGCGTAGCGGGAGCGCTGCGTCAACATAATGCAGGTTGCTATGCACGCGCTTTGTGGCGAGCGGAAGGCGGTTTGGCACGCCGTGTGCTAACCCGTCGGTGATTTATTCGGGGCAGGTCGCGTCACAGCGCCAGTCTTTTCATTTGACCGGGCTTTTCAGATCGATGCGGCCCCCCTATATCGGTGATGCCGTCGGGGGAATCTTCTCCTGGCGGCTATGGCGATAAACCGTGGCGTGTCATAGACACAGCGGACCCGGGGGCAGTACCCGGCGACTCCACCACCGCCCTCTTCGCAAGAGGGGGACGATGACGGGGTCGAACTAGGATCGACGTGTGTTCAACGACGCTATGTTTCGCTCGGAATGGGACCACCGCAACGGCCCATACACAAGTGCCAACGATAACGAAGCACTCGCAATTGCCGCATAACTGACGGTCTAACGACCTAGTATACGGACGAAAGCGCGGTTCGGGCCACACCGGGCAACAGAAGTGGACACCGGCGGTACGGGGGGCACCGAGCAACAGAAGCTCCCCACTAACCTGACATTTGGCTCCGATCCCGCGGCTCCAATCACGCGGCAAGGCGCTCGACCAGTCGCAGTACCGGCGGGCTGACGCCGAGCGGACCGACCAGCACGTTGGTCACGACCAGCACGCCGCCACCCCAATAATAGGCCGGATGTATCTTCCCGCGCAGGCGCAGGTCGACGATCATCCCCGCGATGACGAACACCGCCATCGACGCGAACACCGCGAGCGGCGCGAACTGGCCCAGCAGCGGCATTGGCAGGATCCGCCCGAGCGCCGGCGACATGACCAGGATCGTGCCACACAACATCAACCGCTTGTGCCACGCCGCCTGTTTCCGCAGTGCGATCGCCCAGGCGGTCAGAATGCCAAACCCGATCACCCCCAGCACATCTAGCACGAGGAAGATCCCAGGCGGAAAGAACGGCGGGACGCGGTGCTGCTGGATCGCTGCGACGGTGGTGACGATGCCCAGCACGACCATCGCCGCTGCGATAACGGCGCCGAGTACGCCGAGTTGTCGATGCCTAGTAATCGATCCCCGGACGACCAGCCAGTTCTGCACGACGTAGAGGATGATCCACGCCAGGAAGGCGGCGGCATGCAAATGAACTTGGCCCGGCAGTTCGAGAAACGTCCAACTCATCCGTGCGGCATTCAACGTGAAGCCAAAGATCACCGTGAAGGCGATCGCTATCGCCATGCCGAGGAAGAAGCGACGCTCGCTCGCGACGACATTCCGTTGCGCAGGCCATACACTATTTAACGATGCCATTGGACCGCCCCCGCGAGTCGATGCTCAAGCGATGGACGATGGCCCTAATACTGATAACGGGCAATACTCATGACGAATGAGGACTGCCTAGACTAGTAGATGTAAGATCCTGAATACTCTTCCAGTCCGTTAACTCCTCAGGGTTGCAGGAGCTTGCTGAGTTGTGCGCCGGTATAGGGCTTCTGCACGAACCGCGCGGCCTTGGGCAATGCGTCAGTGGTACCGTTGTCGGCACCCGACGTGACCAAGATCGCGATGTCGGGACGCTGCGCGTGAACGGCATTGGCGAGGTCGATGCCGTTCAGGTCTCCGGGCATGCGGACGTCGGTGAACAGCGCGGCGATATCGGGCCGCTCTTCGAGCTTCGCCAAGGCGTCGGCCGCGTTGCTGGCTTCAACGACTTCGTAGCCGGCATCCTCCAGCGCGAGGTTGGAATGGACCCGGACGAGGGCATCGTCATCGACGACGAGAATAACGGACTTCGCAATGGCATTCATACCGGTTCGAACATCCGGCATGCCGCTCCGTTCCAATATAAGTCATGTTCTCAAGGCATAACGGGGCAAAGCGAGCCTGACATGAGAAAGGGGCCCGGTTTCCCGAGCCCCTCCATCACTGCCGTTAGGCCGTAATGGCTTAGTCGCGATCGCCGGTCAGGAACGCCGGCGCGAACTCGGGGGCCTTGTCGCCGTCGGTGCGTGCAGCACGCTCGCCGCCGCCGTTGCCGCCGCCATCGCGACGCGGACCACGGCCACCGCCGTTGCCGCCGGCGTCACGGCCGCCATCGCCGTCACGACGCGGGCCACGCGAGCCGCGATCACCGCCGCCGCCTTCGCCGCGCGGACCACGACCGCCGCCATCACGGCCACCGCCGTTGCCGCCAGCATCACGACCGCCATCGCCATCACGACGCGGACCGCGCGGACCACGATCGCCACCCTCACGGGGCTCACGTGCAGGACGCGTGTCCTCCAGCTCTTCGCCGGTCGTCTGGTCGACGACGCGCATCGACAGGCGCACCTTGCCGCGCGGGTCGATCTCGAGAACCTTGACCTTGACCTCCTGGCCTTCGGTCAGGGCGTCAGACACCTTCTCGACGCGCTCGTTCTTGATTTCGGACACGTGGACGAGACCGTCCTTGCCACCCATGAAGTTCACGAACGCCCCGAAATCGACCAGGTTGACGACCTTGCCGTCATAGACCTTGCCGACTTCGGCTTCCTCGACGAGGCCCTTGATCCACTTGATCGCGGCTTCGATCTGCGCGGGGTCGGACGACGACACCTTGATCACGCCCTCGTCGTCGATGTCGACCTTGGCGCCGGTCTGCGCGACGATCTCGCGGATTACCTTGCCGCCGGTGCCGATGACTTCACGGATCTTCGACTTGTCGATCTGGAAGCTCTCGATGCGCGGTGCGTGGGCGCTGAGTTCCTCACGAGTGTGGTCGAGTGCCTTGGCCATCTCGCCCAGGATGTGCGCGCGGCCTTCCTTGGCCTGCGCCAGTGCCTTGCCCATGATCTCCTCGGTGATGCCGGCGATCTTGATGTCCATCTGCATCGTGGTGATGCCCTCGGACGTGCCAGCCACCTTGAAGTCCATGTCGCCGAGGTGATCCTCGTCGCCGAGGATGTCCGACAGAACGGCGAAGTTCTTGCCCTCGAGGATCAGGCCCATCGCGATGCCCGACACTGGACGCTTCAGCGGAACGCCTGCATCCATCATGCTCAGCGAACCGCCGCAGACCGTCGCCATCGACGACGAACCGTTGCTCTCCGTGATGTCCGACAGAACGCGGATCGTGTACGGGAACTCTTCCTTGGTCGGCAGCACCGGGTGCAGCGCGCGCCATGCGAGCTTGCCGTGACCGACTTCGCGACGACCCGGTGCACCGAAGCGACCGACTTCACCGACCGAATAGGGAGGGAAGTTGTAGTGCAGCATGAAGTTTTCGTACGACAGACCGTTCAGGCCGTCGATCATCTGCTCCGCATCACGCGTACCGAGCGTGGTGGTGCAGATCGACTGCGTCTCGCCGCGCGTGAACAGGGCCGAGCCATGCGTACGCGGGAGGAAGTGGACCATCGCCTCGATCGGACGGATCTGCGTGGTGGTGCGGCCGTCGATGCGGGTGCCGTCCTTGAGGATGGCGCCGCGGACGATCTCCGCCTCCAGCTTCTTCATCAGCTTGCCGGCAGCCATCTGGTCCTGCGGGGACGCGTCCGCAAATGCGGTCTTGCCCTTCGCACGAGCGGCATTCAGCAGGTCCGAACGCTTGGACTTGTCGGTCACCTTGTAGGCGGCCGCGATGTCCTTGCCGATCAGCTTCTTCAGCTTGTCCTTGGCGGTCGACAGGTCAGCCTGCTCGGCCATTTCCCAAGGATCCTTGGCGGCCATCTCGGCGAGATCGATGATCAGGTTGGCGGCTTCGCGGCAGGCCTTGTGGGCGAACTGCACGGCGCCGAGCATGATCTCTTCCGAAAGCTCCTTGGCTTCCGATTCGACCATCATCACGGCCTGGCCGGTGGCGGCGACGACGAGGTCGAGATCGCCAGCCTTGGCTTCCTCGAGGGTAGGGTTGAGGATGTACGCGCCATCGACGTAACCGACGCGCGCTGCGCCGATCGGGCCCATGAACGGCACGCCCGAGATCGTCAGGGCCGCCGATGCCGCGACCATCGCGAGGACGTCCGGCTCGTTCTCGCCGTCATACGACAGAACCTGGCAGATCACGTTGATCTCGTTGTAGAAACCCTCTGGGAAGAGGGGACGGATCGGGCGATCGATGAGACGGCTGGTCAGCGTCTCCTTTTCGGTCGCGCCGCGCTCACGCTTGAAGAAACCGCCGGGGATGCGGCCGCTTGCGGAGAACTTCTCCTGGTAATGGACGGTGAGCGGGAAGAAATCCTGCCCTTCCTTGACGGTCCGTGCAGCCGTCACGGCGCACAGAACGACGGTCTCGCCGAGGGTGGCGAGCACTGCGCCATTAGCCTGGCGCGCAACGCGGCCGGTCTCGAGCGTCAGCGTCTTGCCGCCCCACTGGGCGCTTACGGTCTTGGTATCGAACATTCTTTTTCCTTCACTCCGGTCGCCAGATGCGAACGGGGCCTATGTGCGGGCTTAGCCGGCCCGCGGCGGTGTGGAGCGAGTTGTCGCTCCTAAAGGGATCGGCCGAATTGCCCCTCCCTAAATTCCACCCCGGCGAAGGCCGGGGCCCAATTGGGGTACGCTGCTTGTCGCGCGCGCCGCCAGTTTAAATTCTTTTTGCCATGATGCCAAAAGGGGCGACCTTTCGGCCGCCCCTCTGGTTACTTGGTTACTTGCGGAGACCGAGCTTCGCGATCAGATCCAGATAGCGCTGGCCGTCCTTGTGACGGAGATAATCCAGCAGCGTCCGGCGCTTGTTGACCATCATGAGAAGACCACGACGCGAGTGGTTGTCCTTCTTGTGGCCCTTGAAATGCTCGGTCAGGTTCTTGATGCGCTCGGTCAGGATCGCGACCTGGACTTCCGGCGAACCGGTGTCACCCTCGGCGCGCGAATGCTCCTTGACGAGCTCGGTCTTGCGTTCAGCGGTAATCGTCATGAATTCATGTCCTCGACATCACAGATTGAAACCGCGAACGACCCGGACGTCTCCGTCCTCGACCTCGACCAGCGCGACCGGGACAGCGTCCAGTTCGGCGAAGTATTGGCCATCGTCTGCGGCGATCCCGGCCAAGATACGCCCCTGTCGGAGCGCCCCTGCCTGGTCGGGGGTGAGGGAGAGAGCCGGGATGTCGTCCAGCGCCACCCTCAAGGGCAGAAGTACATCTTCAAGCGCGGAGGCCTTAGCGAGTTCGTCCAGTTTGTCCAGCGATATCGCGGACGTGAGGTCGAATGGACCGGCCTTGGTCCGGCGCAACATCGTGACGTGGCCAACGGTGCCGAGGGCAAGGGCGATGTCGCGCGCGAGGGAGCGGATGTAAGTGCCCTTCGACACATGTGCGGTGAGGGTGACCTCTTCAAGTAGGGAGTGGGGCAGGGGCGCATCCTGCAACTCCTCCCCGGCACGGGGAGGGGGACCGCCGTCCGCTTGGACGGGGGTGGAGGGGGGCTCGCCACCAACGGTACGCTTGCGGAAGCCCCCCTCCACCAGCTGCGCTGGTCCCCCTCCCCGTACCGGGGAGGATAGCGAATGAATCGTCACATCCCGGCTCGCGAGCACCACCTCATGCCCGGCCCGCGCCAGATCATAAGCCCGCTCCCCATCCACCTTGAGCGCGGAGTAAGCAGGCGGCACCTGAGAAATCGGCCCCGTGAACTGGGCAAGGACTGCCTCGACCGCCGCCAGAGTCGGCCGCACATCGGAGGTAGCAATGCTCACACCCTCCGCATCGAGCGTGTCGGTCTGCACCCCGAACATCACCGTGAAGTCATAGATCTTGTCGCTATCGAGCATCCGCCCGGCCAGCTTAGTCGCCTCCCCGACGGCAATCGGCAAAACCCCGGTAGCGAGCGGATCGAGCGTCCCCCCATGCCCCACCTTGAACTTCCCATACCCGCCGCTGCGCAAGGCACGCTTCACCGCCGACACCCCCTGTGTCGAGCCAAGCCCCAGCGGCTTGTCGAGAATGATCCAGCCATGCATGCGTATAAGTCCTAGAGTATGGGCCCCCCGTTCGTCCTGAGCGAAGTCGAAGGACATGAGGCAAAGGTGCTTCGACTTCGCTCAGCACGAACGGGCAGGGGAGTAAGGTTCAGCCCAAAGCCTCGCAAAAATGCCGCCGACACAGCGCGACATACCGGTCGTTCCCGCCAATCTCGGTCTGCTGCCCTTCGGCAATCGCCCGCCCGTTCCCATCGACCCGCAGGTTCATCGTAGCTTTCCGCCCACACCCGCAAACCGACTTGATCTCCACCAGCGAGTCCGCCAGCGCCAGCAACCGAGCCGACCCCGGAAACAGCGCGCCCTGGAAATCGGTCCGCAATCCGTAAGCCAGCACCGGTATCCCGACCACATCACAGATATGCGCAAGCTGATCCACCTGCGCAGACGTCAAAAACTGCGCCTCATCCACCAGCACGCAAGAAATCGCGTCCTCGCCGTGCTGCCGAACCACGCAGGCCCCGATATCCGTCCCCGCATCGAACGCGATCGCCGGCGCTTCCAGCCCTATCCGCGACGTGATCGTCCCCGCCGCGAACCGGTCGTCGATCGCCGCCGTGAACAGCATCGTCCGCATCCCCCGCTCACGGTAGTTGAAGTCCGCCTGCAACAGGTTCGTCGACTTCCCCGCGTTCATCGACGCGTAGTAGAAATACAGCTTGGCCATGGGGGCAAAGAGCGGGAACGCGGGGGGATGTCCAGAGGCGTCGCAGTCTTAGGCCGGGAATTCCGCAAGCAGCAAGCTGCTCCCGTACGACCGCCGCTCATCACCCGTCCCGTGGGACCGCCCCCACCACCCGTTCGTCCTGAGTAGCTGCTGAGCTTGTCGAAGCGGCGTATCGAAGGATGGATTGGCGCGGGGGACCTGTGCTTCGATACGAGCCCTCGATACGGCTCTTCGAGCCTACTCGGTCTCTACTCAGCACGAACGGGGAGGGGGAAGGGCACGAGGAGCGTAAGAGGTTCGGAACGGGACAGGACTTAAGAGGCGTTTCATTCCAATCGCCGCAAAGCCCTTACTGACTGCGAGCGAGGTGCTCGCAGCCCGGCAAAATCAATCTTCAGCCAAATCTCGCGCGATGTGCGGGTCACGCAGCAGCGTGTCGATGTGCGTGCCCTCGTCGAAGCTCTCATCTGCCAGGAACTTGAGCTTCGCCGCATACCGCATCTGCACCCGGTTCGCGACTTCGCGCTGGAGGTAGGCGGTGTTGGTGCGCAGCGCCTTCAGTACCTTCTCCTCGTCCTTGCCGAGCAACGGCTTCACGAAGACGGTGGCGTGGCGGAGGTCGGGGGACATGCGGACTTCGGTGATCGTCACGAGGTGCTTTTCGAGCACCGGATCGTGGACATCGCCGCGCGCGAGGATGTCGGACAGCGCATGACGCGCTTGCTCGCCGACTCGTAGCGAGCGGACGGCTTTTGCTTCTGGGGTATCGGTCTTCATTCTTCTAACTCCCTCGCCCCTCCGGGGAGAGGGTGGGGGTGAGGGGCTGCCACGAACGCTGTCGCGCGGTATTGCCCCTCACCCAACCCTCTCCCCGCGGGGGAGAGGGCTCTCGGCCTCAAAGCGTACGTTCGCGCATCTCGACTTCGAACGTCTCGAGGACGTCGCCGGCCTTGATGTCGACGAAGTTCGACGTGAACGTCACGCCGCACTCCAGCCCCGCACGGACCTCGGCAACATCATCCTTGAAGCGACGCAGCGATGCGATTTCGCCCTGGTAGATGATGACGTCGTTGCGCGTGATACGTGCCTTGAGCGCCTTGCGGATATTGCCCTCGGTGACGAGCAGACCCGCCGCCTTGCCGTGCTTGCCCGCCGAGAAGACCTCGCGGATATCGGCACGACCGACGACCGTCTCGAACGCTTCCGGCCCAAGCTCGCCTGCCATCCCCGCCCGGATCTCGTCGATCAGGTCGTAGATCACGTCGTAATATTTGAACGCGACCTTCTGGCGCTCGGCGATCTCGCGTGCCTTGGCGTTCGGGCGGACGTTGAAGCCGATGATCGGTGCACCCGATGCGGCCGCCAACGTGACGTCCGACTCGGTGATGCCGCCGACGCCCGAGCTCAGCACGCGTGCCTTGATCAGGTCGGTGGAGATCTTGTTGATCGCCCCGACGATCGCCTCGACCGTGCCTTGCGTATCCGCCTTCACGACCAGCGGATATTCGATCGCCTGCTTTTCCTTCAGCGCCGAGAACATGCTCTCGAGGCTGGCAGGAACCGAGGCGGTCCGCTTGTCGGTCTTCACGCTGCGACGATATTCCGCGACTTCGCGGGCGCGTGCCTCGTTTTCGACGACCTGGAACGGATCGCCCGCCTGCGGAACACCCGACAGACCGAGGACCTCGACCGGCATCGCCGGACCCGCTTCCTTGATCTGCTTGCCCTTGTCGTCGACCAGCGCACGGACCTTGCCGCTCTCGCCACCGACCACGAAGATGTCGCCGACCTTCAAGGTCCCACGGTTCACGAGGATCGTCGCGACCGGACCACGGCCCTTGTCGAGCTTGGCCTCAATCACCGTACCCTCGGCGGCGCGATCCGGATTGGCGCGCAGTTCGAGCAGTTCGGCCTGAAGCTGGATCTTCTCGATCAACGCATCGAGACCGATCTTCTTGGTCGCGGAGACTTCGACGTCCTGGACGTCGCCGCCCATGTCCTCGACCACGATCTCCTCGCTCAGCAGGCGCTCGCGCACCTTCTGGGCATTGGCGCCTTCCTTGTCGATCTTGTTGATCGCGACGATCATCGGCACGCCCGCCGCCTTGGTGTGGGCGATCGCCTCCACCGTCTGCGGCATCAGGCCGTCATCCGCCGCCACCACCAGGATGACGATGTCGGTGACGTCCGCACCACGCGCACGCATCTGCGTGAACGCCTCATGGCCCGGCGTGTCGAGGAAGGTGATCTTCGACTTGTCCTTCAGCGTGACCTGGTAGGCGCCGATATGCTGGGTGATGCCACCCGCTTCGCCGCGCACCACGTCGGTGCCGCGCAGGGCATCGAGCAACGACGTCTTGCCGTGATCGACGTGACCCATGATCGTGACGACGGGAGCGCGCGGCTTCAGCGTCTCCTCGGCATCGTCGATCGTGTCGTTGGCCAGATCCTGGTCGACATCGCTGACGCGCGTCAGGTTGTGGCCGAACTCGGTGACGAGCAACTCGGCGGTATCCTGATCGATCGTCTGCGTCATCGTGACGGGCATGCCCATCTTGAACAGCGCCTTGACGAGGTCTGCACCCTTCTCGGCCATGCGGTTGGCGAGTTCCTGCACCGTGATAGCCTCTGGGACGACGACGTCGCGGATCTGCTTGGCCTGCGCCTCGCGCGGACCACCGGTACCACGACGCTCCTTCTCGCGCGCACGCTTCAGCGCGGCGAGCGAGCGAGCGCGTGCACCATCACCATCGCCGAGCGCGCGGTTGACGGTGAGCTTGCCCGACGTGCGACGATCGTCACCCTTGCGGTCACGCTGCTGCGGACGCGCAGGCACTGCATCGCGACGGACGCCACCAGCCGGAGCGTTGACGCCGGTCGCGCCGGGGCGCGCCGCGGACGTGCCGGCATTCGCAGCCGTGGTCGGCGCTGCGGCAGCAGGTGCTGCGACAGGCTTTGGCGGCGGCGGAGGACGCTCTGGACGTGCCACCGGCGAGAACCGGCGCGGTGCCGGGAACGCCGGATCGCGGGTCAGTTCGATGACGGGCGGCGGTGCCGGCGGAGCGACAGGGGCCGGCGCAGGCTTGCGAGCCGGTGCAGGAGCGGCAGCTACCGGAGCAGGCGCAGGCGCAGGCGCCGTGGCAACCGGTGCCGGTGCAGGCGCCGCAGCAACGGGGGCTTCGACCGGAGCCGGCACAGGCGCTGGCGTTGGTGCTGCGACCGGAGCGGGAGCCGCTTCGGCCACAGGTGCCGGCGCGGGCGCAGGGGCCTCGACGGGCTTCGGCGCCTTGGCCTCAGCCTCGGCACGCGCACGATCGGCGACGCGATTACGCTCGTCTTCGATCGCCTTGGCCCGTTCGGCCTCCTGGCGACGACGCCCTTCTTCCAGCGTGTTCATGCGCTGCTCTTCGGCCTCGCGGAGCAGCTTGGCCTGGCGCTCCTGCGGCGACAGATTGCTCTGCTGCTGACGCACGGGGGCAGGCGCAGGCTGCGGCGCGCGCGCCTGCGGTGCCGGGGCTGCGGGGGCAGCCGCCGGGGCGGGCGCGGCAACCGGTGCGGCATCCGCGACCTGCACGTCGGGCTCGCCCGGACGGCGCAGGACGCGCGCGCGCTTGGTTTCCACGATCACCGTATTCGATCGGCCGTGGCTGAAGCTCTGCTTCACCTGGCCGGTCTCGACCGTGCGCTTCACACCCAAAGGTGCGCGCATGCCAAGTTTCGGCTTCTCGTTGTCCGTGTCGCTCACTCAAATTCCTCAGTCATGTCCACGGCCGGGCGTGTTCCGGTCGATCCGGACGCCTGTTGTATCGGTGGCGCCCCATTTTGTGGTGACGCCGATGCGCCCTGCGAGGCCGTTTCGCAAGACACGGAAGAAGGTTCGGGGCCGATAAAATGCAGCCAACGGTCGAGCGCTTCGCTCACCCGCTTTGCTGCAGCGCGGTCGGTCAGGCCAATGTGTACCACATTTTCCCGCCCCAGCGCCAACGCCAATATGGTGCGCGATACCGGGAGTGCCAACCCCCGCAAACCCGAGCCCTCGACATCGTTGCCGATGCGCCACGCCTGATCGAGTTTCCGGTTGCCGTCCTCTGCCGCGTCGGACGCGTGATACAGCGCCTTCAGCTTGCCCTGCCGCGCGTTCTGCTCGATCCGGTCGGAACCGATCAATACCGTCCCCGAGCGCGATTCGAGCCCGAGCCGGTCGAGCGCGTTACGCTCGAGCGCGGATTCGATCTTGGCGGGAAGCTCGGGATCGATGGTGAACTCGCCGGTCTTGAACGCGCGGGAGAGAGCGCCCTTGAGCTTGCCCTTCTTGATCGCGGCTTCGAGCTCGACTCGAGTCACCCCGATCCACGCGCCGCGGCCGGGAGCCTTGGCGCGAACGTCGGGAAGGATCTGGCCATCGGGCGACAATGCGAGTCGCACGAGGTGCGGCCGAACGTCGCGCTCACCCGAGAGGATGCACTTGCGAACAGGCATGTCGTCATCCCCCTCCCGCATGCGGGAGGGGCTAGGGGTGGGCACGCGCTCACCCCCATTGCTGCCTTTGGCCTTGGCCTTGGACGCGTGAGATTTGGCCGAAGCGTCGCCCTTGGCCGAAGCCGGGCGCCTACCCCTCGGTCCCCTCCCGCTTGCGGGAGGGGAGGAAGGTAGGGTGTCGGTAGCGCCTAGCGCCTCATCGGGAGGGTTCCGCATGTGCGTCCTCCTGCGCCGGAGTATTCGGGGCCGTCTTCGGAGCGTCGCGGTCGACCAGCAGCTGGCCGCCCGCGCCGTAATTCTCGGTCGAGACCTCTTCGATCACGATCTGCACCGCAGCCGGGTTCTTTCCCAGCCGCTGCACGAGCGACTGGGTGACGTCGGCGACGATGCCGGACTTCTGGTCCTTGGTGGCGGACCCCGAGATGCGGATGCTGACGAAGGGCATCAGGCCTTGTCGCCCTCGCTCTTCGCGTCGGTCTTGTCCGCCGCGTCTTCAACCGAAGCGTCCTCGACCGAAGCGTCGTCCGCCGAAACGTCCTCAGCCACGGCTTCTTCGGCCGTCGGCTCTTCAGTTGCAGCGTCCTCGACCACGGCGTCATCAGCCGAAGCCTCTTCCACCGGAGCCTCGTTCGCCTCGACGTCGTCAGCCTCGGCCTCAGGCGCCTCGTCCTCGAACCAGTGCGCACGCGCGGCCATGATGATCTCGTTGCCCTGCTCGTCGCTCAGACCATATTCCGCGAGAATCCCGCCCTTGGGCTCGGGACGCTTCGGCGCGTCTTCGTTGCGACGACGTGGCTCAACGCGCTTCTTCTCGACCAGCTCGTCGGTCGCGAGATCGGCGAGGTCGTCGAGCGTCTTGATGCCCGCCTTGCCGAGCGTGACCAGCATCGCCTCGTTGAGATACGGCATGCCGGCGAGCGCGTCCTCGACGCCGAGCGCAGTACGCTCTTCGCGGCTCGCTGCGTCGCGACGCTCGAGCGCCTCGGTCGCGCGGTTCTGCAACTCGCCCGCCAGGTCCTCGTCGAAGCCCTCGATGCCGGCGATCTCCTCGACCTCGACATAGGCGACCTCCTCGAGGTTCGTGAACCCTTCGGCGACCAGCAGCTGTGCGAGCGTCTCGTCGACGTCGAGCTCCTTCTCGAACATCGCCGAACGCTCGACGAAGTCCTTCTGGCGCTTCTCCGACGCATCCGCCTCGGTAAGGATGTCGATCGCCTTGCCGGTCAGCTGCGACGCAAGCCGCACGTTCTGGCCACGACGGCCGATCGCCAACGAAAGCTGGTCGTCGGGAACGACCACTTCGATGCGCTCTTCTTCCTCGTCGATCACGACGCGGCTGACCGAAGCCGGCTGCAACGCGTTGACGACGAAGGTCGCGATGTCGGGCGACCAGGGGATGATGTCGATCTTCTCGCCCTGCATTTCCTGCACGACGGCCTGGACTCGCGAGCCCTTCATGCCGACGCACGCGCCCACCGGATCGATGCTCGAATCATGCGAGATGACGCCGATCTTCGCGCGCGAACCCGGATCGCGGGCCGCGGCCTTGATCTCGATGATGCCGTCGTAGATCTCGGGCACTTCCTGCGCGAACAGCTTCTTCATGAAGTCGGGGTGCGCGCGGCTGAGGAAGATCTGCGGTCCACGGTTCTCGCGGCGGACGTTCAGGATCAGCGAGCGGATGCGGTCGTTGACGCGCACCACTTCGCGCGGGATCTGCGCGTCGCGGCGGATGACGCCTTCTGCGCGGCCAAGGTCGACGACGACATGGCCGAACTCGACGCGCTTGACGACGCCGGTGATGATCTCGCCTGCGCGGTCCTTATACTCTTCGAACTGGCGCTCGCGCTCGGCGTCGCGGACCTTCTGGAAGATGACCTGCTTGGCAGCCTGTGCGGCGATGCGGCCGAACTCGATCGGGGGCAGCGGATCGACGATGAAGTCGCCGAGTGCGGCGTCCTTCTGGAGCTTCTGCGCGCCCTTGACGTCGACCTGCTTGAAATAATCGTCGACCGCCTCGACCACTTCGACGACACGCCACAAGCGCAGATCGCCGGTGTTCGGATCGAGCTTCGCGCGGATGTCGTTCTCGGCGCCGTAACGCGAGCGGGCGGCGCGCTGGATCGCGTCCTCCATCGCCTCGATCACGATCGCCTTGTCGATCATCTTCTCCGACGCGACCGAATTCGCGATCGCGATCAGTTCCGCGCGGTTTGCGGTGACTGCCGTGGCCATCAATGCTGTCCTTCTTCGGTGTCGGCCTCGTGAGCATCGGGCTCATCGGTGGGCGTATCTTGATAGAAAACCTCGTCCGCGCCTTCGGTGGAAAGCGGCGCGGTCGCGGCGATGAGTCGGTCGGTCATGACGAGCTTGGCGTCGGCGACCTGCGAAAAGTCGATCGTCATGAGCTTGTGCTTGTTGACGTCGACGGTGATCTTCGTCCCCTCGACGCCCATCAGATTGCCCGAGATCTGCTTGCGATCCTCGAACGGCTCGACGAGGCGGATACGCGCCTCCTGGCCTTCCCAGTCGGCGAAGTCCTGAAGCCGGGTCAGCGGGCGATCGATACCGGGGCTTGACACTTCGAGACGATACGCGTCCTCGCCGACCGGGTCCTTGCCCTCGGCTTCGAGCGCATCGAACTTGTCGGAGATACGGCGCGACAGCTCGGCGCAATCCTCGATCACCAGCTGGCGAGTGTCGGGGCGCTCGGCCATCACCTGCAACGTCGGATCGGACTTGCCGCCCTGCATGCGCACGCGCACGAGGCTGAGGCCGAGCGCGGTCGCCTCGGGTTCGATCAGGTCGGTCAGCAGGGCGATATTCGCCATCGAAATTCCAAACAGGGCCAAAGCACAGGTGATTGCCGCCGCGGAGCAAGCCCCGCAGCCTCTTCATCTGGCGATGTAGAGAAGTGGTGCCTCTATACGCGGGGTGGCGCTGCTCCGCAAGCGGGAGCAACCTTCGTTTAGTACGCTGCGTTAGCGCAGGGATTTCCGGGAGAAGATCATGATTCGCAAAACGCTGTTTGCCACTGGGTTGCTGACAACCACGCTGCTCGCGTCCACCGCCTGTTCGGCTCAACCGGCTGCGGCGGGGAAGCCCTTCAAGGAAACTGTGGTCGCCGATTTCGATTCGCCCTGGGCGATGACGTTCCTGCCCGACAAGCGCATGCTCGTCACCGAGAAGAAGGGGCAGATGCTGCTGGTCTCCGCCGACGGCAAGTCGCGCCAGACGGTCGCGACGCTCACCGTCGATTCGGCCGGGCAGGGCGGGCTGATGGACGTCGTCCTCGCGCCCGACTTCGCGACCAGTCAGCGCGTCTATTTCAGCTATTCGACCGCAGGCGAGGGCGGCAAGGGCGTCGTCCTCGCGCGCGGCCGCCTGCGTCCGAACGGCGGTGGTGGCGAGCGTCTCGGCGAGATCGAAGCGCTGTTCAGCGCGCGACCGTTCGTCGAGGGCAACGGCCATTATTCCGGCCGCATCGCCTTCTCGCCCGACGGCAAATACCTGTTCTTCACCAACGGCGAGCGCCAGAAGTTCACGCCTGCACAGGACCCGAAGATGACGCTCGGCAAGGTGCTGCGCCTCACCCTCGACGGCAAGCCCGCCCCCGGCAACCCGCTCGTGGCAAAGGGCTTCGCGCCCGAAATCTGGAGCTATGGCCACCGCAACCTGCTCGGCATCGCGTTCGATGCGCAGGGCAATCTCTGGGAGCAGGAGATGGGCCCCAAGGGCGGCGACGAGGTCAATCTCATCAAGCCCGGCCTCAACTATGGCTGGCCCAACGCCTCGAACGGCAGCAACTACGACGGCACCGACATTCCCGATCACAAGCCCGGCGATGGATATGAGCCGCCCAAGGTGTTCTGGAACCCCGTGATCTCGCCCGGCGGCCTGATGATCTATTCGGGCAGCATGTTCCCGCAGTGGAAAGGCGACGCGTTCATCGGCGGCCTCTCCTCGAAGTCCCTGGTCCGCGTCCACCTCATCGGTACCAACGCGGCAAAGGGCGACCAATGGGACATGGGTGCGAGGATCCGCGAAGTCGAACAAGGCCCCGACGGCGCGATCTGGGTCCTGGAAGACGGCGGCGACTCACAAGGCCGCATGATAAAACTGACCGCAAAGTAAGGCCAAATTCCCCTCCCGCTTGCGGGAGGGGTTAGGGGAGGGCGCGACGTACGTACTGGCGTCCGGTCTGTGAGGCACGCCCCTCCCCCAACCCCTCCCGCAAGCGGAAGGGGAGCAAAAGCGGCTAGTCGCGCACGATCAAATAATTCATCCGCGCAGCCGCAATCGGCTTGTCGCGCTCGTCCTGCCACGCCGTCGCCTCGACATTGGCCACCCGGTTCCCCAACCGAGTCACCACCCCAGCCGCCCGCGTCGGCTTGTCCCGGCCACCCCGCATGAAATCGACGGTAACGTTGACCGGCTTGATCCGAGCATCGGAGCCAGTGGCACCCTCAGCTTCCAGCGCATGCTGCAAAGCCGCGATCGCCGCCATCTCCAGCAACCCCGAGATCGCACCCCCATGCAGAAACCCCGGCCGCCCGAGCACGTCATCGGCAAACGGCATCAGCAATACCGGCGGCGCCCCATCCTCGGCCTCGACCGACACGCGGAGAATCTCCGCATAGGGCGGCAGGCCGATCGTCATGCCTCGATCCTTCTGTTGAGACCCATGCCGGCGACATCGCCGACAACCATGAACGTCCCCGCGACATGCGCCAGCGGATCGCCCGGATCGCCGTCATGTGCCTGCCCCCGCACGAACGCGATCGAGCGCGTGATCCGGTAGCATTCGCCGCGCCCGATCACCGTCTTCCCCGGCGTCGCCGGCCGCAGATAATCCACCCGCAAATCCAGCGTCGCATGCGGCACGAACGCGTTGCGCTTGATCCAGATCGCCAGGCTCGTCGCCATGTCCATCATCGTGATGATCGGCCCCGACGCGATCACGCCGCTCGCCGGATCGCCGATCAGCTTCTCGTCATAGGGCAGCGCAAGCTCCGCCCAGTCGTCGCCATGCGCGTGATAGCGCATCCCCAGCGCGGCGCCGTGCCCGCCGAACCCGCGCGTCGCAAACCATTGTGGATCAAAACCAGCCATGTGCGAGGCTCTACACGCCGCGTGAGCGTGCGCAACATTGCGGGGGAGGGCAGGGGCGTTTAGCGTTCGCGCAAAGATCGAGAGGATCGCCACAATGAACGACCGGGTCATCATTACCGTCAGGGACGGCATCGCCGACGTCCGCCTGGCGCGCGCCGACAAGATGAACGCGATCGACCCCGCAATGTTCGAGGGCATCGCCGCCGCGATCGACCGGCTCAAGGGAATGGCCGAAGTCCGCTGCGTCGTCCTCTCCGGCGAAGGCAAGGCGTTCTGCGCCGGCCTCGACATGGCCTCGATGGCAAACGGTGGTTCCGGGCTGGCGCTAGGCGACCGCACTGAGGAGGGCGCGAACCTCGTCCAGCAGGTCGCGTGGGGCTGGCGCACGCTGCCGATGCCGGTGATCGCCGCGGTCCACGGCGTCGCGTTCGGCGGCGGCTTCCAGATCATGTCGGGCGCCGACATCCGCATCGCCCACCCGCAAGCCCGCTTCGCAATTCGCGAGAGCTACTGGGGCCTGGTCCCCGACATGGCCGGTATCGCCTTGTGGCGCACACTAGCCCGCGACGACGTGCTGCGCGAACTCACTTATACCGCCCGCGAGTTCGACGGCGCCGAGGCGTTGCGGCACGGCTTCGTCACGCGTATATCTGAAGACCCGCTCGGCGAGGCGATGATGCTCGCCCGCGAGATCGCGGCGAGGAACCCCCACGCGATCCGCGGGTCGAAGCGCCTCTACAACCTCGCGGCGGATGCGGACGCGGCGGCAGTGCTTCATGCAGAAACCGAAGAGCAGTTGAAGGTCATCCGTACGCCCAACCAGGTCGAGCAGGTGCGGGCGAACATGGAAAAGCGGGCGGCAGTGTTCGGGGACTGAGCCCTCCCCCCCTTCGTCATCCTGACGAAAGTCAGGATGACGAAGGGGGCGACGTTCAGCCCTACTTCTACCACCCCGGCGAAGGCCGGGGCCCAGTTGGAAAGGTCGTTGTAACGGAGCGCTATCTTGCGCCATCATCGTCCCCCAACTGGGCCCCGGCCTCCGCCGGGGTGGCGAATGTGTAGCGTGTGACGTGTCTACTTCACCTTGTCATACGGCGTAAAATCCCGGAACCGGCAATACCCAGACGGAATCGACATACCGACCGACACCGTCCGAAACCGGTCATTCCGGCACAATTGCCCACCGTAAACATCGACAATCAACGTATCGAGCGGTCGCAGCGAAGGGCATTCGCCGACCGGCCCGGTCTTCCACATCCGCTTGCCCGACTGCCGATACAGGATCGTCTGCGAATCAACGATCTCAGGCCCGTTCAACTGCTGAAGGTCGATGCACCGAACCGGCGTCCCAGCAACCCGTCCCGCCAACGGGTCCGACTTGCCCGCCCCGAGCATCCCCACCGTCAGCAGCGCCACCGACGCCAAAATGGCCCCGCGCATCATGGCTTCCGATACGGTACGAAGTCGCCGAAGCTGCAACTCCCGGTCGGAAAGCGCGACGCCTGGTCGAACGTCTGCGCGATATCGCCGCGGCAAAGCTGCCCACTCGGCGTCCGCGTCACGAGGATATCGCCGCGCGCGATTCCCTCGCACCCACCGGCGGTATCGCTGCGATACACCAGCCCGCTATTCACCCGGTACAGGATCGTCGCGCCGTAGCCCGAGCTCTGTTTCTGCGGAAACTGGGTGAGACACGTTTCGGGTTTGCCCGGTACAAGTCCCGCCAGTTCCTTGGCGAGTTTCTCCTGCACGCCCGCTTCACGAACCTGCGCGCGTTCGACTTCCGCCTGGGTCTGCGTACATCCCACCAGCATCATCGCGGGCAGCAACATCATCGGTAAGGCTCGCATGGTCATCGAAACGCTCCTCGGGATCTTGCCGCTATACCGCTATTACGCGCGAAACGAGTCCTTGGCCGCACGATATCCTGCGAACTGTTCGAGCGACGTCGCGCGGAGGAACGGATTGGTGGCCCGCTCGAGCCCGATCGTCGTCGGCACGGTAGGCTCGCCCTTGGCGCGCAACGCGTCGACCTCGGCCATACGCGTCACGATGTCGGCATTGTCCGGCTCGGCGACCAGCGCATAGCGCCCGTTGCTCTGCGTATATTCGTGCCCGCAGAACACCTCGGTCTCGTCCGGCAGCGTCGCATAGCGCTGCATGTTCGCGAACATGTCCGCCGGCGTGCCCTCGAACAGCCGCCCACAGCCCATTGCGAACAGCGTATCGCCGGTGAAGATCGCAGCATCGTCGGCAAAGTGGAACGCGATATGCCCCTGCGTATGCCCCGGCACCGTCATCACGGTCGCCTCGTGCGCACCAAGGCGCACGACATCGCCTTCGCCGACCTGCTCGTCGAGAGTCGGGATCTTGTCCGCCTCCGCCGCAGGCCCGACGACCGTCGCACCATACGCCTTCATCTCGGCATTCCCGCCGGTATGATCGGGATGCCAGTGCGTCGTCCACACCCGGTCGATCCGCCAGTCGCGCTTCTTCGCGGCGGCGATCACCGGCCCCGCATCGCCCGGATCGACCACCACCGTCTCGCCCGAGACGGTGTCGTGGATCAACCAGGCGTAATTGTCGGCAAGGACGGGGACGCGGACGATATCAAGCATCAGCAGGTCACCACTTGCCAGTGTTGGGCATCGACGCCCACGGCTCGGCGGGATCGAGCGGACGATCTGCCTGCAACAGCTCGATCGAGATGTTGTCCGGCGTCCGCACGAACGCCATGTGACCGTCGCGCGGCGGCCGGTTGATCGTCACGCCCGAGTCCATCAGCCGCTGGCAGGTGTCGTAGATGTTGTCGACGCGGTAGGCGAGGTGACCAAAGTTGCGACCCTCGCCATACTCCTCGGGATCCCAATTATGCGTCAGCTCGACCTCGGCACCCTCGTCGCCGGGGACCGACAGGAAGATCAGCGTGAACCGACCCTTCTCGTTCTCCATCCGGCGGACCTCCTTCAGGCCCAGCGTCTCGAAGAACGCGATCGTCTTCGCCGGGTCGGTCACGCGGATCATCGTGTGGAGATATTTCATGCTGGCTCCGAGGGTTGTTCGGAACCGCAGATAGGGACGGGGGCGGTGGCGTGAAAGGGTTCGAGCCACCGCCCGCGTCCTATTCCTCCGACCGGATCAGCACCGCCTCGCCGATGAAGAAGAACAGCAGGAACGGCGCCCAGGCGGCGAGGAACGGCGGGTAGGCGCCGAGATTGCCCATCGCGAGCGCAAAATTGTCCGCGACGAAGAACGCGAAGCCGAGCCCCATGCCGATAACGGCGCGCACGAACAGCTTGCCCGATCGCGCGATCCCGAACGCCGCGACCGCGCCCAGCAGCGGCATCAGCACCGACGACAGCGGACCCGACAGCTTGTGCCACAACGACCCTTCGAGCGCCTTGGTCGGCCGCCCCGCATCGGACAGGTCGGCGATCGCCGCCTTCAGCGCGCCGAACGACAGTCCGTCCGCATCGACGCTCGCCAGCGTGAACTGGTCCGGCCGCACGTCCTTCGCGATCACCACGGCGCCCAAGGGGCGGACGGTGCCGCTCTTCACGTCGAACCGGGTCGCAGGGCTCACCTCCCAGCCGTTAGCGACGCGCCTGCCGTGATCCGCCCGCAGGATCGCGACGAGGTTACCGCCGGTGCGATCGTACAGCGTGATGCCGCCAAGTCGCGTCGCGTCGCCGCGCCCGCGGATCTGCGCAACCTCGATCAGGTCGTCGCCGTCGCGTACCCAGACGTTCGCACGGTCGCCGCGATCGATCGGCAACTTGCCGTAATTCACTTTCTGCCACTGGTTCAGCGTCGCCGTCGCGCGCGCCACCACGCGGTCGTTGAACACGAAGCTGATCACCGCGACACCCAGGCTCGCGACCAGCAACGGGGCAAGCACCTGATGTGCGGACAGGCCGGAGCCTTTCAGCGCGACGATCTCGCTGTTCTGGTTCATCGTGATCAGCGTCAGGATGGTGCCAAGCAGGACCGAGAACGGCAGGAACCGCGAGACGATCTGCGGCGCGCGCAACGACACATACTGCCAGACCTGCGCATCGCCATTGCCGGGAAAGGCGAGGATGTCGCCGGAGTTGCTCAGCAGGTCGAGCGCCTGGAGCACCAGCACGAGCGCGGCCAGCACCGCGAACGTCCGCACCAGGAACATCCGTCCCATGTAGATCGCGACCGTCCGCGACGGGAAGAAGCTGACGATGTTCATGCGGCTTTGCTCTTACGGAAGCCCGGGATACGCTTGGTGATCGCCTTGAACGTCTTCGAGAAGACGCGTTCCAGCGCACCGATCGGTTGTCCGCCAGGGACATAGGCGATCGTGTAGTACATCCACAGGATCAGCCCGGCGAAGATCGTGAACGGCACCCACAGCGCGATGATTGGATCGATCCGCCCAAGCTCGCCGACGTCCGCCGCATACTGGTTCACCTTGTGATAGGTGACGATCATCACGATCGACAGGAACACGCCAAGCGCGGACGAGGATCGCTTGGGCGGCACCCCGAGCGCGAGCGCGAGCAGTGGCAACAGGAACATCGTCGCGACTTCGGCAAGGCGGAAGTGGAACTCCGATCGGCTGCCGTCACGCTGCTCCAGCGTCTTGCCACGCTGACCCTGCTTGGCGAGTTCGGGCAGGGTATATTCGAGGTTACGGCCTCCGCGGACGCGGAAGCTCTCGAACTTGGGCAGGTTGATCGGCAGATCGTGGCTGGTGAAGGTCAGCACGCGCGGCGTCTTGAACTCGGGCCGGTTGTGGACGAGCGTGCCGTTGGCGAGGCGGAAGATGATGACGTTGGGATCATCGGTCGCAAGGAACTTGCCCTTCTCCGCGGTCACCCCCAGCCAGTCGCCGTTCGGGCTCTGCGCGTGGACGAAGATGCCCGACAGCTCGCGGCCCTTGTCCTTGCTCTCCTCGATCCGCAGCGTCATCTTGCTGCCGAGATTGGTGAACTCCCCGACCTTGATCGACGCGCCGAGGGCACCGGTACGCAGTTCGAACCGCAGCCCCTCGTAATAATAGCGCGCGATCGGCTGAACATAGCCGACGATCGCGAGGTTCAGCAGCGCCAGTGCGATCGTGTACATGTACGGCACGCGCAGCAGCCGATTGTAGCTCATCCCGACACCACGCAGCACGTCGAGTTCGGACGAGGTCGACAGCCGGCGGAACGCGAGCAGGATGCCGAGCATCAGCCCGATCGGAATGCCCAAGCCCAGATATTCGGGCAGCAGATTGGCGAGCATCCGCCACACGACGCTGATCGGGCCGCCTTGCGTCGCGACGAAATTGAACAGCCCGAGCATGCGATCGAGCACGAACAGCATGACGGCGATCAGCAGCGTCGAAAAGAGCGGCACCGCGATCAGCCGGGCCATGTAGCGGTCGATGGATTTCATGCGCGGGTTGGGCTCGGTATGCTGGGTCGCGCGGGTATAGGGGCGCACGCGCGAGGCGTCATCCTCAATCGCAACGGATCAGCGAACGATCATTCCGCGGCGATCGGGTGGTTCGTCTCGCGGCGCTCCGTGGCCATCGCCGTCATGACCGCGCGCTCCAGGCCGTTGAGCGTGAAGGGTTTACGCAGCACCTCGTGCCCGCCGAACTGCGCGACGTTCACCTCGCCGGCAAACCCGGTGACGAACAGCACCGCGACGTGCGGATACAGCGGGGAGAGCGCGGCGATCATCTCCGGCCCGGTCTGGCGCGGCATCAGCACGTCGGAGATGATCAGCCCGATCCCCGGGTTCGCCGCCAGCAGCGCAGGAGCGGCAAGCGGATCGTCGCACGCGATCGGATGATGCCCGATCTCTTCCAGCGCGCCGGTCGTCGCGGCCAGCACGCGCGGATCGTCCTCGACCACCAGGATCTGCAACGTCTCGGGCATCGTCGGGGCGATCGATTCGACCATCGCGATCGGGACGGTCGGCAGGGGGGTTGCGATTAGTTCGGCAGCGCGGGGTAAATAGAGTGTGACGGTCGTCCCTTCGCCCGGTGCGGAGACGATGCCGACCTCGCCGTGCAACTGCTGGACCAGCGCGAAGATCTGGCTGAGGCCAAGACCGGTGCCCTTGCCGACCTCCTTGGTGGTGAAGAACGGCTCGAACACGCGCTCGGCCACGTCGGGCGCCATCCCGCAGCCATCGTCGCCGACCATGATCGTGACGTAGTCACCCGCCGCGCACCGCCCGACCTGTTCCGCCGCCAATGTCGTCGTACCGGTCGCGACGGTCAGCGTGCCGCGCCCGTTCATCGCGTCGCGCGCGTTGACCGCCAGGTTCAGCACCGCGTTCTCCAGCTGGACCCGGTCGGCGCGGACGCACCCGCCGGCCGCATCGTCGCGCACGGTGACCGTGATCGCGTCGCCTAAGGTGCGGTCGAGCAGGTCGGACATCCCGGCGACCAGCGCGGCCGCGTCGATCGTCTCGGCCTTCAGCGAATCCTCGCGACTGAAGGCGAGCAGCCGGCGGGTCAGCGCCGCCGCGCGGTTCGCACCCTCGGTCGCGCTGTCGATATGCCGGCGCACGCTGGCGGGATCGCTCGCGAGATTGCGGCGCGCGAGTTCCAGGCCGCCCAGCACCACCGCCAGCATGTTGTTGAAGTCATGCGCGATCCCGCCGGTCAGCTGGCCGACCGCCTCCATCTTCTGGATCTGGCGCAGCTTCGCCTCCTGCACGCGCAATTCGGCGGTGGCGGCGGCAACCGCGGTGGTCAGCTCGTCCGCGCGCTCGCGTTCCAGTTCGGCATCGGCCAGTGCGGTCGCACGCTCGCCGACCGCGCGGATCGTGAACCAACCTAGCACGATCGCGCCGAGCACGATCAGTACGCCAAATATGGCCAGCACCCCCGCGACCCAGCTTGACCGTTCGACCGATCTCATCGCCGCCGCCGTCCGGTCGTCGAGCAACGCGCGTTCTCCGGCGATCAGTGTGTCGAGCGTCGTATTGATCTCCGCCAGCGTCGGTGATTTCCGTGACTGGTAATACCGCGCGAGCGCTTGGCCGTTCTTGCCGTAACTCGTGTTGAGCGCGGTGAGCGACAGCTCCCGCCCGCGTGAATCATAGGCGGTTCGCAGCCGATCGACGCGTGGCTGTTGCTCGGGATTGTCGTTAGTGATCTGGTCGAGCCGGTCGATTTGCGTCCCCGCGAGGAGCCATTCGTCAAAATAGAGCTGCCCGAGCTGCTTGTCGCCGCTGATCACGTAGCGCCCGAGCGACGCCTCCGACCGCGCGATCGTCCCCGACAGAGTGCGGGCAAGGATCATCACGTCATAGCTGTGCGCCTGCAGCGCCAGCGCGCGATCCCGCTGGCGATTGGCGTGGCCGAGCGTCACGATCAGCGCGACCAGTACCGCCGCACCGAGCAAGCCCATCACGACCAGCATGGCTATGCGCCACCTCGCCCCGCCCCCCTGGGCCGCAGTCTCGACCTCGTCTTGCGTCACGGCCGGCATCCTAACGCGTCGTTGCCCACACGCAATGACTTGGAATGCCGGTACCGATCGAACATTTCACGGATGTTTCCTCCTCCCGGCGGGAGGAGGAAACCGTCAGCCGATCACGCCGACGGCGCGGCCAGCGGTCTCGAACATCCCGAGGATCGTCGTGATCTGCTCGTCGGTATGCTCCGCGCACAGCGAGCAGCGCAGCAGGAACGTCCCCGCCGGCGTCGCGGGCGGGCGCGCCATGTTGACGTAGAGACCACCCTCGAGCAGCGACTGCCAGATCGCTATCGCCTGTTCCTGGTCGGTGAGGATCACCGCGATGATCGCCGAGTCGGACGTCTCGGTGCCGAGCTTGAACCCCATCGCCTTGAGCCCGCCGTGCAGCCGGCGCGCGTTCTTCCAGAGCTGCGCGCGCTTGTCGTGCGCGGTCATCAGCTTGCGGATCGATGTGGCGGCGGTCGCGACCACCGACGGCGGCAGCGACGCGGTGAAGATGTACGGACGACACGCGAACCGCACCATCTCGAACTTCGGGTGGTTCGACACGACGAACCCGCCGACCGTGCCGACCGACTTCGAGAAGGTGCCGACGACGAAATCGACCTCGTCGGTGAGCCCCATCTCCTCGTACACGCCGCGCCCGTTGGGGCCGAAGAACCCCATCGAATGCGCCTCGTCGACGAGCACCATGCAACCATGCTTCTTGGCGACTGCGACCATCTCCTTCAGCGGGGCGATGTCGCCGAGCATCGAATAGACGCCTTCGAGTACCACCAGCTTGCCGGCTTCCTTCGGCAGGCGGCCGAGCCGCTTGTCGAGATCGTTCACGTCGTTGTGGCGGAAGCGGACGATCTCGGCATTGCCCTGCTTGCAGCCGTCGTAGATAGACGCGTGACTGTCGGCGTCGAGGATGACGTATTCGCCCTTGCCGGCGAGCGTCGAGATGATCCCGAGATTGGCCATGTACCCGGTCGAGAACACGATCGCGCCGGTCATGTCGTAGAACTCGCGCAACGCCTGCTCGACGTCGATGTGGTCGTGGAACGTGCCGTTGAGCATCCGGCTGCCATTGGTGCCCGAACCGAACGCGTCGAGCGCATCCTTGCCCGCCTGGATGACGTCGGGGTCGAACGTCATGCCCATGTAATTGTACGTGCCGAGCAGGATCGTGTCCTTGCCGCGGATCACCGCCTGGGTTGGCCCCTTCACCTCGTCCATCACGATCGCGAACGGATTGCGCACGCCACTGGCGATCAGCGCCTCGCGTTCAGCGATCAGCGCGTCGAATTTCGACATGAGGTCGCGTTCGGGGGCGATCTCGGGAGCGTCGACGGGGAGGGCGTGGGCAGTGGTGGCGGCTTCGGTCATCGTCATTCGGCCTTGAAAATTTCCGTTCGTCCTGAGTAGCGGCTGAGCGAAGCCGAAGACGCGTATCGAAGGGCAGGTGGTTCGATACGGGCCCCTTCGACTGCCTGCTATGGCAGTCGCTCAGGGCAGGCTTTGCCACGCTCAGTCCCTACTCACCACGAACGGGATATTTTGAATTAGTCCTGCTTCAACTTCGCGACCGCGTCGACCAGCTGGCCGACCGTCTCGATCTCGGCCTGCATGTTCATCGTGATGATGATGTCGAATTCGTCCTCGATCGCGGCGACGAAATCCATGACGGTCAGGCTGTCCCACTCCAGGTCGCCCTGGAACGTCGTCGCATCGGTCAGCGGCGCGTTCTTCTTGTTGAACGGCTCGATCTGCGCGGTGACGGTGTCGTAGATCTGCTGGCGGTCGCTCATCGTAATCCTTCCGAGTGTCGGCGCAGTCCTGACAGGGAATTGCGGCGGCTTTTCGGCGCTATAGCAGCCCGGCGGCGCGATACCACGCCGCGGTTTGCGCGAGCGCCTGCGGTGTCGGGACGGACGGCGTCCACAGCGCGGCCGGCGGCGGCTTGTGCGAGACCCAGTCGGGGTGGCAGAAATAACTCACCCGGTCGCGCGTCAGCTTGGCCTTGCGACGGCGGACGAGCCGGTCCGCGGCGGACGCAAGCTTCAGGAGCGCGCGGGGTGTGGAGAAGACCCTGACCGGCTTGCCGACCGCCACACCGATCGCGCGCGCGAAATCGCGGTTGTCCCAGCCGTTCGACACACCGTCGTCGGGCTCCATGATCGAGGGCGCATCGTCACTCTCGGCGAGCGCGAGCAGCAGCGCGGTCAGGTCCTCGACGTACAGCAACGACACGCGCGTGCCGGCCGGGGGCATCGGGATGTAGCCGGACCGCGCCGCCTTGAAGACGTCGAGCAGCTCATGGTCGCGCGGACCAAAGATCGCGGGCGGGCGGACGATCGTCCAGTCCAGCCCCGACGTCTGCACGCGCGTTTCCGCCTCGGCCTTCGACCAGCCATAGTTCGACAGCGTCGGCTCGCGCGAGGCAAGCGAGGAGACGTGGACGAAGCGGCGGATTCCAGCGTGCTTCGTCGCCTGAAGGATGCCTTCGGTTCCGGCGACGTTGCCCTCGGCAAAGCCCGCACGGTTGGCCGCGTTGACGACACCGGCGACGTGGATCACCACATCCGCGCCCTCGACCAGCGTCGCGAGGCTCTTAGGCCGATCAAGCGCGCCTTCGATCCAGGTCACACCGATGCGCTTGGCCTGCGGCTTCCGGGCGAGCGCACGTACGGTGTGCCCGGTCTCCAGCGCGTGATCGATCAGGTGGCTGCCGACGAACCCGGTGCCGCCGGTGATGGCCAGGATCATGACGGCGCTCCCGAGGTTGCAGCAGAAGTATGTTCACCCGCGAAGGCGGGTGCCCAGACTGGGCACCCGCCTTCGCGGGTGAACAAGGCCCGGCCGATCATACGAGCGCCAGATGATTGCGGTGCACCAGTGCCGACCGAGGTGCGTAGCCGAGGATGGCCGCATGATCGTCGCTATGACGGCCGAGCAGGCGCGCGGTATCCGCCGCATCATACTCCGCAAGCCCCCGCGCGACAGTCCCGGCAGGCCCCTCGATCGTCACGAGGTCACCCCGCGTAAAACCACCGTCGATCCGCGTCGCACCAGTCGCCAGCAGACTTCGCCCTTGGCCAAGCGCGGCCGCCGCCCCCGCATCGACATGGATCGCACCCTTTGCGGTAAGCCCCCCGGCAAGCCAGGCCTTCCGCGCAGACGCAGTCCGCTCGGCAGTAAAGATCGTATGGCGGGCAGGGGTGGACAGCGGATGCTCGATCCGCCCCGAAGCGATCGCCAGTGGAATGCCCGCACCCGTCGCGATCCGCGCCGCGGCGATCTTCGAGGCCATCCCACCCGAACCCATTCCCGAACCCGAGCCGTCGTCCGCCATCCCCGCAACCGTATCGATCCGGCCCACGCTAGCAATATGCGTCGCGGACGGATCGACATGCGGATTGGCGGTGTAGAGCCCATCGACGTCGGACAGCAGGATCACGCCCTGCGCACCGGCGGCCTGCGCGACACGGGCGGCCAAGCGGTCATTGTCGCCGAACCGGATTTCCTCGGTCGCGACGCTGTCGTTCTCGTTGATGACCGGCACGACTTTGAGGGACAGCAGCCGGTTGAGCGTCGCGGCGGCGTTGAGATAGCGTCGCCGGTCTTCGAGATCGTCCAGCGTGACGAGGATCTGCGCCGCGTTCAGACCCTGCGCAGCGAGAAGTTCGGCCCAGACCTGGCTGAGCGCAATCTGGCCGGTGGCGGCCGCAGCCTGCGCATCCTCGAGACTAGCTCGCCCACCCTTTGCGAGACCAAGCCGGCGCGCACCCAAGGCGATCGCCCCAGACGACACGATCGCAACCTGCTGGCCTTCATCAATCCGCGAAGCAATGTCGGTAACAAGCCCGGTCAACCACTCCCGCCGAACGCTCCCATCGGGATCGACCAGCAACGCCGACCCGATCTTTACGATCAGCCGCGCGCAAGACGAAGGCGGAAACATCACTGCTCCCTCTCCCCGTCGGGGAGAGGGCCGGGGTGAGGGGCCGCCAAGCAGCGCTCCACCAGGAACAGCCCCTCACCCAACCCTCTCCCCGCAGGGGAGAGGACTTCAAGGATCAGAGCGGCGACCATGCGACCGGCACTTCGCCTTCTTCCAGTTCCTTCGCCGCGCCCGCCGCCGGCCCGATCGCCTCGATCAGCTGGTCCAGCACCGCCTCGATACCAGCGCCACTCGCCCCCGAAATCGCCATCACCTCGGCACCGCTGGCTTCCGCCAGTTCCGCCGACAGTGCCGCGATCAGCTCCGGATCGAGCATGTCGATCTTGTTCAGCGCGACGATCACCTTCTTGTCGGTGAGCCCTTCGCCGTAATTCTCCAGCTCGTCGCGCACGATCCGGTACGATTCGGCCACGTCACGGTCGTTCGCATCGACCAGATGCAACAGCACCCGGCACCGCTCGATATGTCCCAAGAACCGGTCGCCGATCCCCGCACCTTCGGCCGCGCCCTGGATCAGCCCCGGAATATCCGCGACCACGAACTCGCGCTGCTTGTGGCGCACCACGCCCAGCTGCGGCCGCGTCGTCGTGAAGGCGTATTCGCCGACCTTGGCCTGCGCGTTCGTCACTTGGTTGATGAAGGTCGACTTGCCCGCATTCGGCAGGCCCACGAGGCCCGCATCGGCAAGCAGCTTCAGCCGCAGCCAGACCCATGCCTCGCCGAACGGCCAGCCGGTGCCGTGCTGGCGCGGGGTGCGGTTGGTCGACGTCTTGTAGCTCGCGTTGCCGCGCCCGCCATCGCCACCGCGGAACAGCACTTCGCGCTGGCCGACTTCGGTAAAGTCGATCAGTACCTCTTCCTTGTCCTCCGACAGCACCTGCGTGCCGAGCGGGACGCGGATGACGAGGTCCTTGCCGCCTGCGCCGGTGCGGTTCGAGCCCGATCCGCCCGAGCCGCGTGGCGCGCGGAAATGCTGCGTATAGCGAAAGTCGATCAGCGTGTTCAGGCCGGCGATGCATTCGAACACGATGTCGCCGCCCTTGCCGCCATTGCCGCCATCGGGGCCGCCATATTCGATATATTTCTCGCGGCGGAAGCTGACGGCACCGGGGCCGCCCTCACCCGAACGTACGTAGATCTTGGCTTGGTCTAGAAAATGCATCGCCGCCCCATAGCGAAATTGGCGAAAATCTCCACCCTCTGCGATTCGGCCGGCAGTTCGAGTGGTTCAGCAGCGAGAAGGGGCGGCGGCGTCCTTGCTGGCGAGCAGCGCATCGAGCGCCAGTTCGCGCGCCTTGCCGACCGGCAGCCCCAGCGCGCGCGCCATCGGTGCCCCCATCAGTGCGTCGCCGAGTGCCATCAGCACCAGCGTCAGCGTCTGTTCCTGGATCGGCTGGTCGCCGGGCATGTCGCCCTCCGCCAGTTCGTCGACGAGATCGTGAATCGCGGTCAGGATCGGATCGAGCGCATTGGTATTGCCCGACAGGATCATCCAGCTCGCCAGCGCCCCCGCGCCGCCCTTGCCGAACGCGTCGAAGGTCATCTCCACGACCTCGCGCGGGTCTAGCTCGCCCGCCCTCACGCGCAGCACCGCGGCGCCGATCGTCCCGACGATGTCCGCCGCCATCCGCGTGATCAGCGCGGTATGCAGCGCCTCCGCCGAGCCGAAATGGTGGAGCAAGTTGGCGTGCGTCCGCCCGACGCGGCCTGCCACGGCCTTCAACGTAACTGCACTGGGGCCGCTCTCCACGAGCAGCGCACGCGCAGCTTCGACGGCGGCTTCACGTGATTCGGTGGGGGAGAGTCGCTTGCGCGGAGTTGACGTCACGGACGGGAAAACCTATTTACATCAATGTAAGTAACGAGTGTTCATTCCTGTTTGGAGGTTTCCGTGGCGAAAGCAACCACGCCTGCCGATCTAACGATCACCCCGCGCGATCGCCGCTTTGGCCGCGGTGCCGCGATTCGCCGCTGGTGGCTGAACGACGATTCCGTAGCGACGGCGTTCTATAACGCGCTGTCGGTGACGTTTCCGAAGGGCGAGGGCTATTTCGTCGACAGCGTGCGGAAGTTCCGCGAGGGCACGCCACCGAAACTCCATGCCGAGATCAACGCCTTCATCAAGCAGGAGGTGATCCACACCCGTGAGCACGTCGCGTTCAACCGCCACGTCACCGACCAGGGCTACGACGTCGCGCCGCTGATCGTGGATGTCGATGCGGCACTGGCGCTGACCAAGGGGCGTCCGGAGATCGCGAGCCTCGCCGCCACCACCGCGCTCGAGCATTTCACCGCGATGCTGGCGCACGAACTGATCGCCAACCCGAAGCACCTCGCGGGCGGTGACCAGCAGGCGGCGGCGCTCTGGCTGTGGCATGCCGCCGAGGAGATCGAGCACAAGGGTGTCGCCTACGACACATGGCTGCACGCAACTCGCGATTGGCCGCGCTTCACGCGCTGGCGGGTGAAGTCGCTGGTGATGCTGATCACGACGTGGCGCTTCTTCACGGGACGCGCACGAGGGATGGCGGAACTGTTGCGGCAGGACGGGCTTACCGGGCCTCGCGTCTGGGCGCGGATGGCGTGGTACGCGTTCGGCAACCCGGGGATGGCGCGCAAGATCGCGGGCGTCTGGGCCGCGTATTTCCTGCCGGGCTTCCATCCGTGGAAGCACGACGACCGCGCGCTGATCGGCTTGGCGGAGAGCGAGTATGAGGCGGCGGTTCTGCCGGTTGCGAAGCGGGCGGTTGCGGTGGCCTGAGCCTCGGGCTTCGAATTCTCCCTTCCCTCCTAGTTCTCCCGCGAAGGCGGGAGCCCAGGATACCAAACGCCACCGCCCGTGTTTCCTGGAGCCCCGCCTTCGCGGGGGAACAGTTAGTGAAGAGCAACTGCCCGCCTAAACATACACCCCACCCCGGCGAAGGCCGGGGCCCAGTTGGAAAGGTTGCAGTAACGGAGGGATATCCTCTGTTAGAGACGTCCCCCAACTGGGCCCCGGCCTTCGCCGGGGTGGCGTACCTTTAGAGGGTAGCGAATCTCCGACTTACGCCGCCAAAGGCATCGGCGAACATCGATCGTCATCCAGATCCAGCTCGAACATCACCGCAGGCGCTTCCCCACCACGGCCCCGCGAAGTCCGAGCCTCGACCCGCCCCGTAGGCCGAAACCCGAGCTTCGCCAGCACGCGCCCCGACGCCGGGTTGTCCACGAAATGAAAAGCATCCAGCCGGTGCAGGCCCAGCGCATGCCGCGCCATCGCAACCACGGCTTCACCAGCCTCGGTAGCATACCCGCGCCCCCAGGCATCCGGCGTCAGCCAATAGCCGAGTTCATGGCCCGATTCGGCAACCTGAAGCCCGATCCCACCGACGAGTCGCGGCGCACCGGTCTCCATGGTCTCGATCAGGAATCGCGGCTCGTGCCCGCCGCGCGGCTGCGAAAGGAACGCCTCGGCATCCCCCAGCGCATACGGCCATGGCGCTCGCGCCAGCTTGGCGACCACCGACTCATGGCCGATCGCCCGCGCCAGTGCAGGCGCATCTTCCGGCCAACCCGGCCGCAATGTCAGTCTCTTGGTGCGCGCGAACACGGCTCTCTCCTATCGCGTCATTGGCTGCGCGCATGCCACGTCGGAATGACGGGACCGCGACAGCCGCGTGGAGGGAGCAATAAAAAAGGGAGCCGGGGTGACCCGTCTCCCTTGTTCAGGTTCGCTTTCGCGACCCGGGTCACCCTGGTGGGCAACCCGGATGGTTACCCGATATTATTCGGCTGCTGCTGCCATATCGGCAGTGTCGTTCGCTGCCAGCTCGACCGAGCAGAACTTGCGACCAAGTTTGCCCTGGCTAAACACGACGCGGCCATCGACCAGCGCAAACAGCGTATGGTCGGTACCGATGCCGACGTTCGTGCCGGGATAGAACTTCGTCCCGCGCTGACGCACGAGAATGTTGCCGGCGACGCACGCCTGGCCACCGAACTTCTTGACGCCGAGGCGACGACCGGCCGAATCGCGACCGTTGCGCGAAGAGCCGCCTGCTTTCTTATGTGCCATCTGAAGCTACTCCTTATGCCTGAGCGGCCGGGGCGGTGTCGCCCTCGTTGCTCTTTGCAGTCTGGCCGCCGACCGACACGATCTTCAGGATCGTATGCTGCTGGCGATGGCCGTTCTTACGACGATAGTTATGACGACGACGCTTCTTGAAGACGATGACCTTGTCTGCCTTCGCCTGCGCGATGATCTCTGCAGCGACGACGAAGCCCTCGACGGACCGCAGCTCGGAGCCTTCGCCCGCCAGCAGAACGTCACCCAGCGTCACCGACGCACCTGCATCGCCCTCGATCTTCTCGATGACGATCTTATCTCCGGCGGCGACGCGATACTGCTTGCCGCCCGTGCGCACGACTGCGAACATGGGCCTTGTCACTTTCCAAATACGTGTATCCCACGAACGCAGGGTCCGCCGGAAGAAGCCGGGCAGCTAAGCGAGGGGGGGAGAGTTGTCAACCGCGAAGGGGCGGGAAAGAGGGGGCGCGTAGGGTCGTCCACCACAACTGCACAAGATTTTCGCCGCGAAGGCGAGGCCCAGACTGGACGCCCGTCTTCGCGGAAGAACAAACTTCACTGGATCAAAGCGATTCGCCCTTAGTGCCGATGAACCTGCCGCAGCGCGTACCGACCATCCGCATATTCACTGAACAGCCCATCGATCGCCGGATGGTCCACCGGCTCGTCGCTGTCGTCCGGCACCAGGTTCTGCTGGCTCACATAGGCGACGTAGCTCGACTCCATGTTCTCCGCGAGCAGGTGGTAGAAAGGCTGGTCCTTGCGCGGACGGATGTCCTCGGGGATCGCCGCATACCATTCGTCGCTGTTCGCAAACACGGGGTCGACGTCGAAGATCACCCCGCGAAAATCGAACAGCCGGTGCCGCACGACGTCGCCGATCGAGAAATTCGCGTGCGAGATCGGCGGTGCGACCACCTCGGCGGGCACGATCGGGCGGGTGATGTCGTGAGCGATACTGTCGTGTCGGGGCATATCGGCTAATTTAGGGTTTGTTTTGCGCCGCACAAGGAAAACGCGTCGAGCGGCGCCCGGAGCGCTCAAAACCCTCTTGCATCGCTGGGGCCCTTTCATTAGAGGCCGCGCTTCGACCGATCGGAGGCGCTGTTCGCAGAGCTTCGGATGACCTGCGGAGAGGTGGCAGAGTGGTCGAACGTACCGCACTCGAAATGCGGCGTACCCGCGAGGGTACCGTGGGTTCGAATCCCACCCTCTCCGCCATTTATTCCCTACACCACCGGACATTCGCCGTCAGGCGCACTGCCATTGCGCGGTCTCTCGTGCATACGACGATGGCAATGCCCTCCGTCGCGGCCTAGACGATAGCGAGTACGACCGCCGCCGCGTCGTCGAGAAGGATGCCGCACCAAGCCTATGATATCGACCGACCAGGCACTGGCAGACCTTGGCTGGTCTGCGCATTTCGCGGACCAGATTGCCGAAGATGAGCAGCAATATTGCCACCCTGTCCGCGTGATGGCGGTGCACCGCGGCAAGATCGCGGTGTCCGGCGCCAAATCGGACGGTTTCGTCTCGCCCTATATCGCCGGTGCGCAGCCGACCGACGATCATCCGACGGTCGGCGACTGGCTGCTGATCGACGATCGCACGCAGGAGGCGACGCGCGTCCTTCGTCGCATGAACCTGTTCAAGCGACGCTCGCCGGCCGATCCGCGGAAAGATCAGATGATCGCCGCCAATGTCGACACCGTCTTCATCGTCGCATCGTGCAACCAGGATTTCAGCATCGCCAGGCTCGAGCGCTATCTCGTGCTGGCGCGCGAGGTGGGGGTGCCCCCGGTCGTCGTGCTCACCAAGGTCGACCTGACCGACACGCCCGAAGAGTTCGCCGCCGCCGCACGCGCGATCGAGCCGGGATTGCTCGTCGAAACCGTCGACGGGCGCGACCGGGCGGACGTCAAGCGGCTGGCGGCATGGTGCGGGCCCGGCAAGACCGTCGCGTTCCTCGGTTCGTCGGGCGTCGGCAAATCCACGCTCGTCAACGCCTTGCGCGGATCGGACAGCATCGGAACGCAGGCGGTGCGGGTCAAGGACGGTACCGGCCGCCACACGACGACGGTGCGCGAGATGCACCGGCTCGACCAGGGCGGCTGGCTGCTCGACCTGCCCGGTATGCGTGAGCTGCAATTATCGGAGGCCGCGACCGGGCTGGCCGAGGTGTTCGACGATATCGCGCTGCTCGCGCAGGAATGCCGCTTTGCCGATTGTTCGCACGGCGTCGAGCCGGGATGCGCGATCCAGGCGGCGATCACTGCGGGGACGCTGGCACCTGACCGCTTCGAACGCTGGCGCAAGCTCAACGCGGAGGAAAACGGCGCCGCGTCACGGCTTACCAAGCGGCGGACCCGCTGACGGCCGGGATGCCGTTGGGCATCCCGGCGACGTCCACCGACTGGGAATTGGGACGGATCCATGTTCAGCTTGAGGGGCGCGCCGATCCTGAAAATCAGTCCGTCACCCCGGGCTCGTTCCGGGGTCCACCGTTCCGCAAGCTAAATTCTATCGAGCATGCGGCACCGTGGATGCCGGAACCAGTCCGGCATGACGGGGAAGCGCTCATCTGACGCCTCAAGCTGAATATAGATCGACCCCAAGAGCGTCATTACTGGCTCAACGGCACACTGCCAACGTCCCCCGAAGATGTTTCAAAGTATAGCCGGTCGCTACGATCTACGCCGGACAAGCAAACGCCCGGACCGTTGCCGATCCGGGCGCCTGCGTGACGATCGCTCGTCAGCCCCCATTTTTTTGCTCTCGCATCTCGTCTTGCGACGGAGCGGAAAAGCAGTCCCCGAACCACGGCCGTTGCCTGTGTCTCAGCGAGTTTGTTGCTAGTTATGTCCGTGAATTTTGTCACGGTCTTTGCGCGGGGCTGCTCACGATTGAACTGGGCCTGTGGCGATTACGCAACAGACCAATCTAGACACTTCCGGATCGGGACTAACCCGGCCCTGCACGAGGGGGGCGCCGCACGCCGGGCACACCGTAACGCACCGGCTTCAGAACCGGCCCGACAGTTGCCTCGCAACGGGCCGCGTCCTAGAGCCGCTGCACTCTATCCCTAACGATCGAACCTGGCCGCCCATGATCCTGTCCCGCTACGAACGGATGATAGCCCGCCGCTATCTGCTGCCGGGCAAGGGCGAGGCGTTCATCTTCCTCGTCGCCTCGATCAGCCTGGTCGCGGTCATGCTCGGCGTCGCCGCGCTGGTGATCGTGATGAGCGTGATGAACGGCTTCCGCGCCGAGCTCTTCGACAAGATCGTCGGGCTCAACGGCCATGCGGTGGTGCAGGGCGTCGGCAACCGGCTTCCCGACTGGCGCGAGATCGTCGCGCAGGCGCAGAAGACGCCGGGCGTCACCAGCGCGCTGCCGTTGATCGAACAGCCGCTCGCCGCGACCTATAACGGCCGCGCCGAGGCCGTGCTGGTCCGCGGCATGCGCGTCGACGACATCCGTCGCAATTCGACGATCAGCAACAAGATCGTGATGGGGTCGCTCCAGTCGATCACGCAAGGATCCGGCCGGATCGCGATCGGCTCGCGCCTCGCCGAATCGCTCGGTGCGCAGGTCGGCTCGGAGATTTCGCTGTTCAGCCCGCAAGGCCAGACGACGCCGTTCGGCACCGTCCCGCGGATCGTCAGCTATACGGTCGGCGCGATCTTCGAGATCGGCGTCTATGATTACGACAAGGCGTACATCATCATGCCGATCGAGGATGCGCAGACGCTCCTCCTGATGGGCGACGCGGCCGGCATGGTCGAGCTGAAGACGGTCGATGCGGACCGCGTCGGCGAGATCCTGAAGCCCCTCGCCGACAAGATCGGCGGCAACGCGGTGATCGCCGACTGGCGGACGATGAACGCGCAGCTGTTCGAGGCACTCGCGGTCGAGCGCGTCGCGATGTTCACCGTGCTGTCGATCATCATCCTGGTCGCGGTGTTCAACATCCTCTCGTCGCTGATCATGCTGGTCCGCGCCAAGACCCGCGACATCGCGATCCTGCGAACGATGGGCGCGACGCGTGGCTCGATGATGCGGATCTTCATCGTCGTCGGCACCACCATCGGGGCGCTCGGGACGGTCGCGGGCCTCGTGCTCGGCTTCATCTTCCTGTTCTACCGACAGGGCGTGGTGAACTTCGTCCAGCTCCTCACCGGCCAGAACCTGTGGGATCCGTCGATCCGCTATCTGACCGAACTTCCATCGAAGACCGACCCCGTCGAGATCGTCGTGATCGCGCTGATGGCGCTCGTTTTCAGCTTCCTCGCGACGCTCTATCCGGCCTGGAAAGCGGCGAGTACCGACCCCGTGCAGGTGCTGCGTTATGAATGAAGGCCTCAAAATCGATCGCCAGATCGAGAAGTTCGACGATTACGTCCTTCAGACCAGCGGACTGACCAAGAGCTTCACGCAGGGTGGCGCGACGATCGACGTGCTGCGCGGCGTCGATCTCGCAATCGCACCAGGCGAGATCGTCGCGCTGCTCGGGCCATCGGGCTCGGGCAAGTCGACCTTGTTGCAAGCCGTGGGCCTGCTCGAGGGTGGCTTCCAGGGATCGATCAGGATCGCCGGGACCGAGGCGGCCAAGCTCAACGCGCATGAGCGGACCGTGGTGCGTCGCGACAGCCTCGGCTTCGTCTACCAGTTCCACCACCTGCTGCCGGACTTCAACGCGACCGAGAACGTCGTCCTCCCGCAACTCGTCCACGGCGCGACGCGGGTCGAGGCGGACCGGCGTGCAGCGGAATTGCTGACGCAGCTCGGGCTCGGCCACCGCCTGACGCACCGCCCGAGCCAGCTTTCCGGCGGCGAGCAACAGCGCGTCGCCGTCGCCCGTGCGCTCGCCAACAAACCCGCGCTGGTGCTGGCCGACGAGCCGACTGGCAATCTGGACGAGCACACCGCCGACATCGTCTTCGCCGAGTTCATCCGACTGGTCCGCGAACAGGGCACCGCGGCAGTGGTCGCGACGCACAACGAGCGCCTCGCGGCGCGCATGGACCGCGTGCTGCGACTGCACGAGGGACGGCTGGCGTGAGCTGGGGCGAGACGCCGACGCTCACCGGGCGTCACGTCACGCTCCGCCCGCTGGTCGCTGACGACATGGACGCGCTGGTCGCGGCCGCGTCGGCGGACAACCTTTGGGATACGTTCTACGCCAACGTCTCGATGATGAAGACGCCGGATCGCTGGTTCGCGGCGGCGTTCCAGCAGCAGGATCAGGGACGCGCACGGCTGTTCGCGGTAGAGGCCGACGGGATCGTCGTCGGCACCACGCGCTTGATGCGGCTGAACGAAGCGCATCGCCGGCTCGAGATCGGAGGCACCTTCTATGCGAAGGCGGTTCAGCGCACGGGCGTCAACACCGAGGCCAAGCTCCTGCTGCTCACCCACGCCTTCGACGCCCTCGGCTGCGAATGCGTCCAGATCCGCACCGACGCGCTTAACAAGCGGTCGCAAGCCGCGATCGAACGGCTCGGTGCGAAACGCGATGGCGTGTTGCGCGGGCACCAGGTCATGGCCGACGGCCGCTTGCGCGATACGGTGGTCTACAGCATCCTCAAGCACGAATGGCCCGGCGTGCGCCAGAACCTGACGTATCTGCTCGCCCGACACCCCGCCTGACTGGAGGACCGTCCATGACTGCGATCACCGACTTCACCGTAAAGAGCGCCGATGGCAGCGCCGCCTCGCTCGAACCGTATCGTGGCAAGGTGTTGCTGATCGTCAACACCGCTTCGAAATGCGGCTTCACCCCGCAATATGACGGCCTCGAAGCACTCCACCGCGACTATGCCGATCGGGATTTCGAAGTGCTCGCGTTCCCGTGCAATCAGTTCGGCGGGCAGGAGCCGGGCGATGCGGCCGAGATCGCCAATTTCTGCACGCTGACGTACGACGTGACGTTCCCGGTGTTCGCGAAGGTCGACGTCAACGGGGCAGGGGCAGACCCGCTGTTCGAGCGGTTGAAGTCGGATGCGCCGGGCGTGCTCGGGTCGAGGGCGATCAAGTGGAATTTCACCAAGTTCCTCGTCGGGCGCGATGGGGAGGTTGTCGACCGCTACGCCCCAACCACCAAGCCCGAAGACATCCGCAAGGACATCGAGAAGCTGCTGTAGTTCGAGCGCGGTATTAGTTGGCGCCGCCCACCACAGCCGCCACCCCGGCGAAGGCCGGGGCCCAGTTGGGGGACGTCTCTAACTGCGGTCAGCGCTTGGTTACTGCAACCATTCCAACTGGGCCCCGGCCTTCGCCGGGGTAGTGTATGAGGGGATAAGCTGGCGTATCCCAAAATAAGCGTGTTTCCCCGCGAAGGCGGGGGCCCAGACTGGGCTCCCGCCTTCGCGGGGGAACACGCTAGCGCGGGGGAACACGCTTCGTGGTGTCGCTAGGTGCTCACACAGAAAACGCCGGCGCGCCTTTTTTGTGCGCGAGCGCCGAAGCAACCGAAGTCACCCCACCAAATAAGAAACTGATCCCCAAGACATACCCCGGCAACGTCAACGCCGACCAAGGCAGCGTCGCCAGCACGATCACCGCGAGCAGTATATTCACCACCCCCAGCGCAATCATCAGCCCCTTACCCCGCCGAAACCGCGCCCCAAGCCCGATTTCCAACGCGCCGCGAACACCCAACCAAACCGCGATCAGCAGCGTCAAGGAGATCGCCCCCGTCGCGGGCTCGAACGCCATGATCAACCCGATCACCAGCGACACCAGCCCGAACCCGATCGCATAGCCGCGCCCCTCGTGTCCCTTGCCGGCAAACCCCGACACAATCGACACGATCCCGGCCGCGATGAAGAACGCCCCAATCACCAATGTCGCGGCATAGGTCGCGGAGAACGGCGACGCGAACGCCATGATCCCGAGCACCACCGACAGCACGCCATACGCCAGGATCCATCCCCAGCCGGCGCCCGCGCGCGGCGTCCCCGCAGCGGTGGTTTCGGTATCGGCAAAGTGCCCGCGTGGATCGGTCATGAAGAATGCTCCCAGAAGTCTCCGCCGCAACGGCTCGTCGTGTCCGCGGTTCCGATCGGACTCATCCCGGCTGGTCGAATCACGCCGCAGCGCCTACCTCCTGTCGATGCATTCCGGTTACGTCCCCCTCCGCGTTTTCTCCTGCTACACCATGCTCGACGGCGCCATCGATCCAAAGGCGATCGCCAAGCAGGCACGCGCGCTGGGCTTCCCCGCCGCCGCACTGACCGATCGCAACGGCCTCTACGCAGCGATGGCGTATTCGGACGCCGCCAAGAAGGACGGAGTCCAGCCGATCATCGGCGTCATGCTCGGCGTCGGTCGCCCCGACATGCCCGACGGCGTCGCGACGCAGTTCGACTGGCTCGCGCTCTACGCGCAAACCATGACCGGCTACGACAATCTCTGCGCGCTTGTCTCGATGGCGCATCTCGACCGCCCGATCGAGATGCCGGCGCATGTCGACTTCGCTGCGCTCGAACGCCACACCGACGGCCTGATAGCGCTGACCGCAGGCGGTGAAGGCGGTCTCGCCCGGCTGTTCGCGGAAGGCCAGCCAGACCGCGCGCGCGCGTATCTAGACCGCCTACAAGGCTTGTTCGGCGACCGCCTTTACATCGAGCTCTCGCGCCGCAACGACGCGATCGAAACTGCCGCCGAAGCCGACCTCATCGACATCGCCTACGAGCGCAACCTGCCGCTCGTCGCGACCAACCCGTGCTGCTTTACCGAGAGCGCGTTCGGCGACGCGCACGATGCCATGCTCTGCATCGCGCACTCGACCTATGTCGAGACCGAGGACCGCATCCGCAGCTGCCCCGAAGCCTGGATGAAGCCCGCGTCGGTGATGCACGAGATGTTCGCCGACCTGCCCGAGGCGATCGCCAACACGCTCGTCGTCGCGCAGCGCTGCGCGGTGATGGCGCCGTACCGCAAACCGATCCTCCCCAGCCTCGCCGGCGATATCGAGGGCGAGGCGAAGCTCCTCCGCGACGACGCCGAAGCCGGTCTCGAAGCGCGTCTCGCCCGCATCACCGCGCTGCACGGCGAAGGCGAAGACGGCTGGCGCGACGTGTACCGCAAGCGGCTCGCGTTCGAGGTCGACGTGATCGTCCAGATGGGTTTTCCCGGATACTTCCTGATCGTCGCCGACTTCATCAAATGGGCGAAGGACCATGACATTCCGGTCGGCCCGGGCCGCGGCTCGGGCGCAGGCTCGGTGGTTGCCTGGTCGCTTACGATCACCGATCTCGATCCGATCAAGCTCGGCCTGCTGTTCGAGCGCTTCCTGAATCCAGAACGCGTGTCGATGCCCGATTTCGACATCGATTTTTGCGAAACTAGGCGCGTTGAAGTGATTCGATACGTCCAGGAGAAATACGGCCGCGATCAGGTCGCGCAGATCATCACCTTCGGAAAATTGAAAGCGCGCGCGGTGCTCAAGGACACCGGGCGCGTGTTGCAGATGAGCTACGGCCAGATCGATCGTCTCGCGAAACTGGTTCCGAACCACCCGACCGACCCCTGGACGCTGGAACGCGCGCTCAACGGCGTCGGCGAACTGGCGAAGGAATACGCCAACGACAACGGCGTGCGGAAGCTCCTCGATCTGGCGATGAAGCTTGAGGGCCTGCCGCGCCATTCGTCGACGCACGCCGCCGGCGTGGTGATCGGCGACCGGCCGCTCGCACAGCTGGTTCCGCTGTACCGCGATCCGCGCTCCGACATGCCTGTTACCCAGTTCGACATGAAATATGTCGAGGGCGCGGGCCTCGTGAAGTTCGATTTTCTCGGGCTGAAGACGCTGTCGGTACTGCAAAAGGCGGTGCAGCTGCTCGCCAAGCGCGGCGTAATCGTCGATCTCGACGCACTCGAATGGGACGACACTGGCGTCTACGCGCTCCTGCAAAAGGGCGACACGGTCGGGGTGTTCCAGCTCGAGTCGGAGGGCATGCGCCGCACGCTGTCCGCGGTCCGCCCGTCCAATTTCGGCGACATCATCGCGCTCGTCTCGCTCTATCGACCGGGCCCGATGGACAACATCCCGTCGTTCGGCCGCCGCAAGAACGGCACCGAGGCGATCGACTATCCGCACCCGCTGCTCGAACCGATCCTGTCGGAGACCTACGGGATTTTCGTCTACCAGGAACAGGTCATGCAGGCCGCGCAGTTCCTCGCCGGCTTCTCGCTCGGTGGCGCCGATCTGCTGCGCCGCGCGATGGGCAAGAAGGTGAAGGCCGAGATGGACGCGCAGCGCGCGGGCTTCGTCGAAGGCTGTCTCACCGTCAACGGCATCAAGAAGGCCGAGGCGAACGCGCTGTTCGACTTGATCGACAAGTTCGCCGGCTACGGCTTCAACAAGAGCCACGCCGCCGCCTACGCGCTGCTCGCCTACCAGACCGCATGGCTGAAGGCGCACCACCCACACGAATTCTTCGCCGCCTCGATGTGCTACGACCTCCATCAGACCGACAAGCTCGCGATCTTCACCGACGACATGCGCCGGCTGGGGATCACCGCGCTGCCGCCGTGCATCAACGCGAGCCAAGCCGAGTTCGACGTCGAGGTCCTGCCCGACATCGAACTCGGACCAGAAGATTGTTCACCCGCGAAGGCGGGTGCCCAGACTGGGTCCCCGCCTTCGCGGGGAAACAATCTGGCGGTGCGTTATGCGCTAGGCGCCCTCAAGAGCGTAGGCGAAGGCGCGATGGAGAAGCTCATCGTCGAGCGCGTCCAGAACGGCCCGTTCGCCGGTCTCGACGATCTCGCCAAGCGCGTCGACCCGCGCCTCCTCAACAAGCGCCAACTCGAAACGCTCGCCGCCGCCGGCGCCTTCGACGGCCTCGACCAGAACCGCGCCGGCATCCACGCCACCGCCGAAACCATCCTCGCGATCGCCGCGCGCACGCACGAGCAGAAGACCAGCGGGCAGGGCGGCCTGTTCGGCGACGCCGAGCCCGCCGGCGACGCGATCAAGCTCCCCCCCTCGGTCCGCTGGACGCTCAGCCAGCGCATGGACCAGGAGAAGGAGGCGTTCGGGTTCTATTTCTCCGCGCACCCGGTCGATCGCCACCGCCACATCGCGGTCAGCCACGGCGCGCGGGCCTACACCGCGCTGTCCGAGCTCAACATCCCCGACGATGGCAGCCGCGCCGGCGCGACGATGGCGGTGCTGGTCGAGGACGCACGTTATCGCACGTCCGCGCGCGGCAAGCGTTTCATGATGGCGCAATGCTCTGACGCCAGCGGCCAGTTCATGGCGACCTGCTTCGATGACCAGGTCTCGAAGGACCTGGAGGAGGCGGCAAAGGCCGGCGGCTGCGGGCTCATCACCGTCGAACTCGACCGCAAGCCGGGCGAGGACACGCCGCGCGTCAGCATAAAGCGCATCCAGCCGTTCGAGGGCCTCGCCAACCTCGCGCGCTTCCAGGTGGTCGTGACGATCTCCGGGATGACCGCGTTCGCCGGCCTCGCCTCGCTGCTCGCCGAACATCGCGGTGCGCGCGGTGAGGTCCGCGTGCGCGCGCAACTGCCCGACGGCGAGGTCTGCATCCTGCTGGGTCGCGACTTCCTGCTCGACGGAGAGCTTGTCGAGCACATCGAGTCGTTGCACGGTGTCGCCAAGGTGGAGATGAAGACCTCGGAAACGAGGCTCGCTCTGGTCGGTTAACAGCTTGGGAGAGCATGAATGCTGGGTGGAATGCAGGATTTCGAGCTTCGTGTTCCCCGCCTGATAGACCACGCGGCGCGGGAGCATGGCGCGAGGGAACTCGTCAGCTACTGGGCCGACGGTCGCGAGACGCGCACCAACTGGGCCGGCATCTCCCGTGACGCCCGCAAACTCGCCCAGGCGCTCGAAAAGCTCGGCGTAGCGCCCGGCGACCGGGTCGCGACGCTGGCGATGAACCACGCGCACCACCTCGTCGCCTGGTACGGCACGATCGGGATGGGGGGCGTGATCCACACGATCAACCCCCGGCTGTTCGACGAGCAACTCGTCTACATCGCCAACCACGCCGAAGACCGCGTGATGCTCTACGACAAGGCGTTCCAGCCGCTGGTCGATCGCCTTCGCGCGCAGTGGACCAGCGTCCGCCACTATATCTGCTTCGACGATCTCGGCCCGGACGGTTTCCAGGCGATGCTCGACGCGGAAGACGGCGATTACGCGTGGGTCGAAGGCCCCGAGCGCGAGCCTTGCATGCTCTGCTACACCAGCGGCACCACCGGCAATCCGAAGGGCGTGCTCTATACGCACCGCTCGACGCTGATCCACGCGATGGCCGAGGTCGCGCCGTGGGTGTTCGATCTCTCGCCCAACGCGGTCGTGCTGCCGGTCGTGCCGATGTTCCATGCCGCCGCCTGGGGCCTGCCGTTCGCCTGCGCGCTTTCGGGGGCGAAAGTCGTCTATTCCGCCGTCAACGATCCGGCCGTGCTGTGCCGCCTGATGAACGACGAAAAGGTGACGCACTCCGCCGGCGTGCCGACCGTCTGGCTCGCGATGTTCGGCCACATGGACGCCTCGGGCGATGCGCCGCGCCACCTCAAGCAGGTAACGATCGGCGGCTCGGCAGCGCCGCGCGCGATGATCGAGCGGATCATGGGCATGGGCGCCACGGTCAAGCACCTCTGGGGCATGACCGAGACCTCGCCAATCGGCACCGCGGGCTTCAACCCGCCGCACTGGGACGACATGACGCACGACGAGAAACTCGACCTCGTCGGCAAACAGGGCAGCGTGCCGTTCGGCATCGAGCTCCGCATCATCGACGACGAGGGCGTCGTCCTCCCCCGCGACGGCTCGATCGCCGGCCGGTTGCAGGTTAGGGGCCCCTGGGTCGTCCAGCGCTATTTCGGCGCCGACGAGGACGTGGTCGACGCGGACGGCTGGTTCGACACCGGCGACGTCGCGATGCTCCACGCGGACGGCACGATGCAGATCACCGACCGCTCCAAGGACGTCATCAAGTCCGGCGGCGAATGGATCAGTTCGGTCGACCTGGAGAACGCGGCCGTTGGCTGTCCGGGCGTCGCGGAGGCGGCCGCAATCGGCGTCCACCATCCGAAATGGGACGAGCGCCCATTATTGCTGGTAGTCCGCAAGTCCGGCAGCGCGGTCGACGAGCACGCAATCCTCGATCACCTCGCGAAACACGTCGCCAAATGGTGGTTACCCGACGCGATCGTCTTCGTCGACGACCTGCCGCACACCGCCACGGGTAAACTGCTCAAGACCGCGCTCCGTGAACGCTTCAAGGATTTCGCGCTAGCCGCTGCCTGATCAATCCGCTTAGGCCGACTATGGCCGGATCAGGCCGACGCCTCGTGCAATACTATGCCGCGCGGGGCGTCCGCTTGGCTTTCCTGATCCGCGGTTCGACGATCATGTCAGCCGCCGCCTTGATCTCCTGCCGAAGCTCGTCACGCTTCTCGTGGATCGAGGCGATCACCGGCCCCATCGCCACGCCGAGATCGACCAGCACTGCCTCTGCCAACTGCAATGAACTCTCCAGCGTCTCCGGCACTGCGTCGGTCACACCCGCACGGTACAGTTCGGCCGCATGCGCCGTATCGCGCGCGCGCGCGACGATCGGCAGGTCCGGCGCCAAAGCTCGCACTCGCCGCGCCAGGCGCACGGTCAGCACCGGGTCGTCCATCGTCAGGATCAACGCCTTGGCGGTATGCAGCTTCAATCGTTCGACCAGTTCGGGGCGGGCGACGTCGCCAAACAATACCGGGTGGCCCAGCATGCGGGCCTCTTCCACCGAATCGATATCCGCCTCGACCGCGACGTATTTCTGGCTGTGGACCGCCAGCATGTCCGCGACCATCCGGCCGACCCGGCCGAAGCCGATCACGACCGTCCCCGGCCCATCGTCGTCGATCTCGATATCGCCCGCGTCGGCGACCGATCGGCTCTCCAATTGGCGCGAGACGGTCCGGCCGAGCTTTGCCAGCAGCGGCGTGATCGTCAGCCCGATCGCGGTGACCGTCTGCCAGAACGACGCGGTCGACGGCAGGATCAGCTGTGCCTGTGCAGCCGTCGCGAGCACGATCAGCGTCGTCTCGGACGGACTGCCCATCAGCAGTCCGGTCTCCGCCGCAACACCCCGGCGGGAATTGGCGACGCGGAGGAACAGGAACGTGACGACGGCCTTGGTCGCGACCACGCCGGTCACTGCCAGCAGCAGCGACGGCCAGTTCTGCGCGATCAGCCGGAGGTCGAGGCTCATGCCGACGGTGATCAGGAACACACCGAGCGCGAGCCCCTTGAACGGCGCGGTGATGACCTCGACCTCGCTGTGATATTCGGTCTCGGCGATCAGCAACCCCGCCAGCAGCGCGCCGACGATCGGCGACAGGCCGGCGGCGGTGGTCGCGACGCTCGCGACGATCACCACCAGCAGCGACGCGGCGAGGAACAACTCAGGGCTCTTGGTGCGCGCGGCCTGCCCGAACAGCCGAGGCAGGACGACACGCCCGCCGATATACATCGCGACCACGGTCAGCCCGCCGCGCAATGCCACGCCGGCGATGTTCGACCAGCCGTCCGCACTTGCTGTCGGCGCCAGCGCACCCAGCACGAAGATGATCGGGACGAGCGCCAGATCCTCGAACAACAGCATCGCGAACGCACCACGCCCGACCGCGCCGGTAGTGCCGACGAGCGGCAGGACCAGAGCGGTGGACGAGAGTGCGAGTGCGAACCCGAGCCCGATCGCGCCGGCCCATTCCTGGCCGATGAAGTGAAGCGCGACGCCGATGATAAGCGCCGAGCCAATCAGTTCGGCGGCGCCGGTGCCGAACACGAGCTGCTTCATCGACCATAGTCGCTTGAACGAAAGCTCGAGGCCAATCGAGAACAGCAGCAGGATGATGCCGAACTCGGCGAACGGCTCGATCGATTCCGGGTTTGATATGGTCAGGTAATAGAGCCACGGCGCGGATCCGGTCAGCGAGCCTAGCCCCGCGGGGCCGACCAGCAGTCCGACCAGGATGAAGCCGATGACCGGGCTGACCCGGAACCGTGCGAACGCCGGGATGACGAGCCCGGCCGCGCCGAGAATGACGAGCGTGTCGCTGAAACCTTGATTGTCGAGCCGTAATGCCATGCGTGCGACCTTAGGGGACGCATGACGGAATTGTCACCCGTGGTGACATGTGCAGCGGAATACGGCTTTGCGTCCGGTTAACGCTTCCGTCATCCTGAATTTCGTCAGGATGACGGAAGAGAGAGAACCCCGCCCCCGTTTCCGGGAGCGGGGTGCTAGTTCAGGCCCAGTTGGCCATTTCGGTTTCGAGGTTGGACCGCACCTGCTCGAAGAACTGCTCGGTCGTCATCCAGGGCTGGTCTGGCCCGATCAGGATCGCGAGATCCTTGGTCATGTGGCCGTTCTCGACCGTCTGGACGCAGACGCGCTCGAGCGTCTCGGCGAACTTCGTGACGTCGGGCGTATCGTCGAACTTGCCGCGATACTTCAGGCCACCGGTCCACGCGAAGATCGATGCAATCGGGTTGGTCGAGGTTGCCTTGCCCTGCTCGTGCATGCGGAAGTGTCGCGTGACGGTGCCGTGCGCCGCCTCGGCCTCGACGGTCTTGCCGTCCGGGGTCAGCAGGATCGAGGTCATCAGGCCGAGCGACCCGAAGCCCTGTGCGACCTGGTCCGACTGGACGTCGCCGTCATAGTTCTTGCAGGCCCAGACGAACTCGCCGTTCCACTTCAGCGCCGATGCGACCATGTCGTCGATCAGGCGATGCTCGTAGACGATGCCGGCTTCCTTGAACTTGTCCTTGAACTCGGCCTCGAACACCTCGGCGAAGAGGTCCTTGAAGCGGCCGTCATAGGCCTTCAGGATCGTGTTCTTCGTCGACAGGTATACCGGCCACTTCAGGTTGAGACCGTAGTGCATCGACGCGCGTGCGAAATCGCGGATCGAATCGTCAAGGTTGTACATCGCCATCGCGACGCCCGCCGACGGGAACTGGAACACCTCGCGGTCGATGACCGTGCCGTCGTCGCCTTCGAAGACGAGGCGCAGCTTGCCCGGGCCGGGGACCAGATAGTCGGTCGCGCGATACTGATCGCCGAATGCGTGACGGCCGACGACGATCGGGTGCGTCCAGCCCGGGATCAGGCGGGGGACGTTCTTGATCACGATCGGCTCGCGGAAGATGGTGCCGCCGAGGATGTTGCGGATCGTGCCGTTCGGCGACTTCCACATCTTCTTCAGGCCGAACTCGGTCACGCGCTGCTCGTCGGGCGTGATCGTCGCGCACTTCACCGCGACGCCGTGCTTCTGCGTGGCGAGCGCGCTGTCGATCGTGACCTGGTCGTCGGTCGCGTCGCGGTGTTCGACGCCGAGGTCGTAGTAATCGAGTTCGATGTCCAGATAGGGCTTGATCAGGCGCTCGCGGATCCATTCCCAGATGATCCGCGTCATCTCGTCGCCGTCGATCTCCACGATCGGATTCTTTACCTTGATCTTCGCCATGTGCGCGTCCTTCGGGGGAGGGGTTTGGGGAGCGTCTAGGGGACCGCGACGCCACGATCAACCATATGGTCCTGTAAGGAAAAGCCGGTTCAGCGTTGTATCGCGCGTCGTGCACGGATAGACCCGCAGGTTATGGCATCGCTCGACAAGCCGCCCGTCACGACCTCCACGGTCAAATGGCGATTTCCCGCAGTCCATCCGGAGGGCCACAAATACGTCGCGATCGCGACCGGCATCACCCTGCTGCTGACGATCATCAGCCACGTGCTGTTCTGGCCGATGGTCGGCGTCGTGATCTGGGTCGCGACGTTCTTCCGCGATCCGATCCGCACCACCCCACAAGGCGAAGGCCTGATCGTCGCCCCCGCAGACGGGCTGATCACGATGATCCAGCGCGTGCCGATCCCGCGCGAGCTCGCCGGCGAGAACGGTCTCGGCGATGCACCGCTGGTGCGCGTGTCGATCTTCATGTCGGTGTTCGACGTGCACATCAATCGCACGCCGATCGCCGGTACGATCCGCCAAGTGGTCTATATCTCTGGCAAGTTTCTCAACGCCGACCTCGACAAGGCGAGCGACGAGAACGAGCGCCAGCATTTTGTCGTCGAGGACCGCAACGGCATGCGGATCGGCTTCACGCAGATCGCCGGCCTGGTCGCGCGCCGCATCCTCGGCTTCGTGAAAGCTGGCGACATGGTCGCGGTGGGCCAGCGCATCGGCCTGATCCGGTTCGGTAGCCGAGTCGACGTGTACCTGCCTGATCACGTCGTGCCGCAGGTCTGCCTCGGCCAGCGCAGCATCGCGGGTGAGACCGTGCTCGGCCGCGTCGGTGGCGTTCCAGTCGGCGGTATCGCCCAGTGATGGATCGCGACGGGATCGACGACGGTTCGACCGGTTCGATCGATGAGCGGGGCCGGGGGCGGTTCGGTCGCACGCGTCGTGCACCGCGCGGACTTCCCCTGCGCGCCGTCGCTCCCAACGCCGTTACCGCGCTAGCCCTGTGTTCAGGCTTGAGTGGCGTGCGGTTCGCGATCGGCGGACAATGGGAAAGTGCCGTCGCGATGATCATGGTCGCCGGCGTGCTCGACGGCCTGGACGGTCGGATCGCCCGGATGCTGCACGGCGAAAGCCGGTTCGGTGCCGAGCTCGATTCGCTGTCCGACGCGATCTCGTTCGGCGTTGCGCCTGCCCTAATCATCTATCTCTGGTCATTGACGGCTTTGCCGCGCGTCGGCTGGATCTGCTCGTTGATCCTCGCCGTGTTCTGCGCGCTGCGTCTCGCACGCTTCAACGCCAAGATCGACGAGAGCCACCAGCCGCATAAGTCCGCGGGTTTCCTAACCGGCGTGCCGGCTCCAGCCGGCGCGGGGCTCGCGCTGATGCCGATGTTCTTCTGGTTTTGGACCGATGAGCCCAGGTTTGCGTCGCCGTATTTCGTGGCGCCCTGGGTCGCGTTCGTCGCGCTGCTGATGGTGTCGAGTATCGCGACTTACTCGTGGAGTTCAGTGAAACTCCGCAGCAACATCCGGTTCGAGGCCATTGCGCTTGTCGTACTGCTTGGCGCTGCCATCGTGAGCGCGCCATGGCATACGCTCAGCATCATCTGCGTACTGTACCTGCTCTCGATGCCGTTCAGCATCGCAAGTTACGCCAAGATCAGGCGGCAGCGTTCCAGCGGCGGGCGGGCACCGGAGCCGACGTCGAAGCCCAGCGCCTGACCGCAATCCGGCGCTCCGCAACAGCCAGCGTGCGGAGCGGCTGGAACGCGGGTTCGACGTTGCCCATCGCGAGACGGACGATACGGTCCCACTGCGGCGCGATCGACGAGACGATCATCATGCCCGCGACCGCGAATGCACCAGCAAAAACCATGAAGCTCAGAACCAACATCACGTCCGCCTTCCTATGAGTTGCGAACAAATTCCTAATATCCGCAAACACTTGGTCAGAAACATCGTTCCACTCGTCGCATTTCGAATCCCGTCCTGCCGGGGTGATTCCGCGCCGAGTCGAACATCTGTTCCCCTCTGAGCCCTTTATGTTCTCATTGCGTTCCATGAGTCAAGCGGGCCTTGTGCGATTGCTTTTCGAATAGAGCCACGCTAAGGGCCGCGCCTCTAACCCCGCATGGGAGGCATCATAGCCCGGTGCGTCACGGTCATTCGGCCACGACGTCATCCGCTTCCCAGAGGCACAACCGGAAGGATATATCCCTATGGCGGCTCCAGTCGTCTCCATGCAGCAGCTCATCGAAACGGGCGCGCATTTCGGCCACCAGACTCATCGGTGGAACCCCAAGATGAAGCCTTACATCTTCGGTGATCGTAACGGCGTCCACATCCTCGACCTTTCGCAGACCGTGCCGCTGTTCGCGCGCGCGCTCGAATTCGTCTCGTCGGCGGTTGCCGGTGGTGGCAAGGTCCTGTTCGTCGGCACCAAGCGCCAGGCACAGGAGCCCGTCGCAGACGCAGCGCGTCGTTCGGGTCAGCACTTCGTCAACCATCGCTGGTTGGGCGGCATGCTCACCAACTGGAAGACCATCTCGGGTTCGATCAAGCGGCTCAAGACGCTTGAGGAAATGCTGTCGGGCGACACCGTCGGCCTGACCAAGAAGGAAGTCCTTCAGCTCACCCGCGAGAAGGACAAGCTCGAGCTTTCGCTCGGCGGCATTCGCGACATGGGCGGCATTCCCGACGTGATGTTCGTGATCGACGCGAACAAGGAAGAGCTGGCGATCAAGGAAGCCAACACGCTGGGTATTCCCGTCGTCGCGATCCTCGATTCGAACGTGTCGCCGGACGGCATCGCCTTCCCGGTTCCCGCGAACGACGACGCAGCCCGCGCCATCCGCCTGTACTGCGAGGCGATCGCGATCGCAGCGACGCGCGGCGGCCAGGAGCAGCAGCGCCGCACCGGTGCCGACATCGGCGCGATGGTCGAGCCGCCGAAGGAAGAGGCATTGAGCGCAGAGCCGGCCGTCGAAGCTACGGCTGACACGGCACAGGCAACCGCGAATGCCGATACCGCTGCGGAATTCGCAGCCGAGGGTGAGCGCCAGATCGACGCATAAGCGTCGTCGCCGAACCGTCATGCGGGCGGGGTAGGGCGAAAGCTCTGCCTCGCCCGCAACCATATTCAGACCTAAAAAGGATTAGAGACATGGCCGATATCACGGCAGCGATGGTCAAGGATTTGCGCGAGAAGAGCGGCGCGGGCATGATGGATTGCAAGAAGGCGCTGAGCGAGAACGCCGGCGACATGGAGCAGGCGATGGACTGGCTGCGCACCAAGGGGCTCGCAGCCGCCGCCAAGAAGTCCAGCCGTACCGCGGCCGAGGGCCTGGTCGGCGTCGCCGTGTCGGGCACCAAGGGTGCAGCGGTCGAAGTCAATTCGGAGACCGATTTCGTTGCGAAGAACGACCAGTTCCAGTCGTTCGTCCGTGACGTCACGCAGATCGCGCTCGCAACGGGTGGCGACATCGAGGCGCTGAAGTCGCAGGCGATGCCATCGGGCAAGACCGTCGAGGAAGTCCTGACGAACAACGTCGCGACGATCGGCGAGAACCAGTCGCTGCGCCGCTCGCGCACGCTGGAAGTCAGCAAGGGTGCGGTCGTTCCTTACATCCACAACGCGGCCGCCCCTGGCCTGGGCAAGATCGGCGTTCTCGTCGCGCTCGAGTCGGAGGCTTCGGACGAGGTTCTCCAGGCGCTCGGCAAGCAGCTCGCGATGCACATCGCGGCCGCTTTCCCGAAGGCGCTGAACGAGGCCGACCTCGACGAGTCCGAGATCGAGCGCGAGCGCGCCATCGCGACCGAGAAGGCCGCCGAGTCGGGCAAGCCTGCCGACATCATCGCCAAGATGGTCGAGGGCGGTATCGCCAAGTACCGCAAGGAGCATGCCCTGGTCAGCCAGCTGTTCGTGATGGACGGCAAGACCAAGATCTCCGACGTCGTCGCCAAGGCCGGCAAGGACGCGGGCGCCGAGATCAAGCTGGTGGACTATGTCCGCTTCCAGCTCGGCGAAGGCATCGAGAAGGAGCAGTCCGACTTCGCAGCCGAGGTTGCTGCCGCTTCGGGCGTTCCGCAGGCGTAAGCCGACTTCCTCCCTCGCCCCTCCGGGGAGAGGGAAGGGGCCCGCGGCCACTTGGTCGTGGGAAGGGTGAGGGGAGTGGTGAGGTCTCGAACCTCACGCCCCCTCATCCGGCCCTGCCGGGCCACCTTCTCCCCGAGGGGAGAAGGATCGCGGGGCAGCCTTGGTGGTGCTCCGTCATCCCCGCGTAGGCTGGGATCCATAAACTCCGGCGCCGGTGATCCATTAAGACGCCAGCCAGTATGGGTTCCCGCCTCCGCGGGAATGACGATCGTTCTCCGTTGCGCGTTTCGCGAACGACGATTTTCCGTCTCATCTCCATCGAGTTTCGATGCACGCGCCGCACAGCGCTTCACATCCCGGGCCTCGCCGCCTAAGGTCCGCGCCGCCCCGCCAATCACAATTCGAGATTTATGACGCCTCCGCGCTACAACCGTATCCTGCTGAAACTGTCGGGCGAAGTCCTGATGGGGCCGTCGGGTCTTTCGATCGATCCGACCGTCACCGCGCGCGTCGCGCAGGAGATCGCGGACATCAAGGCGAAGGGCTATGAGATCTGCATCGTCGTCGGTGGTGGCAACATCTTCCGCGGCATGGCGGGCGCCGCGCGCGGGATGGACCGCGCGACGGGCGATTACATGGGCATGCTCGCGACCGTGATGAACGCGCTGGCGGTGCAGAACGCGCTGGAGCAGATCGGCGTGGACACGCGCGTCCAGTCGGCGATCCCGATGGCGTCGGTGTGCGAGCCGTTCATCCGTCGTCGCGCCGAGCGTCACCTGGAGAAGGGCCGCGTCGTGATCTTCGCGGCGGGCGTCGGCAGCCCCTATTTCACCACCGATTCTGGCGCCGCGCTGCGTGCCGCCGAGATGAAGTGCGATGCGCTGTTCAAGGGCACTTCGGTCGACGGCGTCTATAACGCCGACCCGAAGACGCACCCGGACGCAGTGCGCTACGAAACGGTCACGTACAGCCGCGTGCTGTCCGACGATCTCAAGGTCATGGACGCGAGCGCGATCGCGCTGTGCCGTGACAACAACATCCCGATCGTCGTCTTCAACATCCGCGAACCCGGCAATCTCGCCGCGGTGTTGGCGGGTGATGGCGTGTCGACGATCGTCCAGAACGAGCAGGAGCTTTAAGATGGCTGCATACGACAAGACCGACCTCGAACGCCGCATGGCGGGTGCCGTCGAAGCGCTGAAGAGCGATCTCGCCGGCCTGCGCACGGGGCGCGCGTCGACCGCGTTGCTCGATCCGGTGATGGTGACGGTGTATGGGTCGTCGATGCCGCTGAACCAGGTTGCGACCGTCTCGGCGCCCGAGCCGCGGATGCTGTCGGTGCAGGTCTGGGACAAGTCGAACGTCGGCCCGACCGACAAGGCGATCCGCTCGGCCGGCCTGGGGCTCAACCCGATCGTCGACGGTCAGACGCTGCGCCTGCCTATCCCGGACCTGACCGAGGAGCGCCGCAAGGAGCTCGCCAAGCTTGCCGGCCAGTACGCCGAGAAGGCGCGCATCGCGGTCCGCAACGTCCGCCGCGACGGCATGGATTCGCTCAAGGTCGACGAGAAGAAGGGCGTGTTCAGCGAGGACGAGCGCAAGCGTCACGAGACCGAAGTGCAGAAGCTGACCGACGGCATCATCGCCGAACTCGATTCGACTGCGACCGCCAAGGAAAAGGAAATCCTGGGCAAGTGAGATTGCAGGCCTCCTCGGCCGCGCCGCTCGCTGCTGTTCCTGTGGGCGCCGTTCCTGCAGGCGGGGCGGTGCCGCGTCATGTCGCGATCATCATGGACGGCAATGGCCGCTGGGCGAAGAAGCGGTTCCTGCCGCGCTTCGCCGGGCACAAGGCCGGCGTCGAGGCGGTGCGCAAGGTGACGCGCGCCGCGCGCGCGATGGGGATCGAGGCGCTGACGCTGTACGCGTTCTCGTCCGAGAACTGGCGGCGCCCGGCCGAGGAGGTCAGCGATCTGATGGGTTTGCTGCGGCATTTCATCCGCAGCGACCTCGACGAACTCGCGCGCGAGAATGTTCGGCTGCGCGTGATCGGGGATTACCACAGCTTTTCGCCCGATCTGGTGGCGATGGTCGATGACGCCATAGCGCGGACTGCGGGGAATAGTGGTCCGATCCTCGCGATCGCACTGAATTATGGCGCGCATGCCGAGTTGGTGACCGCCGCACGGCGACTGGCGGAACGCGCGCGCGATGGTGCACTCGATCCTGCAAGCATCGACGAGGCGACGATCGAAGCGGAGCTCGACACGCACGACCTGCCGCCGCTGGATCTGATGATCCGGACGTCGGGCGAGCAGCGCTTGTCGAACTTCCTGTTGTGGCAGGCGGCGTATGCGGAATTGCTGTTCGTCGACACGCTCTGGCCCGACTTCGATGCGGCCGCGCTCGCCGATGCGGTTGCGGCGTTTGGTCAGCGCCAGCGCCGCTACGGTGGTCTGTGAACCTTACCGACCCTGAAAAGGCGCCCGATCAGGCGTTGCGCACGCCGTCCAATCTCCAGCTCAGGATGATCGCCAGCGTCGGCATGATCGCGGTGGCGAGCCTTGCGCTGACGCTCGGCGGGATCGCGTTCTGGGTGCTGGGCGTGGTGGCCGCGCTGTTCATGATGGCGGAATGGTCGATGCTCCAGGGGGCCGACGCCAAGACCAAGCGGATGACGCAGTTCGCGCTTTCGGTGCCGCTTGCGCTGATGGCCCCCGCGTCGCTGATCCTCGTCATCCATGATTTCTTCACGCTGGGGCTGCTCGTGGGGGCGGCGTTCTTCGTCGTCATCACGACGCGCAAACCCAAGCTAGCGCTGGGCATCATTTATTGCGGTCTCCCCGTGTTCGCGCTGATGATCATTCGGCGACAGGACGAGGGCATCCTCTTCACGCTGTGGGCGCTGTCGCTGGTGTGGGCGTGCGATATCGGCGCGTTCTTTACCGGGCGGACCTTGGGCGGGCCGAAGCTGGCGCCGGTGATCAGTCCGAACAAGACATGGTCGGGGCTGATCGGTGGTGTCGTGCTGGCGAGTGCGGTCGCCGCGGTGCTCCACATGCAATACGGCCTGCCGCTGCGGATGACGCTGGCGACCCCGGTGCTCGCCGTGCTCGCGCAGATGGGCGATCTCTACGAGAGTTGGTTGAAGCGCGTCGCGGGGGTGAAGGACAGTGGGAATATCCTGCCGGGGCATGGCGGCGTGATGGATCGCCTCGACGGACTGGTCCCGGTCGCGCCGTTCGCGGCCTTCCTCGTCCTGTTGCCGCACTTCTACGCATGAAGAGCGTCACGATCCTGGGCGCGACCGGCTCGGTCGGGACCTCGACGCTCGACTTGATCGAGCGAGAGCCCGACCGGTTTCGCGTCGTCGCGCTGACAGCCAACTGCGACGTGGCGAAGCTCGCTGCGGCCGCGATCCGCACCAACGCAGAGTTTGCTGTCGTTGCCGATGAGGGGTGTCTTCCCGAACTTCGTGAGGCGCTGGCCGGAACAGGGATTCGCGCGGGCGGTGGTGCCGACGCGATCGCAGAGGCGGCGTCTTCGGGCGCCGACTGGACGATGGGCGCGATCGTCGGCTGTGCTGGGCTGAAGCCGGTGATGGCGGCGATCGAGCAGGGCGGTACTGTCGTGATCGCCAACAAGGAGCCGCTGGTCTCCGCCGGCGATGTAATCCTCGCCGCAGCCAAGCGGACCGGCGCGACGCTGTTGCCCGCCGACTCCGAGCACAACGCGATCTTCCAGTGCTTCGACGCGACTCGCCCTGAACGTGTCCGCCGGATCATCCTCACGTGCAGCGGCGGACCGTTTCGCGACTGGACCACCGAGCAGATGCGCGGCGTCACGCTGGAACAGGCGGTGAAGCATCCCAACTGGTCGATGGGCGCGAAGATCTCGGTCGATTCGGCGACCTGCATGAACAAGGGCCTCGAGCTGATCGAGGCCGCGCGGCTGTTCCCGATTCCGCACGACCGGATCGAGATCGTCATCCATCCGCAGTCGGTGATCCACAGCCTCGTCGATCATGTCGACGGGTCGGTGCTGGCGCAGCTCGGGCCTCCCGACATGCGGACGCCGATCGCGCATACGCTCGCCTGGCCGGACCGGATGGCTACGCCGATGGCGCCGCTCGACCTAGTCGCCATCGGCCGACTCGACTTCGAGGCACCCGATCCGGTGCGCTTCCCCGCGTTGCGGCTCGCTCGCGAGGCGCTCGACGCAGGCGGCGCTCGGCCGGCAATTCTCAACGCAGCCAATGAGGTAGCGGTCGAGGCATTCCTGCAGCGGCGCATCGGCTTCCTCGAAATTGCCGCAATCGTCGAACATACGTTATCGTGTTATGACCCGGCCGCGCCGGACAGCGTCGATGCCGTACTGGCGATCGATGCCGAGGCGCGGATCTTGGCGGGCGAGCGTGTGAAGGATTACGCGGTTTGATCGAAACACCCGGTGTCCTGCTGACCATATTGTCGTTCGCCGCGGTGATCGGCCCCCTCGTGTTCGTGCACGAGATGGGACATTACCTCGCTGGGCGTTTTTTCGGGATCAAGGCGGACGCCTTCGCGATCGGCTTCGGCCACGAGATCGCAGGCTTCACCGACAAGCGCGGCACGCGGTGGAAGTTTGGGTGGCTGCCGCTCGGCGGTTACGTGAAGTTCGCTGGCGACATGAACCCGGCCAGCCAGCCCTCCGCCGAGTGGCTGTCGCTCCCCGCCGAAGAACGCCAGCGTACGTTCCAATCGAAGCCGGTATGGCAGCGCGCGATCGTCGTCGCAGCCGGCCCGGTGGTGAACTTCGTCGTTGCGATCCTGATCCTTGCCGGCTTCGCGTTCGCCTACGGTGACATCCGCATGCCGCCGATCGTTGGGGGCACGGTCCCCGGCAGCGCCGCTGCAGCGGCGGGCCTGCAGATCGGCGACCGGATTACCGCGATCGGCGGACGCTCGGTCGAGACGTTTGACGACCTAGCTCGCTATGCCCGCATCCGCGCCGGCGAAAGCACGCGGATCGACGCCCAGCGTGGTGGCCAGATGGTCTCGCGCGACATCGTCATCGGTACCGAACTCCAGCGCGACCGCTTCGGCAACGAATATCGAATCGGCCGCCTCGGCATCGCCGGCAGCAAGCCGGTCATCGTCCCCGTCAGCCTGATCGAAGCGCCGGTGATCGCGGTGAAGCGCACCGGCGAGATCGTGTCGATGATGGTCGAGACTCTTGGTCAGGTCATTACCGGACGCCGTTCGGTGAAGGAGCTCGGCGGGCCGCTCAGCATCGCCAAGGTGTCGGGCGAGCAGATGTCGCTGGGCCTCGACGCCTATGTCTTCCTGATTGCGCTGGTGTCGATCAATCTGGGGTTCATCAACCTGCTGCCAGTGCCCATGCTCGATGGAGGCCATTTGTTCTTCTATGCGATCGAAACGGTGCGCAGGCGCCCGGTCGAGCCGCAGGTTCAGGAATGGGCGTTTCGTGGCGGTCTTGCGGCGATCCTCGCGCTGATGTTGCTCGTGACCTTTAACGATCTCGGCAATTTCGGGCTCTGGAAGAACTTGGCCGGCTTGATCGGCTGACGACGATAGGGCAGGGCGGGCGCGCCTTGTATGTGCACGTTTTTAAGGTGGGTTTGGTGACAGCGATCAACGGTTACGATTTCGCGCGTAAGGGCGCCCTGCTGCTTGCAGGAACGATCCTGTCGGGCGTTCCCGCCTTTGCGCAGACGGCACCCGCCGCCTCGCCTTCTACCGCGCCCGCCGGAACGGCGACGCGGAACGGTGCGACGCGAGTCGCTCCGCCTGTAGTAACGCCCGTCGGTGCGCCGGTATCCGTGCGGACGATAAAGACTTTGCGCGTCGAGGGATCGCAGCGCATCGAGGGCGAGACGGTGCTCAGCTATACCAAGCTGCGCGTCGGCATCCCCTACACCGCCGAAACGCTCGATCAGGCGCTGAAGGATCTCCAGGCCAGCGACCTGTTCGCGGATTACTCGATCGCAGGTGTCGAGGACGGCAACATCGTTCTCCGCGTGCGCGAGAACCCGATCATCAACCGCGTGATCATCGAGGGCAACAAGGCGCTCAAGAGCGACAAGATCACCAAGGAGATCAAGCTCGCGCCACGCCAGATCTTTACGCGTACCGCGGTCCGCCAGGATATCGCGCGGATCATCGAGCTGTATCGCCGCCAGGGCCGCTTCGCCGCGGTGATCGATCCGAAGATGGTCAATCTCGACCAGAACCGCGTCGATGTGGTGTTCGAGATCAGCGAAGGGCCGAAGTCGAAGGTCCGCCAGATCAACATCCTCGGCAACGAGGTGTTTTCCGACGACCAGATTCGCGGTCAGATGGCGACCAAGCAGTCGCGTCTGTTCCGTCTGCTCTCGTCGGCGACCAGCTACGATCAGGATCGCCTGTCCTACGATCAGCAGAAGCTTCGCCAGTTCTACCTGACACAGGGCTATGCCGATTTCCGCGTGACCTCGGCGGTTGCCGAGCTGACGCCGGACAAGAAGGACTTCATCATCACGTACGTGGTGGAGGAGGGCAAGCGCTACAAGTTCGGCGACGTTACCGTCGACAGCCAGATCCGCGACTTCGACAACACCAAGCTCGCCGCCTCGCTGCCGCTCAAGAAGGGCGATTGGTACAACGCGAAACTGGTCGAGGATTCGGTCGACAATCTCAGCCAGACCGCGGGTCTGTTCGGCTATGCGTTCACCGAGGTGAACCCGGAGTTCCAGAAGGACGCCGAAACGCTGACGATGGGGATTAATTTCAACATCGCCGAAGCCAAGCGTACCTATGTCGAGCGGATCGAGATCAACGGCAACACGCAGACGCAGGACAAGGTCGTGCGTCGCGAGATCCGCCTGGCGGAGGGCGACGCGTTCAACAGCTTCCAGGTGAAGCGCTCGCAGGATCGCATCAACTCGCTGGGGTATTTCCAGGACAAGATGGAGATCAAGCAGTTGCCGGGTTCGGCACCTGATCGCGTCATCCTGGAGACCAACCTCGAAGAGAAGTCGACCGGCGAGCTGCAGCTTTCGGCGGGCTATTCGAGCCTTGAGCGCTTCATCATCCAGGCGAACATCACGCAGCGCAACTTCCGCGGCAAGGGCCAGGAACTGCGCGCTGGCGTCAACTATTCGAGCTATTCGAAGTCGATCGAGCTGGGCTTCACCGAGCCGTATTTGTTCGACAAGAACATTGCAGTCGGCGGTGACATCTTCCGCCGCGATTACAACTCGTTCAACTATATCGGTAACGACCGCCAGACGACGTATTCGCAGGTCTCGACTGGGTTCCAGCTTCGTGCCGGTGTGCCGCTGACCGAATTCTGGTCGCTGTCAGCGCGCTATGGCCTTTCGTACGATGAGGTTGGGCTCAGCGAATCGACATATTTTACTAACGGCCAGTGCGACATCCTCAAGGCCGGCCGCTATCTCTGCGAAGCGATCGGCAATCGTTGGACATCGTCGGTTGGCTATTCGCTTAGCTATGATACGCTGAACAGTCGTCTTCGTCCGACAGCTGGCTCGCGGTTCTCGTTCAGCCAGGATTTCGCCGGGCTTGGCGGCGACGTGAAGTATATCCGTACTCGTGCAGAGGGTGCCAAATACTATAATGTCGGCAGCGGCTTCGTCCTGTCGGCTATCGGCGAAGGTGGCTACATCAAGTCGCTGGAAGGGAGCCGGGGCGAGGGTATCGACAAGGTCCGCATCACCGACCGTTTCTACCTTGGTGAGCCGCAGTTCCGTGGCTTCGACATCCGTGGCGTTGGCCCTCGCGTACTGCGAACCCCGTATACGACGGACGCCTCTGGCAAGCAGGTGCTGGTCACCGATCGCAATCAGTTCATCGATGACGCGCTCGGCGGCAACGCCTATTATCTCGGTCGCATCGAGATGGAGATTCCACTGGGTTCTGGCGCGCGCGAACTCGGTTTGCGCCCCTCGATCTATGTCCAGGCGGGGTCGTTGTTCAGCATCACGAAGCCGCGGCTTACGGTACCGGCGCTCGGTCAGCCGGGCTCGTATCCGGTGGCAGCCGATGGTACGATTCTGCCTCTTTTGACGCCGATCAAGAACGCGGCGGGCGAAACGCAATATGTCGTGCCGACGCCGACGACGGGTACGGATCCGAACGCTGGGGCGATCACCACCTGTCCGACGGGCTTTGGCGTCGGATGCGCAGGGACATCGACGAACACGCTCTATGCGTCCTCTTATGGGCCGTATAACGAGCAGTTTCTCGGTAATTCGGCGAAGCCACGCCTCTCCGTCGGCATCGGCGTGAACTGGAACTCGCCGTTCGGCCCGCTCCGTATCGATCTCGCCAAGGCCT